>CAWEHH010000037.1:0-276487 GCA_963808765.1 uncultured beta proteobacterium
ATCGACCCGCGGGAGGCACTGCACTTAGTGATAGAAGACCTCTGTTCTCGGTGAGAACCGGATCGAGCACTGGCGTTACTGCGGTTAGCAGTGCCCGGCTTTCATGACTTCGGGTTTTCTCCATAACAACGCAAGCTCGTGCATTGCCCTGGCGACATGCCCGCGGGTGCGTTTCTGTTGCCGTCTCATGCTCTAAGAGTGCCAACCCCTCTTACGTGGCACAGTGGCACTCTTGGCCATCTTCCTACTAAGGTGCGAAGAATGCCAATACTGCCAAGGTTGCCATGTGTGTCATCAATGCCATGTGTGCCATCTATATTGGCATATTGGGTCTTCAGGAGATCGAGTGGGTGATTTGAGGCGTTTCACAGGGGCGGCAACATGCAGGTGAGGATCTTGAGGCGCAAGTATTCCTCGTCGCGCAGTCCGTAGGCGCGGCGCTGGAGGACGCGGATCTTGTTGTTCAGGCCCTCGACGAAGCCGAGCGAGACCTTGTTCTCCGGCCGGCAGTAGGCGGCGATGCCATCCCAGTGCCGATCGATCATCTCGGCGAATTTCTCGTAGGGTTCGAGGCGCTGCCACTTGAGGCTCGCGCGCCAGTTGTCGAAGAAGCGCCGCGCCCAGCCCTCGCGCTCGTAGTCCCAGAGCTGGCCGAAGGACTCCTTGAGCAGGTAGGCCGTGTTCAGCCGCTTGTTGGCGGCCAACAGCGTTTTCGAGCGCCCGCTGCCCTCCAGAGTGAGGTTCTCGCGGCGCGACAGCAGCGTGTATTCTGGCCCTTGATGTAGCGGCGATCCTTGCCGCTGAGCCGCGCGTATTCGGCCTTGCGCACCTTGTCGAGCGCTTCGCCCAGGTGGCGCATGATGTGGAACTTGTCGAACAGGATCGCCGCCTGCGGCGCATGCGCCAGGGTGGCGTTGCGAGAACGGCTTCCACATGTCCATCACTGCCAGCCGAATGCCACGGCTCTTCTTCTCTCCCAGCCAGTCGTAGAACTGCGCCATGCTGGCCTCCGAGCGGTCCTCGCCACCGAACCAGATCGGGCGCCTGCGAATCAGGTCGCTGACCACGATGCGATAGCTGTGGCCTTTGCGGATCGAGATCTCGTCGATGCCGATCACCTTCGGTCCCGGCGTGCCAGCCTTGGCGAGCTGCGCCCGCATGTACTGGGCTTGTAGTGGGGTAAGTGCCGCACGGCAGACGCTCGGTCGTGCCGTCGATCTTGTAGCGATAGACGAACTGGATTCGCATCTCGCGGCTTGAATAGCCAGCCAGCACGCGCGCATACAGGCCACCGCCGTCGCTCAGGTAACAATCCTTGTCCGCGTCGGGTTTTGCCCCTCTCAGGGCCGCATCGGTCAACAGTCGCTCTGCCATCATCTGGCTCCCTCGAATCGTCTACGTGACACCGGGAAACGTCAATAGGTATTTATGGGGTGCAGAAGGTCGGAGGTTCAAATCCTCTCGCCCCGACCAGTTGAACGAACGACTGACCTCGAAATCGAATCGGCCGCAGCGATGCGGCTTTTTTGGCCTCGTGCCGTGCGTGCCAAGGCATGATCCCGAGGGCGCTGCACGCTTACTTCTTAATTTGCATCATAGATCGTTCAATCGGTTAACCTGAGGATCGGACTTCTTCAGACCGCGCACGGTGGAGCGGCCAACCCTCACGCGCCTGACCCTGGGTGAAGTCGCACGCATGTCCGGCCGCGGAGAAGTCGACGGTTGGTATGTCGCCGAGTGTGGCAACAAATGGACATTGGGTCTGCAGTCCCGTGGCGAACATTACCTGGTGATGCTTGGCTCGGAAGCGATGACATTCGACAGCATGAAGATCGCGGTGAAGTACCTGCGCGCGCTGATGGTGCCAACGGGTGTGGAGGATCGGGCCGCTTCGCGGCTGAATCTGACAAACGCGTTATCTGACGCGATTTCGAGGATCGAAGGCGCTGGCGCGGGCAGCTCGTTACGCGGCTTCCAACGACAGTCTGGCCGCTGGCGGCTTGGAGCTGTCTTCCACGGTCTGCGTCTTGCCCGTCGCGATGCGCCCGGCATCGATTCCCGTCTTCGCCATGAACTCCGCGATCGACCGGGCCCGCTCGCCCGCGAGATCGGCCAGGAGCTTGTCGGGAAGCGGCTGGCTTTGAACGAGGCGGTCGAACAGCGTCTGGTAGAAATCGCGATCGCCTCGGCCGCGACCGAACGTCGCGAGTAAGGGATTTACGCGCCGCACTTCCTTTCCGCTCTTCTTCGCATACTCGGCCGCGAGGCGATCGACGGCATCGTCTCCCGCGCGCGCCGCCATCATTTTTTCGAGTGCGCGCTGGGTATCCGAACTGTCGAGTGCAGCCGGACCCGGATCTTCGTCGGCCGCGAGCTTGATGCCGAGCTCCGCCGCCAGCTCCCGCCGCAGGAGCCGCTCGCGCAGGGCCTGTGCGTCACGCTGCGGATCGTACGCGCCGTGTATGACGAGCTTCAGTTGGCTTCGACCCTTGAGCGCTTCCGAGACCTTCTGCAACTGCTCGCGCTGCTTCGGAATGAGCCGCGCGCTGCCGGGATCGAACGCGACGCTTTGCAGGTCCTCCTCGCCTTTCCCGCCGAACGAGACCCGCGATGAAACGAAACGGCGCAGTGACGATGCGGCGCAGGACATTTCCGATCGCATCGCGGATCAGCGCCCCGTATTCGAACTTCGGATTGTCGAGATCGCCTTGCACCGGCACCGCGAGACGGATGCGTCCATCGGGTTCCTTGAGCAGGGCAACAGCGAGATCGAGCGGCAGGTCGAGCGCATTCGGGGCTTCGACCCGCTCACCGAGCTGGAAATCGGACATGACGAACTTGTTATCGCCGAGCAACTGCGAATCGGCGATTTTGTATTGCACTTCCACCCACAGACGACCCGCGGCGATCTTGCGCCCCGCGAAGGTCGCCGTATAGGCCGAAAGCTGCGGCATCGCGACGTTGTCGAACTTGACCGTGATGTCCATGAACGATTTCGGGTCCGCGGGCCTCAACGCGCCCTCCGCCTGGCCGAGCCGTTCTGATCGATCTCTCCTTCGAGTTTGAGCTCCGTGCGGCTGCGTGGCGCCGAAGACAGCCCTACGATCGCGCCATTGAGCGCACCGACGCGCGGTCGAAAACGGCAGCACCAGGCTGTCGTCGGAAAAATCCACCGTGCCGTCGCGCACCGCGATCCGTGCCACACGGACGGGAAAAGGCTCGTTCTCGTCCGCGGTCTTTTGAGCGCCTGCCGGCGTATCAACGGTTTTCACCACGCGCGTGAGGTTGACGCTCCGGTCCTTCGAGATGGCGATCTTCGCGCCGGGCGCCTCGATCCGCACGTCCTTTACGTTCAATCGATTGGGCGCGAGCGTGAGCGCGATGTCGGCGGCTTCCAGCGTCTTCCACGAGAGAAAACGATCGCCGCTCGCCGCCTCGTTCAGGAGGAGATCGACGACTTTCACGCTGCCCTGCACGCGCGTCGCGGGCTTCGCGCTGGCGCGATATTCGATCCGCGCCGCGACCGATGCGCTCCCGGATTTGAGATCGAGCGTCGTGTGCTGCGAGAGGACGGGACGCAGCGGAAGCAGCCGCCAGGCCGTTCACGTTGACCTTGGCGCTCGCCTGTGTGAAGTCCTGGGCGAGCGTGCCGCTTGCCTGGATGCTGCCCGCCTTGCGCGACACGGATCTTCGCATCGAATTCAGCGGGCACCTTGCGATCGCTGGTCAGCTTCCTCAACGATCGCGGCGACGTCGAGGTCGTAGGTCAGCGGCGGTTTGTAGCGTGTCGTCCGAGAGCGCCACCCGCAGGTTCGAGAGCTCGGCGCTCTCGAGTGCATAAGCTCCAGCCTTCGCTCGGCGGTGTCGCATTGGCGGAGGGGCTGGCGCTTCGTTTGCGCAGGCGCGAACGCGTCGACCAACGCGATGCGCCCGTCTCCAAGATGCGATGATCGCGGTCGTTCGCGCCGTCCAGCGTGACCTTGCCGAGCGCGATGGTCCGGGCGGCCGTGTCGAGTCGCCCGCCCTCGAGATTGACCGACTTCAGCTCGGCGAGCGGCTGTTCCACGCCCGACAGGCTTGACGCTAGGTTGGTCAAGCCCGCTTGAAGTCGATCGATCGACAGGCGAGTCGCGGCATCGCCTGCTTCGACGTTCAGGTCGAACTCGGCATTGAGCTCGGCAGCATACTCGAGACTCTTCGCACGCGTATCATCGATGTAGCGCAGGTTCACTCGCTCGACGGCGGTGCTCTCCACACGCGCGTGGAAGGGAGAGGACGCGCCACTCGGGGTGGTTTTTTTCGAAGGTTCAGCGGGTGCGAAGATTTCCGCCCAGTCGATCTTCCCGTCCCTGCCGGCCGCGGCGTATAGGCTCCCATCGGAGAAGCTGAGCCGCGGCACGACGAGCTCGCGCTTGGCGAGGTCGTAGCGCACTTTCGATGCTTCGATCGTCTGGAGGTAGAGGGTCGTACGCTGATCGGGACGCTGATCGCGCCGCGCGATTGCAAGGCCTTTCACGCGAGCATTCATGTCCTCCACAGGACAACGCCGTGGTTCCGTTCTGGTACCGGAACGTGTAGCGACCAGACAGGTCGAGCGAGCCCTGCGGCTCTGCAATGCGCACTTCGTCGCGCAGGAACTGCCATACGGTCGCGAGCCGGAAGCCTTCCAGCCGCCACTCTCCGTCGGACGCGATGGGCTGAAGCGCGAGCTCGCCGCGCCACGAGAGCTCGCCGCCACCGGGCAGCTTCGCCGAAAGCACGTAGCGGCCTTCCCGGTCGGGCAGGGTAGAGAGGTCGGATATCTCCAGATTGATGGCTTCGGACTGGACCTTCGCCGGCTGCGGGCTCGTCAAGTCGGTGAATGCGACGGTGGCGCCATTCAACTTCAGTTGCCGAACGATCACGCGCGCCGGCTTGGTCGTCTTCCGGCTGTTTCGGGTGGCGCGCCGACCAGTGATCCGCGAGTTCGGCGAGATTCAGCCGCCCGTCCTTATCGATCTCCGCCTCGAGACGTAAGCCATCGAGGCTCACATTGCCGAACGTCCATGCCCAGTTCGGAATGCTGGCGAGGTCGAGATCGACGACAAGACGCTCGAAACCAACGACCGGCTGCGCCGACTGCGTCGACAACTGGAACGCGTCCGCTTCGAGCTTCAGCAGAAAAGGATCGAATCGGACTTTTCCGATCGTCGCCTGCGCGCCGAGATTCTCCTGGACGTAACCCGGCATCGACCGCTCGACCAGATAGGGCACCAGGAGGTAACCGAGCGCCGCATAGATGCCCAGCAGCGCGGCTGTGATGCCGAGCGCGCCGTATACGGTTTTTCGTTTCACGATATTCGACAGGGTCCGGTGAGCGGCAAAGAGTTTCTGCCACAGTGACAATGCTAGACGAATCCGCAGGGGAGGGCATCCGGCGTACATGGGTCGCGAAGAGAGGCGCTCGGCTCGTTGCGAATCCGCCACGCGCGCTTCAGGCGCGGCCGCCGCCCGCGCCGCCGCTCGTCTCGATCACTTCGACGACGGAAGCAACCCAGTCTTCCACGCTCATCCGCCACTCCTGTGCCTGCGACTCGGAGAGCCCGTTGCGCAGCGCGTCCTCATAGTAGCGGCCCCCCACCTCCACGATGAAGTCGTGCCGCTCCTCGCGCGGTTTCTTGATCGCTTCCATCGCCCAATGGTGGAGTTGGCCCATGAGTTTTTCAGCGCGCGCTTCGCTGTCCATGGAGTGGGAGTATAAGGATCACGCGCTCGCGCGGCACGGCGGCCGATTCCCTCGACGCCTGGCCCGTGCGTGACCACAAGCTCGAATGCATCCCGACGACACGACACGCAATCTGGTTGAGTTCGCGACGGCGTTGCGCTACGCGGATCTGTCGGCGGCTGCGATTGCCTCCGCGAAGGCGCGGATCGTGAGCACGGTCGGAGCCGCTCTCGCGGCGGTGGACACCGAGCCTGTGCGAATCGCGCGCACGCTCGCGCGGGTGAGCCCGGCGGCGCCCGCATCGCGCATCTTCGGGTCGCTCGTTTCAACTTCGCCGGAGACCGCTGCGTTCGTGAATTCGGCGATGGTGCGAGCGCTCGACATGAGCGACAGCTACGTGATCGCGGGCGTGAGCCATCCAGCGGACGCGTTTCCCGCCGCGCTCGCGGTGGCCGAGGCGGAGGGCCATGGCGGGGCGGCGCTGTTACTCGCCACGGCGATTCTCTATGAAGTGCAATGCCGATTCGTCGAGGTCGTGCCGTACAACCATCGCGGCTGGGACCAGACGCCGATCGTCGCACTCGCCTCGGCGCTCGCCTGCGGCCGGCTTCTGGGCACTCGATCGTGAACGGATGGCGCATGCGGCTTCACTCGCCGTGGTGCCCACGATCGCGCTCAACCAGACGCGCACCGGCACGCTTTCGATGTGGAAGGGCATGGCGGGCCCGTATGGCGCCCGGGCGGGCGTGTTCGCTGCGTACCTCGCGCGCGCAGGCATGACCGGACCGGACGGTATCTTCGAAGGCAAGTACGGGTTCTGGAATCAGCTCATGGCGGGCGAGAGATACGACGTGCCCATTCCCACGCGTTTCGAGAATCACACCTTCGCCGTGCAGCAGACGATGATCAAGTCCTTCCCGACGCGCTTCAACTGCCAGGTGCCGGTGTTCGCTGCGCAGAAGCTCCGCGTCGCGATCGACGTGGACGAGATCGTACAGCTTCGCATCGAATCGATACGGCAGGCATTCGAGCGCTGGCTGCATTCTCCCGAGGTCTGGAACCCGCAAACGCGCGAGACCGCCGATCACTCACTGCCGTGCACGGTCGCGATGGCGCTGCTCGACGGCACGATCACGCCGCAGAGCATGGAGCGCGGGCGCTTCCGGGACGACGACGTGCGAGCGCTCATGGCCAAGTGCACGATCGAGCTGCCCGATGAATTTGCGGCGCTCGCGCCGCAGACGCGCTGTTGCCGCCTCACGGCAGTCCTGAGAGACGGCAGGAGCGTCACCGTGGAGCACCGGAGAAGCCTCGCCGACGATGCGGCCGATTCAGGCTGGCACGATGCCTGCCGCAAGTTCGACGATCTCACGCGGGACCTGCTCGATGCGAACGCGCGCGCGAGGCTCGTCTCCACGGTCGAGACACTCGAGTCGAAGGACCATGTGAGCGAGCTGGTGGAGTGCACTGCGCTGGGGCGCGGAAGGAGCACCGACTCGAGCCAGCGATAACCAAGAAAAACCCAGGGTGAACGGGCCGAAGGCGGAACTGACCTGACCCGCGTAGGAGGAAATCATGGCGTAGTCATGCCGATTCTGGCGGCGTTCGATGCTTTCAGCAGCCTTACGATAAAAGGTTCGTCATCATTTTCATCGCGCCTCCTCTACAAGGTCTCTGCGGCGTAGTCCGCCAGGCGGGAGCGCTCCCCGCGCGTGAGCGTGACGTGTCCGCTGTGCGACCAGCCTTTCATGCGATCGACGACGTAGGTGAGTCCCGAACTGCCCTCGGTGAGGTAGGGCGTGTCGATCTGCGCGATGTTGCCCAGACACACCACTTTGGTGCCGGGACCCGCGCGGGTGATGAGCGTTTTCATCTGCTTGGGCGTGAGGTTCTGCGCTTCGTCGATGATGAGGATACTTGTTGATGAAGGTGCGTCCGCGCATGAAGTTGAGCGATTTCACCTTGATGCGCGAGCGGATGAGATCGCGCGTCGCGGCGCGTCCCCATTCGCCGGCTTCGTCGTCGGTCTTGTTCAGCACGTCGAGATTGTCTTCGAGCGCGCCCATCCACGGGTTCATTTTCTCTTCTTCGGTGCCGGGGAGAAAGCCGATGTCTTCGCCGACCGGCACCGTCACGCGCGTCATGATGATCTCGGAGTAGGTCTTGTGCTCGAGCGTCTGCATGAGCCCGGCGGCGAGCGTGAGCAGCGTCTTGCCCGTTCCGGCCTGACCGAGCAGCGTCACGAAATCGATGTCGGGGTTCATGAGCGCGTTCATCGCGAAGTTCTGCTCGCGGTTGCGCGCCGTGATGCCCCACACGTTGTGGCGCTGGTGGCCGTAGTCCTTGAGCGTCTGCAGAACGGCGGTCTGCCGCTCACTTCCTTCACCTGCGCGTGAAACGGCTTGTCGTCCTCGAGATAGACGAACTCGTTGACGATCAGGCTCGGGCACAGCGGACCGCGGACGCGGTAGTACGTGTGTCCGCCCTGCTGCCACGACTCCATGTCCTTGCCGTGCCGCTCCCAGAAGTCGCCCGGCAGTTCGCGCGTGCCGCTGTAGAGGAGGTCGGTGTCCTCGAGCACCTTGTCGTTGAAGTAATCCTCGGCGGCGAGACCCAACGCGCGCGCCTTGATGCGCATGTTGATGTCCTTCGAGACGAGGATGACTTCACGCTTGGCATGCGCGGCCTTCAGATGCATGACGACGCAGAGGATCTGATTGTCGGCCTTGCCGGTCGGCAGGTGCGCGGGCAGCTCGCTGCCGATCGCTTCGGTCTGGAGAAACAGGCGCCCGCGCGCGCTCTTGTCGCCATGGCGCTCGAGCGGAATGCCGTCCGCGATGCTCGCTTCGGCCAGCGAGATCAGCTCGTCGAGATAGCGGCTCGCCTGCCGCGCGTTGCGCGAAACCTCGGACATGCCTTTCTTGTGGCTGTCGAGTTCCTCGAGGATCGCCATCGGGATGTAGATGTCGTGTTCCTCGAAGCGGAAGAGGCTCGTGGGATCGTGCATGAGCACGTTGGTGTCGAGCACGAAAAGCCGTGTGGAAGTGGAAGGGAAACGGGCAACGTTCGACGCCGACTTGCGTTGAATCATGAACCTCCCATGTGTGAAACGTGAAGGAGTGAAGAGGTGAAATGTGAGACTGAAGGAGTCAGGGTCGCCCAGTCACGAGCCATGATCCACGAGTCACGGCTTCAAGCTTTTCACGAAGTCGAGCACCTCCTGCGCATGCCCCGGGACCTTGACTCCGCGCCATTCGCGGCGCAACACGCCCTTGCCGTCGATCACGAACGTGCTGCGTTCGATGCCGCGGACCTTCTTGCCGTACATGTTCTTCATGTTGATCACGTCGAAAGCCTTGCAGGCGGTCTCTTCCGCGTCCGAGAGCAGCTCGAACGGGAAAGACATTTTCGACTTGAAGTTCTCGTGCGATTTCAGGCTGTCGCGCGAGATGCCGTAGACGTCGCATTTCGCTGCTGGAACTCCGGGTGCAGATCGCGAAACTGCTGGCCTTCGGTCGTGCAGCCGGGCGTGTTGTCCTTCGGATAGAAGTAGAGGACGACGGTGCTGCCTTTGGCCTCGTCGAGGCGGAAGCTTCTGCCTCCCGTTGCGGGAAGCTCGAAGGCAGGTGCAGGTTGATCTGGCATCTTCGACTCACTCGGGTTATGTTGAACGCAATCCTCAGGGCAGCGCAATACATACGTTCTTTGCATCGAGCGGTCGCTTTCATCGCCTCGTCAAAGGTCCGGCGCTGTGTTACGTTAACCGCGACGCGCTCGCGCATTCGTCCGTTCCGTCGCGGCGCTTCTCGCTCACTGCCCGATCGCATGAAGTTTACGTTAACAGATGAATAGTCCGATTGACCCAGGTGCAGTCCGCCTGACGCAGCTTGCGCACGGCGGCGGCTGAGGCTGCAAGCTCACGCCAGCGTTGCTGAGCGAAATTCTGGCGAAGGCGCCGCTCACGAGCGCCTTTCCGGATCTGCTCGTCGGCACCGAGTCGTGCGACGACGCGGCCGTCTATCGCCTGAACGATACGCAGGCGCTCGTCGCGACGACCGACTTCTTCATGCCGATCGTCGACGATCCGTTCGATTTCGGACGCATCGCCGCGACCAACGCGATCTCCGACGTGTATGCGATGGGCGGCAAGCCGATCATGGCGCTCGCGCTGCTCGGCATGCCGGTCGGCAAAGTCTCGGTCGAGACGATTCAGCGCATCGTCGCGGGCGGGCAGGCCGTCTGCGCCGCCGCCGGCATTCCGATCGCCGGCGGCCATTCCATCGATTCGCCGGAGCCGATCTACGGGCTTGTCGCGCTCGGACTGGTTCATCCGGACCGCGTCAAGCGCAACGACCGCGCGCGAGCCGGCGACGTGCTGATCCTGGGCAAAGCCGCTCGGCGTGGGCATCATGAGCGCCGCGCTGAAAAAAGGCGAGCTGCGGCACGGAAGCGTACCGAGCAGATGATCGAGACCACGACGAAGCTCAACACGCCGGGGATGCGAGTTCGCCGAGATGGGGTCCGTGCATGCGATTACCGACGTGACCGGCTTCGGCTTGCTCGGACACCTGATGGAAGTGTGTCGGGGCTCGGGTCTGCGTGCGCGGATGCGCTTTGGCGACCTGCCGCTGCTCGATGCCGCGGCGTCACTGGCCGAGCAGGGCCATGTGACCGGCGCTTCGGATCGCAACTGGGCGAGCTGCGAGAACGCCGTGGAGCTGCCCTCCAATGCGCCGCTCTGGCATCGCAAGCTCCTCACCGATCCGCAGACGAGCGGCGGGCTGCTCGTCGCGTGCTCGCCGGAGGCTGCGCCGGCCGTGCTCGACATCTTCCGCGAAGAGGGCTTCGATCGCGCAGCGGTCATCGGCCAGCCTGGAGCGCGGCGAGGCGGGCATCACGATCAGCTGAGAAAAACGGGAAAACGGGACAGACCCGCTTTCGCACATAAATGGGTCTGTCCCGTTTAAGGGCGCTGCCTGAGCAGCGGCTTAAGACCCTTCCACACCGTATCGAGCATGAGCGCCTGCGCCTCCGCCGTGGGATGCACGCGATCGGCCTGGAAGTAGCGCAGGTCCTCGGCGAAGCCCTCGAAGAGAAACGGCACGAACGCCGTTTTCGTTGCCGGGCCACGTCGGCGAAGGTCTGCTGGAACTTTTCGGTGTAGGCCGTGCCGTAGTTGGGTGGCAGGCGCATGCCGACGAGCAGTACGTCTGCTTTCGCTTTGCGGCTTGCGTCGATCATCGACTCGAGATTGTGCCGCATGACATCCAGGTTTTGCCCGCGTAATCCATCGTTCGCACCGAGCTCGATCACGACGACATCGGGCTGATGCTTCTTCAGTGCTTCCCCGATGCGGCTTCGCACCGCCCGCAGTCGTCTCGCCGCTCACGCTCACGTTGGCGACCGTGTAGCTCAGCCGTTCTTTGCGCAGACGCGCCTCGAGCAGGCGGGGCCAGCTCTTCTGCTGCTCGAACCCGTAAGCGGCGGAAAGGCTGTCGCCGAAAACGAGAATCGTCGCAGCGCCTGCGTGAGACGCCGTGAGCGACAGCGCCAATATGAATAAGATACGCACGAGCATGGCCGGGAGCATAATAAAGGTGGAAGACTGAAGGTGGAAGACGGATCGCGCGAGACCATTGTCCGCGCCGAGTCGCTCGGCAAGACCGTGCCGAACGGCGCCATCGGGTTGACCATCCTGAGCGACATTAGTTTCCAGGTTCGCGCAGGCGAAGCGGTCGCCATCGTCGGCGCTTCGGGCTCCGGAAAGTCGACTTTGCTCGGGCTTCTCGCCGGGCTCGACACGCCGACTGAAGGGAAGGTGCACATCGACCGTCACGATCTCTTCGCGCTCGATGAAGACGGCCGGGCCGCCGTCCGCGCGCAGCGGGTCGGGTTCGTTTTCCAGTCCTTTCAGCTTCTGCCTGCGATGACGGCGCTCGAGAACGTCATGCTGCCGCTCGAGCTCGCGGGCAATAGCGAGGCCGCCGCGGAAGCGCGCCAGATGCTCGCGCGCGTGGGACTCGCCGAGCGGCTGGGCCACTATCCCAAGCAGCTCTCCGGCGGCGAGCAGCAGCGGGTCGCCATCGCGCGCGCTTTCGTGACATCGCCGACCCTTCTGCTGGCCGACGAGCCGACAGGCAATCTCGATCAAGCCACGGGCAGTCAGATCATCGATCTCATGTTCGCACTGAATCGGGAGCGTGGCACGACGCTCATTCTGGTCACGCACGACGAAGCGCTATCCCAGCGCTGCGACCGCGTGCTGAGACTGGCGAGCGGCCGGCTCGCGAACGGTACCGGAGACGAGGCCGGGTCGCGCGATGCGCAAGTCCGCCTCGGCGGGTGAGGCTGCGGTGAGCCGACTCCGGGATGAACTGAAGCTCGGTCTGCGACTCCTGTGGCGCGACCATCGAGCCGGCGAGCTCATCCTGATCACCGTTGCCATCGTCGTCGCGGTCGCAGCCGTGACGAGCGTCGGCTTCTTCACCGACCGCGTTCATCAGGCGCTCGGGCGACAGGCGAACCAACTGCTCGGCGCCGACCTCATCATCGCGGCCGGCCGGCCAATTCCGGCCGAATTCGAGGCCGAGGCGCGGGCGCGAGATCTCTCGGTCACGCGGGTGATGCGTTTTCCCAGCATGGCCGTGAACGGGGAGCGCAATGTGCTCGCGGCCGTGCGCGTCGTGTCTCCAGGCTATCCTTTGCGCGGCGAGATGCGGATCGCGGACGAGCGTCAGGGCACGGAGCGCAAGGCCGATCGCATTCCGGCTCCGGGGACGGCATGGCTCGACGAGCGACTCTACAGCGAGCTCGGCGTGCAGCCCGGCGACAAAGTGGAGCTGGGTCGCAGCGTGTTCACGGCCGCCGCGGTTGTCACGCACGAGCCGGACATCGCGATCGGCTTTCTCAATGCCGCACCCCGCATCCTCCTGAACGAAGCCGACATCGAGACGACGGGACTGGTGCAGCCGGGGAGCCGCGTGAGCTACCGCCTGCAGGTCGCGGGTCCCGCCGAGCGCATCGACGCGTTCCACGCGTGGGCGACTGCGCGGCTGCAACCGGGCGAGCGCATCGAAGGCATCCGCGACGCGCGACCGGAGATCCGCTCCGCGCTCGAGCGCGCCGAAAAATTCCTGAGTCTTGCCGCGCTCGTGAGCGTGGTGCTCGCCGCGGTCGCGATCGGGCTTGCCGCCCGCCGCTTTCTCCAGCGACATCTCGACGCCTGCGCGATGATGCGCTGCCTCGGTGCAGCGGAGGGCACGGTGGTGCGCCTCTACCTCGTTCACTTCGTCGCGCTCGGCGTGATCGCGAGCGCGATTGGTTGCGCTATCGGCGTGGCGGCGCAGGCGCTGCTTGCATACTGGCTCGGGAACATCGTGGCTGTGGAGTTGCCACCGCCCGGGTTCAAGCCCGGCCTTCATGGCGTCGTGACCGGGCTTGCGCTCCTGCTCGGATTCGCACTGCCGCCGCTCATGTCGCTGGGACGCGTGCCCACGCTGCGCGTCATGCGCAGAGAGCTCGGCATGCCGCCGCCCGGCGGCTTCATCACGTACGGCGCGGGACTCGCCGCGATCTCGGCGCTCGTGCTCTGGAAGGCCGAGGGCCTGCGCCTCGGCGCGCTGGTGCTCGGCGGCTTCGTCGCCGCGATGCTCGCCGCCGCGGGGCTCACCTGGTTGCTCCTCCGGGCCGCGGGCAGCGTGCGCGCGCGGGGTTTCAGTTGGCGCCACGGCGTTGCGAACCTGCAGCGACGCGCGCTCGGCAGCACCGTTCAGGTCGTCGCGCTCGGCATCGGGTTGATGGCCTTGCTCGTGCTCACGATCATCCGCCACGATCTCCTCCAGGCGTGGCAGACGAGTCTGCCGCCCGAGGCGCCGAACCGCTTCATCGTGAATATCCAGCCGGATCAGGTCGCGGCCATCCAGGCGTTCTTCGGGCGTCGCCAGATGCGTGAGCCGGTCCTTTCTCCGATGGTGCGAGGCAGGCTCACGCAGGTGAACGACCGCCGCGTAGCGTCAGCCGACTATCCCGACGAGCGCGCACGCCGGCTGATCGACCGCGAGTTCAATCTCTCCTGGGCCGAGCGCATGCAGGCGGACAACAGCATCACGGCGGGACGCTGGTGGGAGGGTCGGGCTGCGCCCGCACAGTTCTCGATGGAAGACGGCATCGCCGCGACGCTCGGCATCAAGTTGAACGACGTGCTCACCTTCGATGTGGCAGGCGAGCCCGTGACCGCACGTGTCACCAGCCTGCGCAAAGTCGATTGGGACAGCTTCAACGTAAATTTCTTCGTCATCGCGCCGCCCGGGATGCTCGAGCGCCACCCGGCAACCTACGTGACGAGCTTCTTCGTGCCCTCGGGCGACAGCGCGGTCCTCGGCGATCTGATACGAGAGTTTCCGAACCTGTTGCTGATCGACGTGGCGCAGGTGCTCGGCCAGGTGCAGAAGATGATGGACCAGGTCGCGCGCGCCGTGCAGTTCATCTTCCTGTTCACGCTGTCCGCCGGCCTGGTGGTGTTGTACGCGGCCATCGCCAGCACCCAGGACGAACGGCTCTATCAGGCGACGGTCATGCGAACGCTCGGTGCAAGCCGCGCACAACTGCGCCGCGCGATCCTCGCGGAATTCGCGACCCTCGGCGCGTTGGCAGGGCTGCTCGCTGCGTTCGGCGCCACCGCTCTCGGCTTCGTGATCGCAACCCACATACTCAATCTGCAATACACGGTGAATGCGAACGTGTGGCTTGCAGGCGTGCTCGCGGGCACCATCGGCATTGCGCTCGCCGGTTATGCCGGCACGCGCGGCGTGCTCAATGTGCCGCCCTTGAAGGGCCTGCGCGAGATCGGCTGACGCAGCTATACTGCGGCGATGCTCGAAAGTCTTGCCCTTCCGGTTGCGATCGTGAGCGCGCTCGTGGTGGCGTTTCTCCTCTACAGAAGCGCGACGCAGGCTCGAGATATGCGCGCCTTGTCCGAGCGGCTCTCGCAGTCGCTCGAAGAGAAGCATCGCGCCATGCTCGTCGATCTGCACGCGGGCCTCACGCAGCAGGGAGACAGGCTCGGAGAGCATCTCACCGAGTCGAGCGAGCGGCTGCGCGGCGCCGTCGCTCAGGAGCTCGGTGAAACGCGCGAGACGCTCCACGCGCTGAAGCTCACATTGAGCGAGAGCATGCATGAGTACCGCGAAGCGATGCTCGCCCGACTGAGCGATACGACGCAGACATTGAACAGCCGCATCGACGAGCGGCTGGGCGAGATCTCGGGCAAGGTCAACGAGCGTCTCGACGAAGGTTTCCGGAAAACCAACGAGACGTTCACCAACGTGATGACGCGGCTCGCCACGATCGACGAAGCGCAGAAGAAGATCGAGAGCCTGACCGGCAGCGTCGTGAGTCTTCAGGAGCTGCTGGGCGACAAGCGCGCGCGCGGCGCGTTCGGCGAGGTCCAGCTCGAGGCGCTGGTCCGCAACGTGCTTCCGGAAAATGTCTATGCGATGCAGGCGACGCTTTCGAACGGCTCGCGCGCGGACTGCGTGCTCGATCTGCCGGCCCCGACCGGAAAAGTCGTGGTCGATTCGAAGTTTCCGCTGGAGAACTACCACCGGATGTTTGCCGCCGACGCGAACGAGCTCGAGCGCGCCGCGGCGCAGAGGCAGTTTCGCCTGGACCTGCGACGCCACGTCGATGCGATCGCCGGCAAGTACATCATTCCCGGCGAGACTTCCGACGGCGCCGTGATGTTCCTCCCGGCGGAAGCGGTGTTCGCGGAGATCCACGCGCACCATGCGCGAGGTCGTCGAGTATGCGATGAGCCGCCGGGTCTGGATCGTGTCTCCCACGACGCTCATGGCCGTGCTCAACACGGCGCGCGCGGTGCTGAAGGACGTGGAGACGCGCCGGCAGGTGCACGTCATCAAGGACTGCCTCGGAAAGCTCGCGGCCGATTTCGGCCGCTTCGACGAGCGCATGCGCGATCTTGCGCGGCACATCAAGCAGGCGCACGAGGATGTCGAGAAGGTACAGGTGAGCAGCACCAAGATCACGCAGCGCTTCGCGCAGATCGAGGCCGTCGAGCTGGGCGAGCCGGAGACGACCGCTCCTGCGCTGCGGGTCGTCGAGCTGCGCGACGAGCAGGCCTAGGGGGGCGGTGGCTTGCCTTCGGCTCGGGCCTCACCGCCTTACTTGCCCCCGCACGTTCTACTCAAGGCCTCGTACATCTTGATGGAAATACTAACTGACGCCGGAATGCTTCGTTCGCGGGGACCCCGCTGCTCCGCAGCCCCCGCTCACGATGACGGGGTGGTTCTCAAGCAAGGTTTCCCCCGTAACCTCCTTCCCTTTGTCAGCGTGTCGGAGCGAGATCCGACACGTTGCTAGAGGCGGTTGCCGGTGGGCTGGCTGCGGGAGTGGCGGCGGGCACGTGTGCTCAGACGGCACGCGGTCGATGAGGAACTATGGCGCGTGACGGTGATGCAGTATCCGTTCACGCGCTCTCTCAGCGCGGCTGAGCTGGAACGTCTCCGTGAGCTCGTGACATTGTTCCTCCATGAGAAGGGCATTCATGGCGCTGGCGGGATGGTCGTGCGCGAAGACATGCGAATCGCCATCGCGATTCAGGCCTGCATCCTGATACTGAACCTCGGTCTCGATTACTATCGCGGTTGGATCGAGGTCATCGTCTATCCCGACGAATTCGTGGCGGAGCGCGAGTTCGTCGACGAAGCGGGCGTGACCCACACCATCGAAGAGCCTATGACAGGCGAATCGTGGGAGCGCGGCCCGGTGATTCTTTCGTGGGCCGACGCGAACGAGGGCGGACGCGCCGGGGGCTACAATGTCGTCATACACGAGTTCGCGCACAAGCTCGACATGTTGAACGGCGAACCCAACGGGTTTCCGCCGTTGCACGCGGACATGTCGCGCGCCGCGTGGTCCGGCGTATTCACACACGCCTACGAAGACTTCTGCGCGAAGGTCGACAGCGACGCGCTGCTCGAGATCGACGATTACGCCGCTGAGAGTCCGGCGGAATTCTTCGCGGTCATGAGCGAGGTGTTCTTCGAGTCGCCTGAGAGCCTCACGTCACTGTATCCCGACGTCTACACACAGCTCGCCTGTTTTTACCGCCAGGATCCCGCCGCGCGCGGGAGCGGCGCGGATGATGCGCCGACAGCGCGCTCGATTTTCACATGAAATTCCGCGTTTCGCGGCGGCAGACGCTTCTTTTCTGTCTGGGTGTATTTCTGGCGGCGCTCGCCGCCGTGAGCGTGCTCGGCATCGCGCGGAGCCGTCAGGCAGACGAGCCGCTGCACGCGGTCGTAGAGCAGCAGTCCCTCAAGACGGGACTCATCACGACGATGTTCAGAATGATGCAGGAGCGCCTGCATCTCGTGCGGGAAGTCGCGGCGAGCGACGACCCGCTTTCGCGCGCGCATGGCGCAAAGCGCTATCGCGTCGTCGCCGACGAGTTTCTCGATGGCGTGCGCAAGCTCGAAGGCGGTGGCGCTCGCGGATGGCGAGCGCAGCGCGCTCGAACGGATCGTGGCGGCGGCACGACGTGCGGACGAAGTGCTGGACCACGTGCTCGAGCTCGTATTCACGGGAGACGCGCCGGGCGCGCTGAAGGTGCTGGAAGCCTCCGGACCGAAGGTGCAGTTGGACGTCGAGGCGTCGCTGCAGGCATGGCTCGATGCGAGTCGGACTTCCGCGCGGGGAGCGGTCGAGCACGCGCGGGATGCCGAGCGCGAAGCCATGATGCTGATCGCTCTGGTGAGCCTGCTCGTCGTGGTGGGGGCGGGCTCCGTGGCAGTGCTGGTCATGCGTCAGGTGAAGCGCACCGAAAACGAGCTTCAGCTCGAAAAGGAGCTCGCGCAGGTCACGTTGCATTCGATCGGCGACGGCGTGATCACGACGGACGCCGACGAGCGCGTCGAATACCTGAATCCGGTGGCGGAACAGTACACCGGCTGGAAAACCGCCGAAGCGCGCGGGCCGCCCGCTCGGCGAGATCTACCGCATCGTCGACGAGCGCACGGGCGAGGAAATCGACGCTCGCGTCGAATCCGTCGGTATCGTCGGCCGGAAAAGGAGCCGGGAGTCGTCTCGGTCACGCCTGCTCGACCGCAACGGCCGCGAATGCCCCATCCGGTATTCGCAGGCGCCGATCCGCAATCGCGAGGGCCACGCGCTCGGCAAGATCGTCGTGTTCCACGACATCAGCCCGATACGGGCGATGGCCCAGCAGTTGCTCTGGCAGGCGAGCCACGATGCGCTCACCGGGCTCGTGAATCGCCGCGAGTTCGAGCGGCGCCTGACCGAGCTGATCGATACGGCGCGAGTCCAGCACCGCGAGCACGCGCTCATGTTCATGGACATGGACAACTTCAAGGCGGTGAACGACACGTGCGGCCACACGGCGGGCGACGAGCTCCTGCGGCAGTTGACCTCGGTCATGCTCTCGCGGATGCGCGGCTCGCGACACGCTCGCGCGCCTCGGCGGCGACGAATTCGGCGCGCTGCTCGAGAGCTGCCCCTTCGACCAGGCGCTGCGCATCGCGAACGCGATGCGCGAGACCGTGCGCGAGTTTCGCTTCGTGTGGGAAGACAAGACGTTCAGCGTCGGCGTGAGCATCGGACTCGTGCCGATCAGCGCCGACAGCGGCGATCTGAACCGCCTGATGAGCCTCGCGGACGCCTGCTGCTACGAGGCGAAGAACAAGGGACGCGACCGCGTGCAGGCGTTCAGGCCCGAGGAGCAATCGGCGGAAGGCAAGCACGGCGAGCTCGAGGTCGTCTCGCAGATCAGCCAGGCGTTCGAGCTCGGGCGCTTCCGGCTGTACCGCCAGCGCATCGCGCCGCTCGCCCACGGGGCGGGTCATGAACCCAACTACGAAGTGCTCATCCGCATGGTCGACAAGGCGGGCAACCTCATCCCGCCGACCGGTTTCATGCCCGCTGCCGAGCGCTACAACCTGCTCACGTCGATCGAGCGCTGGGTGGTGAGCTCGCTGATCGAGTACCTGCACACCCAGTACACCTCGGGAGCGATCGCGCGCGAGCCGCACGAGCGCGGCTACTATTCGGTCAATCTCTCCGGCGCGAGCATCAACGATCGGAGCCTGCCGGATTTCCTGCGCAACCTGCTCACGCGCTATCAGTTGCCGCATGGTCTACTGTGCTTCGAGATCACCGAGACGACCGCGATATCGAATCTCACGGCGGCGGCCGAGCTCATGCGCGAGCTGAAGGGCATGGGATGCCGCTTCGCGCTCGACGACTTCGGCACCGGCATGTCGTCGTTCGCGTATCTCAAGTACCTGCCCGTCGACGTGCTGAAGATCGCGGGTACGTTCGTGCGCGACATGGCCACCGATCCCATGGACTACGCGATCGTCGATTCGATCAACCGCATCAGCCACATCCTCGGCATCCAGACGGTCGCCGAAGAGGTCGAGGACGCCGCAGACGCTCGCGAAGATCACCGCGCTCAAAGTGGATTTCGCGCAGGGCTATTTCATCGCGGAGCCCCAGGCGATGGTGCATCAGCCGACCGGCCAGCCGGTGGAGCTCGCGTCGGCTTGACGATCTCGCAGAGGGCCATCGAATGCCTGAGCACATCGTGCTCGCCGCGGACGTGGGCGGCACGAACACGAAACTCGGGCTCGGCCGCTACGACGGTACGCAGGTGACTCTGCTCGCGCGGCGCGTGTATCCGAGCCAGCGCTACGACTCCCTGGAATCCGCGATCGATACGTTCCTGAACGAGCCGGAAGTCGCCGCGCTTTCCGCCGCGCCCACCGGCGCCTGCTTCGCGGTGGCGGGTCCCGTCGAGGAAGGTCGTGCGCGGCTTACCAATCTCGCGTGGACGATCAGCGAAGAGCGCGCTCGCTGCGCGCCTTGGCCTTAGCGCCGTGCGCGTCATCAACGATTTCGCCGCCGCGGGTGTCGGCATCTCGGCGCTCGCGGCGTGCGACCTGCTCACCCTGCAGGCGGGGACCGCCGTGGAAGGAGCGCCGCGCGTCATCGTCGGTGCGGGCACCGGGTCTGGGCGTTGCGATCCTGCTCTTTCAGGACGGCGCCTATCGTGTGCACGCGTCCGAGGCGGGACACGGTGATTTCGCGCCGGGCGACGCGATGCAGGACGCTCTCGTGCGTTATCTGCGCGAACGCTTCGGGCACGTCTCGTACGAGCGCGTGGTGTCCGGGCAAGGGCCGCCGGCGATTGTGGAGTTCCTTGCGAGCACCCAGGGCTGCACGCCATCTCGCGAGCTCGAGGAAGCCATCGCGCAAGGCGATGCGGCGAAGGCGATCACGCAGTTCGCGCTCGAAGATCGCGATCCGGCTGCGGTGCGGGCTCTCGATCTGTTCGCGTCGGCCTACGGCGCTTTCGCGGGCAACATGGCGCTCACCGTCCTCGCGCACGGCGGCGTGTTCATCGCCGGCGGCATCGCGCCGAAGATCGCCGCGAAGCTTGTCGACGGGACGTTCATGCGCGCGTTCTGCGCGAAGGGCCGCTTTCAGAAGCTGCTCGAGACGATCCCGGTCAATGTCGTGATGAACGAGCAGGTCGGCCTCTACGGCGCGCTGCTCGAAGCCGGCCGGACCGCGGCGGCAGGCACTCTGTGATCCTTGAAGGCGCGGTCGCGCTGCGATCGCTCAGCGATTCCGCCCGTCCGGCAGCGCGCCTGCGCGAGGCGAATCGAAGGCTGCACCCGATGCGCCCCGGCGGGTGAAGATGCATCGTCACATCGACTCGACGCATATCCCCTGCGTGGCGTCGCTGCGCCCCTGCTCCACCTCATGCGCCGTGGCACTTTCAAGGTCGATTCGCCAGATCGTGTCACCCGTCGATGCTTTACCGATGAGCGTCCCATCCGACGCAAAGGTGAGGTTGCTGAATCCGATATCGAGGTGTTCCTTTCCGACCAGCCGAAGTGCGTGTTCTTTCAGCTCGAAGTTGTCCGCGTGAATCTGCCAGAGCTTCGGCTCGATGTTGTGAGAGATGAACGCCGTCCCACGAGCATCGAACACGATGTCGGGTTGGCAGACTCGATCCGCCACCCACCACGGCGGCAAATCGATACGTCGGATCAATCGCCGTGTCACTCTGTCGTAGACCTCGACGTGATCGAGGGCCAGCGCCCATGTTCGGTCGCGCACACGGTCCGACCGCACGCGCAATACGGATTGGCTGGCCTGCATCGTGACGGCATTTGCTGGAAGCTCGGCTGCCGCGGGAAGGGCGCCGGGTTTGCCGCAGCCTCCGAAGAGAGTCGCGCTCACGAGCGCGACTAGTCCGATCCTCGGAATGGGCCGTGCACGGCGCAGGATCCCGTCGCGCCCTGAAGGAAGGCGCGAGTAGGGCGGAGATTGGGCGGAGAGTCGGTCCATACACACTCCTTCCCGCTGGGGATAAGGAGCAGTGCTTGGACACGTGTCTGAAGTGCCGGGTGCCTGCGATGACCCGGCTGGAGGCGGCTCGATGCGTGTGCCTCCACAAGATTCCGATCATGGAACCAAGTGGCGTTCACGTCAACCAGATCGGATTCCGGCTGTGGGACTGCGGACCTAAGGTCAAGCACGCGTGTTCTTGTCGAACGCGGCGAGCTCCTGCTCCGTATTGATGTTACTGAAGGCCGCTTCATTGTCGTCGAACGGCACTTCGACGACTGGAAGCGCCGAGTACCACGCGTCGATCTTGCGGCCGCCGCCTTCCAGAAACGCGGTGAGGCTCGGGAGCACGCTCCGGCGGCAGAGACAGAACACGGGATGGGCCTGCTCACCCGTGCGCGCGACGGCGAGGTCGGCGGCGCGTGCGTTCAGGTGCTCTTCGAGGCGCGTGACCAGATCGAGCGGCAGGAACGGCGAATCACACGGGGCCGTCGCTACGAGCGGGCTTTTCGCTTCGGAGAGTCCGCGATGCAATCCTGCGAGCGGACCCGCGTAGCCCCCGATCGCGTCGGGGATGACGCGATATCCGAAGCTCGCGTACGTCTCCAGGTTCTGGTTCGCGTTGACGAGCAGCTCTTCGACCTGCGGCCGGAAGCGCTCGATCACCCATTGGACCATCGCCCGGCCACGCAGCGGTTTCAGTCCCTTGTCTACGCCGCCCATGCGGCGGCCCTGGCCGCCGGCGAGGATCACGCCGGTTACGCCCCGCATCATGCCGCTTCAGGCGAGCATCGTCGGGCTGACGGTCTTCATGAAGCGGTGCCGGCCGGTGAAGAGCAGGTAGCGCTGATTGACGGCCCGCCCGATCATCGTGATGCCGACCTTGAGCGCGATGTCGTAACCCATCTTCGTGAGGCCCGAGCGCGAGACGAGGAACGGGATCTGCATCTGGGCCGCCTTGATGACCATCTCGGAGGTGAGCCGCCCGGTGGTGTAGAAGATCTTGTCGGAGCCATCGACATCGTCGAGCCACATCTGACCGGCGATCGCGTCGACGGCGTTGTGGCGGCCGACGTCCTCGACGAAGTACAGGATGTCCGTGCCGTCGGCGAGCGCGCAGCCATGGACCGCGCCGGCGCTCTTGTAGATCGTCTCGTGACGACGCACCGCATCGAGCAGTCCGTAGAGCGTCTCCTCCTCGAGCATCACGTCGTCGCGCAGGCGGATCGCGTCGATCTCGTCCATGAGGCTGCCGAAAACCGTGCCCTGCCCGCAGCCGGTCGTCACCGTGCGCTTGGCCATCTTCTCGTCGAGATCGGTGAGCGGCGTGCGCGTCGTCACCGCGACGGCGTCCGTCTCCCAATCGACCTGCACCGAGGCGATCTGCTCGACCGAGCGCACCAGCCGCTGGTTGCGGAGGTAGCCGATCGCGAGCGCTTCGGGCGCCTGGCCGAGGGTCATGAGCGTGACGATCTCGCGCTTGTCGACGTAGAGCGTGAGCGGATGCTCGCCCGCGATCGAGGCGGGCAGCACCTCGCCGCGCTCGTTCAGCGCTTCGACGGCGAAGGTGAGCGGCCTGGAAGCGTGCGAGAGCGTCGGGTTTCACTGCCCTCACCCGCCGATATACGACATCTCGATCTTTTTCAGCCGCGCCGTGTTCGACGTGCGGATCTCGGAGTAGCGGTCGGTCCTGCGCGACCAGATCGCACGGATGCGCGCGTCGATCTCGTCGTCCGTCGCACCGCCTCGCACCATTGCACGCAGGTCGTGTCCCGCCGTTGCGAAGAGGCACGTGTAGAGCTTCCCGTCCGTCGACAGTCGCGCGCGCGTGCAGTCGCGGCAGAACGCCTGCGTCACCGATGCGATGACGCCGATCTCGCCGCTGCCGTCGCGGTAGCGCCAGCGTTGCGCGACTTCGCCACGGTAGTTGGGATCGGCGGGCTCGAGCGGCATTTCCGCGTCGATCGTCTGGACGATTTCGCGCGCCGTCACGACGTCGTCCATGCGCCAGCCATTGGTCGCGCCGACGTCCATGTATTCGATGAAACGCAGGATGTGTCCGCGCTCGCGGAAAAACCGCGCCATCGGCACGATACTCGCGTTCGTTCAAGCCGCGCTTCACGACCATGTTGACCTTGATCGGAGCGAGTCCGGCCGCTGCTGCGGCATCGATGCCTTCGAGCACGCGCGCCACGGGGAAATCCACGTCGTTCATGGCTTTGAACGTTTCGTCGTCGAGCGCGTCGAGACTCACCGTCACGCGCTTCAAGCCCGCCTTGCGCAGGGCGACAGCCTTGCGTGCGAGCGACGAGCCGTTGGTCGTGAGGGTGAGATCGAGTCCCGGAATCGCGGCGAGCATCGCAACGAGCTGCTTCGATATTGCGCCGTACCAGCGGCTCGCCGCCCGTAAGCCGCACCTTTTCGATGCCGAGGCGGCGAAATACGCGTGCAAGCCGCGCGATCTCTTCGAACGTCAGCAGCGCCTTGCGCTCGAGGAACTCGTAGTCCTTGCCGAACACTTCCTTCGGCATGCAGTAGACGCAGCGGAAATTGCAGCGGTCGGTGACGGAGATGCGCAGGTCGCGCAGGGGACGCCCGGCGGTGTCGCGCAGAACGCCTTCCGCAAGGCCGTCCGGGGTTGGGAGAGCAGTAGTGAGAATCGTCATGAGAGTCCGATTATCTCAGCCGCCGAGGTGCCGGCGCAAGGCAATCACCACTTTCAAATCAGGTGTTTGCGCGCGTTGCCGGGGTTTCAAAACGAGCGCCGGAATGCATCGTTCGCGGGGACAGCCTGTCCCAGGCGCGCCGCTCGTTCTGCACTGACCCTCGTAGATATTGATGAGAATGCTCACGGGGGCCGGAATGTTACGTTCGCGGGGACCCCGCTGCTCCGCAGCCCCCGCTCGTTCTGCTCTAAGCCTCGTACGCTCGGACGAGAGTGCTAAACAACGCCGGAATGTTTCGTTCGCGGGGACCCCGCCGCTCCGCGGCCCCCGCTCACCGATAAGGGGTTGGTCCTAATTAAACGATTCCCTCGAGTACCTGCACATCGACGAGTGTTCCGGGCGTAACATTACCCTGCTCGGTGGGCAGGATGATGAAGCAGTTCGCGTCCGACATGGAGCTCAGGATTCCGGAGCCTTGTTCGCCGGTCACGTGCACGCTCCATCGACCGTCCGCGCCGCGACTCAGGATGCCACGCTGAAATTCGGTGCGCCCGGGTGCTTTCCTGAGCGCGGACGTGCAGGGCACCTTGAAGGTCGGCGCGGCGTCGACCGGTGTTTCGCCCGCAAGCGTCATCAGCGCGTCGCGCACGAACTGATAGAACGTCACCATGACGGAAACCGGATTTCCCGGCAGGCCGAAGAAGTGTGCGCCGCGCACGCGTCCATAGGCGAGCGGGCGTCCCGGCTTCATGGCGATCTTCCAGAAGACGACTTCGCCGAGTCGATCGAGGAGGTCTTTGACGAAATCCGCTTCGCCCACGGACACGCCGCCGCTCGTCACGACGACGTCGGCAGCTTGCGCGGCGTCCTCGAACGCGCGCTCGAGCAATTGCGGATCGTCGCGCACGACGCCCATGTCGATCACCTCGCAGCCGAGACGTTCCAGCATCGCGTGGATCGTGTAGCGGTTGCTGTCGAAGATCTGTCCTTCCTGCGGCACCGTTCCGATCGAAACGAGCTCGTCGCCCGTCGAGAAGAACGCGACACGGAGCTTTCGATACACACCGATCTCCGGGATGCCGAGCGAGGCGATGAGGCCGATGTCGGCAGGCCGCAGCCGGCGGCCGCGCTCGAGCGCCGCCGCGCCGCGCTTCAGGTCCTCGCCCGCGCGGCGCAGATGCTGGCCTTTGCGATGACCGCCGCCGATCGCGACACGCATGCCTTCGGCCTTGACGTGCTCCTGCATGACGATCGTATCGGCACCTTGTGGCACCACGCCGCCCGTCATGATGCGCACGGCCTCACCCGCGTGCAGCGTACCTTTGTAGGGCGCGCCCGCGAACGCGGTGCCGGCAATGGCGAGCGTCACTTCGCCGTCCGCTTTCAGGTCTTCGTGGCGCACCGCGTATCCATCCATCGCCGAGTTGTCGTGCGCGGGCACGTCGAGCGGCGAGATCACGTCCTGCGCAAGGACCCGCCCGAGCGCCGCCCGCAGATGCAGGCGTTCGGTCGCCGCCACGGGAGAGAGGAAGCGCGCGATGACTTCACGCGCTTTGTCGACCGGCATGGAATTTGGATCGTAGTCGTCGGCGCAGGAGAGTGCCGAAGCATTGGGCAGCGGCTGGTTCATACGCGATCCTGACGTTGAGGTTCGCGGAATTGTACAGGCGGCCGGAGGCGCGCGCCGCCCGTCAGTCGAGGCGGAATCCCAGCGCCCGCAATCTTGCGCGCACGGCAGGTTCCTGCAGGAGGCGAGCGAAGAGCTGCACGCCCGGGCGTTCCCGGCGTGACTTCGGCACCGCGAAGTCGTAGTGCTCCTCCTGTGTGGGAATGAACCCCAGACCGTACTGCTTCGCGACGGTATCGATCGCCATGCCCCAGTCGGCGCGGCCCTGCACGATGGCGGTCGCAACGGCGTTATGGGATTTCGCCTGCACGCCGTAGCCGGGTGGCTGCCTGCCCTCGAGCAGCCGATCGATCAGGATGCGCGTGCCGCTTCCCGCATTGCGGTTGATTACCGTGCATGCAGGATCGGCGAGCGCGCGCGCCACGGCGGCAGCGGCGTCGCTGCCGGCGAAGCGTGGGTCGTCTTTGCGGAAGACGAGGCCCTGCAGCCGCCGGTAACCCGCAATCAACTCGAGCCGCGCATCGAGGAGCGGGCGGTTGTATTCGCCGGTCGCCGGGTCCATCAGGTGTATGCCGGCGATATCGCATTCCTGGCGACGTGCCGCCGCGAGCCCGCCCATGCTGCCTACATGCAGCGCCTTCACGGTTGCGCCGCGCTCCTGGACTTCGCCCAGCAGGTAGTCGAGGCCCACGCAATGGCTCCCGATCGCGACGAGCGCCGCAGGCCGCACGCCCCCGCCGAGGAGTTGGACGCTCACGCGCGATCCCGCTTCGACGATCTCCTCGTGCTGCGCGATGGTAACGAAGCCGTCCGCATAGCTGAACGCTGTGACCGAGCCCGAGCCCTTCCCCATGGGATACGCCGATAGACCCGCCTCGGTCTCGATCAAGCTCACGAGCAAATATTCGGTGCGGCCCCGTTCGGAGTTCACGCGCAGCGGCAGCGTCGCATCGACGCTGTGGCGCTGCTCCGCGGGCAGGCCCGCGAACGCGCGCAACACCGGCGCGACGAATTCGTGGAACGTGAAGATCGCCGAAGTCGGAAAGCCGGGCAGCACCACGACCGGTTTTCCCGAGGTGACCGCAAGGCAGATCGGCTTGCCGGGCTTCAGCGCGACGCCGTGCGCGACGATGCCCGGATTGCCGAGCCGGCTCACGACGCGATAGGAGAGATCGCCTGCGCCCTTCGAGGTGCCGCCGGACAGGATGATCATGTCGCAATCCGCACCGCGCTCGAGCACCGCTTCCAGCTCGGCATCGTTGTCGGCCACGATCCCGAGCTGCACCGGCTCGCCGCCCAGTTCTTCCACGGCAGCGCCGATGATCGCGGCATTCGAGTCGTAGACGGCTCCAGCAGGGAGCGGCGCGCCGGGCGCGACGATTTCGTTCCCTGTCGAGACGATCGCCACGCGTGGGCGGCGATACACCTCGACGTCGGAGACGCCGATCGCAGCGAGCACGCCGATTTCGCGTGAGGTGAGCGCCTGGCCGCGGTGAAGGACGGTCTCGCCCATCGCGATGTCCGTTCCCGCGAACGTAACGTTCTGTCCGGACGGCACCGAATTGCGGCACTCGATGCCGCCGTCCTCCGTCGCTTCCGTCTGCTCCACCATGATGACGGCGTCCGCGCCGCGCGGCAGCATCCCGCCTGTTGCGATGATGCTGGCCCTGCCGGATAAGACGAACTCGGAAGGCTGCTTGCCGGGTTCAAGAACTTCCTCGTTGAGCGCGATCCGGCGCGGACTCGCTTCCGAAGCGCCGTACGTATCGGCTGCGACGACGGCGAAACCATCGACGTTCGAGCGATCGAAACCGGGCACGTCGACCCTGGACACGATGGTGGCCGCGAGCACGCGTCCGAGCGTGCGGCCGAGCGGCACGCGTTCCACGCCGAGCGGTTCGAGGCGCAGATGGTGGTGGAAGCGCTCAGTCGCCTCGTCGCGCGTGATTACTTCGAGGAACTGCTCCTGTTGGGCCGCGGCGCGCGCGGCGGAGGCCTTGGCGAACGTGTGCTTCACCACACTAACAGCCCGCCTCATAGAGATACACCGTCACTTCCGTTCCCGCCGCACAGCCCTCGCTCGCGGCTGGCACGATGACGAAGCCGTCGGCCTGAGTCGTCGAAGACAGGATCGACGCTCCGCTCAGCGCGATCGGCTCCGCTCGATCTCCATCGAGCCGCACGCGGCAGTAATCGACGCGTCCGACCGCCGACGCGATCTTGCGCGTGAGCACCGCCGCGCGGGTGCGATGCGGCCAGTCGGCAGGCCGCCCGCCGAGGCGGCGCAGCGCGCGTCCGGCGAAGAAATCGTATGCACAGAGGCAGGAGACGGGATTGCCCGGCAGCAGAAAGACGAACGTCGTGCCGATGCGCCCGAAGCCCGCGGGACTCGACGGCCGCATGGCGACGCCATGGACCGCGAGCTCGCCGGCTGCGGCGAGCAGGCCCGGCGCATGATCTTCGGCGCCGACGCTCGAGCCGCCGGAGACGAGCACCAAGTCCGCGCCCGGCGCGAGCATCGCTTCGCGAATGTCGTGCCGCTGGTCGGCCACTCGGTGCACGGACTCGAGCACCGCGCCATCGCGTGCGGCGACCCCGCACAGCATGCTTGAATTCGCATCGTAGATTTCATGGAGGCTTTTCGGCGCGCCGGGGATCGCGATCTCGTCTCCCGTCACGACGATGCGCGCACGAGGCCGCCGCACGACCCGCGCGCGATCCATGCCCACCGATGCGATCAGACCGACGTCCTGAGCGCGTAAGCGGTGACCGCAGCCGAAGAGCCGCGTGCCTTCGCGCACGTCCTCCGCCCGCGTGCCGACGTGCTTCCCCGGTGCGAAGGGAGAGGCGATCTCGACGTGTCCGTCGTGCTCCGTTGCGAACTCTGCCGGGACGACCGCGTCAGCGCCTGGAGGCATCGGCGCACCGGTCATGATCCGCACGGCCGTGCCGCGCTCGACGGTTCCCAGATGCGGTCTGCCGGGCAAAGCGCAGCCACGCAGCTCGAATGCAAGCGGGTTGTAGTCGCTCGCGCCCGTCGTTTCGTCGCCGCGCAACGCATAGCCGTCCATCGCTGCGCGATCGAAGGAGGGCACGTCCATGGGCGCCACGATGTCCTCGGCGAGCACGCGTCCGTGCAGATCGTCCAGCACGGCGACCTCCGATTCGAGCACGGGCACGTGCGCATCGATCCACTCGAGCGCCGCTTCGACCGTCGAGCGAGCCGTGAAGCCGCGCATGCGCACGTCAGGCCGGGCTTTTCCGGGGGCGTTCATCGACAGTTTGGCCAAAGGCTTCGTTGACGGGCATCGGCACCGCGCGCGCCGGCGCCACGTATCCCGGCATCTCGCGCATGATCTTCGCGAACCAGCGACTGCCGAGCGCCTTCAGCAGCCCCTCTCCCGCACCGCTTGCCGCAGTCGCTTGGCGCATCGCAAGAAAATAACGCTCCCATGCGATGGGGACGAAACCCAGCCCGTACGGCGCCGCGGCCGCTTCGATGCCGAACGCGGCGTCGGCCGCGCCGCTTGCGATCATAGCCGCGACGGCAGCATGCGTGAATTCTTCGTGGCGATAGCCGTTGATCTGCTCCGGCCGCACGCCGTGCGCGGCGAGCAGCGCGTCGAAGAAAATGCGCGTGCCCGATCCGGGCTGGCGGTTGACGAACCGTGCGCGCGTGCGGACGAGGTCGCGGATCGACGCGATCTTCGGTGGATTGCCCCGGGCCACGATCAGGCCCTGACTGCGATCCGCGAAGTGCACGAGCCGCAGTGTCCGGTTTACGAGGAACGGACGGTAAGGCTCGGTCACGCTTTGGCCGCCGGGCAGCCGGGGCACGTGAAAGCCCGCGACGTCGCAGCGGTGGCGTGCGAGCGATGCCAGCGCGTCCACACTTCCCTGCACTTTCAGCGCAACTGCAGGTCCGCGGCGGGCCGGAAGCGCTTCGACGAGTTTCGCGAGCGCGAGATCGTGGCTCGCCGCAAGCCTGAGCGGCGCATCGCCGGACGGCAGCCTGCAGACGAACGAGCGACTCAGCTCTGCCGCAGCCTGCTTCAATGCGGGCTGGAGGCGCGCTTCGATCGTTCCCGCCTGCGCTGCGAGCTGCTGGCCGAAGGGCGTGAGCGTTGCGCCGCGGCCACGTTCGAGCCGCACCAGCGGATGACCGATCTCGCGTTCGAGGCGTCCGAGCAGCGCCCATGCATGACGATAAGAGAGCTCTACGTGGGCCGTCGCCTGCTTGAGCGATCCCCGTTCGGCGATGGCTGCCAGCAACGCGAGCATGCGAGCGTCGATCTCGACGCCGTCGAGCAGCCAGCGCAATCCGATCGTGAGTGGCATATATGCACTCTACAGCATATTTGGCCGCGTCCCCCGCGTGCCTAGAATGCGACCTCGGGAAATGGCACAGATCAGCATAATGTGCGATGAATGACGCGAGCGGCGCCTTCATGCAGGCCGCGCGCCTGATCGGCGGCGGTGAGGGCGATCTCTATGCGATCGTGGCGTTGAGTCTGCGAGTAAGTCTCAGCGCCGTCTTCATCGCTGCGCTGATCGGCCTTCCCGTCGGCGCGCTGATCGCGATCACGCGTTTTCGCGGCCGGGATGGCGTGATCGTCGCGCTCAACGCCCTGATGGGTTTGCCGCCGGTCGTGGTGGGACTGATCGTCTATCTCCTCCTGTCGCGCGCCGGACCGCTGGGCGAGCTGGGCTTATTGTTCACGCCCACTGCCATGGTGATCGCGCAGGCGATCCTGATCACGCCCATCATCGCGGGGCTTTCGCGTCAGACACTCGAAGACGCCTGGCAGGAATACGCGGAGCAGTTGCGCTCGCTCGGGGCGGGGCCCGTCACATCGGCGCTCACGTTGCTGTGGGACACGCGATTCTCGCTCGTCACCCTCGTGCTGGCCGGGTTCGGGCGTGCCGCCGCCGAAGTCGGCGCGGTGATGATCGTCGGCGGCAACATCGACGGCGTGACGCGCGTCATGACGACCGCCATTGCACTGGAGACGAGCAAAGGCGATCTCCCGCTCGCGCTCGGCCTCGGCATCGTCCTGGTCACCCTCGTGATCGCCATCAACGCGGCGGCGCAGATCATCAAGCATGCCGCCCAGCGGCGCTACGGATAGTCGACGTGCTGCCACTCGCGCTCGAAGAGGTATCGTTTTCCGCCGGGGCGCGCACGATCATCGACCGGATCACGTGCGAGATCGCGGCGGGTCCGCGCACTCTGATCCTGGGTCCGAACGGCGCCGGCAAGAGCGTCCTCATGCGCATCTGTCACGGCCTCCTCGCGCCGACCTCCGGACGCGTGCTATGGCGGCGAAGCGTCGGGCGCGGTGGCGGCGGGCAGGCCATGGTGTTTCAGCGTCCCGTCATGCTGCGGCGCTCGGCGCTCGGCAACGTCGAGTACGGGCTCGCGGTCGCCGGTGTTTCACGCAAAGAGCGCGGCTTGCGTGCGCGCGACGTAGTCGAAGCGGTCGGGCTCGAAGCGCGTGCGCAGCAGCCCGCCCGTCTTCTTTCGGGGGGAGAACAGCAGAAGCTCGCCCTGGCGCGTGCGTGGGCGCTCGGACCCGAGGTTCTCTTCCTGGACGAGCCCACGGCGAACCTCGACCCCGCCGCCACGCGCGAGATCGAGACGATCATCGGTCAGATCCGCGCGAGTGGAACCAAGATCGTCATGACCACGCACAACCTCGGTCAGGCGCGGCGGCTCGCGGACGAGATTCTTTTTCTGAGTGGCGGACGGCTGGTCGAGCGTGCCGCCGTCGAACGCTTTTTCGCGCGGCCGGCCAGCCCGGAAGCGGCCGCTTTCATACGAGGAGAGTTGCCATGAACACGAAGAATCACGTGCTCCTGGTGTGGAGGGCCGGTCATTCGCTACACCACTGGCGATACGCCTGTCGTCATTCCGTCGCGCAAGTACACCCCGGACCTGTCGCGAGGCGACGCGATCCGGGGACGGAATCCAGGCGCCGGTCAGCTTTGTCCTGGATCCCGGGTCCGTGTGCCTACGGCACGCCGGGGACGACGTCGCGCGGGCGGACGCCGCGTACCGGTCGTTTCGCACTGGCACTCCTGATCGTCTCAGCGCTCTTCTTCGCGGCGCCCGCGGCCGCACAGGGCTTCATCATCGTCGCGTCCACGACTTCGACCGAGCAATCGGGACTCTTCAGGCACCTGCTGCCGATGTTCGGGAAGAAAACCGGTGTGGACGTGCGCGTCGTCGCGCTCGGGACGGGCCAGGCGCTGGATCTCGCACGGCGGGGCGATGCGGATGTGGTGTTCGTCCACGCGAAGAGCGCGGAAGAGAAGTTCGTCGCGGAGGGTCATGGCGTGAAGCGCATGCCCGTCATGTACAACGATTTCATCCTGATCGGCCCCAGGAGCGATCCGGCCAGGGTTGCCGGCGGAAGGGATATCCTGCGTGCGCTCGGCAGCGTGAAGACCGCGGGCGCGCCGTTCGTCTCTCGCGGCGATCGCAGCGGGACGCATATCGCCGAGCTCGAGCTGTGGAAAGCCGCCGGCGTGGACATCGCAAACGAAAAAGGGCTGTGGTATCGCGAAACGGGGCAGGGCATGGGGCCCGCGCTCAACACGGCGTCGTCGATGAATGCGTATCTGCTCTCCGACCGTGCCACATGGCTCGCGTTCAAGAATCGCGGCGATCTCTCGATCCTGGTCGAAGGCGACAAGCGGCTGTTCAATCAGTACGGGGTCATCCTCGTGAACCCGGAGAAACATCCCAGCGTGAAGCGGGCGGATGCCCAGGCGTTCATCGACTGGCTCGTCTCCGAGGAGGGGCAGAACGCGATCGCGGCCTATCGCATCGGAGGGGAGCAGCTCTTCTTTCCGAATGCGAACGACACGGGAGCGTGATGCGGCAGCACGCATCTCCCTCACCGTCCGTCCTCTCCCGCAGCGACACGAGACCGAGCCCTGCTCCCCTCGGGAAGCAGGGAAGGGGTGAGGAATAGAAGCTCAGCGCGCGCGTTTTCAGTTCGGCGGCAACGTCAGCGGAGCACCGATTCATGATATGGACGCCGGAGGTTCGAGCCTCCCTCTCGCACGAGTGACCCTGTCGTATCGATTGGTTTCGCGCTTGCCGTAACCGCCCGAATGCGCGCACCATAAGGCACCTTTGCAGCCCGGCGTAGTACGAACTCGGAGGAGATTTCGCCATGAAGATCCAGTACGGATTGATCAGTTGCGATTCGCACGCACAGTTACACAAGGACACGTGGACGAGCCGCATGTCGAAGACGAAGTTCGGCGACAAGATCCCGCAGGTTCGCGAGACCACCAACAAGGAGCACATGATTCGCGCCTCCGACAAGCCGGTCGAGCGCTGGTTCGTGAACGGGAAAGTGGTGGGCGAGCGCGGCGTCGTGAACTGTCCGACGGTGATGAACGATCCGCTGCGCAAGACGTTCCCGCAGCGCTGGGACGAGGTGCCGCCGGTCGTCTATGATCCCGCCGAACGGCTGAAGGCGCTGGATCGCGACGGCGTCGATGGCGAGGTGCTGTTTCCGAACGATCCGGTGCAGAGCACGACGTTCTTCCAGGGCGATGCGGACTTCGAGCTGGGGTGTGTACAAGCCTACAACGACGGTCTCGCGGAATGGCGCGAGGTCAGCGATCGGTATGTGCCGCTTGCGATCATTCCGTACCTGAGCGGCATCGAGGCGGCCGTTGAAGAAACGCAGCGCGCGGTGAAGAAAGGCCATCGCGGCATCACGATGCTGGCGGAACCGAGCATGAAGCGCGCGGGCCTGAACCACTTCAACGATCCGTGGTGGAACCCGCTGTGGGCAGCCTGCCAGGATCTCGACGTTCCCGTGCACTGGCACGCAGGCGCGGGCATCGAGTTGAAGGTGCCGCGCTGGAAGGGCTTCACGCCCAACCAGGGGCAGGCGATGGGGCCGGCAGGCAACTTCTCGGTCCAGGCCCAGTTCATTCCGAATCTCATTTTCTCGGGCGTGCTCGATCGCTATCCGCGGCTGCGCTGGGTATGCGCCGAGACGGGTATCGGCTGGGTGCCTTACATGCTGGAGATGTGCGATCACGAATGGGAGCGGAGGCATCTCTGGACGCAGGGCATCGTCACGCGGCCGAGCGAGCTCTTCAGGCGCCAGATTCACGTCGACTTCTGGTACGAGCGGGCCGGCATCGAGATGCGGCACGAGATCGGCATGGACAACATCATGTGGGAATCCGACTTCCCGCATTCCACGTCGACGTTCCCGGAGTCGCGAGAGTTCGTCGATCGCACGCTCGCCGGCGTTCCGAAGGCAGAGCGCGATCAGTTGTGCTACGGCAACGCGATGCGCATCTATGCCCTCAACTGAAAGCGGCCGCGACATGAAGCTCGAGTATGGATTCATCAGCGCCGACGAGCACGTGCAGGAGCACCCCGAGGTCTGGACGCGGCGCATGTCGAAGTCGAAGTGGGGGGATCGCATTCCGCACATCGAGCGCACGAATGACGGCGCCGAGCACTGGGTCGTCGATGGGAAGCCGATCGAATTGAACGGCGTTGCAATGGCGGGCGCGGCGATGCCGGACCGCGCACGCGAGCCTCAGCGCTGGGAGGACGTGCCCGGCATCGTATACAAGCCGAGCGAGCGCCTGACCGCCATGGACGTCGATGGCGTCGACTGCGCGGTACTCTATCCGTCCGTCAGCGGCGTTGCGGGTGAGACGTTCGGCCACATCGACGATCCCGGGCTCGAGCTCGCGTGCGTTGAAGCCTACAACGACTGGCTGATCGACGAATGGGGGGCGGCGAGTCCGCGTTTCATTCCCCAGTGCATCGTTCCGCTCGCCCCCGTCGAGGCTGCGGTGAAAGAGATCAGGCGCGCGGTGGGACTGGGCCATCGCGGCGTGGTGTTCCCGTCGGTGCCGATGATGCTGCGCGAGCTGCCGCACATCAACGAGCCCGTTTACGATCCGATCTGGGCAACGTGCCAGGAGCTCGACGTGCCTTTGTGTTTCCACGCGGGCGCCTCGCGCAAGATCCAGTTCCCGCCGTATTCCGGGTTCTCGCCGGAGCTCGCGGCTGCGATGGAAGCCATCACGCGGCCGGTGAGCTCGGTGCTCGTGATGGCGAACTTCCTGTACTCGCGCATCCTCGAGCGCTTCCCGAAGCTGAAGGTGATCTTCGCCGAGACTTCGCTCGCATGGGCCGCCTACGAGCTCGAGCTTGCGGACCACCAGTTCGAACGCCAGCGCCTGCACACCGAAGGCTACGATCTCGTGCCCTCGGCGCTTTTCAAACGTCAATGTCACATGGTCGGCTGGTTCGATGCGACGGGACTGAAGACTCGCCAGCACATCGGGATCGAGCACATGCTCTGGAGCACGAACTTTCCGCAGAGCACCTCCACGTGGCCGGAAAGCAGGCAGACGATCGCGCGCGTCTTCGACGGCGTGCCCGAGGACGAGCGCAGGCGGGTGCTGGTCGATAACGCGGCGAAGCTCTACAAGATCGCAGCCTAGAGCGCGGATCACCGAGTAGACGGGCGGATCATGAAGTCCGCTTGCGCAGTAGGCGGCGCGAAGCGATCGGGGGACGTATCGAACGTGGCACGCGCTGACGGAAGGATCGATATGCGTCGCACTGCTGCCGCGGGCCTGTGCTGGATGCTGGCGAGGACGTCATTCGCGCAGATGCCGGCTTATCAGCCGCCACCCAACGAGATCGATGGCGAGACCGTTCTCGGCTTCATCGTCATCGTCATCGCGGGGGTCGGCTATTGGCTGTGGAAGCGAAGCCGCGGCGGCGATGCGCAATCGGGTTCGGCGAAATCGCAGCAGGCGGCGCCACGGCCGGAGGAAACCCGGCCGGAGCCCCGGCAGGACACGCAAACGGACGCCTGGCGCAGCGCCGGTGCACCGGCGGGGGCGGTGTTCATTTCCTATCGCCGCGGTGATGCGGGCGATGTCGTCGGGCGCATTTACGATCGGCTCGTCGACCGGTTCGGGAGACCGCACGTCTTCAAGGATGTCGATTCGATCCCGCTCGGCGTCGACTTCCGCAAGCACCTGTCGGATTCGGTCGGCAAGTGTCGTGTCTTACTCGCCGTCATCAGCCGCGGCTGGCTGCAGCAGTCGGACGGAGAGCGGCGCATCGACCAGTCGAACGACTTCGTGCGGATCGAGATGGAGGCCGCACTTCAGCGCAACATCCCCGTAATCCCGGTGCTCGTGCAGGGCGCGTCACTTCCCGGCGAGAAGGAGCTGCCTCCGTCGCTGCGCGAACTCTCCTATCGCAATGCAACCGTCGTTCGCGCCGATCCGGATTTTCAAGCGGACATCGCGCGGCTGATGGATGGCATCGAGTTCCATCTCAAGGCCGAGCCGAACGACGCTGCACGCGCGCGTCCGCATTGATTCGCTGACTCGGAAGGATTCGCTTCGCGAGGTTTCGATAAATGAGTGACACTCGTTTATCGCACGAATCTCCCCTCGCCCTCCGGGAGAGGGGTCGGGGGAGCGGAGCGGTCGGGGAGGGATTGAGTGCATAAAGCATTTACCGAAAGCTCAATCAGCGCTGCGGCTCTGCCTTGAACAGCAGCCGCGCGAAGTGCCGTCCCACGAATTGCTGCCCGGCATCGAGCGGCACGCGGTCTTTTCCAAGACTCGGGTCGAACAGATTCTCGGGGGCGTCGAGCTCGTAGAGGCTCATGTAATTCCCTGCCGGGTCGGCGCCGACCTGCGCGGCGTGCGGGGCATGCTCGAGCAGCCACACTCGATGGATGCCGGGTAGCTCCAGGACGCGCTTTGCATGCTGCGCGCTCGTGCGCTGAAAGGGGCTTGCTTCGTCCGGCGCAGTGCCCGGTAGATTGCTTTCGCAGCGCGCCCAGCAGCGGCCCGCGCGCGTGTCCTTCTCGAAGAGGCCGAGCACCCGGTAGAACACGCGCCCCCAGTTACACAGGTCGCGCCGCCACGGTTCGTTCTCCATCACCGGCGGGGGCGGGTCCCGCGGGAAGGACTTGAAGAGCGCCGGGTCGTCGATCGCGTAGATCTGCTGGTATTCCTGTTCCATGACGCCCGCGTTGTCGGAGCCGCGCAGCTCCCGCGTGCGCCATGCCGTGGAATAGCCCGGCTTGTTCGCGAGCTCCTGGATGTGCTCGTCAAAGTGGATGTTGAACTGCCGATCGAATTCCTTGTTGGGCAGGTCGAAGCGGACGAGCACAGGTAAGGGAATGCCGCGATGTCGACCATTTTCAGATTCCTTTGTCCGTCTGCGCGCGCGCGGCGCCTGGAACGAGCAGCAATGCCGCGGGCAAAGCGCTCGCCAGGTTGACGCCGCCATAGATCACCGAGATTGCGACGATCTGTTCGGGGGTGAGTCCCGTCGCGGAGAGGAAACAGCCGTGCCGCTCCTTCGCGGCTGCCCCAGTCGGCAATGGAAATCGGCAGGATGGTGCGCAGCCGGCTGCTCATCGCCGTGCGTTCACCCCGATCGAGTCGATCGCGATGATGAAGTCATCCAGTGTGTTCTGCCATGTCCGCGGTGTGCGAAGCCTCAGATTGTCGCGGAAGCGTTGTCGCAGCGTCGCGTCGGTCATCAACGTTTCCAGATGCGTGGAAAAGCATTGTGCATCATCCGGTGGCGCGATGAGCCCTGTCCCGCCGTGCTCGTACAGCACTGCGGCGGCCCCGACGCCGGTCGTGACCGCCGGCAGACAATGCGCCGCGGCTTCCGCGAGGGCCATCCCATAGGCTTCGTAGCGGCTCGCAAGGACGAAGAGGTCCATTCCTTCCATCAGCCGCGCGATTGACGCATGGTCGAGCACGCCGTGGTGAACGATCCGCGCCGCGAGCCCGAGGTGCTGCGCCGTCGAGTCGAAACGGCGCGTATATACTCGGTCGCAAGCCCGGTCGCCGATGACGTGCCATCTCCACGCGACATGCGCCACGCGCGCGAGCGCCGCGAGCAGCTCGAGCATGCCTTTGCCCGGCAGGAGATTGGCCACTGTCAAAAGCGCCAGCACGTCGCTGGCGTTTGCGGCGCGCTTTTTCGGCGGCTTCAGGAACGGCTCGGCAACACCGGGCTCGCAACAGAAAACAGGAATGTGCGGATGAGATTGCTCGATCCATGCCTTGTGCGTCCGGCCGGTCACGATCACACCCGACGATGCTTCGATCGCGCGCGCTTCGACGCGGCCGAGGCGCACGCGCTCGGCACGATCGAGCGCCGGATTGGTCGACGGCAGATAGTGCAGCAGGAGCCCCCATTTTCCCTTGTTCGCGGGATCCACGGCCGCGAGCGCATCGAGAAACAGGCTGTCGCAGACTCGAAAATGGGACCGGGTTTCGCCCAGGTACCGTTCGATTTCGCATGCGTGCAGTGCTCGCGATGACCAGGGCAGGCCGCGCAGCCCGGCTGCTTCGACCAGGCTCGTGTTGTAGACGTTGCCGCCCGATGGAGAACCGTGGTCGGGCAGGTGCAGCAGCTCGACGCGATGTGCGGCCGCGCCGGTGTGTTCACGCGGTGCCATTCGACTCACCTCGGATGCTGCATCACGCGAGGTAGTCATGATGAAGAACTCGGCGGGTATCCAGCGGCAACTCGTACGCTGGAGCGAGGCTCATGCACTTGTCGTGCTCGCCGGCACCGCGCTGGTTTTCTTCAGCGCGTCGCTATGGCCCTTGACCGTGCTCGCAACGCTGTCATTCGCGACACTCGTGTGGCGCTGCCGCGCCGGCTGGCCGCGCCCGGGACGCTTCGACGCAGCCAACACACTCACGAGCGCGAGAATTCTCACCGTGCTGGCGCTGCCGTGGGTCATGAACACGCTGGGTGCGCTCGCAGCCGGGGCCGTGGCGCTGATACTCTTCGCGCTCGACGGCGTGGACGGCTGGCTCGCCCGGCGGCTTGGGCTCGCCTCCGATTTCGGGGAGTATCTGGACAAGGAAGCGGATGCGTTTTTCATGCTCGTCATGTGTCTGCTGCTTCATGGCAACGCGCGTCTTGGCGTCTGGATCGTCGTGCCGGGACTTCTGCGTTACGCCTTCGTCGTCTTCCTCATGCTCGTGAAGCCGCCCGCGCTCAAGGAACGAAGAACCGCACGCGGCCGCTGGATCTACTTCGGGATGATATCGGCCCTGATAACCGCGTTCACGCCCTTCCCCCGGCTGTATGAGCCTGTCGTGGTCGTGATGACGCTCGGTCTGGTCTGTTCGTTCGCAGATGGACTGCTCGGCTTATACCGGCCGGCCGAAGGCGAAAGAAAAGGAAAAGCCTGAATTGCCGCAACTCAGCACGCGACAAGTGCGCGAGGCGAGCGACGTTCGCCGTTTTTTCGACGCGCTGGCAGAGGAGTATCGCGAGAGCCATGGCGATGCCGACCGGCTTCTGCGCTACAGGCTGCGGCTCATCCGCCGGCTCCTGCGCGACGCCGGACGCGGGTGCCTGGTCGAAATCGGCTGCGGCAATGGCGTCCATCTCTTTCCTCTCACGCGCGATTTCGACACCGTCATCGGCACGGACTTGTCGCCGCGCATGATCGTTGCTGCGGAGGCGATACGGGCACGACACCCTTACGGCAAGCGCGTCCGCCTGGCCGCTGATCCCGCCGAGCGTCTGGTGAGCGTTCCGGACTGCGTCGCGGACGCCGTGCTGTGTGTCGGCGCGTTCGAGCACATGCTCGACCAGCGCGGCGTGCTGAGCGAAGTCGCACGCGTGCTGAAACCGGGTGGCGCTTTCGTCTGTCTCGCGGCCAACGGCGGGTACGTCTGGCATACACGGCTCGCGCCATGGCTGGGCTTTCAGACGCGCCACTTGAGCACCGATCATTTCCCGAGCAGTTCTGAATGGCGTGCGCTCCTGCACGAAGCCGGCCTGAACCCGGTGGCAGTCGGATCGTGGCGCTTCGTGCCGACCGGAGATATGCCGAAGTGGGGCGGCATGCTGATGCGAGTGCTCGACGGCCTCGGCGCTGCATTGCGGATGCCGGCCTTGCGCGGCGGCTGTTATGTCAAAGCCCTCTCACCGGCGCCTCGGGTCGCCACGACGTCGAGTTGATGGACGATCATGCCGAGCTCACGGTTTTCGATCCGGGCTCGTCGTTCGGCGTACCAGTCTGCGAGATCGGCGCGCTCGATCGCGGGTTGCTGCTCGCCTTCGTTGCGAATATACGAGAGCAGTGTGCCCAGCACGTCCGCGTCGCGGTCGCGATAACGGCCTTCTCGTGGGGTGATGTCCCAGTCCGAGCTGCCATACGCGACTACCTCGAAGCCCATCTTTGAAAGCAGGCTGTGAAGTCGTCGGCCCGAGTGCGCGCCGCCGGTCGGCTCGCCCAGGACACGGCGTCGCTCCATCGAGGCAGCGTACTCGGCGAGGAGGGCGGTTTCGAATGCTTCGTCTCGATAGACCGGGAAGATCGCGGTGTCGCCGTCGTAATTGAGCGTCGCATAGAGGACGCCGCCCGGCGCGAGCCATCTCGAGAACCGTGACAATGCGGCAGCCATCGGGACGACGTCCATGAAGGCGTTCGCAGTGATGAGATCGTAGCAGGCCGGCTTCGCGGGCTCGAAGTCGAAGAGGCTTCGGCATTGAAAGACGATGGAGATCGACTGGCCCGCACGCTGGGCATCGATGCCGGCGCTGTGCACGAGCGTGCTGTGGCCCTGCGTCTCGAGCTGCGCTTCGAGGGTGACGGAAGCGGCCGCGAGCAGCTCGGCATCGCGATCGAGGGCGGTGATAGTGAGGGCAGGCCACAGGCTGCTTCCGAGGAGTCTGCGCACCGTCGCGCCGGTGCCGGTGCCCACGTCGAGCCAGCGCAGAACGTGGCGTTCGGACCCGATACGATCGAGGCACGCTTGCCGCACATCGGGATTCAAGCTGCGTTCGTCGAGCGCGAATTTCGCTTCGAGGTAGTCGGCGAAGTCGATCAGGGGAGAGGCCGAAGCGGCTGACGATACAGTGTCCATCGACGCACAGAGTCTTTAGTCAGGTCGGGCGCTGTAGGCAGCCCAGTCGCGTTCGTTTTCCCACAGCTTCACGGTGACGAGGCGCCCCGGCAACGACACGCGGGAAGTCAGCATGTCCCAGAAGATTCGTGCGAAGTGCTCCAGGCTCGGATTGAGTCCCTCGAACATCGGAAGCGCGTTGAGAGTGCGGTTTCCCACCTGTGAGATTACGTCGTTCACTGCGCCGTTCAACTCCACGATATCGATGAGGTAACCATGTCGATCGAGCTCGTTTCCCTCCACGCCGATTTCGCAGCGGTAGTGGTGACTGTGGAGGTCGTTTTCCGCGCCCCAGTCACCTCCCGTCAGATAGTGCTGGGAGATGAAATCGCGCGTGATGGCCAGTTGATACATAGCAGTGTCGCGGCTTGTGTTCACGGATATTCGAGTATGACCTGAAGAGCGTCACCCTGTCGGCGGCTTGCGAGCTCGAATGCATGCTGGCAATCGCGAAACGGGACGGTGTGAGTAATGAGCCGCTGCGGCTCGAGCCGCGCGATCGCGTCCCATGCGACACCGATGCGGCGTTCTTTCGTCCAGCGGCCGGAGAGCCGGGGATCGAGTGTGCTCACCTGACTCGAGACGAGCCGGATGCGCCGGCGGTGGAAGTGGGTGCCCAGCTCGAGCGCGTGCGTGGCGCGCCCGTACCACGAGCCGACGATCACCCTGCCGCTGAATCCGGTGAGCTGGATGGCCTGATCGAGAGCCTCCAGGTTGCCCGAGAGCTCGATGGCGAGATCGAGTCCCGCGGGGTTGCGATCGAAGAGGTCTTTTTCGAGCGCCGCGAAGCGGGCGCTGTCAGCTGGAATCGATCGTGTGGCGAGCGCCAAATTCAGTCGCGCGTTCCCGCCTGCCTGCGATCGGGTCCGCCGCGATCAGCATGCTCAATGGGCACTCCGCCAGCAACGCGGTGGTGAGCAAGCCGACGACTCCCAGCCCGAACACCATCACGCGCTCGCCGATCGTCGGGCTGGCGTCCATCAGGAAATTGATCGCCGATTCCATGTTGGGCAGGAACAGCGCGGCGCGCGGCTCGATGTGAGCCGGAACGGGAATGAGATCGCGCACGCAAATGACTGCATGGTCCTGGTGCGGATGAAAAGCGAAAACCGATTGTCCCTTCAAAGCCGTGTCGACACCGGCGCCGATCTCGATCACGTCGCCGACCAGGGCATAGCCATAGCTGAAAGGATATTCGAAGGTGCCTTTGAGACTCGCGATCGTGCTGTCCTGGACGAGGCCCGCCGGGAAGTGTCCACGAAAGATCAGAGACTCGGTTCCAGCGCTTAAGCCCGAGTAGCGGGTTCGAACGAGTACGTGATCGCGCTCGAGAGGCGGAAGCGCAATTTCCGCTATCGTGACCTCTTCAGGCGCGACATGATGAAGCGACCGCGCATGTATCATCCGCGGCTCAAGCGTCCATAGGCGATGAGGTCGCGGTCGAGCGTGTGGTAGCGGCAGTCGTCGATCGAGAGGGGCGCTGCGTCATGCGGCTGGCACAAGTTCTCAACCGCCTTCACGCCGCCGATGATCCGCGGTGTGATCGTCAGCACACAGTAATCCACGAGCTCGGAGGCGAGAATGGAGTTGATGACGGTGGCGCCGCCTTCGACCATGACGCTGCGAATGCCGAGACCGCGGAGCAATGCCATCGCTGCGCACAAATCGACGCGTCCGCCGTCTTCGCGGACCGTGAAGACGCGAGCGCCCTTGTCCTCGAGCCGCCGCAGCGTGACCGGCCGGTGCTCTCGGGGTCGTGATGAGGATCGGCTTGCGCGTGCCGTGCCGCAGGAGCCGCGCGCACTCGGGAAAACGCAGGCCGCTGTCGAGCACGACCGGCTGCGGGTCATCGCCTTCGCAATAGCGCACCGTGAGCTGCGGATCGTCGGTGAGAACCGTATCGATGCCGACCAGAAGGGCATCGTGAAACGACCGCACCATGTGCGTCATTTCGAGCGATTTTCTGCAACTGAGCGAGCACGGCGTGGAACGCGAGACCGCGATGCTTCCGTCGAGGCTTTGCGAATAGCTCAGCGTGACGAACGCGCGCTCAGTCGTGCTTCGCCGATGCGCCGCAAGCCGGTCGACGAGCGGCTGGAGGAACGCCATTTCGCTCGAGGCACGAAGCCGCGCCAGCATGCGCTCATGCAGGCCGCTGCCGAACGCCGTGCCTGCGGGCGCGCCGTCTGCGAGCCGCGCGGTGCCGCTCGACGGGAGCGCGGGTCCGGATAATGGCAAGCGGAGGCTCATGCGGCAAGTCTAGCAACTTGCTTGCCGCAACACATGGCCCCCCTCGGACGGCGTTGGGTCTGGCGAGATCGCTGTGAAAGTCCCGTCATGGCAGCGGGACGATCGCCTCGATTTCAACCAGGAGCTCGGGATCGGCCAGTGCGCTGACGACGAGGAGCGTGTTCGCCGGCGGCTCTCCCTGGAAGAACTCCTTGCGCACGCGGCCGACCGCTTCGCGATACTTGATGTCGGTGATGAAGACGGTGGTCTTCGCCACGTCGTCCATGCGCCCGCCTGCGCCCTCGACGATCTGTTTCATGTTCTCGAGGAGCTGACGGGTTTGTGCGGCCGCGTCGCCCTTGCCGACGATGTTGCCCTGTTTGTCACGTGCGGTTTGCCCAGCGACGTACAGGGTTCGACCCGACTCGACGATGACGCCGTGGGAATAGGTCTTTCCGGCGGGCTCGAAAACGCCCGTGGGCTGGAACGGTATTCGTTTCATGCGCTCTCCTTTGCAGGGAAACTCGGGCGGGGTCGCACCGCCGCGGTGTCGACAGCCGGTCTCATGGTACCGTAACGGCAACGCCTTCGCGGACCACGCTTTGCTTTCGCCTCGTGTTGGATAGCAAGTCCGACACGCTGCCAAGAGCACTTCCCGGATTGCCTTTTCCGAGAATGACGGTTGCGATGCGAGGGCCTTCCGTCCGTTATATCCTCTCGCCCGGTCCATTCCAAAAAGGCGAAACATGCGGCCGCCGGCAGCTTCCCCGAGGTCTTTCCGTCGTGCCTGCGGGCTGTGGGCGCTGCTCTTCACGATCGCCGCGCTGACGCCTGCTTTCGCTGCCACGCAGGACGATCACCCGGCCGTGTCGCGTTATCAGGGCTCGACGCTCCAGGACAAGAAAGTGGAGGATTTCGGCGAGTACAAGCTCGTCACCGGCAAGACCGAAAAAGGGGAACCGTCGGGCGAGACGATCAAGGGTAAGGTGACGCGGCTCGTCTACCAGAATCCCAAGGAGCGCTCGACGCTCGAGATCTTCGACAATTACAGGAACGCGCTGGAGCGCTCCGGCCTTTCGGTCATCTACGCGTGCGCCCTGAACGACTGCGGACCGGCCTACGCGCGCAGCGCATGGGGACGCTACAACGGACTCTTCTCAGCGGCGGATGGCGATCCGCGCTATCTCGGCGGCAAGATGCAGACCAAGGGCGGCACCGCCTACGTCGCGCTCATGGTCGGCCGCGCGCGCACGCAGCTCGACATCGTCGAGATCCTCGGCATGCAGGAGAACATGGTCGTGGTCGATGCGGCTGCGCTCGCCAAGGGCATCGAAGCCGAAGGGCGCGTCAGTGTCTACGGCATTCACTTCGACACCGACAAGGCCGACATCAAGCCTGAATCGCGGCCGGCGCTCGATGAGATCGCAAAGCTTCTGAAGGCGCGTCCCACCCTGCGCATCTTCGTCGTGGGCCACACCGACATGACCGGTGCGTTCGATCACAACCGAACGTTGTCGGATGCAAGGGCACGTGCCGTGGTGAAGGCGTTGGTCGAAACATACGGGATCGCGGCAGGCCGGCTCGAAGGCTACGGCGTGGGACCGCTCGCGCCCGTTGCCGAAAACGTCAGCGTGCGGGGTAAGAGCAAGAACCGCAGGGTCGAGCTGGTGGCACGCTGAACCTTGGGTGGGCCGTGCGAAACACATGCTTGGTCAACCCACAGCGCTTCGGCGCACTCATCACGCGCTTGGTCTAGAATCAACACGAATGAGCTCGCAGCTTCATCTTTTCCCGATCGAGACGACGGCGCCCGCGCGGCGCGTCGCAGCGTTGCTCGCGCGCCTGCTTCATCCTCCGTCCCTCCTGTAGTTTCTCCGCGCGCGTGCCGTCCGGTTCGTCCTGAAATCACGGCGACGCGTCCGTACCGGTTTCTTCCTCTGAACGAGTAAGCCGAAGCCTGGTCTTCAGTGTCGCCGTGCGTTCGGCCTCTTTGCGGATACATGTTTGACGATTCGAGTCTGGACTGAAGCAATGCCCCTTCTTCGCAATCGAAGTGATGCAGGTCCTGCCCGTCGTCCGCTGCGCGTGGCGAGTTGCATGGCGCCCAACGCGGACGATATGTGCCGCGATCTCGTGCGCTATCTTTCACGCACACTCGAAATCGAGGTGGAATGGGTCGGCGGCATCGCGTGGGACGAGCGCGAACGCCTCTTCGATGCCGGTGAAGTGGACCTGTGCTGGATATGCGGCCTGCCGTACGCCGACAAGCTCGATTCCGGTCAGCGCCTCGAGCTTTGCGTGGCGCCTGTCATGCGGGATCCGCGCTACGGCGCAATGCCCGTCTATTTCTCCGACATCGTCGTCCGTGCTGATAGCCCGTATGCGTCGATCACCGACCTGATGGGCGCGGCATGGGCCTACAACGAGCCGCGCTCACACTCCGGATACAACGTCGTGCGCTACCATCTTGCCACGCTCGGACGAACTCTGGATTTTTTCGGCCGCGTGGTCGAGACCGGCGCCCACCAGGCATCGCTTTCGCTGATCGTCGCGGGCGAAGTGGCGGCAGCAGCAGTCGACAGCACGGTGCTCGAAGCCGAGGTGCGCCGCGATCCTGCGCTCTCGCGAAAAGTGACGGTGATAGAGACGCTCGGTCCGAGCCCCGCGCCGCCGTGGGTGTTCTCGGCCGCTGTCGCGCATACCATGCGGGTCAAGATCAGACGATGCCTCTCGCGCATGCACCACACGCAGGAGGGCGCCGCCGTGCTGGCGGGCTGGGGCATAGGCGAGCTGCGTGCGATCGACGATGGCGCATACGACCCCATACGGCGTATGGCGCGTATCAGCCGCGCGGAGGGATCGCCGCGATTATCAGCTCCCTGTAACCTGTTGCCGGATCCGCTTCGCGCGTAAGGCGATAACCCGCAAGCGTCGCGAGAAGGATCTCGGCGGTCGTGAAAACAATGCAGCCGTTCGCCTGTAAGCAGGAGGGACCATGTTCGAAGGCTTCGAGCGTTTCGAGATTCAAACCACCGACCCCGAGACGACGATCGTGGGCCGCGTCGGCGGAAAAGGCCCGCCGCTCCTGCTGCTGCACGGCAATCCACTCACGCATGTGACGTGGCATCTCGTCGCACCGCGTCTTGCGAAGGATTTCACCGTCGTGTGCACCGACCTTCGCGGCTACGGAGACAGCTCGAAACCCCGCGGCTTGCCCGATCATTCGAACTACACGTTCCGCCGCATGGGGCAGGACCAGATCGACGTGATGGAACACCTCGGATTCGGCAAGTTCATGATCGCCGGACACGACCGCGGGGCGCGCGTCGCGCACCGCCTGGCGCTCGATCACCCGCAACGCATACTCAGGTTCGCGAGCATCGAGATCATCCCCACGCACTGGCAGCTTGAAAAGATGCCCTGGACGTATGCCGCGAGCAGCTATCACTGGTTCTTCTTCGCGCAGCCCTACGACTATCCCGAACAGCTTCTGGCCGGGAAGGAGGAGTTCTACATCCGCTGGAAGTTCAGGAAGCAGGGCGAGGGCAAGTTCAGCCCCGAGACGCTCGCGGAGTACGTGCGATGCTGCACGGCGGAGCACATTCATGGCATGGCCGAAGACTACCGCGCCTGCCTCGCGCTCGACTATCCGATGGACGACGCCGACTGGAAAGCGGGCAAGCGCGTGACGTGTCCGCTGCTGCCGCTGTGGGGCGAGAAGACCTACACGCACAAGCTCTTCGACATCGACGAAGCCTGGGCACCGTATGCGACGAATTTGTTGCCGGCGGTGAAGCTGCCGTCAGCGCACTATCCGATGGAGGAAGCTCCGGAGGAAACCTACAAGGCGCTGTATGCCTTCTTCAGCGGCGCGCGCTGACCCATCTTTCCATCGTCGCAACGCTCACGGCTGATGGATCGGCCGTTTGCGTTCGCGCAAGTGTCCCCCGCGATGGGCCGTCATCACCGCCTGCATCTCGGCCAGGATAGACATGGCGACTTCGGTCGGCCCTTCCGAACCGATGTCGAGGCCGACCGGCGCGTAGAGGCGGCTCAACTGATCGTCTTCGGCCGTGCTGCCTTTTTCCTGGAGGTCGGCGAGGATCTGATCGGTGCGCCGGCGTGGTCCGAGCAGCCCGAGATAACGCACCGGCGAGGGCAGCAGGCGCTCGAGCAATTCCAGGTCGCGCAGGTAGTTGTGGGTCATGACGAGCGCGAGCGTGTCGGAATCCAGCTCGAGGCGGCTTAGAGTCTCGGCCGGCGTTCCTACGACGATGCGATCCGCTTCGGGAAAGCGCTCCGCAGTGGCATAGGCGGGCCGGTGATCCACCAGCGTCACGTGCCAGCCCACGTCTTTCGCGAGACGCACGACCGGCATGGCGTCGTGGCCCGCGCCGAAGACGACCAGCGGCGTCGGAGGATCGATGCGCTCGACAAAAACCACTGCGGCCCCATCCGGGAGCGCCACGCGCTCGAGCGCGTTGCCCGATGGTTCGACGAGCGAAGCGCGAATGGCCGACTCGAGCGCTGCATCGCCGATGTCGGACTGCACGTCGCCGTCACGCATCAGCAGCCGTGAGCCGACACGTGCCGATGTCTTGCCTTCCGTGCGGATGACCGTTGCAACGGTCCCCGGGATGCGGTTCTCCAGACAGTTCTTCGCAAAGCGCACGAAATCGACAGCGGCGTGTTCGGCTCTGATCGGCTCGATCAAGATCGTGATCACGCCCTTGCAGCCCAGCCCGACGCCGAACACGATGTCGTCGTCGCTCGTGGTGTCGTAGACGGCGACATTCGGCTCGCCTTTCGCAACCGCCTGCTGCGCGCGCAGAACGACGTCGTCCTCGAGACACCCGCCGCTGATCGAGCCCGCGATCCACTTTCCATCGACGATCAGCATGCGCGCGCCGGGAAGCCGATAGGCGGAGCCTTCTATACCGGCCACCGTCGCGAGCGCGACGGACTTGCCCGCTGCGCGCGCGGCCTGGGCTTCGTTCAGGATCTTCAGCAGTTCTTTCATTGACCTGGCGCCTCTTTGAAACCGTACCGTTGGAACGCGCGGAGCGCCGCGGGTTCAGCCCACAGGCGACGCCTGGCAGGATGAGTGCGTCCGACGCCGCCTTTGGCCACACGCCAGATCGACTCGGGCGCCGGCCGGCTCCACCGACGCTCGACAAACGCAGGGCACACCCGATATATTCGGGCGAACATATCGACCGCGTCAACAATAGCATCGTTGCTGCGCGTGCTTTTCAACGCTCGAACAGCGCAGCTAGGGCGCGCACGTCGGAGTCGGACCGTTGATGAGCGGCGGACTCGAGCTTCCGATACAGCACGACGAGCTGGCGGCCCGTGTCGGTGAGATTCGACGACCCGCCCGCGCTACCGCCTTTCGCGCGGGTGACCGCCGGAGTGCGCAGCCAACCGTTGATGTCCTCGATCAGCAGCCAGGCTCGACGGTAAGACATGTCGAGCTTGCGCGCCGCGGCGGATATGGAGCCCGTCTCGGAGATCGCCTCCAGGAGCGCGATCTTCCCTGGGCCGATGGCGGCTTTGCTGTCGATGTCGATGCGCAGACGCAGACGGACGCGGTTCCTTGCGGGACTCATGTTATTAAAAGGAGCGCATGATGGAATCAAGTGTGCCAGTTTCCCGCGGAACCCGTGAACGCGCTGCGCGGGCGAGCACGGATACGACACGCCTGGGCTCACGGCGCTCACATGGCATGGCTGCGCCGCGGGCTGATCGTCCTCGTTGGCGCGCTTGCCATTGGCTGTCCCACCGCGGTGATCGCGCAGGCGGATGTGCCGGCTGTCGCTGCCGCATCGGACCTGAAGTTCGCGGTGGAGGAGATCGCGGCCGAATTCCGTGCGACGACAAAGCGTGAGGTGAAGCTTGTCTTCGGCTCGTCGGGCAATTTCTTTCGCCAGATCGAGCAGGGGGCACCGTTTCAACTGTACATGTCGGCCGATGAAACCTTCGTCCTCAAGCTCGCCCAAGCGGGGCGGCTCGAAAACAAGGGCGACCTCTACGCGACCGGGCGCATCGTGCTGTTCGCGCCGCACGCATCGCGGCTGCAGGTCGATCCGAAGTTTCAGGGACTTAAAGCTGCGCTCGCAGCCGGAGAGGTCAGACGCTTCGCAATCGCCAATCCCGAGCACGCACCGTATGGCCGCGCGGCGGAGCAGGCACTGGTCAAGCTCGGACTGTGGGAGGTTGTCCGATCGCGCCTCGTGCTCGGCGAGAACGTATCGCAGGCCGCACAATTCGCATCCAGCGGGACGGCCGAGGGAGGCATCTTCGCCTACTCCCTCGCGCTGGCGCCCCAAGTCGGAAAACTCGGACGCTATGTCCTCATTCCGGAAGACCTGCATGAGCCTTTGCATCAGCGAATGGCGCTCGTGAAAGGAGCGGGCGAAACCGCGCGCATGCTCTATGGCTATCTCCAGGCTCCGGCGGCGCGTGCTGTGTTTCGTCGCTACGGCTTCGTGCTTCCAGGCGAACAGTAGCGGCGCATGGACTACCAGGCGCTCCTGCTTTCTCTGGAACTCGCCGCATGGACGGTGCTCATCCTGGTGCCGATTGGCGTATTCGTTGGCCGCCTCCTCGCGTGGCGGCGTTTCCACGGGAAGGCGCTCGTCGAAGCGGCGCTCGCCTTACCGCTCGTGCTGCCTCCCACGGTTCTTGGTTACTACCTGCTGGTCGGGCTCGGAGCGGCCTCTCCGATCGGTGGGCTCTATGAACGCTTGACCGGCAGCACGCTCGTCTTCACCTTCGCCGGATTGCTCATCGCATCCGTGATATTCAACCTGCCGTTCGCAATTCAACCGATGCAGCGTGCGTTCGAAGGCGTATCGCGCGAAGTGCGCGACGCAGCGGCGTGCTGTGGATTGTCGCGATGGCGCACGCTGTGGCGCATCGAGCTTCCGCTCGCCTGGCCGGGCATCCTGACGGCGGTCGTTATCACGTTCGCGCACACGCTCGGCGAGTTTGGCGTCGTGCTCATGGTCGGCGGCAACATCCCTGGCGAAACGCGCACGATCGCCGTGTCCATCTATGACCGCGTCCAGGCCTTCGATGATCACGGTGCGGCGGTCATGTCCGCGACATTGCTGGTTGTCTGCCTGGCTGCCATTGCGGCGACGTACGTCGGCGGTTCGCGTATCGGCCGGCGTGCTGATGCCTGAGGCAGGACTGGAGGTCCGACTCGAGCAGCGGACACCCATTCCGCTGAACGTAAAGCTCGAGTGCGGGTGCAGGGAGGTGCTTGCCCTCGTTGGCCCCTCCGGCAGCGGCAAGTCCACGGTGCTGCGTGCGATTGCGGGACTCGTGAGCCCGGCCGCTGGTCGAGTGATGTTCAAGGGCACTGTGTGGCTGGACACGAATGGGCGCGTCAATCTGCCGCCGCGCCAAAGGCGCATCGGTTTCGTGTTCCAGCATTACGGACTTTTCCCGCATCTAACGGCGCTCGCCAATGTCATGGAGTCACTGGTGGAACTGCCTTACGTCGAGGGCAAGCGGCGCGCGCACGACCTTCTCGCGCGCCTTCATCTCGAAGAGTTCGCGGATCGGCTGCCGGCTCAGCTTTCCGGCGGACAACAGCAGCGTGTCGCCGTCGCACGTGCACTCGCGCGGGAGCCCAACGTCCTCTTGCTCGACGAGCCTTTCGCCGCCGTAGACCGTTCGACTCGCGAGCCTCTGTATGCCGAGCTGGCGGAGCTGCGCAGAGAGCTTTCGATTCCGATCGTTCTCGTCACGCACGATCTGGATGAGGCGCTCATGCTCGCCGACCGGCTGACGGTGCTCTACCAGGGGGAGACGCTGCAAACCGGGATGCCGCAGGAAGTCGTTGCACGTCCCGCAACAGCCAGGGTGGCTCAGCTCGTGGGCTTGAAAAACATCTTCAGAGCCGGAGTCGTCGCCCAGCATGCGCAAGCGCGGCCAGACGATTATCGAATGGCGGGGCCACCGACTTACCGTCGCGGGCGCATTCCGCGTTCCAGGTGGGCAGTCAGGTGACTTGGTCGATCTCGCAGGGACAGCTCGCATTGGTCGATCCAAGTCAAGCGTCGGACTCGACTCTCAACGTGGTCGAGGGCAACGTGTTGAAGCTGGTGCGCCTGGGCAGTAATGTCTCGCTCGCGGTCGCGGTTGGCGGCAACGATCGTCCTCCACTTCACATGACCGTGCCGCTCCATACCGCCGACCATCGCGGCGTGGAAGAGGGCGCCCGGATCCACATTGCTCTGCGGCCCGAAGGCATACATCTCATGCCGACTGACCGTGACGTCCAGGCGGGCTTAGGAAAACACCGTAGAATCCAACCCGCATCGGACCTGGCGCCATGAAGATCTTCGGTTTCGCAGGTTACTCGGGCAGCGGCAAGACAACGCTTATCGAGCAGTTGATCCCCTTGTTCACGCAGCGCGGCCTTGCCGTGTCGCTCATCAAGCACGCGCATCACACCTTCGATGTGGACCACCCGGGGAAGGATTCGTACCGCCACCGGGCGGCCGGCTGCACGCGAGGTGCTCGTCACGTCGTCGCGCCGGTGGGCGCTCATGCATGAGCTGCGCGGGGCGAGCGAACCTCCCCTGAGCGAGCACGTGAAGCACCTATCGCCGTGCGACCTGCTTCTGGTCGAGGGCTTCAAGTGGGAACCGATCCCCAAGATCGAAGTGTATCGGGCGCAGGTGGGCGAACCGCTCATCCATCCGCACGAAGAGAACATCGTGGCGGTCGCGAGCGACGCGCGGCTCGAGACGCGTCTTCCACAGTTCGACTTGAACGCGCCGGGTCCGATCGCGGAATTCGTGTTGCGGCACGTCGGGCTATAGACATAATGGGGTCAGAGGCGTTTTTCGAAATGAATGACACAGCCTGTGTAATGGGACCCTGACCCCGACCCTGACCCCATTTTCAATCTGACTCTGACCCCGATTGCCGATTTGACCATGGTTACGATTCTCTATTTCGCACGTCTGAGGGAAGTGCTTGGCGCTGCCAGGGAGGAGTTTGCGCTGCCTGCGACGGCGACGGATGTGGCAGGTCTTCGTGAGATGCTGGTCGCGCGGGGCGGTACATGGGCCGAAGCGCTGGGACACGCTCGGCGCGTCCGGGCGGCGGTCAACCAGGAGATGGCCGGGGATGAAACGATCGTGCGGGACGGCGACGAGATCGCCTTCTTTCCGCCGGTGACGGGGGGATGAAGGCGTTGAAGCCGTACCCGACATGAGTCACAGCAGACCAACCCTCTCCCCGTGCGCGGGGAGAGGGCAGGGAGCGGAGCGGTCGGGGAGGGGCAACGATGACTGTCCGCATACAAGCTCAGGACTTCGACGCCGGCGCTGAAATCGCGGCGATCCGCAGGGGTAACGCGGCGATCGGCGCCGTCGCGAGCTTCGTCGGCATCGTGCGCGACGTGAACGAAGGTGACCCAGTCTCCGAGATGACGCTCGAGCACTACCCGGGGATGACCGAGAAATCGATCGAGGGCATCATCGAAGAAGCTCGCAGGCGCTGGGACGTGATCGAGGCGCTCGTCGTTCACCGCGTCGGCACACTTCGGCCAACGGATCCCATCGTGCTCGTCGTCATCGCAAGCGGACATCGGGGTGATGCCTTCGCCGCGTGCGAGTTCATCATGGATTATCTGAAGACGCAGGCGCCGTTCTGGAAGAAGGAGCGCACGGGGGACGGCACACGCTGGGTCGACGCGCGAGCCTCCGACGACGCGGCCGCGGAGCGCTGGCGCACCAAGTCCGAGCGCACTTGAGCGCCGCAGCCTTCGCCGCGGTCGGCATCGGAGCCGCGCTCGGCGCATGGACGCGCTGGGGACTCTCGGCCGCACTCAATCACGTTCTGCCCAATTTGCCCCTCGGAACACTGGCGGCGAATGTAATCGGCGGCTACTTCATCGGGATCGCCGTGGAAGTGCTCGTGCACCACTCGGTGCTCACGCCGGAGTGGCGGCTCTTCATCATGACGGGATTCCTCGGCGGGCTGACGACGTTCTCGACGTTTTCCGCCGAAGCGGTGAATCTTCTCGCACGTAACGAGTACGGCTGGGCGTTCGCGCTGATCTCCGCCCATCTCGTGGGCTCGCTTGCCATGACGCTGCTCGGCATCATGACCGTGCGCGCGCTTTCCTAGCGTTCACGAGCCCGCGCGCGACGTCGATCAGTTCGCCGGCCGCGAGTCCCGCAGGCCCGCAACCGTCGCGCACGAGCGCATCGGCCGCGGCGCCATGCAGGTACACGGCGGCTTCCAGCGCGCGATCGGGCGCAGAGCCTTGTGCCAGCAGGGCTGCCGTCATGCCTGTCAGAACGTCGCCCATGCCGGCGCTTGCCATCCCCGGATTGCCGGAAGTGTTGATGGCCCAGCGGCCGTCCGGTGAAGCACAGACGCTGCCGGCGCCTTTGAGCACGACGTGCGCGTGAAAGGATGCCGCCAAACGCACGGCGGACTCCAGCCGATCGTGCTGAATCTGTGCCGTCGTCGCATGGAGCAGGCGCGCGGCTTCGGCCGGATGCGGTGTCAGTAGCGTCGGGGCGCTACGGGTCGCGAGCGCACGCGCGAGGGCATCGTCCGCAGCGATCAGATTCAGCGCGTCGGCGTCCAGCACCAGCGGCAGCGGCTTCGCGAGCGCGGCATCGAGGTGCGCTTTCGCGTCCTGCGCCATTCCGAGCCCCGGTCCGACGGCCAGACAGGTCACGTGATCGAGCGCGAGCACTTCATCCGCCCGCCTGAACATGAGCTCCGGCTGCACCGGATCGAACGCGGGAACGTCCGGCGCCGCGAAGCCGACATAGACGCGCCCGGCGCCCAACTTCAACGCCGCGCGGCCCGCCAACACCGCTGCACCCGCCATGCCGCTCGCGCCACCGATCACGCCCACACTGCCGTAGTCGCCTTTGTGCGTGTTGAGCCGGCGCCGCGGCAGCGCGGCTGCAATCGCATCCGGGCCGATGACATGACCCGACGGCTCCAGCAACGCGCGCGCATCGAGTCCCAACGTTGCGAGATGGAGTCTCCCGCCGTGCTCGGGTCCCTCGAGCGTGAGCAGTCCGGGCTTCATCGCGATGAACGTGATCGTCGTGAGTGGCGCGCACCGCGCAGCCGAGCACGCGTCCGCTGTCCGATTCGAGCCCGCTCGGAGAATCGAGCGCCAGGACGGGTGCGGCATCCGCCGCCGCGTTGATCCACGCGATGCGCTCGGCAAACGCGCCGGTTACGTCGCGCTGGAGTCCGATGCCGAAGAGGCCATCGACCACGAGGCTGCACGCACCGGGGCGCGGCAGGTCGGGCGTCGTTTCGCCTCCGGCCTCACGCCACGCATGGAACGCGGCCGCGGCGTCCGGCGGAAGCTTGCTGCCTTCGCCGCTGAAGGACACGACCACGTTGAACCACCAGCGCTTCAGATGCCGCGCGAGCACGAACGCATCGCCGCCGTTGTTGCCGGGACCTGCGAAGACGACGACGCGCCTGCCGCCGCTTCCAGCAAGCTCGCGGGCAAGTTCGGCCGCGGCAAGTCCCGCGCGCTCCATGAGCTGCGGTTTGTCCGGCGCTGCCGCTGCGCGTGCTTCGAGCGTGCGAATCTCGGCTCGTGCGGTAGATGGGCGTGTCGTGCTTCAGTTCGTGCATGGTTCAATGGCCGGGCGCACCGTGAGGTCGGGCGGGTCGGGTAAAATAACGCTTTAGCACGTTGGCTTCCAGCTGCTCTTGTCTTCAGATCCTCTGCTCATACGACTGAGGGGCCGCTCCGCCCTTTCCCCTTTCCGGATCAACAAGCTTCGTCTGCAGGTTTCGCGCGCGCTGCCCGACCTGGCATTGAGCGCGGAGTACTGGCATTTCGTGCACGTGCGGCGTGCGCTCGAGCCCGACGAGCATGAGCGTCTCACCTCGCTGCTCACTTACGGTCCTCGAAAGCACGCGACAGCCGAACGCGGCGCATTGCTCTCTCGTCGTGCCCCGGCCCGGCACGATCTCGCCCTGGTCGTCCAAAGCGACGGACATCGCTCGGCACTGCGCGCTCGATGTGGTCGAGCGCATCGAGCGGGGTGTCGCCTACCGGGTGGAGACGCGTGCGGGCAGCGCATTGACGGCGGACGAGCGCCGAGCGCTGTTTCCGCATATCCACGATCGCATGACCGAAGCGGTGCTCGCGTCCTTCGACGAAGTGGCACACCTTTTTCGCACGCACGCGCCGCGCCCGCTCGAAACGGTCGACCTGCTGGGCGAAGGTCCGCTCGCCCTCGAGCGCGCGAATCGGGAGATGGGACTCGCGCTCTCGCCCGACGAGATCGCTTATCTCGTCGAGAACTTCACGCGCGCCGGGCGCAATCCGACGGACGTCGAGTTGATGATGTTCGCGCAGGCGAACTCGGAGCACTGCCGCCACAAGATCTTCAACGCCGAATGGGTGATCGACGGGAAGCCTCAGTCGCACTCGCTCTTCGGGATGATCCGCACCACACACGAGCGCAACCCGCGTGGAACGCTCGTCGCATATGCCGATAACGCATCGGTCATCGAAGGCGCGGAGATCGAGCGCTGGTATGCGGGAGAGGGCGGCGAGTACGAATATCGCCGACGAACCCACGCACATTGTCATGAAGGTGGAGACGCACAATCATCCGACCGCGATCTCGCCTTATCCCGGCGCGGCAACGGGTTCGGGCGGCGAAATCCGCGATGAGGGCGCGACGGGCCGGGGCGCGAAACCCAAAGCGGGCCTCACCGGCTTCACGGTGTCGCATCTGCGCATTCCGGAGTTCGAGCAGCCGTGGGAACGCGGCGGCATCGGCATGCCTTCGCGCATCGCCTCTCCGCTGCAGATCATGATCGACGGCCCGATCGGCGGGGCCGCATTCAACAACGAATTCGGGCGGCCCGATCTCGCGGGCTACTTCCGGACGTACGAACAGGCCGTCAACGGTGAAGTGCGCGGCTACCACAAGCCGATCATGATCGCGGGCGGCGTGGGCAATATCGCTTCGACACATATCGCCAAGGCGCGCTTCGGCGAAGGCTCGTTGATCGTTCAGCTCGGCGGCCCGGCGATGCTGATCGGCCTCGGCGGCGGCGCGGCTTCGAGCATGGGCACTGGGCACGAACGAGGAAGGTCTCGATTTCGATTCGGTGCAGCGCGGAAACGCGGAAATCGAGCGGCGCGCGCAGGAGGTGATCGATCGCTGCTGTGCACTCGGCGAGAGGAATCCGATCCTGTCGATCCACGATGTCGGCGCCGGCGGGCTCTCGAACGCGGTTCCCGAGCTCGTGCATTCGGCGGGGCGGGGCGGCCTGTTCGACCTGCGCAAGGTGCCGAACGAAGAGCCCGGCATGTCGCCGATGCAGATCTGGTGCAACGAAGCGCAGGAGCGCTACGTGCTCGCGATCGCGCCCGAAACGCTTCCGGCTTTCGAAGCGATCTGCGAACGCGAGCGCTGTCCGTTCGCGGTGCTCGGGAGGGCGACCGGAGATGGGCGGCTGAGCGTTGAGGATCCGCTGTTCGGCAACAAACCGGTCGACATGGAGCTCGCGGTCCTTCTCGGCAAGCCGCCGAAGATGCGCCGTGACGTGCGGCGCGTTAAGCGCGCACTCCCCGCATTCGATGCGAGCGGGATCGATCTCCATGAAGCGGCGTTGCGCGTGTTGCGGCTGCCGTGCGTGGCCGACAAGACGTTCCTCGTCTCGATCGGCGATCGCAGCGTCGGCGGTTTGACGGCGCGCGATCAGATGGTCGGTCCGTGGCAGGTTCCGGTCGCGGATGTCGCGGTCACTGCGATGGGCTATCGGACGTATCGGGGCGAAGCCTTCGCGATGGGCGAGCGCACGCCGCTCGCGGTGATCGACCCGGAGGCGGCCGGCCGCATGGCGGTCGGCGAGGCGATCACCAATCTCGCCGCGGCGCCGGTCGCCGCGATCGGGGACGTGAAGCTTTCCGCCAACTGGATGGCCGCGGCGGGTCATGCCGGTGAGGATGCCGCGCTCTACGACACGGTGCGCAGCGTGGCGCTCGAGCTCTGTCCCGCGCTCGGGGTGAGCATCCCGGTCGGCAAGGATTCGCTGTCGATGAAGACCACGTGGCAGGATGCGGCGGGCGCGTGCGAGGTTGCTTCACCCCTTTCGCTGATCGTCTCCGCGTTCGCGCCCGTGACTGACGTGCGCCGCACGCTCACGCCGCAATTGCGGGTCGACTGCGGCGAGAGCGTGCTCGTACTGATCGATCTCGGCGGGGGCGAGGCGCGGCTGGGCGGTTCGGCGCTCGCGCAGGTCTACGGACAGACGGGCAGCGAAACGCCCGACGTGGACGATCCCCGGCGGCTGAGCGCGTTGTTCGGCGTGATCCAGGCGCTCAACGGCGAAGGCAAGCTCCTCGCGTATCACGACCGCTCCGACGGCGGCCTCTTCGCGACCGTGTGCGAGATGATGTTTGCGGGTCGCACGGGCCTTGCGCTGGAACCGGAGCGCGGTCTCTCTGTGACCGAAGCGGCGGCGAATCTCTCATGGCTGTTCAACGAAGAGCTCGGCGCCATCGTTCAAGTGCGAAGCGGCGATCTCGCTGGCGTGCTCTCAGCGTGTGAGAGCGCAGGACTCGGAGAGTGCACGCAGGCGATCGGCCGCGTGACGAACGATGGCCGGCTGACGATCGTTGCGCACGACGACAGCCCCCCTCGCCCCGTACACGGGGGAGCGGAGCGGTCGGGGAGGGCTGGGGTGAGGGGCGGTATCGAGATCTACAGCGCGACGCGCGTCGAGCTCCACCGAGCCTGGTCGGAGACGACGTACCACATGCAGCGCCTGCGCGATCATCCCGAGTGCGCGCAGCAGGAGTTCGACCGCATCCTCGACGAGCGCGATCCGGGCCTGCACGCGGTGCTGACGTTCGATCCGGACGATGCGGCTGAGCGTTCTCCAGCAGAAGCAACGGCGTCAACGAACCCTTCTCCCCGCGGGAGAGGGGCAGGGGTGAGGGAAAGCCGTCGCGTCGATCCGCGGCCCCGCATCGCCATCCTGCGCGAGCAGGGCGTGAACGGACAGATGGAAATGGCGGCGGCGTTCGATCGCGCGGGCTTCCACGCCATCGACGTGCACATGAGCGACATCATAGCGGGGCGTGTGACGCTGCGCGAGTTCGCCGGATTCGCGGCGTGCGGCGGCTTTTCCTACGGCGACGTGCTCGGCGCGGGGGAGGGTTGGGCGAAATCGATTCTCTTCAACGCCCGGGCGCGCGAGCGAGTTCACAGCGTTCTTCGAGCGCCGCGATACGTTCGCGCTCGGCGTGTGCAACGGCTGCCAGATGATGAGCAATCTGCGCGGCATCATTCCGGGCGCGGCGCGCTGGCCGCATTTCGTTCGCAACAAGTCGGAACAGTTCGAGGCGCGCGTGGCGATGCTCGAGGTTTTGCCCTCGCCGTCGATGTTCTTTCAGGGGATGGCGGGGAGCCGCATCCCGATCGCTGTCGCGCACGGCGAAGGCTATGCCGAGTTCAGCGATGCGCAGGCGCTTGCCGCAGCCGAGCCGCTCGTCGCATTGCGTTACGTCGACAACTACGGCCGGCCCACCGAGATCTATCCGTTCAACCCCAACGGTTCGCCGCAAGGCATCACCGGGCTTACCACGCCGGACGGGCGATTCACCATCGTGATGCCGCATCCCGAACGCGTGTTCAGGACGGTCAGCTACTCATGGCATCCGGACGACTGGGGCGAAGACGGGCCGTGGATGAGGATATTCAGGAATGCGCGGCGGTTCGTGGGTTAGGGAGGCGAGAGGTGCGTCTTCACTTCTTCGCGGCACCTTCAGCCGGCTTCGTAGTGGGATTATCCTCGATCTTCGCCTTGGCCCTGAGCTCGGCGACCGCCTTCTGCACGATCGAGCCCTGCATCATCTGCTGGAGCTGCGGTTTCGCCTCGTCGAAGCTCGGGATCTTCGACGCCCGCTCGTCGTCGAGCCGGATGATGTGATATCCGAAGTCGGTCTTCACGGGCGCCTCGGACGTCTGCCCCTTCTGAAGACTGGTTATCGCTTCGGCAAACGGCTTCACGAAGCGCTCGGCCGGCCCCCAGTCTAGGTCGCCTCCACGGCCTTTCGAGCCCGGGTCCGTCGAATGCTGGGCGGCGAGCTTCTCGAAGTTCCCGCCCTTCTTCAACTGCGCGAGGATGTTCTTCGCCTCGTCTTCCTTCTCGACCAGGATGTGGCGTACCTTGTATTCCTTCGCCGGGATCTGCGGTTTGATGCGCTCGTACTCCTTGCGCAGCACGTCGTCCGAGACCGGATTCTTCTTCATGTAGTCTTCGAAGTACGCATTGACGAGCGCCATCTGGCGATCGAGCTCGATGCGCGCAGCGACGCTCGGCTGCTTGTCGAGACCTTTCTTGACCGCCTCCTGAGAGACGACTTCCTGGTTGATCAGTGCGTCGCGAATGGCGTTGCGCAGCTCCGGCGAGTCCTGCTGGCCCTGCGCGAGGCGCGCCTTGACGGCGGCGTCGAGACGGTAGGCGGGGATGGAGGTGCCGTTGACTTTCGCGGCTGGCGGCGCGCTTTGGGCGAGCGCGGCAGAGGCGGTTACGAAAGCGGCCGCAAGAGCCAGCGGCAGCGCGATGTGGGTTGGGGTCATGACGACTCCTCTATTGAGTATGACGCGAGTGAATGACATTCACGCGGGTCACGAATTTTGCCTCGCCCTCTGGGGGAGGGGTTCGGGTGAGGGATTGAGCGACGTATTTGTGGGAAGCTCGCTAACTGGAGATGCAGGATCATTGCTCGCCGGGCGCGTAGGCCTGTATCGCGAGCGCGTGGATTTCCCGGCGCATCATCGGTGCGAGCAGCTCGTAGATCATCCGATGACGCGCCTGCAACGGCTGTCCGGCGAAGCGCGCCGACACGATTCGCAGCCGGTAGTGGCCGCCGCCGCCTTTCGCGCCTTCATGCCCGGCGTGCTGCGCGGATTCGTCTTCGATCTCGATCGATTCCGGCGCGAGGGCGCAAAGCCGGTCGCGTATTTGGTCGGCTACTGTCAACCGCGGGCGACCGTGTGAGCGCGAGCGAATAGACGCGCCGGCATCAGGTCTTCTGATCCTGAACGTGCTTCGCCAGGAAAAGCGCCTGAACGAGCACGAAAACGAGCATGAGACCGATGCCGCCGAACATCTTGAAGTTCACCCAGGTATCGAGCGAGAAATTGTATGCAACGTAGAGGTTGATCACGCCCATCGCGGCGAAGAAGCCGATCCAGCTCGCGAGCAGCTTCTGCCAGATGGGCTCCGGAAGGCTCACCTGCTGCCCCATGATCGAGCGCACGAGGTTCTTCTTGAACACGAGGGCGCCCACGGCAAGCGCGCCTCCAAAAAGCCAATAGAGCACCGTAGGCTTCCATTTGATGAAGGTGTCGTCCTTGAACAGCAGCGTGGCGCCGCCGAAGACCGTAATCACGATCAGGCTCACCCACATCATCTTGTCGACTTTGCGGTGCTTGAGCCAGACCCAGCCGATCTGCACGAAGCTCGCGACGATTGCGACCGCGGTCGCAACGAAGATGTCGTAGAGCTTGAACGCGACGAAGAACAGGACGACCGGAAAGATGTCGAAAAGCAGTTTCATCGGCACACATTATAGAACGTCGCACGGGTTCGGCCGGGACTCGCGCATGACCCAGCCGGCAGCCGTTATCCGCGTTGGCGTCGACCCCGAGCCGAACGGACCCTGGGCGGATCAGCCTACGACGCCCCGCGGCGCCGGTTCCTCAATCCTTGTCGAATTTGAGCGACGCCGAGTTGATGCAGTAGCGCAGACCCGTCGGATTCGGGCCGTCCTCGAATACGTGCCCGAGGTGCGCGTCGCACCGGCTGCACAGCGCTTCGGTGCGCTGCATGAAATGACTGTTGTCCGTTTCGGTCGCGACGTTCTCGTCAGCGGACGGCTGCCAGAAGCTCGGCCATCCCGTACCCGAGTCGAACTTGTGGTCGGAGCTGAAGAGCTCTGCCCCGCAGCAGCGGCAGCGGTACATGCCTTTCTCGTGGTTGTCCCAGGTACTCCCCGGTGAACGCGCGCTCGGTGCCCTTCTTGCGGGCGACCTCGAACTGCTCCGGGGTCAATTCCTTACGCCACTGCGCGTCTGGTTTCGTCACTTTTTCGGTCATGTTGGTCTCCAGTTCTCATCCTTAGGGCTGCGACGAGCGCTGAAGTTCAATGCTCCCCCCATCACCGTCTCGATCGTCGCGCGCCTCTCGTCTATCACGAGCGATCTCTTGCGTGGCATGAGCCTGTCTTCCTGGAGGGGAGGGGACGTTACGCCGCGCCGCTCGCCATTGTCAACGTGGGCGCGGCCGCATCCGGCATAATCGTCCGCATGAGCGCCGACCCCTCTATCGTCGCCGTGCTGCTCGCGGCAGGCGCGGGCACGCGTTTCGGCGGCCCCAAGCTCATGCATCCGATGCACGACGGCGTCGCGGTCGCCGCCCACGCGGCGCGCAATCTGATCGCCGCCGGCCTGAGCGTGATCGCGGTGGTGCGGTCCGGCGACGTGCCGCTCGCGGAGCTGCTCGCGCGCGAGAACTGTCGCGTCACCTTTTGTGAGGACGCCGTGTACGGCATGGGTCACACGCTCGCGCACGGTGTCGCCGGAGCGTCCGAGGCAAGCGGCTGGGTGATCGCGCTCGCCGACATGCCCCGCGTGAGGCCCGCTACGATCCGGTCGATTGCTGCGGCGGTGCAGGCGGGTGCGAAGATTGCGGCTCCTGTCTACCGGGGGCAGCGCGGTCACCCTGTCGGGTTCAGTTGCGACCTGGGCTCGGAGCTGCGTGCACTGCACGGCGATACCGGGGCGCGCGCGGTGCTGGAACGCCATCGTGATGCGATCGTGTGCGTTCCGTGCGACGATCCCGGCGTCGTTCTCGACGTCGACACGAAGGCCGATCTGCGCGAACTCGACTGACATGGGCGCGCATTCCTTCTTGACCGCTTTCGGGCGGGCGATCGCGAGCGGCGGGCGGCTGTTCGGCTTGAGACGCGTCAACCGCGAGGATCTGAGCGCGACGCCCGAAGTATTCGCTGCGCTCGTGGCGACGGACGTCGTGCTCGTGTTCGCGTTCTCGTTCGCGATCGTCGGCGTGCGCGGCGAGTTCAACGTGTATGAATTCCAGCGCCTGCTTGCCTTCGTGCCTGCAGTGCTTCTCGTTGGTCTGCTCGCCCGGCGGTACGACGCGCGGCACGAAGTGCTGGTGCTACCGACGGCGTTGGCCGCGGCGACGCTTCCGTTCACGATCCTGAGCTCCGGGCTCTACCTCGTGGCCCAGCACGGTTGGATGCCGTTCCTCGAGCTGTACCTGGTCATACTTCGACGACCTGATGATCGCTTGGTCCGTGATCGTGATCCTCGTCGCGGTGTGGAGACTGTCCGGCACGAGCGGCCGCCCGAGAACGATGATTGCGGCATGCGCACTCGTCCTGCTCGTCGCGCCGGCCTTTTGGGCGCCTCAGGGCTTCCTGTGGGCCCCGCGCCATGACGAGAGCGGGGCGAGCGCGTCTGCGACTTTCCACAGCCTCGCCGAAGAAAGAGCGTTCTATGCGCAGCACGACGCACTCGAACGCGAGCTCACCGCCGTCGCGCCGGAACGTCCGGGCATCACCGATGTGTACGTACTCGCCGCGGGCCTTTACGCGGGCGAGGACGTATTCATGAAGGAAATAAAGATGATCACGGCGCTGCTCAGGGAGCGCTTCGACACGTCCGGACGCACCGTCACGCTGGTCAACAACGCGAAGACCCTGCACGCGCATCCGGTCGCGAGCCTGACCAGCCTCACGCGGGCATTGCACCATCTCGGCGAGACCATGAACACGGATGAGGACGTGCTCTTCCTGTATCTCACTTCGCATGGCTCCGAGAAGCACGAGCTCGCCGTGGACTTCAGACCCATTCGTTTCGACCCGATCGATCCGGCGGCGGTCAAGGCGGCTCTCGACGAGTCCGGGATCCGCTGGAGGATCGTCGTCGTATCCGCGTGCTACTCCGGAGGCTTCGTCGACGCGCTCAAGAACGATGGAACGCTCGTGATCACCGCATCCAGCGCGGAGCGGCAGTCTTTCGGGTGCGGCAGCGCGTCCGATGCGACCTATCTTGCGCAGGCGCTCTTCGCGGAGGCGCTGAAGAAGACGTACGCTTTCGAGGCGGCATTCGACCGTGCAAAAGAGGTGATCGAGCAATGGGAGCGCGAGAAGGGCTTTACGCCGTCGCAGCCGCAGATCCACGTCGGACCGGCAATACGCGCGAAGCTCGCCGAGATCGAACGGAGGCTGGAGGACCGCAAGGCGGCGGGCGAACGCTAGGTGGCAGTGACGGATGATGTCGATGGGTGGCGAGCCGCTATAATCCGCCGTTCACGCTTCGACTGGAAAAAGCATGCGCTTCGAAGGCACGGACACCTACATCGCCACCGACGATCTCATGATGGCGGTCAATGCGGCCATCACGCTCGAACGGCCGCTGCTCATCAAAGGGGAACCGGGCACGGGCAAGACGCTGCTCGCGATCGAAGTCGCACGGGCGCTGAAGCGTCCGCTCTTCGAGTGGCACATCAAGTCTACGACGAAGGCCCAGCACGGGCTCTATGAGTACGACGCCGTGTCGCGGCTGCGCGATTCACAGCTCGGCGACGAGAAGGTTCACGACATCCGAAACTACATCGTGCGCGGTATGCTGTGGAACGCGTTTACGTCGGAAACGCCGGCCGTTCTCCTGATCGACGAGGTCGACAAGGCGGATATCGAATTCCCGAACGACCTCCTGCGCGAGCTCGACCGCATGGAATTCTATGTTTACGAGACGCAGGAGCTCGTCAAGGCGACGCACCGGCCGCTCGTAGTCATTACGAGCAACAACGAGAAGGAGCTGCCTGACGCCTTCCTGCGTCGCTGCTTCTTTCACTACATCCGCTTTCCGGATCACGAGACGATGGAGCGCATCGTTCACGTGCATTTCCCGGACATCAAGAAGCAACTGCTGCGGCGCGCGCTCGAACGCTTCTTCGAGCTGCGCGACGTGCCGGGGCTGAAGAAGAAGCCGTCGACTTCGGAGCTGCTGGATTGGCTGAAGCTCCTCATGGCGGAGGACATCTCCGCGGAGGCGCTACACAGCCAGGACACGCACAAGATCGTGCCGCCGCTGCACGGGGCGCTCATCAAGAACGAGCAGGACGTGCACCTCTTCGAGCGGTTGGTGTTCATGTCGCGACGCAAGTCTTGAACGTCGAACCGATGCGGCGAGCGTCGTTTCGCGTTAGCTGAAGCCCGCCGAACGTGTCCGATTACCTTATTCGACCTCGTCCGGCGTCCCATAATTGCCGCGCGATGCGCCGGCGGACGTTGAGTTCTTCGGGCCAAAATCTTTTGTATTCAGTAATCTGCGCGGTCTTTTCGCAAGACGCCGAGCAACCCAAAGCCTTGCGACGCCCGAAAAGTTCCGAGTAATACCCCCCGCGCGGGCACCCATGCGTTTTTCCGCAGACTCACCTCGCAGCTACTCTGCCATCGAAGTTCGGCAAGTCCAGGGGAAGGTGACCGGCATAAAGAGTTGCTTGTTCGTATGACCACACCCCAATCCCATCTCTCGCACCCGAAGTATCGTCCTGACATCGATGGTTTGAGGGCAATCGCCGTGTTACTGGTGGTGGGATTTCACGCCTTCCCGAGCTGGGTGAGAGGTGGCTTTGTTGGTGTAGATATCTTCTTTGTAATCTCTGGCTTTTTGATTTCCACGATTATTCTCGAGAATCTGGGTAAGGGGACATTCAGCTTTTCGGAGTTCTACGCCAGGCGTATCAAGCGGATCTTCCCGGCCCTGATAGTCGTTCTAGTTGCCTGTTACACGTTCGGTTGGTTCGCACTGCTTGCCGAGGAGTACATGCAGTTGGGTAAGCACATTGCCGCTGGTGCGGGCTTCGTGTCCAACTTTGCACTCTGGCAAGAGGCGGGATACTTCGATCCCACAGCGGAGGCTAAGCCGTTACTACACTTGTGGAGTCTAGGCATCGAAGAACAGTTCTATATTGTATGGCCACTGTTACTTTGGGTTGCTTGGAGGGGGAAATTCGATCTGCTGACAATAACCTTGTTCGTTGCCGCCGTCTCCTTTGCTTTGAACCTCGAGCGGATCAGGACTGACAGGATCGGGACTTTCTATTTCCCACACACACGGTTTTGGGAGCTTGTTTGTGGAGGCGTGTTGGCTTGGCTCAGCCTGTACAGGAAGGACGCCGGTCAGTCGACCAAGTCACAACTACGTGGCTGGTTGGATTCAGCTATCGATCTTGTAAAGTCGGTGGGTGAGCGAAAAGTCTTATCCAATCTTTTGTCATTCGCGGGGTTCTTCTTGTTGGCTTACGGGGCCTGGAAAATCAGGGAGGAGTTCCGTTTTCCTGGCAAGTGGGCTGTTATTCCTGTGTTAGGTGCTGTCTCGATCATCGCTGCCGGACCCAACGCTTGGGCTAATCGGCTGATTCTTTCGAACAAGGTTGCCGTTTGGTTCGGCTTAATCAGCTACCCTCTCTACTTGTGGCACTGGCCACTGCTTTCATTCGCCCACGTTATTCAGGGCGAAGTGCCAAGCAGAAGCATACGCATAACGGCAGTTGCACTATCAATAGTTTTAGCTTGGCTCACATACAAGGTCGTCGAGCTTCCCGTCCGGTCACGCCGATACGGCAAGGGAGCAGTCGCTGTTCTTTTGCTGCTTATGACCGTCGTTGGTTATGTTGGTTACAGCACCTATAGTCGGGAAGGGTTGAGTTTTCGTGAGAATGCCACCTTGAAAGGATACACCGGAGACATAGGGCAGCTCGACTTTCACAAATACGTCGCAAAAAGATACTTCATATGTACGCCAGAAAGTATTGCCAAGGAAGCTCTCAAATGGGAAGGTTTTGTTCGCTGCATGCAGTCGAAGCCTGGGCCGGACGTAGACATTGCCCTGGTCGGAGACAGCCACGCCGAGCACTTGTTTCTTGGGCTGGCAGAAGCATTGCCCACTAAGAATGTTGTCTTTTACATTAGAAATGATCTGCCGTTAATCGATAGCCCGGAATTCAAGAAGATTTTCGATCCGTTCTGGCAAGCAAGGCTATCAAGGACGTTGTCTTGGCGATGGCGTGGGACCGTGCAGAATTACTGGTCCGGGATGGTTCTCGCGCGGACAATCGCGACGCCTTGTATAAAAATTTGGTTGACGTTGTGGATGCACTATCCAAGGCCGGGAAAAGGATTCATCTAGCCGACGATATTCCGACATTCGATTTTGGTCCCGAGAAAGGGAAGCGTTGGCTCGCAACCACAAACCCATCTTGGGAAATCAGTGTTGAACAATTCGAATATCAACGTGATGTTTACGTTGGCGCATTGAACAAGGTTGTGCAAAGCAGGCCTGGTGTCAGGATTCTTAATGTCGGAAAGTACCTGTGTGGTGATCGAGTCTGCAGAATGAACAAAGGCGATGAGATTATCTATCGTGACAACAACCACGTTAACATCATCGGCTCTTTATACATTGGCAGGCGGTTAGTCGAGGACAATCCTGGTATCTTCGATTGAGGCCTTTGACTTGATGGAGTCTCGAATTACCAGACCTTTGCAATGCGACGCATCCGTCGGTTCTTGGCGTATGACGGCGTTCGAATCGAACAACCGGAGGGGACCATCCCGATGGCAGCATCCACCGCATCAGAGTGAGCGCTCCTGAAATGCAACACCACTTGCTTGTAATTGAACCCGGCGCCACAGAACGGCTGTACTGGCGGGATCTGTGGAGATACCGCGAGCTATTCCTCGTCCTGGCGTGGCGGGACGTGGCTGTGCGGTACAAGCAAACGATGATCGGCGTTGCGTGGGCCGTCCTGCGGCCCTTCATTACAATGGTTGTCTTTACGATCATCTTCAGCAAGCTCGCGAAGTTGCCGAGCGACGGCGGCGTACCATATCCGCTGATGGTGTTCGCTGGCATGCTGCCTTGGTACTTTTTCTCCGCTGCCTTGAGCGGTTCAGCCGAAAGTATCGTGGCAAATGCAAGTCTCATCGGGAAAGTATATTTCCCGCGAATGATAGTTCCGTGCGCGAGTCTGGTGACTGCGCTGATCGACTTTCTTGTCAGCTTCGTCATACTCATCGGAATGATGGTGTGGTACCAGTTTATGCCCGACTGGCGCATTCTGTTTTTGCCGTTATTCGTGTTGCTTGCACTGGTGGCGAGCTTCGGGCCTGGACTCTGGATGGCTGCGCTGAATACGAAGTATCGCGATTTCCGCTACGTGGTTCCGTTTGTTCTCCAGCTTGGCTTGTACATTTCGCCCGTGGGGTTCTCGAGCGCCGTCGTGCCGGACGAGTGGCGCCTGCTGTACAGCCTGAATCCAATGGTTGGAGTGATCGACGGATTCAGGTGGTGCATCTTGGGAGGAGAGAGCACTTTGTATCTGCCAGGATTGGCGCTGGCCGTTGTCTTAACCGGCCTTTTCGTCTGGTTAGGCATCTCCTCGTTTCGCGGCACGGAGAAGTCCTTTGCCGACCTGCTCTGAAATGTCCGAAGTCGTTGTACGGTTCGAGGGGGTAGGCAAGAAATATTCGATCGGCCACACACTACAGCGGCAGCGCTATACCGCGCTGCGGGACGTGCTGGCCAGTAAGCTCACTTCAGCATTCCGGCATGCGAAAGACGTTTTGCACGGGCGCCCGATAATAAAGGGCGACGAGGTCGAGGAAGTATGGGCGTTGCGCGACATCTCGTTCGAAGTGAAGCGAGGCGAGGTGGTCGGCATCATTGGCCGAAACGGTGCCGGAAAAAGCACTGTGCTGAAGATACTGTCGCGCATTACCGATCCAACCGTTGGACGCGTTACGGTCAGTGGGCGAGTCGCAAGCCTGTTGGAGGTCGGCACCGGGTTCCATCCTGAATTGTCCGGCAGGGAAAACATTTTCCTGAACGGCGCGATACTCGGAATGAGCCGGCGAGAGATCCGGCAACAGTTCGACGCAATCGTTGCCTTTGCGGAAGTGGAGCGATTCCTAGACACACCCGTCAAGAGATACTCGTCCGGGATGTATGTCCGCCTTGCGTTCGCCGTCGCAGCTCACTTGAATCCGGACATCCTGGTCGTCGATGAAGTTCTCGCGGTGGGAGATGCCGCGTTCCAGAAGAGGTGCTTGGGAAAGATGCGGGAGGTGACGGCCGCAGGTCGGACGGTGTTGTTCGTGAGTCACAATGTGGGGGCGGTAAGCACTCTTTGCCAAAAGGCCGTCCATTTGGAGGGTGGAACGGTCAAGGCGATTGGGACTGCAGAAGCAATCGCGCGCCAATACATGGCCGAACTCCTCGCCCCGGAAACAAGCGATCTTTCACTCCTGCGTGAGGCAGGGTCCGGGGACAAGATCCGGTTTACAAGTATCAGGTTGGTGGCCGATCAAGGAGGAAACGTGAGTTATGGCACTCCGATAACGGTCAGGCTGAAGATAGAAGCAGATGTCGCTATGAGAGACCTTTCAATCGGCGCAGGCTTCTTTTCAGATGACGCTACAGCGATTGGTGCCGCTGTCACTGAGCAAACGTTCTCGGTTCGTGCAGGCGAAGAACTTACGATGGATTGGCAGATCTCCAACACGAACGTTGCGCCCGGCGCCTATTATTGTGGATTTAGTATCGGAACCGGCGGAATCGACGGTCCCCGAACCGACTTCGACTATGTAAATGGCACACCACATTTTCACGTAGTCCCGAGTGTGGATACCCCTTACGTTGTCGCTAACTGGCTGGGCCATGCGTGGGGTCACGTAATAATTGGTCAGCCGCAGTTGTTAGCTCCCTCTACTGCAAGCAACAAGGCCGAGATAATTGCGTAGGCCAGAATTGCTAACTGAGATTGCCTGATGCGCGAAAGCGGGCACAGATGCGATCTCACCGTCGGTAAGCCCATCTCACTGAGCTTGGTTAGCGGCCGGCCGACTCAAATAAACCCGAGGGAACCGCCAGCATGAATTGAAACTGGGTCTGGCGCCGGGTGCAGGCCGATTTTGATGCTCGCGGTTCTCAAGGCTCATGGCGTTACGGATCGGCGTCCGCACCCTGACTTCGCCGACTGCGTAGCCACGGAAAAAAGCTCGCTCGTCAGATTCAGGCGGGCGTACGCCATGGCATCCGTCAGCGCTTCTGCGAAGGGGATTTGAGCGAGGCAAACAAGTTTTCGCGTGTCTCCCGAGAAATCTTCGGGAGGCAGTATTCCAGGATCGCTTCTGACGCCACATCGGACACTTGACGCCCCTGCAGAGCTGCTACCGCCTTCAGTAGCTTGTGCGCGTCGTCGTCGACCTTCACGTTCTTCACTTCTCGGGTCCCTCGGGTGTAATGCGTTTATCAAAGCAAGCAGTCCGATCGGTGCGGACTTTGACCGCGATGATACGTTAGAGGGGTCCCGCTTTTTCAGACGAAGCGATAAGTGCAGCTCTGCTCTAATTGGGCGCAAGCCCGCATAGGAGCAGAAGCAATGAAACGACCCCGCCGTAACCACTCATCGACGTTCAAAGCGAAGGTGGCCCTGGCTGCCCTCAAAGGCGATCTGACGCTCGCACAGTTCTCTGAGCGCTTCGATGTCCACCCCCAGCAGATCACGCAGTGGAAAGCCCAGCTTCTCGAGCGTGCCGGCGACGTATTCGCCACGGCCTCCGAGAAACGTAGCGCCGAAGGCCCGAGCGTGAAGGACCTGCAGGCGAAGATCGGGCAGCTGGCGATGGAAAATGATTTTTTGGCCGGCGCGCTCGGTCGTATCGACGATGCGAGCGCAAAGCGATGATCGATGCCGAGCACGCCCTTCCCATTACGCGCCAGGCGGAGCTGCTGGAGCTCTCGCGCGCCTCGGTGTATTACCTGCCGCGGGCGACGCCGCAAGCCGATCTGACGCTGATGCGCCGAATCGACGAGCTGCACCTGAACCACCCGTTCGCCGGCACGCCGCATGCTGCGCGATCTGCTGCGCCACGAGGGCTTCAGCGTCGGCCGTAAGCATGTGGCGACCCTCATGAGGAAGATGGGGATCGAGGCGCTGTATCGGCGTCCTAACACGAGCCGGCGGCATCCCGCGCACCCGATCTATCCGTATCTGCTGCGCGAGCGGGTGATCGAGCGGCCGAACGAGGTCTGGGCAATGGACATCAGTGTGCCGCAGCAAGCGGCGTAGGAGATGAGAGATGAAGTAGAAGCATTTGGCCTCTCGTGACCGGCTTGCAGGAGCAGGTCACAAACCACCGCAAGCGGCTTGGGTCAAAAGCCCCGGTCGTGAGCGTTGCGGAAAAGGTGTCATCAAGACATCAGGTGAGAACGATGGAAGGCGAACACCCGTGAACTGCCGCTCAAGTGTCGAAAGTACTCAGACGACGTCGAAACCGGGCCCTGATGTTAACCCGGGACAAGCATGGTGGGTGCCTGCTTATTGGCCATGCGGCGTCCGGCATAGAGGCAGCGCCAGCCGCGTTCGGGCTCCTACGTTGAACTGCGGGAACCTTCGGCTGTGATGCTAAGGGAAAGGCCCAAGCCCACCGGCGAGGCCGATAGTACTGACGCACAGCCAAGGGGCGGAGCGACTCGTAGTAGCGGTGAAGTCGCTGTAATGGCGATGGAGCGAAGGGGTCGCGTTGTCCGGTCAGAGGAGGGTGCCAACTGCGCAAGCAGGAGGAGCACTCTGCAATGACGAAGCCGTTTCACATTCCCAAGGCGCTCGTTTGGGAAGCATTCAAGCGAGTCAAAGCCAATGGGGGAGCGGCCGGTGTGGATCAAGAATCGATCGAGGCGTTCGAGGAAAAGCTCAGTGACAACCTGTATAAGCTTTGGAACCGTCTCTGCTCGGGTAGCTATTTCGCGCCGCCCGTTAAAGGCGTGCCTATTCCGAAGAAATCAGGTGGAGTACGGATGCTGGGTGTGCCAACGGTTGCAGATCGAGTTGCACAAACGGTGGTCAAGCTTGTTCTAGAGCCGGTACTGGAACCCCTGTTCCACCGCGACTCCTTCGGTTACCGCCCCGGGCGCTCTGCGCTCGATGCGGTTGCCTTGGTGCGGAGGCGCAGCTGGGAGTACGACTGGGTTGTCGAGTACCGACATCAGAGGCTTGTTCGACAATATTGACCACGAGCTGCTGTTGAAGGCCGTGCGCAGGCACTGCCAGACTCCTTGGGTGCTGCTCTACATCGAGAGATGGTTGACAGCGCCCATGATGGCGGAAGATGGAACGCTTAAGGCGCGTACCCGCGGCACGCCGCAAGGCGGTGTCGTATCGCCGCTCCTGGCGAACCTCTTCCTTCATTACACACTTGACGTGTGGATGACGCGGAACATGCGTAGCGTGCGATTCTGTCGCTATGCTGACGATGGCGTTATTCACTGCAAGAGCGAGGAGCAGGCGAAATTGGTCATGCGCAAGGTCCAGCAGCGGCTTCGCGAGTGCGGTCTCGAAATGCATCCGGAAAAGAGTCGGATCGTCTACTGCAAAGACATCAATCGGCAGCAGACATATGCGACGACGCAGTTTACGTTTCTCGGCTACGCGTTTCGTCCGCGCAAGGCGGTCGACAAGTATGGCCGCGTGTACGTGAATTTCGCCCCGGCAGTAAGCCGAGAGGCGCTGACGGTGATGCGCCAAACGGTTCGGGGTTGGCACTTGCAGCTGAAGTGCGACAAGTCTCTGAGTGACCTCTCGAACATGTTCAATCCCGTCCTGCGAGGCTGGATGAATTACTACGGACGATTCTATTCATCGGCGCTGCGCCCCCTGTGGAGGAACGTCAACGAGTATCTCTCGCGGTGGCTCCGACGCAAGTACAAGCATCTGGCGAAGCATCGTCGTAAGGCGCTTCGCGCTGTCGGGCGCTTGGCGTCGCAGTCTCCAGACGCCTTCGTGCACTGGGAAGCGGGATTCGTCCCACCGGCTGGATGATGGGAGCCGGATGAGCCGAGAGGTTCACGTCCGGTTCTGCGAGGGGCTGGGGCTGCAATGCCCTGGCCTACTCACCCCTACATTCCGATGAGCCGTGGCTTCGTTTATCTCGCGGCAGTGCTGGACTGGGCCAGCCGCAAAATCCTCGCGTGGCGCGTCTCGATCAGCATGAGCACGGACTTCTGCGTCGAGGCGGTTGAAGAAGCAATGGCGAAATACGGCAAGCCTGCGATCTTCAATACTGACCAAGGGAGCCAGTTCACGAGTGCCGAGTTCACCAGCCTGCTCATGCAAAACGGCATCGCGATCAGCATGGACGGCAAAGGCGCGTGGCGCGACAACGTATTCGTCGAACGGCTGTGGAAGACGATCAAGTACGAGGAAGTCTATCTGCACGCTTACGACACCGTTGCCGCCGCCAAGGCCGGGCTCGCGCGCTACATCGACTTCTATAACCGGCGCCGACCTCACCGCGCGCTTGACGGCGCAACACCCGATGCCGTGTACTTCGATTCGCTGCCAATGCCATTGGCGGCCTAACCCGCAGGGCTGCACTTATCTTCCCTGAAAATCTGTCTTAACAGACGGGGCCACCTCTGATCTCCGAAAATAGCTTTCAGCATCTATCGGTATGTATCGAGGTCTATCGACAACGCAACACGCGCACCCTTCAGGATCTATCGACATGTATTAGCATCTATCGATCGACGCGATTTCCCGTTGATGAAATCTGTCGGGATCTATCGGCATCTATCGCTCCTGATTCCATTTCGAGCTCCAATGTACGCTGCAGCTGAGTCGATCCCTGCGTAGTGGCGAGTGTGATCGGCCCAAAATCCGCGATGGCATCGAAGGGCATGCCGCGGCACAGGCTGGCATTGACGGTGTGCGTGGCGCTGACGATCACGATGGCGTAGCCATCGGGCGAGGCCTGGGCGACGAGGCGACTTTCATGCCGGCCCCCGCGAGACGCGAGGTCATGTAAGGGCCGGCTGGCCTGGGCCGATGACGATCGCGTCGTAGTCTTTCACGACGGCAGTTCCTTGCTGGACTGTTCCGCCACCATGTCCGCGGCATGCCGGTCTGGCCAGTTCTCTTCCCTACCGAGGAAACTACCTTCACTGCAACTTCCCGAGCCATCATGCGGTCGCGCTCAAGGTCCTCGGCGTGCTCGAAGATCCCGCGTTGCGCAAGGCGGCGGCGCAATGGGACCCGCTCGATCTCGAGGAGGCGATCATCGCTGCGAAGGGCACCGCAGGTACCGCCTATCGCCTCTGACTTGTCACGCCTTTTGGACCTTCGACCGGTGGTCGCCACAATGCTACGCCACGACACGCAGCCGAAAATTTCACCGAGGAAATCCAGCATCGCCGCGACTCGCGGCAGGCGATGCCGGTCATGCGGATAAAGAGCGTGCATAGGAATACGCTCGGGAAAAAGTTGATCCGCGAGTATCGGCACCAGCCGACCCGCACGCAGGTCCTGGTCCACGTTAAAGTCGTTCGTCCGCACTATGCCCAGCCCCATGAGGGCGAACTGTCGAACGGAGTCGGCGCTGGTGGCGCTGAGACGCGGGTTCACCTCGATGGTCTGCCGGCCCGATGCGCCCAGGAACTCCCATCTGGCGCGCCCGGGCAGGCTCGAGATGGTGATGCAGGCATGGGTGGCGAGCTCGCCAGGTGATCGCGGTATGCCGTGACGCTCGAGGTATGCTGGTGACGCGCAGACGACGCGCTCGAACTCACCAAGCTTGCGCGCCACCAGCGACTGGTCCAGCGGCGGCCCGGAACGCACCGAGATATCGATCCCGTTTCTCGCCACATCGAGATCGCGGTCTTCCACGATCAGCTCGACCTGCACTTCGGGATAGCGCGCGACGAAGCGCGGCATCGCCGGGACCAGCCGATTCCGGCGAACCCCACGCCCGCGTGTACGAGCAGCTTGCCGCGCGGCTTCTCGCGCGAGCGCCCCACTTCCCTTTCGGCGTCTTCGAACTCGGCGACGATGCGCCGGCAACGCGCCAGGAACAATGCTCCTCGGCCGTCGGGATGAGCTTACGCGTGGTGCGGCTGAGAAGGCTTACGCCGAGCACGGACTCCAGCCGCGTAACCATCTTGGAGAGCGCCGAGGGCGTGAGCTTCAAGTCGCGGGCCGCCGCGGAAAAGCTGCCACGTTCGACCGCGCGCACGAACGCTTCCATTTCTCCGCGGTCGCCGATCCGGCTCATTGATGACGGTCCGTCACAAATGGTTTTCCGGCCCACCGGATTGTATCGCAGCGGCGGGCCGCATAGAGTGGCCTCATCACAAATGCGAAGGAGCGGCATGAACCAGCTTTCCCTGAAACTGATCGGCACCTGTCTTGGATCCCTTGTGGGAGCGGCCGCGCCGGCGGCTGGACCGGAATTTCCCGCGAAGCTGGTGCGTATCGTGGTGCCGAACCCGCCCGGCGGAACGGCCGAGCTCGTGGCCCGTTACGTCGGACAGGTGATGTCGCCCGCGCTCGGCCAGAACGTGATGATCGACTTGCGGCCGGGCGGCAACAACATCATCGGGAGCGAGATCGTGGCACGCGCGCGCGCGGATGGCTATACGCTGCTGTACGGGGGAACGCACCTCGCGCTCAATCCCCTGCTGCACAAGCTGCCCTACGACGGCCTGAATGCCTTCAGCCCGGTCGCCCGGCTGGTTTCGACGGCGAACATCCTCGCGGTGCATCCTTCCGTCCCGGTGAAGACCGTAAGCGAGCTGATAGCGCTCGCACGAACGCGGCCCGGCGAGGTGAGTTACGCGTCCTCGACGGTCAGCGGCGCCATGTACCTTGCTGCCCTTCGATTTCAGTCGCTGGCGAAGGTCAGCATGAACCACGTCCCCTACCAGGGCGGCGTCGAGGCCGCGCGCTCCGTGGTCGGCGGGCACACGGGCGTGCTGATCCCCCGGTGCCCGACGCTGTGGCGTTCGTTGCGGCGGGAAGGCTGCGCCCGCTTGCCGTCACCTCGCCGCAGCGATTCGAGCTGATGAAAGACGTCCCGACGCTCGCCGAGTCGGGATTCCCCGGCTTCCAGGCCGTGCAGTGGTCCGGCATCGTCGCACCCGCAGGCACGCCCGCGCCCGTCATAGCACGCTTGAGCGCGGAAATGCTGCGCGCGCTGGAGGACCCCGGGCTCCGCTCCACGTTCGCGCGGGTGGGCGTGCAGCCGGCCCCGATGGACGCGCAGCAGTTCACCGCCTTCGTGCGCAGCGAGATGGCCACCTTCCAGGCGGTCATCCGGGATGCGAACCTCAAGGTGCAGTGATGCAGTTTGCCGAGCCAATCACTTCGGAGGAGCAACTGCGTGCCGTCACAGGCTGGCCGGCGCCGCGCGCGCTCGACAAGGAGATCGCGACGCTCGACCTGCATTGCCGCGCGATCATCGCCAAGTCGCCTTTCGTCCTGATTTCTTCGTGCGACGCTGAGGGACGATGGACGTGTCTCCCAAGGGTGACCCGCCCGGTTTCGTACAGGTGCTCGACGCGAGCACCCTGGCGATACCGGACAGCCCGGCAATCGCCGGGCAGATACCTACCGCAACGTGCTGCAAAACCCGCGCGTAGGGCTGCTCTTCCTTGTGCCGGGCAGGAACGAGACGTTGCGAGTGAACGGGCGTGCTCTGATCGTTCGAGATGGAGGATTACGGGAGTGCATGGCGGTCAAGGGGCAAAAAGCGCCGCAGCTTGCGCTCGTCGTATTGACCGAGGAGGTGTTCGTGCACTGTGGCAAATGCATGCTCCGCTCCAACCTGTGGGATCACGAAGCACGGCTCGACGTGACCGGCCTGCCCTCGCACGCGCGCTGCCTCGTCGATCATGCCGGGCTTACGCAACCCTTGGAGGCGGTGGAAGCCTCGGTGCAGGAAGGCAACAAGAACAAACTCTACTAAGACGTCGCAGACGGCGTACAACCACCCGGTTCCGCGATCCGGCCAACGCTCTATCCGAGACGCCGAAGACGCGTTTCAGCAAACGCGCCCAACTTATCCGCGAAAGTGCCCCCTATTCCCATTTCCCACTCGATCGTCGCCGGCGGCTTGCTCGAGATGTCGTAGACGACCCGGTTGATGCCGCGCACTTCGTTGATGATGCGATTCGACACTTTCGAGAGAAGCGCGTGCGGCAGCTCGGCCCACTGCGCCGTCATGAAATCGACCGTCTGCACCGCCCGCAGTGCAACGACGTATTCGTAGGTGCGCCCGTCTCCCATGACGCCTACCGCGCGCACCGGGAGGAACACGGCGAAGGCCTGCGCGGTCCGATCGTACCAACCGGCCCCGCGCAGCTCATCGATGAAGATCGCATCCGCGAGGCGCAGCAGATCCGCATACTCGCGCTTCACCGCGCCCAGGATGCGCACACCGAGACCCGGGCCGGGAAAGGGATGCCGGAAAACGACGTCGTGCGGCAGCCCCAAAGCGATGCCGAGTTCGCGCACCTCGTCCTTGAACAGTTCGCGCAGCGGCTCGAGCAGTTCGAGATGCAATGTCTCCGGGCAGTCCCCCGACATTGTGGTGCGACTTGATGTTCATCGCCTTCTTCGTCTTCGCACCGGCCGACTCGATCACGTCCGGATAGATCGTGCCCTGCGCGAGCCATTTCGCATTGTCGATTCTCGCCGCCTCTCGCTGGAACACCTCGACGAAGAGCCTTCCGATGATCTTGCGCTTCTGTTCGGGATCGGCGACGCCCTCGAGCGCGGCGTAGAAATCGGCCGAGGCATCGACGTGCACGACCTTCACGTGCATGTGCTTCGCGAAGGTCTCCATCACCTGCTGCGCTTCGTTGAGCCGCAGCAGGCCGTGATCGACGAACACGCAGGTGAGCTGATCGCCGATTGCCTTGTGAATGAGCGCGGCGGCCACCGAGGAGTCGACGCCGCCGGAAAGACCGAGGATCACCTCGTCCGAGCCCACCTGCTCGCGGATACGCGCGACCGATTCCGACACGTAGTCGGGCATGTTCCAGTCGCCCGCGCAGCCGCAGATGTCGTAGACGAAGCGGCTCGAGGATCGCTTTGCCCTGGAGCGTATGCGTGACTTCGGGATGGAACTGCACGCCGTAGAAGCGCCGCTCCTCATCGGCCATGCCGGCGATCGGGCACGCTTCGGTCGCTGCCATCAGCTTGAAACCCGGACGGCATCTCGACGACTTTGTCGCCGTGACTCATCCAGACTTTCAGGATGCCGTGTCCTTCAGGCGTGCGGATGTCTTCGATACCGTCGAGCAGTTTCGTGTGCCCGCGCGCGCGCACTTCCGCATAGCCATACTCGCGCACGCTGCCCGGCTCGACGCGGCCGCCCAACTGCTCGGCCATCGTCTGCATGCCATAGCAGATGCCCAGCACGGGAACGCCGAGCTTGAACACGGCTTCCGGAGCCTTGTCCGTCGACGTTTCGTACGCGGACATGTGGCTGCCGGACAGGATGATGCCCTTCGGAGCGAAATCGCGGACGAACGCGTCGTCCACGTCTGCCGCATGGATCTCGCAATACACCCGTGCTTCGCGCACGCGCCGGGCGATCAACTGCGTGTACTGCGCGCCGAAATCGAGGATCAGGATCTTTTCGTGATGCATCCTTACTCGATCTGGTAGTTCGGCGCTTCCTTCGTGATCTGCACGTCGTGCACATGCGATTCGCGTATGCCCGCCGAAGTCACTTCCACGAATTCCGCCTTCGAGCGCACTTCCTCGATCGTGCCGCATCCAAGATAACCCATGCTGGCACGTAAGCCTCCCATCAACTGCTGCACGAGCGGGACCAGGCCGCCTTTGTAAGGAACCCGGCCCTCGACGCCTTCGGGCACGAGCTTCTCGGTATCGTGCTCGTCGTTCTCCTGGAAGTAACGATCCGCCGAACCCTGCTGCATCGCGCCGAGCGAGCCCATGCCGCGATAGGCCTTATAGGATCGGCCTTGGTAAAGCTCCGTCTCGCCGGGCGATTCTTCGGTGCCTGCGAAGAGACTCCCGATCATCACGCAATGCGCGCCCGCCGCGATCGCCTTGGCTACGTCCCCGGAATAACGGATGCCGCCATCGGCGATGAGCGGCACGTCCGTGCGGGCGAGCGCCTTCGCGACGTTCGCGACGGCCGTGATCTGCGGCACGCCGATGCCCGCCACGATGCGCGTGGTGCAGATCGAGCCCGGACCGATACCGACCTTGACCGCATCCGCGCCCCGGTCGACGAGCGCTTTCGCCGCCGCGGCCGTGGCGATGTTGCCGCCGATCACCTGTGTGTTCGGATACGTGCGCTTCACCCATGCGAGACGGCGCAGGACGCCTTCCGAATGACCGTGCGCGGTATCGACGACGATCACGTCGACGCCGGCTTCGATCAACGCCGCAACCCGTTCCTCGGTGCCCTCACCCACGCCGACGGCCGCACCCACGCGCAGCCGGCCTTGACTGTCCTTGCACGCGTTCGGGTGCTCGGAGGATTTCAGGATGTCCTTCACCGTGATCAGCCCGCGCAGCTCGAAGTTGTGGTTCACGACCAGCACGCGCTCGAGGCGATGATTGTGCATGAGGGCGAGCGCTTCCTCGCGCGGCGCGCCCTCGCGCACGGTGACGAGCTTCTCTCGCGGCGTCATGATGTTCCTGACCGGCTGGTCGAGCTGGGTCTCGAATCGGAGATCGCGGTTCGTCACGATCCCGTTCACACGTCCTGACGCGTTCACCACCGGCAATCCGGAGATGCGATGCTGCTGCGTGAGTTTCAGCACGTCGCGCACGGTCATGTCCTCCGCGACCGTGATCGGATCTTTCACGATGCCGCTCTCGAAGCGCTTGACCTTGGTGACCTCGGCTGCCTGCGCGCGGGGCGACATGTTCTTGTGAACGATGCCGATGCCGCCTTCCTGCGCGACCGCGATCGCGAGCCGCGCTTCGGTGACGGTATCCATGGCCGCCGAAGCGACGGGGATGTTCAGGGTGATGGCGCGCGTGAACCGCGTTTGCAGTTGCACTTCGCGGGGCAGGATGGTCGAGTGGGCGGGAACCAGCAGTACGTCATCGAACGTGAGGGCTTTCTCCACCACACGCATGTTCTCGTCCTTCGCAAAGTCGGCATTATACGCGCGAGGGTGTAAACCGCCAAAGAATCCGGACGTTAGAGCGTTTGACGCGCTGATTCCGATTCGCTATGTTGCAGCGAGCCGCCCCATCGGCCGTGAACAGCGATTCCCGAGACTGGCGTTCGCGAAGACACGACGCTCGGCGACGCAGTGTTCTCGAAGGTGCATGACGATGATTTCTGCGCTACACACCCCTCAGCGCGTGACCCTGCGGCCCGCGACAGCGCTCGCGGTGGTGCTGCTGTCGCTGGCATCGCTGTCGTCCGTCGCTCAGGTGAACAAGTGTGTTGACAGCGCGGGCAAGGTCGTCGGCTATGCCAGCGAGTGTCCGCCCGGAACCCGCTCGGAACAAACCGGAATCAGGAACGCACCCGCCGCCTCCACGCCCGAGAAGTCCCTGGCCGAGCGCGACGCCGAGTTCCGCAAACGGCAACTCGAGCAGAAGGAAGCGGGCGAAAAGTCCGAGAAGAAGGGCGTGGAAGCGCGCGAGCGCAAGGAAGCGTGCGAGAACTCTCAGGCGTATCTGAAGAGTCTGCAGGCAGGTCATCGTATCCGCAGGACCGATCCCAAAACCGGCGAGGTGAGCTTCCTTGCCGATGGAGACTATTCGAAGGAGATCGCCGCCGCGCAAAAGGCCGTCACGGCGAACTGCAAGTAATTTCAGGTTCACATCTTGCGGCTCGAACGCTGGCGGCGCGCCTGCTTCGGATCGGCAACGAGCGGCCGGTAGATCTCGATGCGGTCGCCATCACGCACCGGCGTATCTCTCGAAACGACACGCCCGAAGATCCCCACTGGCGCAGCGTCGACATCGACATCGGGAACGAGGCGGGCGAATCTCACCTGCTCGATGGCCTGCGCCACCGTGGCGCCGGGCCGGACGTGCGCCTTCGCGGCAATCACCCGCTCGGGAAGCGCATAGACGATCTCGACCTCGAAATCATGCTCGTGCGCCATAGAGCTTGTCGGCGCGCTTCACGAAGGCGTCCACCATCGTGTTCGCGATATAGCCGAAAACGGGGCCGACGAGTCCGTTCGAGCAGCTTGCTCGCGAATTCGTAGTGCAGTCTGAAATCGATCTTGCAGGCCTGCTCGTTCAGCGGGAAGAACCGCCACTCGCCGTCGAGGATGCGGAACGGACCCTCCACGAGCTTCACCTTCATCAGGCGGGGCAGCTCCTTCGTGTTCTCGGTCGTGAAGCTCTGCTTCGCCCCATGGTAATTCACGTGCAGGGTCGCGCGCATCCGCGTCTCGTCGCGGTAGGCCACATCCGTTCCGCTGCACCAGGGCAGGAACTGCGGATAAGCTTCGACGTCATCGACCAGGGCGAACATCTGCTCCGCGGAGTACCCGACGAGCACCGATTTCGTTACGACCAAATTCTTCCCCGCCGCGCGGGCTGCCGCGTCGTCACTGCTAGAATGCTCTCGGGCGAAAACGCATGAGTATCGTTGAAAACAGGAAGGCCTTCCACGATTATTTCGTCGAGGAACGCTTCGAAGCCGGCATCGCGCTCGAAGGCTGGGAGGTCAAGGCGATTCGGGCAGGGCGCGCGCAATTGAAGGAGGCTTACGTCATTCTGAGCAATGGCGAAGTGTTTCTCATCGGCGCTCACATAAGCCCGCTCCCGACGGCCTCCACGCACGTGCAGCCCGACCCGACGCGAACCCGGAAGCTCCTGCTCAACGCCTCCGAGATCAGCAAGCTCATCGGCGCGGTCGAACGCGCCGGCTATACGCTCGTGCCGATCAACCTGCACTACGCTCGCCGCCGCATTAAACTCGAAATCGGCCTGGCGAAAGGGAAAAAACAACACGATAAGCGTGAGGCGGAGAAGGATCGAGATTGGAAACGCGAACAGCAACGTCTCATGCGGCACACGCGTTGAAGCTGCTTCGCAGGAAAGGGAGATAGCGTGGATGCAGGCCGAAGCGTTACCTAGAAAGAAACGCAAGCCGCGCCCGAGCTTCAAGTTCGAACGCGAAGCGGGCTGCGTGGTGTGCGGTGTGGACGAAGTGGGATGCGCCCCGCTCGCGGGTCCCGTCGTGGCGGCTGCCGTAATCCTTCCGGCGAAAGGCCTTCCACGCAAACTCGGGATGCTCATCAACGACAGCAAGATCGTGCCCGCACCCAGGCGAGAAGCAGCCGCGGCGGCGCTTCCGGACTACTGCGTGATCAGCGTCGGTGAAGCGAGCGTGGAAGAAATCGACACGCTCAACATCTACCATGCGCGCATGCTGGCGATGCGCCGTGCCGTCGCCGGCCTGACCACGGCGCCGGAACTCGCGTTGATTGACGGCAATGCCACACCGAAGGAGCTCGCGTGCAAGTCCCGACCGATCGTCGACGGCGATGCGAAATGCCTGTCGATCGCCGCCGCGTCGATCGTGGCCAAGGTCTTTCGGGACGCATATATGCGCAAGCTCTCGGAGACGTTTCCCGGCTACGGATGGGAAACGAACGTCGGCTACGGGACGCGCGACCATCGGCAGGCGATCACGAAGCTCGGACTCACGCCCCACCACCGCCGCAGTTTCGCGTTCGTGAGAATGCATCTTTGCCTGCCGCTCTTTCCCGACGAGCCTGTGATGCCCACGTTCGATGACCGTGAAGATCAATGGAGCTGAACGCGGCTTTCGCAAGGCTTTTGTCTCGCCAGGTTGATGCGAAATGTTTCGTCGCCCCGGCGCGAGGTTGGGGTCAAGGCGATTCGACAAACCCGTATCAGAGGATTCCAGGTTCCGGCCTGCGCCGGAATGAACACGGTCGCGACTTCCGTATCGAACTGCTGGCAGGGGCGCTGGGCTTCGCGATTCTGACAGCCGCCCTCGATGCGCAGGCGCAGGCTTCGGCGCCATTGGGAAGTGCCTATCCAGTCAAGCCCGTTCGCCTCGTCGTGTCCGTGCAGCCCGGAGGCAATCTCGATCTGGTCGGCCGCGCGGTAGCCGAGAAGATTTCCGAGGGCCTGGGCCAGCGCATGTTCGTCGAGAACCGGCCGGGCGCGAACAGCACGATCGGGCTCACGAGCGTCGCCCGTTCGGCGCCGGACGGCTACACGATGGTCATGGTGGCGCAAAGCGCATTGATCGCTCCGAAGATGATGCGCAATCCGCCGTTCGATCCACTGCGGGATTTCGCGGGGGTGAGCCTGATCGCGACGCTGCCGCTCATGCTCGTCGTGCACCCGTCGCTGCCTGTGAAGAGCGTGAAAGACCTGATCGTGCTCGCGAAAGCGCGTCCGGGCGAGCTCAACGCGGGTTCTTCGGGCAATGGCTCCGGATCGCATCTCGCGCTGCAGCTCTTCAGCACGATGGCCGGCGTGCGTCTCACGCGCATCCCCTACAACGGCGACGCGCAGGCGATCGTGGATCTGCTCGGCGGGCATGCGCCCGTCAAGTTCGACAACCTCAGCACGTCGCTTCCGCACGCGCGCGCCGGCAAACTCCGTCCGCTCGGTGTGACGAGTCCAACGCGCACGCCCCTCATGCCCGACGTGCCGGCGATCAGCGAAACCGTTCCCGGATTTCAGGCGAGCATCTTCAACGGCATGATGGCGCCTGCCACGACGCCGCCGGCGATCCTCGCGCGCGTGCACGGCGAGATCGTGAAGTTCGTGCAATCGGCGGAGATTCGCGCGCGGTTCGCAAACCAGGGTGTCGAGCTTCAGGCGAGCGAATCACCCGAAGCGTTCACCGCGTATATCCGCAACGAGTACACGCGGTGGGTGAAGGTGATGGATGATGCGGGAATCAAGCCGGAGTAAGGCGGCGCTCGCCTGAAGGCTCGGGCCTCGCCGCCCGGGAACAGAGGAAAACCAAACAGGGTTTTCCTCCGTAACCTCCTTTCCTTTGTCGCGTCTCACGCCGACGCGCTCTGCGGCGCTCGCCTGAAGGCTCGGGCCCCCGCCGCCCTGCAACACATGCCGTCTCGACCGCGACGCTTACGCTGGCGTCGGTGTGATCCGACCGTCCACGGCACCCAGGAACTCTCCGCGCCCGACGCCATCTACCGTGCCGCGGTCGAGCCACTCTTTCGTCGCGCGGTATAGAAGATGACGCCCGCGCTCGAAGCTCACGAAGTGCGAGGCGCACTCGACGCGGATGAAGAGCCTGTCGCTCGACCGCGAGCCCTTTCCACGCCTGAAGCCGCTGCGCGTAGTTGTCGTACTCACCGAGCAGCATCAGTGTCGGCGCCCTGATGAGCCCGAGGTTCGTGCGCCAGCCGAAATTCATGCGGTTCGGCGCCCGGATGATGCCTTCCCCATCGCGCCCCCACGTCGCGCCGACTTCATCGACGGCCATGATCGCCTTCCAGTATTCGTCGCAGACCCGAGGGTCCTCGAGCTGGCCTTCGCAGTGCACGTGGTCCTGCCAGCGGCGGTGAAGCAGAAATTCACGCGTCTGGAGGAGCGTCGGCGCACCCGGTTCCGGGCATCTGCGCGGGGGGCTGTTCGTTCGGAAACCACGGCGCCGGCCCGAAGAGCACGAGCTTGTCGACCTCCTCCGGATGCAAAGCCGCAAACCCGCCCGCGCGCGGCGCACCGGTCGACCAACCCACGAGGCTGACGCGCTCGACACCGCGCAGCTTCCGGATGTGGGCGACGATCGTTTCGAGCTCGTCCCATTCGGTGCGGCTCGACACGAGCTTCCACGGATACCGCGGCGGGCTCAACTCCTTCAGCACGTGCGGAACGAGCAGCGGCTGGAACTCGGCGTCGACGTTGCACGGATCGTCCATGAGCGGACGCGGCGACGGGCCGTAACCCGTGTGAGAGAACGTGAAGACGTCGTAACCCGCGCGCGCGAGCTGCGCCATGAAGCTGTAGTCGCGATACGCGAGGTCGTAGGCGACGATCGAGGGACCGAAGCCCCCGTGCACCATCAGCACCACGTGCGGCTCTCGCGTTGCAGCCGCGGCGAGGGTCGAGGCGAGCGCCTTCTCCCGCAGGAAGAGACCGACCGTCCTGCCTTTGTTGGCAGCCACCGTTGAAACGTGCGTGACGAAGCTGTCGGTCGTGATGATCGGGTCGCCGGTTCCGCCCGGGCGCGCTTCTCTTCTCTGTCATTGTTTCGCATCCATCATCATGTGATCGGCTCACCTTCAATCGGCTTTCGCGCCCGACTCCTTAACGACCCGGGCGAAGCGCGTCTGCTCTTCGCGGATGAGCTTCGCAAACTCGTCCGGCGAGTTGCTGGTCGGCGAGGTACCCTGCGTCGCCAGCGCGGCGATGAGCTCCGCGGATCTGGCGGCCTTCACGAACTCGGCATTCAGTCGCCGCACGATTGCAGGCGGCGTACTCGCCGGTGCGAGCACGCCGTTCCACAGCCACATGTCGACCTTCGGCCCGCCCGCTTCCTCCATCGTTGGCACGCCTTCGAAGACTTCCATGCGCTTTCCGGTCAGCGCGAGTGCCCGCAGTCGCCCCGCCTTGACGTGAGCTGCCACGGTACCGACTCCGCTGAAGGCCGTATTCACCTGCCCCCCGAGCAGGTCGACCGTAGCCGGGGCCGCACCCTTGTAAGGGACATGCACCATCTGAATACCCGCGTCCTTCGCGAACACATGGCCGGCGAGGTGCTGCACGCTGCCGCTTCCGACGGAGGCATAGCTCACGCGGCCGGGATTCGCTTTGGCGTATGCGACGAGCTCCTTGACCGAGTGCGCCGGAAGCGAGGGATGCACGACGAGCACCAGCGGATTCAACGTGGTGATGGAAACCGGCGCGTAGTCCTTCGCCATGTCGTACGGCAGCTTCGCGTACATGAAAGGCATGATGGACGTCGTCGCCACCGTCGCCTGGACGAGCGTGTAGCCGTCGGGCGCGGCACGCGCGACGGCTTCCATCGCGATGATGCCGGCCGCGCCGCCCCGATTGTCGACCACGACCTGCTGGCCGAATGCGGCGGTCAGCCGCTGCGCATAGGCGCGTGCGACGAAATCCGCTCCGGCACCTGCCGGTACCGGAACGATGAAGCGGATCGGCCGCGCTGGAAAGTCCTGCGCGTGTGCAGGATGCGCAGCGGACATCAGCACGCCGAGACCGGCGCTGACGAGCACCAGGAGCCTGCGTGCTGTCATGTGAGTGGCTTTGCGCTCGCGAGCGTCGGGCGCCACGAATGGACACGCCGTGCCGCTCGCTGACATACTTTCCGTGGCGAGCCGCTTCAACGCGCCAGAAGAAGGCGCTGTCACGCAAGCGTCGCCCACACACTCGCCACGTCGCAGGAATTTGAACATGAATGCCATTCGCGCAGGCCTCTGGGTCGGACTTCTCACGTTCTCGTCGCTCGCGTTGGCACAAACGGCGTGGCCGACCAAACCAGTGCGCGTCATCGTGCCCTTTCCGCCCGGAGGCAATACCGATGTTATCGCACGCATGGTCGGGCCGCGTCTCGCGGAAGAATACGGACAGCAGTTCGTGATCGACAACCGCGGCGGCGCGGGTGGAACGCTGGGCGCCGAGATCGCGGCGCGCGCGAATCCCGATGGTTACACGATCATTGTCGTTGCGTCGACCTATGCGTCGAGCGCCGCGGTCTACAAGCTGCCCTACGATGCGGCGAAGGACATCGCGCCCATCAGTCTGATCACGGCCGGTCCGCTCGTCCTCGGCGTGAACCTTTCGGTCAAGGCGGCGGATCTGAAGGAATTCATCGCGCTCGCGCGTGCGAAGCCGGGCGCGCTCACGTACGGATCATCAGGCACGGGCGGCGTGCCGCACCTTGCAACCGAGCTCTTCCGGCAGATGACGAAGACGGAGATGGTGCACGTGCCTTACAAAGGCGATACGCCGGCGCTCGCGGACCTGCTCGGCGGGCACATCCAGTTCTTCGTGAGCTCGCCACTCGCGATGACGCCGCAGATCAAGGCCGGAAAGATCCGCGGACTCGCAGTCACCACGGCGCAGCGCTCGCCGGTGCTGCCTGACTTGCCCGCGATCGCCGAGGCTGTTCCCGGCTACGACGTGGCGAGCTGGTTCGGCATGTGGGCGCCGGGGCGGAACGCGGCCCGAAATCGTCACCCGCCTCAATCGATCCATCGCGCGGATACTCGGGCAGCCCGAGATTCAGACGAGACTGCGCGCCGATGGCGTCGAACCCGCGCACTCCACGCCCGATGAGTTCAGGCGGTTCATCGGCGAAGAGATCGCGAAGTGGTCGAAGGTCGTGAAAGCGGGGAACATCAAAGTCGAGTGAGCACCGCGCGTCTCGTTCCACTCTGGAACGCTTCTGCTTCAAGAAACCCTCCAAGGCGTCTGTCCGTTCACCGTCGATTTGCTTTCCGTTAACGACTCCGGCTGCCGCCGGGAGTACGCTGGAAATCGGGACTTAAGTCCTTAACGGAGGAAACGGAACGCACAGCGCCATGCTTTGGCGCATCTCGGATTGCCATGGAGGATGCCATGAGCAAACGCGGAAAGTGCAAAGACTGGAACACGGACGATCTGCTTACGGGCACCGAAGCAGACGACAAGCTCTTCGGGCGCGGCGGTAACGATGAGTTGAGAGGGCTCGGAGGCAACGACTGGCTGAAGGGCGGAGATGGAGACGACTCGATCTTCGGCGGACCCGGCGATGACCGGATGTCCGGCGGCGACGGCAACGATCATCTGGAGGATACGCAAGGGAGCAACATATTCTTCGGCGGCAGAGGCGACGACACGATCTTGAGCCAATTCGTTACCTCGCCCCTTGCTGCAGTCTGGGTATCGGCCGGTGAGGGCAACGACCACGTCAACATCGAGGACTTCAATATCGGGTTCATTTCCGGTGGCGCGGGCGACGACGAGATCATCGCGGGTCCGCTGGGGAACGCGCTCATCCTTGGTGGAAAGGGCAACGACGTGATCCGGATCACGCCCGGATCGCAAGGTGGGACGATCATCGATGCAGGGCCCGGCGACGACTTCATCGGCGTGCAGGGCGGGCAGACGGTGACCACCGGTAAAGGCAGTGACGAAGTATTCCTGGGCGCGTCGGGCCCGCTCGTCGTGACCGACTTCACCGCGGGCGCGAATGGAGATGTTCTCAACCTGACGGCCGACCGGCCCGGCCTGAGCCCGCTTGCCACGTGGTCCGTATCCCCGGGTATCGACCCGTTTGCGGACGGCTTCCTGCGCCTGGTTCAGGTCGGCGCCGATGCGATCCTCGAAGTCGATCGCAGCGGCCCTTCGAACGGGGCAGCCTTCAGCCCATTCGTCACTTTTCAGAACGTCGATGCAGCCGCCATGCAGCGCGAGAACTTCATCTATCCGCTCAAGCCCGGACAGACTCCACTCTCATCAGACGGATATGGGGGCTCTCGACAATGGTGAGGTGCTTGCGCCGTCGTCATCGATCTTGGACGAGGTCCTGGCGGCAGACTCCACTCCGACTGCTTCGATCCTACTCTCAGGAAGCGAAGCTGACGTGTGTGGGAATGTGGCGCAAATTTCGACCGTGAGCTTCATGCAATTCGTCGCCGACATTCTCGCCGGCGCGACCGCGGCTCCTATGTAGTCGAAGCGTGGTGAAGGGCGGGCGCTGCGGTGTCGCATCAATGCCCATGAGTCATTGACGGCACCGCGCGCGCTCGCTCCTATTTGTCGCCCGTTACGACATAGGCCCACAGCGCTTCGATCTCATCGCGCTTGAGCACGTCGCCCCACGGCGGCATGTTCCGGATGCCGTTCGCGACCGAGTCGAGGAAGCGTGCAGGCTGATCGCGCGGAAAGGTTCGGAGGTCGCTCGCCCACGGCGGGCCCTCCATGCGCACGCCGTGACACGATTCGCAGTTCGTGGAGTAGAGGGCAGCGCCGCGCTTCACCTGATCCGGCGGGAACGAATTCGTGTTCTGCCCGAGCACCGCCGTGCTGCCGATGACCAGCGACAGCCCGACGGACGCGAGCAGCGGTCGCGTGAAGTTTCGGGCATCCGCCCCCTCGGCGCTACGACGCACGCCCTATTGCACCGCGAACGTCCACACCGCACTGCCCGTAGGCACACTGCTCGCCGATGATGCGCCGGATCACGCTGCCACCCATTCCCGAAGCGACGGTCACGTACTGCTTGCCCTTGTGCGTATACGTAATCGCAGGCGCATTGATGCTCGAACCGGTCTTGAATTGCCAGAGCACCTCGCCCGTGTCCTCGTCGAGCGCCATGAACTCTCCCGTCGGACGCCCCGTGAATAGCAATCCGCCCCCGGTCCCGAGCACGCTCGCCGAATTCGGGATGTCCGTGATGGGGACCTTCCATTTGAATTCGCCGGTGAGCGGGTTCATCGCCGCATGGTAGCCCACGACGTCGTCGGATTTGATCGGCACATTCCTGCCGGCGACCGCCGTATTGGGCTCGCCGAGTTGCTTGAAGGCGTATGGGACGTATTTCTGGATGCGGGGCAGATCCCACGAGTTGAAGTAAACGAGCCCGGTGCGCGGATTGAACGAGAACAACGTCGCGTTGGTGCCGCGCTGCGGATAGAACGAGACTTCTTCGCCGGCCTTCAGCCGTGAATAAACGTCGGTGAGCACCGGACGTCCTGTCTTCAGATCGACGTGTGTGGCCCAGGTGACGCGTGTCATCGGGTGCGCGGCGATCAACTGGCCGTTCGTCCGGTCGATCACGTAGAAGAAGCCGTTCTTGTTGCCGTTCATGATGACTTTGCGCATCTGACCGTTCACGCGGATGTCCGCCACGACATTCTCGTTGCTGCCATCGGCGTCATACACGTCGTTCGGCGTGAACTGGTAGTGCCAGACGATCTGGCCGGTCTTCGGACGTATCGCGAGCACGCAATTCGTGTACAGAGCGTCACCCTCGCCTCGGTATTTCGAGTCGTATGGACCGGCGTTGCCGACACCCCAATAGACGAGGTCGAGCTCCGGATCGTACGAGCCCGGCTGCCATGTGGAGCCGCCTCCGGTTTTCCATGCATCGGGAAGGGCGTCGGGAGTTTTCGGCCAGGTTTCGTGGCCCTTTTCACCCGGTGCGGGAATCGTGTGGGTACGCCACAGCTCCTTGCCGGTTTCCGGATCCCATCCAACGAGGAAGCCGCGTGTGGCATGCTCGCCGCCGGTCGTGCCGGTGATCAGCACGCCGTTGGCAAGCAACGGCGCGTTGACACCCTTATAGCCTTCCTTGAAATCGGCGAACTTCGATTTCCAGATCTGCTTGCCGGTCTTCATGTCGAGCGCGAGCACGTGCGCATCGAGCGTCGTGCGATAGAGCTTGCCGTTCAGGAGCACCGGCGCGCCGCGCATGATCGCGCCCGCATTCGAAATGCGCAGCACCGCGCGATCGTAATCGACGGGCGTGCGCCAGAGCTGCCGACCGGTCGCAACATCGAGAGCCAGCGTCTGACTGCCGTTGACGATGTACATGACTCCGTTGTAGATCGCCGGATGCGAGAGCTCTCCCGAGTCGTTCATCGTGTTGGTGCTCCACAGCGGCACCAGGCGTTTGACATTGCCCTTGTTGATCTGCTGGAGCGGGCTGTACATCGGAATGCCGTAGCCCAGGCCGAACGTGAGCACGTTCTCCGTGTTCTTGCCGTCGTTCAGAAACTCTTGGTACGTCTGTGCGGACGCGACACCACAGAATGCGCATAACGCTGCGGCTGCGGTCTTGTTCATGGCCCCTCCCTGAATTCGGCTGACGCTCACCCGGTTGCGGGCGCTCGCGACGAGTGTATGCCTGCGATATGAGGGGGTGCAAGATCGGACCCACGCGTGCCTCGCTACTGGGTTCCACTGTGCCTGGCGACATAGCGCGCGAGCGACTGCACGTCTTTGTCACTCAAGGTCGTGTAGGCAGGCATCAGGCCGGTGCCGGCGCGGATCGCCTTCTCGACGCGCTGCGCGTCAGGCCTCAACTCGTCCAGCGACGGACCGATCTCTGCGTTCGCACCGGCGTGTTTGAGCGCATGACAAATCGCGCAGGGCGGCACCGCACCCTTCGTGAAAAGCCGGCGGCCCTCTGCGTCATCATCGCCATCAGCCGGATAGGCTGCAAAGGAGGCCACGCCTGCGATAAAGGCCAGCAGCAGACGAGGTCGTCTCATCCCCGGTCGCTTCAGACCACTGTCACCTGAAACGCGTGATCTCGCCAACTGCTGTTGATATAGCCCGCGGTATTCTCGAGGCGGTTCTCGATCTGCGCATTGCCTTTCGTATCCGTCGCGCGGCTCGCCAGCGTATACGTGCCGGGCGCGAGCTTCACCGCCAGCACGAACGGGCGCCATGCGTAGGGGCCGAGATCCGCGCCGATGAAGCGCGCCTCGCGCCACGTGCTGCCGCCGTCCGTCGAGACATCGACGCGGCGCACGCTCACCGATCCGCCGAACGCGACGCCCTTGATCTGCAGTTGACCCGCACGCACGGGTCCGGCCTCAGGCGCAGGCGAATTGATCCAGGATTTGGCGCTCATCTCCCACACGGAAGGCTGGCTCGGATCCCCGCGTTCGCCGGGGGGCGAGATGCGATAGCCGGTCTTCTGTATCGTGGCTTCGGTCTCGGACGCAGTGAACGCGAGGTGCTTCACGTACTTCACGCTGTTCACGCCCGTGTAGCCGGGAACGATGATACGCAGCGGGCCGCCATGGGCGAGCGGCACGGGCGCGCCATTCATCTCCCACGCGAGCAAGGCATCCTTCATCGCAGAAAGCGGCACCGAGCGCTCGACGACGACGCGCAGCGGATCGATGCCGTCGGGAAGCCGTTCGCCGCCCGTGCTCGTCATGAAGCGCATGCCCTCGGCAACGCCGCCCATCGCTTCGACGACCGCCCGCACGGGAACGCCACTCCACTCGACGCAACCGGCGGCACCGACACTCCAGGGCGTCCCACTCGGTTTGCCGGGAAAGTAGCCCCGACCGTTGCCGGAGCACTGAAGAACCATCGCGAGCGTCTCGGCGCCCAGCGTCTTCAATTCCGCGAGCGTCAGCGTGCGTGCGTTGCGCACGCCGCTCACGGCAAGCTCCCATGCGTCGCGGTTCTCCACGAACGAGGCAGGCGGCGCCGGCAGGTTATTGCGGATGTAGAGCCGATCGGCCGGTGTGATCACCGCGGAGCCGAAGGCGGACCGCTTCGTCTCGATCGTCGTCGAGCTGTGCACGATCAGACTCGGCGCATCTTTCCAGCTCACGTAGGCAGGTAAAGGCTTGGCTGCAGGTGCATTCGGCGTGGCTGCGGGCGCCTCCTGCGCGCCGAACGCGCGCGATGCGAGACCGAGCGTGCCTGCCGCGGCGACGCCCGCGCCGGTGGCGAGCAGACGCCGGCGATGAAGGTCCAGACTCTCGCTCATGATCTCCTCCTCGTTCTATTGGAATTCTGCGGCGACCGGAGCCATATCGCACGATCACGCCCGGCTGCGCAGCGATCGAATCTGATTTTACATCCGGGATCGGTAAGCGATAGGTGCGCGAGATGAGCCGGCGCACGGGCGCTCAATCGACTTTCGCGCCGGACTCCCTGACGATCTTCGACCACTTGGCGAGATCGGCCTTCATTACCACAGCGAACTCCCCGGGCCCCGCCCGCACTTCGCCGCCGCCTGCGGCCATGTGCTCACGCACGTCAGGCATTTGCAGGATCTTCTCGATCTCGCTGCTCAGACGCGTGATGATCGGCTCGGGCGTGTTCGCCGGCGCGAGAATGCCGAACCAGGTCGTCGCTTCGAATCCTTTGTAGGTCTCGGCAATGGTCGGCGTATCCGCCACCGAGGGCGCGCGCTTGCTCGACGTGACGGCGATCGCGCGCAACGCACCCGCTTTGACCTGCGGCAGCGCCGTTTCCAGCGACCCCAGAAACATCGTGATGCGTCCTCCGATCAAGTCCGGTAATCCCTGCGCGGCGCCCTTGTACGGGATGTGTATGAACTTCACACCCGCCGCTCGTTGCAGCAACTCGGCCGTGAGGTGCGCAACCGTTCCGTTGCCGGCGGTGCCGTAGGTCACCGATTCGGGCTTTGCCTTCGCCGCGGCGATCACATCGCCCAGCGTTTTGTGCGGCCCCTTCGCCGGCACGACCAGAGCCACCGGGAAGGCGGCGACAAGTGAAATCGGCGCGAGGTCCTTGATCGGATCGTAGGAGAGCTTCTTGTAGAGAGTCGGATTGATCGCGAGATTGCTCGTCTGCCCCATCACGAGCGTATAACCGTCGGGCGGCGCCTTCGCCGCGACCTCCACGCCGATGTTGCCCCCGCGCCCGGTCGGTTGTCCACGATCACGTTCCACTTCGAAGCCTCCGTCATCTTGTTCGCGACGAGGCGCGCCAGGATGTCCGTGCCGCCGCCGGAGGGGAATGGCACGATCAGGCGGATCGGCTTCGCCGGATACGATGGCTGCGCGAACGCGCCGCAGGCGACGACCGACAGTGCCAGCGCCGACAGAACAGCTCCTGAACGTTTCATGAGGCCTCCTTGAAAAGCGCGGACATCCGAGGTGCTCCGGACTTGATCTCGCGTAACGTCGTTGCCGTATTATGACGCGCCGGCCGATAATTCCTTCCGATATTTTTGCGTGGAACGAGCCATGGCGATCACTCGCAAGAAAGTCGTGCGATTCGACCTGACGCAGGATCCCTCCTTTGAAGAGCGACTGGCGCGTGAGGGCGATATCGACCTCACGGTCGCAGCAAGAAGAGGGCCGGAGGAAGATGCGTGGCGCGCATTGGGCGAAGCGCACGTGTATCAGGTCACCTCGGCGAAGGACGAGCTGCCGCGGCAATACTTCGTGACGGCCGATCTTCTCGGGCGTTGTCCGAACCTCTTGTGCGCTTCCTCGAACGGAGCGGGCTACGATACCGTGGACGTTTCCGCGTGCACGGCCGCCGGTGTGCTGGTCGTGAATCAGACCGGCGGCAACGCCCGTTCGGTCGCCGAACACGCGCTGGGGCTCATGCTCGGGGTATCCCATCGCATCCTCGAATGCGACCGCCGGATGCGGCGGGAGATCGGCTTCCCGCGCGAAGATCTCATGGGGCATGAGCTGTGCGGACGTGTGCTCGGGATCATCGGAATCGGCAACATCGGAACGCTGGTGACCGCGTTCGCCCGCGCGATCGGCATGTCCGTTCTCGCGACCGACCCTTATCTCACGGAAGAGGAGATCGCCCGTCGCGGCGCCACGTCGGTGAGTCTCGACGAGCTCCTCTCGCGTTCGGATTTCGTTTCCGTGCACTGCCCTCGCGACAAGACGACGATGCGCATGATGGATGCGCGCGCCTTCGCCCGGATGAAACCCGGCGCGGTGTTCATCACCACCGCGCGCGGCGGGATACACGACGAGGCCGCGTTGTTCGATGCCCTCGAGTCCGGCCATCTGCGCGGCGCAGGCCTCGACGTCTGGGACCGGGAGCCGCCGCCGCTCGAACATCCGGTTCTAAGGCGCGAAAACGTGATCGTCACCTACCACACCGCGGGCGTTACGCACGAAGCGCGACGCAACATGGCCGTCTTCGCGGCCGAGCAGATCGTGGGCCTGCTCAAAGGCGGGCGTCCGCCGCGGCTCGTCAATCCTGAGGCGTGGCCCACCTATGCGCGCCGGTTCGAAGCAATCCTCGGCACTCCGGTGCAGGTGAGTACGATCGATCCGGATTGAGCTTTGCAAAACCAACTGACGCGCTCAATCCCTCGCGAGGGGAGATTGATGACTCACAACCCGCAGCTACACGCCCGTTTTCGTATTCGTGGATGGGAGCGGCAGGAAAGTTCTCGAGACGGCCGGCTTCCGCAACGTCCGACGGGCTATCTGATGGCTTTCGGCGCGATGGTGGCCCTTGCGCGCCGCACGGAAGAAGGCGGAAGCTGGCTCGTGCGTATCTCGCTCGCGCAGGTGGGCCGCTGGCTCGTCGAGCGCGGCCAGGTGCCGGAGGCCCAGCTCAAGAACGTGGAGAAGGAATTCACGCCCGAGGAGCTCGAACGCTGGACGATGGTCAGCAAGACCCCGGTCCGCCGGCTGCGGCACCTCGCTCCAGTCGTTACAGCTCTCCGAGACGCCGCCGCATTGGGACAAACCCACCGTGCCGCTCGGCCACCACAAAGCGGAGTGGCCGGCCTCTAGAACAGAACCACTTGGCTCCTCGCGATGACATTCTCTGTGTCATCGCGAGCAAGGCTCTGACGTTGCGAACGCAAGCGTGAGCTACGAAGCACGGCGTTGCGAGCGTCGCGTGGCAATCGCTACGGCGCCCTTGCAGGCGACGCAGACAAAATATTTCGACTGCTTCAGGTTTATGCTTTGGCCTCGTATGCGTCTTCGGAATAGCAGCTAGCGTAACTCTGGCGCTTCACGCAGCCGTCGGACCCCTACAATCATCGAGGATCGTAGTCGATGCATGAGTGGATCGATTCAGCATCGTCGATCAGCCGCCGTGTCAACGTGCTTTAGCGTACAGACGGGTTCTTGGGACGGACGGTATCCTTTCGATGCACGGGTTACGTCAACATAGTCAAAGCGGTAAAGCGCAGCGAAGAACTCATGCAAGGCGCCTCCCGCAGTAACGCAAAGCTATCGTGACAGGAGGCTCTTCGTGGAGATGAATGGACAGCAAACCATCGCGCTGTCTCAGCGTGAAACCTGGCAAGCGTTGAATGATCCGGAAGTCCTGAAGGCATGCATCCCGGGCTGCGAGGCTTTCGATAAGGTCAGCGACACGCAGTACCATTTGACGATGCGGGCGCGAATCGGTCCTGTGAGCGCGCGCTTCAAAGGCCTGATGACGCTCGCTGACGTCGACCCTCCACGCGGCTATACCATCGGTTTCGAAGGACAAGGCGGCATTGCGGGGTTCGCCAAGGGTCACGCCGAAGTCGCGCTGGCTCCTGAAGGTGAAGCCACGCAGCTCAGCTATTCGGCCAAAGCGATGATCGGCGGCAAGCTCGCACAGCTCGGCGCGCGCTTGATCGACGGCGTCTCGCGCAAGCTCGCAAATGACTTTTTCACGGCATTTAACACGCACGTGTCCAATCGCAGCGCTTAGGAACCGTCGGGCTATGTCGATCAGATTACCAGCACGAGGAGAGACGGTATGCCTTCCGTAGTCGAGGTTCTTGTCGAAGCGTTCGAGAAAGCCGGCACACAGTTCATCACGGGTATACCGGGTGAGGAATCGCTCGAGCTGATGGAGGCCGCGCGAGCGCGCGGGATGCGCTTCATTCTTAACAAACAGGAACCCGCGGCGGGGATGATGGCTGCGACCTGGGGCGAGATTACCGGTTCCCCCGGTATCTGCCAGGTCACGCGCGCGCCCGGCGCGGCCAACCTCGCACTCGGAGTCACGCATGCGTGGATGGATCGCTGTCCGCTGATCGCGATCACCGACCAGCTCGCCGCACCAACATATGCGGTGGGTCTGCGCCAGCGTTTGGATCAGATGGCGCTGTTTCGCCCGATCACGAAGTGGAATACGTCGATCAATGCGCAGGCGGTGCACCAGCAGGTGCGCCGCGCAATACGCACGGCAACCAGCGATGCGCCGGGCCCGGTGCATCTCGATCTACCCGCCGATGAACGCAACAAGGAAGCGGGAACCGATTCCGCCGCCAGCGCGCCGGTGGTCCCTGATTTTGTCCAGGTGGTTCCCGACCGGAGCGCGATGAAGACACCGCTCGCCATGCTGCAGGCCGCGCGCCGTCCGATATTGCTGGCTGGGTTAGGCGTGTTGTGGAGCAGGGCGAGCACCGAGTTGGTAAAGCTTGCAGAGCGGCTGGGAGCACCTGTGCTGACTACGCCGAAGACCAAGGGCGCGATACCCGAAGATCATCCATTGAGCGCGGGCTGCGTTTTCAATGGGATGCTGGAACGCAAGCTGGTGAGTCAGGCCGACCTGATCGTGACCATCGGATTCGAGACCGTGGAACTGCAACCCATACCATGGCCCTATTCCACGCCAGTGCTCGCGTTGTCCGGCGTAAAAGACATTGAAGGGCCGATTGCAGCGACCACCGAGGTGGTCGGCGATTTGAAAAGCATCCTCGAAGGGCTGAGCGAGTGGGCATCGGAAGGCAGTAACTGGGGCGAGCGTGCCGGGCGCGCGTTCCGCCAGGACGTTGCCACCGCATTGGACCTGGCAGGCACTGGGCTGGGACCGCATCAGGTGCTGCAAGTCGCGCGCAGCGTGCTTCCGCGCAATACCATCGCCACCTGCGATGTAGGCGCGAGCCGTCTGTTCACTGTGCCGAAATGGCCGGTCTATGCGCCGCGCGAGTACTTGACTTCGAACGCGGTCGCCTCCATGGGTTTCTCGGTGGCCGCAGCAATGGCGGCGCGTCTGGCGCGGCCGCAGCAGCCGGTCGTGGCCTTTACAGGCGACGGCAGCTTCATGCTCTCGCCCGGCGAACTCCATACGAGCGTGCGTGAAAATCTGCCCATCATCGTAGTCGTGCTCGATAACGGGGGACTGGGCGTCATGCGTGTGAAGCAGGACTTGAAGGGCATAGCACGCACCGGCACCCTGCTGGGTGGTATTGACTGGGAGCATCTGGCCCAGGCGTTCGGTGCCGATAGCACGACTGTAGACACGGAGAATTCGCTTGGCGATGCGCTCGGCGTCGCGCTCGAATCGGGGCGCACCACACTGATCGCCGTCCGCATGGATTCATCCCGCTATGTTGATCAGTACAGGGCGATGCGCGGTATTGCGCCGCAGAGCAATGCGTCCATTTCCTGAGAGGAACGCCTGCATGAAACTGCGATCCGTCATCGCTCTGCTCTGCACCGGCTTGCTGGTTACCGCAGTGGCTGCACAACCCTACCCCAACAAGCCAGTGAGGATTGTCACTACGGGAGCCGGCGGCGGAACCGATCTGGTTGCGCGATTGATTACACCGGGGCTCACTGCCGGGCTGGGCCAGCAGGTCATTGTGGACAACCGTGGCGGCAGCGTCGTGATTCCTGCCGGTGTGGTGGCGCAGGCGCCCCCTCAGGGCTATACCCTTCTTTTCTTTGCCAACCCTCTGTGGCTGGTGCCGTTCCTGCAGGACAATGTCCCTTACGATCCAGTCAAGACCTTCACACCGATCATACTTACACACCGGTCACCCAATATCCTGGTCGTGAATCCGTCGCTGGCCGCCAAATCAGTGAAGGAATTGATTTCACTGGCCAAAGCAAAACCGGGGGAGCTCAACTACGCGAGCGGAGGGATGGGGTCATCCAATCATCTTGCCGCGGAATTACTCAATGCGATGGCTGGCGTGCGCATCACGCGTGTGCTGTACAAAGCTGCCGCACCAGCTTTAACGGACGTGATCGGCGCTCAGGTGCAACTCATGTTCGCCACTGCCGGGTCGGCAATGCCATATGTGAAATCGGGCAAATTGCGAGCTCTCGCAGTTACGAGTGCCGAGCCGTCCGCGCTGACTCCCGGTCTGCCTACGGTGGCGGCGGCGGGATTGCCCGGTTATGAGTCCGTCGCGATATACGGAATCTTTGCCCCTGCCGGAACGCCTGCGACGATCATCGGCCGATTGAATCGGGAGATCGCAGAGGTTCTCAACAAGGCGGAAGTCAAGGATCGCCTGTTTGCGTCCGGTGTGGAAGTCGTTGCCAGCTCACCGGAGCAGCTGGGTGCGGCGGTGAAGGCCGACATGGCGCGGATGGGCAAGGTGATCAAAGATGCTGGCATACGCACCGATCAATGAATCGATTGGGGGCTGTGGCATCGTCTCCCGCAACGTCAACTCGGATGTTCAACTGCCTTGCGCGCGGGGTGGGCGGTCCGGATGTCTTGTATTCGGCGATCAAGAGTGAGACGTGGTTCCGCTGCGGCGAGACCGTGCGCTACGAGCTCACCGGAAAGCTGTCGAAAGCCGTGACGACCAAGGATGCATTCCTGCAGATCGCGGGCAGGCACGGCGCGCACGTGACGATGAACGTGGAATACGGCGGCCCGGGCATCGCGAGCCTCTCGATCAATGCGCGCAAGACCCTGACCACGATGTCCGCGGAGCTTTCGGCGGAGTTCGCGACTTTCGAGCCAGACGACCTGCTGGTCGACTGGGTGCATGCGCGAAGCTCGCGCGAATTCGAGCCGGTCTATCCGGACAAGGACGCGACGTATCTCGCGGTGCGTGAAGTGGACTTGAGCGTGCTGGAGCCGCTCGATGGAATATCAGCTAGTCCACCCGCGCGTCCGACCCTGCTGATCCCGTCCCTATAATGGTCCGATCGATGCGCCGTGCCGGTCCAGGCGCAGCATAACAACGACGAGAAGGATTGCAACGATGAACCCCCTTATTCGCATCGCCATGCTTCTCACGTTCGCCGCGGGCGCGCCGCCGACTCACGCTGACAACTATCCGTCGAAAGCGGTGCGCTTCATCGTGGCCTTTCCCGCCGGCGGCAACGCGGACCTCATGGGGCGACTCGCGGCCCAAAAGCTCAGCGAAGGCCTGGGACGGCCTTTCGTGGTCGACAACCGCGGTGGGGCGGGCGGCATGATCGCGGAAGAGATCACCGCGCGTGCGGTGCCCGACGGATACACGCTGCTGATGGTTTCGCTCGCGCACACCGTCACGCCCGCCATGAACAAGAAGCTCTCCTACGATCCGGCCCGCGATCTCATCCCGGTGTCGCTGCTGGTCTCGGTACCCAACGTCCTGATCGTCAACAAGTCCGTGAGCGCGCAGTCGGTGCCCGAGCTGATCAAGCTCGCGAAAGCCAAACCGGGCGAGCTCAACTACGCGTCGTCGAACGGCACCACGCTGCACCTCGCCGGGGAACTGTTCAAGAGCATGACCGGCACCGATATCGTGAACGTCAACTACAAGAGCGGGGGGCTCGCCGGACCCGATCTCGAGGCGGGCCGCGTGCAGATGTCATTCTCGGTCATGACCACCGCGATCAGCATGCTGAAGAACGGCCGCGTGCGCGCGCTCGCCGTCACGAGCGCGAAGCGCTCCCCCGCGCTCCCGGACCTCCCCGCGATCGCGGAGTTCGTGCCGGGCTATGAGATCACGGGTTGGCAGGGCGTGCTCGCCCCTGCTGGTACATCGCGCGCGATCGTCGCGAAAGTGAGCGCCGAGCTCGCCCGCGCCATGCGCAGCCCCGATGTGCGGGCGAAGCTCGTCGCGATGGGCGCCGATCCGATCGGCAGCACGCCCGAGGAATTCGCCGCCTTCCGCAAGACGGAGTTCGCGAGAATGAACACGCTGGTCGCCAAAGCCGGCATCAGATCCGAAATGTGAGAGGCATCCGATGAGCACGTCAGCCGAGACGCTCGCCCGATTCGCAGCCGAGCTTAAGTTCGAGGACATCCCGCAGCCCGTCGTGCAGCGCGCGAAGGACTGCATCACCGACACGCTCGGCGTATGCACCTTCGGCTCGGCGCTGCCATGGAGCCGGATGGTCGCCGCGTATGCGGGACGTTACGGCGGCGGCGGGCCGTGCAGCGTGCTCGGCTTTCCCGAGCTGCGCATGCATGCGCCCTATGCAGCGCTGACCAACGGCGTGCTCGCCCACGCGTTTGAGCAGGACAGCCTGCGCGATCCCGGCGTCGGCGCGCACCCGGGCGCGGCGATCGCACCGGCAATTCTCGCGATTTGTGAAGAGCGCGGCATCGACGGCAAGACCGCCATCGCCGCGTTCGTCGCCGGCGTCGAGATCATGTTCCGCATCGGGCTCGCGTCCCATCACACGCCCGAGAAGATCGGATTTCACGGGCCGGGACTGACGGGCCCCTATGCCGCCGCCGCGGCTGTGGGCCGCCTCCTGGGATTCGACGCGCAGCGCATGTGCAACGCGCTCGGCATCGCGGGCTCGCTCTCTTCGGGATTGCTCGCTTTCACGAAGTCGAAGCAGGGCGCGATGGTGAAGCGCCTGCACCTCGGACGCGCCTCGGAATCCGGTGTGCTGGCTGCGAGCCTGGCGGAAGAAGGCTACGAGGGCCCGGAGACCGTGCTCGACGGCAAGTTCGGCTACCTTCAGGCCTATTGCAAGCCCGACGGCGTCGAGCCCGAGCTGCTCACGAAGGGCCTGGGGGAGACGTGGGAGACGCTGCGCATCTGCATGAAGCGCTATGCGTGCCACATCACCAGCCATACGCCGGTCCAGGCGCTGCGCGCGCTCATGGCCGAGCACCGGTTCACCGGCGAGGATGCGCTCGGCGTTACGGTGGAAGGTAGCGAGAAGCTCGCTACCCATCACAACATTCCCGAGCCCGGCGATGTGATGCAGGCGCAGTACAGCCTTCCCTTCTGCATCGCGCTTGCGCTCCACCGCGATCCCGACGATCCGAAGTCCTTCACCGAAGGCGCGCTCGAGGACGTCCGGATACGTGAGTCCGCTCGCACGATCAAGGTGCGTCCGCTGCAGACGCCGGGCAAGACCGGGCGCAGCACGCGCGTCATCGTCGAGCTGAAGGACGGCCGCACGCTCGAGCGCGAGGAGCACACGTTCAAAGGCATGCCGGCCGATCCGCTCGACCGCGCGGCGCTCCAGCGCAAGTTCATGCGGCTCACCTCCGGCATGGGTGAAGCACGCAGCGCGCAGCTCTTCGAACGGCTTGCGAGCATGGAAACGCTGCAGACCTTTTACAATCTCCCAGTGAGATCACCCATGAATATCACCACCGATCAGAAAGCCCTTCAGACCGAAAGCCCGACCGCGCAGATCGCGGCCATCGTCGCCCGCTTCACGTCCTCCTCGCTCGACGAGCAGTCGATCGCCGCAGCCAAGCTCCTGATCGCCGACGGCATCGCGGTGGCGGTGGCGGGCAGCGACGAAGATGCGCCGAAGATCGTCGCAGCACATGTGAAAGACATGGGCTGCCGCGAAGAAGCTTCCGTGTGGAGCTTCGGCTACAAGACTTCACCCGCCCAGGCGGCGTATGCCAACGCGGTGTCGATGCACGTGCTCGACTTCGAGCCGATGTCGAGCCCGCCTACGCACGCGGTCTCGCCCACGCTGCCGGTCGCGTTCGCGCTCGGCGAAATGTTGAAAGCTACGGGGCGCGAGATCGTAACCGCGTGCGCGAAAGGCTTCGAGATGCAGGGGCGCGTGCTGTTCGCGTCGAGCCACGAGCGCGGGCTCGCTTCCTTTCCACACACCCGGGCGTCGTCGGCGTGATGGGCTCGGCGGTCGCGGCCTCGCACCTGCTCGGCCTGGAGCCGAAGCAGATCCAGCACGCGCTCGGCATCGCCGCCTCGCGCTGCGCGGGGCTTTCGGCCAATACCGGCTCGATGGTGAAGTGCACGCACTGCGGCAACGTAGCTGCCGCGGGACTGGAAGCCGGTTTGCTCGCCAAGGGGGGCTTCATCGCGAATCCGGGCATCTTCGAAGCGAAAGCCGGTTACGTCGAGACGTTCTTCCCGACGCACTTCGATTACGACGTCCTATTCCAGTTCGGGCGGCCGTTCCGCTTCGTCGATCCCGGCATGGCGATAAAGTTCTACCCTCGAAGTACCCTACGCATTTCGGGATCGCCGCGGCGACGGCGCTGCGCAAGCGCGTGTCCAACGCGGGCGACATCGCACACGGTACACATCGACATCCCGGAGATCACCGACGCGGACAGGCCCAAGCCGCGCTCGGGGCTCGAAGGCAAGTTCAGCTTCCAGTACACCGTGGCCGCGGCGCTGCTCGACGGGCGAGTAGGCATCGACACCTTCACCGACGATCGCCGATTCCGCGCCGACATGACGGCGCTGCTCGACAAGATCGAGCTCACGCGCGATCCGTCGCGCTCGCGCGACACGCGCAACATGCGTGTCGAAGTGACGCTCACGATGCGCGACGGCACGACGCACAAGGAAGTGTGTGCGAGGCCGCCCGGCTCGTGGGGCGCGCCGATCGACCCGGAAAGCCATCGTGCGAAGGTGCGCAGTTGCCTCGGCGTGAGGCTGTCGGAGGCGGACGCCGCTTCCGCGCTCGACCTGCTGGGCAGGCTCGAGCAGCTCGGCCCTCAGGACGTGCAGCGTCTGATGGCGCTGCTGCGCGGGCCGGCGCAGGCGAAATGATCATCAAATACCGCGACTACAAGGAACCGATATGACCAAAAACCGTGAAATGACGATGCTGATCGTGGGTGACGTTTTCGTGCTCCGCGACGATCCGCCCAGCGTGTTCAAGCACGTGAAAGACCTGATGCGATCGGCCGATTTCATGCTCGGCAACCTCGAAGGGTCGGTCTGCGACACGGGCAAGGCGGTCGACAAGCTGGGCGCCGAGGCCTGGAAAGCGGACTCGCGCCAGCTATCGGCGATCGAGACGGCGGGCTTCCACGCGATGAACGTCGCCAACAATCACATGATGGATTTCGGCACCGACGCGATGCTTGCGACGATCGAGAACATGGAGCGCATCGGCGTGAAGCACACCGGGGGTGGACGCAACTTCGCGGAAGCTCACGCACCCGCCATCGTCGAGCGCGACGGCTGCAAGGTCGCGATGCTCGGCTACACGTGCGTCTTCATGGACAAGTGGGCGGCCGGTCCCAATAACGCGGGGCTCGCGGTGGTCGGCGCGCGCACGTCGTACGAGCCGCCGAAGCGCGTGTTCGAGACGCCGGGGTCGCCGCCTATCATCCACACCTTCGCCATCGCCGAGCACAAGGCGCAGCTTGCGAAAGACATCGCCGCCGCGCGCGAGCAGGCCGACATCGTCATCTGCACGTTCCACTGGGGGGTCTCGTCGGGCTTCAGGCACCTGACCGAATACCAGGTCGAACTCGGACGCTTTTCGATCGATTCGGGCGCGGACCTCGTCTTCGGCCATCATCCGCACCTCTTGCAGGGTATCGAAGTGCACAACGGCCGCGCGATCTTCTATTCGCTGGGCAACTTCACGTTCGCCCGACACCACCCACACAAGGGGCACGAGTACAAGACCGGCATGGTCCGCTGCCGCATCCGTGACAGGAAGATCTGCGCGGTCGATTTCCTGCCCGCGCGGGGCGACAAGAACGTCGAGCCGCGCTTGCTCGACGTCGAGGAAGGGCGCGACATCGTCGAGCTCATCAAGGCGCGCTCGGCCGATTTCGGCACGGAATTCGTCGAGGCCGGAGACTGCCTGCAGGTCGTTCCCGACTCGGCACGGATCGAGACGTCCAAGGCCGCGTAGAGCGGGCGTCAAAAAGCTCATCGCTTGCCGTCGCATCCGCACAGAGGGCGATATAACTCGAGAACCTACCCCGGTTTTGTTCCTTTCATAGACAAAGAAGAAATCCAATGAGTAACGAAACCCATCATCATCACGACGGCCAACGCGTAGAAGACTTTCGCCTCATAACAGGCGCGGGCAGGTATGCCTCGGACTGGAATGCGCCCGGCCAGCTATACGGCCATTTCGTGCGCGCCGACAGGGCGCATGCGGACATCGTCTCGGTGGATACGCAGAATGCGCTCGCCTTTGCCGGCGTGAAGCACGTGTTCACCGGTGAAGACGCCGTGCGCGCCGGGTACATCAAGGCACCGCATCTCCTGACTTTGCCCGGCCGCAACGGCATGAAGGCGAGGTCGCCGCTGCGGCCGGTGCTCGCTCATGGGAAGGTCCGTTTCGTCGGCGAAGCCGTCGCACTGGTCGTGGCCGACAGCGCCGCTGCCGCGCAGGACGCCGCCGAGCTCGTGGAAGTCGAGTATCGCGACCTGCAGAGTGTCACCGATCCGGAAGGCGCACTGGCCGCCGGCGCGCCGCAACTGTGCGACGACGCGCCCGGCAATCTCGCTTTCGAGTCCGAGGTCGGCGATGAAAAGGCGGTGGAGGCGGCTTTTGCCACCGCGGCGCACATCACCCGGGCGAAAGTGGTGTCGACGCGCGTGTCGCCGAGTCCCATGGAGCCGCGCGCGTGCCTCGTCGCGTATGATCCTGCGACAGAGTCGTATCGGCTCAACTGCCCCATGCAGGGCGTCACCACTCTGCGCGGGCAGCTTTCGTCCTACACGAAAGTGCCGCAGGAAAAGCTCGTATCCGACGCGCGCGACATCGGCGGCGGGTTCGGCCAGCGCTCGAGCGCCTATCCGGAATACGCAGCGCTCATGATCGCTGCGAAAACGCTCGGAGCGCCGTGAAGTGGATTTCCACGCGCATGGAAGGTTTCCTGACCGACACGCACGGCCGCAACACGATCGCGGACGGCCAGCTCGCGCTCGACAAGGATGGAAAGTTCCTGGCGATGCGCATCGACTGGATCAACGACATGGGGGCGTACCTTTCGCCGGGCGCGTTCGGGCACATTCGCAACACGACCCTTTGCATGACCGGCGTCTACCGCATCCCGGCGCTGTACGCGACCTATCGCGTTCCGTTGACGAATACCACGCCCCTCGGCGCCTATCGCGGCGCCGGACGGCCGGATATCGCGTATGCCGTCGAACGCCTCGTGAACCAGGCTGCAGCAGAAATCGGCGTGGACCCGGCGGAGCTGCGCCGGCGCAACTTCATTCCGCCGTCGGTTTTCCCGTACACGTCGCCGACCGGCGGCAGCTACGAGATCGCCGATATGCCGGGCATGCTCGAGAAGGCGCTCGCGCTGGCCGACTGGACGGGTTTCGCTAACGCGACGTGCGAAATCGAAGGCAGCCGGAAAGCTTCGCGGCATCGGCATATCGACCGTCATCGAGAATACCGGCGCCGGTAACGCCCCGAAAGACGAGATCGAGATCCAGCTCGACGCGAGCGGCACGGTCACCGTGTTCACGGTCGCCAAGGCGCAGGGACACGGCCATGAGACGACGTTCGGGCAGATCATCGCGAATGCGCTGCACATTCCGCTCAAGCAGGTGAAGATCGTGCAATGCGTGCCCGGCACCAAGCTCCAGGGAAACGGTACCGGCGGTTCCCGCAGCACCGTCGGCGCCGGCAGCGTGTGCCATCTCGCGGCACAGAAGCTCGTCGAAGAGGGCAAGGCGCTGGCGGCGCTCGAGCTTCATCTCGAGCCGTCCCGGATCGTCTACGCGAAAGGCGAGTTCAGGTCCGATGCATCGGATCGCATCGTGAAGCTCGCCGACCTGGCGAAAGAGAAAACGTTGAGCTTCATGGCGGAAGGCAAATTCGGGTCGACGTATCCAAACGGATGTCACATCGCCGAAGTCGAGGTCGATCCCGAGACCGGCACCGCGAAGGTCATGTCGTATTGCGCAGTCGACGACATCGGCGTCGTCATCAACCATACCGTCGTCGAAGGGCAACTGCATGGCGGCGTGATACAGGGCGCGGGTCAGGTCTTCGGCGAGCAGGTGGTTTACGATCCGGCGACGGGACAATCGCTGACGGCGAGCTTCCAGGACTACTATATGCCGCGCGCGGGTCTGATCCCCGAGATTCGCGGGGAAGAACATCCCACGGAGAGCAAGGTGAGTCCGCTCGGCGTCAAGGGCATGGGCGAATCCGGCTGCACGGCTTCGATTCCCGTCCTGGTTGCCGCGGTGATCGACGCCGTGCGCCCGCTGGGAATCCAGCACCTCGACATGCCGCTCACGCCGGCGAGCCTATGGCGGGCGATCAGCGATGCCGCGAGGTGACGCCGGCGCGGGCGCACTACACTAACAACCCCGGGCTTGCGAAGGTGAGTGGGCCCGTCAGGGGGAACGAGATTCATGTGGCGGCCGCGAGCTCGGTCGCCGCGAGTAGAACGGGCAAGGTGCTCGCGCTTGCAGCTCGAGCTTTCAGTCGCGGGCGGGAAGTGCGCCGAGATACTGCTGGATGAGCTTGATCGATTCGCGCGCGACGCGAGACAACGGGCGCTGAGCGGCGATCGCGATGTTCAGCGCGCGCGTGAGCCGCGGCTGCACGATCTCGTTGAGCTGCAGCTTGTCGGAAACATTGTGCATCGTCAGCGAAAACGCGGGCAGGATCGCGTAGCCGTGGCCCTGCTGCACGAGGTCGACGATGAACTGTGCGCCTTCGACCTGCAACACGATGTTGAGCGAAACCTTGAGGCGCGCCGCCTGCGCTTCCACGAGATTGCGGATCGCATGCGGCACGCTCGGCAGAATCAGCGGAAGGGAGGACACGTCCTTGAAATGCACCGCGGCTCCGGGCGGCGCGGGCGCGCGGCGAACGCGTGAAACCAGGTACAGCTCGTGGGCCGCAAGCGGGATGATCTCGATGGCCGGCCGGATCGCCGGGCCGTGCACGATCCCGATGTCGACGCGTCCGCTGAGGACCCACTCCTGGATCGCGCGGCTCTTGCCTTCGATGATCTCGAGGGAAGCTTTGGGAAAGCGCGACCGGAAAGCGCTGACGAAGTCTCGCGTGAGCACCTCCTTGGTCACCGGTGCCGCCGCGATCGCGACGCTCCCGACCACCTCTTCGCGGTTCGATTCCAGCGCCTGCTGCGCTTCTTCGACCTGTTCGAGAATTTTTCTGGCGTGGCTCAGCAGCAGATGGCCGGCTTGCGTCAACGCGATGCCGCGGCCGTGCCGGGTGAAGAGCGACTGCTTCAATTGCACCTCGAGGCGGCGCACCTGCTTGCTGAGCGCGGGCTGGTTGACGGCGAGCTTGAGCGAAGCCCGGGTATAGCTGCCCGCATCCGCCACGCCGACAAAGTAGCGAAGCTGCTCAAGGTCCATTGGCTGACGAGAATTCCAGCATGGAATACCAGCTAGTCTAGCAAAGCGGCTCCAAGGCGTTCGCAGAAAACTAGAATCGCTGGAACGTACCCGAAGTGAGCACGACCGCCCGCGGAATTCCAAGATCAGCGCGGCCGGAACCACAATGCGAGTCAGGAGAAACCCTTGCATCTGTTCGCTACCGGTGTTCTTTTTCTGATAGGGCTGGCGCTCCAGCGTTCGCCCAGGATTCTCCGAGCGGGCGGATGATCCGCATCCTGACTTCGCAGGCGGGTAGCGGCAGCGACGTGATCGCGCGCATCGTGTCGGACGAGCTGCCCGGAACGCCCTTCGGTCAACGCGCAATCTGCGAGCTTGCCGCCACGGTCAAGTCCGAGATGGCGCGATGGGGCAGACTCATCAAGGAAAAGGGCATTCGCGAAGAGTAAGCAAATTAATCAGAAGGGAGTCTCACATGTCCAAGGACCAGACCATGCTCATCGTCGGCGACGTGTTCGTCCGCCGCGACGACCCTCGCAGCGTGTTTCAGCACGTGAAGGACCTCATGCGCTCCGCCGATTTCATGCTGGGCAACCTGGAAGGCTCGGTGGCCGACAGCGGCGCGCCGCGCAAGAAGAGCGGCGCGTCGGCGTGGAAAGCGGATTCGAAGCAAATGACGGCGATCGAGACCGCCGGCTTTCACGTGATGACCGTCGCCAACAATCACATGATGGATTACGGCCACGAGGCGATGCTCGAGACGCTTGCCAACCTCGACCGCATCGGCGTGAAGCACACGGGCGGCGGCAACACCTTCCCCGAAGCGCATGCGCCCGCGATCGTCGAGCGCGACGGCACAACCGTCGCGCTGCTCGGCTATACCTGCCTTTTCATGGAAGACTGGGAAGCCGGCCCCAACTCGCCGGGACTCGCCGTCATCAAGGCGCAGACCGCATACCAGTCGCCAACACGGTACTTCGAAGCGCCCGGCTCGCCTCCCATCATCAAGAGCTGGGTCGTGCCCGAATACAAGGAGCAGCTTGCGACCGACATCGCGGCGGCGCGCAAGCAGGCGGATATCGTTATCGCCACGTTCCACTGGGGCATCTCGGCAGGCTTCCAGAAGCTCACCGAGTACCAGGTCGAGCTCGGCCGTCACGCGATCGACTGCGGCGCCGATTTGGTGTTCGGCCATCACCCGCACCTCATGCAGGGAATCGAAGTGCGTGACGGGCGGCCGATCTTCTATTCCCTGGGCAACTTCACCTTCGCGCGGCAGGACCGCTCCAAGGGCCACGAGTTCGAGACGATGTTCATCCGCTGCCGCATCCGCGACCGAAAGATCCATGCGGTCGAGTTCGTGCCGTCATGCTGCGACGAGCAACTGAATCCGCACGTGCTCGACCTCAAGGAAGGCCGCCGCGCGATCGAGATCGTACAGGAGCGCTCGAAGCAGTTCGGCACCCAGTTCATCGCCGCCGGCGATGCGATGCGCGTCGTCGTGAAGGCGGCGCAGCGCGAAGCAGCGTGAGGTCAACTGTGCGTGACGACCAACCGTTACCCTGGCGAAGCAGACCAGGATCCATTTTAACGTTGCTCGCGATGATCGCAGCAACTGGCGCCTCCATGGCCCAGCAATACCCCACGAAACCAGTCCGCATGATCGTCCCCGCGGGTCCCGGCGGGGGCGTGGACACGGTGGCGCGCGCGGTGGGGCAGCCGCTCGGCGTTGCGCTCGGGCAGCCCGTCGTGATGGAGAACCGGCCCGGCGCGGGGACGATGCTCGCCTCCGAGCTGCTTGCGAAGGCGCCGCCTGACGGTCATACGCTGCTCATGGCCACCAACAGTCACGCGATCAACGCGGGCATTCACAAGGCGCTGCGCTACGACGCCATCAACGACTTCGGCCTCGTGACGCTGGTCGCGACGGTTCCGTATTGGCTGGTCGTGCATCCGAGCGTCCCGGCGAAATCGGTGAAGGAGCTGATCGCGCTCGCGAAGCGCAGGCCCGGCGAGCTGCATTTCGCCTCGGCGGGCAGCGGCTCGGGAACGCACCTCGCTTTCGAGCTCTTCAAGTCGATGGCGCAGATCGACGTGGTCCACGTCCCCTACAAGGGCGGCTCGGCCGCGCTGATCGATCTCCTCGGCGGGCACGTGCAGCTCATGATGAGCAACACGATCAACTCGCGGCCGCACGTGATGAGCAGGCAAGCTCAACGCACTGGCGATCTCGACGGCAAAGCGCAGTCCGATGTATCCGAACGTGCCGACCGTCGCTGAAGCCGGTCTGCCTGGCTATCAGTCCGACGTCTGGTACGGCGTCATGGTCCCGGCGAAGACACCGGCGGAGATCGTGGGCCGTCTCAATCGCGAGATCCTGCACGATCATCGGAACGGGCGAGGCGAAGGCCAGGCTCGCATCGGAAGGCGCGGAAGTGCTCGGCGGCACGCCCGCGGAGTTCGGCACGGTGCTCCGCAACGACATCAGGAAATGGGCGAAGCTGGCGGCGGGGCTGAAGCTACAGATGGATTGAGACGACAGCAAACACATAAGGTAATCACACATGAGCAGACTCTTCGACCGACTCGCCGCCGACGAAATCGCGCTCGGCGTATGGCTGAAAGGCGGACCCAGCTGGGTGTCGACGATCGCCCTCGCGGGTTTCGATTTCGTGCGGCCCGACATGATGTTCTCCGCGATGGACTGGCGCGAGCTCGATCACATCCATCGCACGGCACAAAGCGTAGGCCTCACGACATGGCTCCGCCTGCCTTCGAATCCCTGGCTCGGCGGGACCGAGTCGCTGCAGGTGACGGTGGACGTGCAGCGCGCCTTCAGTTTCGGCATCGAGATCGTCGGCGCGTCGATCGCGTCGGCCGCGCAGACACGGGCGTGCATCGAAGTTTCGCGCGACTGGCATCGTTCCGGTACGGGCGAGTACCCCAGCTCGAACGAAACGTTCGTCGCGATGAACAAGAAGCAGGAAGCCGTCGCGGTGTTCGTTCCGCACATCGAATGTGAGACCGCAGTGCGCGAGATTGACGAGATCCTCGCGATCGAAGGCGTGCGCATCGTGATGCTCGCGATGACCGACCTCAGCAAGGCGCTGGGTTATCCATTCCAGTACGAGCACGCGGAAGTATGGAAAGCGCTCGATTCGATCGTGAAGAAGGCGGACCAGCGCGGCATCGCCATCGCGGCGAACATGGGTTACGACTACACGACCCACGAGCGCATGGCGCAGCGCGTGCAGCGGATGCGGGAGCACGGCGTGCGGATCTGCCTCATGCAGGGCGCGGACAACATGCTGCAGAACTTCGCGAAGCCGCTGCTCACCGACATCCGCGCCGCTACTGGCGCCACGCGCTAGGGGGCGGCGCTCGCCTTCGGACTCGGGCCTCGCCGCCCACGAACAGAAGGAAACCATGGTTTCCCTCCGTAACCTCCTTTCCTTTGTTGCGCGTCGGATGCGAATCCGACACGCTGCTAGTTGTACTGTGTCACGGTTAATGCCATCATGCCGGGATCTTCATTAGCGGGGGTGAAGATTCATGGCAGATCTTGCAGAGTTTGATCGTTATATGGCGCATTTGTGTGAAGGACTGGGCTACTCGACTCGTCATCAGAGTTTGCTCGAGTATTGCAGCGGACGGATGTTGCCGATCCAGCGTAAGAGCGTGGAGCCGCTCGCGGCGCATGCTGATCCGCTGAACGTTCCTGCGAAACATCAGGCGCTGCATCACTTCGTGGCGAATGCGCGCTGGTCGGATCGGGGACTGCTGGAGCGCATTCGACAATACGTCGAGCCGCACTTGGGTCTGGAGCACGGCGTCTATTGGATCATTGACGACACTGCGCATCCGAAGTGTGGCCGGCATTCGGTGGGCGTCGCACGGCAATACTGCGGCAGGCTCGGCAAGCAGGACAACTGTCAGGTGGCGGTGAGCTTGTCGTTGGCCACGGCCGAAGCCAGTGTGCCCGTGGATTACCAGCTGTATCTGCCGCAAGATTGGGCGAGCGATGTGAAGCGCAGGCGCGAAGCGAAAGTACCGGAGACGGTGCGCTTTGCGACCAAGGCGCAGATCGCGCTGCAGCAGATCCGGGCAGCCCAGGAACGCGGGGTTGCGCCGGGTATCGTGCTGGCCGACGCGGGATACGGCAGAGACACGGCATTTCGCGAAGCTGTGGATGAGCTGGGGCTTACCTATGCAGTGGGAGTGAGCTCGGACATCACGGTATGGGCGCCGGGTAGCACTCCGATGCCGACGACATCGGCTCCAGGCCGAGGCCGGCCACCGACACGCCTGCGCCGCGGGCCGGGCCATGAGCCGCTGAGCGTGAAGCAACTCGCCTTGGCGCTGAAGCGCTCGGCGTGGAAGCGAGTCGCTTGGCGTGAAGGTACGAATAAAGTGCTCTCTTCGCGCTTTGCACGGGTGCGGGTGCGCGCGGCGCATCGCGATTACCTGCGAACGAGCCTGCGTGAAGAGCAGTGGCTGCTCATCGAATGGCCACTCAAAGAAGCCGAGCCCACGAAGTATTGGCTGTCGAATCTGCCGGTCGATATAAGCATCAGCCATCTGGTCAACACCGCGAAGATGCGCTGGCGCATCGAACAGGACTACCACGAGCTTAAATCCGAATTCGGCTTGTCTCATTACGAGGGCCGCGGCTGGACTGGCTTTCACCATCACGCAACGGTGTGCATCGCCGCCTACGGCTTTCTACTCGCACAGCGACTGCAGAATGCTTCCAAAAAAAACTCCAATCGACCAACGGCGCTTGCCCTACCCGAAGATTACAGACCTCGCGGCAGCCGGCCGAGCGCAGCGCCATGTGCCGGACTCGATACCCACACTGCGCCATCTCGTGAGCACCGAGATCGCGCGTCGACTTCAACGATGCCCGTGCTGCGGAGCGGTCGCTCGGCGAGCGTGACACAGTACAGACTAGGGGGCGGCGCTCGCCTTCGGACTCGGGCCTCGCCGCCCACGAACAGAAGGAAACCATGGTTTCCCTCCGTAACCTCCTTTCCTTTGTTGCGCGTCGGATGCGAATCCGACACGCTGCTAGGGAGCGCTGCTGGTGCTGCCGGTGCGCAACGTGAAGGGTCTGATCGTGCCTGCGCACGCGAAGCCCGGCGCGGGGAATCGGTGGGCTTACTTGGAGAGAACATGCCGATAGCGCGTTTCATCGTGGGGATGCTCTCAGCCGGAATGGCAGCGGGGGGCGCGGGACTGGCATCGGGCCAGGACTATCCGAACAAGCCGATACGCATCTTTGCCTCCACCGCCGGGGGAGGAACCGATTTCGCGGCGCGCGTGCTGGCGCGGGGGCTTGCGCCCGGTCTTGGCCAGCCGGTAGTCGTGGAGAATCGCCCGGCGTTCATCTCGATCGAGACCGTGTCGAAGGCGCCGCCCGACGGCTACACGCTGCTGGTGATCGGTGTGCCGCTTTGGCTCGCGCCGTACATGCAGGACAACGTTCCGTGGGATCCGGTTAGAGATTTTCAGCCGGTTACGACCCTGACCCGGCAGCCCACGTTCCTGGTCGTGCATTCAGCACTGCCGGTCAGGTCAGTGAAAGAGTTGATTGACCTAGGAGTCTGCGCGGCAGACAGCCGCGCGACGAGTTGAATGGTTGATACTGCGGCGCGAGCGAGCATTTTTTTGGCGATCGTGCGTGTGGTGCCTTGGCGCAGGGGATCTCGAACGGTGCTTGCGGCATGACGGGCGTGATCAACGGGCGTTTTCTCTCGGATGTTGCGATCAGCCCGGCATCATGCCGGCCATTCTGCGCAGGTTCAGCGCAGTGCACACGAGCCGCCACTCGGCTTTGACCTTGGCCAATCCGCGCAGGCTGAACTGACGGAAGCCCAGCACGTTCTTCACCCAGCCGTTGGGCGGCTCGGAGAGCCACTTGCGGCGGCGGTAAGCTGCTCGCGCCTCATCAGTTTGCAGCTTGGCGGCTATCTGGGCGGTGTGCGGGTATTTCGCGCTATCGAGCGCGAGCTGCTGTTTACCTTCCTGCCCCAAGGCCACGATCAACTCCACGGCAGTCTCTGCAAGGTGTTCGAACTCCGCTTCCGAGCGAAACCCGGCATCGGCGAGCAGTTGTGTGGGAAGATCGCCGGTGCTGTCCTTGACCGCCTCCAGCATAGGCGCCAAGCACCCGCTATCAGCAGCGTTGTTGGTCAGCTCGGCCGCAACGATGATGTGTGCCTGATCATCCACGGCGGCAAAGGCGTTATAGCTATAGTCGAAGCCGCCGCCCGCACGCTTCATCACCCGGCTGTCGCTATCGGTGAAACTCTCCTGCGCGTCGGGCTTAGGGGTGCCGAACTCGCGTTTGTAGCGCGGCCCCTTCGTGAGCGTGCCATCAGGCCCGCGACCCCGACGCTCATCATCGGGCGTTCGCCCACGCGCCGCATCGGCCTCGCGGCTACGCTGCTCCAGACGCTCTTTGGCGGCACGGATTACCGCGAGCCGGTTCTCGCGGCGCGCGATCTCGGCCGGCACATCGAGCTCCGGTTCGTTCTTTTCGGTTTCATCCACCGCACGCACACGTGCCAACAGAGCGTCGATCTGCGCCGTGAGCTCCGTTTCGGCCTTTTGCATGCGCTCGTAGCTCATCGCCTTGTGCCGCGAGGCGTTGGCCTTGATCTTGGTGCCGTCCACCGCGATGGTGCCCAGCTTCACCAGCCCGCATTCGCGCGCGAGCTTCACGACCTGCACAAACAATCCGGACAGCTCTTCCAGGTGCAGTGCCCGAAAGTCGCAGATCGTCCGATGCGCCGGGTAGTTGCCTGCCGCCAGCACTCGAAACGCCACATCCTCGTGCAGCTTGCGCGCCAGCTTGCGCGAGGAGAACACTCCTGTCGCGTAGCCATACACCAACACCTTGACCATCATCGCCGGATGATACGGCTGGTTGCGCGCTCCGCCCTGGGCGTAGCGCGCGTGAAACGCGCTCAGCTCCAGGCTGTCGATCGTGTCGCTGATGAAGTAGGCCAGATGCCCCTCCGGCAACCACTCTTGCAGCGCCGCCGGCAGCAGCATCTGCTGCCCCGGCGCATACGGAAGATAGCTTGTCGTCATCCCAAATCAACGTACCATGCGGTTTAATCGATGACAGCACACCTCAAAGTCTTCTGCCGCGCAGACTCCTAGCCAAGGCGAGGCCGGGCGAGCTCAATTACGGCTCCGGTGGAACGGGCACGTCGTCGCATCTCTCTGCGGAATTATTCAAGTCCATGGCTCGCGTCAACATGACACGCGTCAATTACAAAGGCGCGACGCAGGCGGTCAGTGATTTGCTGGGGGGCAGTTGCAGGTGATGTTCGCCAATCCGAGCTCGGCGGCCGCGCACGTCAAAGCCGGCAGACTCAAGGCTTTGGCAGTGAGTGGTGCGCAACCATCCGCGCTGGATCCCAGCCTGCCTCCCCTCGCACGCACTCTGCCCGGTTATGAATTCGTCGAGATACTGGGTTTGCTGGCTCCGGCGAAAACGCCTGCTGCGATCATCGGTCGGTGGAACCAGGCAGTTGCGCGGTTGCTGGACAATGCGGAGCTGAAAGAGAAGTTTTTCAGTAGCGGATCCGAACTCGTCACGAGCTCGCCGGAACAGTTTGCGGGCGCGATGAAGTCCGACATGACGAAGCTCGGCAGGATCATAAAGGAAGCACGCCTGAGCGGCGACTGAGAAGACAAAAGGACGTCCATGCCCAATGCCGTCGAGGTTCTAGCTGAAGCGTTTCAGAACGCCGGCACGCACTTTATCGCCGGAATTCCCGGGGAACAGGCGACGCTCGACCTGATAGAGGCCGCGCGCAAGCGCGGAATGCGCTTCATCCTCGGCAAGGCGAGACCGCGGGCGCGCTGCTCGCTTCGACCTGGGGCGAGATCACCGGTTCGCCCGGCGTGTGCCTGTCGACGCGCGGTCCCGGTGCGGCGAGCATGGTGAATGGCGTGGCGCATGCGTGGATCGATCGCTGTCCGCTCATCGCGATCACGGATCAATACCCGGCGCCCGCCTACCTGACCGGCTCCCACATGCGCCTGGATCAGGTCGGGCTCTACGCGTCCGTATGCGAAATGGAGCACAGCCATCGACGCCCGCACGGTGCGGCAGCAGGTGCGCCGCGCCATTCGCATCGCGACCGCGCATGCGCCCGGCCCGGTGCACCTCGCTGTGCCCTCCAGCGAGAAAGCGCTGGCCGCCGGCGATTACGCGAACGACGTTCCGCTGGTTCCTGATCCAGCGGTGATCGCTGCCGACAGGAGCGCACTGGAGGCACCCCTACAGATGCTGAAGGCGGCTCGGCGACCTGTCCTGCTGGTCGGGCTCGGTGTGCTGTGGAGCAACGCCTGCGCCGAGCTCGTGTCACTGGCCGAGCGGCTGGGAGCCCCCGTGCTCACCACCGCGAAGTGCAAGGGCGTTATCTCCGAGGATCATCCGCTGAGCGGCGGTTGCCTGCGAGGCGGCGCATTGGAGCGCAAGCTCGTGGCCGAGGCGGACCTTATCGTGACGATCGGCCTCGATCCGGTCGAGTTGCACGCGGACCGATGGCCGTACACGGCGCCGGTGTTGGCGCTGTCAACTGTGCCCGGCCTTGACGGAGAAATACCGGCCACCGCCGAAGTGGTGGGCGATCTCAAGAGCATCCTCGACGGGCTCGGCAAGTGGGGGCCCGAAGGAACGAACTGGGGCGAGCGCGCTGCTCGCGCGTTCCGCGAAGGCATCGCTGCGCAACTCGATACGCCGAGCCGCGGGCTCTCGCCGCAGCGCCTGTTCGACGTCGCGCGCAGCGTGCTTCCCCGCGATACGATTGCGACGGTCGATGCCGGGGCCAGCCATTCGATAGGCGCCCAGAAATGGCTGTCGTACGGTCCGAAGGAGTTCCTCGCCTCCAATGGTCTCGCCACCATGGGATTCGCGGTACCCGCGGCCATCGCCGCGCGCATTGCTCACCCCGAGCGGCCGGTTGTGGCCTTCGTCGGCGACGGGGGATTCCTGGTGGCGCCGGCCGAGCTGCAGACGTCGGTGCGCGAGAACCTGCCGATCGTCGTCGTCGTTCTCGACGACGGCGAGCTCGGTGCGATGCGGGTCAGACAGGACTTGAGGGGGCTGCAGCGCTATGGCACGCAAATCGGCGGCATCGACTGGGAGCATCTCGCCAGGGGTTTTGGCGCGGACGGTACCGTCGTCGACACCGAGAAGGCGCTCGGGGACGCGCTAACCGGCGCGATGCGCACCCGACGCACTACGCTCATCGCGGCACGCATGGACACGTCGGGCTATGTCGATCAGTTCAGGGCGATGTGGGGCAAAGACCGCGACGCTTCCTGACCTGACTTGCCGGGCGTGACGTCTTCGGACCGAGTTGAGTCGTCAGCGGCGCGGGCGAGCGCAAGGACTACCAGTGACAACAGGACGCGCTAGAAGCGGGAAGCCCGATGACGCGAAGACCGCAGAGGCAGCGCGAAGTAGAGGCAACTGTGATGCGCAAATACTCGCGGCAATCGAAGCGATCGCGGCCCATTGTGAATCGTCTTCGGCCGCGTTCTCGAATACCAGGCGGACCGCGCGTTCCCGGACTTCCGGGGAAAACCTCTTCGACGTATTGTTCATGACTCCTCAAGAATTGGAGTCTCCGGGAATCCCGGGGCGGTTCAAAGCGCGAAGCCGATCCGTGTTACAGAATCCACGCGCCGCGGCTTGACCCGTCGCTCGATGTAATGGGCGAGCTGCTTTCGGAGGAGTAAGTAAGCTAACGTGCCGCACCGCCCGTGCCTTCGCAGCCTCGCGAGCGCGAGCGAGCCAAAGGAAAGGAGTTTACGGAGGAAAACCCCTTCAGCTGCGAGCTGAAGCGAGCCGAAGGAAAGGAGGTTACGGAGGAAAACCTGGGTTTTCCTCTGTTCATATTGATGGGTGGCGCGCCACCCCGCCGAACACGGTGAGGCAAGTGGGGTGGCTGACGGGACTCGAACCCGCGACAACCGGAATCACAATCCGGGACTCTACCAGCTGAGCTACAGCCACCGTCGGGAGAAACGGAACGCCTGTGGGAGGTGTGGCGCGCCCGGCGGGACTCGAACCCACAACCCCCGGCTTAGAAGGCCGGTGCTCTATCCGATTGAGCTACGGGCACTCGGCTCGCGTTTGCGCGGTAGTTCTTCCGCATCCGACAGGATACGGAGGACCTCGAAAAGGCCGCGTAATGATACCCTTCGCGCCTCCGCGGGGTCAATTGAAACCGCAAGCGTGATAAACCAGTGACCAATGTCTTAGATTCCTTGCCGCCCCTGTGCATTTCTGATATTAAACCGCTTTTTCTACGGGACGCTCCGGAAGGCCATGCCCTCAGAAATACTGCATAAAGCGATTCCTCCGTACAAGCCGAAGGGCAAGGAGGAATACATGAGTGCGAGGCAGCTCGCCTACTTCCGCAAGATGCTGGAAGAGATGAAGCGCGACCTCTCGCAGGACATCGACCGCACCGTCCATACGATGCAGGACGAGGCGACGATCTTCGCCGATCCCAACGACCGCGCGAGCCAGGAATCCGACATGTCGCTCGAGCTCCGGAACCGCGACCGCGAGAGGAAGCTCATCAAGAAGATCGACGAGACGATCGGGCGCATCGATTCGGGCGAGTATGGCTACTGCGATTCCTGCGGCGTGGAGATCGGCTTGAAACGACTGGAAGCCCGGCCGACGGCGACGCTCTGCATCGACTGCAAGACGCTCGACGAATTGAGAGAACGGCAGGTCGCGAAGTAGCCGGCCCGTTCAACCCTCCCGGAAGCAAAAAGGGGCAGCCGCGGCTGCCCCTTCTCTTTGGTGCGCCCCGCAGGGCGCACTGACTCTCTGCGAGCGGCGAGCGGAACCCGCTACTGCACCGTTTGCGCTTCGGTCTGCTGCTGTGGCTGTTGAGGCTGAGGCTCCCGCTGCTGTGCTTCCTGCGCCGCAGCCTTCATGGACAGACGCAGGCGGCCTTTCTCGTCCGCTTCGAGTACCTTCACGCGCACCTGCTGGCCTTCCTTCAGATGGTCGGAGACGGCGTTCACGCGCTCGTTCGCGATCTGCGAGATGTGGAGCAGTCCGTCACGGCCCGGCAACACGCTGACGATCGCACCGAAATCGAGGAGCTTGAGCACCGTGCCGTCGTAGATCTTGCCGACTTCCACGTCCGCGGTGAGTTCTTCGATCCGCTTTCTGGCCGCTTCGCCGCCTTCGGACGAAACGCATGCGATCGTGACCGTGCCGTCGTCCTGGATGTCGATCGTCGTCCCGGTTTCTTCCGTAATGGCGCGGATCACCGCCCCGCCCTTGCCGATCACGTCGCGGATCTTGTCCGGCTTGATCTTCATCGTGATCATGCGCGGCGCGTAAGCGGAGAGCTCCGAGCGCGGGCTGTCGATCGCCTCTTTCATTTTCCCGAGAATGAGCATGCGCCCTTCGCGCGCCTGTAGCAGCGCGGCGTGCATGATCTCTTTCGTGATGCCCTGGATCTTGATGTCCATCTGAAGCGCGGTGACGCCGCGGTCGGTGCCGGCAACCTTGAAGTCCATGTCGCCGAGATGGTCCTCGTCGCCGAGGATGTCCGTGAGCACCGCAAAGCGGTTGCCTTCCTTGATGAGACCCATCGCGATGCCCGCGACGTGCGCCTTCATCGGCACGCCCGCATCCATGAGCGCGAGACATCCGCCGCACACCGAGGCCATCGAGCTCGAGCCGTTCGACTCGGTGATTTCCGAGACGACGCGCAGCGAATACGCGAACTCTTCGGCGCTCGGCAGCACGGCCAGCAGCGCGCGCTTGGCAAGACGGCCATGGCCGATCTCGCGGCGTTTTGGAGACCCGACGCGGCCCGTCTCGCCCGTGGCATACGGCGGCATGTTGTAATGCATCATGAAGCGCTCGCGGTATTCGCCCTGGAGCGCATCGATGATCTGCTCGTCGCGCGAGGTACCGAGCGTCGCGGTGACCAGCGCCTGCGTCTCACCGCGCGTGAAGAGCGCCGTCCCATGCGCGCGCGGAAGCACGCCCGTGCGGATGCTGATCGGACGCACCGTGCGCGTGTCGCGGCCGTCGATGCGCGGCTCGCCGTCGAGGATCTGATTGCGCACGATCTTCGCTTCGATGTTGCTGAACTCGTTCGCGACCACCTGAGCATGGTCGGACGTGGAACCCTCGGGCACGAGCTCCTGGGTCACGCGCTGCGCGATCTCGTCGATGCGCACGCGGCGATCCTGCTTGCGGTGAATCTGATACGCCTGCCGCAGATCGTTTTCTGCGGCCTGTGTGAGTCGATCGATGAGGCCCTGATCCTTCTGCGGGGGCGCCCAGTCCCATACCGGCTTGCCAGCCTCTTCGACCAGCTCGTGAATGGCGTTGATCACCGCCTGCATCTGCTCGTGACCGTAGACGACGGCGCCGAGCATCACGTCTTCGGGCAGCTCGTGGGCCTCGGACTCCACCATGAGCACCGCCTGCTGCGTGCCCGCGACGACCAGATTGAGCTGCGAGCTTTCGAGCTCCGTCGCCGTGGGATTGAGAGAATACTGTCCATCGGCAAAACCCACTCTCGCCGCGCCGATCGGCCCGTTGAAGGGAATGCCGGAGATCGCGAGCGCCGCCGACGCCCCGATCATCGCCGGAACGTCGGAGTCGACTTCGCTGTTCGACGACATCACCGTCGCGACAATCTGCACTTCGTTGAAAAAGCCGTCCGGAAAGAGCGGCCGGATGGGCCGGTCGATGAGCCGGCAAGTGAGGATCTCCTTTTCCGAAGGACGGCCTTCGCGCTTGAAGAATCCACCGGGAATCTTCCCGGCGGCGTAGGTGCGTTCCTGGTAATCGACCGTGAGCGGGAACCAGTCCTGGCCGGGCTTTGCGCTGCGCGCGCCGACGACCGTGACCAGAACGACGGTATCTTCCAGATTGACGAGCACCGCACCGCTTGCCTGTCGCGCGATCTCGCCCGTCTCGAGCGTCAGTCGCTGACTGCCCCAAGTGAGTGTCTTGGTTATATGTTTCATGTTGTCCTTTGTCTGCAAATAAAAAAGACCGCGAAAAAGCGGTCTTCAGCGCAATGTGAGTTTCAATTGCTGGCGAGGCGAGCAGCGCGGCATGCGCCGCGCTCGAGATGCAGGCCCCAGAGTGCCATGCCCGGCACGCGCTACTTGCGCAGCCCGAGCCGCTCGATGAGTATCTTGTACTTATCCGCGTTCGTGCGCTTGAGGTAATCGAGGAGCTTGCGCCGCCGGCTCACCATGCGCAGCAAACCGCGACGTGAATGATGATCCTTGACGTGGGTCTTGAAGTGCTCCGTCAGATCACTGATGCGCGCGGTGAGTAGCGCGACCTGCACTTCCGGAGAACCCGTGTCGCCCTGGCCGCGCTGGTAGTCCTGCATGAGTTGGGCTTTTTGCGTCTGGTTGACGGCCATCGAACTTAGCTCCCACTGAAAATCCGCGTATTCTACTCTGCTAAAACCCGTTTTCTCAACCAATTCGCGGCCTTGCGGCGACCAGACGCCGGGGCGCGATGCGGCCGGTCGAAGCGGCCTCGCCCACGCCGAGAAATGCTGCGCCCGGACCGTAGATGCGCACGAGCCCGTCCGGCACCGGCGTTGGAGATTGGATCGCCTGCCCCTGTTCAACCCGACGTGCCTCCTCGTCGCTTAACGCGACACGGGGAAGATCCGAAACGAGCGTGTCCACGGGCCGCAGACAGTCTGCCCGGCGCGCCTCGGGCAGCGTTTCGAGCGCCTCGAGGCCAATGGCCTCATCGACCTCGAACGGTCCGACTCGCGTCCGGCGCAACGAAGAGAGACAGGCGCCGCAGCCGAGCGCAGTTCCGATGTCCTCCGCCAGGGTGCGCACATAGGTGCCCTTGCTGCAGGCGACATGGACGACGAGCGCGTCGGCTTCCGCGCTCAGGAGATCGAGCGCGTGGATCTTCACCCGGCGCGCTTCCCGCGGCACGGTGATGCCCGCGCGGGCATAGGCGTAGAGCGGTTTGCCATCCCGCTTCAAGGCGCTGAACATGGGCGGCACCTGCTCGATCTCGCCCCGGAAGCGGGCGAGGACATCATCGAGCCGCGCAAGATCAGGCGCGACCGGCGAACGCGCGATCACCTCGCCCTCGAGATCACCCGTGGTCGTCATGAGCCCGAGCCGAATGCCGGCGAGATAGGATTTGTCGGCGTCGAGCAGGGACCGCGCGAACTTGGAGGCCTCCCCGAACGCGAGCGGCAGCAGCCCCGTGGCAGCCGGATCGAGGGTGCCGGTGTGTCCCGCCTTCGCCGCGCCGAGCAGCGCCTTTGCGCGCGCGACTGCCCGCTGCGACGTGATGCCGGCGGGCTTGTCGAGGAATAGCACCCCGTCTAGTTGGTGAGCGGGGGCCGCAGAGCGGCGGGGTCCCCGCTCACGAAGCATTCCGGCGCCCATTAGAATTTCCATCAATAAGTACGAGGCTCAGGACAGAACAGGCCCTTCGCCGCGCAGCGGTCAATCTACTCTTCCCGTTGCTTCTGGCTGGCCACTGCTTCATCGATCAAATGCGAGAGCCGCACGCCGCGTTCGACGGACGTGTCGTAGCGGAAGTCGAGCTGCGGTACGACGCGAAGCCTCATGCGGTGGCCGAGCTGCGTGCGAAGGAAACCGGCGGCGCTTCTCAAGCCCGCGCTCGCATCATCGATCTTGCGCTCGTCGCCAAGCAGCGTGAAGAAGACCTTCGCGTGCGACTGGTCCGGGCTCACCTCGACGCCGGTGATCGTCACCAGCTCCGGCACGCGGGGATCTTTCAGCTCGAGCCGCAGCAGATCTGCAAGCTCGCGCTGGATCTGCTCGGCGATGCGGCGGGCGCGAGTGAAGTCCTTGGGCATGTGCGGAAGGAGTGAGGCGCAAGGCGGCGGCGGATTTACAGTCTACGCCTCCCGCCTCTTGCCTCCCGCCTCACAAGGTTCTCGCGACTTCCACCACCTCGTACACCTCGAGCTGATCGCCGACCTTGATGTCGTTGTAGCCCTTCAGCGAAAGTCCGCACTCGAAGCCCGATTTCACTTCGCGCACGTCGTCCTTGAAGCGCTTGAGCGAATCGAGCTCGCCCTCGTGGATGACGACGTTGTCGCGCAGCAGGCGGATTTTCGCGCTGCGGCGCACGAGGCCATCGACCACGTAGCAGCCGGCGACCGTACCGATCTTCGAGATCTTGAACACCTGGCGGATCTCCACCACGCCGAGCGTGTTCTCCTTGCGTTCCGGCGCAAGCATACCGGTCAACGCTGCCTTGATCTCGTCGACGGCTTCATAAATGATGTTGTAGTAGCGGATCTGAACGCTCGCCGATTCGGCGAGCTTGCGCGCTGCGGCGTCCGCCCGCGTGTTGAAACCGATCACCACGGCCTTCGACGCGATCGCGAGATTGATATCCGACTCGGTGATGCCGCCCACGGCCGCGTGCACGACGTTGACCTTCACCTCGTCGGTCGAAAGCTTCGCGAGCGCATGCGTGAGTCCCTCGTATGAACCCTGCACGTCGGCCTTGATGATGAGCGACAGCGTCTTCTTCCCTTCGCCCATCTGGTCGAACATGTTTTCGAGGTTCGTCGCTTGCTGCTTCGCGAGCTTCACGTCACGGAACTTGCCCTGACGGAAGAGCGCGATCTCGCGCGCCTTGCGCTCGTCGCCCAGTGCGATTACTTCCGAGCCGGCCACGGGAACGTCCGAAAGGCCAAGCACTTCAACCGGCAGCGAAGGACCCGCCGTGTCGATGGTATGTCCCGTCTCGTCGAGCAGCGCACGCACGCGGCCGAACACCGCGCCCGCGAGCAGCACGTCGCCGCGCTTGAGCGTTCCCGACTGCACCAGCACCGTCGCTACAGGACCGCGGCCCTTGTCGAGCCGGGACTCGATCACGATGCCCTTCGCGAACGCCTCTTTCGGCGCTTTCAGCTCGAGCACCTCGGCCTGAAGCAGCAGGCGTTCGAGCAGATTATCGATGCCCTGGCCGGTCTTCGCCGAAACCTGCACGAACATCGTGTCGCCGCCCCATTCCTCGGGAACGACCTCGTTCGACGCGAGCTCCTGCATGACGCGCTCGGGATTCGCTTCCGGCTTGTCGATCTTGTTGAGCGCGACCACGACCGGCACCTTGCCCGCCTTCGCGTGCGCGATCGCTTCCATCGTCTGCGGCATGACGCCATCGTCCGCCGCAACGACGAGAATCACGATGTCGGTGACTTTCGCGCCGCGTGCACGCATGGCCGTGAAGGCTTCGTGGCCCGGCGTATCGAGGAACGTGATCGTGCCGCGCGGCGTCTCGACGTGATAGGCGCCGATGTGCTGCGTGATCCCGCCCGCCTCCCCGCTTGCCACACGCGTGCGGCGGATGTAATCGAGGAGCGAAGTCTTGCCGTGATCGACGTGCCCCATCACGGTAACGACCGGCGCGCGCGGATCGAGTTTGAGCTCCGCATGCGCGGCTTCGCGTTCTTCCGCGAGATAGGCATCGGGGTCGTCCAGCTTCGCGCGCACCGCCTTGTGCCCCATCTCCTCGACGACAATCATCGCGGTTTCCTGATCGATCACCTGGTTGATGGTCGCCATCGTGCCGAGCTTCATCATCGCCTTGATGACTTCGGCCGCCTTCACGCTCATCTTGTGCGCGAGATCGGCCACCGTGATCGTCTCGGGCACCACGATATCGCGCACCATGGGTTCGGGTGCCGCGAAGCCCGCCTGCATCTCGCCGTCATCACGATGTCCGTGCCGGCCCGCCTTGCGTTCGCGCCATCCCAGGCCACCGCTCGAATCCCCGCGCGTCTTGATCGTGCGCCGCTTGACGGCTTCGTCGCGCCACACGACCTGCTTCGCGGGCTTCGGTTTCGCGGTCTTCTTGTCTGTCTTCTCGCCGGGCTTCGCACTCGGCTTGTGCAGCGTGCCTGCGACCGGCGGCTGCGCGGCCTGACCGGCTTCGGCTTGCACCGGGGGCGCCGCGGGCGCCTCGGCCTTCACCTGCGCCTGTTCCTCGACTTTCGCTTCGACTTTGGCCGCCTCCTCGGCGGCGGCGACCTGCGCGTCCGCGAGCTCCTTTTTGCGCCGTTCCTGGTCCGCCTTGCGCTCGATCTCTTCGGCCTGACGCGTCGCGAGCTCCGCCTGCTGGCGCGCTTCGGCCTCGCGCAGCGCGATCTGTGCATCGTCGAGCACCACCTTCGGCGCCTCGACGGGCTCCTGTTCGACGGTGTCGCGCTTCACCAGCACGCGCTTCTTGCGTACCTCGACCTGAATCGTGCGCGACTTGCCCGTTCCGTCCGATTTCTTGATCTCGGTGGTCTGCCGGCGCGTGAGCGTGATCTTCTGCTTGGCTTCCCTCGCTCCGTGGGATTTCTGCAGATACTCGAGGAGCTGGGTCTTGTCTTTTTCAGTGAGCGCCGTCTCGACAGTGAGCGCACGCGTGATGCCCGCCGCCTGCAACTGCTCGATCAGCAGCGTCGGCGGAAGGTTGAGCTCCTTAGCGAATTGGGTAACGTTGATTTGCGCCATCAGTGTCATTCAGTCTGCCGATATCCCGGATATCTCTATCTAGCGCCGCGAGGCGCCTTGAGCGGAGGTTTAGCGTCGTGGAAGCGGCGGCAAGCCGGCGCTTCCCGACGCGTCGGTAGCCCTTTATGCATTGTCCTCCGCAAACCACGGTGCGCGCGCCGCCATGATCAGCGCGCGTGCCCGTTCGCTGTCGAGGCCGGTCGCTTCGATCAGATCGTCGGTTGCGTAATCCGCGAGCTCCTCCTGGGTGCTCACGCCCTTCGAAGCGAGCAGGCGCGCGGTGTCGTTATCCATACCCTCGACCTTCATCAGGTCTTCGATGTCGTGCTCGACTTTCTCCTCGCTCACGATGGCTTGCGTGAGCAGCGCGTTGCGCGCGCGGCTGCGCAGCTCGTTGACCGTCGCCTCGTCGAAAGCTTCGATCTCGAGCATCTCGTTCAGTGGCACGTAGGCGACTTCTTCCAGCGTGGAGAAGCCCTCCTGCACGAGGATGTCCGCCACCTCCTCGTCCACGTCCAGCTTGCCCATCAAGAGCGCTTTGACGCGCGAGGACTCTTCCTCGGTCTTTTTTTCCGACTCCTCGAGCGTCATGATGTTCAGTTCCCAGCCCGTCAGCTCGCTCGCGAGCCGCACGTTCTGGCCGCTGCGCCCGATCGCCTGCGCGAGGTTCTCCTCTTCCACGACGATGTCCATGCTGTGCTTCTCTTCGTCGACGGTGATGCGGCTCACTTCGGCCGGCGCGAGCGCATTGATCACGAACTGCGCTGGATCGGGATTCCACAGCACGATGTCCACGCGCTCGCCGGCGAGCTCGGAGGTCACCGCCTGCACGCGCGAGCCGCGCATGCCGACGCACGTGCCGATCGGGTCGATGCGCGCATCCTTCGAATGCACGGCGATCTTCGCGCGCGAGCCCGGGTCGCGGGCCGCGGCCTTGATTTCGAGCAGACCGTCTTCGAGCTCGGGGACTTCCAGCTCGAAGAGCTTCACCAGGAATTCGGGTGCGGTGCGCGACAGGATGAGTTGAGGGCCGCGCGCGGCACGATCGATCTTCCAGATATAGGCGCGCACCCGGTCGGATATGCGCAGGTTCTCCTTCGGGATCATCTGATCGCGCGGCAGCATCGCTTCGAGTCGGCCGGACTCGATCAACGCGTTGCCTCGTTCCATGCGCTTGATGACGCCGGTGACGAGGCTCTCCTTGCGGGCGAGAAAGTCGTTCAGGATCTGCTCGCGCTCGGCGTCACGGATCTTCTGGAGGATCACCTGCTTTGCGGTCTGCGCTCCGATGCGGCCGACTTCCAGTTCGCCCATCGGCTCTTCGATGAATTCGCCCATCTTCGAATCGGGTTTTTCTTCGATCGCCTCGCGCAGCATGTATTGGCGGGAAGGCACTTCGAACTCTTCTTCGGGAACGATCTGCCAGCGCCGGAAGAACGAGAAATCGCCAGTCGCGCGATCGACCGATGCGCGCACGTCGATGTCTTCCTGATACCGTTTCTTGGTGGCCGACGCGAGCGCGAGCTCGAGCGCGCCGAAAACGGTTTCTTTCTCGACGTTCTTCTCGCGCGCCAGCGCGTCCACGAGTAACAATATTTCACGGCTCATTCGAACTCCTTACGGCACGCTTCAGATCGCGGGGACCAGCCGCGCCTTGTCCAGATTCGCGAGATCGAGCGTCACGATCCTGCCATCCACGTCGAGCTCGATCTTTCCGGCACGCGTGTCGCGCAACACCCCCATGAAATTCCTTTGTCCTTCGAACGGCACGCGCAGCTTCACGCGCGCTGTGTGGCCGGCGAAGCGAACGAAATCCTGCTCTTTCCTCAGCAACCGATCGAGTCCCGGCGACGACACTTCGAGCCGGCCGTAATCGATGCTCTCGACTGCGAGCACGCGGCTCAGATGATTGCTGACCCGGGCGCAGTCTTCGACGTCGATGCCCTGCGGCTTATCGATGAACACGCGGAGCAGAGGCCCTTTTCCGGAACGCTCGAAATCCACGAGCTCGTAGCCGAGGCCCTGGAGCGTCGATTCCAGCAATTTCGGAAGATCTGCCGTCAATTCCTGCACCACAAACAAAAAATGGGCGAACCGCCCATCGTTTTTCTACAGAGCCTTGAAGTGTAACAGGAATCTTCACTCCGGTGAAGATTCCCCGGCCGCGGCACCTGCCGCGGCAAGAGTCCTTGCGGGCGACAAGCGCCCGCAGCCGCGGCTCGGTAAACGAACAGAGGGCAACCCATGGTTTCCCTCCGTAACCTCCCTTCCTTAACACCTTCTCTTCTCCTCACGCCTCTCGCTCTCACCTCCCACCTCGCACCTATCCTCTCCGGCATTTCACGTTTCACATTTCCTGCTTTATGCTGTATATAATTACAGCCACAGGAGGCTTCCCCATGGACGAACTGACCCCGCGCCAGGCCGAGATACTGAAACTCATCGAGCGCTACACCGAACGCTCGGGCTACCCCCCAACCCGCAGCGAAATCTGCGAAGCGATGGGGTTCAAGTCGCCCAACGCAGCCGAGGAGCATTTGCGGGCGCTCGCGCGCAAAGGCGCCATTGAAATGATTCCCGGCGCATCGCGGGGAATACGACTGAAACAGGAGCCCGGGGTTCCCGTGATCGGTCGCGTCGCGGCCGGTTCGCCGATCCTTGCCGCCGAGCACATCGAGGCCCGCTATCAGCTCGACCCGGCGCTTTTTTCGCCCAGCGCCGATTACCTGCTGAAAGTGCGCGGGGCGAGCATGCAGGACGCGGGCATTCTCGACGGCGACCTCCTCGCGGTGCATCGCACGACCGAATGCCGCTCCGGTCAGATCGTCGTCGCGCGCCTTCAGGACGAAGTCACGGTGAAACGCATCCGCAAGCACCGCGACAAAGTCGAGTTGATTCCGGAAAACCCGGCGTTTTCGACGCGGATCGTCGATCTGAAGCGCGAGCCGCTCACGATCGAGGGCCTCGCCGTCGGCGTCATTCGCAACGGACCCATCTTATGAACGCCCCTCTCCCCGCGCATGCGCTCGACGCGCAACGCCTGCGTGCGACCGCACCCGGTCAGGCTCATCCCGCCGTCGCACGCGCGCTCGATGCGGTGCTCAACCACCCTGCCGTATGGCGCGGCAGCGAATGCGCGCGCGTCGCGCCCGGCGTTTCAACGGGTTTTGCCGAGCTCGACGTCGAGCTCCCGGGTGGCGGCTGGCCTGCCGGCGCGATCACCGAAATCTATGCGGAACGCACCGGAGTGGGTGAAGTCCAGCTCACCATGCCAGCCGTCGCGCGCCTCACGCAGACCGGGCGCTGGGTCACCGTCGTCGCCCCGTTGCACGTCCCCTACGCGCCGGCACTCGCTGCGAACGGCGTGCGCCTCGACCGGCTTCTGCTCATCGCAAACCAGAACGACGACGACAACAGATGGGCCTGCGAGCAGGCGCTCCGCGCGTCCTGCTGCGGCGCCGTGCTGCTGTGGCAGGACCATATGAACGAACGCGCCTTGCGCCGGCTGCAACTCGCGGCCGAAAGCGCCGGTACCACGTTGTTTCTATTCCGCTCGGCGCGCGTCGCGCCGGCTTCACCTGCGGCACTGAGGCTGCACGTCTCGCGGGCCGACAATCGCACGATCGTGCGGATATTGAAGCGCCGCGGCGGTGGGCTTCCCGCGCCGATCGCGCTCGATATGCACGGGCGGTTCGCGCGGCGCAGCCTCCCTGCCCGCCCGCGCGAGCGGCGATTCGCGGCGCTTTCTCAATAAACGCGTTTTCCCGGATGCGCCATGTTGTGGCTGGCAATCTGCCTGCCGTTGCTGCCTCTGGAGGTCTACTCGCGTGGAGCGCCGTCCCCCGGCCCCCTGGCCGTCACAACGACGACCGGCAGCCGATCGGAGGTCATCGCCTGTAACGATGCCGCGTTGCAGCGCGGCGTGAAGCCGGGCATGCCGGTGGCCGCCGCGATGGCGCTCGCTTCCGACCTCATGACGGTGCCGCGCGATCCAACGGCGGAACGCAGCGCGCTCGAAGGCATCGCAACCTGGTCGAATCAGTTCACGCCGGCGGTGACGATCGCAGGGCCGGCCGAAGTGCTCCTCGAGATCGAAGGCTCGATCGCGCTGTACAGCGGGTTGAAGCGCCTGTGGAACAGCGTTGCCCAAAGTTTGAGCGCCCTGGGCTATGCAGGAACGCTCGCCTGCGCGCCGACCCCGCTTGCCGCGCAGTGGTTCGCGCGCGCAGGCCTCTGCGTGCGCTTGCGGCACTCGGATGCGTTGCGCACGAGCCTTCCGGATCTGCCCGTGGGCGTAATGGACCTCGCGCCCGAAGCGCTCGACGTTCTGATGAACATCGGCGCAACCACCATCGGCGATTGCCTGAAGCTGCCGCGCGACGGCCTCGCACGCCGTTGCGGACCCGACTTGTGCGAGAAGCTCGACCGCGCGTTCGGCCGGCGGCCCGATCCGCGGCCGTTCTTCACGCCGCCAGCGGTGTTCAGAGCGGCGCAGCCTCTTCCCGCGCCCGCGCAGCAGGCTGACATGCTGCTGTTCGGTGCACGGCGCATGCTCGTCGAGCTGTGCGGCTATCTCGCTGCGACGCTGCGCGGTGTGCAGCGCCTGACGTTCTCCTTCGCTCACCACAAGCGCGAACCGACGCGCGTCACCCTCACGCTCGTTCAGGCTTCGCGCGATCCGGACCATCTCACGAGCGTGCTGCGCGAGCGCCTCGATCGTACGGCGCTGCCTGCACCGGTAACCGACATCCTGCTCGAAAGCGAGCTCGTGCTTCCATTGGATGCTTCGAGTCATTCGTTTCTGCCGGACAACGCGAGACACGAGGAAGCGGCGGCGCATCTGATCGAACGGCTGCGCGCGCGGCTCGGCGACGAAGCCGTCGTGGGACTGACGCGTGCCGCCGATCACCGGCCCGAGCGCGCCTGGCGTGCGTGTGAGCCGGGTGGCCGTGACGCGGCGGCGCTCTTGTCGCTAGCGCACCGGCCATTGTGGCTTCTCGCGAAACCGCGGCCTCTCATCGAAAGCGGCGAAGTGCCGTGCTACGACGGAAAGCTCTCCCTTCTTGCCGGGCCCGAACGGATCGAGTCGGGCTGGTGGGACGGGCACGATGTCATGCGCGACTATTTCGTCGCATCGAACTGCGCCGATGCGCTTCTTTGGATCTATCGCGAGCGCTCCGCAAACGGCCGATGGTTTCTGCATGGGTTTTTTGCGTGACGAGATGCCATGGGAGGTGGACTGATCTGATTCCCCGAACGCAATGATCACAGTGAGACGTCATCCCGGGCGTAGCGCAAGCACACAGAGCCGGGATCCAGAGCACAACTGAACAGCGCCTGGATTGCGGCTTCGCGCCGCAATGACGATTTCGAGATCGCCGACATCTGCGTTTCTCGTTTCACGCTCTTCACTCTTCCCGCTTTTGAACGTTTCATCCTTCACTCTCTTCACTCCTTCATTTCTTCACCGTGGTTCCTTCTTACGCCGAGCTTCACTGCCTCACGAACTTCAGTTTTCTCAGGGGCGCATCGCACCCGGAGGAGCTGGTCGAACGCGCACACGAGCTCGGCTACTCAGCGCTCGCGATCACGGACGAATGCTCGGTCGCAGGTGTCGTGCGGGCGCATATCGCGGCGAAGTCGTGCGGACTCAAGCTCATCGTCGGCACCGAAGTGAAAATCGAGAGCGGACCCAAGCTCGTGCTGCTCGCGACCGATCGGGCCGGCTATGGACGCATGTGCGCGTTGATCACGAAAGCACGCATGCGCACACCCAAGGGCACTTATCGCCTCGATACACTCGATCTCGACGACGGACTCGACGGTTGTCTTGTCCTCTTCGTTCCGGCCGGCACCGCAGACGATCTCGAGCACGCGCGCCTCGTCGCGATCCGTTTTCCGCAGCGCGCATGGATTGCCGCCGAGCTTCTGTTGGGCGCGAACGATGCCGCGCACATGGAAAAGCTCCACGCGCTCTCGCTCGCAACGGGGCTTCCGCTCGTTGCGGCCGGCGACGTGCACATGCACCTGCGCTCGCGGCGGGCGCTCCAGGACGTGCTCACCGCGATCCGCCTCGGCGTGTCCGTGCGTGCGGCGGGCGACGCGCTTCATCCGAACGCCGAGCGCCATCTGCGCTCGCGCCTGCGCCTTGTCGCGCTGTATGACGAAGCGCTGCTGCGCGAGACCGTACGGATCGCCGAGCGCTGTCGTTTCGATCTCACATCGCTGCGCTACGAATACCCCGCCGAGCTCGTGCCGGAGGGCGAAACACCCGCGAGCCATCTGCGCAAGTTGACCGAAGCGGGACTCGCGCGCCGCTTTCCCGAAGGCGCTCCAGCCTCGATCCGCGAGCTGGTCGAACACGAGCTCGCGTTGATCGCCGACCTCGAGTACGAGCATTTCTTTCTGACCGTTCACGACCTCGTCGCGCAAGCGCGCCGCGAGAACATCCTGTGCCAGGGCCGCGGCTCGGCGGCGAATTCGGCCGTGTGCTTCTGCCTCGGCATCACCGAGATCGATCCGGCGCGTATGCACGGGCTGTTCGAGCGCTTCATCTCGCGCGAGCGCAACGAGCCGCCGGACATCGACGTCGATTTCGAGCACCAGCGTCGCGAGGAGGTCGTGCAGTACGTCTACCGGAAGTATGGACGCGCCCGGGCAGCCCTCGCAGCCACCGTCGTCTGCTACCGCCCGCGCAGCGCGGTGCGCGACGTCGGCAAGGCGCTCGGACTCGAGCTCGCGCAGGTCGACCGTCTCGCGAAATCGCTCGCGTGGTGGGACAGCCGGTTCGCGGTCCCGGAACGCCTGCGCGAAGGCGGCTTCGATCCGGAAAGTCCCGTGATGCGCCAGTTGATCGGGCTCGTCGCGACACTCGTCGGCTTTCCGCGCCATCTGTCGCAGCACGTGGGCGGTTTCGTGATCTCGCGGGGCCCGCTCGCCGCGCTTGTTCCCATCGAGAACGCCGCGATGCCCGAGCGCAGCGTGATCCAGTGGGACAAGGACGACCTCGATGCGCTTCGTCTGCTGAAAGTCGACGTGCTCGCGCTCGGCATGCTCTCGGTCATCCGGCGCGCGCTCGAGCTGATCCATCCCGGCAAGCGGGCGATCGACACGATGCCGGCGATCCTCGAGCGGCCCGATGATGACAAGGTCTTCGAAATGATCCGCAAGGCCGACACGATCGGCGTCTTCCAGATCGAATCGCGGGCGCAGATGTCGATGCTGCCGCGCCTCAAACCGCGCGAGTTCTACGACCTCGTGATCGAGATCGCGATCGTGCGTCCCGGTCCGATCCAGGGCGGCATGGTGCATCCGTATCTGCGGCGCAAGCAGGGTCTCGAGCCGGTGAGCTACCCATCGGAAGCGGTGAGGAAAGTGCTCGAGCGCACGCTCGGCGTTCCGATCTTCCAGGAGCAGGTGATGCAGCTCGCGATGGTCGCCGCGGGTTTCTCCGCTGGAGAGGCTGACGAGCTGCGCCGCGCCATGGCCGCGTGGCGGCGCAAAGGCGGCCTCGAGCCGTTCGAAGCACGGCTGCGCGAAGGCATGCTCGCGAAGGGCTACGACGCGGCGTTCGCCGAGCGCATCTTTCATCAGATCTGCGGTTTCGGCGAGTACGGCTTTCCCGAGTCGCATTCGGCGAGCTTCGCGCTGCTCGCCTACGTCTCGGCGTGGATCAAGTATCACGAGCCGGCCGCCTTCCTCGCGGCGCTGCTCAACAGCCAGCCGATGGGCTTTTATTCGCCTTCCGTGCTCGTGCAGGACGCGCGACACCACGGTGTGGAGGTGCGGCCCGTCGACGTCACCGTGAGTAACTGGGACTGCACGCTCGAAGCGTGCAGCGAAGGCGCGTCAGCCGTGCGACTCGGTTTACGCATGGTGAGAGGGCCTTACCGAAAAAGGCGCGCTGCGGATCGTGCAGGCCCGCGAAACGCAACCGTTCACCGACGTTTCGGATCTCGCGCGCCGCGCTTCGCTCAATCGCCGCGATCTCGCGAATCTCGCGTCGGCTGGGGCGCTTCGGACGCTCGCGGGTCATCGGCGCAACGCGCACTGGCTCGTCGCCGGCACGGCCCGCGATGAAACCCTGCTCGCCGACGCACCCGTTCAGGAGGCGCTGCCGCTCTTCGCAGCGCCCGACGAGGCCGAAGACATCATCGCCGATTACCGCAGCCTCGGACTCACGCTCGGACGCCACCCGCTCGCGCTGCTGCGCAAGCGGCTACAGCGCATGCGGCTCTCGAGCGCGGAGGAATTGAAGGCGATGCCGGATGGAAAGCCTGCGCGCACGGCCGGGATCGTTACGTGCCGCCAGCGCCCGGGCACCGCCGAAGGCGTCATCTTCGTGACGCTCGAAGACGAGACCGGCTACACGAACGTGATCGTCTGGAACGATCTCGTCGAGCGCCAGCGGAAGGAGCTGCTCGGCGCGCGGCTCCTCGGCGTCGAAGGCTACATGCAGAAGGAGAGCGGCGTGATCCACCTCATCGCGCGGCGTCTCGTCGATCACAGCCGCCTGCTCGGGCGGCTCGTCACCGCGTCACGGGATTTTCATTGAGGGGGCGGCGCTCTGCCGCGGCAAGATTCCTCCGGGCGCAAGCGCCCGAGCCGCGGCTGGGTGGACGAACAGAGGGCACCCGACCGCTCCGCTCCCATGGTTTCCCTCCGTTACCTCCTTTCCTTCCCCCCCAAAGTTCTGAACTAGGGCTCGTACCGATCGGACGAGAGTTGCTAACGAGCGCCCGAAAGTACGTTCGCGGCGACAGCCCTGTCCAGGCGCGCCGCCACGTTCTGTCCTGGCCCTCGGACCATTGATGTGAATACTAACGTGCGCTCGAAGGCTGCGTTCGCGGGGACAGCCTGTCCCAGGCGCGCCGCTGCGTTCTGTCCTGACCCTCGGACAATTGATGTGAATACTAACGTGCGCTCGAAGGCTACGTTCGCGGCGACAGCCTGTCCCAGGCGCGCCGCTCACCGAAATGGGGTGGTTCTGACTAACTACTCGTCCGGGATGTTCTCGCCGGGAAAGAGCTCGTCGGTGAACCCGAAGTCGCGCATGTCGCGGATGCGCATCGGGTAGAGGATGCCCATGAGGTGATCGACCTCGTGCTGCACGACACGCGCATGGAAGTCCTTCACCGTGCGATCGATCGGCACGCCTTGCTGATCGAAGCCGCGGTAGCGCAGGTGCTTGTAGCGCGGCACGAGCCCGCGCATGCCGGGCACGGAGAGGCAGCCCTCCCAGCCCTCCTCCATCTCTTCGCCGAGCGGTGTGAGCGCGGGATTCAGCAGGACCGTCTGCGGCACGGGCTCGGCGTCGGGATAGCGCGGATTGGATTCGAGCCCGAAGATCACGACCTGAAGATCGACCCCGATCTGCGGCGCCGCGAGCCCTGCTCCATTCAGCGCGCGCATCGTGTCGTGCATGTCGGAAATCAGCGCGTGCAGCTCCGGCGTATCGAACGCTTCAACGCGGCGCGAGACACGCAGGAGCCGCGGGTCGCCCATGCGCAATACCGGTCTAACGGCCATCGAGCGTCACCAGATGATCCACGATGTTGTACACCCGCACGAGTGCATTGCGCGAGACCGTGTTGATGTCCGAGAGCCGGATGCCGGTGGCGCTGTCGCCGCGCCCCGCGGCATGATTCACCACGAAGGCCAACGCGGCATAGCAGAGCCCCAACTCGCGTGCGAGCGCCGCTTCCGGCATTCCGGTCATGCCCACCATGTCGGCGCCGTCGCGCTCGAGGCGGTTGATTTCGGCCGCCGTCTCGAGTCTCGGACCTTGTGTCGTCGCGTACGTTCCGCCTTCCACGATCGGCTCGCCCGCCTCGCGCGCGGCCTCGAGCAATCGCCGGCGCAGCGGCTCGCAATAAGGATGCGTGAAATCGATATGCACGACGCTGCGATCCATCCCCGTGAAGTAGGTGAACTCGCGGCCATGCGTGTAGTCGAGGATCTGATCGGGGACCGCGAGCGTGCCGGGCGTCAGATCGGCGTGGATGCCGCCCACGGAAGCAACCGATACGACGTAACTCACCTTCTGCTGCGCGATCGCCCAGATGTTCGCCCGGTAGTTCACGCGATGCGGCGGTATCGTATGTCCGTAGCCATGCCGCGCGAGAAAGGCGACCGGCTGCCCGCGTATCGTGCCGAGCGTGAGCGCCCCCGACGGATCGCCGTAAGGCGTGCGCACGATTTCGCGCCGGCCGATCTCCAGATTGGGCAACTGGGAGAGGCCGGTGCCGCCGATGATGGCTAACATGCCTCGCTCAAGGCATACACCGCCGGCAGATTCCGCCACCAGCCGTAGACGTCCATCCCGAAGCCGAAGACGTACCGGTTCGGTACCGTGATGCCGACGAAATCGGCGCGCACCGGCTTCGGCTTGCCGGTGTCCTTCTCCGCGAAGACCGCGCTGACGAACCGCTTCGCGCCCGCCTCGAGAAGCTTCTCCCGTATCGCGGCGAGCGTGTGGCCCTGGTCCAGGATGTCGTCGAGAACGAGCACGACGCGCCCCGCGACTTCGGTGCCCGGACTGACTCTCCACGTGATCTCTCCGCCCACCGTCGCGGGACCGTAGCGCGTCACGTCGAGATAATCGAAATGCAGGGGGAAATGCAATTGCGGCAGGAGCTGTCCGGCGAAAAGTACGCTGCCGCGCATGACGGCGAGCACGAGCGGATCGACCTTGCCGAGTGCGGCCGTCACCTCCCGTGCGATGCGCGCCACCTCCGCGACGGCGCATTGCGCGGAACAGACTTCGTCTGCCGTTCGCAGGATCTGCATCGCCTGTTCGGGCGTCGGACGCAACGCGTGCGGATCGGCGGAACTCGGCGGCAGAGGCGTCACACCCGGCTCTGAGGCGCTTACTCGAACACCGTGCAGCCCATCGACTTCAGATAGCCGCGGAACTCCGCGCCGATCTCGGGATGCTTCACCGCGAAAGCGAGATTCGCCTTGAGATAATCGAGCTTGCTGCCGCAATCGTAGCGCACGCCTTCGAATTCGTAAGCGAACACGTCTTCGTCGCCCATGAGCGATGCGATGGCGTCCGTCAACTGGATCTCGCCGCCCGCCCCCGGCGTCTGGTTCAGGAGATGATGGAAGATGCGCGGAGTCAGGATATAGCGGCCGACGACACCGAGCGTCGAGGGCGCCTTGTCCGGTTCGGGTTTCTCCACGATGCCGCCCATCCGGTGCAATGACTTCGACTGGTCGTCGATGCGCACGATGCCGTAGCGCCGCGTCTCTTCGCGCGTCACGTTCTGCACAGCCACGATGGAGCGGCCGCAGCGGCCGTAAATGGCGGACATCTGCGCGAGAACCGGCGTCTTCGCGTCGATCAGGTCGTCCGCGAGCACGACCGCAAAGGGATGTTCGCCGACCACGGGCAGCGCGCACAACACCGCGTGGCCGAGCCCGAGCGCCTGCGGCTGGCGCACGTAGACGCATGAGACGTTCTTCGGGATGATATCCTGCACCGTCCCCAGAAGATCGCTCCTGCCGCGCTGGCTCAACTCCGCCTCGAGCTCCGCCGCCTTGTCGAAGTGGTCTTCGATGCCGCGCTTGCCGCGACCGGTGATGAAGATCATCTCCGTCATGCCCGCGTTCACCGCCTCCTCCACCGCGTACTGAATGAGCGGCTTGTCGACGACCGGCATCATCTCTTTCGCACTTGCTTTGGTCGCGGGCAGAAAGCGGGTGCCCATGCCGGCGACGGGGAAAACGGCTTTCGTTACTTTGTTCATGAGGACCTGACGGTTACTGGGCGAGCAATTTTAGCAAGTCCTGTTCCGTGAGCACCGGAATGCCGAGCTCGCGTGCTTTGTCGTACTTGCTTCCGGGGTCGGCCCCCGCCACGACATACGTCGTCTTCTTCGAGACACTGCCGGTGACACGGCCGCCCGCCGCCTCGATGCGCGCGGCCGCTTCGTCGCGCGCGAGATTCGGCAACGTCCCGGTCAGGACGAACGTCATGCCGGCGGCCTTGCTCGCCCGGCGCTCCGGTGGCGTGCTTCCCGCAGGCGTGATTCCGGCGCGAAGCAACGCGCTCACGACCTCCCGATTGTGGGTCTGCGCGAAGAAATTGGCGATGCTGCGCATGATTTCCGGGCCGATTCCCGGCAGGACGGCTTCGAGCAGCGGCTCCTCGCGCGTTCTGCGGCGTGCGTTCTCCTTCTGCACCCTGTCCTTTTCCTCGATGAGGGCGTCCCAGTCCGCTTCCATGAACGTCTGGATCGATCCGAAGTGCCGGGCGAGGATCCTCGCGACTTCTTCGCCCACATGATAGATGCCCAGCGCGTAGATGAATCGGGCAAGCGGACGCTTTCTGCTGTCCTCGATCGCCTGGACCAGATTGCCCGCCGACTTCTCGGCCATGCGCTCCAGCGCGGCGAGCGTGGGCACGTCGAGTCCGTAGAGATCCGCCGGCGTTTGCACGAGCCCGCCGTCGACGAGCTGATCCACGATCTTCTCTCCGAGCCCGTCGATGTCCATCGCGCGGCGAGAGGCATAGTGGATGAGCGCCTGTTTGCGCTGCGCCGGGCAGTAGAGGCCGCCGGTGCAGCGATAGACGGCCTCGCTTTCGATGCGCTCGACCCTGGAGCCACACACGGGACACTGCGGCGGCATCTCGAAAAGCGGCGGCTCGCGGTCGCCGGGCCGCTGTTCGAGGACGACACGCACGACCTCCGGAATCACGTCGCCCGCGCGACGCACATGGACCGTATCGCCGACCCGCACGTCTTTCGCGCGCACCTGATCGAGGTTGTGCAGCGTCGCGTTCGTCACCGTCACGCCACCCACGAACACCGGCGTCAGTCGGGCGACGGGTGTGAGCGCGCCCGTGCGGCCCACCTGCACCTCGATCGCCTCGACGCGGCTCGTCGCCTCTTCGGCGGGAAACTTGTGGGCGATCGCATAGCGCGGCGCGCGCGCGACGAAGCCGAGGCGCTCCTGCGCTTTCAGGTCGTTCACCTTGTAGACGACGCCGTCGATGTCGTAGGGCAGAGACGCGCGGCGCTCCCCGATCCCGCGGTAATACTCGAGCACTTCCCCGAGGCCGCGCACGACCGCCCGCTCGGCGGCCACACGGAACCGGTTGCCGGCGAGATAGTCGAGGACCTCGCTGTGCCGCGCCAATCGAGGCGCACCCTCGACGGCGCCGATGCCGTAGGCGTAGAACGTGAGCTGCCTCGACGCGGTGATGCGCACGTCGAGCTGACGGAGCGCGCCCGCCGCGGCGTTGCGCGGATTCACGAACTCGCGCTCGCCCTTCTCCCGCTGCGCGGCGTTGAGCGCCGCGAACGCGCGCTTCAACATGAGCACTTCGCCGCGCACTTCCATCAGCTCCGGGCGCTTGGCGCCGCTGAGTTTCAGCGGAATCGCGCGGATCGTGCGCAGATTGGCCGTCACGTCTTCACCGGTGTAGCCGTCGCCCCGCGTCGAGCCGCGCACGAACGCACCGTCCTCATACGTGAGACTGATCGCGAGCCCGTCGAATTTCGGTTCGGCGGCATACTCGACCGTGTCTTCCGCAAGGCCTTCGCGCACCCGCCGGTCGAACGCGATGACTTCCTCCTCGGACAGCGCGTTCATGAGCGAGAGCATCGGCACGCGATGCTGCACTTTGCCGAATGCCGTCTGCGCCTCGGCGCCGACGCGCTGCGTGGGCGAATCGGGCGTGACGAGTTCGGGATGGCGGCTTTCGAGCTCCTGGAGCTCGCGAAAAAGCGCGTCGTACTCCGAGTCCGGGACCGACGGCTCGTCGAGCGCGTAATACTGATAGTTGTGGCGCTCGATCTCCTCGCGCAACGCCGCCAGGCGCTCGCGCACTTCCCGTGAAGCGGTCATGAAAACAGACGCAACGCGCGCGCGCTCCCGGGCGCGACTCCACGAGCCTCCATCCTGGAATGGATGGCGGCGAGCTGCTGCTGAATCGCTTTGACCGACCGGTCGGTGAGCGGCACGCGGTTGTCGTCGACCAACGCGCCGCCAAGTCCTTGCGCGAGCTCGGCCGCGACGCGCAGCATGAGCTCGAGCGCGACGGAGCCGTTCGCAACGCGGGGCACGTCCAGCAGGAGCGTGATCCCGCCCGTCGTGAGCTGCTTGACCTGCTCGGGCAGGAACGGCGCGGGCTCATGGTTGTCGAGCGTGAAGAGCGACTGCTGCCCGCCGTCGGAGTAGTGGAACACGCCATGCGGCTCGAGCCTCAAACCCGCGCCTTCGGCCAGCGCGCGAATGCGTGAGCCCGCGAACTTCGTTCCAGCCGGTGCGATGACGTTCACGCCGATCGCGATGTCGACCTCGGCGCAGAACGCGTCGAGGTCGCTCGCGGCCGCGAGCGTCGCCTGCACGTCGGGACAAGTCGCTCGCGCGCCGAAACGTTCGGCGCACTCCTGCGCCGCGGCGCACAGGGCCGTGAGCGACGCGAGATCCACGGGACCCGCGCGCCTCACCAGTTGCAGCGCGACGCGCAGGTGGGGGTAGCGTCCGCCGCTCAGCCGTCCCGCTTCCTCCCATTCGCTGCGGGCGGTGTTGAATCCGAACACACGGAAGCGGCGTCCGGTCGATGCTGCTGCCCGCGTGTGGAGGTCCGCCAGGCCCGCGGCGCTGATCGGCTCATCGGCATCGAGCGCAACGACATAATCGATCGCGAGATCCACGCCCGGGAGCGGCGGCAGCGCAGCAACCAGAGGCGGTGCTTCGTCCTTCACCCGGGCGGCCGGCTCGCGCGCGGGCGAGCGCTCCGGAGCGACTCGCTCGGGACGCGGGGGAGGCGGTTTCGGCTCGATGCGTGCGGGCGCGGGCTTCGCCACCTTCGGCTGCGTGGGCTCCTCGCGCGTCTCACGCGCGCCCTCATGGAGCCGGCGTGTGAGCCGCCGTTGCTGAAACCAGTTGAACGCGACGATGCCCACAACGACTACGGCGCCGATAATCAGCAGGCTCAACTGCAGATCGCTCATGCGAGCGCTGCCCCCTACGCGGCTGCCTCTTCCGTGAGCTTCATCGCTTCCTCGATGTCGACCGCGACGACGCGCGAGACCCCCGGCTCCTGCATGGTGATGCCGAGAAGCTGGTTCGCGATCTCCATCGTGATCTTGTTGTGACTGATGAAGAGGAACTGCGAGTGTTCGGACATCCTGCGCACGAGATCGCAGAAGCGCCCGGTGTTGTGATCGTCGAGCGGCGCGTCGACCTCGTCGAGCAGGCAGAACGGCGCGGGGTTCAACTGAAACATCGAGAACACGAGCGAGAGCGCGGTGAGCGCCTTTTCACCGCCGGAGAGCAGATGGATGCTCGTGTTCTTCTTGCCCGGCGGCTGCGCGATCACCTGAACGCCGCTGTCGAGGATTTCCTCTCCGGTCAGCACGAGCTTCGCGGTTCCTCCACCGAAGAGCGCCGGAAACATCTTCCCGAAATGCGCGTTGACTTCGTCGAACGTCGTCTGCAGCCGCTCGCGCGTCTCGCGATCGATGCGGCGGATCGCATCCTCGAGCGTCGTCATCGCCTCGCGCAGATCCTGCGACTGCGCGTCGAGATAACTCTTGCGCTCCTGCGCGGCCTGCAGTTCCTCCAGGGCAGCGAGGTTCACCGCCCCGAGCACCCGGATCTCTTCATTCAGACGCGCGATCTCCGCCTGCATGGCGCCCGAGCGCGTGCCCTTCGCGAGCATCGCCTGCAACGCGACTTCGTCCGCGCCGGATTCGGTGAGCTGCTGCGCGAACTGCTCTTCGGTGAGCCGCGCCTCCTGCTCTTTCAGGCGCACTTCGCCCACGCGCTCGCGCAACGGGCCGAGTTGCTGCTCGACCGAGAAGCGTTCCTGCTCGACGTCCTTCAATTGCGTCTCGGTCGCAGCCAGTGCGTCGCGCGCGGCGGCAAGCGCCTGTTCACGTTGGCCGCGCAAGCCCAGCGCTTCCTGAAGCTGCGCCTGCCACGGCGCTTCGTCGCATTGGGCGAGCGCTTCTTCTTCCGCCGTCAGCGTCGCGGCGAGCGCTGCACGCTGCTCGGTGAGCGTGCGGATGCTCTCCTCGACGTCGCGAACTTTCTCTTCGGCGCTGCGCGCCTGATACACGGCCTCCTGATGCGCATGGCGCGCCTGGTCGAGCGCTTCGCGCTGCTTGCGCAGCACGGCGTCGGCGCGGCCGTAGAGCTCGGTTGCCGCGTCGAGCTCCGCGCGCGTGTTTGCGGCTTCGCGCTCGAGCCGCTCGCGGTTCGCGTCCGCGGCCGCCCGATGCCCGGACTCGATCCTCTTCTGCTCCTCGATCTCGACCAACCCGGACGCGATCTGCCCGGCCCGCTGCTTCACCCTTTGCGCCTGCTCCGAGAACCGCAGCGCCTCCATCTGGAGCGCATGATGCCGCTGCTGCGCATCGGCAACGGTCTGGCGCAGTGCCGTGAGCGCGGTTCTGTGCGACTCGATCGCGCGCTCCGCGTCCGTCACATGCGCCTGCTCGGCGGCGAGCGCCTCACGCTTGAGCGCGGCGTGCTTTTCCAGCGACTCGATCTCACGCTGGCGCGACAGCACGCCATGCAGCTCGGAATCCGGTGCATGCAGGCTGACACTGTGCCGCGTGTAGAGATGGCCCTCGCGTGTGACGAGCATCGCCCCGGCAGGCAACCTCCCGCGCAACGCGAGCCCCGACCTCGCGTCCGACACCACGAATACCTGATGCAGCCAGTCCTGCAGCACGGGCTGCAGCCGCGTGTCGCGACACGTGACCAGGCGCTGCAGCGGTTCCATGCCTTCCGGCGGGAACGCGCCCGGCACCGGCGCCGGCGTGCTCATCTCGATGAGCGTCAGCTTGCCGGGCGGCGCATCCACGGACCATTCGCCGGCGCGATCGACGTCTTCGAGGACCAGCGCGTTCAGCCGTTCACGCAGAACGGATTCGAGCGCGTCTTCCCATCCGGGTTCGATCGAGATTCCCTGCCACAGACGCGAAGCCGACCCGAGTTCTCGCGCCGCGAGCCAGTCCTTCAACTCCGCCCCGCGCGCGATGCGTTCCTGAAGCTGCGTCAGAGCGCCGATACGCGCCGTGAGCTCCGTCACCTGCTGGTTGACCGTGTCGCAGCGTTCAAGCTGTTCGCGGAGGTTTTGCTCGAGCTGCGGCAGGGCAGCTTCGTCGCGCGCCAGGTTCTCGCGCGCCTCGCCCAACGTCTGGTCCAGCGTGCGTGCGTCGGTTTCCACGCGCTCGAGCGCCGCTTCGTCCGGCACGGCGAGGCCGGCCTCTTCTTCGCGCAGCCGCTCTTCCCGCTGGCCGAGCTGCTCCAGCACCCGTGCCGCATGGCCGAGCTTCGTCTGCTCCACCTGCAACGCCTGCTCGGCTTGCGCCAGCGCATGTTGCAGTTCGTGCCGCCGGTTGTTGCTCGCACGGAACGCCTCTTCGACGACCGGCAGCTTGTCGCTCTCCTGCGCAAGGGCGGTTTCCGTGACGACGAGCGCTTCGCGCGCAGTGCCCATCTCGGCGCGCCAGCGCTCGAGGTTGCCTTCAGCCGCGCGCAACTGGCCTTCCGTATTCGAAGCCTGCGTCTGCAGGTTCGCGATCTGGTGCTCGATGCGTTCGCGGTTCTCCCGCACGTGCGCGATCTGCTGCTCGATCCGCGCGACTTCGGCATTGGATTCGTAAAGCGCGCCCTGCGCGGCATGCATGGCGTCGCCTGAACGATAGTGCGCCTCGCGCAAAGCCTCCAGGCGCTTCTCGGCTTCCCGCAGCTTCGCCGTTTCGGATTCGAGCTCCACGGTGATGCGCTCGATCTCCCGCGCGTGCCGGTTGCGGGCCGAGGTGGCCTCGTTGCGCTTCGTGAGCCACAAAAGGCCCTGCGTCGTGTTCAATTCGCGCTGAAGCTCGTGGTAACGGCTCGCGATCTCGGCCTGGCTCTGCAGGTGCTCGAGCTGCTGTTCCAGCTCCTGCCGGATGTCGTCCACGCGCTGGAGGTTCTCACGCGTGTCCTTCAACCTCAGCTCGGTCTCGCGCCGCCGCTCGCGGTACTTGGACACGCCCGCGGCCTCTTCGAGAAATATTCGCAGCTCCTCCGGCTTCGCCTCGATCACGCGGGAGATCATTCCCTGCTCGATGATCGCGTAGGCGCGCGCACCGAGTCCCGTACCGAGGAAGATGTCGGCGATGTCGCGGCGCCGGACGTGGATGTTGTTGATGTAGTACGACGAGTCGCCGTCGCGCTGGAGCACGCGGCGGATCGAGATCTCGGCGTACTCGCGACCATTGTCCCGCGGCTCTTCCGAGGCTGTTGTCGAAGACGAGCTCGACGCTCGCGCGGTTCACCGGTTTGCGCTGACCGGAGCCGTTGAAGAGCACGTCCTGCATGGTTTCCCCCCGCAGGTGCTTCGCGGAGGTTTCACCGAGCACCCAGCGCACGGCGTCGATGACGTTCGACTTGCCGCAGCCGTTCGGCCCTACGATGCCGACGAGCTGGCCAGGTGTGGGAATACGTGTGGGATCGACGAAAGACTTGAAGCCGGCGAGGTTGATCTGCGTGAGGCGCACTCTGATCCGCTGCCCTTTATAATTGCTTCGACTGGGTCAGCGCGCCATTTTAATCCGATTTCCCCGCCTGCATAGCCGCTTTCGCCAGAACCCGATGCCGAGCAAGCCTTCGAGAGCGTTCGAAACTTTTCCGAATCCGACGCCGCGCCGCGACTACCGGATCCACATGGAGATTCCGGAGTTCACGTGCCTGTGTCCGAAGACGGGCCAGCCCGATTTCGCAACGCTCGTTCTCGATTACGTGCCGGACAAGCTGTGCGTGGAGTTGAAGAGTCTGAAGCTCTACATATGGTCGTATCGCAACGAAGGCGCGTTTCATGAAGCGGTGACGAACCGGATCCTCGACGATCTCGTCGCGGCATTGAGCCCGCGCTTCATGCGGCTCACCGCGCGGTTCTACGTGCGCGGCGGCATTTTCACGACCGTCGTGGCCGAGCATGCGAAGTCCGGCTGGAAATCGGCGTCCTTGCCGGATCTGGAGGACGTGCCCGCAAGCCGCAGCACCCGCTAGTGTTGCGTGTCGGAAGTGCATTCCACAAACGTCATCCCGGCGCGAGGCCGGGATCCAGGCAAAAAGCGTTGCCCCCATCCTACCTTCCCCCGAGGCGGGGGAAGGCGGATACCGGATCACGCGCGCGAGCGCGCTGTCCGGAATGACGACTGCTGTAATGCCGCGAACTTGCGAAGCATGACACCGCGAGTGCACGGGCAAATGCTTCTATAATCTGCCTTTTCGGCTCGCGGAGGTGCGTGAGCTAACCGAAGAGCGAGCGCCGTCCCCTTGAATCCCCGTCTCGAGCGGCTGCAAACGTACCCTTTCCAGAAGCTCAGCGGGCTTCTCGAAGGTGCCAAACCGGCGGCCGGGCTGAACCTGATCAACCTCTACATCGGGGAGCCCAAGCACCCGACGCCGGCGTTCATCAAGGAAGCGCTGATTGCGAATCTCGATGGGCTCGCCGTCTATCCACCGACGCTCGGTGGCGATGCGCTGCGCAATGCGATCGCCGATTGGATCAGGAAACGTTACGGCATCAAGGCGATCGACCCGAACCGGCAGGTGATCCCCGTCACCGGCACACGCGAAGCGCTGTTCGCGATCGCGCAAGCCGTGGTGGACAACACGAAGCCCGATCCGATCGTCGTATGTCCCAACCCGTTCTATCAGATCTACGAAGGGGCCGCGATTCTCGCCGGTGCGCACGCCGTGTATCTGAACAGCCTGCCCTCGCGCAACTACGCCTTCGACTGGGAGGAGCTTTCCGCGGACGAGTGGCGGCGCACGCAGTTGATCTACGTGTGCTCGCCGGCAAATCCCACCGGCCACCTGATGCCGCTCTCGGACTGGAAGGCGCTCTTCGCCCTCTCGGACAAGTACGGCTTCATCATCGCGTCCGACGAGTGCTACTCCGAGATTCATTTCGACGAAGCGCATCCGCCGCTGGGCGCGCTCGAAGCCGCGCAGCAGCTCGGCCGGGAAGGTTTCCCTCGCCTGATCGTGTTCTCGAGCCTGTCGAAGCGTTCCAGCGTGCCGGGCATGCGCTCGGGATTCGTCGCGGGCGACGCGAACGTCATCCAGAAGTACTACCTGTACCGCACGTATCACGGCTGCGTCATGAGCCCGCCGGTGCAGGCGGCCAGCATCGCGGCATGGAAAGACGAAGCGCACGTGGTCGAGAACCGGCGCCTCTATCGGGAAAAGTTCGATACCGCGCTGCGCGTTCTCCGCCCGCACGTCGAAGTGGAAACGCCGGACGCCGCGTTCTACCTGTGGGTGCACACGCCCATCCCCGATCCCGAATTCACGCGCCGGCTCTACGAGACGCAGGCCGTCTCGGTCCTGCCGGGCAGCTATCTTGCGCGCGAGTCCCGGGGCGTCAATCCGGGCACCGATCGGGTCCGCATCGCACTCGTGAGCTCGACCGAGGAATGCGCGGAGTCCGCGCGGCGCATCCGGGATTTCTTTCTCGGGCTTTGATCATGTGGAACGCGAGCGGCCACTGCCGCGCGGCGCAATGCGACGCAGGCATCCGGCGGGAAACGACGGGCCGCGCTTCGGCGCGGTCCTCAGGAGCGGATAACGAGGTACGAGGTAACGAGATGACGGACGAGCTGCGCAAGACCATCGATGCCGCGTGGGAGAATCGCGCGTCGCTTTCGCCCGAGACGGCGGGGACCGAACTGCGCGAAGCGGTGCTCGAGACGATCGAGCTCCTCGACGGGGGCAAGCTCCGCGTGGCCGAAAAGATCGGTGGCGAATGGGTCACGCACCAATGGGCGAAGAAGGCCGTGCTGCTCTCGTTCCGCCTCGAAGACAACGAAGTGATCGAGGACGGCTATACCCACTATTACGACAAGGTGCCCTCGAAATTCGCGGGCTATGACCGCGCGACGTTCCAGGAATGCGGCTTTCGGGTCGTTCCGCCCGCGGCGGTGCGCTATGGCGCCTACATCGCGAAGAACGTCGTGCTCATGCCCTCGTTCGTGAACATCGGCGGCTACGTCGATGAAGGCACGATGGTGGACACCTGGGCGACCGTCGGCTCGTGCGCGCAGATCGGGCGCAACGTGCATCTGTCGGGCGGCGTGGGCATCGGCGGGGTGCTGGAGCCGCTCCAGGCGAATCCGACCATCATCGAAGACAACTGTTTCGTCGGCGCGCGCTCCGAGATCGTGGAAGGGGTGATCGTCGAGGAAGGTTGCGTGATCTCCATGGGTGTCTTCATCGGCGCGAGCACGAAGATCTACCGGCGCGATACGGGTGAGGTGCTCTACGGACGGGTGCCGGCCGGTTCCGTGGTGGTGCCGGGCTCACTGCCTTCTGCCGATGGGCGCTACAGCCTCTATTGCGCGGTCATCGTGAAGCAGGTGGACGCTCAGACGCGGGCGAAGACCAGCATCAACGAGCTGCTGCGCAGCGATTGATGAGCGGGCCTTGCTAACCGTGCGGCGCTCATCCCCTCCCCGAGCGCTCCGCTTCCCCGAGGCCCCTCCGACCCCTTCCGCGCGAATCTTGGGACAATAGCGGCGTTTTTCGCCAAGCCGCGCGCGAAGCACACCCGGGACATCCCCATGTTCGTGAAAACACTCTTCAAGCTGATGGCCGACGCGGAGGCATCCGATCTCTTTTTCACGGCAGGCGCGCCCGTCCAGATCAAGATCCGGGGCGAGCTCGTGGCCGTCGACCAGAAAGTCCTCGACGCGTCCATGCTCAAGCGCATCGCCTACGAGGCCATGACCGAAGAGCAGATCGCGACCTTCGAACGCGATCTCGAGATCAACTTCTCGCTCGTCGAGAAGGGCATCGGCAGCTTCCGCGTGAACGTCTTCAAGCAGCGCGGCGCCTGCGCGCTGGTCATTCGCCACATCAAGGTCGCGATTCCGACGGTCGAAGAGCTTCGCCTGCCGCTCATGCTGAAAGACCTCGCGCTGGAAAAGCGCGGGTTGATCCTGGTGGTCGGCGCCACCGGTTCGGGCAAGTCGAGCACGCTCGCCGCGATGATCAATCACCGCAACCAGGCCACCTCCGGACACATCCTCACGATCGAAGATCCGATCGAGTTCATGTACAAGCACGCGAGGAGCATCGTCAACCAGCGCGAAGTGGGCATCGACACGCTCTCGTACCGCAACGCGCTCGTGAGTGCGATGCGCGAAGCGCCCGACGTCATCCTGATCGGCGAGTGCCGCGACCGCGAGACGTTCCAGGCGGCGCTCCAGTACGCGCAGACGGGCCACCTCTGCCTTTCGACACTGCATTCGAGCAACAGCTACTACGCGCTTACGCGCGTGATCAATCTGTTTCCGCACGAAGCGCGCGACTCGCTGCTCATGGATCTGTCGGTGAGCCTGAAAGCGGTCATTTCGCAGCGTCTCCTGCACGACGTGGGCGGCGATATCGTGCCGGCAGTCGAGTTGATGCTGAACACGAGCCACATCCAGGATCTCATCCGCAAGGGCGAGATCGACCAGATCAAGGACGCGATGGAACAAAGCCTCGCCCCGGGCTCGCAGACCTTCGAGCAGGCGCTCTTCAAGCTCTACAGCGACGGACGCATCTCGCTCGACGAGGCGATGACCAACGCGGATTCGCCCACCAACCTGCACTGGCTCATCAACAACGCGTCGAAGTCCGGGATGGCCATGTCCACACCGGCTGCGAAACCCGCGGCCGCGCCCACACCCGTGCCGGCCGCCGCCTCGACGTGCCCAGGACGATCTTTCGAGCATCAAACTCAATCTGGACGCGCTCAGGTAGGGGCGGCAGCGGAAGATCGCGGTGAGGCCCCACCGCGGCGGCGAGACTCTGACCGATCCGAGACTGCGGGCGGTCTTGCGCGATGCCGTGCGCCGGTTCGAAGCCGCGCACCTCTCTTACGGCCACGGAACGACCAACGCGCGCGACGAAGCGGCGTGGCTCGTTCTGCACGCATTGAGCCTGCCGCTCGATGCGCTCGCGCCGCATCTCGATCGACCGATCGCCGCGAACGAAAGGCAGCGGATCGAAGCGCTCGTCGCGGCGCGCATCCGGACGCGCAAGCCGGCCGCCTATCTCACGGGAGAGGCGTGGCTGGGAGAGCATCGCTTCAGGATCGACGAGCGTGCGCTCGTCCCACGCTCTTACATCGCCGAGCTTCTGCGCGACGATCTGCGTCCCGTGGATCCCGCCGGGCCGGCCCGTGCGCCGTGCCCTCGATCTATGCGCGGGCTGCGGCTGTCTCGCGATCCTGACAGCGCTGTCCTTCCCGAACGCGCACGTCGACGCCGCCGACATCTCCGCGGGCGCGCTCGAACTGGCCCGCCTCAATATCGTCGGACTATGGCCTGGCGCGCCGGGTGAGGCCCATCGTGTCGGACCTTTTTTCCGCGCTCGGCCGCCGTCGCTACGAATTGATCGTGTCGAACCCGCCTTACGTGCGTGATGCCGTGATGGAAAGGCTGCCTGCGGAATACCGGCGTGAGCCGCGCATCGCGCTTGTCGGAGGCGTCGACGGTCTCGACCTCGTGAGGCGCATCGTCCAGGAAGCGCCGCGCCATCTGGGCGCGGGCGGGCTGCTCGTCGTCGAAGTCGGGACACAACCGCCGGCGCGTCGAGCGCGCGTTCCCGCGTCTTCCGCTCGTGTGGCCCGAGACGAGCGGCGGCGACGACTGCGTCTTTCTGATTACGCGAGAGGCGCTTCTCGGGGACTCGCCGGCTGCGCGTCGTCAAGCCAGGCGAGCAGCCGTTTCACCTCGGCCGCGGGCAGCGAAGTCACCTGCCCGCGCTTCAGGCGCGGCGGCAGCGCGACCACGCCGAAACGCACGCGGATCAGCCGGCTCACCGTGAGTCCCAGCGCTTCGAACATGCGGCGCACGACGCGATTGCGGCCTTCCCGCAGCACGATGCGATACCAGTGGTTGGACCCCTCGCCGCCCTCGTCGGAAACCGCGTCGCACTTCGCCAGACCGTCGGAGAGCTCGATACCGTTCTTCAGCCGCTCGAGCTGGCTCGCGTTGAGCTGCCCGATGATGCGCACCGCGTATTCGCGCTCGACGGCGAATCGCGGATGCATCATGCGATTCGCGAGCTCGCCCGACGTCGTGAAGATGAGCAGGCCCGACGTGTTGTAATCGAGACGCCCCACCGCGAGCCACTTGGCGCCTCGCAGTTGCGGCAACTGGTCGAAGACACTCGCGCGCCCTTCCGGGTCTTCGTGCGACACGATCTCGCCTTCGGGCTTGTGATAGACGAGCACGCGCGGCAGTCGATGCGTTGCCGGCCAGCGCACGCTCTTCCTGCCGATGCGGATCGAGTCGCTCGGGTTGACACGCGTGCCGATCGTCGCGACCGTGCCGTTCACCGTCACCTTGCCTTCGCGGATCCACTCTTCCATGAGCCGGCGCGAGCCGAGCCCCGCCTGGGCGAGCACTTTGTGCAGCTTCTGCGAGGGCGCATCGACCAGCGGGCGGTGCGCGGCGGTGCGCGCATAGCCGCGGGAGGTCGCGGGGCGGCTTCTCGAACCTGCCGCGAGCTTGCGCGTGGGCGGACGCAGCGGGCTGCGCGTGCGGTTGCGGCTGCGGCTGGCCTGTCTGTGCTGCGCCATCGGCGTCGACCTTAAGAGTCCCTAAGCCTCGCGCCGTTCGAAAACGGCCTGCGCGAGTGTACCGCTGTCGACGTGCTCGAGCTCGCCGCCGACCGGCAGGCCGCGCGCGATACGACTGACTTTCAATCCTCGCGCGCGCAAGAGCTCCCCGACGTAATGCGCCGTCGCTTCGCCTTCGACGGTGAAGTTCGTGGCAAGGATCGCTTCACGCACGACGCCGTCCGTCGCCCGCCGCACGAGCCGGTCCAGATGGATTTCGCGCGGACCGATGCCGTCGAGCGGTGAGAGCGCGCCCATCAGCACGAAATACAAGCCTTCGTAGCACTGCGCCTGCTCCATCATCAGTAGATCCGCGGGTGTCTCCACGACGCAGAGCAGGCCCGGGTCGCGCCGCTGCGAGCGGCACAGCACGCATACGGGGTCTTCGGTGAAGCTGTTGCAGCGCTCGCAATGCCGCATGCGCTCCAGTGCGAGCGCGAGCGCGGCGGCAAGACGCTGCGCGCCCGGCTTGTCGCGCTGGAGCAGATGGTAGGCCATGCGCTGCGCCGACTTCGGACCCACGCCCGGCAGACAGCGCAAGGCGGCGATCAGCTCCTCGAGCGTGGCAGGGGTTTTCATCGAGGGATGAGGGATGACGGATGAGAGTGATGAATGAAAGCGCCTGAACAACAGACGAATCGCGGCAACAAGCACTGTCCGCCCGTCATTCACCGGCACGGGCCTTCCAACATGCCATTCTCCTAGAACGGAAGCTTGAAGCCCGGCGGAAGCGGCATCCCCGCCGTGACACCCGCCATCTTCTCCTGCACCGTGCTCTCGACCCGCCGCACGGCGTCGTTCACGGCGGCTGCGATCAGGTCTTCGAGCATGTCCTTGTCGTCCTTGAGCAGGCTTTCGTCGATGGAGACGCGCTTCACGTCATGGCGGCAGGTCATGACCACCTTGACCATGCCCGCGCCGGATTGTCCCTCCACTTCCATGGAAGCGAGCTGCTCCTGCGCCTTCTTCATGTTTTCCTGCATCTGCTGCGCCTGCTTCATGAGCCCGGCAAGCTGGTTCTTCATATCGTTCCCTATCACTGTAGAGGTTTGATGGAGCCTTCGTTCACGCGCGCGTCGAAGTTTTCGACCAGATCCCGCACGAAAGGATCCTGCTCGATTTCCGCGATCGCTTTCGCCTGCTGCCGCTCGCGTTCGCGCTCCGCAAGAGCGGATGGAGAGCTGCCGTTCGCTTCACCCACGCGGATGGAAATCCTGACCGTCGCGCCAAACTGTTTTGTCAACGCGGCCTTGAGCCGTTCTTCGTAGCCCTTCTCGAGCAGTCGCTCATGGGCCTTAGGCAAGCGCAGCTCGATACGTTGCGCATCGAGGTGCGAGAGCTCGCAACGCTCGGCCAGCATGCGCGCCATTCCCGTCACGCCAAGTTTCTCGACGGTCGCTGCCCATGTATTCGGGTCGAGATCCGCGGGGACCATCGGGACATCGGCCAGCGCCCGCGTCGCGGCTGTCGGAGCGGGTGGCGCAGCAGCCGAAGCGGTGGCGCGGCAGCCGGAGCGGGTGGCGCGACAGCCGGAGCGGGTGGCATGGCCGCCGGGGCGCTCACCGCGGCCGCCGAAGAACGCGGCGCGGCGTCCTGAACGGGAAGGCTCGAGCGCGGCGTGTGCCCGCGTTCGCGTGTCCCCTGCGCCGCGGGTTCGACAGGCGTTTCGCTCGCCGGCGCGAAGGCGAGCATTCTGATGAGCGCCATCGTGAAGCCCGCGTATTCGTCCGGCGCGAAACCGATCTCGCTGCGCGCCTGCACCGCGATCTGATAGTAGAGCTGCAACTCCTCGGCGCTGAAGAGCGCAGCGAGCTCGCGCAGCGCGGCGACGTCGGGATCTTCCTCGGACACGGCCTGCGGCACGATCTGCAGCAGCGCGATCCTGTGCAGCAGCGTTCCCAGATCCTGCAGCGCCATTTCGAAAGAGAGCGAGCGCTCGGCCATCCGGTCCGCTTCGGCGATCGCCTGTGCGCCGTCCGAGCGGCTGAGCGCGCGCAGGATCGCGTGCAGATAGGTCTGATCGACCGCGCCCAGCATGGCGCGTGTGGGCTCGAGCTCGACTTTGCCGGCGCCATACGCGATCGCCTGGTCCAGCAACGACAGCGCGTCGCGGAGACTCCCCTGCGCAGCGCGTGCTATCGCCGCGACCGCGGGCGGCTCGAACGCGACCGCTTCGGCCTCCAGCACCTTCGCGAGCTGTTGCTGGATCTGTGCGGCCGGAATCTGCTTCAGGTTGAACTGGAGGCACCGGGACAGCACGGTGACCGGAATCTTCTGCGGCTCGGTCGTCGCGAGGACGAACTTCACGTGCTCCGGCGGCTCTTCGAGCGTCTTCAGCATCGCGTTGAACGCATTGCGCGAGAGCATGTGCACTTCATCGATGATGTAGACCTTGTAACGGGCGGCGGTCGGCGCATACAGCGCGTTTTCAAGGAGCTCCCGCATGTTGTCGACCTGCGTGTTGGAGGCCGCATCGAGCTCGATCAGATCGACGAAACGTCCCGCATCGATCTCGGTGCACGCCGGACACGTGCCGCACGGCGCGTCGGTCACGCCGGTTTCGCAGTTCAGCGCCTTCGCGATGATGCGGGCGAGCGTCGTCTTGCCGACGCCGCGCGTGCCCGTGAAGAGATACGCATGGTGCAGACGCCCCTCGCGCAGCGCGTTCGACAGCGCGCGCACGACATGCTCCTGGCCGACGAGCTCCGTGAAACTGCGGGGGCGCCACTTGCGGGCGAGAACTTGAGTCACTGAGTGAGAGTGAATCGTGACGGGTGACGGGAGACTCGCATTTTACGCAAGCCCGGCAGTAAATCGTCGTCCCTCGAGTTACGAGTCACGAGTCACGAGTCACGCTTCTAGAAGTGATACTGCACCCTCAGTTGATGGAAATTCATGCCCGCGTTGGGCTTCTTGATGTCTGCGTTCGAAATATGCTGAAACCGGTAGCCCACCTCGCAGCTGCGTCTGGCACCGAAACGGTAGCCCACGCCGACATGACTGCCGAACTGGAACGCCGTACCATCCGGCGTTCTCCGATCGAGCTGTGCGACAGGAGATGGAGTCCGATGCCTGCTTCTACGTAGGGACCCGCCAATCCGTTCGGCTGCAGACGCAAGACCGGCGTCAGCCCGAAATCGAAGAGCTCCTCGTGCAGCCCCGGCGCGGTGTTGTTCCAGTTCCAGTAGCCGAGGGCGACATCCCAGTAACCCCCGACGCGCCAGTTCGCGCTTTGCAGCCAGCGCGAGTTCCAGTCCCGCTGCAACGCGGCGCGCCCCGTCTTCACGCCGTCACCGCTGCCGAGTTCGAAGGCGACGCCGCCGAGCGCGCGTGCTGTCACCGCCGTACACGCGAGCAGTGCATGCAACGCCACACGCGCGACGCGCGAGCCGCAGGCACGCCGCGACAGACGCACGGTAGAAGGGTGGCGAGCCGGACCCCCGGCACTTGCAGAGAATAGCTGTGGCTGCTTCCTTCCGGACCTGACCAGGTTCACTACCATGCAATGCGGGGCGGCCCGCCGTCGAAATCAACAAAGCCGCAAGTATGCCCGCGATGGCTTTTCCGCGCCAGCATCCGGCGGTCTCGCGCGCCTTTACAACGCGGACGATTAGTGATTCCATCAATCGCACATGCGCCCGCACGCGCTCGCGCGGTCCGATGCGGGCATACGACGCCAACAGTCTATCCCGCACCCTCAGTCGGAGGAAGCTCATGTCCACCATCGAATCCGTGCTCCAGGAGACTCGGGTCTTCCCGCCGCCTGCGGAGCTCGTGCGAAAGGCCAATGTCTCCGGCATGGACGCCTACCGCGCGCTCTGCGCGGAAGCGGAGCGCGACTTCAGCGGATTCTGGGCACGCTTCGGGCGAGAGGAATTGCTCTGGCACAAACCGTTCACGAAAGTGCTGGACGAATCGAACCCGCCCTTCTTCAAGTGGTTCGAGGACGGCGAGCTGAACGTCTCCTACAACTGCCTGGACCGGCACCTCGAGACGCAGCCTGACAAGACCGCGATCATTTTCGAGGCGGACGACGGCACGGTGACGCGCGTCACGTACAAGGAACTCCACCGGCGCGTGTGCCAGCTCGCGAACGGGCTGAAGTCGCTCGGCATCGGCAAAGGCGACCGGACCATCATCTACATGCCCATGTCGATCGAAGTAATCGTCGCGATGCAGGCGTGCGCGCGCATCGGCGCGATCCACTCGGTCGTGTTCGGCGGATTCTCGGCGAAGAGCCTGCACGAGCGCATCATCGATGCCGGCGCCGTCACCGTGCTGACGGCCGACGAGCAGATGCGCGGCGGACGCACGATCGCCCTCAAGGCGGCGGTCGACGAAGCGCTCGAGATGGGCGGCTGTGATTGCGTGCGCAAGGTCGTCGTGTACAAACGCACCGGTGGCAACGTGAAGTGGGATGCCGCGCGCGATCTCTGGCTGCACGATCTGATGGCGGGACAAGCGGAAACGTGCGAGCCCGAATGGGTGGGCGCCGAGCATCCGCTCTTCATCCTGTATACGTCCGGCTCGACGGGAACGCCGAAAGGCATCCAGCACTCCACCGGCGGTTATCTGCTGTGGACGATCCTCACCATGAAGTGGGTGTTCGACCACAAGCCGACGGATGTGTTCTGGTGCACGGCCGACGTGGGCTGGGTGACCGGTCACTCTTACGTCTGTTACGGGCCGCTCGCGTGCGGCACGACGGGGATCATCTTCGAAGGCGTGCCGACGTATCCCGACGCGGGGCGCTTCTGGAAGATGATCCAGGACCACAAGGTCAACGTCTTCTACACCGCGCCCACGGCGATTCGCTCGCTGATCAAGGCCGGCGGCGATCTGCCCAAGAGATACAACCTGAAGTCGCTGCGCATCCTGGGCACCGTCGGCGAGCCGATCAACCCCGAAGCGTGGATGTGGTATCACGAAACGGTCGGCGGAGGCCGCTGCCCGATCGTGGATACCTGGTGGCAGACCGAGACCGGCGGCCACATGATCACGCCGCTTCCAGGTGCCACGCCGACCAAACCGGGCTCCGCGACGTTCCCCCTGCCGGGCATCTTCGCCGACATCGTGGACGAAACCGGAGAGTCCGTCGGACGCGGCAAAGGCGGCATTCTCGTGATCAAACGACCGTGGCCCGCGATGCTGCGGACGATCTGGGGCGATCCGGATCGCTTCAAGCGCACCTACTATCCCGCCGATTTCCAGGGACGCTACTATCTGGCGGGCGACGGCGCGACCTACGACGAAGACGGGTACATCCGCATCATGGGCCGCATCGACGACGTGCTGAACGTGGCCGGTCACCGCCTCGGCACGATGGAGATCGAATCGGCGCTCGTCGCCAACGCGAAGGTCGCCGAGGCGGCCGTGGTCGGACGCCCCGACGATGTGACGGGCGAAGCGATCGTAGCGTTTGTCGTGCTGAAGCAGGAGCGGCCCGAAGGCGCGCAAGCGCTCGCGGTCATCAAGGAGCTTCAGGAATGGGTCGGGAAGGAGATCGGGCCGATCGCCAAACCGCGCGACATCCGCTTCGGCGACAATCTGCCGAAGACGCGCTCGGGCAAGATCATGCGCCGCCTGCTGCGCTCGATCGCGAAGGGGGAGACGATTGCGCAGGACGTCTCCACGCTCGAGAATCCGGCGATACTGGAGCAGCTCAAGCAGGCGGGCTGATGGATCGCCTGCCGTTAGTTCGCTGTGTCCTCATCCCGGCGCGAGGCCGGGATCCAGGCGGAAAACCGTTCTGGATTCCGGATCGCATCGCGCTTGTGCGCGGTCCGGAATGACGTCTACGAGAGTGCCCGACTCGTGGACACGACAGTCCGCTGATGTTGCCTGAGTCCTCCGCGGTCCGGCGATCATTCACATGAGCTCCAAAGGACAGCGGCTCATCGCGCTCTTTCTCCTGGGCTGCCTGCTCCTTAACTATCCGTTGTTCGCACTCTTCGCGGGGCCCATGCACCTGCTGGGCTTTCCGCTCATCCATCTGTACGTATTCTTCGCCTGGGCGCTGCTCATCGTGCTCATGGCTTTCGTCGTCGAGCGCCGAACCGAATAACAGACGGGTCGTTTACGATGACGCGATGAACCCGCGCCCGCGACCTCTTTGCCGAAGGGCGACGGGGCACTCGCCGTGCAGGCGCTCGCCCGCGTGTGCGGTGGGCATGCGCGCATGCTGACCGCGACCGTCATCGTTCTCGCGTCGTTCGCCTACGTGGGGCTCCTGTTCGCGATCGCCTACTACGGCGACAAACGCGCCGACGCGGGCCGCAGCATTATCGCGAATCCCTACATCTACGCATTGTCGCTGGCGGTCTACTGCACGTCATGGACGTTCTACGGCAGCGTCGGACGGGCGGCGACGAGCGGCGTCGGGTTCCTGCCCATCTACCTCGGTCCGACCCTGATGGCGGCGCTCTGGTGGTACGTGCTGCTCAAGATCGTTCGCATCAGCAAGGTGAACCGCATCACCTCGATCGCGGATTTCATCGCTTCGCGTTACGGCAAGAGCCAGCTCCTGGGCGGCCTCGTGACGGTGATCGCGGTGGTCGGCGTCGTGCCCTACATCGCTCTCCAGCTGAAGGCGATATCGACGAGCTTCTCCATCACGCTCCAGTATCCCGACGTCGTCATGCCGCATCAGCAGGCCGCGCCGCTTTTCATCGGCGACAACACGTTCTATATCGCGATGCTGCTCGCGGCGTTCACGATTCTCTTCGGTACGCGGCACCTCGACGCCACCGAACGCCACGAGGGCCTGGTGGCTGCGGTCGCGTTCGAATCCGTCGTGAAGCTTCTCGCGTTCATGGCCGTGGGCCTGTTTGTCACTTTCGGCATGTACAACGGTTTCGACGACATCTTCGAGCGCGCAGCCGCCGTTGCCGATTTGAGTCCCCTGCTCGTCCTCGGCGGCGCCGGCGGCAATTACACGACGTGGGCGTCGCTCATGTTTCTTTCGATGCTCGCGATCATGTTCCTGCCGCGACAGTTTCAGGTTTCCGTCGTCGAGAACGTGGACGAACGTCACATCTGGAAAGCCATATGGCTCTTTCCGCTGTATCTCCTGGCGATCAACATCTTCGTGATGCCGATCGCGCTCGGCGGATTGCTGCACTTTCCCTCGGGCCGCGTGGATGCGGACACATTCGTACTGACCCTGCCGATTTCGGAGAACCAGCCGGCGCTCGCGCTCTTCGCATTCATCGGCGGCCTCTCCGCCGCTACGGGCATGGTGATCGTCGAAACGATCGCCCTTTCCACCATGGTCTGCAACGACCTCGTCATGCCGGTCCTGCTGCGATGGAAGCGGCTCAAACTCACCGAGCGCAGCGACGTATCGGCTCTGCTTCTCGCGATCCGGCGCGGCGCGATCGTCGTGGTGCTGGTGCTGGGTTATCTCTATTTCTACCTGGCGGGCGAAGCGTACACGCTCGTCTCGATCGGGCTCATCTCCTTCGCCGCGGTCGCGCAATTCGCGCCGGCCATCATCGGCGGCATCTACTGGAAGGGCGGCACGCGTCTCGGTGCGACGTGCGGTCTCGGCGCCGGGTTCCTGGTCTGGATGTATACGCTGCTGCTGCCCTCCTTCGCGAAATCGGGCTGGCTGCCGATCACCTTTCTGCACGAAGGCCCGTTCGGCGTGGCGCTGCTCAAACCCGAGCAGCTTTTCGGCCTGCAAGGTCTGGACGACATCACGCACTGCCTCTTCTGGAGCATGCTCGCGAACGTCGGACTCTACGTCGGCGTCTCGCTCAGCCAGCGGTTGAGCGCAACAGACCACCGCCAGGCGATGCTATTCGTCGACGCCTTCAAGCCTTCTCTCGCCGCGGGCGGCTCGCACTTCTGGCGCGGCAGCGCGTCGGTGCGCGACCTCTCCGAGCTCCTCGGGCGATTCCTCGGACCGGAGCGCGCGAAGGAAGCGCTGTCGGCTTACGCGGCCGCGCAGGGCGTGACCTCCGCCGACGCGTTAACGGCCGACGCGGCCTTCGTACATCATGTCGAATCGCTGCTCGCGGGGGCGATCGGCAGCGCGTCGGCTCGCGTGATGCTCGCGACGGTGGTCGAGGAGGAGCCGCTCGGCCTCGACGAAGTGCTCGGCATCATCGACGAAGCGTCGCAGGTGCTCGCCTACAGCCGCGAGCTCGAGCAGAAGTCGCGCGCGCTCGAAGCGGCGACCAACGAGCTGCGCGAAGTGAACCGCCGGCTGCAGGAGCTCGACCGGATGAAGGACGACTTCATCTCGACGGTAACGCATGAGCTGCGCACGCCGCTCACGTCGATCAGGGCGTTCTCCGAGATCCTGAAGGACAATCCCGACCTCGACCTCGCGCAACGCGAGCGCTTTCTCGGGATCATCATCAAGGAATCGGAACGCCTGACGCGGCTCATCAACCAGGTGCTCGATCTGGCCAAGCTCGAGTCGAGCAACGCGCAATGGCACGATACCGAAATCGACATGAAGGAGATCATCGCCGACTCGATCGTCGCGACGAGCCAGCTTTTCGAAGACGGGGCGATCCGGATCACGACCGCGCTCGAGCCGGTGCCCACGCTCTTCGCGGACCGCGACCGGCTCGTTCAGGTGATGCTGAACCTCCTGTCGAACGCCGCCAAGTTCTGTGACAAGGATAAGGGGGAAGTCGAGATACGCCTCCGACACGACGCGCGCGCCATTCGCGTCGACGTGCGCGACAACGGCCCCGGCATCAGCGCCGAGAACCAGAAAATCATTTTCGAGAAATTCCGTCAGGTAGGCGATACTCTCAAGGGTAAGCCGCAAGGCACGGGGCTCGGGCTGCCCATCTCGCGTCAGATCATCGGTCATCTCGGCGGCGAGTTCTGGGTCGAGAGTCGCCCCGGGGAGGGGGCCACGTTTTCGTTCACGCTCCCCCTTGCCCTGGCGGCGCGAGGGCGGCCGGCGGTCGCATTGGGGGAAGCCTGAGATGGGCAAGAAGATCCTGATCGCGGAAGACGAATCCAATATCCTCGTCTCGCTCGAATTTCTCATGGAGAGAAGCGGCTACGAGATCCGCACGGTCGCCGACGGCGAAGAGGCGTTGCGGGTGGCGCGCGAATTCCGCCCCGATCTGCTGCTGCTCGATATCATGCTGCCGCTCCGCAACGGGTTCGAAGTGTGTCAGTTGATCCGCGAAGCACCGGACCTGCGCTCGATGAAGATCGTGATGCTGACGGCGAAAGGCCGCGACACCGAAGTCGCGAAAGGTCTCGCACTCGGCGCCGATGCCTACATCACGAAACCTTTCGCCACGCAGGAATTGCTCGACACCGTCAAGCATCTGCTGGAGTAGCCCCGTGAAGCGCCGCCTCGCGCTCGTGTGGGGCGCCTGCTTCGCCCTCGCCTCCGGGACGTGCGCGGCGCTCTTCCTCATGGTCGACAGTGCGCTCGTTGCCGAGCAGCACGCAGCCCTGCGGGAGGTGCTGTCGGCCTCGGCCGGTGTGGTCGTCGTTGCGGGTTTCATCGTCTTCCTGCTCACCGGCCTGCTCGCATACGGTCTTACCCGCACTTATCTCGCACCGGCGCATCGCCTGAGCGAGTCGCTGCGACTCATCGCAGGCGGCAATCCGGGGCATCGCGTGAGTGCGGACGGTTCGCGCGAGTTGCGCGAGCTCGCCGGCGCGATCAATCTGCTCGCCGCACGGCACGAGGAGTCGCTGCGCGACGTGCAGACGCGCGTCGCGGAGGCGCGCGCCGATGCCGACCAGCAGAGAAACCGCCTGGGTGCACTCATGTCGGAGCTGGCCCAGAGCGTGATTGTCTGCAACGCGGAGGGCCGCATCCTGCTCTACAACGAGCGGGCCCGAAGCATGTTCACCGATCCGACCGGCGAGAAGGAGGCCCCGTCGTATGTCGGATTGGGACGCGCCGTGTCGGCGCTCCTCGAACCGAACCTGCTTTCGCACGCGCTGGAACAGCTTCGCCATCGCATCTCGCGCGGTGAGCCGCGACCGGTTGCGGTCTTCATGGCGGCGCTTCCGGCAGGGACGCTTGCGCGCGTGCAGATGGCGCCGGTTGCAGCGACGGACGACAGCAGCGGCGGTTCCGGGAACGCGCTGACGGGATTCGTCCTGCTGCTCGAGGACATCGGCGAAGAAGTCCGTCGCGCCGAACGTTCGGACCAGTTGCTGCAGGATCTCACCGAGAGCGTGCGCAGCGCACTCGCGGGCATGCGTGCCGCCGTCGAGAACCTGGTGAACTATCCCGACATGGAAAGCGCCCGCAGACAGCAGTTCACGGGCATCATCAGCGAGGAGGCGAACCGGCTCACCGTCAAGCTCGATCGCACCATGCGCGAGGTACTCGGATTACGTGAAGAGCCAGCGCTCTCTCGAACAAATTCGCGCCGCGGACCTGATCGATGTCATACGACATCGCGCCGAATCGCGCCTCGGCTTGCTGACCGGGACCGAGGAAGTGGATCCTTCCCTTTGGGTAACCGTCGACAGCTACAGCATGGTCCAGGCCGTGTGCTATCTCGCGTCGAACCTGAAAGAGCATCTGAACGTGCGCGCCGTGCGCTTCGGCGCGAGCTCCGCAGGACGCCACGCCTCCCTCGACATCACGTGGATCGGTGCGACGCTCGCCGCATCGACCGCGCTCAACTGGGAGAACGAACCCCTTACGAGCGGCGGTGAAACGAGCCCGCTCACCTTTCGCGAAGTGCTGGACCGTCACCGCGGCGAAGCGTGGTATGAGCCCGGCAGAGCCTCACGCCGCTCGTGCTTCCGTCTGTTGCTGCCGCTCGCCGAGCGGACGAGCGCCGAGCCCGCGGCGAGCGCCCGGCCCGGCCGCCCCGTCTACTACGATTTCGATCTCTTTCAACAGCCGGGCGAGACCGACGCGCTCGACGACAAGCCGCTGCACGAGCTCACCTACACGGTGTTCGATACCGAAACCACCGGCCTCGAACCCTCCGCGGGCGACGAGATCATCTCGATCGGCGCCGTTCGCATCGTCAATGGCCGTCTGCTTGCCGAAGAGGTCTTCGATCGTCTCGTCGATCCGCGCCGGCCGCTGCAGGCAAGCTCGATCGCAATCCACGGCATCCGGCCGGAGATGCTCGAGGGACAGCCGACACTCGAGAAAGTGCTTCCGGCCTTCCACAAGTTCTGCGAGGAGACCGTGCTGGTCGGCCACAACGTCGCCTTCGACATGCGTTTCCTCGAACTGAAAGAGCGCGCGACTGGAATCCGCTTCGGCCATCCGGTGCTGGACACGCTGCTGCTCTCCGCCGTCCTGCATGGAAATCTCGGGACGAACGAGCATCAGCTCGAGGCGATCGCACGGCGGCTGGGCGTGGAAGTGTCCGAGCGGCACAGCGCGCTGGGCGACGCGATGATCACGGGCGAAGCGTTTCTGAAGATGGTGCCGCTCCTCGCGGAGCGCGGCATTCTCACGCTGCGCCAGGCACGCGAGGCGTGCGCGCACACGCATTACGCGCGCATCAAATATTGACCCAAGAGGGCGCGAGTCCCCAAGCCGTCTACACCCCGTAGCCCGGCACCGACGCATAATCGCGCGTAAGGCGCTCCTGGAGACGCCGTGCTTCGCGTAACGCCGCCTTCAGACTGCGGCGATCGCTTTCGGGCAACGTGCGCGGATCCACGATGTTCTTCGGTTCCTCCGCAGCGTTGAGCGACTGCATGTGAAGGCGCACACGTAACCGCTGCATCGAAAGAAACGCCGCGATACAGGCGTCTGCTTGCGCGCCGGAAATACGGGCGGGGGCCGATGCCTCGCGCAGCCGCTGCACCGTACCCGTCGCGGTCACGCCGGTTGCGAGGCTGTAGATTCGCGCCGCATCGACGAAAGGCGTGATCGCATTCACCTTGAGGTCGAGCACGTGCGGCACGCCGCCGTGCGTCGCGAGCACGAAATTGCCGAAGAAGCCGAGCGGCGGCCGGTTGCCGAGCGCGCTTTGCGTGAGTTGCAGCAGGAATCGGCTGTGCCCGAACGCCCGTTCCGAGAGCCACGTGCGAAGCGCATGAGCGAGATGATGAGCGCCATGGAGCGCGCGGAAATCGAAGAAAACGGTCGCATTGAGCAGGTTCTGGGGATCTCCCCGATCGAGCCAGCGCGCGAACCGCTCTTTCCACTCGGCGAGACTCAGGCACCAGTTCGGATTGCTCGCCATGATGCCGCCGCGGCAAAGGGGAATGCCGCAAAGGCGCATCGCATCATTCACCTCGCGCGTCGGCCCCTCGAGCAATACCCTCAGTTCTTCGGGCGGCCTCTGCGCAAGGTCGCTGAAGATGATCGCGTTGTCCTGGTCGGTATGAAGGGTCTGCTCGTAGCGCCCCTCGCTCCCCATCACGATCCAGCAGCACTCGATGCCGGCTGGCAGATCCGCCGGCATGAGAAGCTCGATGATGCGAGAGGAAATGAGGTCGTTCGTGGTCGAGATGAAATGGGTGATTTCCGAGACTTCCGCTGCCGCGTCGTGCAGCTCGCGCGCAATCTCGCGCATGGCGGTCGCGAGAGGCACGAGCGCCTCGACCCCCGGTGCATTGCGGATCGCGGCGCTCAGTTCAAGTGGAGACACGCGAAGGGACGATCAATGCGGGCTCGTCACGTGAGCACGAGCGCCCCCTGTCAGGGGCCCGTCGGCGCCAACACACGCCCGTGCTTCAGTGCGCCGCTGCGGTGGCGCGGCCGATGCCCGTGTTCGAGCGGACGTAGAGCTCGTTCCAGATATCCTCGGCACGCTTGTCGCGATAGAGGAGCGAAGCGATGAACACGGCAAGAAAACCGAGGGGAATCGAGATGAGCCCCGGATTGCGCAGATCGATGAGAGGTTTCTCGAGTCCGACGAGGCTCGTTCTGGAATCGCCCAGCTCCTTGCTGGTCTTTTGCGCTGCCGCCCGGGCGCTCTCCGCCGCGGCCAGATCTTTCTTGAGCTTGGCCGCAGCATCGCCCTCGGGCGCCGCCGCCAGATCGGACTGAAGCTTCGCGATCCGTGCGCTCTGGGTATCGATCACTTTTTCCTGCGCCGCCCTCGCCTGCAGCGGATAGGTGACGTTCGGCGACACGAGCACGAGCCCGATCGCGGCTGTGGTCCCAATGACCAGGCCCGCGACCACACCCGCGGTATTGCAGCGCTTCCAGTAAAGCGTGAGCAGTACGACCGGCAGGTTGGCTGACGCGGCGACGGCGAAAGCCAGCGCGACCAGGTGCGCCACGTTCTGTCCCCTTGCCAGAATGCCGATCACGATCGCCATGGCGCCCACGATGAGCGAGCAGATCCGCGCGGCGCGGCGCTCCTCTTCATCCGTGGCGTGCTCGCCCTTGATGACGCCGACCCAGATATCGTGAGACATCGCGGAGGCAGCCGCCAGCACGAGGCCCGCAACGACCGCCACGATGGTCGCGAACGCGACCGCGGCAACGAAAGCCAGCATGAAGTTGCCGAGCATGGAATCCGGGCCCCCGCCGAGGAATTGCGCGAGGAGCGGTGCGGCCATGTTGCCGCCGCGGTCGATCTCCATGATCGCCGGCGCGCCCACCAGAATGGCCGCGCCATGGCCCAGAAAGAGCGTGAGCACGTAGAAGCCGCCGATGATCGCCATCGCCCAGATGACCGACGTGCGTGCGGCCTGGGCGGTGGGCACCGTGAAAAAGCGCATAAGGATGTGAGGCAGGCCGGCTGTTCCGAGCACGAGCGCCATGCCCAGCGAGATCTGGTCGATGGGGTTCTTGAACAGCAATGCGGGCTCGAGAAAGCGCTGGCCGAGCTCGGTCGGAGTCATGTTCTTCGCCGCATCGCCGAGCAGCGTCGCGACGCGCGTCTGCACCTTCGGGTCATCGACCACTGCCTGCATGAAACCGGGCAGGCTGAAGCCATACTGTGACCAGACCCATATCGTCATCACGAGCGAGGCGATGACCAGCAGCACCGCCTTGATGATCTGCACCCATGTCGTTGCGACCATGCCGCCGAAGAGCACGTAAGCGAGCATCAGAACGCCCACGGCCATGACCGAAATCTCGTAGTCGATCCCGATCAGCGTCTTGACGAGCACGCCGCCGCCCACCATCTGCGCGGTGAGATAAAACGTCGACACGGTGATCGTCGAGAGCGCCATCGCGGTGCGAACGACCTTCGGATTGTTGCGGAACGCCAGAATGTCTCCGAGCGTGTATTTGCCGATGTTGCGGCAGGGCTCCGCGATCACGAGCAGCACGGTGATGTAGGCGACGAGCCAGCCGACGGAGTACATGAAGCCGTCGTAACCGTTCAGCGAGATGAGCCCTGCGATACCCAGGAACGAAGCTGCGGAGAGGTAGTCGCCGGCGATCGCCCAGCCGTTCTGCAGCCCGCTCACGCCGCCGCCCGCGGCATAGAAATCGGCCGCTGTCTTGACGCGTTTCGCCGCGATGTAGGTCATGAACATCGTGACGGCGATGATCGCGCCGAACACGGCCACGGTGAGCCATTGATACCGGGCCGGGATGGCCTGCGCGAAGGCGTTGTCAGCCGGCACCGCGAGCACGGCGGCGAGGACGAGATGCGCGATGCGGAAGGTTCTCATCGTTGCGCCGCGCTTCGATAGACTGCGTCCGCGATCTCGTCGGCCATGGCATCGTAGTCCCTGGCCTTGCGTGCATAGATGTACGCGATGAGCCACGCCACGACGAACTCTGATAAGGCGAAGAGGTAGCCGACGTTGATGACGCCCCACGCTTTTATCTTGAATACGTCGGTGAAATACGCCGCGCCGATCGGCAGCGCAAAATAGTAGACGACGGAGAACCCCATCAGGCTCCACAGGAAGGCGCTTTTCTGACGGTGGAGCTGCTGGAAGCGCGGATCGGCCTCGATCCTGGACCAATCAAGTGCTGCTGGTGCAGCTGCCATGATCGTCTCCTTCGCAGCTTACGTACAGCGTCTGCCGTGCGCGCCGCGCTTTTGGTGTAATGCCGTTGTCGTTGCCTGCGATCCTATGAGAACACCGGCCGGCACGCGTGTCAACGACCGCGGCGATCGGTAACGCGGCTGACAACGCAGGCGAGCGCCGCCCCTTAGCAACGTGTCGCATTGGTGCATCCGACACGTGACTCCTCTGTTCCGTAGGGCGGCGAGGCCCGAGCCGAAGGCGAGCGCCGCCCCCTAGTCTAGTGTGAACCGCCCCGGGATTCCCGGAGACTCCAATTCTTGAGAGGATGGAGTCTATGAGCACATCGAAGAGGTATTCCCCGGAAGTGCGGGAACGGGCGGTCCGTCTCGTATTCGAGCACGAGGCCGAATATGACTCGCAGTGGGCGGCGATCGGCTCGATTGCGGCGAAGATGGGCTGCACAGCCGAGACGCTGCGTAAATGGGTGCGGCAGACAGAGCGTGACCAAGGCCGACGTGCAGGTGTAACGAGCACGGAGCGTGAGCGGCTCAAGGAGCTGGAGCGCGAGAACCGGGAATTGAAGCGGGCGAACGAGATTTTGCGCAAGGCGTCGGCGTTTTTCGCCCAGGCGGAGCTCGACCGCCGACCGAAGTGATGGTGTCGTTCATCGATGCCCATCGTGCCGCAGTACGGGTCGAGTCGATCTGCGCTCAATTGCCGATTGCCCCATCGCAGTATACGAGCATAAGGCGCGTGAGGCCGATCCGAAGCGCTTGCCGCCGCGGTTGCAGCACGATCGGGGGCTGGTGCCGGAAATCCGCCGCATTCACGAGGAGAATTTCGGCGTCTATGGCGCGCGCAAGGTGTGGCGCCAGCTCGGCCGCGAGCGTTTCCCCGTTGCTCGTTGACGGTGGAGCGCCTGATGCGTTCGCTTGGCATTCAAGGCGTGGTACGCGGTCGTAAATGTCGCACAACGATCCCAGCGGATTGCGCTGAGCGACCGCTCGATCGAGTGAATCGCCAGTTCCAGGCGAGCCGACCTAATCAGCTGTGGGTGGCGGACTTTACATATGTCGCCACGTGGTCGGGTTTCGTGTACGTCGCTTTTGTTATCGACGTATTCGCCCGGCGCATCATCGGCTGGCGCGTAGCGCGATCTATGCACGCCGAACTCGTGCTGGATGCGCTGGAGCAAGCGCTGTGGTCGCGATCGGGAATCAACGGCGTCGTCCATCACAGCGATCGCGGCAGTCAGTATCTGTCGATTCGCTACTCCGAACGGCTCGCTGAAGCCGGGGCTGAACCCTCGGTGGGCAGCGTCGGCGATTCCTACGATAACGCGCTCGCCGAGACGATCATCGGTCTCTACAAAACCGAGGTGATTCATCGTCGCGGCCCTTGGCGTCATCTGGAGGCGGTGGAATACGCCACGCTCGAATGGGTCGACTGGTTCAATCATCGCGGCTGCTCGAGCCGATCGGAAATATCCCGCCGGTGGAGCTTGAGGCGGCGTACCGATCATTCAACGGGTCAGCTGCCCATGGCAGCCTGACTCAAACCCGGAGGCCTCCGGAAAAGTCGGGGCGGTTCAAGTGTGCTGGAACTCAGAAATTGTACACAGAAGCGCGCGATGCTGGCAAGGATGTCGTCGGCGCTTTAAGGTACCAATAAATGGTTGCGGTTCGCTCCTTATAGATGTCCGGATACTCGCGAATGGCGCGACTCCAGTTCAATGGTGCTGCGGTGAGTGCCGCGGCTTCATCTCATTTTTGGCGTCAGCAAGGCGAACCAGCGCTCAACCTGATTGAGCCAAGAGGCGGAAGTCGGCGTGAAATGAACATGAAATCGCGGATGGCGCGCAAGCCATGCCTTGAGCGAAGCGTTTTGTGCGTGCCGTAGTTGTCCAGGATCAGATGCTAGATCGAATTCAGCGGGCACGTCGCATCAAGGGTGCGCAGGAATTGCAAGAACTCCTTGCACGGTGACGGTCGATGCAATTCGCCGATGACGTTCCCAGTCAGCGACATCGAAGGCTGCAAACAGAGTTGTGGTCGATTCGCGCATCGTCAAGCTTGCGCGGTGCACCGGGCCGCGGATTAGGCAGCCCATCGAGCCGGCGCTCAACAAAGCGCCTGCGCCATTTGCCCACTGTGTTCTTGTCTACTCGCAACTGGCGCGCAACGTGGCCGTTCGGCGTGTTCTGCGCACACGCGAGAATGTGCGGGCGCGCAAAGCCAGGGCCTGCGAGGTCTTGTGTCGCCGCGTCCACTCCACGAGTTGATTGTTCTCTTCCACACTCAAAACCAGTTCTGGCATCGGCCAAGCCATGTTCGCCTCCGACAGCGATCGAGATGAATGGCTTATCCCGCGGACCCCTGCTCAATCACTAGCTGCTCGGAACGGCCTCCGCCAGCGCCTTCTCCAGAAACGCGACGGCGTCAGTCTCTCTACGCGTGCGCGGCATCGGAGGCAGACTCTGGAGGACACGTCGCCCATACGCTTTGGTGAACAGCCGCGGATCGCAGATCATCAGCACGCCGCGATCGTTCTCGTCGCGAATCAATCGTCCGGCGCCCTGCTTCAACGTAATCACCGCCTGCGGGAGCTGGTATTCGAGGAAGGCGTTACGCCCTTCTCGGTTCATCCTGTCGATGCGCGCCGCCAGAACCGGGTCATCGGGCGCGGAAAAAGGAAGCTTGTCGATGACCACCAGCGACAGCGCTTCGCCCTTCACGTCGACGCCTTCCCAGAATGACTGGCTCCCGATGAGAATTGCGTTACCGAGCCGCCGGAAACGCTCGAGGAGCTCGGTGCGCGAGCTCTCTCCCTGCATCAATACAGGCAGCTCGAGTCGCCGCCGCTTCAGCGCATCGAGCAGCAGCCACTGCGCATCGCGCATCGCCCGCAGGCTCGTGAAGAGCAGAAAGGCGCGTCCATCGCTCGCCTCGATCAGCGGCAGCGCCGCTTCGACGACGGCGCGCGTGTACTCGGGTGTGTTCGGCTCCGGCATTTTAGGAGGAACATAAAGCAGCGCCTGTCGCTCGTAGGAGAAGGGGCTGTCCCAGCTCGCGGTGCGTGCGTCCTTGAGCCCCAGGGCCGTGCAGTAATGCGCGAAGTCGCGCGCAACCGAGAGTGTGGCGGACGTGAGTACCCATGCGCGCGCTTGTCCTTCAACCTGCCGCGCGAAAATCTCGGCGACCGAAAGCGGGGTCGCGTGGAGTTGCAGCGCATGCGTGTAGAGCTCCACCCATTTCACGCGATCGCCGTCGTCCACATCGCGCCACCGCCGGGCCTGGTCGATCGCATGGAGCGCGCGATCGTGACAGCGCCCGAGCTCGTCGCTGCGGGCGCCGTGTTGCTCGAGCTCCGCGCACAGTGCGTCGAGCCGGTCGATGACCTCGCCGAGCGCGTCTCGAAAACGCGGGTACTTGTCCAGCGCCCGCACCGCGACGCGACCCGTTTCTTCGGCGAAGACGAGCCGCAGGTCCCGCACTGCTTTTTCCGTGGCGCGCGCTGCGTCTGGAAGCGTGCGGCTGTCTTTCGCGGCCGCGGCGGCGTCCATCACGACGTCGCGCGCGAGCGTGAGCAGTTGCACCGTGGAGAGGCTCTCGCCGAAGAAGAGCGTGGCCGTTTGCGGGATCTGATGCGCTTCATCGAGTATGACGGTGTTGCATGCGGGCAGGATCTCGCCCACGCCTTCGTCGCGCAGCATGACGTCCGCGAAGAAGAGATGATGATTCACGACCACGACGTCGGCGGCGAGCGCCTGCTTTCGCGCGTTCATGACGAAGCAGCGGTCGTAATGGCCGCATTCCGAGCCGAGACAGTTCTCGCGTGTCGACGTGACCTGAGACCACACGGCCGCGGTCTCGGAGACGCCGGCGCAGTCTGCGCGATCGCCCGTCAGGCTCGTGCGCGCGAAACGCTCGATCGTATGAAGGTCGCGAACATCGTCGCGATTTGGGAACCGGCCATCCGTGACCGCGCGCTGGAGATGATGATGACAGACGTAGTTTGCGCGGCCCTTGAGCAAAGCGACCGACACGGGAATCTTCAACGCGTCCCGCACCTTCGGAATATCGCGGTCGAAAAGCTGGTCCTGGAGCGTCTTCGTGCCCGTGGAGATGATGACCTTTCCGCCGGAGCGCAGCGCGGGCACGAGGTACGCGAAGGTCTTGCCGGTGCCCGTCCCTGCTTCCGCGACGAGCACCGAGCGCTCCGCGATTGCGGCGGCGACCGCGCTTGCCAGATCGAGCTGGCAGGCTCGCACGCGAAAGCCCTCGACTACGCGCGCGAGCGCGCCGTCTGCCGAGAAAATCGCGTCGAGGTCGGACACGGACGGCATCTTAAAGGAAAACCTGTATACTCGCGCCGCTTCTCGACGCCGGAATGCCGGTGCAGCGCCGATCGCAATTGTGCTCCACCCGCGGCGCGACTCGCCATTCCGACTGCCTGCTCCAGAGCCGACCGCACGTCTTACCGAACCTTGGAAAAAGTCCGCCTGTCCAAATTGATGGCGGCACAGGGCCTGTGCTCGCGACGTGAGGCCGATGGCTACATCGAGCGCGGTCTCGTGTTCGTCGACGGTGAGCGCGTGACGGAACTCGGCACCAGGATTTTTCCGGGACAGAGGATCACGCTCGCGCGCGCGGCATCCGACGAACAGGGTGCGCGGGTCACGATTCTGCTCAATAAGCCGATCGGTTATGTTTCCGGTCAGCCCGAACCCGGCTATAAACCCGCGGTCTCGCTGATCACCGCCGCGTCACGCTGCGCGAACGACCGCAGTGCCTTGCGCTTTCATCCCTCGCACTTGCGCGGGCTCGCTCCCGCCGGACGGCTCGACATCGACTCCCAGGGATTGCTCGTGCTCACGCAGGACGGGCGGATCGCGCGGCAACTGATCGGCGATGCGAGCCGCATGGCAAAAGAGTACCTCGTCCGTGTGCAGGGCCATCTCGATGCGCGTGGTCTCGCGCTTCTCAATCATGGCCTCTCGCTCGACGGCGAGGCACTCGAGCCGGCAGAGGTCCGCTGGCAGAACCGCGATCAGCTGCGCTTTATCCTGCGTGAGGGAAAGAAGCGCCAGATCCGGCGCATGTGCGAGCTCGTGGGACTCACGGCCGTCGGCCTGAAGCGCGTGCGCATCGGAAACGTGAAGCTCGGAGCGCTGCAACCGGGTGAGTGGCGCTATCTTCGTCCCGACGAACGGTTCTGACGCTTCGTGCGTTCGGTCCAAAGGTTGCTTACTTGGCCTTCGGAGTATCGGAAGAGAGGGTCCGTGGGAACGGGATCGGCGAGCAGGGGAAGTCGCCGGTCACGGAGCATCGCGGTCTATCGATGAAGCATATCTCAAGTCCGCGAGACACTAGCGGACGTTCGAAGGCTACGTTCGCGGCGGCGCGGGTAGCTAACTTAGAACTACCCTTCGTCGATGGACGGGGACTGCGGAGCAGGGGGGTCGCATGACAATACGCATCGGTATTTCCGGCTGGCGTTACGCACCGTGGCGCGGGGTTTTCTACCCCGGCGACCTGCCGCAGCGGCGCGAGCTCGAATTCGCGTCGCGCGCGTTTTCCACGATCGAGATCAACGGCTCGTTCTATTCGCTCCAGTATCCATTCAGCTACGACGCGTGGTATCGCGACACGCCGCCGGGCTTCGTATTCGCGATCAAAGGCGGCCGCTACATCACGCACATGCTGCGGCTCAAGGACTTCGACACCGCGCTCGCGAACTTTCTCGCTTCCGGCATCTTCAACCTTCGGGAGAAGATCGGCCCTTTCCTGTGGCAGTTTCCGCCCCAGTTCCGGTACGAGGAGGAGCGCTTCGAGAATTTTTTCGCAGCGCTGCCGCGGACACTCGAACGCGCGCTTGCGATCGCACGCCGCCGCGATGCGCGCATGAAGGGCCGGTGCCGGCTGGGCATCGACTGCGACCGTCCGCTGCGGCATGCGGTGGAAATTCGTCATGCAAGTTTCGTCAGCGAAGCATTCACTGCGCAACTGCGCCGGCACAATATCGCCCTGGTGGTAGCGGACACGGCGGGTAAGTGGCCATACTACGAGGATGTGACGGCGGATTTCGTCTATGTCCGGCTGCATGGCGACAAGGAGCTCTATGTGAGCGGCTATACGGATGAGGCACTCGAACGCTGGGCCGAGCGCATACGGGCGTGGGCTCGTGGCGGCGAGCGGCCGGACGCAAAGCGCATGAGCGCGCAACCTGCCGAGCCGCTACACGCTCGCGACGTCTATTGCTACTTCGACAACGACGTCAAGGTCCGTGCGCCGGTGGACGCGCATGCCCTCATGCGGAAGCTCGGGCTGCCTGTACCGGTCGCATCCGCCGTCGTCAGCGAACAAGCCGGCGCTTTCGTTCCGGAGTCGCTCGACGCGCTTCCGTTCGCCGCGGCGAGCTCGGATACCCGGTGGCGTTTCGGGCGCAAACAAGTGAAATCAGGCGAGCGCCGCAACGTCCGGACGCGGAGGAACGTCGCGTGAACGATACGCGAGATCGAGTGCGCGAGCACACCGCACCCGAAGTAAACGCGCGCATTGACGATGCGATGCGCGACCGTCTGTTCCATTACAGCACTTGCTCCGACGACGAGATCACGCGCCGTCTCGATGCGCTCGACTACGAATGGGACATCGAGCGCTGTCTCGAAGTGCTCGCGCCGAGTCTTGCACTGTCCGGGCTGACGCTCGGGCTTCTCGGGCGTCGAACGTGGTTCGCGCTTCCGGCAATGGTGCTGTCGTTTCTGGTGCAGCACGCGGTGAAGGGATGGTGCCCGCCGCTCGCGGTGCTGAGGCGCCTCGGGATCCGCACCCGGCGCGAGATCGACGAGGAGCGCTACGCACTCAAGGCGCTGCGGGGTGATTTCGCGGGCCTGCCTCCGGACGCGCCGAGAAATCGCGTGAGTCGGGTCGACGCGATCCTGGATGCGGTGAGAAGCTGAGGGTGCCCGAATCGCGCAGGATCGCCGCGAGCATGAGGAAGCGATGGATGTATGCGTCGGCACTTGCCCTGTGCCCCTGTAATTTATAGTCGCGGGGCATGAAGGCGACCTGGCACGCATTCGGCGTTCTGCTGCTGGCGGGTTGTGCGTCCGTCCCTCCGCCGCGCGCGACGTCTGAGCCCGAGAACCGGGACGCTTTCCCCCCGCCTGCGATGTCGCGAGCGCATCCTGCCGCCGCGCGTGAGCTCGCGATCCACGCGATGAGCTATGTCGGCACGCCCTATCGCGCTGGCGGCAGATCTCCGGACGAGGGATTCGACTGTAGCGGTCTCGTTCAATACGTGTATGGGCGCGGAGCAGGTATCGCGCTCCCCCGAACGACGCTCGAGATGAGCACGGTGGGCTCACCTGTCGACGCGTCGGACCTGCAGCCGGGGGATCTCGTTTTCTTCAATACCCTGCGGCGGCCCTACTCTCACGTCGGGATCTACGTCGGGGACCATCGGTTCGTCCACGCGCCCACCGCGCGCGGCTCGGTCGAAGTGGCCGACATGCGCCGGCGTTATTGGCAGAGCCGCTTCAACGGCGCGCGCCGGTTGGGCATCTGAGCTCACCCGTTGCGTCCTGTTGTATCTGAGAATCATTCTTGTTACGATCCGTGCCGGGCGGCGTGCCCTGTATAACCACGAACGGGAGGAAGCACGTGATCACCTCGACAAGGCGAAGAATGCCGATGGCCGCGCTCGCGCTGACGCTGGGCATCGCGCGGGACGGCAGGCGCGCAGGAGAAGCTCCTCAATCTGTATTCATCGCGGCACTACCAGACCGACGAAGCACTGTATGCGAACTTCACCAAGCAGACCGGAATCAAGCTGAACCGCATCGAAGCCGGCGAAGATCCGCTGATCGAACGCCTCCGCAACGAAGGCACGGCGAGTCCCGCCGACGTGCTCATCACCGTGGACGCCGGACGGCTCTGGCGCGCGGAACAATTCGGGCTCTTCCAGCCGATCAAATCGCAGTTGCTCGACTCGCGGCTGCCTGACCATATGAGAGCACCGAACTCGCAGTGGTTCGGGTTTTCCGCGCGCGCCCGCGTCATCATCTACAACAAGGGCGCGGTCAACGCGGCGGACGTGCAGAACTACGAGGATCTCGCGAATCCGAAGCTGAAGGGAAAGGTTTGCACGCGCTCGGGCAGCCACGTCTACAACCTCTCCCTCATGAGCGCGCTGATCGAGCATTGGGGAGAGCGCAAGGCCGAAGAGTGGGCAAAGGGCGTCGTTGCAAACTTCGCCCGTGCGCCAAAGGGCGGTGACACCGACCAGATTCTCGCGGTGGCCGCGGGTGAATGCGGCGTCGCCATCAGCAACAGCTACTACTTCGTGCGTCTGATGAAATCGCAGAAACCCGAGGAGAAGAAGGCGCTGGAATCGGTCGTGCTCGTGTGGCCCAACCAGAAAAGCTTCGGCACGCACATGAACATCTCGGGCGCCGGCGTGCTGAAGAGCGCGCCGCACCGCGACGCGGCGGTCCGGTATCTCGAATATCTGGCGAGCGATCAGGCGCAGTCTTACTTCGCCAATGGCAACAACGAATGGCCGGTCGTGAAAGGCGCGAAGCCGGACAATCCGGAGCTCGCCTCGCTCGGCACGTTCAAGATGGATACGCTGAACATCGCCGCCCTCGGCAAGAATCAGCCGCTCGCGCAGAAGATCTTCGATCGCGTCGGCTACAAGTAAGAAGGGGGCAGCGCTCGCCTGCGGCTCCGGCCTCGCCGCTTTCCTTTGGTCGCGTGTCGGACGGGCCAGTCCGACACGCTCTGAGCGCCTGAAGCCTCAGTCTGTCCTGCGGTCGCCGAGCGGTCCTTTGCGCAGCATCATGCGCGAGAGGACGATGAGCGGGAGCAGTCCGACGGCAACGATGGTGAGTGCCGGCGCGGCCGCCTCGGCCAGACGCTCGTCCGATGCGAAGTTGTATGCCTGAACGGCGAGCGTGTCGAAGTTGAACGGCCGCATGACGAACGTCGCGGGCAGTTCCTTCATCACGTCGACCAGCACGAGCAACGCCGCCGCGAGCGCGCTGCGCCACAGGAGCGGCGCATGCACCCGCGCGAGCGTCGCTGAGGCACCCAGGCCGAGGGAGCGTGCAGCGCTGTCCATATTCGGCGTGATCTTCGTAAGCCCCGCCTCGACCGCGTTCAGGGACACCGCGAAGAAACGCACGAGATAGGCGTACACCAATGCCGCTATGCTGCCGGTGAAAAGCAGTCCTGGCGAAGTTCCCGTCAGCATCTGTATCCAGCCGGCGAGCGCGTGATCCAGGCGTGTCACCGGAATCAATACGCCGACCGCGATGACCGCACCGGGGACGGCGTAACCCATCCCCGCAACTCGATTGGCGACGCGCACGACCGCTGCGCCTGCGGAGCGTCCCGCATATGCCCCCATGAGTGCGAGCCCGACTGCCAGCGCCGCAGTGATCGCGCCCAGCGAGACCGTATTCAGCGTGAGCTGCACGTATCGTGGCGCGAGGACCAGGTCGAGCCCACTCAAGGCGAGCTTCAGCAGAATCGCACTCGGCAGGAGAAATCCCAGCACGAGCGGTGCAACACACACGAGCACGGCAGCAGTCGCACGCACGCCATGCAACCGGTAGACGTTGCGCAGCCGCTTGCGGTGCGAGGTCGTGTGGAAGCGCGCCCTGGCGCGCGTGACCCGCTCGATGTACAGCACGAGAAAGACGAAGCCGAGCAGGGCCGCCGAAAGCTGTGCCGCGGCTACGCGGTCGCCGAGTGAAAACCAGGCGTGGAAGATGCCGGTCGTGAACGTCTGGACGCCGAAGTACGCGACCGTTCCGAAGTCGGCGAGCGTCTCCATCAACGCGAGCGCGGTTCCCGCCACGATGGCCGGACGCGCAAGCGGCAGAGCGACGCGCACGAAAGTGCCCCATGCGCCGTAGCCGCACACGCGGGCGACTTCGAGCATGCTGTCCGACTGTTCCAGGAACGCGGAACGCGCGAGCAGGTAGACGTACGGATACAGGACGAAGGAGAGCATCAGGACCGCGCCGCCGATGGAGCGCACCTCGGGAAACCAGTACTCGCGCGCGCCCCACCCCGTCATCTCGCGCAACGCCGTCTGCACCGGCCCTGCGAACTGAAGGAAATCGGTATACGCATACGCCATGACGAAAGCCGGCACCGCCATCGGCAGGAGCAGCGCCCACTCGAACAGACGCCGGCCGGGGAATCGGCACATGACGGTGAGCCACGCGGTGCTCACGCCGCCGACGACCACGCCGACGGCAACGCCGCACATGAGCATGAGCGAGTTGAGGATGTAAGCCGGCAGAACCGTCGAGGCGAGATGGCTCCATGTGCCCTCGGCCGGCGTGAAGACGCTGCTCGAGACGACAACGACCGGCAGCGCGAGGAGGCAGGCGAGCAGCACCGCCGCCACGGCGAGCGGCGCAGGGCTCACGAAAGTCGAAGAGAAACGATCGCGCAGCGCAGCAGAGGGAGCGCCGGTGTTCATGATAGGCAGGCGACGCCGAAATCGCGGCGGAGCAGCCGCATCGTTGGACGGACGTCGCTTTTCATTCTAACAAGAATCATTCGCAAATCCGCAACATATAATCGCGGCCATGGCGCTCCTCGAGGTCTGCGATATTCGCCAGGCGTATGACGGCCGGCCCGTCCTCGACGCGCTTTCATTCAAGCTCGAGGCGGGCGCGATCGGGTGTTTGCTTGGGCCGAGCGGCTGCGGGAAGACGACGGTGCTCCGTTGCATCGCCGGGTTCGAACCGATCTCCTCCGGTGAGATCAAGCTGCACGGCGAAGCGATGAGCCGCCGTGGACTCATCGTTCCCGCCGAGCGCCGCAGGATCGGCATGGTCTTCCAGGACTATGCGTTGTTCCCGCATCTCACCGTAGAGCGCAACGTGGGGTTCGGATTGCACGCACTCACGCAACGCGATCGGGACGCGCGGGTAACGGAACTGCTCGAGCAGGTCGAGCTGCCCCATCTTGCGACGCGCTACCCGCACGAATTATCCGGCGGGCAGCAGCAGCGTGTGGCGCTCGCCCGCGCACTGGCGCCCCGGCCCGAGCTGCTCCTCCTCGACGAGCCCTTTTCCAATCTCGACGTCGAGATGCGCGAGCAGTTGAGCGTGGAGGTGCGCAACGTTCTGAAGCAGCAGAAGACGACGGCGATCCTCGTCACGCACGATCAGCACGAGGCGTTCAACATCGCCGACGAGGTCGGGATCATGCTGCAGGGGCGTATCGAGCAGTGGGACACGCCCTACCGGCTCTATCACGAGCCGCGGACCCGCTTCGTCGCGGACTTCGTGGGTCAGGGCGTGTTCCTGCCCGGCACGGTGGTGGACGGTCACAAGATTCGCGTGGAGCTTGGGATCCTGGAAAGCCATCCGCACGAAATGCTCGAGCACGGTGCGGCCGTGGATGTGTTGCTGCGCCCCGATGACATCCTGCACGACGATTCGAGTCCCTTGCAGGCGCGCGTTCTGCATAAGGCCTTTCGCGGCGCCGAGTTCCTCTACACCCTGGAACTGCCTGGCGGCGGACGGGTGCTTTCGCTCGTGCCGAGCCATCACAATCACGCATTGGGCGAGACCATCGGCATTCGGCTCGAAATCGACCATGTCGTGGCCTTTCCGAGATCGCCGCACTAACTAGCTGACTTAGCGGATTCGTTTCGATTTTCGCATTCTCGCGCAGTGTAACCGACTGTTTTTTCTGAGCGCGGCCCCAGCGAATCGCGCGAATTCGGCTGTAGTGAAGACCTTGCCTCTGGCGCACGGTGAACTTCTGCGGATAATTGCGCGTCGAGATGTTTCTACGCGCGACGACTCGCAAGAAGGACGGCAAGGAGCACCGCTACTTCTCCATTGTTGAGAACAAGCGTGTGAGCGGCGGGCGCGTGATGCAGCGCCACGTGCTGTATCTGGGGGAGATCAATTCGTCGCAAGAGCTTGCCTGGCGGCGCTCGATCGAAGTGCTGGACGAGGTCACGCGCGCGCCGCGTACGGTGGCGCTGTTTGCGGAGGATCGCTGTGAGGCGCTCGTCGGTGAGGACGCGGTGGTGCGGCTCCGGCTGGCACAGCTGCGGCTGGAGCGCCCGCGGCAGTGGGGCGCGTGCTGGCTGGCGCTGAGGCTGTGGCAGGAGCTTCAACTCGATCGCTTCTGGAGCGCGCGCTTGCCGCCCACGCGCAAGGGCACGCGTTTCGATCAGGTGCTCGCGGTGCTGGTGGTGTATCGGCTGCTTGCGCCGGGCAGCGAATGGCGTCTGCACCGGCACTGGTTCGACCGCAGCGCGCTGGCCGATCTGCTCGGTGTGGATCACGCGGCGGCCGACATCCACACGCTCTACGCTTGTCATGATCGGCTGCTCGAGCACAAGCGAGCGCTCTTCGATCATCTGGTGAATCGCTGGCGTGACTTGTTTAATGCGCGCTTCGATGTGCTCCTGTATGACCTGACGAGCACCTATTTCGAATCCGACCCGCCGTTCGATGATGAGGACAAGCGCCGCTACGGTTACTCACGCGATCATCGCCCGGACTGCGTGCAGGTGGTGATTGCGCTGGTGGTAACACGCAAGGCTTTCCATTGGCCTACGAGGTGCTGGCGGGCAACACCGCCGACTCGACCACGCTCAAAGACTTCCTGGCGCGCATCGAGGGCCAGTACGGCAAGGCGCGGCGGGTGTGGTGCATGGATCGCGGCATCCCGACCGAAGAGGTGCTGGCGCAGATGCGCGCAGCCGACCCGCCGGTGCAGTACCTGGTGGGCACGCCGAAGGGGCGGCTCACGCGCTTGGAGCAGGCGCTACTGGAGCAACCTTGGCATCAGGCGCGGCCCGAGGTGAAGGTGAAGCTGCTGGCGCAGGAGGATGAGCTCTACGTCTTCGCCGAGAGCCGCGATCGCGTGGCCAAGGAGCGCTCGATGCGCCGCCGGCAGATGAAATGGCTGTGGGCGCGACTGGAGAAGTTGAGCACGATGGAGCTCACGCGCGATCAGCTGCTCATGAAGCTCGGCGCGGCCAAGAGCAAAACACCCGACGGCGTGGCGCCTCGTCGAGCTCACCGTTGCCGAAAGCGCTGGCACCTTCAGCTATCGGCTTAACCGCGACAAGCTCAGGCAGGCGCGGCGCCGGGAGGGCCGCTATTTGCTGCGCACCAATCTCACCGAAGCCGATCCGGCGAAGCTCTGGCAGTTCTATCTGCAGCTGGTCGAAGTGGAAGCCGCGTTCAAGACGCTCAAAAGCGATCTCGCCATCCGCCCCGTGTTCCATCAGGCCGAGCCGAGAATCGAGGCGCACATCTTCATCGCCTTCCTTGCCTACTGCCTGCATGTCACGCTCGGCCAGCAATTGAAAGCACTGGCGCCAGGGCTCACCCCGCGCTCGGTGTTCGAGAAGTTCGGTGCCTTCCAGATGATCGACGTCCACGTGCCGACCACCGATGACCGGGAGCTCAGCTTCACGCGCTACACCCAGCCCGAGCCCGAGTTGAAGCTGCTGCTCGACAAACTCAAGCTCACGCTGCCGGCTCAATCACCGCCGAAAATCAGCGCCGCACAGGCCGCGGCGGCAACGCTCGTGTAGTGCAGACCTTGTAGGGTCCCCTTATGATTAATCAAGCACTTGGCCGCCGTGACCCCCGCGAATCCGCCAAGTTCGGCTAGGTGCGGCGTTCGCGGGGACCCCGCCGCTCCGCGGCCCCCGCTCACCGATCAGGGGCGATTCTAACTAACGAGCGGCCTTCAACTCGGTCGCGAGCTCCCACACGGCCATCGCATAGTTGACCGAACGGTTGTAGCGCGTGATCACATAGAAGTTGTTGAAGCCGAGATAGAGCTTTTGCCCGTTCTCGGTCTCGACTGAGAAAACGGTGACTGGAGCGGTCTCGTCAGCGGAACCGGAGACGATGAAACCCTTCGCTTTCAGCTCCGCCACCGTCACATGGGGTTTGATCCCGGCCGCGAGCAACGGCGCGAGCTCGGCATCGCCCGCTTGCGCTTCGGCGATGACACCGCGGCCGGTTTCCCAGCCGAACACTCGGTAGTAGTTCGCCACACTGCCGATCGCGTCGGCGCGACTGCCGAGGAGATCGCGCCTGCCGTCGCCGTCGAAATCGATCGCATACTTCCGGTAGCTGCTCGGCAGGAATTGCGGAAGGCCGATCGCGCCCGCATAAGAGCCGCGTGTATTCGCGGCGTCGATCTTGTCCTCTCGCGCAAGCAACAGATAGTCTTCGAGCTCGCCACGGAAAAACTCGCGCGCGTGGCGGATAGTCGAACGCGAGCGTCGTCAGCGCATCGAGCACCTTGATCGAGCCCGTCATGCGGCCGTATGACGTTTCGATGCCGATCGTCGCCACGATGAGCTCTTCCGGGACGCCGAACTCGCGTTGGGCTTGTTCGAGCGATGCCTGATTTTCCTTCCAGAACCGCACGCCTCCTTCGATCCGGGCAGCGGTAATCGCACCTTCCCTGAATTCGTACCACGGTCTCGCCGTACGCGGCGCCGACATCGCCCGCAGTATGGACGGGCGGGGCTGGACCTGCGCGAAAAGCCTGCGCAGCGGCGCCGATGCATAGCCGTGCTTGCGCGCCATCTCCTGGATGAACTCTTCGATCTCCGGGCGCAACGCCGCCGTCGCACCCGCCGCCGAAAGCGAGATCATCGCGAGCAGCGCCGCCAGAGCTGCGCATGCCGCAGTACGAGCGATGGACAAGGTCAAGAGAAGTGAGAACCCAGGCAGGCCATGGGCGTGCATTGTACTTCGCGCACGCAAGACCACCACGCGAACGGCTTTGCTGGAAATGCGGGGGTAAGCGCGTGTCCTGAATCGTTAAACCGCCTGACACGCGCGCGAGTGACTCACGCCTTGCCCACGGCGGCCGCATCCTGCTGCATGCGTATGAGCCAGCGGCGCGCGAACACGACGAGAAGCACCAGCACCAGGATGACGGCGGCGACCACCCAGTAGTTGATACGCGACGGATCTTCCAGCGCGGCTTCGAGCTCGCGGGCGAACACGGTCGTCGCGAGGGTCCCCGGCAGCATCCCGCCCAGCGTGCCGAATAGATACTGCATCACCTTGATGCGAACGGCGCCGGCCGCCATGCCGATCACAGGGAACGGTGCGATCGGCGCGACCGTAACGGCGAACACGGCGGCGATCCCTCTGCGCCGGACGATCTCGCTCGCGTCGTGCAGTCTGTCGCCAGCGATACGCCGCACGGTGTCGCGGGACAGTACACGGCCCACTGCGTACATGGCCAGAGCGGACCCGCGATACCTGCCATTGCCACGGCAAACCCGAACCAGGGGCCGAACGCGACTACGGCAAACAGCGTGATGAGCGGCCGCGGAAACATGATGAAGGCGGCGGGGCTGTAAACGGCGACGACGGCGACGGCCGCCCACTTCAAGCGGCCCACGGCACGTGCCCAATCCATCATCTGGTCGGGCGTCGCGAATTCGGCGAGAGGCGTGTAGCGCCACGCGAGAAAAAGCGCGAAGAACACGATCGGAATGGAGATGAGCACCCGCCAGTTCGGGCGGCGCTTGCGGCGGGCGGTCGACATATTTGCCACCGCCACAGCATCAGCCGTGCCAGGAAACTGCTGGGGAGGGACGGCACGCACCATGACCGTGATCGGGCGCTCCGGGGTTACACCGCGGCTACCGCCCTTTCTCGTCCGCCTGAATCGTGGTGCGATCGGGCGTTCGGAGTCTCGATGCGAGAGTCTCACGGAGCGATCCGGCGTGGACGAAGAGGGAGCTAAACGTTCCGAGGCATTGGAATGAATCCCCCACAACCGGCCCGATGGTGCATAATTACCGCATCCACATCAATGCCGCTGCCGAGCTCACGGAATATGCACGAAGCCCCGCCCCGTGCACGGTGTCATACGCCTCCGCGACAGGAGTCGTCCCCCAATGGCTGAAGACAGAACCGGCAACGCCGCCAAACGCGCCGCCTCCGCCGAGGGCCAGCAGCCGATCCGGCTCACGGCGGCCAATCTGAAGAGCACCTACTGCAACATGTGCAACGCCAACACGACGCGCGAAGAGGTCGTGCTGAACTTCGGCGTGAATCAAAACTGGGATCGCGGGCAGAACGAGCTGGAAGTGTCCCTCGAGCATCGCATCATCCTGAGTCCCTTCGCTGCAAAACGCCTGTCACAGATGCTTGGCAAACTGATCGATGAATACGAAACGCGCTACGGTGAGCTGAAATGAGCGGCCCGCGCGGCGCTCGTCGCAGGAGGCCGCGCGGCGCGCGAGCCCAGATGGGCGCGGCGATTGCCAGCCGGGCCCCGGATGTGCCGTCGTGATCCCTCGTTCACGACAGGACAAGGAGAAGGGTGTGGCAGCAGGAAACCTTGATTGTTCGATCAGGTCGGTCGAGAGTAAGGCAGCAGTCGGCATGCTCGACGACACGTCGAACAGTGAAGGCATGCCTGTTCGTCTCATCAGAACGACCCCTTCTTTCTCATCTTCTGAAAAAAATACAGTCTTCGCGCGTGCCCCGTCCGAACCAGGTCCCGTGTTCGTTCTGTTGAGCTTCGAAGGCCCCGATGCGTATTCACGCGCGGGCGGCCTGGGAACGCGCGTGAGCGGGCTGGCGACCGCACTCGCGGACGAGGGCTACGAAACACACCTCTTCTACATCGGCGCACCCGAGCTTCCCGGCTACGAGCTGGCACACAATGGCCATCTGCACCTTCATCGGTGGTGCCAGTGGATCAGTCTCCACCACGCCGGCGGTGTCTACGATGGCGAAGAAGGCAAGCTCTACGATTGGAACGTCTCCCTTCCGGACTGGATCGACGAGCACCTTTTTCCGAACCTCCTGCAGAGGCATCGCCCCGTCGTGGTGATCGCCGAGGAATGGCACACGAGCTGGAGCATCGTCCGGCTCGCGCGTCGCACTCAGGAACGCGGCTTGAGCGAGCATGTGCGCTTCTACTGGAACGCCAACAACAGCTTCGGCTTCGACAGAGTGCCGTGGCGCGAACTCGACCATGCAGTGACGATCACGACCGTCAGCCGCTTCATGAAGCACGAGATGTGGCGGTGTGGAGTGGATCCGCACGTCATCCCGAACGGCATCGCGAGTCAATGGCTCGAGCCCTGGGATCGGGCCGCCGTCCAGGGGTTGAGGCGTTCCACCGCGGGGCGTCTCGTCCTCACGAAAGTCGCACGGTGGGACCCGGACAAGCGCTGGTTGATGGCCGTCGACGCGGTAGGGGAGCTCAAGACGCGCGGGCTGCGCCCCCTCCTCATCGCGCGCGGCGGCATCGAGGACCATGGCCGCGAGGTGGTCACGCGCGCACGCATGGTAGGGCTCGCGGCGAGCTCCGTGACCTGTCCGGACAGCAGTCCTGCCGCGTTGTGGCGAGCGATCGCGACGGCTCAGCCGAGCGACGTCATCTTTGTGGAGAGCGCGCTTTCCCGACCCCAGTTGCAGTGCCTCTATCGCGCGAGCGATGGCGTGCTGGCAAACAGCGGCATCGAGCCGTTCGGGCTCGTTGGACTCGAAGCCATGGCGTGCGGTGGCCTGAGCTTTCTCGGAGCGACCGGCGAAGATTACGCGACGCCAGGCCATGACGCGATCTCGCTTCAGACCAGCAGTCCCCGCGAGCTGGTGGGGCATCTCCTTTACCTGAGGGAGCACCCGCACTTCGCGAACCGCCTGAGGCACCAGGCGCGCAGAACCGCTACACGGTTCACGTGGGACCGGGTGATACGCGCCCACATCACCCCGATGCTCACGTCGGCGGCTCTGGCGGCCGCCTGAAATAACGCACCAGAGGAGGTTGCCGCAAGGTAATCTCCCGCTGGCGCCCACGTGTACCGTTCACGTTGGTGGTCGGTGGCCGTCGTGACCGGCAACCGGCAGGAACATGCCTTGCCTACGGCCCACCCCGTAAGCTGCGGCAGGGCGGCAGCGATGCGACCGGGACTTCTATATTCTTCGTGAGATGAGCGGAAGGCGCACACAGGTCTCACGCAACCCCATCGCCGAATCAAACCCGACGCGGCTGTTCAACCCCGCCATCTTCCGCGAATATGACGTTCGCGGCATCGTGGGTCGCGACTTCGACGGCGAATTCGCTCGAGTGCTCGGCCGCGCATACGTCACATACCTTGCGCAGCATGCCGGCATCGTTAAACCGACGATCGCGCTCGGCCATGACGCTCGGGAGTCCAGTCCGGAGCTCACCAACGCGCTCGCGTCGGGTTTCATCAGCGCAGGCGCGCATGTGCTGCGGCTCGGTCTCGTTACGACCCCCATGACCTATTTCGCCACGTTCGCGCTTCCGCAAGTGCAGGGCGCGGTCATGGTCACCGGCAGCCACAATCCGCGTGAGTACAACGGCTTCAAGATCTGCGTCGGGCGCTCGACGATGTCCGGCGAGGAAATCCAGGCACTGCGCCGTGTTGTCGGCGGCGGTCAGTTCGTGGTGGGCTCGGGCAGTGAGCAGAATCTGGACATCTGCGAGCGCTACATCGAGCGCTACCGCCGCGAGTTCACGGGCCTCGCTCCGATTCCAGTCGTCCTCGACTGCGGAAATGGCGCGGCCGGCCGCATCGCTCGACGTCTCTTTGAAGCGGCCGGTCTTCACCCGACGATCCTGTTCGAAGAGCCGGACGGGCGCTTTCAGAATCACGATCCCGATCCGACAGTCGAAGCGAATCTGCAGGCGCTCTCGCGCGAAGTGCTCGCGCGCGGCGCGCGAGTCGGGATCGGCTTCGACGGAGACGCGGACCGCATCGGTGTCGTCGACGATCGGGGACGCATGCTCTACGGCGACGAGCTGATCGCGCTCTACAGCCGCTCCGTGCTCGAGGAGCGACCGGGCCAGAAGATCGTCGGCGACGTGAAGTGCTCGGACCGCCTCTTCACTTACATCGAGCGTCACGGCGGGGTGCCGATCATGTGGAAATCGGGACACAGTCTGGTCAAAGAGAAGATCAGGCTCGAGAACGCGGCGCTCGGCGGTGAGCTCGCGGGCCACGTCTTTTTTCCCGATCGCAACTACGGTTATGACGACGCGCTCTATGCCGGGCTACGCCTGATCGAAGTGTTGTCGACCACGGGCAAGACGATCGGCGAGCTTCTGTCGGACCTGCCGCCGGGCTACAGCACGCCGGAGATTCGCATCGACACGACGGAGGAGAAAAAGCATTTGATCGTCGATGCGCTGAAACGCGCCTTCCGGCCCGGCTCACCCGAGTTCAGCGTCAATTCGCTCGACGGGCTGCGCTTGAGTTTTCCGGAAGGGTGGGCCCTCGCGAGGGCGTCGAACACGCAGCCGGTCCTGGTCTTGCGTTTCGAAGCGGATTCGCCGGAACGCATGGCCGCGATCCGTGCGCGTTTCGAAGAGGTGATCGCGCCGCTGCTGTGAGCTGACGTGCGTCGCCCTGGAGGATCACTGCGACATGCACGACTTCCCGACCTCACGAGCGGCCCGTTTTCTTCTTTGGCGGCGCCGGCTGCTGCTCTGTCTCGCCCGTAAGCAGGATGATGAATCCCTGATATTCCCGCAGATAGCGGCGCGCGGTCGCCTCGGCGTGGTGGTCCTGGGCCGCACGCGCCGCCTCCAGTCTCTCGCGCCAGTATCGGTGCCGGTTGCGGGCGGACTCCAGCAGCAGGGCGCTCCCCTTCCTCTCCACTTCGCGGCCTCGCGATGTCATGGTTCGTGATTAGACGGCTGGCGCTCGGGGAAAGTTAGGGCAAATGCCCTTGTTGCCGGCCACGCTCGGAACGCGCAACGATCCGAGATTTTACTGGGCGGAACGTCGCGGCACGAGTTTCCAGAGCTCTCCATCCGATTCGTCGGTGACGACGTAGAGTGCGCCATCGCTGCCTTGTCGCACATCGCGCACGCGCTGTCTGCGATCGGAGAGCAGATGCTCCTCTCCCGTCACTCTGTCGTTCTCGAGCGTAAGGCGCACCAGTCTGCGCTCTTTGAGACTTCCGACGAAGAGACTGCCGCGCCAGGCAGGGAAAGCCTCTCCAGTGTAGAACTGAGCACCCGAGGGCGCGATGACAGGATCCCAGTAGTAGACAGGCTGCTCATAGCCGCTGCGCGCAGTCACCGCGCCGGCAATCTGCCGGCCCGAATACTCTTCGCCGTACGTGACCAGCGGCCATCCATAATTCCTGCCTTTCTCGATCAGGTTCAACTCGTCGCCGCCCCTCGCCCCGTGCTCCACGATCCACAACCGTCCAGCGGGATCGAACGCGGCGGACTGAACGTTGCGGTGGCCCAGTGTCCATACTTCGCCCTGTGCACCGGACTTGCCGGCGAACGGATTGTCCTTCGGCGCTGAACCATCCGGATTCACCCGCAAGACTTTGCCGAGGTGACTGTCGAGCTCTTGGGCGTATTTACGCATGGACGAGTCAGAGCGCTCCCCCGTGGTGATGTAGAGCAGTCGGTCGGGGCCGAACACGATACGGGAGCCGTAGTGCAGTCTGCCATTGTAGGTCGGCTCCGCGCGAAAGACGACGCGCAGATCCTCGAGCATCCGGCGATCTGCCGACAGCACGCCGCGGGCGACCGTCGTGCCGTTGCCACCCTCTCGCGCTTCCGCGTAGCTCAGGTAAATCGTGCGATCGGACTCGAATGCGGGACTGAGCGCGAGGTCGAGCAACCCGCCCTGCCCGCGCGCGTCGACCGCCGGCACGCCGCCGATCGGCTGACCGATCTGCCCCTGGGCGGAAACGATGCGCAAGCGGCCGGGCTTTTCCGTAACGAGCAGGTCGCCGCCCGGCAGCGGCTCGACGGCCCATGGCCGCTCGAGGCCTCTCGCGAGCACGACCACGTCGAACGCAACGTTCGACTTCACTGCGCAGGCACGCGTCTGACCTTCGAATGCCGGACGCTGATCGGATGCGTTTGCCTCGCGTGTTTCGACGGGGGCGCAGCGTTCGCTCGGCCGCGAAGTTGCACGATCGGCCGCTTCGAGGCGACCTGCGCCCGAGACGCCGACAAGGAACACCACGACAACAAAACCGTACGACATTCGCATGAGCGGATCACCTAAGTTAGAACCACCCCTTTTCGGTGAGCGGGGGCTGCGGAGCAGCGGGGCCCCCGCGAACGACGCATTCAGAAGCCCATTAGCATTTCCATCCGATCGTACGAGGCTTAATGCGCAGGGGGTTACGGAGATAACAGGAACCGGTCCGCGGCTTGCATTAGGCGTGCCGACGCACCGCTGGAGTTTACGCGGCGTCCTTGAATGCCGGTTCGCGGCGAGACTTCCCGTTCCGTCATCGTTGACTCAACTTCATCGAACGCATAAGACTCTTCTCGTGGCACCTTTCCCTCCGTCATACGACCGCGCGCTGCAGGACAAGACGTTTATATTGCTGCTTGTCCTGGTGACACTCGCCTTCGGCTGGATTCTGTGGCCGTACTTCGGGGCGATTTTCTGGGCGGCGATCCTCGCCATTCTCTTCACGCCGACGTACCGGCGCATGATCGTAAGAATGGGCGGCAGGCGCACGCTTGCCGCTCTGCTCACGCTTCTCATCATCCTGCTGATCGTCATCTTGCCGTCCGTGCTGCTCACCGCGATGCTCCTTCAGCAGGGAATGGACGTGTACCAGCGCGTCCAGTCGGGCGAGCTCGATTTCGTGCGATTCGCTCGAACGATCATGGCGAGCTTGCCTTCGTGGTTGACCGGAATACTGGACCGTTTCGGGTTATCGAGTCTTGCCGAAGTACAGGAGAAAGCCTCCGAGGGCTTTTCGAAAAGCGTCAAGTTTTTCGCCTCGCAGGCGCTCAACATCGGGCATGTCACGCTCGAGTTCATGGTGAGCTTTTTCATCATGCTCTATCTCCTGTTCTTCCTTCTGCGCGATGGCGCGATGCTGAGGCAGCGCTCGCGCGATGCGATCCCGCTCACCGACGATCTGCAGCACAGCCTCTCGGCAAAATTCACCAACGTCATCCGTGCCACCATCAAGGGCAATATCGTCGTCGCGATCGTGCAGGGCGCACTCGGCGGATTGGCTTTCTGGATTCTGGGAATCCACGGCGCTTTGCTGTGGGCGGTGCTCATGGCATTTCTGTCTCTGCTGCCCGCCATCGGCACCGCGCTCGTGTGGGCACCTGTCGCGATCTATCTGCTCGCAACCGGCGCGACGTGGCAAGGCGTCGCCCTGATCGCATACGGCGTGCTCATCATCGGGCTCGTCGACAACGTGCTGCGGCCGGTTCTCGTCGGCAAAGACACGAAGATGCCGGATTACGTCGTGCTGCTCTCGACCCTCGGCGGCCTGGCGGTGTTCGGATTCAACGGCTTTGTCCTCGGGCCGATCATCGCCGCGATGTTCATGGCCGTGTGGGACACGCTCGCGGGCTACCGCAGCGAGCTGGATGTTTCGTGAGGTTCTCGACGCTCGCGGCGTTTCAATCCCATCCCATCTGCTCGCCCGAAACGAGGCGATTGTCGATCTTCTTGATACCCGGAATGCGCTTGACGACGGCATGAGCGCGCCGCACGATCTCTGCCGTCGACACGATGCCGACGATCGACACGACGCCGCGATCCGCCTCTATTTTCGTCGACGGCACATCGACGCCGGGAACCTTAGCGAGCGCCGTTCGCACGGCGGAAACGAGCGACGCATCATCGGTCTGCGCGGCGATGCGCTCGGCTTCGAGCGTGGCTTCCGCCCGACGGAATTCCGCAGGGCTCAAGCGCCCGTCCCCGTCTTCGTCGAAGCGCCGCAGGTTCGAGACAAGTACGGGATCGTCCGTGAGCTCCTGAGGCGAGAGAAAGCCGTCGTAATTCGCGTCGAACCGCACGAAGTCCCGGTCCCTGATGCCCAGTTTGTCGTAACGGCGGGCGGCTGCCAGGACCTGCGGCTGGCAAACGGCGCAATCGCGCATGTACGTCTGCGCCACTTCGGCTGCAAGGCCCGGCGTTACGCAGAGCGAAATACAAAGCACGCCCACGAGGCGCGAGAGGCCGAAACGAAGCATGGGAGCAAGGCGGACGAATTGTAGTGCCGCCATTTTACTGTGCCCGCCAGGGCGCAGCCCGGCCGCCACCCTCTCGAAAACCTCGAGTGCGATTGGAAACCGGATCGCCCCGGGCATCACTGTTGCAGACCACCGCCCGACCTCGACCGTGAAAGGGCACAGCCATGAGCACGACCGCACTGATCGTCATCATCCTGATTATTCTGCTGCTGGGCGGGGGCGGTTACGGCTATCGGGCGGGCTGGGGTGGCGCTCCAGTCGGCGGCATCGGCCTGGTGATTCTCATCCTGATCATCCTGCTGCGTGCTGGGCGTCGTGTAACCCGTTTCGACGCTGCAAGCTCGCGGACGCCGTCTGCGACTGTCGCGGACAGCGTCCCGCCGGCCTCCTCCGACACGCGGCAGAAGGCGCCCTCACCGGCGGCGCCGCCCGCCCGCACGTTTCGCCAAGAAAGTCGTGGCGCTAGGCACTTAGCGTCTGCAAAGGGCCAGCGATTTCGCGTGGAATTCGACACGCGGGGAGCCGATCGCGCCTTCTGCGTGCTCAGGTTGCGCTCGCGGATGCCGATATACCAGCGACCACGCGCGGGCCAGCCCAACGCAGTCCGGCGGCCACCGCCGCGCGTTCAATAACAACGGTAAGCCTGCGGAAGAGCCATGACCTCGATCCATGTCCACGTTGCTGCCGGGGGCGATACCGAAGCCGTCCTGAAAGCGCTCGATTCAGAGCTCGCAGAATGCATCTATGCGCCGCGAATCGTGCTCGCGTTCTATGGCTGCGAGCTGGACGATGGGCGTCTGCACGCATATCTGACATCACGGTTTCCCGCCGCGCCGGTGATGGGCGGCACGTCGTCGGGCGGCGTCATGACCCATCGCGGCGTGGCGGACGCGCGATCGGTCGCCCTCATGATCATCGAAGACGAAGACGGGGACTACGGCGTGGCGGCCGGGCCGCTTGGCGACGACCCGGCCAAAGTCGCGCAAGCATTGCTCGAACAGGCACTTGCCCAATGCGGCTGCAGCGGCCAGCTTCCCGAGCTCATCTGGATCTATCAGACGCCCGGACACGAAGAAGCCGTGGTCGAGGGCCTGCGTCGCATCGTCGGCGACCGCTGTCCCATCGTGGGGGGCTCGTCGGCGGACAATGACGTATCGGGGCGCTGGCGCCAGCTTGGCCCGTGGGGGTCCATGACCAACGGGCTCGCAGTGGCGGTTCTGTTTCCGTCCGCGCGCATCGGCCTCGCCTTTCAGGGCGGCTACGAACCGGCCGGTCCGACCGGCGTCGTCACGGGGCTGGGTTTTGGACCGGGCGCGGAAAGCGGCGTCGTCACGGCGACCGCCGGTCGTGAGATTCAGTCGATTGACGGGTTGCCGGCGGCGGAGGTCTACGACCGCTGGATCGGAAATCGCATTGCATCGAAGCTCCGAAAGCGGCGGATCCATTCTGGCTGACACGACCATGTGTCCGCTCGCGATCGATGCCGGGCAGGTCGACGGCGTTACGAACTATCTCCTGATCCATCCCGACGCGGTATCGCCCTCGCGCACGCTCACGACCTTCAGAAACGTCGAGATCGGAACACGCATCTATGCCATGAAGGGCGACCGCCGGCGCCTGGTCGAACGCGCCGGCCGTGTGGCGCGTCAGGCGAAAGCGCATCTTGCCTCGTCTGCTGGCCAGGTTGCGGGCGGGCTGGTCGTGTATTGCGGTGGTTGCAGGCTCGCGGTCGGCGAAGAAATCAGCGAGGTCGCCGCGATCATCGCGGAGGCATTCGACGGAGCGCCTTTCATCGGTTGCTTCACCTTCGGCGAACAGGGCCTGCTCGTCGATCGCAACGTTCATGGCAACCTCATGATCTCCGCAGTGGCATTCGGCCGCTAGTCCTCGGACATCATGGGAGCCGCCGGCGGACTGAACAGCACGGAGGAGCTGCGCGAAGCGCTCCTCGCGGCGGGCCGCGAGCGAGATGCGCTCATGCTTGCGCATGCGCACGCCCAGCACCTGCTCGCGGCGCTCGAATCGCTGCTTCGAGTGAATGCCCGCGACGATCCTTTCGAGAGCGTATTCGCAGCGCTGCACCAGGTGTTCGCGTTCTCCCATTCGATGATGCTCGCCGATTCCGGAGAATCGGAGCTCGAGTGCATCGTCGGTTTCCCGACATCGCTCGTGGGTTCACGCTGGTCGATCGGTCCGCTCTTCAGGAAAGTGCTCGCCGGGCGGGTCGCAGCCACATTCAGCAGTCTCGACGTCGCGGAGTGGCGCGATGCCGCGGCGCTCGGCTTGTCGGCCGATCAGTCGGCGCTCTATCTGCCCGTCGCCGTGCGCGAGCGGCGCGGAATACTCGTTCTGATGCGGGCGCCCGGGGACGACGGATTCGATCGCAATGACGTCGAGCTTGCGCGCAAGTTCTCCCTGCTCGCGTCGCACGCGCTCGCGGCACGCTACGCGAGTCAGAGCGAAATCGAGACAACGCAGCTCCGCGATCTCACGGCGCAACTGCGCGCGAGCGAACAGGCGGCGCAGCGCAACGCCGATCTACTGAAGGAAGTGGTCGGGCTGCTTCCCGTGGGCGTGACCGTGCAGGATAAAGACGGCTATTTCCTGCTCGTGAACGATGCGGCGGCGACGATCATCGGTCAGACCGCTGCCGCGCTCACGAGCGCCGATGCGCAAGCCGGCGGAGCTCGACACCGCGGGACTGCGCCTGCTGCGCAATGCGCGTGCGGAGAGCCTGCGCAGTGCGACACCGGCAACGGTGGAGCATACGGCGGACGTGGAGGACGTCGAGCACACGCTGCTTACGACCTACAAGCCGGTCACGATCTTCGAGGAAACCCTGCTTCTCTCGGCTACCCTCGACATCACCGAGCGCAAGCACTTCGAACAGGAGCTCGCCCACCGTGCTTTTCACGACCAGCTCACCGGTCTTCCGAACCGCGCGCTGATGGCGGAGCTCGTGGACGCTGCCGTACGGCAGCATCGGCGTGGCGGCATGTTCGCGCTCGCGTTCATCGACGTGGACAACTTCAAGCAGGTTAACGATTACTACAGCCACGCGACCGGAGACGCGCTGCTCGTCGCGCTGACACAGCGCGTGTCTCACAATATCCGTCCGGGAGACACGCTCGCGCGAATCAGCGGCGACGAGTTTCTCCTCCTGCTGAATCCGCTGTCCCAAGAAGCGGACCTCGTGCCGCTCATCGAGCGGATCGTGGAAGCGCTCAAACAGCCGTTCCAGATCGAAGGCCGGGAACTCCTGACGTCCGCCTGCGTGGGCGCCAGCGTTTTTCCGTTGCATGGCGAGGACTACGAGACGCTCCGGCGCAATGCCGACGCGGCCATGTATCGCGCGAAACGCGGCCGCAAAGGCACCGCGAGCTACTTCGATGCACGGATGAGCAACTCGCTCACCGCGCGCATGGAGCTCGAGCAGCGTTTACGCGTGGCGACGAGGGAACGGCGCTTCCGAACCGCGTTCCAGCCGAAAGTCTGTATCGCGACACGCGAGATCGTCGGGTTCGAAGCGCTCGTGCGCTGGATCGAGTCCGACGGGCACGGTACACATGCCGGGTACCTTCATCGAGCTCGCCACCGAGCTCGGGCTGCTGGACGACATCACCTGCATCGTGCTCGAGCAAGTCGCCGCCAGCGTGCCGCAGTTGAAAGGCCGGTTCGGGGAAGACGTATCGGTCAGCCTCAACGTGAGTGCGCGTCAGGTCGAGGACGCGCAATTCATGCGAATTTTCCTGGGACAGCTCGCGGACAGCGGCGTCGCGGAGAGCATCATCATCGAGCTCACCGAGGACGCCCTGGTCGCGACGCAGCGATTCCAGCGCACGGTGCTGCCGACGCTCCGCGGGCCTCGGCGTGCGAGTCTCGATCGACGATTTCGGAACCGGCTATTCCTCGTTGTCGACGCTTGCGGACATCACCGCCGACGAAGTCAAAGTCGACCGCGCGTTCATCACTTCGATCCATTCGCGGGTGCGCAGCCAGGGCATCCTGCGCGCGATCGAATCGCTGTGCTCCGCGCTGGATGTGGCCATGCTGGCCGAAGGTGTCGAATCGGAAGAAGAGCTCGCGTATCTGCGTGCCCACAGCTCGATCCGGTTCGCGCAGGGATTTCTCTTTCTCGAAGCCGCAGTTTCTCGAGGCGTTCGTGCCCGTCGCGGCGATCGCGCTCCGCGCGTAAGGGCACAAGCGGTCAATCGAAAAAAGAGACGCCCAGGCCGATGGTGGTCTGGCGGTGGTTATAGTCGATCAGGTTCAGCCCGTAGCCGCTGAAGAGTTGCACGTGCCCGTTGAGCGACCCTGCCAGCGGAAAAGCCCAATCGAGGCGCACCGAGCCGCGCGAACGCTCGTCCGTACGCAGTGAATGACGCGCCGTCGTCGTGACGACGTGGCCTTGCCGGCGCCACGCAACGCTCAACTCGCCGCGGCCTGCGTAGTCCTCGATATCCGGATTGTCGTTGCGCTCACCCGAGGACGCGAACACGCGCGTCCACGGGCGCACATGAAACGACCACGGACCGTACTCCGCCGCGGCCTCGCCGATCAGCCGGTTCCAGCTTCTCGACAGGGAGCCGCCCTGCCCGTTCGATTGATGATTGAGCGTGAGACCGAGGAATCGCATGCGCAATCCGCCCACGGCCCAATCCCACGGGACGATGAGCGTCGCTTCGGGCTCGTAGTTGGTCTCGCGAAACGGGGAAGACTGGCGGCGGTTAGCGAGCTGCCAGTACGAAACCTGCGTATATCCGAACCATAGATCCGATGCAGTGCCGAGGAGACCTTCCGCGAGCTTCGTCTTGAAGCTCAGTTGAATCTTACCCTCCGCACTGTCGAGATCGATCGGCCGGTCGAGGTCGAACACGCGGGTGGGCGACGCGGGCTGCTGGTTCTTGTCGGACGTCCAATGGATGAGGCCGTACACCGGGTGATGGGGACGGAGATTGAAGATTCCGCGCTTTTGCTCGGGGCGCAGCTCCCAACGCTCCTCGAGTGAGGAAGGCGACGCGAGCGTAAACGCTTCACCGCTCGCGCGACCATCGGGCGCCGGCGTCACGATGCGTTCGGTCGGCTGCCCGCTCTCTCGTCCCGCAAGCGCGTCGTAGCAGGCGAGCCGCGCCGCCGGGTCCGCAATCTGCGTGCACGTGGAAAGCTGCGCGTGGCACGGCGCCGCCCACGTCACGGCCGCCGAAACGGCGGTCAGCATGCAAGAAAACAATTCGTTCCGGAGCGCCACAGTCACATTTCACGTTTCACGTTTCGGGTCCGAGGTTGACCCTTCATTCCTTCACCGCCCTTCAGGTCCGGTCCGCAAGTCCGGCGACCATCAGCACCAGCTCCGCCGTGTCGAACGGCTTCGCGAGATGAGATTGATATCCGGCCAGGATGGCGCGCTTTCTGTCTTCGGCACGCGCGAAGGCGGTCAGGGCCAGCGCCGGCAGACGTTTTCCCTTCTCTTCCGTCGCGCGGATGCTGCGCATGAGCTGATATCCGTCCATGCCCGGCATGCCGACGTCGCTCACCAGCACGTCCGGCCTGCTAAGCTGGATCTGCCGCAGGGCTTCTTCCCCGGAACCGGCGGCGATTACGCGCGCACCCTGGTTTTCCAGTATGCGGCCGACAAGCTCGCGGGCATCCGCCTCGTCGTCGACGACGAGCACCTGCAGGCCGTTGAGACTCGGAAGAAGCACATTGTCCGCATCGGTGGGATGCGTGGGATGCACGCGGCTCTTGTCAGGCGCCGCTTCCTGAAGCACGAGCAGCGGCAGCTTCACGACGAATCTCGCGCCGTGTCCCTCGCCGCGACTCTCCGCCTGAATCGAACCGCCGTGCAATTCGACGAGCTGTTTCGAGATCGCGAGGCCGAGCCCGAGGCCGCCATGCTGGCGTCCCGCCGCGGCATCCTTCTGCGAAAAGCGCTCGAACACGTGCGGAAGAAACGTGAGCGGAATGCCGATGCCGTTGTCGCTCACGCTGATTTCCACGTGCGAGTTCACGCGTTCGAGCAGCACCTGCACGCGCCCGCCCTTCGGCGTGAACTTGATCGCATTGCTCAGGAGGTTCCAGACGACTTGCTGCAGGCGTCCGGGATCGCCCGATACCATGCTGCCGCGCGGATCGAGAATCTTTTCCAGGCGCACGCCTTTGGCAGCCGCACCGGGCCCGGCCGATTCGATCGCCGCGGAAACCACGTCGATCAGCGCGAGGCGCTGCACGTCGAGACGCACTTGTCCGGCAAGTATCCGGCTCAAGTCGAGCAGATCGTCGACGAGCTGGACCTGCGCTCGCGCGTTGCGCTCGATCACTTCCAGCGCACGCTGGAGATCCACCTTCTGCTGAGCCTGCGGCATGCGCAGCAACTGAGTCCAGCCGAGGATCGCGTTGAGAGGCGTGCGCAGCTCGTGGGACAGCGTTGCGAGGAACTCGTCCTTCATGCGTGCCGCGCGCTGCGCCTCCATGCGGGCGGAACGTTCGGCTTCGAGCATCTCTTCGCGCTGTGCGCCGTGCGCCTCCAGATTCTCCGCGCGCTTGCGCTCGGTCACGTCACGCGTGAGCTTCGCGAAACCCCGCAGCCGGCCATCCTCGTCGCGCAATGCGGTAATCGTGACGTGCGCCCAGAATCTCGAGCCGTCCTTGCGCATGCGCCAGCCTTCGTCCACGAAGCGTCCCTCGCTGGTCGCGACCTGGAGCTCGTGCTCGGGCCAGCCGCTCTCGGCGACGTCGGTCGGGTAGAACCTCGAAAAGTGCTGGCCGATGATCTCGCTTGCCTCGTAGCCCTTCATGCGCGCGGCGCCGGCATTCCAGGTGACCACGATTCCGTTCGGGTCCAGCATGAAGATCGCGTATTCGCGCACGCCTTCCACCAGCAGCCGGAAGCGCTCCTCGCTTTGTCGCAGCGACTGTTCGTGCTCGCGGCGCTGCGTGAGATCCCGCGTGACTTTCCCGAATCCCACCAGAACGCCGCGCTCGTCGCGGAGCGCGGTAATGACGACGTTCGCCCAGAAAAGCGAGCCGTCCTTGCGCATGCGCCAGCCTTCTTCCTCGAAGCGGCCTTCCGCGGTCGCGACGCGAAGCTCGTATTCCGGATGGCCACGCGCCACGGCCGCCGGAGGATAGAAGGTCGAGAAGTGCTTGCCGATGATGTCCTGCGTGGTATATCCCTTGATGCGCTCGGCGCCCGCGTTCCATGTGGTGACGTGACCTTGTGCGTCGAGCATGAAAATCGCGTAGTCCTTGACGCTTTCGACCAGCAGCCGGAACGGATCGCGGTGCCTTGGATTGTCGCCCCCTTGCGATTCGAATGACTGGCTCATGGAGAACGTGCGCGTCGATAGGAGGGAAGCCAATCCCGGGAACCCTGGGTTCAATCGACGCGCTCATGAGTGCGCCGCTCGTGCACCGGCTTTTCGTCGCCGGCGACCGAAGCGCCTGAAGAGCAGGCGCGTTCGAGGGCTTCAGGGCTGCCCGGAGGCAATGCGGCTGATGGGACGCAATCCTACCATGCACGGATATGCGCGGCCGCAATACCCGGAGCGCGGCCGTTGCCGCCATCTCAGTTCACGCGAGACTGGGCCTCATACAGTCCAATCAATGCGGCACGACCTTCTTCGAAGCCCGTTCGACCGAGGGAAATGCGACGGTCACGACGGTGCCGCCGGACTCATCGAGCGGTTCGAGGCACACGGACGCGCCGTGCTGCGTTGCCACCTCCTTCACGATGGCGAGCCCCAGGCCACTTCCCTTCGAGGCGCTGCCCGGAACCCGGAAGTACGGTTCGAAGACGCGCTCGCGTAATTCGGAAGGAATAGCCGGGCCACGGTTCGAAATGGACAGTCGCACCGTCCCGCTTTCCTCCACGAGCGCGACTTCGATCGTGCTGTGTTCCGGCGCATAGCGCGACGCATTGTCCAGAAGGTTGAACACCAGGCGCTGGATCTTGTCAGGGTCAGCCATGATACGAGCGTCGGCCGCGTGCACCTTTTCGGCGATCTGCTGCGATCTTCCCAACCGGACGCGGCTCGAGTTGCGTCACGGCGTCGTGCACGAGGACTCGCAGGTCAACAGGCACGCGCGGCTCGTCTCCCGCGTCCTGGGCGCGGCTGTAGGCAAGCATCTGGTCTGCGAGTCTCGAAGTGCGCTCCAACGCCTGCATGAGCCTCGCCGTCGAATGCACGCGCTCGCGTTCATTGGTGGCGCGCGCCACGTTCTCGGCATGGATCTTCAGTGCCGCGATCGGCGTGCGCAGTTCGTGTGCGGCGGCATCGGTGAACCGGCGTTCACGGTCGAAGGCGAGCGCAACCCGCCGCAGAAGATCGTTCAGCGCTCCCACCACGCCTCTCACCTCCGTCGGGACCTCGGTGAGCTCGATCGATCCAAGCGACGCCGGTTCGCGGCTCTGAATGCTCGCGGCGAGCTGGCGCAGCGGTGCGAGCCCATACAACACGAGCGCGTTCACGAGGACGAGCAGCAGCAGCGCGCCGACAACGAGAGGCGCCATCACCGCGATGCCCAGATTGTGCAGGAGCTCCTCGCGGACCTCGTTCTTTTCGGCGACGTGCACCCAGGTGTTCCCCGAGTGGAGCACGAACACGTGAGAGAGCTCGCCGTTCACCCGTTGCGTGCTGAAGCCCGAGACGTTCGGGCTGAACGGCTCGGAGGGCGCGGAAGTCGATCGCACGAGCAGGGTGCCGTCGTCGCGCCAGACCTGAAATGCGATCTTCGTCTCGTAGGGGTGTCCGAGCGCCGAACCGTCCTCCCCCGCCCCGTGTTCCAGCTCCTCCGGCAGCGCGATCACCAGCGGCGTCGCAAGGGTGGCATCCTGCACGGCGCGAGCCACCATCGCTTCGAGCACGCGCGCGGAGGTGGCCAGCCGCGCTCCGAACAGCTCCTCGGACTCGTGCTTGGCGACCTCGTAGCTACCGATTGCCGAGAGCCCGAGAATCACGACCATGGCGATAAGGATCGAAGCGACGAGGCGCGCCCGGATCGAGCGCGTGGGCAGGCTGACCACGGCTGGCTCGCGTGCTGACGCGCCTACCGCGGATCGATGCGGTAGCCGATGCCTCGCACCGTCGTGATGATCTCGGGATAAAGCTTACGCCGCAGGTGATGCACGTGCACGTCGATCGTGTTGCTGCCGACGTCGCCTTCCCAGCCGTAGATCGCCTCCTCGAGCTGCGCGCGGCTGAATACCTGGTTGGGATTCTCCATCAGTTTCTTGAGGAGCATGAACTCGCGCCTCTGGAGCGGGACAGGCGCGCCGCCATATTCGACGGACATCGAGCCGAGGTCAAGCACGAGCTCGCCGCGCTGCAGGCGGTTCGTCGAGCCGCCGCTGCGGCGCCGCTCGATCGCATGAATGCGCGCCAGCAGCTCCTGGAGATCGAACGGCTTCACGAGGTAGTCGTCCGCGCCTGCGTTGAGCCCGGCGATGCGATCCCGCGTGGCATCGCGGGCGCTCAGGATGAGCACGGGTGTGGCGTTCCCGCCGGCGCGCAGGCGCTTGAGAACGTCCATGCCGTCGAGCTGCGGCAGCCCGAGATCGAGGATGATCAGATCGAAATCGCTGTTCTCCGCTGCGAGAACGGCCGAGCGGCCCTCACGCACCCATTCGTGCGCGTAGTGCGCTCGCGTGAGCGCATCGTCGATGCCCGAGCCGAGCAGCTCGTCGTCTTCGACCAGCAATATCCTCATTGCCGCTTTTCGCGAACCTTGCCGAGCAGCTCGTTTACCTCGCGACGCCGGCCTTCGTCAGCGATCGCGCGCCCTTCGCGTGGCGGCGCCTGCAATGCCTTGAGCAGGACCTGCTCCGCGCCCTGGTAGTCGCCCGAGCGGAACAGAAAGTCGCCATAGAAGTAGTTCGGGTCGATCCCATGCGGGATTCAATGCAAGCCCGTGCTTGAGGAGCTCCTGGGCCTTCGCGCGGTCGCCGAACCCGATCGGCCAGCCCGGCACCTGATAGTACAGCGATCCGAGGCTGGTATACGCGGAGCCGTCGAGTGCGGCAGGGTCGATCTCGAGCGCATGCTCGAGCGACTTACGCGCGTTCTTCGCCAGCGACAGCGCGCCGATCCCGCCCTTCGCCCCGGCATGACTCGCCTCGACGATGCCATGCCAGATCGCGGGCTCCGCCCGCTTCGGATACTTCTCCATGATGCCCTGCGCTATCGTGGAGAGCTTCTCGAATTCGGCCGCCTGCTGCTTCGGCGCCACGCTGTATTTCACCCGTTCCCACTCCTGCCGCACGTGCCCGACATCTTCCTCCATTCCTGCGCACGCGAGACTGCTCAGCGTCAGTGCGGCCACGCCGACGATCGTTATCGCTTTCATATGTCGCCTCCTTGTGGTTGCGATCCGAAATGCCTGCGGATCACGCGAAGTTGCCTGCGGATCGCGCTGTCGTTCACGCCAGGGGCCAGATGGTTGAGCAGAACGTACAGACGCTCAGGGAATCCGAGCGTGCGGTCCCACCCGCGGCCCGCGACGAACCTCACCAGCAGGCGCGCCACGACCTCGGGCGTATCCTCCCGCGTCTTCAATTCGCGATTCATTGCGGAGATCGCGGGCGTCGTGAGTGGCGTGCGCATCGCACGGGGGGCGAAGTAGCGAACGGCGATATTCGTGTCCGACAACTCGCGGCGCAGCGCCTGCGAGAAACCTCGCAGCCCGAACTTGGCGGCGCAATACGCGGCGAAACCCGGATAGCCCATGTAGCCGAACACCGAACCGACGTTGATCACCTGCGCGCGGGGCGCACGTCGTAGCAGTGGCAGCATGCATTGCGTGAGCTGCATGGGCGCGACGAGGTCCACCGCGATAATGCGCTCGATCGTCGCCCGCGACTGCGATTCGAATGGATGGAAGTCGTTCACGCCCGCCGCATTGATGAGCAGATCGACCGGATCGCGCAGCGTCTGCGCCTCGTGCAGCACCTGCTGCTGTGTGGCGGCATCGGTGACATCGCCCACGACGATCCGCAGCGCGACGTGCGGCGCCGCAGCCGCGATCGTGCGCCGAAGCGCATACAGTTTCAGCGCGTCCCTGCCCGTGAGCACCATCGCGCTGGCATGCATCGCGAGCGCGCTCGCGAACGCCTGTCCGAGGCCTCCGCTCGCGCCCGTAAGGACAAGCCGATAACGCTGCGCGCTCATGCGGTCTCCGCGGTGCAATGCGGAAGGGAACGGAAGATGTCGCCATAGAGGTCATACATCGCGCGCGAGCAGTCCACGACGGCTTCCTGGTCGCGGGTGTCGTCAAGCCGGTTCATGAGCTCTTCGAAAAACTTCAGGTGCGCGACGTCCACCGTTCCGTGAGACGCGAGGTAGGTGAACGCCGCGGCAGGCAAGCACAGGCTCTCACGGATCGCGTCGGCTGCCGCGATCGCGATCGCGGTGCTGGTCCCTTCGAGCACGTGAACCATACCGAAGAATCCGACGGGATTCCTGCGGTCTATGCAGTGGTACGCGTAGGCCACCATGACTTCGGTCGCATGGCCGGGCCGCCCGTGTCGCACGCGTTCGGGATCCGCGCCGCACGCCGCGATGTCCGACAGGATCCATTCATCATGGCCGATCTCTTCTTCGATATATCGGGCGATCGCGGCGCGCAGCCACTCCAGGCGTGGCGGCATGCGGCTTCCGCACGCCATCAGCAGCGGCGCCGTATGGCGCACGTGGTGATACGCCTCCGTCAGAAACGCGACGTATTGCGGCAGCTCGATCCGCCCCCGCAGTGCGTCCTGGATGATCCCGATGCCGAGCAGGCGTTCCCGGGCGGCGGCCGTTTGATTCTGCAATCGATCGTAGAAATTCATTCGGTTCCTCTTTGAAGCAGCGGCAACTCGCGCTCGTAGCAGGCCTGAATCGCCTCGCGACGCGCACGCCCGTTGCCGGTGGCGAGCCCGTTTTGCGACGTGAACGGCTCGCGCGCGCGAACCCACTGCCCGATACGGGCGTAATCCGGAAGCCTCGCATTGGCGCGCGCCACCGCGGATCGGAGCTCGGCATCGGAGGTCTGCGGCGAAGCCGCCACGAGCACTGCGATCAGATGCGGACAGCCTTCGCCATAGACGGCCGCCTGCGCGAGCGCCGCACTCTCGAGCAGCACGCTCTCGGGCCATTCCGGCGAAACGTTGCGCCCATAGCCCGTCACGATGACGTTCTTCGTGCGTCCGACGATGGAGATGAATCCGTCGCCGTCGATCGTGGCGAGGTCTCCCGACGGGAGCCATGCAGTGGCATCGCGCGGCTCCGAGCCGAGGTATCCGCAGAAAGAGCGGCCGCCAATCTCGAGCTCACCGTCCGGGCTCAGCCGCACTGCCATGCCCGGCAGCGGCTCGCCCGACCGTGCCCAACCGGTCGGCGCCGGGCGCATTGACGCTCACGACCGACGCACATTCGGTGAGCCCGTAACCTTCATAGACCGGCAGGCCCAGCGCGCGCGCCCGCTCGATCAGTTCAACGGGGGTCTTCGCGCCCCCGACCGTCACGTACTTCAGGGACCGTATGCGAGCGTCGCGTGGACCGGCACAATCGAGCCGCGCGACCAGAAGCCGCAACATCTGCGGGAGCAGGATCATGCTCTCCGGCCGATAACGCGCGATCGCTCCGAGCAAGCGCTCGGGATCGAAGGCGCTCGAACCGTTCAGTCCGAGCTCACCGACCGGCGGACAGATGCACGTCGCCCCGACGCGCAGCGCCGTGTACATGCCCGCGACGTTCTCGAGCAATACAGCAAGCGGGAGAGCGCACAGATGACGGCGTATGCCGATCGTCGCAGCGATCTCGGCAAGTCCGCGTGCCGCGTGCAATTGCTGCCCCATGGAAAGCACGACGCCCTTCGGGTTGCCCGTCGTACCCGAGGTGAAGGTGATCTTATGCGCCTCGTTATGTTCACGACGCAACGCGCGCGTCCCGGTGCCGGGCACCGCGAACAGGCGCAGGCCACCCACGTCAAAGCGCTCCTCGGTGAAGCCGAGCGAAGCCGCGAACCCCCGGGCGAGACAGAACATCCCCTCCAGTCGGGAAGCATGTACCGCGTGCAGCAATTGCTCCATGCTGAAGAACCCCGGCAGCGGCACGAGGTCGATCCCCGCGGCGTCGGCAGCGAGGTCGATCACCATCCAAAGCGGCGAGTTCTCGGCGATAAGTCCCACTCGCGCACCCTCGCCCAGGGCGCTCGAAAGCCCGGCGCGGCATGCTTCCACGCGGTGCAGGAGCTCGCCTTTCGACCAGCGCTGCGCGTTGGCCGGCGTCCCCTCGACCGAAGCATCATCGGCAATCCACCCGAGCAAGCCCATCAGTGGCGTGCGCCCGCTGCAATGCCCGCGTCCTGCGGACACAGTCGTACGAAGTGCAGCGGGATATTGGCCGTCATGACACGCGGATCCGTTTCGTAGTAGCGCCCCCAGCTCTCCCCACTGTCAGGCAGCCGGCTCGGATCCGCCTTCGCGAGCGCGATCGTGTCGATATTCAGCCGCGCGAAGGAATTCAGAAGCAGGCGCGTCGAGGTAAACACGACCCAGGTACATGCAAGCTCATTAAGCAGGCTCGTCATCGCGAGAATGACTCGACGCGCGGCGCCAGCGCTCGATGCCGCGAGGTTGCCGACTTCCACGATCTGCTCGCGGCGCACCCGCGAGCCGACCTTGGCGCTGATCGCTTCCTCAACGACCGCATCGAGATATTGCTCGGCGAACAATGGGGCACGCGCCGCATGCGTGTAGCCAAGCGCCGCCACGTACTCGCCGCGGGCATCGCGAAATCCGACGAGATGGTCCGCGAAATGGTGAAGGCAAGCGCCGTAGGTAGTCGCATAGCGATCGGCGATGAATCTTTCCAGCTGCGCCGCGCGGCTTGCCCGGTGCGCACGATGACTTCGCACTCGCGTTCAGGTGCCGCAGCCGCATGGTCGAGTCGGCGCTTGCCTGGAAAGCCTTCGCCTGGAAGTGAAACCGGAGCGAATCATGAGTTGCCTGCGCTGATTGATCCGGCCGAAGAGTAGCGGGCGAGAATTAAGCGGGGATTAAGAGGAAGATGTGGAACAACGCGGCGGCCGTGGCAGTAGCTGCCGAGAAGTGCGGGGAAAGGGAAAAAGTGCCCAGCTCTGCACGAGCTGGGCAAATCGGGGAAAGCCGCCTTTGGGTAAGGCGGCCTGTGGAGCATCCCACAGGAACATTAGCTTCTGATTAACGCGAAACGCGGAAAGCAAAGGCGCGGGAAGGTCTTGCGCATCGCCCGCCACAGCGGGTGACAGTGTTGCTTGCGGCGTACCGCGACGAAGCTCGGCGATCCAGTAGCCGTTTGCCCAGATTGAGCGCGGATGTTGTCCTGCCAGAGCACCACCGCTTATGGAGATATTGCCGGGTTGAACGTGTCAAGAAACCTTAGCACGCATCAAATCATTAACAGCGGACGCGCGCGCAGCATATGTCACATCTTCAGTGAAATTGTAGTGAGGCTCAGCGCAAGGCGGGCCTCCGAAGATCAGGCCCGCAACACAACTAGCAGAACTAGTAGGAGGCCTATCATGAAATCGAAACATCTCGCGGCAATTCTGCCGTCTACGACGGAGCTCAAAACGTTCTTATTCGCTGCGTGCGTGATGGTCGTTGGCACGGCTTCGGCCGCAACCACCGGATACGTGTCGAATCCGACGACGAACTCCGTTGATTGGGGCAACGCAGTAACAAGTCTTGGCGCGACTGTAAACACCAGCGTCAATTTCAATGGCATTGCAGGCACCGGAGCGGTGACGCCGACCATAGGAGGGTTTTATACGGGCACCGCTGGTGTCACGTTCAGTGCAAGCAGCGTCAACCTGGCCGCTACGATGTCACCCCAGGGCTATACGTTTAGCGGCGAAGGCGAAGGAGTCTGGGCGCCATCGAAGCTATTGGTCGCGTCGTCAGCCACGTTATCTGCGACCCCCGCGCAAAGCGTAACCTTCACGTTTGCAAACGGCGTTTACGGCGGCGGCGTCTTCCTCGTGGATCTTTGCTGCGCACAGTGGACAATCAGCGCTCGCGACATAAACAACAATGTGCTGGGTTCGTTTCCAGTCACTCGCGGGCGCAGGGTTCCAGCAGACCAATGCAAATCCTGGCGTAACTCACAAGTATTTCCTCGGCATCTGCAGTACCAGAGGCCAACATCGCGTCGACTGACTATCGCCCGTCCAGCGATGAGCATGTTTGTCAGCGGGGATACCGTCGGAATAGACGACCTCCGCTTTGCAGTGGCCGCCACCCCAACCCGCCGAATGGACGATGTTTGCAGGCTTGCTGGCGATCGGTTTCATCGCGGCTCGCCGCAATCACAGCATCAACTAGGTTTACGATCTGCCGCAGGGACGGCGCCTTTCCCCGGGGTGCCGCCCCGTCGAATACGCAGATCGACGACAACGAGCCTCCGTTGCTCGATGCCGTGTTGTTCGCGCTCCGCATGAACGCGTGCAACTCGTGCACGACAGAAGCGTCTTCTGATCGAGCCGCCCACCGCGTTTGGTCGAGCGGCGTGAACGGCCAGCCTGAAAATACTTCAGTGTCTCACCGCATCGAGCGTCGCAATTCGACGACGCCATGCCATCGTCCATCGCTTCGTTGCCTTTCCTCACGCCGATCGTGACGTAGTTTCCCTACGGGTTGCGTCCCGGCGAGCACTTGCGAAAGCGAGGTTTCTAGAGGGGCGCCGTTCTAGCAGGCACGCATTTCACCCGTGTCGCCGTGTATTCGATTGGACGCATCGTGCGTTAGTCGCTCGTGGTGAAGCTACGGATGAGCAGAGATCGTTGCACCATTCGTGCGCCATCCGCTCCATCAACGTGCGACGAATTCGAACTGAGATCAATGTAAGCGGCTGTCGCTTGTCGGAGACAATCGGCGCCGTGATTACGCTGTGAAACACGATGCTTTTAGCGACCGATTGCTACTATACTTGCGCCCCGTATCAGCAAGCGCTGTCGACGCGCATGGCAGTGAACGGCTGCTGAAACGCAAACCTTCTCGCGGGCAACCGCGTATCAGTTGGCACGAAACTTCCTTGCAGGCGGCGTCGGTTATCGTCAGGCACGAGAAAGATCACATATGACACATTCATTGGAAGCGCGCGCGTGCGCAATCCGTAACACGATTCTTGCGCATTCACATGCGTGCGGTTCGATGACGCACCGCGCCCTGCATGCTCTTCACGCCGAGGCGCAAGAGTGAGGCGCCGACGGGAAGCGGTACTCGTGACGGGAGGCGCCGGCTTCATCGGAAGCCATACTTGCAAGGCACTCGCGCGCGCAGGATTCACGCCCATCACGTACGACAATCTCACGCACGGGCACGCCTGGGCCGTGCGCTGGGGGCCTTTCGTTCTCGGCGACCTCGCCGATCGCGATCTGCTCGTGAAGACGCTCACGCGCTATTCGATCAAGGCCGTGATTCATTTCGCCGCATTCGCCTACGTGGGCGAATCGATGAAGGCGCCCGGGGATTACTTCCGCAACAATGTCGCGAACACGTTGACGCTCCTCGAAGCGATGCAGCAGGCCGGGGTGGATACGATGGTGTTTTCATCGACGTGCGCCACCTACGGCATTCCGAGCAAGGTACCCATCGACGAAGACGAGGTGCAGAAGCCGATCAACCCGTACGGCGAGTCGAAGCTCTTCGTCGAACGCATGCTGCGCTGGTGGGAAAGCGCGCACGGCCTGCGTTGGACCGCGCTGCGCTACTTCAATGCGGCCGGTGCCGATCCCGACGGCGAGATCGGCGAAGACCACGAGCCCGAGACGCATCTCGTGCCGATCGCCGTGCAGGCGGCGATGGGGACGCGTGCGCCGCTCGAGATTTTCGGCTCTGACTATGACACGCACGACGGAACCGCCATTCGCGACTACATTCACGTGAGCGATCTCGCAGCCGCGCATGTCGCGGCCCTGAAGCGCCTGAAGACCGGTGGCAGCAGCCTTGCACTCAATCTCGGAACCGGCATCGGTCACTCGGTTCGCGATGTCATCGCCATGGTCGAAGTCTTTGGTGGACGCGTGCCGGTACGTATGGGCGCGCGCCGCGCCGGGGACCCGCCTCAACTCGTTGCGGCCGCGCATCGCGCGCACGATGTCCTCGACTGGGAGCCGCGTCATTCGAGCCTCGATGAAATCGTCTCGACGGCCTGGCACTGGCACGCGCAGCACCGGGATCGGATTGCGCGTCCGAGCATCGCAGTGCCCGTACCCGCGGGTAACTCGCTGCTCGTCGGCTCTCGAGCCGTTACCGTCTACTAGGGTCTGTGATGCTGGAGATCGGCACGAGCAGCAACGCGCTGAGGTTCGACGAACACGCAGCACAGCCGGCCACCGATCAGCCGGGCTGGCTGGCGCCGTCGATGCCAGACAAGGGGGATGCCAGCCAGCGCCCGAGCCTCGACAGCGACCGCCCCGCGGCGGCAGGCAAGTTTCTGCAAGCGGGCGGCGAAACACTGTGGGTGAAAGGCATCACCTACGGGACGTTTCAGGACGATCGCGGAGCCGGCGGATATCCCGCGCCGGAAGTCGTACAACGCGATTTCGCAGCAATGCGCGCATCAGGCATCAACACGGTACGCACCTACACCGTCCCGCCGCTCTGGCTCCTCGACCGTGCTTACGAGCAGGGTCTGCGGGTGATGGTCGGTTTGCCATGGGAACAGCACGTCGCCTTTCTCGACGAACCGGATCTCGCCGACGACATCGTGCGTCGCGTGCAGGCAGGCGCGCGGGCGTGTGCGGGCCATCCCGCCCTCTTCGGTTTCGCGGTGGGCAATGAAATTCCCGCCTCGATCGTGCGGTGGCATGGGCGCCGGCGCACGGAGAAATTCATCCGGCGCCTGTACAACGCGGTCAAGGCCGAAGATCCGCAAGCACTGGTCACCTACGTCAACTATCCGACGACGGAATATCTGCAGCTTCCGTTCCTCGACGTCGTCTGCTTCAACGTCTATCTCGAATCCGAGGAAAAGCTCGCGGCATATCTCGCCCGCCTTCAGAATCTGGCCGGGGAACGGCCCCTTCTACTCGCGGAGCTCGGCCTCGACAGCCGGCGCAATGGAGAGGAAGCGCAGGCCGCCAGCCTCGCCTGGCAACTGCGCACCGTATTCGCCTCGGGCTGCGCCGGCGCATTCGTATTCGCGTGGACGGACGAATGGTTTCGCGGCGGATACGACATCGACGACTGGGACTTCGGCCTCACGACGCGGGACCGCATGCCGAAGGCGGCCTTGCCCTCGGTCACGCGCGCCTACGACGAAGTCCCGTTCGGGCCGGGCGTCCCTTGGCCGCGCGTCTCCGTGGTGGTGTGCAGCTACAACGGCGCGCGCACGATCCGCGATACGCTCGAAGGCCTGCGCTCGCTCGACTATCCCGATTTCGAGGTGATCGTCGTCAACGACGGTTCCACCGACGACACACCGCGGATCGCCGCCGAATACCCGGTTCGTCTCATCAACACGCCGAATCGGGGGCTCTCCAATGCACGTAACACCGGATGGGAAGCAGCGACCGGCGAAATCATCGCCTACATCGATGACGACGCGTATCCCGCGCCACATTGGCTGAAGTATCTCGCCTATGCGTTCCTCACGACCGATCACGTGGGCGTGGGTGGTCCCAATATCGCGCCGCCGGGAGACGGCCCGATTGCGGATTGCGTTGCCAACGCGCCGGGAGGCCCCGTGCATGTGCTCGTGACGGACACGCTTGCCGAGCACATTCCCGGATGCAACATGGCGTTCAGACGCAGCGCACTGGCCGCGGTCGGCGGCTTCGACCCGCGGTATCGCGCGGCCGGCGACGACGTCGACCTCTGCTGGCGGCTCATGGATGCGGGCGGCACGATCGGCTTCCATGCCGGTGCGATGAATTGGCATCACCGCCGCAACAGTTTGACGATGTACTGGCGCCAGCAGAAGGGCTATGGAAAGGCGGAAGCGCTGCTCGAAGAAAAATGGCCGGAGCGCTATAACACACTCGGTCATCTCTCGTGGGGAGGTCGACTCTACGGTCGTGGTCTGACCCTGCCGTTGCGGTTGGGCAAACACCACGTGTACGGTGGCGTATGGGGCACGGCCGCCTATCAGTCGCTCTACGAGCCGCGCGCAGCCTCGCTCCTTTCGCTCACGCTCATGCCGGAGTGGCTGCTCGTCGTCGCTGCGCTGGGCATTCTGTCCGCCACGGGCCTCGCGTGGTCGCCGCTGCTCGTCGCTCTTCCGCTTTTCATCATCGCGACAGGCATCCCGCTCGTCCACGCGGCATTCGCGGCGTCGAAAGCGCGGTTCCCGAATCCGGCGACGTCACGCGCCGAAGCGGCACGGCGCTGGGGCCTCACCTGCCTCATGCATGTCATGCAGCCGGCCGCGCGCCTCATCGGTCGCCTTCGGCATGGACTCACTCCGTGGCGGCAGCGCGGCGGCTCGGTGCGTACAGCGCTCGCCTCACAGAGAATCCTCTGGAGCGAACGATGGTTTCCGGCCGAGACATGGATTGCCCGACTCGAGACGGCCGCGCGTGAGCGTGGGGCGGTGGTCATGCGCGGAGGCGAGTACGATGCGTGGGATCTCCACTTTCGCGGCGGCGCGTTCGGCTCCGCACGGACTCGCGTCGCGACAGAAGAACACGGTGGCGGCAAGCAACTCCTGCGCTTGCAGGCGCGCACCCATGCGTCACGACCGGCGCTCATTGCCCTCCTCGCTCTTGCCGTGCTCGCCGCAGTCGCATTCGCGGACGGCGCATGGCTCGCCTCGGGTGTCCTTGGCGCCCTTTCCGCGAGCCTCGGCATCCTCACGCTGCGCGATTGCACGGCATCCCGCGGCACGTGGGTGCACGCCGTCGAAACGCTGAAGACATCGATCGAAACCGAAGGTTAGGGGGTGGCGCTTGCCTTCGGCTCGGGCCTCGCCGCCCACGGAACGGAGGGACACCGAGGTTTCCCTCCGTTACCTCCCTTCCTTACCTGCTAGTGCCGGTGGTGCGTATGGGCGCTGATTACCGTCGCTTGCTCCTTCTCGCGCGCAGCGAATGGCGGGCGGTCGCGGCCGTCCTCGCGATGGCTGCCGTCGCTGCGGGTCTGGGAGCACTACAGCCCTGGCCGCTGAAGCTCCTGATCGACTATGGACTCGGCGACAATGCCTTACCGGCGCCGCTCGCGACGCTCTTCGACATGGCGGGCGTCACGGCGGGCCGTGCGCAGATCATCATCGCCGCCACCATATCGGTCCTCGTGCTGTTCGCCGCGACCGCCGCACTCGAGTCCGCGGTGACGCTCGTGTGGTTCGCCGCCGGACAACGTCTGGTGTACGCCCTCGCGAGCCGCGTGTTCATGCAGCTCCAGAAGCTCTCGCTCCTGTTTCACGCGAAGCGCACGGTCGGAGACGCCCTCTCGCGCCTCACCGGGGACGCGTGGAGCGTCTACGTTGTCGCCGAGGGCGTTCTGATCGCACCGTTGAAACATCTGCTCGTCGTGGTTTTCGTCGGCGCTCTGGCATGGCAGCTCGACAGCACGTTGACGTTGCTCGTCCTCGCGACGGCGCCGTTTCTCGCGCTGTCGGCGTTCTGTTTCGGCGGTCGGTTGAAACGCGCCGAACGCCTGAAGCGCGAAGCGACCTCGAAGCTGATGACGTTCGTCCATCAGGTGATCGGCGCGATGCCGGTCGTCCAGTCCTTCGGCGCGGGCGCCCGCAACGCAGCGCTTTTCTCGGGACTCGCAGGGGCGGTCATAGCGACGACGCGCCGTTCGGCCGTGGTGGAACAGTCCTACGCGATCATGAACGGCATGGCGATCACGGCGGGCATCGCGCTCGTCATCTATGCAGGCGGCAAAGCCGTGCTCGCCGGCGAGATGGCGCTCGGCAGCCTCCTCGTTTTCATCGCCTACATGCGCACGCTCGAAAGCGCCTTCCGCAACCTGCTGACGAGCTACGGTGCGTTGCGGTCCGCGGAAGCGAGCGTAGAGCGGGTGATGGAAGTGCTCGATGCGGACGAGCTCGTGCGTGACGCGCCGTCCGCGGCGCCGTTGCCGCCGGGTGACGCGGGACGTTGCGGCCATCTCGTATTCGAACGCGTTTCGTTCGGCTACGAACCGGGTCGCCCGGTGCTGCGCGAGCTCTCTCTCGAGATCGCGCCCGGCGAAACCATCGCGCTGGTAGGCGCAAGCGGTGCCGGAAAGACGACACTCGCTTCGCTCGTGCCGCGTTTTTTCGATCCGGCGCAAGGGGTCATACGCCTCGACGGCATGGATCTGCGTTGCGTACAGATCGCGAGCCTGCGCGCCGAGATCGCACTCGTCCTCCAGGACCCATTTCTGCTGCCGGTGAGCGTTCTGGAAAACATCGCATACGGCCGGCCGGAGGCGACACGCGACGACATCGTCGCTGCCGCCGTGGCCGCCAATGCTCACGACTTCATCCGCGCGCTCCCGCACGGCTACGACACGCGCCTCGAAGAGCACGGAGCGAATCTTTCGGGCGGGCAGCGCCAGCGCATCGCGATCGCCCGCGCGTTGCTGCGCGATCCGCGGGTGCTGATCCTCGACGAACCGACGTCGGCGCTCGACACCGTCACCGAACGTCAGGTGCTGGACGCGCTGGCGCGGCTCCAGGCCGGCCGCACCACGATCGTGATCGCGCACCGGCTGGCGGCCGCTCGTGCCGCCGATCGCATCGTCGTGCTCGAGAACGGAACGGTGACGGAGACCGGCACGCACACGGAGCTGATCGCTCGAGGCGGCGCTTACGCGCGCCTGCACGCACTCTCGGAGGTCCCGGGCACGGAGCACCCGACGTGATCGGCTGGTCGCACCGGTTCACGCCGCACGTACGCGCTCACGCGGGAAGCCTCGGCGGTCTGATGGCACTTGGCTGTGTCGGCGTCGTCCTGGAGGCGCTTCTGCCCTGGCCGCTCAAGCTGATCGTCGATCACGTCCTCACCGGTGCCGCGCTTCCCGAGAGCATGGCGATCCTCGGACAATTGCCCGGCGCCGATCGCGCCGAAGGTCTGCTCGCGTGGCTCGCGCTCGCCGTCGTCTTCACGTTCGTCGCGGCGCAGGCGATCAAGGTCGTCCAGTCGGTCGCGCAAACGCGGATAGGCGCCCGGTTGCAGTACTCGCTCGCCGCGGAAGTGTTCGCCAAGCTGCACGCGCTTTCTCTCGTGGCGCACTACCGCGGCCGCGCCGGGGACCTCGTGCGGCGCGTGACGAGCGATACGTCATGCCTTCCCGGTCTCGTGACGAGCGTCGCGCTTCCGGTGTTCACTTCATGTCTCACGCTCGTCGTGCTCTTCGTCATCATGTGGCAGCTCGATCGCGTGATGGCAATCGTCGCGGCCCTTGCCGCGGTGCCGATGGGCATCCTCATGCGCGTGCTGGGACCGCGCATGAGCAATCGCGCGTACGAGCATCAGCAAGTCGAAGGCGAGGTGTGGTCTGTCGCGGAGCAGACGCTGACGGCCCTCCCGCTGGTGCAGGCGTTCGGCCGCGAGGGCCACGAACACGCCCGCTTCCGCACGACCGCCGAGCGTTCCCTCGGTGCGGCCGTGCGCGCGCTCGCTTCGCAAGTGCAGTTCAAAGTCGGGGTCGACGGCAGCCTCGCGATCGGGACGGCCGTAATCATGCTCGTGGGCGGCGTGCAGGCGCTCGACGGCGCGCTTTCGGCCGGCACGCTCATCGTCTTCCTGAGTTATCTCACGGCGCTGTACGCGCCCCTGCTCGCGTTTGCCTACCTCGGTCCGACGCTCGCGACGGCCGCGGGGAGTGCGCGTCGAGTGGCGGAATTACTCCAGCATGGCGGTGTCGTCGCTGAACAACCGGGTGCGAAAGCGCTCGCGCCAGGAAAGGGCGGCGCGCACCTGCGCTTCGAACGCGTTGTCTTCGGTTACAGCCCAGGCACCCCGGTACTTCATGGAATCGACTTCGAAGTACGGCCGGGTGAGACTGTGGCCATCGTCGGTGCGACGGGCGCGGGCAAGAGCACGCTGGCAGCGATGGTTCCACGCCTCGTCGATCCATGGGAGGGCCGTGTTCTGGTCGACGGCCAGGACATACGCGAAGCGACGATCGCGAGCGTCCGCCGCAACACGGCGCTCGTGCTGCAGGAGACGTTTCTGCTGCCGCTCACGATCGCCGAAAACATCGCCTATGGCCGGCCGGACGCACAACGCGCACAGATCGAAGCCGCGGCGCGTGCGGCGAATGCGCACGATTTCATCTCGCGTCTCGAGCAGGGCTACGATGCCGTCGTCGGAGAACGAGGTCTCACCTTGTCCGCCGGCCAGCGGCAGCGCATTTCGATCGCGCGCGCGATTCTGCTCGATGCGCCGCTGCTCGTTATGGATGAGCCCACAAGCGCGCTCGATGCCGCGTCGGAACACGAGGTTCTCGAAGCGCTGCAGCGCTTGATGTGTGGCCGTACGTGCGTGGTGATCGCGCACCGGCTCTCCACTGTCGCCCGGGCGCACCGCATCGTCGTGCTCGAGCGCGGTCGCGTCGCCGAGGTCGGGACGCACAGCGAACTGCTGCGGACGGGCCGCATCTATCGAAGCCTGCATCTTGCCCACTCGAATGAACGCGGGATGACCCAGGCGAGCGCTTGAGATCGCTCGGCCGGCCGGACCGTCGCCGCCGGGCTACACCCTTGCAGCGTTTCTCGTCGTCCAGTCCGCGCCTGTGCGGGGTCGAAAGAGCGCTGCAGCCTCACGCCGGAGAGGCAAACGCTCTCTCTGCTCGTGGTTTCAAAACCGGATCAGGATGCATCGGCATTGCTCCCCTGTGCCCACTCGCAGGCATGCCCGTTGCGGTAGACAAAGCAGGCATTTTGCTAACGGGAGAACATGATGACCAAATACGTTGTTGTGGCGGCGATCGCGTTGGCAACCCTTGGCGGTTGCGGCAGTACGAACCGGACGCTCGGGACGGTCGGAGGCGCGGCGTTGGGCGGTGCGGCAGGCTCGGCCGTATCGGGCGGTAGCACGCTGGGCACGGTTGGCGGCGCGGCCGTAGGCGGCATCATCGGCCATGAGGTCGGCGAGGCTGCGGATCGCAGGTAACGCCATCTTCGCTTGTAATGCGCAAGGGGTCGATCCACCGGCGTTGCCGCGTGATGGCGGTGCCGCCGGGTCGCATCTTGCGCGGACGCAGGCGTCATCCGGATACGCCCTCGTCAACGGAGCGGCTTCGTCGATCGTTTACAGACAATGCACGTTGATCCGCGACGCAAGCCATTCGTTATGAACAACTCCGGCGACCAGCCTTTCACACGGTTCCTTGCACGAGGCAGTCTGCTCGTTCTCGCTTCCGCCTTCAATTCGCTGATTGCAACGCTGGTTCTCGCACTCGCACTGGTCGCCTCGCTCGCGTCCTGAAGCGTGTCACGGACGTTTGACGCTGCAGCTGCATAGACGCAACCTCCACCTCTTCCCCGTCCTGCACGGGGGCTTCCTGTCCCACACATAGTCGATGGACCGGCACAGCCGCGAGCGGTCATTCTGATCCTTGCCGGTTAGCCTGGAGGGCGTCGCAAACACACTGCCGGGAAAAAAGGCGGGGCCCGTTGGGCCCCGCAAACTCTAGGGGAGAAGCCGTCCTACGGGGGGTAAGACGACAGAGGTATTATGTCCGGATATAGCGTCCACGTCTGTTAGCCATGCTCAAAAGCTGATGTGGATCAAAAATTGCGAGCCTGGACGACGGAATTTTCCAGTCTGCGCTCCTGTGGCATCACATTCCACCGTCCAGGTTTTGCGAACGCACCAAAAGAAAACCCCGGCAGGCCCTTCTTGGTGAGGGCGGACCGGGGGTTGAAGGTTCGACTGAAGACCGGAATCCGTCTTCGTTTTATGACGAGCCTTTTTGTGTGCGCAAGTTTCGCGGGTCGGGGGCGGAAACGTTCTGACGTGGATCAACAGACTCGCGCGCCGCGGCGGTCGGACCTACAAGGCGAGGATGATCACGCACACGACAGCCGTGATCCCGACCACGATCCTCAAGGCCCACGTCTGTCGTTGGTTATACATGTCGACGCGCATTATGCAGACGACCCGCCCATCGACGCGGCAGTTTGCCGCAATGCTCGCCAACGCCAGGATCGTCGCGCTCGCGTGACCTCGAACGACTCCTCTTTACTCCTGCATTGGTCGGTCTGGTTGCAGGTGCATCAGAAACACGGAGCGCGATGGTGATTGCGCGATCGCGGCGCCGCGACGATCGGAGCAGTAGGGATGCTCATGGCGTATCCACACCGGTGGCGTCCCGACCGTCACGACCCGCGTTCAGGAAAATGTCGCCGGCATCCGGATAGAGACGTGTCAGCGCTTCGCGGGTCAAGCGCGGTGACAAGCGGCTGAAGCATGCTGGCGACCTCTTCACTCTCCGCGCCCTGCTCCGCCGCATCCCAGACCCGTTCGAATGCACTCGCGTGCCGCTCGGCCAGAGTTCTCCGCGAGCGCCTGCCAATGCGCCGGGTATTCCCCTTCCATCCAGTCTCCCCTTCCGCGCCCGTAGTGCGCCACCGCGAGATAACGCAGGAGCGCAGCCTTCGGCCGGTGACTTCAACCATTCCCGCGACCACGCCACAACTGCCCTGTTCTCTGCCTTTGGCGATGTTGTAGACGTGCGCCACACCGGCGCCTCCCAGAGCCCCGACAATGCCCCCGATGAGCGCGCCTGCTCCGAAGGTCAATCCGCCGGCGGCGAGATCGGCCGTCAGGCCGCTCAAGGCACCGGCCACGATACCGCCCATCGCGCCCGATGTCCCACGTCGGTCGGATCGTCCACGCGAAAGTCCCCCGCCAGCCGCGCGAGAATGGCATCGTTCGCGCGTCCCGGAAAGGCCATGCAGCGCGATCAGCCTGTCCGTCGTTTCGCGCACCCGATCGTCGAGCCGTCTGGCAAGTCGCGTCCATGGCGCGTGCGGTGTCTGCGTCCACCGTCTTCCGCCCGGTGAGCGCGCCGATCCATCGCTGAACGCCGCCTCTCAGTCCGCTGCCCTCCGTCGTCTGCCGGTCCGTGGCGGCGGCGGCGAGCTGAACCGAAAGCGCCTGCATCGATTCTCGAAAACCGCGAGATTGCGCGTGCGCCACGCAGCCCGCAGCCGGCCGCACGCCGCTTGTTTCTTCGCGGCAACAGCCTCACAAACCGCTGCGAGCAGCTTGTCTTCCTGTACCCAGCATCGCGCGAAGGCATCCAGTGCGATCGGGCCGCTCGTCTCGATGATGGACGGCGCAGTGCCGGCGCCATGCGAGCTGCGTCAGCGGCTTCCGCTTCGGTCCCGCGCGGAGCGCCGGTCTGATTCAGGAGCAGCAGGATCGGCTTCGCGGTCCAGGCGAGAATTTCCAGCTCGACTCCGACGTAACGCGCCGATGCCGGATCTTCGGCCGCGTTGACCAGATAGAGAAGCACGTCGCTCTCGCGGCGCACGAGGCGAATTGCCTGCTGAGCGCTATGGAAGGGACGGTCGGCAAAGCGATCCCAGACGTTGCTCATGAGCCATCCGAGTGGGTTGCCGCTCATGCGCAGGCGCTTCAGCAAGCGAACACTGTCCCCGAAGCCCGGGCGTGTCCCACAAGCGCAGGACGTCACCCATCGGCGTTTCGATGAGCGTGTGCGCTTCCGGAGAGAGGGTTACGTGCGGGCGGTCTGCGACATCGCCGACGTCGCGCCGGACAAGCGTGCGCAGAAGCGTCGTCTTCCCGACGTTCGTGTGCGCGAGCAACGTCAGATCGATCGTAGCGGGCTCTAGCGGTGGCTCCATCAGTTCTTCAGGGTATCCGAGCTCAGTGCGGCAGGCGATCGAGCTGACGATGCGGGACGAGCTCGAGATCCATCAGGTCTTCAGACTACCTGAGCTCAGGATGGCCGCGCGCAGCCGCGCGACCTCATCCTTGTCAGCCGCTGTTCCGCGTCGGCAGCCGACAAGCGGGGTCTCGTCAGATTCACGAAGTGCAATGGAACGGCCCGCTCATGGGCGAACGCCTCCCAGGTGCGGCGTCGCTCGCTCATGCGCTCCCCCGCTCCGCCTTGTGCACCCATGCGTTGCGCATAGGGCCCCTCGTCGACCAGGACGAGCACGGGTGCCTGATAGGCGCCGCGCCCAAGCCGCTCGCGCAAACCGCTCACGAGCACCCCATGGTTCTCGTCTTCAGGCGTCGCCGCCAGATTGAGCAGCACGACGACGAGCTCGCCACTGCCTCTCTCCGCAGAAAGTGAATCGAGAAACGCCTGCTCGTCGCCATACGGGATCTGCTCGCGCATGTTGACAGCCAACCCGCCCTCGAGGGCAGAGCGAAGCAGCGCAGCCAACTGCGCGAGCGCGCCCGCCGAAGGCGCGTATGCATAGGGAACGACGGTCAGTGCGCCCGCGTCCAACGCCGGGTTTCCCGCGAAGACGCTTCGAAAATACGAGGGCAGCCACGCCGGCACCGGTGCGCGGAGCGACCATCGCCAGAGCGAAAGCGTACTGAATGCCGCCAGCAATGCACGCGGCAGGAGGATGTAGAGGACGATACAACCGGCCAGCAAGTGAATCCACGGCGCGGCGCGCTCGCCGCCTCCAGCGGCGTCCCAGCGAATCCTTCTCGAGATGCTCGACATTCGGAATAGGAATACCGGTCAACATCGACCCCGGTCCATAAAGAATCGAAAGCAATGCTCGTACGCTGCCTGCATCGAGGAACGTGCTTTCCCAGCCGGCCTCGATACTCCAACACGAGTCCGCGCAGATACAGGCCGGCCACGAGGCCGATGCCGACGCCGATCGCACAAAGATGAAACAGGCGTGCGGCGCGCGCCGCCATGAGGGGCCTGCCCAGCTCGGACCACTCCTCGACGAATCGTTCGAGCGCCCGCCCGAGAGGCGCCACGAAGGACTTCGATTTACCCGCTGCGCGTTTCTCAAGCATGAGTGAAATCCGCGTTGCCAGGGCCGGGATGCGCGCCCCGCGCTCTGCCGATCGTCGACGGCCGGATCCAGCCGACGATGATGACCACGTAGACACAGAGATTCCACAGCACGAGCGCCGGAAGCGGGAATGCAAGGATGTTGATCCTGTTCGTGCCGTCGAGTGCCGACAATGCACCGCCGATGAGGAGACTTGCAACGAGCAGCGCAGCCGGCAGCCACGTGATTCCCGTTTTGCGACCGAGCACGCGCTCGATGAATGGGAATCGGGGGATGAGTCGTGAGAGGAGCAGGTTCGCGCGTGCGACGAGCATGCGCTCCGCGCGCCGGGTGAGGCCGGCGCCACGTGCGTTCACATCGTCCTGATTCAATGAAGCGCCGACATTGCGCCTCGCCTCGCGGGTCGCCGTCATTCGATCGGCGGAGGACAGAAGCTCGCCTGCGGGGTCCGCCTCCTCGAGCGCCCTCACGAGCACGATCGATCGCAGTTCCTGTTCTCGCATGCTTCGGGGGCGAGGCTTTTCCGCGGGCGTCGGTTACGCGCGCTACTTCAGGAGCTCTCGTGCATCGAGCTCCACGATCTTGAAGTCCCGCGTGCGGGCCTCTTCGAGCAGGTGCCGCGTGCCGCCGGGGCCGTCGGGATCGAGGCCCGGGTTGTAAAGCGCCATCAGCGTGAGATTGGGGGCGTGAAACGTGAGCGCGGTGAACATCATCCAGAGGTTATTGCGCTGCCAGATGTCGTACTCGCGCTGCTCCGCGAGCCAGTCCGGCAGCGCCTTCGATTCCTGCATGACCGTGACTGGCACGCGTTCGCAAAGCCTGCGATAGCGCTCGACCCAGTCTGCATTGCCGTGCTGCACGGACGTGGCCAGGAACTGGTCCCGCGGCAAGGCAAGCATGAGCCGCGTATCGATGCCGGCTGCCTCGCAAGCTTCGTGGAACAGGATGTCGCTGCCGCATGCGCCGCCTGCGATGCCCAGCGACACTTTGCCGTTGGCCGACTCGCGCTCGAGTGCCTCGGCGATGAGCCCTCGAGCGATGCTCGCGGCGCGCTCGGTGCGGGGAAAGCGCGCCTTGTCTTTCGGGCGCGTCGAGGCATCGATCATATGGCCGGTAAAGAGCACGAGACGCTCGGGCGGCGCCGGCTCGGGCGCAGGCGCGAGCGTCGAGATCTCCTCCAGCGCGGCGGATGTATTGGGCTCGAAGATCTTCAGGTACTGGAACACTTCCAGATTGCGGCGCGTTGCCTCCACCATGAAGAAGTCGGCATTCGAGAGCGCTCTGCGATAGGCCTGCCGGACGCGCTCCGTCCTGTTCGGCTGAGTGAGCAGTATCAACTCGGCCAGGCTGCCGAGCGCCCATTGCTCGTTGTAGTCCGTGGGTTTCTCCACCACCGCATCGCGCCCGAGCGTCAACTCGAGCATCGAGGCAACGCGCTCGACCGTCTTCTTCCGGGCCTGCAGATCGTTCTCCGCGGCCTGCTCGTCGTCGTGTTGCGCTTCCCACACGTTCGGCAGCGCTAGAGCGAGCTCGAGCTGGCACTTCATCAGCGCAAGCACATTGATCGCCGGATAGTGGTCGTCGAGCCGCTGCCGCATCGCATCGAGGTACGCTTCAAGCGCCTCTGCGAGAGACGGCGAGGAAAGCGCCGCATCTCGCGCTTCACCGGCTGGCGCGGAGCGAACGGCGCCGATCCAACGGGTCTTCGCGTTACTGCCGAGCAGCGAGAAGGCTTCCGCACGATCCGCCGGCTTCCGCGAAAGCTCGAGCGCGGAGCGCACGCGCTGATCCGATAGCGTGAGGAGCTCCGCTTTTCGAGGTTCGGCCGCGCCTCGGGACAACCGCTGGTAGAGGGTTCCGAGCCGCTGGTTGGCCTGAAGATCGTCAGGCTGGCTCACGCGCATCGCTTCGAAGGTTTCCTTCGCTCCGGGAAACGCTTTGAGTCCGAATTGCGCCTGACCGACGAGACGCAAACCTTCCATGCGCCATTCGAAGCGCCGCGCCTCGTGCGCGAGCAGCCTAAGGTGCCCGAACGCGCGCGAGGCACGCGCGCGCTCGACTTCTTCGACGAACGAGAGCGGAACCACCGTCAGCGCGGCGCGTGGATGCGGCTCGAGCTTCGGCAGGAGCTGAAACACGGGGCTGTCCTTCTGCTGGCTTGCCACTGTCTCGCGCAACGTCCTCGCGAGTCCTTCCACGCCTTCGGCAAGATTGTTGCGGTCGTACAGGAAGTAGCGGTCCGTCTGAAGGTCGAACGGATACTTGTGCTGCGTCCTTGCACGAATCAACACCGTGTGCCGATCCCGCAGGCCATGGCGAATGCCAAGCTCGTAGAACGCGTTGGCGTTGTGAATCGAGACGTCCGCAATCACCAGATCACTCAGAATCAGCAACCGGAACATGTCGGTCCGGATGTTGCCCTGACGGGTGATGTCGGTCGCCGGTCCGCCGAACACTTCGATGTCGTGCTCCGTTCGCAGCCGCTCGAGCGCGGGTCGAATGAGCTCCGCGTCGAGCCGTTCGAAATCGAAGCCATCCTGAACGTTGAACGGGCGAACGATGAAAACGCGCATGCCGTGGCTCCACTGGAAGGCGGAACAGCGATTGCGACCGCGACGTTCGCGCCGCATCCTGACACCGGTCGCCGATCACCCGATCGGCCACCTGCTCGCGGCCGTCATGGCCCATCCGCACCCCGTACCGCACACGATTATGCCCGGTCCATGGCGCTTCCGTTCCATTGAGCCGTGATCCGAGCAACGCCGGCGGGTACCGGGCAGCGCGCGATCGAGCGAGCGCCCTGCAGCCGCAAATACTTTCGCGGCTCGCAGGCAGTAGACTATGATTGTGACTCTCGAGGCCAGGCGCCCGACGCGCGGACGCACGACGGCTCGTTGCTTCGAGGCGTTCGCCCGATGCAGCGCAGGCAGCAATTGCGCGTGCGTGGCCGGTGGCACCTCACTCGACGTGAGCTCATGGGAGAAGCATCGTACTAGTCGATGTCTGGCACACTCGGCGCGCCGCGGGCGCACTGGCCGCGCTGGGGTTGTTCCTTTCCGGTTGTGCGCCGCTTCCAACCCGTCACTTCAGCGTGGGCGATTGCATAGCTGCAAACGGGCTCGCCTATGGCCCGTTTCGCGACGGCCAGGGCCCGCACTACAGTCCTCCGATCATTCCGCGGGTCGAACAGATCGAGGAAGACCTGCGGTTCCTGTCCCGGGTGACGAAACGCATTCGCACCTACAAGACGACCGACACCCAGTCCAACATTCCGCATTTCGCAAAGCGTTTCCAGATCAGCGTGGCCCAGGGTATCGAACTGGGCAGGGACCCCGCGGAGAACGCGAAACAGATCGGTGTCGCCGTGCAGATGGCGCGTGACGGGCTGGTCGATTCGCTGATCGTGGGCAATGAAGTCTTGAGCTCCGGCACGCTCGCGAAGCCTGCGCTCGTTGCATACCTGCGAAAGGTTCGACAACTCGCGCCGAAGGACGTGCCCGTCACCACCGCGGAGCTCTGGGACGTGTGGCACAAGAATCCGGACCTCGTCGGCGCAGTCGATTTCGTCATGGCGCATTTCTATCCCTTCTGGGAGAAGCAGCACATCGATGACGCGAATCGCACTCTCTGGCGCAACTACGACGCGCTGCAGAGCACGCTGCGTCGCGCCCATCCATCTCACGATCTGCGCATTGTCATCGGCGAAACGGGATGGCCCTCCGGAGGGGTCGCGCACGGGCCCGCCGTTCCAAGTGCCCACAATCAGCGCCGGTTCGTCGAGGAATTCACGGCCTCGGCGTGTGCGAGGTCCACCCCGTTCTACTTCTTCCAGGCGTTCGACGAGGAATGGAAGTGGAAGGAAGGCATCGCCGACGCGCATGTCCCGTTGCCGCGCAACCGATCGTTCAACGGCAACTGGGTCGGTTCGAGCTGGGGTATCTACGCATCGAATGGCAGGCTTAAGGCGCAGCTCGCGGATCTCTTCGAGCAGCCTGCGCCGGGTTCGAGACTCGCCAGGGAAATCCTGGTAGACGGCCGACTTGCGGCTCATTACGAACTGAGGAGCGAGTCGTTCAGCCGCAAAGGCTTGCGGTTATCCCGAGCGGCCGATGCTCTGGAGATGACCTATCCTGCCGGCCAACCGTGGGGCGTCGTGTCGATCGCGGTCGGAGAGTCATCGAGCTCGGCGCCCGCATGGAAGGATTTCTCGGAGTTCGACGCAGTCGCCTTGGAGCTGCGCGGTTCACGCGGACGTGAAAGCATTGCGGTCAGCATCAGTCACGGTGACCCGCATCGCCGGAACGGAACGCAAGTGCAGATCGTGGATGTCGAAAACAAGTTCCAGACCTACACGATTCCGCTGTCGCAGTTCGCGTCTTCCGAGCTGCCGATTCCGGGGAGCCTCGCGCAGCTCAGCGTGGTGCTGCAGTTTCTCTTCAGCGGTGCGCAGCCGCAGACCGTCTACGTGAGAAACATTCGGTATCTGTCGTCGAAATAGGTTCGCCGCTTGCGCCACGGGTGGGCCATCGGAGTTCTCACAGAGACGGACACGCTCGCGGCGACGCATGATGGTGGCGGCGCTCCCTCACGCGAACATCATGTTCCCGCCGTTCACGTGAATGGTCTGGCCCGTGATGAAACCGGCTCCGGGCCCACAGAGGAAGCGCACTACGGCAGCGATCTCTTCCGGCTCGCCCCGGCGCCCGAGCGGAATCACACCTTTCGCCGGCGGGCGCGCAGAGCGGTGAGCGGGACGAACGGTATCGATGCTGCCTGGCGAGACGCAATTCACGCGTATGCCGTCTTCCGCGAGCTCCTTCGCAAGCACGCGCGTGAGGCCCACGAGCCCATTCTTCGCGACGGTGTTATGCGCCTTGCCGGAATTGCCCAGCAGCACGGCGTCTCCGGCAAGTGTGACGATGTGGCCGCCGCCGCTCGCGATCATCGACGGCAGACAGGCCTTGATACAGTGGAACGAGCCGTCCAGCGTGATAGCCATCGTCGTGCGCCATTCCTCGAAGCTCATGTCCTTGAACGGCACTTCGCGCCTTTGCGAGGCATTGAGCACGAGAATGTCGATGTGCCCGAAGCGCTTGAGGACGGCTTCGGTCATCGCTCGCACCGCCGCCGCATCGGCAATATCCGCGATGTACGCCTCGGCCGCGCCGCCTGATTCGCGAATCGCCTTGACGAGCGCCTCGGCGTCCTCACGTGAAGCTCGCGTATTCACCGCGACGGACGCGCCGCCGGCAGCGAGTGCAAGGGAAATGGCTTTGCCGATGTTCTTCGCGCCGCCGGTGACGAGTGCGACGCGGCCTTCGAGCTCGCGCCCTGCGAGCGGCAATCCGCGAACCGGCATAGGGCATCCTCCATGTAACGCAACGACACGGCGAAGACGAGGTTACCGCGGAAAGCACAACCCCGCTTCAGCCCAGGCGTTTTCGACGCCGAGCACGTGAACGGCGGCACGGCCGCCTCCTGGATCAGAAAATCAGCCTCGCCATCAGCAATCCCACCGCCACGGCGACGGAAGTTGCGATCAGTCCCGGAATCATGAACGAGTGATTCAGGACGTACCGGCCGATCTTCGTGGTGCCCGAGAGATCGAAGTTGATCGCGGCGATCAGCGATCCGTACGTCGGAATGAAGAAATAGCCGTTGACGGCCGGGAACGATGCGATCAGAAACTGCGGCGGAATACCGAGCGCGAGCCCGAGCGGCATCACCGCGCGCGTGGTCGCCGCCTGACTGTAGAGCAGCACCGAGGCGAAGAACAGCCCCAGAGCGAACGTCCACGGCGCGGCTTTGGTCATCTCGCCGATCGCCGGCACGATCACGTCCTTGTTCGCGGCGATGTAGCTGTCACCCAGCCAGGCGAGCCCGAAGATTCCGATCACCGCGACGACGCCTGCCCGCAGGGTCGCCGTCTTCGGCACGTCTTCCACCTTGACCTTCGTAAAGAGCAGCATGAAGGCCGCCGCCGACATCATGACGAGCTCGATCACGAGCGGCATCGACAGCGCGGCCTTCTGCCCGGGCAACGTACGGAGTGCGGGGAAGAAACCGAGCAGCACCACGATCAGGACGGCCGCGAGAAAGAACCAGGCGGCGAGTCTGGCTCCCGGCGTGAGAGGCGGACGCTCGGCCGGCAAGGCGGGCGCCGGGATCAGGCCGGCTTTTCTCCGCGCCTGATATTCCGGATCGTGCTCGAGGTTTCTGCCGATGAACATCGAAACGATCGCAGCCACGATTACCCCCGCGAGCGTCGCCGGTACGCAGATCATCAGGATTTGCGCCAGCCCCCAATCGGTCAAACCCTTCTCGGCGAAGAGTCCGATCATCGCGGCCGTCGCTGCCGCCACGGGACTCGCGGTGATCGCCTGCTGCGAAGCGATCGTCGCGATTGCCATCGGCCGCTCGGGACGGATGTTGGCCTGATGGGCCGTCTCGTAGATCACGGGCAGCAGCGGATAGACGATGTGGCCGGTGCCGGCCACGAAAGTAAACGTCCAGGTGGTGAGGGGCGCCACGATCGTCACGTACTTCGGATTGGCACGGATCAGGCGTTCGGAAATGCGCACGAGAAAGTCGATCCCGCCCGCCGCATCCATCACCGACGCGGCCATGATGACGGCCAGGATGATGAGCATCACGTCGATGGGCGGGGACGTGGGATTCACGCCGAATGCGACGACCAGTACGAGGAGCCCGACGGCGCCCCATACGCCGAGACCGACGCCGGAGTAACGTGCGCCCATCGCGATCGCGGCGAGCACGACGATGAACTGCAGAACGATGGATGCCGTCACTGAGAGAGGTCCCTTGTGAGAGTTTGCGAACGTGATTCCAGGCGGCGAACGGCGCTCGCCTTCATTTTGTCGAGCGCGAGATGCACCGCCTGACGGAAGTTATACCATCGTCACATTGCGGGATGGAGTCGCTCTTCTCGGGCACGAGACTTCGCGTCCGGATCACGGACTCGACCGAGTCATCTTCGCGACGCATTTGCACCCGCGATGAAGCTGCGGGCTCCGACATCCTGCTCGCGCGGCACATATGGCAACGAGGCGACGCCCGGAGTATGTCTTGACGGGCTCATCGGTTCGGATGTGCAATAAGTGCAGATCGAAGAGTCGTCGCGTTTCCATGCAGCGCTCCGAGCGGACCGCGTCGGACTGACAAAGCCTCCGTGCGGTGCCGTAGCTGACCCTCCTTTCCCGACAAAAGCATTCCGATGAACCCTTATCTCTTCCACGTGGGCCGCATCGAGGAATCGATGTTCACGACGCCTGCGCGCTACGCCGAAAATTCCAGCGGCTACGCGTGTCACACCCTCGTCGACCGTTCCGCCGGCTCGGTGCACATGGGCGCCTCTATCGGGCGGCTCCAGCCCGAAGGCAGCGTCGAACGCTGCGTGAATGCCTACGAGAAAGGCATCTATGTGCTCGCGGGCGAGCTCGAGATGCAGGTCGGTTCGGAGAGCTTCCGCGTGAGCGCCGACGACTATGCGCTCATCCCGTTCGCGACACCGCACGCGTTTCGCAATACCGGCCGCGCGCCTGCACGCTGGTTCGAAATGGCGGCACCGCAGCCGCAGGAGCCCGGCCGGCTGCCGGACACCGTGTTCTTCGGCGATGCCGCGTGGCCCGAACGTGTCGACGCGCTCGAGCTCGACGACCCGCGCACGCACTTCGTCGGCCACTATAAGGCGCAGAAGCCGATGATCCGCGACGCCCCCGGCGTGCGGGGCCTCAAGGTATACCGGTTCATGGAGCGGGAGTTCGGCGCCGAACAGTTCTTCATGATGCGCGGCGAGCTCGACGTGGGCGGCGTTCGCGGCCGTCACGATCATTGCGTGGAAGAAATCTATTTCGCGCTGAGCGGTGAAGCGGACATCGAGATCGAAGGCGAGCGCTATCCGCTCGCGGCGGGCGACTATGCGTGGACCGGCGTCGGAACGTGTCACGCGTTCTTCCAGACCGGAGACACGCCTTTCAGGTGGATCGAGACGCAGGCGCCACAGTTTCCCGGACAGCACCCGTCGCGCAACTATGCGACCTGGGAGAAGCTCGCCGCCCGCGCGAAAGCCCGCTCATCCGCTTCCGTGAAGTAAATTCAATCGAGACGCCGGCGACGGCCCTCGCATCAGGAGAACAGTGTGCTCGAGTTCGACAAGTATCGCGAGAAATATGGGTTCATCACGATGGAGCGCAGGAACGGCATTCTGCTGATGATCACGCATTCGAAGGGCGACACGCTCCAATGGTCCTACACCGATCCGGATGCCTATCCCGGCATCTATTACGAGCTCGCGGAAGCGTGGAACGACATCGGCAGCGATGTCGAGAACAAGGTCGTCATCTGGACCGGCGCGGGCGATGCATTCGCGGGTCCCGCTCCGAGCGGCAAGCCGTCGCCGCCACGCTCGGCGCGAGGCTGGGAGCGCTCGAACTGGAAAGGCCGGCACATGCAGGGCGCGCTCCTCGACATCGACGTACCGGTGATCTGCGCCGTGAACGGTCCGGCACTCAAGCACGCGGACCTGTGCTTCCTGTGCGACATCATCCTGTGCGCCGAGCACACCGAATTCCAGGACGGACACATGCTATGCGATACCGTGCCGGGCGACGGGGCGCACGTCATTTACCCGGCCGTCATGGGTCTGGTGCGCGCCCGTTACTTCCTTCTCCTGAGCGAAAAGATCTCGGCGCAGCAGGCGCTGGCGATGGGCATCGTCAATGAAGTCCTGCCGAAAGACAAGCTCATGGCTCGCGCGTGGGAGCTCGCTCATGTGCTTGCGGCCAAGCCGCCGCTCGCCACCCGTTTCGCGCGCACCCTTCTCGTGCAGGAGCTTCGACGCAAGATGCTCGACATGCAGGGCTATGGTCTTGCGCTCGAAGGTCTGGCGAATCTGGACGACGATCCTCTCGAGACACTGCAGCGCGATTATCCGGGACACACGCAGGTCAAGCTGCGCCGTTAAAAAGGGCTCGGGGAACCGCGGATGCCGTGAGGCCCGGTCGTGCGATGGCGAAAACGTCGGCGGGTGATCGTCAGTAATCCCACTTCTTCGGAAGCTGGATCTTCTTGCCCGTCGGATAGCCGAGGAAGCCGTTCTGCGCGAACACGTACGCGTTGTTGCGCAGCGGATCGCCTGTCACCGCGATCATGTAGTCCTCCGGCTTCCAGACGATCGGAACCAGGCGATTCGGGTCGTCGGATTCGTAAAACACTTTCGGGATCCGCCCCGCTTCCACGTCTGCCCTGAGGTCCCACACGCCGCGGATGTTCCATTCGCGGAGCTGCCGTTCGAAGTCGTGGGCCGGCCGCCGCGCGTGCTCGTAGATGAAGCGCTTCACGTCGAGCTTCGACCAGCCGGCCTTGGCGAGCTGTTCGGCAATGATGGGGCTCACCACGATGAGCGGCCGCAGCGACCCCATGCCGTGGCTCGTCGTGAACGTGATCTGCCAGTTGTTGAATCGCTGCACGCTGTCGGCGATGTAGGGCAGCATCTCCTCGGGCGTCGAGCCCGACACGGACGAAAGCGAGCCGCCGCCGGTGTAGCGCGCGATGGTGACGGTGTTCTCGCCTGCGCTGAATCCCATCTCGACGCTGGTCGGCTCCCAGCCGATCTTCGCGAGCACGTCTTCGTTCTCCGCGAGGACTACACGCCACGTGTTGCCGTACGTCGCCTTGTCGGTCTTGTGGAGCAGGAACCCCGCGACGTTGCGCAGATACAGGCGCCAGAAGCGCCCGACCGACGTGTTCGGCAGGAACCCGTCGCGCATCACGCCTTGCGTGTAGTTGAAGCCGAGCTGCTTCACGATCGGGCCGTTCAGGATGATGAGCGTGTCGGCGCCCGGCGTGTTGCCGCTGTGCTCGACGCCGTACTGCGGATCGCACATCGCTTCGATCAGCGCGACGAGGATCGGCATGTACTCGGGACGGCAGCCTGCCATGACGCCGTTGACCGCGATGCTCCAGATGGTCGCCGAGCGCTTGTCCGGAAGAAGCGTGCCCAGGCTCTCGTCGGGATCGCGGTCGGTATAGCGCAGGAACGCATCGATCGCCTCGCGCGTGGGCGGGATGATCGGCAGGCCGTCCGAATACTCGTGCTCGACGAAGTAGCGGTTGACCGCCTGGAACCCGCCCCTGACGACGATCTCACGCGCGCGAGGTTCGCTCTTGTCGCGGACCGCATCGGGCATGATGGTCAGGTTCTTCACGATCTCGTCAAGCGTGACGTTCAGGATGTCGTCGCGAAGCTCCTGCGGCGTCTTCATGCCGATGTGCCCCGGGACGAGCGCGACCGGAATGTTCGGCATTCCGAGGCCGACGGACGTCACGGCGGCCTGCCTCACGAAGCCTTCACACGTAAGCGATGAAGTCGGGAATCCCGCCGCCTCGCACACTGCACTCGCCCGCAACACGGCGGGCGTGCAGCTTCCTCAACACGCCATCCCCGACATGACGGCATCGACACCCCGGTCTCGCAGCTTCTGTGGGAGCGCCGCGAGCGCTTCGTGCTCTTTTCCGCCGTGCGTGCTGCCGAACTCGCGCCAGCTCACGAAGTTGACACCCGGATAGCGCTTCTTCAAGCCCTCTTCGAGGATCTCGAACACGATGTCGCCCTTGAAGAGCTCGTCCCAGAGCTGCGCGACGGTCTTGCCTTCGAGCGTATCGAGGCGCGGCGCGAGCTCGCGTGTGAGTTGTTGCCGCGGCGTGCGCGGCCAGTGCGCTTCGTAGTAGCCGTCGTGGCCCTTTTCGGACATGAACGTGCCTCGGCGTGGAGCTTCGTGCGCTTTCTTCAGCCCGCGAGCAGATCGCTGATCCTCGCGATCGAACCGGGCTTCAGGAAGTCGCGGCCGAGCCCGAACAATTGCGCGGCTTTGTCCACGCCGAGCACCGGGTGTATCAGGCCATCGAACTTTTCGCGCAACGCGTCCCACGTGAGTGGATTGTCGGGATGGCCCATCACACACTGGGTTTCACCGAATGCGCGCTCGCCGTTCTCGAGCGTCACCTCGAGAAACGCCTTCGAAGCGGGTTGATCCTGCACGGCTTCGAGCTGGATGCGCGGCACGAGATCGACTACCGCCGGGTCCTTGTACGCCTTGTCGGTAAAGTCCGACGCCACGACGCGATACCCCGTAAGGCCGAGCGCGATACAGAAAGGCACACTGAATTTCCCTTCGAGCGGCGTGCGCGGTGCGGTCTTGCCGGCGGTCACGAGCGCATTCGGATGCACTTTCGCGTGCACCTTCGCGATCTTGTGCCCGCGAACCTGGCTTGCGAGAGAACGCGCCGCCTGGATCGACGAATGCGTGGCGCGACAGGACGCGAAGGGCTTGAACTGGTTCTCACGCAGCTCCCACTTGGTTTCGAAATCGTCGAGCGGCGGCACCTTCACCTGACGATCCTGGATCAGCACGTCGAGGAGCCCCTTCTCCAGCTCGTACAGATGCGTGGCGGCGACGAAGCCGTCGGCGGCGAGCTGCGCTGACAGAATGCCGTCCATGGCCGCTTTGCCCGAGTGAAACGGCTTCCCATAAGTACCGAACGAGCCGACGAGCCCGCCGGCCGTCGTCGCGGCGACGCCAAGTGCATTCGCTATCCGTGCTTCGTCGAGCCTCAGGATGACGCACGCCACCGCCGCCGCGCCCACGCGTCCGAAAATCGAAGTCGGATGCCAGCCGCGACGCTGGAGATTACGACCGACGCCGGGCACCCAGCCGCCGCCGAGCTTCGCCATGACGTCGAAGCCCGTGATGAACGCGGCGAGCGTCTCCTGCTCGCTCGTGCCGTGCTCCTGTGCGAGCGCGAGCGCCGCCGACCAGCAGGGCCCACCGGGATGGCCTGCGCCGCCGGCATGCGTATCGTCGTAATCCATCGCATGCGCCATCGAGCCGTTCGCAAAAGCCGCCAGCGCCGCCGTGGTGCATCCGCCCATGTAGACGCGCGCCTTTCCCGACGCCTTCCAGCGATCGACGAGCTTGCGCGCAGGTTGCGCGGGAGGGTCGTTCCACGCGCCGACTGCGACGGCGAGGTGATCGACGAGTGCCTGGAGCGCGAGCTCCGTCACGTCGGCCGGATAATCGCGGCCGCGCGTGCCGGCGATGTAGCTCACGAGCTGCTCGCCGCGCGTCGTTTCAGTCTGCTGCGGCTCTTTTCTGACGAGAGTGTCTGTAGTCACGAAGGGCATCTCCTGGGGTGCGAGGCGGTGTGTCGCTGGACGAAAACGCGACGCCGGGATGTGCAGTCCGGCATGCGTCAGCCGATGGAAGCTCACGGCATCGATCGCTCCGATTTTATTCTGGAACGCGAGACCGTTGTGCCGCCCTTTCGGATCGACCATAGAGTATGGGAGCGATGAGGAGGACACCGCGATGAGGAGGACACCGCGATGACCACGCGATCGGCAGCGAAATCGTCACGCGCGCCGGGGTGAAGACGGATCAAGGGAGCGCGCCTCACGCCCCGGTCGGCCGGGCCGCACGAAGCGCAGCCAGCCCTTCGCCGCCCGCGAGAACAGCGTCAGACCATGCGCCAGACGGAGGAGATCGACCAGCCCGTCGTTCGACGAAAGCGTTCCCAGCGGGTCGTGCAACCCGTACAGGAGAAAAGTTGTGTCGTGCCTTGCGGGCGCCGCTGCTCGGCCCCTTTCTTCAGGGTGGCGTGCACGGCATCGGTCCACGGCTGGCGACGCAAGGCATCGCAGGCCTTGCATAGAATGGTGGCAAGATCGCGCTTCACGAGAGTTTCTCCCAGAAAGGCCACGCCGGCTTGCCGGGGGCCGATGTTCCCAGAACGAAACAAGCGTCGATGTGGCGAGTCGCGGTAAGCGCTGAAGCGTCGGAACCGTGACCCGAACATGTCGGCCGCTCGTGACACTATCTCTCATGAGCGGTGCGATCGAACTGCGAAATAGAGCGCTTTTCCCCGCCCAAATCCGCGTTGGTGCGACGGATCGTCCTCGGTCGGGCCGCCGCAGTCGAGGTGCCGCGCACCGTGAAGTACACGCTCATCGCGTTACGAACGAGTTGTTTATGTTATGAGACGCGCGGCGAGATGGCGCCTTCCTGCTCGAGCAGCGGGAAAATCCCGCCGGCCGCGACGATCTTCAACAACTGCGCGGGGATCGTCTTGCCGGTCATGGTCTTGCCTGTCGTGAGATTCCGGACGCCGCCGCTGTCGAAATCGACTTCCGCCGTTTCCCCTTCCTCGAACAGCGCCTCGATGCCCGGACATTCCATGGCGGGAAACGCGAAGTTCACGCAATTCCTGTAGAAGAGTCCGTTGATGCCGTCAGCCACGAGGCAGGCGAGACCGAGATTCTTGAGGTTGCGCGCGGCGGGACGGCTCGAACCCATCCCGAAGTTCTTTCCGCCGATCAGGATATCCCCGGGCTGCACCTGATTCACCCAGCCGGGCCGATTCGCACGGAAGATGTAATCGAGCTGCTCGTGCGGCGTGAGATAGAACGCGACGTTGGGCAGGATGAGGTCGGTGTTGATGTTGTCGCCGAATTTCCATACGCGAGACGTGAACTTCATAGGCTTGGACTCCTGCAAGCTTGTTTTCACCGCAAATGTCTCCCCGGAGGCGAAGGATTCCGTCACCCCGGCGCAGGCCGGGGTCCAGGCCACAACGCGGTTCCTGGATACCGGCATCCGCCGGTATGACGCCTTCTCACATGAACTGCCTTGCGAATGTCTTGCGGTGACGCTTCTGTCAGTTCAAGAATTCCCGCGGATCCGTGATGTATCCCGTCAACGCCGACGCTGCCACCGTCGCGGGCGAGCCCATGAACACTTTCGAGCTCGGGTCGCCCATGCGCCCCTTGAAGTTGCGCGTGGTCGCCGTGATGCACACCTCCTCCGGACCGATCACTCCCATGTGTCCGCCGCCGCACGCGCCGCACGTCGGCGGCGCGATCATCGCACCCGCGTCGGCGAGCTTTTCGAGTGCACCGCTCTTCAGCGCCTGCCGGTAGACGTACTGCGAAGCGGGGGTGACGATGAAGCGCACGCCCTGCGCGACGCGCTTGCCGGCCACGACCCGAGCCGCAAGCTCGAGATCGTCGAGCGTCCCGTTGGCGCACGAGCCGACATACGCCTGCTGGATCCTGACCCCAGCCGCTTCCTTCACGGGCTTCGAGTTCTGCACGACCGTGTCGGGAAACGCCACCAGCGGCTCGAGCGTGCTCAAGTCCAATTCCCGGCGCGCGAGATACCGCGCATCGGCATCGGGGTAGACGGGCTCGAACGCGCGTTGGCTGCGCGAGTTCACCCAATCGATGAGCACCGGATCCGGTTCGAAGGTCGCGAACTCCGCCGAAAGCTCCGCCGACATCGTAGTGAGCGTCTTGCGCGCATTGATCGAAAGGGTGCCGATCCCGGGGCCGCCGTATTCGACGTTGAGCGTCGGGTGCGCGCCGTACTTGCCGGCGATATGGAGGAAGGCGTCCTTGGTCGTCACCGCCTCCGGCAGCGCGCCCGTGAGCTCGTAGCGGACGGTCTCGCCACAGCGAAACCAGGTTTCGCCTTTGATGGCCGAGTAGAAGACGTCCGGCCCGCCCACGCCGCGCGCGAGGCAGTTGAACACGCCGGCGCTGCACGTGTGCGAATCGCTGCACACGAGCACCGTTCCCGGTATGCCGTAGCCCAGGTCCGCGACGAGCTGATGGCTGATGCCCTGGTCGTAGCCGACGTCGTGCACGCGCTTCACGCCGAACTTCTTCGCGAACGCACGGGCCGTTACGTGCGCGCCCGCGGCCAACGCATTGGGCGCCGGCACCCGATGATCGAGCACCACGACGATGCGATCCGGATCGCGAACCTTCAGGACCTCGCGCCAGTTCGAAGGCATGAAGTTGTTGTCGAAGAGGATGGTGGTATCCACCTCGACGGTCACGATGTCGCCCGGCCGCACGCGGTCACGGCCGCCTTTGCGCGCCAGGATTTTCTCGGCAATCGTCATGCTCATGTCTGCCTCACTGCGGTGTGATGCTCGCCCGCTTTGATCACTGTTGCCTGCCTGCGATATCAGTCCGGGTCTTCTGCCGACGAGACGTCGCAGCACCCACGGTGCCCGCTCGGGACCGGTCAGCATTATCCCCCCGCCTGACAGGTGTCAACTGTCGAGGATCGTGATGCGAACCGGCTTGCCATCTCGCTCTCGCCGTTCTCAAATCGGGCGTCGTTGAACACTCATCGGGCGTCGCGCTACTCCATCGTGGCGACCGTCTGTTTTATTGTTGCTGGCCCACACACAGTCACGAATATGCAAACTCGAAGCGGACATCCCAAAGCAGCGATCATCACGATTGCCGCGGCTGCATTCACGTGTTGCGCGTCGGTCTCCACCGCGCAGAGCTATCCGTCGAAGCCGGTGCGGATCGTCGTGCCCTTCCCGCCCGGCGGCGGCGCCGACATCGTGGGTCGCTCGATCTCGCCGGCGCTGACGGCGTCACTGGGCCAGGCCGTGATCATCGACAACCGCCCCGGCGCGGATGGGCAGATCGGCGCCGCTCAGGTCGCGAAAGCGCCGCCCGACGGCTATACGCTACTCCTCGGCACGACCGGACCGATGGTCATCAACCCGGCGCTCGAAGCGAAGATGGCTTACGACACGCTGCGCGACTTTGCGCCGATCACGCAGCTCATCACGCAGCCCATTGCGCTCATCGTGCATCCATCGCTGCCGGTGTCGACGGTTTCGCAGTTCGTCGCGCTCGCGAAGGCGAAGCCGGGGCAGCTCAACTACGGCTCCTCCGGTATCGGCGGCGGCACCCATCTCGCGGCCGAGATCTTCGCCTGGCTGACCGGGATAAAGATGGTTCACGTGCCGTACAAGGGAACGGCGCAGGCGACGACCGATCTCATCAGCGGACAGGTGCAGGTCCTCTTCACCAGCATTTCGGTCGTGCTTCCGCACATTCACGCCAACCGGCTGAAGGCGCTCGCCGTCGGTAGCGAGAAACGCATGCCCATGCTGCCGCAGGTGCCCACGATGATGGAGGGCGGCATCAAAGGCTTCGATGCGAGCTCGTGGTATGGGCTCTTCGCGCCCGCCGGCACGCCTGCGGATGTCGTGAAGCGTCTGAATACCGACACGGTGAACGCGCTGAAAAGTCCCGACATCGACAAGCTGCTTTCGAGCCAGGGCGCTCTGCCGGTAGGAAGCTCGAGCGACCAGTTCCAGGCGCATATCCGCTCGGAACTGGTGAAGTGGAAGCGCACGGTGGACGCGGCCGGCGTGAAACCCCATTAGGTCGCAGAGAGAGCCGAGCGAAATGCATGCAGTCGTCCTGAGGGAATTCGGCGCACCCGAGAACCTGCGTTACGAAGAAGTGCCGGCACCCGAGCTTCAATCCGGCGAAGCGCTGATCCGGGTCGGGGCCGTGAGCGTCGATATCTATCAGTCGGTGCTTCGCCGCGGCGGCGCAGTGGGCGTGAAGCTGCCGCTCATCATGGGAAACGGCATTGCGGGAACGGTGAGCGCGCTCGCATCGGATACGGGATCGGTGTCCATCGGCGAGCGCGTCGTCGTCTGCAACAACGTGAGCTGCGGCGACTGCCGATACTGCCGCAGCGGGCGCGACACCTTGTGCGTCGGACGCGCGATTCTCGGCGGGCACCGCAATGGCGGTTATGCGGAATTCGTCGGTGTGCCCGCGCGCGATTGCGTGCCGCTTCCCGATTCGATGAGCTTCGATGAGGCGTGCCTCATCCCGAACACGATCGGCCCGGTGGTGAAGGCATGCTCACGCCGGGCGGATATCACGCCGGGCGAAGACGTGCTCATCGTCGGAGCGGGCGGCGGGATGGGCATCCACGCGGTGCAGGCGGCACGCGCGTGCGGCGCGCGCGTGATCGCCGCCATGCGTTCCATGCGCCATGCCGACGCCGTCAAGGCGGCCGGCGCGGCCGTCATCGTTTCGACCGGCGCGCCGGACTGGGGCGAGCAGGTGCGCCGTCACACCGAAGGCCGGGGCGCGCAGGCGGCGCTCGATTTCGTCGCGAACAGGGAGACGCTCAGGGCGAGCGTAGAGGCGCTCGCCCCCGGCGGGCGCCTGGTCATCATGGGCTACTTCCCGCGCGGCAGTGTCCTCGAAGTCCCGACATGGACGTTCAGCGAGGAACGCACGGTCACGGGAAACCGTTCGGCCGGCAGGCGCGACGTTGAAGATACGATCGCGCTCATCGCCGCCGGACGCATCGAGCCGCTCATTGCACGTGCGTATCCGCTCGCGCAAGCCGTGGCCGCACACACAGCGTTCGAAGCGGGCGAGTTCGCGGGCCGGGCAATACTCAACCCGTAGCGCACTCCGCCTCGCAATCGACGCGCTTCGCGAGCGTGATTCCGGATTCGCCTCGGTCCAGTCGCGGCACCCCACCTCGCCTCGCGATCGGCGCGCTTCGCGAAGGTGTTCACGCCACCACGGCCCCGCTCTACTTCGCGAGTCCCAGTTCGCCCAACACGTTGCGCATGTAGGTGTACTGCTCGGCAAGATATTTCTGAAGCGCGGCACCGCGCAATGACGGCGCTGCCGCGTCGTTCTTCGCAGTCCACGCTTTCCACTCATCGCCCGCGAATGCGCGCGCCAGCGTGTCTTCCCAGAAGGCGATCTGGGCAGGCGTGATGCCTTTCGCGCCGAATACCACACGCCAGTTCGCGAGCATCGGCACCTGGAGGCCCAGCTCGGTCAGCGTGGGCACGTCGGAGATCGGGCCGGCTTTGCGCTGGGGACCGTCGATCGCCAGCATGCGAAGCTGGCCCGCGACGACCGCGGGCGTCGAGCCCGCGATCGACGAAATCGAGGCCTGAATGTGCCCGCCCATGAGGGCGGTGGTCGCTTCGGCGCTCGTTTTGTACACGACGATCTTCAATCGCTTGGGGTCGGCGCCCACCGCTCTCGCGGTCATGGCGGTGACTGCGTGCGACGTGCCGCCCCGCGCGACGACGCTGAAGGCGACGGAGTCGGGATCGGTCTTCAGCCGCTCCGTCAGGTCTTTCATCGTTTTGAACGGCGAGTTCGCCGCCACGAGGAACGCGCCGTAGTCGATCGTAGCGAGCCCCAGCGCCGGCAATTCGGTATAAGGCGCTTGCGTGAGGCCCTGTATCTGATTGGTGAAGAGCGTCGTCGTGCCGACCTTGAGGAAGTGCGGGTCGCCGGCGTGCTGTATCAGGTAAACGAGGGCGAGCGCCTGATTGCCGCCGGCCTTGTTCACGACGAGCACCGGCGTCGTCACGGTCTTCTGCTCCTGGAGCATCTTCGCTATGAGACGCGCCACCACGTCGTTTCCGCCGCCCGGCGCAGTCGGCAGGATGATTTCCACCTGCTTTTCCGGACGCCAGGCAGGCTGCGCCCACGCGTGCGTGAGCGTCACCATGCCGATAACCATTGCGTGCAGCACCTTCCTCATCTACGTCTCCTCAAACGTGGCTCCTGCTACACCGCGAGCACGGGCAGATCCGTTACGAACATCCGTCCGACCGTCTGCGTGATCATCTCCGGAATGCCGGCGGTCATTCCCGCAAGCTGAGCGGTGAGACCGCAGCCCCAGAACATGGCGGCGTGACCGGGCGGAACGGTCTTACCCTGTCCCCAATCGGGTGCTTCGATCTGCGCGATGCCGAGCGCGGCGGGATCGCCGATGTGGACCGGCGCGCCGTGGCAGTCAGGATGCCGCGACGTCACGGCAACCAGCGGGATGACGCAATCGTTCGGGACGATTTTCAGCCCCACCACCAGCGGCGCGTTGAAGATGCCAGCCGCGATGCATGGCCGGTTGGTGATGAACATCGCGGGCGATGGCGCTTCGTCCTTCGCGACGTGCGGGAGGCGAATCCCGGCTTCCTGGATCGGACGCGCAAGTGAGATCGAGCACCCGGTCAGGAATGCGACATGGTCGGAGCGCCATACACTGCTCAGGTCATGCACGCGCTCGGAGAACGCACCGTCCTTGAATACCGAATAGTCTCCGACATCGGTTCGCAAATCGCTGTCCGGCGCTGCTCGCATCGGGATCGGAACGCCGGGATCGGTCACGTCGAGCAGCGGCAGCGCGCTGGGGTTGCGCATGCAGAAGCGCATGAAGTCGAATGCGTAGCGCTCGCGCACGATGATCACGTTCGCCTGCTGATAGCCGAGTGCCAGCCGCTTCGTATGGCCGCGAAAGCGACCGGCACGGATGTGCTCGCGCACCTCGCGCGGCGTCGCGCTCTCGAGAACCGAACGCGGCACGGCGGCCGCTTCGGTGCTGCCGATGTCGAGCTCGGGCTTGGTGCTGCGTTCCATGAGTGTTGCCATGTCCGCTCCTCAATCCACGGGTTGCAGGGCGCCGGCTTTCACGAGCGCCGTGAGCTGGTCCGCCTCGGCCTTGATGAACTTCGCGAACGCTTCGGCCGTCCCGCCCTCGATTTCGATCCCCAGATGCCCGAAGCGATTGCGCACGTCCGGCGTCTTCAGGATGCCGTTCACGTCGCGATTGATTCTGTCGATGATCGGCTGCGGCGTTCCAGCTCGGGTCACGAGGCCATACCAGTAGTTCGCACCGGCCTTCTCGATCCCCTGCTCCGACAGGGTCGGCACGCCGGGAAGCGCGGCAAGACGCTTGTTCCCGCCGACCGCGAGGACCTTGAGGCGTCCCGCAGAAATGTGTGATTCCGTGGTTGCGACCGTCGTGTAGTACGCGTCCACCTCGCCCGATATGAGACCCGTGATCGGCGCCGTCCCGCCCTTGTAGGCGACGTGAAGGATGTCGGTCTTCGTCAGATACTTGAAGATTTCGAGCGCGGTGTGAGGATTGCTGCCGTTGCCCGCCGACGCCCACTTCAGTTTCCCCGGATTCGCCTTCGCGTAGGCGATCAATTCCTTCACGTTCGTGGCGGGCACACGCGGATTGGCGGCGATGATGAGCGGCGTGTAGCCGACGAAGACGATCGGCGCGAAGTCGCCCAATGCATAAGGCGGCTTCGAGCGCAGGATGACGTTCTGAAGTCCCGGCCCGGGGTTGGTCAGCAGCAGCGTGTAGCCGTCGGGCGTGGCCGATGCAACGGCCTGTCCCCCGAGGATGCCGCCCGCGCCCGGCCGATTGTCGACGACGAGCTGCTGGCCCCAGAGCTTCCCGAGCTCTTGTGCGATGACGCGGGCAACCATGTCGCCCGACACACCGGCCGCGCCGGGCACGACGAGCCGCACCGGCCGCGAAGGATAGCTCTCGGGCTCTCCCGCGAGCGCGAACGGCGCGAAGACCATCCACATGCAGGCGATGCAGCACGCACGCGTGTGTCTGTTCATGCGCTCGCTCCCGCGAACTGGAAGCGTCGCTCGATTGCGTTCCGATCCATGTCGCGCCCGATGAAGACCATGTACTCGGACTGCGCCTCGCGCTCCGGCGCCGCCGTGATTTCGAGCTGTCCCATCGCGTACTGGACGAGGTGACAGGCGCCATCCAGCAAGACGTAGCCTTTCGCTCGCCACACGTTGTCATTGAGACCGCCGAAGAAACCTTCCAGATCGCGACGGCTTGCATCGCCGCCCGGCCGTAGCACGAATGATTCGGCGGGCGCGGGCGGATGAGCGTGATCGCCGGCGCGTTCCGTGCCGTGCTCCGCTGAAGCGTGGTCGTCGTCCTGTGGAAGCCCGGCCCCTTGCGCAGGCAGCCACAGGCGGGTCACGCCTTGCAGCAGATACCCGGTATCGACGTCGCCTTGCTCGGCGTAGACGATGTCGGCAGCAGGATTCACCTCCAGTATCTGCGCGCGCCTCTGGTCGAGATCCTCCGGCGCAACGAGATCGCATTTGTTGAGCACGACGATGTCCGCGTGCCGGATCTGATTCGCATAGAACTCGCCGAGCATCGGCAGGAGCTTCGGAAGCTTTGCGGTGTCCACGACCGTCGCCACCCGGCCTACCGTGAGCTCGAGCGTGCTTCCCGGGTCTGCGAGGCTCTCCAGCATTTCCGCCGGCTGCGCGACTCCGGTCGCCTCGACGATGACGCGTTCGACCTGCTGGATGTCGCGCAGCTCCTCGATCGCGAGAGAAAGCGCGCCGCGCAGCGTGCAGCAGAGACAACCCGACGTGAGCTCGATCACGTCCACGCTGCTTCCGCTCAGGATCTGCCCGTCCACGCCAACGTCGCCAAACTCGTTCACGATGACCGCGGTTTTGAGTTTGTCGACGGGCCGCGTGAGGAGGCGCCGCACGAGCGTCGTCTTGCCTGCGCCGAGAAAACCGAAGAGAAGATGGATGTGCATCGTGCGTGCGCCCGTCACAGGTTGTAGTCGCCCTCGGATGTATTGAGCGCCGCGTATCGCTCCAGCTTGTCAGGATCGAGCTCGACGCCCAGTCCCGGTCCTTCAGGGACGGTGAAGAACCCGTCGGCGAAGCGGATGGGCTCCTTCGTGATGTCGTCCGCGAGCAGGTCGTAGAGACTGTCGATCGCGTAGCGCACCTCCGGCATCGCCGCCGCAAGCTGAAGGTGGCATGCCGTGGAGATGCCCAGCTCGCCCGCCGTGTGCAGGTTCATCCCGAGCCCGAACGCGTCGCACAGTGCGCCGAGCCGCTTGGTGACGCTGATGCCGCCCCATCGGTGCGCATCGCCGTGAATCACGTCGACGGCGCCGAGCCGCATCGCCGGCGCGAAATCCTCCGGGCGCACGACGCACATGTTCGTGCACAGCGGAATGCGGATCTTCTGGCGCACCGCCGCCATGCTCTCCAGCCCGGTGCACGCGTCTTCCACGTACTCGAGATCGAGCGGCTCCATGCGCATGCCGGCCCAGATCGCCTGGTGCGTCGTCCACACCCCGCTCGGGTCGATGCGAAGCTTCACGCCGGGATGCGCGTGCCGCAACGTCTGCATGATCATGACGTCCGACTCGACGTCGTACGAGCCCTTGAGTTTGAGCGCATGGAACCTCGATTCGTCGAGCATGCGCCGCGCTTCGTCGGCGAGCGCGCTGGGGATGTCCTTCTGCTTGACGGTGTCCGGAAGCGCGCCGCGCGTAAGCACCGCGCCCGCCGGCACCGTGCGGCGGACGTAACCGCCGAGGAGCTTCGCGATCGGCACGTCCAGCGACTTGCCGAGGATGTCCCAGCACGCCATCTCGATCGCGGCGACCGCCGCGTAGCCCGCATAGCCGTAATAGAAGCGCAGCGTTTTCAGCCTCTCGAGGAGCGGCTCGATATCGGAAGCGTCCATGCCGATCGCGAGGTGCTTGTGGCGCTCCACGAGGTCGGCCACGATACGCCCGCGCATGCTTTCGCCGAGGCCTTCGAGCCCGTCCTCGGTCGTCACGCGCACGACGACGCGCGTGGTTCCACGGCGCGTCTGGAACGTCGAGGCGAACACCTTCCTGAACGGCACGTTGACGACGTGGACCTGGATGCCTGCGATCCGCACGGTTACTCCCCCTGTAATCCGAGCTCGCGCACGACGCGGGTCCATTTCGCAAGATCGGCCGCAAGCTTTGCAGCGAATGCGTCCGGGGCGAGAAGATTGGGCGTCGAGGCCCGCGCGGCAAGCTGCTCCAGGATGTCCGCGCGCTTCAGAAGGCGTTCGAGCTCGGCGTGCAGTGTGGCGACGATCGGGCGCGGTGTCCCCGCGGGTGCCAGGATGCCCTGCCATGCCGTCGCCTCATAGCCTCCGAGGCCGGGAAGTTCCGCGACCGTGGGAATACCGGGCGCGAGGTCGGTGCGCTGTGCTGTTGTCACCGCGAGCATGCGCAACCGGCCCGCCTTCGCGTGCGGCTGCGCAAGACCGACTGCGATGAAGATGAGCGGAACTTCGCCGCCGACGATCGCCGTGGCCGAGGGACCCGACCCTTTGTATGGGACGTGCAGCAGCTTGATGCCCGCCATCGAACGGAAGAGCTCCATCCCGATATGCGTGAGCGTGCCCGATCCGGCCGACGCATAGGCGAGCTCCTGACGCCCGGATTTCGCCAGCGCAACGAGCTGCGCGAGCGAGCGCGCGGGCACCGAAGGATGCACGGCAATGCATTGCGGGCCTGCCGTGACGGTCGCCACCGCGGCGAAATCCTTCACCGGATCGAAGCCGGGATCCCGCGAGAAAGCGGGTGTGATGACGTGCACGTCCGCGGTCACGAGGAGCGTATGGCCGTCTGCCGGCGCCTTCGCGACGAACGCGGCGCCGATGTTGCCCGACGCGCCGGCCCGATTATCCACGATGAACGGCTGCTTGAACGACTCGGCGAGGTGCTGGGAGAAGATGCGTGCGACGGAATCGATCCCGCCACCCGCGGGGAAGCCCACGATGACGCGCACCGGCTTGACCGGATAGACAGCGACCGTGCCGCTTTGCGCGTTCGCCGTCGAAGCGGCCACGACCAGCACGGCGATGACGATCGCGCGCCACCGCCGTGTGCAGCATCGCAATCTCACCGGCGGCGCCGTGTCAATGCGACAGCTTGAAGACCGTCGTCGCGGTCTTGCCCATAACGTCGTCGAGCTGCGCGTCATCGAGATCGATATTGCGGATCTTCGCGAGCTCCCACGGAATGTTGATCAACTGGTCGGCGCCCATCATGACGCGCGTCGACCCCAGCTTCTTGATCGCTTCTTTCACCCGCCCCGGTCCCGTCCAGCTCGTCTCGAGGAAGATGTTGTCGCAGATCCGCGCGGCGACGATGGCTTCGGCCGTATACGCGTTGTAGCCCATGTGCGCGAGCACGATGCGCACGCCCGGAAACTCCTTGGCGCGCTGGACCTGGAGCGACGGCAGGCCGAAGGTCGAGATCAAGCCGGTATGCACGATGACGGGAATGTCGAACTGCTTCGCCATCTCGAACACCTTGTCCGTGAACGGCGAGAGCGGATTGCACGGGTGGAAGTAGGTGTGCAGCTTCACTCCGACGAAGCCGAGCTCCTTCACGCAGCGTTCGGCCTCCTTCCAGTACGCGTCATCGTTCATGGACGGATCGAGGTCGAGCACGCCGAAGAAGCGGCCGGGATTGGCTTTGCACAGGCCGTGGATCTTGTCGTGCGCGGCCGCAGGGCCTGCGGGATCCTTCGGAATCGGCAACACGATGGAAACGTCGAGGCCCCACTTCTTCTGCGACGCGATCTGCATCTCTTCGGTGTAGACGCTTTCGCTCAAACGCGAGACGCCGAGATGACTATGGGAATCGATGACGCGCATTGGGTACTCCTCCTTGCCGCTACGAGACGCGGTCCTTCCTGGCTCTCCGCATTCGGCGCGGCGGAGAAGGTTAACCGTGGGATGATGCCATCGCACCTCCGCCGCCGGTAATGAAAAAAAGGGCGTGCGACATAACCGTTTGGTTAACCGGGTAGGTTCCCAGCAGCCTGGTGGACTTGCCATCCGGCACGCACCAAGGAAAGGAGGTTACGGAGGAAAACCTTGGTTTTCCTCTGTTCCGTAGGGCGGTGAGGCCCGAGCCGAAGGCGAGCGCCGCCCCCGTGAAAGGAGGTTACGGAGGAAAACCTTGGTTTCCTCTGTTCCGTAGGGCGGCGAGGCCCGAGCCGAAGGCGAGCGCCGCCCCCGTGAAAGGAGGTTGCGGAGGAAAACCTTGGTTTCCTCTGTTCCGTAGGGCGGCGAGGCCCGAGCCGAAGGCGAGCGCCGCCCCCCTCAGAGCAGCCGGTCTTCCAGCCAATCGCAGATGTAATCGGTGCCCACCTGCCGGTTATCGGCCTGGCAGTGCTCGAAGCCCCCGGTTGCGCGGTCGAAGATCTTCAGCGTCTTGTCCTTCGATCCGGCGGCGTTATGGAGCTGGTCGGCGATCTCGCGCGGCGTCAACTTGTCCTCAACGCCCCACGTGATGAGCAGCGGGCACTCGAGCTTCTCGACGACGCCCGCGAGCGTGAATTTCTTCAGCTTCTCCATCGCGGTTTCCATGTCCTTCACGCCGAGGACCCAGGGCAACTGGAAATGCGACGTGGCCACACTGTTGTGGTCGCTCTTCATCGCCGCCCAGCGTCTCTCCCACACCGCGTGATAGTCGTAGTGCGGGCCCCACGCGACGCACGCCGCATAGCGCTTCTCGAATGCGGCCACGCGCGGCGCGTAGTAGCCGCCCGCGCTGTAGGCGATGACGGCAACGCGCTTCGGGTCGACGTCAGGCCGCTTCGCCACGAACTCGTAGGCCGGCGTGCCCGCGGCCTCGTAGTCGTAGCGCGAAGGGTGATTGCGCAGACGCAGCGACTCGCCCTGCCCCGGACCGTCGATCGCGAGCGTATTGAACCCGCGAAACGCGAGCTCGGCGCCCGCGAAGAGCACGTTCATCTCCTTGCAGTTATCCAGGCCGTTGAAGAGCACCACCGTCGGCGCCGGACCTCTGCTGCGCGTGGTCTTGAGGAAGTACGCGGCGAGCGATGAATTCTCGTACGGCACGTCGACGATCTCAAGCTCCGGATAGCGGCGCGTGAGCCCCGCCTGCGAGCAGCGCAGGCTCTTCCTGTAGATGCCCATCTTCTGCTCGCCGGGCGGTACCATGCGCTCGCCGGTGAAGTAGTACATGCCGGCGCGCAGGTGGTAGTTGCCTGCGGTCGCGTGATGTCCCGCCGCGGCGGCTTCGTCGCCGAGCTTCTCGACGCGCTCGGCCATGGCGCACCACTCCTCCCACCATGCGTGCGGCTCGTCCGCGCGCTGGTGCAGCCGCATCACGATCTCGTCGATCTCCCCGAGCGCGACAGCGCCGTATGGGGCCATCCCCTTCGTGATCAGCGTCGCATTGGACCATTGATAGTTACGCGGAAAACTGTGGATCCAGTTGCTTTCGTAGAACATGCGTTTCCTCTTTGTGTTAGCCGAGTGCTGCGAGCGTCGATGCGAGATCCGGATCGAAGCGCGCGTCCATCAGAATGTAGAGCATCCTCACCGGCTTGCCGGACCGATTGCTCCACGCGTGGTTTGTGCCGCGCTGGATGACGACGTCACCGGCTTTGAGATGCACCTCCGAGTCGTCGAGCAGCATCGTGATCTCGCCTTCGAGCACCACCGCATAGTCGACCGTCTGCGTTCGATGCATGAGTGGATGGCGCCCGCCGCGGCCAAGTGTTGAAGCCTGCGCGTTGCCGACCCCCGCGAAAACATCTTTCGCCTGATCCGCATTCAGCGTGCGAATCGCTTCCGTCTCAGGCGGAACGATCGAAATGCGGATGATCGTCCCCTGTTGGGGCGGATGCAGCGAACGCTGCCCACCCGTGGGATCGTCTTCAGCCTTGTGGATCGCGACCGGCGAGCCCGCGGTCTTCCACACGTCGGTGGATACGAGCCCGGGCCACAGCGGCACGGTCTTGACCGCGGTCGCCGGCCCGTCGGAAATAACGATCGCCTTGCCGTTGTCGTCGTGTCCCGTGACGACCCGTCTCACGCGAGTTTCCATCGTGTCCTTTCCTAATCGATACGGATGCCGGTCGCTTTCACGACGACGGACCAGGTAGCGAATTCTTTCCGGATGAAATCGCCCAGCGCCTCCGGCGTGCTGCCGATGGCCCGCGCCCCGACGCCCGCGATTTTCCCGCGGATCTCCGCGACGCCGAGTGCCTTCGCGAACGCCTGCTGCATCCGGTTGATCGCGGCCTGCGGCGTCCCGGCGGGCACGACGACGCCCTGCCAGTCGTAGAACTCGTAGCCGGGGACACCCGCTTCGGCGATCGTCGGGATGTCGGGAACTGCCGCGTCGCGCTGCGTGGCGCTCACGCCCAGCCCAATCAGCCGGCGCGCCTTGAGGTGATGGACGGCCGCCGGAACGGACGTGAACAGGTGGGCCGTTTCGCCCGAAACGCTGGAGATTACCGCCGGACCGCCGCCCTTGAACGGTACGTGGACGAGCTTGACCCCCGTCTTATACATGAAGAGCTCGCCCGCGAGATGGCCCGAGCTCGCGTTCCCGCCCGATGCGTAGTCGAGCGCGCCGGGCTGCTTCCTCGCGAGCGCGATGAACTCCTTCACCGTGCGCACGGGAACCGATGGATGCACCGCCAGGATCATCGTGATGGTTGCGACGAGGCTGACCGGTGCGAAGTCCTTCTCCGAGTCGTAAGGCAGCTTGCTCATGATGAACGGGTTCACACCGAACGACACGTTCGCGACGCCGAGCGTATGACCGTCGGCGGGCGCCTTCGCCACGATATCCATGCCGATCGTCGCCGCGCCGCCCGGCCGGTTGTCGATCAGAACCTGCTGCCCGAGTCCGTCGCTCATTGCCGGCGTGAGGATCCGGAAAACGACGTCGGTCGCGCCGCCGGCAGCGAAAGGAATGACGATGCGAACGGGCTTGCTCGGATAGGACTGGGCCATCGCACCGGCACACACGAGCGACATTGCGAGTAGCGCGGGGAACCGCGCACGCAGGCAGCGCACCACACTGTTCTCCTGTTGTTGTCGATCGATTCGCGTCAGGTGGTGAGTAGCGGCTGCGCGAAGAGCCGGCCCGCACCCGGAATCTCCCGTGGGTCGCCGACCATCCGCAGCATCTCCCACATCGACGCGGTCGTGCTCGTGATCACGGGCTTCCCGAGCTTCGCCTCGAGAGACTGCACCACTTCCAGCGTCGGGAAGTTCGTGCAACTGATGAAGATCGCGTCGCATTCGGGACGGTCGACGCGGATCGCGAGCTCCGCCACGTCTTCCGCCGAGATTCTCGCGGCTTCCTCGAAGCTGATCTTGCGGTTCGTCGCGCCGCCGAAACCGAGGATGGCCGCGACCTCGAAGCCCGACGCTTCGAGGAACGTACGTAAGCTCTCGTTGAGCCAGGCTTCATAGGGCGAAGCGACGCTGATCGTACGCGCGCCCAACTCGCGCAGCGCAGCGGTGACGGAACGGATGGTCACGGTTGCGCGAATGCCAGTTGCCTTCTGGACCGCGGAGCAGAGCCTTTCATCGGCGCCGATGCCGTCGATCACGCCGCCGCCGGTGCATCCGTAACAGATCACATCCACGGCTGCGTGCGCCAGCAGCTTCGCCACTTCGGGCACCTGGCTGTCCATCCACAGCAGATTCTCCTTCGTGCCGACCGTGGCCGAGGTGCCGTTCCAATGTGCCGACACGCGCATCGTGTGCAGCGATATCGCGCCGCGCGCCATGCGCTGGATCTCGTATTCCATCACCGAGTTCAGCGACGGCACGATGAGTCCGAGCTTCTTGTGCCTTCCGCTCATGAAGGTTCAGTCCTGTTTTTTCGCGCCCGATTCGCGCCCGACCCTACCCCATTTCCCGTGGCCTGAGCGGATGAGTTCAACCATGCTGCGGGCGATCGGTTGGCGTCAGTCGTAGCGGATCCCCACCGCCTTGATCAAAGGCGCCCAGCGCGCGCTTTCCTGCTTCAGGAAGCTGGCCATTTCCGCAGGGCTGCCGCCGACGATCTGCGCGCCCGCGGCAGCCATGCGTTCCTTCACTTCGGGGTGCGCGAGCGTCCTCACGATTTCCTGATGCAGCCGCTGGACCACCGTCTGCGGCGTGCCCGCAGGAACGATCACGCCTGTCCATTCGGTGACCTGGAAGTCAGGCACCCCGATCGCCTCGGCGATGGTGGGAACGTCCGGCAAAGTGGGATGCCGTTGCAGGCTGGTGATGCCCAGCGGGTTGAGCCTTCCCGTGCGTATGTGCTGAATGCCTGCCGCGATATTGAGAAACAACACCGGCGTCTCTCCGCTCACGCCCGCAATCACCTGAGGCCCGCCGCCCTTGTAGGGAACGTGCACGAGCTTCGCGCCCGTCACGTAGCTGAACAGCTCCGTGACCATATGCGTCGCGCTCGCGTTACCCCCGGAAGCTGCGTTGAGGGAACCCTCCTTCGACTTTGCCAACGCGATGAGGTCTTTCACCGAACGCGCCGGAATCGAAGGGTGCACGCACAGCACGAGCGGCAGCAGCGCGGTGAGACTCACGGGCGCGAGGTCCCGAGCCGTGTCGTACGGCAGCTTACTGAGGAGATGGGGATTGATGCCGAACGAAATGTTGGCGGCGCCCAGAGTGTAACCGTCCGGTTTGGATTTCGCGACCGTATCGATGCCGATCGTCGAGCCGGCGCCGGGGCGATTGTCCACAACGACGGACTGTCCGAGGTTCTCGCTGAGGCGCGGTGTCCAGATACGGAAGACCACGTCGACGCCGCCGCCCGTTGGCCACGGCACGATCAGGCGGATGGGCCGGTTCGGATAGACCTGCGATGAGGCGGGCAGGACGGTGCCGACGCACAGCAACAGCGAACACGCAGCCGAGTAGACGTTTCTCATGTTCTGGAGCAGGTGATGTGAGCGATCGTGCTGCGAACGCCGCAACAACGCGCCATGTATTATAGGTGCATGGTGATGCATGTTCGCTGACGCCTTCCTCGCGAGCTGGAACGACGTCGATCCGCTCGTCGAAGTCGAGTATCAACGCTGGCACCGCGTCGAGCACATGCCGGAGCGTCTGGGCATTCGTGGGTTCGTTATCGGCCGGCGCTATGTGGATCCGGCGGGTCCGATGAATCGATACCTTACGGTGTATGAGGCGCAGTCGCTCGATGTCTTCGCCAGCGACGCCTATCGGACGAGGCTCGCTTCTCCGACACCCGAGACGGCACGAATGGCCTCGCACATGCGCAACTTCGTGCGGCGCATCTGCCGCACGGTCGCCACGAACGGCGTCGCGATCGGCGGCGCGGCGGCCGTCTTTCAATTGCAGCTCGGCCGTGCGGAGCGTGCTTCGGCGATCGAATTGACCCAGAAGCTGTGTGCGCTCGACGGAACGGCCGCCGCTCACTTTGGACGGGTCGACGAGATGACGACCAACCTGCGCTCGGACAGGCTCCAAAACCAGATGGCAATCGCCGGACCGCCAGCGTTCGATGCGGTGTGCATCGTCGAAACGGATACGCGTGCGACCGCCACTGCGCGGCTTGCCGCGTGGACGAAGCTGATCGATGAATGCGCGACGGGAACGTGCATCGCGACCGTGCAGATCTACGACCTCGCGCTGCTCTATCGTCCTGGGAAATGAATCAAGCCACATGAATAAGATCGTGCGTCCCGTTCATCTGGTTGCAGCGATATGTACGACGTCATCGTAATCGGCGCCGGCGCCGGAGGCATGACGGCGGCGTGCGTCGCGGCGGCAGAGGGTCTTTCGACGCTGCTCATCGAGAAGGCCGATCGCGTGGGCGGCACGACGTCGGTCGCCGGCGGGATGGTGTGGATCCCCGCAAACTCAAAAATGCGCGCCGCGGGGATCGCGGATTCGCTCGAGCAGGCGCGGCGGTACTTGAGTCATGTCGTCCCCGGCGAGTTCAATGGCGAGCTGCGGGAGACTTTTCTCGCCCGCGGCCCGGAAGCGATCGAGTACCTCGAATCGCACACGGCGCTCGCGTTCAAGCCCGTGACGTTCTATCCGGACTACTACCCCGATCTGCCGGGAGCGACGCTGGGCGGTCGCGTCCTCGAGCCGGTCGCGTTCGATGCACGCGAGCTCGGCGGCGAGTTCACACGGCTCGCCCCGCCGCTGCCCGAGTTCACGCTGTTCGGCGGCATGATGGTCGATCGCGCCGACATCCCCCACTTTCGCAAGGTATCACGCTCGCTCGACTCGGCGTTGCGTGTGGCGCGCATCGTGGCGCGGCACGCGCGCGACCGCCTGTCGTTCGACCGCGGCGCGTATCTCGTGCTGGGCAACGCGCTGGCGGCGCGGCTGCTGAAGTCGGTCGTCACGCTCGGCGTGGAGCTGCGCACTTCGACGACGGTCGCATCGCTCGCACTGGACGCAAAGCGGGTGGCCGGCGTAATCCTCGCGGACGGCACCCGCCTCGAAGCGCGGCGTGGCGTAGTACTGGCGGCGGGCGGATTCTCGAGCGATGCCGAGCTGCGCGCGCGCTGTCTGCCGGCCGAGACCGGACCCTCGTCCGCGGCGTGCGCAATGAATTCGGGCGATGGACTGCGCCTCGGCACATCGGCCGGCGGCCACATGATCGAATCAAACACGGACAACGCCTACTGGGCGCCGGTCTCGCGCTTCGTCCGCGCCGACGGCACGCCAGCCATCTATCCTCACACCGTGACCGATCGCGGAAAGCCCGGCGTGATCGCAGTCGATCGCCGCGGGCAGCGCTTCACCAGCGAGGCCGTTTCGTATCACGAGTTCGTCCGTGCGATGTTCCGCGCGCATGCGATCCCGGCTTTCCTCATCTGCGACCGGACTGCCATGTGGAAGTACGGGCTAGGAGCCGTGAAGCCATTCGCGTTGTCCCTCGGCGTCCCTATACGCAGCGGCTATCTCGCTCGCGCCGCTTCGATACGCTCGCTCGCCGCAGCGCTCGACATCGATCCGGAAGCACTCGAATCCACGGTGAGCCGCTACAACGAAGATGCGCGCAACGGCGTCGATACGTTGTTCGCCAAGGGCAGCAACGCATATTCGAAATACCTCGGTGACGCCGATCACGCGCCCAATCCCTGCGTCGCGCCGCTCGAGCGCAGCCCGTTCTATGCGGTGGCGCTCTATCCCGGCGACCTCGGGACGGCCGCGGGACTTGCCACCGATGTCCACGCGCAGGTGCTCGATGCCGCGGGCGAACCGATCGCGGGACTTTACGCGTGCGGCAACGACATGAACACGATCATGAACGGCGCGTATCCCGGGCCGGGCATCACGCTCGGGCCCGCTCTGACATTCGCCTACATCGCAGGCCGGCATCTTGCGGGGGAGTAGCGGCGCTCGCCTGAAGGCTCGGGCCTCGCCGCTCATGAACAGAGGGAAACCTTCCACGGTTTCCCTCCGTAACCTCCCTTCCCCCACGCTAGTTGACACCGCGAATGCAAGCGGCGCTCGCCTGAAGGCCCGGGCCTCGTCACAATGACAGGCATGCGCTTGCTTACTGATTCCGGGCGGTCGTGGGGGCGCACCGCGACAGCAGTTGCTCCGTGCTTGCTGCGAACTCGGACGCTTCCCTCTGCCACTCATCTACATGCCGAGCGGCCTGCGCCGCGAATGAGGTGACAATGCTCCCGACACCGCTGTTTCATCACCTGCATCTCAACTCGGTGGATCCGGACGCGGCCATCGACTTCTACACCGCGCAGTTCGCCAGCACCGCGCGTACGACGTGGAACGGCGAGCCTGCGCTCGACTGCGGCGAGGGCGTGTTGCTGATCTTCCATAGGGTTGACTCGCCCGCGCCGACGGATCCGCAGCGCACCGCGATCTGGCATTTCGGCTGGCATGTACCGGACTCGCGTGCAAGCCTCGAGCGATACCGCGGGCGGCCGGAAGTGAAGCTCCTGCCACTCTACACGAGCGACGAAGGCGAGCACGTTCCAATCAGCAGCGATACCTGGCCGGGACAGGACGGTGTGCTCGGGCTCACGCACCAGCAGATCGCCGAAGCACGAGCGGCAGGCGTACAGCCGACGCGCCACGGGGGTTTCTCGTACATCGAAGGACCCGACGGCGCGCTCGTCGAGTACTCAGGCAATCAGCCAGCGGAGCGGTTCAACCACGTCCACATGTGGCAGGAGCATCCGTTCTGCGCGCAGTTGTGGTACCGCCAGCACCTTAACGCGCCTCCAATGCCCGGCCGCGAAAGCGCGACCTCCGTGACGGGTGACAACTGCAAAGTGCCGCGGGGGACAGATCGCACATGGCCCTCGCTCACACGTGAAGGGATGTACCGTTCGCCGCGCGCCGCCGTCATGTTCGGCGACGTTGCGCTGATGTGGTACCCGAAGCAGGACGAAAGAACGCTTGCCCCCACGCGCGGCAACATCGTCGACCACATCGGCCTCTCGGTCACCGATCTCGACGCGTGGGTAGAGAAGCTGAAGCGCGAAGAGGTAACTTTCCTGGAGACCCCTTACGCGCTTGGCAATGCCCGGGCAGCGATGATCGAAGGACCGAGCGGAGAAGCGCTGGAGCTCGTCGAGGTGCGCGAGCCGGCTTGATAGGCGCCGGTTGCGTATCGAAACGAGCTTACGTTTCGTTTCCTCCGCGCGTCTCGTCGCTCAGGCGTTTGCGTTGTAGTACGTGTTGCGCGCGACCTTGCCGGGCAGCGCGCCCGTGTGCTCGCCATTCTCGAGCAGGACTTCGCCGTTCACGATGGTGGCGGCGATGCCGGCCGCCGGCTCCTTCACACGCCAGCCGTTCGCCGGGAAGTCGTGAACGATGCTCTCCGGCAGCGGTTTCACCGTGTCGGGATCGAAGATCACGACGTCGGCGTTCATGCCCGGCCGCAGCAGGCCGCGATCGTAGAGACCGAGCGCGGAAGCCGAGTCGAACGTCAGCCGCCGCACCGCATGCTCGACAGTCATGATCTGCTTGTCGCGCACCCACTCGCTCAAAAGCCGCGTGCAGTAGCCGTAGCCGCCGTGGAACTGCACGTGCGCGCCGCCGTCCGAGAGGCCGACGATCGCGTTCGGATGGGTAAGAATCTGCTTCATCGCTTCCGTGTCGACGTTGATCTCCGACTGCATGAACTCGGTTTCCAGCTTCTCTTCGACGACGAGGTCGAGGAAGGCGTCGATCACGCCCTTGCCCTGCTCTTTCGCGAGCTGGCCGATGGTCTTGCCTTTGAGGCCCTTGTTCTTTTCGAGCTTCGGCTCTTCGACCCACATGTAGTCCCACCATTTCATCGAGTAGCCGGCGGCCGGAAGCTTGGTGCCCTTGTGCTCGACGACTTCCTCGTGGAACTTCGCGCGGACAGCGGGATCGCTATAGGCACGCAGTTTCTCTTCGTCGGAAGCGAGCAGGATCGGGTGCCACGTCGGCGTACCGCGGAAGATCTGGCAGTTCTTCATCGTGAAGTGCTGCGTGGTCCGGTTGGGGCTGCACAGCGGGAAGGCGCGGATGCCGGCCTTCGACGTCTCCTCGAGGCGCGTCATGTGCTTCTTCCACTGGTCGGGGTCGCGCATCGTCTGGCCGAGGTTGTTGTAGATCACGGTGCGCCCGGTCGCTTCGGAAAGCCGGGCCATCAAGCCGTCTTTCAGCTCGGGCGCGCGGCCGCCGCCGCACTGGATGGTGCCGGTGCCGAGCTCGCGAAGCACATCGGCAATCGCGAAGATCTCCGCCTCGTCCGCCCACAGCGCCGGGATGTGCACGCCCTGCGGGTCGTAATGTCCTTTGTTGCGCGAGATCGAAAACCCGAGCGCACCGGCCTTCATGCCGTCACGCACCACGTCCTGCATCGCCTTGATCTCGTCGCCGGTGGCGGTGCGTTTCTGGGCTTCGTCGCCCATCACGTAGTAGCGCACCGGCGTGTGCCCGATGAAGTTGCCGACGTTCACGCCGAGGCGCCCCTCGAGCCGGTTCATGTATTGCGCCACCGATTCCCACTCGACGTCGACCGTGTCGAGCACGTTCATCGGAATCGCTTCGACATACGACAGGAACTCGGCTACGCGCTTCGCGGTGCCGGGCCGCACCGGCGCCAGGCCGAGCGAACAGTTCCCGAAGACGACGGTGGTCGCGCCGTGTTCCGGCGAGAACGAGCACAGCGGGTCCCACGTGACCTGGGCATCGAAGTGGGTGTGATTGTCGACGAAGCCCGGAGCGACCACCTGTCCGTCGGCATTCATCGTTCGCGTAGCCGGGCCGGAAAGCTTCCCGAGCTCGGCGATCTTGCCTTTCCTGATGCCCACGTCGCCGCGGAAGCCCGGCATTCCGGAACCGTCGACGATGACGCCATCCTTGATCAGCAGGTCGTATGACATTCCTATCCCCTTCGTTGGCTAGATCACGACACCCCGCACCTCATTCCAGGAGGCCGAAACTATGGGCTTGCCCACGATCTTAGTCAACGCTCCTCCGCGTCCTTCTATGCGGCTTTCCAGGCGTGTTGAAGCACGCCCGGCGGCACTGTCCAGAATGTGATCCGCACCCCTCGATCCGGTGAGCGGAAGTGTGTCGAGCACTGTCCCGCTCAACGATGCGCGCCGCGCATTCCGCTGCCGGTGTTCCGACAAGCCATTACGCGCTCGCGGTCCGTGTATCACAGTGTAACGCCGATACAATTTGATACGCGCTTATCCTTAAGTTGCATCAAGCGCGCACCTTCTAAGCTCCCGGGCGCGCCCGTAACATCCTCATCAGGACGCGTGGCCACGATGCCAGTAAAATGGGGACCATCGTAAGCTGTTCGTTGCGATGGTCCTCACGTCGATCCGGTTAGACACGGACCGCGCCGAGGGGCTGCCGGCAAGGCGCGGGAAAGGATCACCCATGACAAAGAGCTACAAGGCGACGACCTCGAACATTTCGCGGCAGATGGCGAAGCTGCGCGCCGATATCCCCGAGACGATGAGCGGCTTCAGTGCGATGGCCGCCGCTGCGACCCGGCCGGGGGCAATCGACAGAAAAACCAAGGAGCTTATCGCGCTCGCGCTCGGCGTGGCCGCACATTGCGACGGCTGCATCGGGTTTCACATGCAGGCGCTGATCAAAGCGGGTGCCTCGCGCGCCGAAATCACGGAAGCGCTGGCAATGGCAGTCTATATGGGCGGCGGACCGTCACTCATGTATGCCGCCGAAGCGATGGGTGCATACGACGAACTCGCCGGTTCCGAGGTAAGTCGGCCAGCGGTACCAGCCTGACGCCAACGCCGACTGGAAACAGCGGCGTCCGCTCACGGTCGGCCTCGGATGACATCCGTGCGCTGTTCGTGTTCTCTTTCGCATTCGGGGATTCAACATATCCTATCGGGGTGGTAAGTTACATCGCCGGGGCGCCTGACGTGTGCTTGCTTTTCCCGCAGACGGTCGCGGCATCGGGAGCGAAGCTCGATTGGCGTCTCTCGTCGGATACGGCCCCACCCGCCGCACGCAAAGTTGTCCGGCACAGGTTCGAGTACCATTCCGTATCGCAATGAGCGCGCATCCTGACGAGCCGGACGCATCAACATATGGCCCGTAACATCCGCCTCGCCGGGGCCCAGATGGGCCCCAACTCGCAGAACGACAGCCGGGCGCAGGTGCTCCAACGCATGATCGCGCTGCTCGAGCGTGCGGCAAGGGAAGGCGCGCAGCTCGTCGTGTTTCCGGAGCTCGCGTTTACGACATTCTTTCCGCGTTGGCCGTATGCCAGCGACGCCGAGCTCCTGCCGTTCTTCGAAACGGCGATGCCCAATCCCAACGTGCAGGCGCTGTTCGACCGTGCCGCGGCGCTCAGGGTCGGGTTTTACGTCGGCTACGGCGAACTTACGCCGGAGGGCCGGCGCTACAACAGCGCGCTCATCGTCGGGCCGGACGGAAAGACGCTGCTCAAATATCGCAAGATCCACCTGCCCGGCTCGCACGACGTGAAGCCCGGCCGGAAGTATCAGCAGCTCGAGAAGCGCTATTTCAGCTACGGCGACCTCGGCTTCCCCGTGGCCCGCGCGTCCGTCCCATGGGGCAAGGCCGTGATAGGCATGCTGATCTGCAACGACCGGCGCTGGCCCGAAGCCTGGCGCGTGCTCGCGCTGCAAGGCGTCGAGCTCGTTTGCATCGGCTACAACTCGGCGGCCTACGACCCCGGCGGAGGCGAATCCGAGACCGCCGAACTGCGCACCTTCCATTCAACGCTCGCCGTGCAGGCGAACGCGTACATGAACGCGACGTGGGCCGTCAGCGTCGCCAAGGCAGGCGCCGAAGACGGCGCTGGACTGATCGGCGGATCGCTGATCGTCGACCCGAACGGGATCATCCGCGCACAGGCGCGCACGCTGGAAGACGAGCTCGTCATTGCCGAGGCCGATCTCGATCTCTGCCGCCATGGCAAGGAACGGATGTTCGATTTCGCGGCCCATCGCCGCCCGCAGTGGTACCGCCGTATCGTCGATCAGGTCGGCGCGGTCGAGCCGCCGCCGAGCACAGAGTGAGTGGAGCTTTGGACCTGATCATCCGTAACGCGAAGCTTGCCGGTCGCGAACTCGACCGAGGCACGGTCGATATCGGTGTGCGGGACGGCCTCATCGTCGCGATCGAGCCCGCGCTCGCCGCGAGCGGTCCCGAGCATGACGCGCACGGCAAGCTCGTCTCGCCGGGCCTCGTCGAAAGCCACTTCCATCTCGACAAGGCGATGACGGTCGATCGCGTGCCTTACGAGTCGAATCGCATGGCGCGCAATCACATGGAGCGCACCGCGAGCGTCAAGCACACGTTCACGCCCGAAGACACGTACGCCCGGGCGCGAGCGACCATCGAACAGTGCCTGCTGCACGGCGTCACGCACATGCGCACTCAGGTCGAAGTCGATCCCAACGTCGGCCTCATCGGCTTTGACGCGATCGAGCAGTTGCGCAAGGACTATGCGTGGGCGATCGACATCCAGCCGTGCGTCTTCCTGCAGGAAGGCTGGACCGGCGTGCCGGGCGCCGACGAGAATCTCGTTCATTGTCTCGAGCGCGGCGCGCCCGCCATCGGCGGCGGCATACGCTACGACAAGGATGGGCCGGGGCAGATCCGGCGGGTGTTCGAGCTCGCGCGCGAGTACGACATCGACGTCGACTTCCACCTCGACGGTGGTCACGACATGAAAGAGCTCGATTACCCGCAGGTGTGCGAAATCACCGAGCGCATCGGCTGGCAGGGGCGCGTCGCTTTCGGACACGGTTCCAAGTTCTCGTGCATGCCGGTGAAGGAACAGGCTGCGGTCGGCAGGCGCCTCGCGCAGGCGGGCGTGTCGCTGGCGGTGCTTCCCGCGACCGACCTCTTCAACTCCGGAAGGCATCAGGAGCATACCGTGATGCGCGGTGTGACCGATGCCCACACGCTCATCGAGAACGGCGCCAACTGCACGATCTCCACGAACAACGTGCTGAACGCGTACACGCCGTACGGCGATTGCTCGCTGACGCGTATCGCGAATCTCTACGCCAACGTGGTGCAGCGTTACGGGCCGAAGGACCTCGGTGTCTGCTTCGAGATGATCACCGATCGTGCGGCGAAGCTCATGCGCATCCCCGGTTACGGTCTTGAGGTCGGCAGGCACGCCGATCTCGTCGTGTGGGGCGAGGAATCGGCCGCCGACGTGATCGCAAGGTGCGCGTTGCCGCTCGCGGGCTTCAAACGCGGACGCCGGCTGTTCACGCGCGAGCTTCCGGCACTCGAGCGGCCGCCAGTGCGCACAGGCGCCCTTCGGCAGACGCGTCTCGACGATGCGCGCCGGCTTGCCCGCGGAGTTTAGCCGATCCGTCGCGGCGAGCGACCTCCTCGCTTCCCGCCCGAATTCTTCTGCATACTGTCAGGATTCCGACCGGCCGCCGCCCGAACACGGCCCTGGAATACGACGGCAAGGTCACGTTCGAATGCATGTACGATATCGACGTCGGCGACAAACTCGTGTTTAGATGGGCATGGTACCGCCGCAACAGGAGAAAGGAACAATGACTTACGAACATATTCTGGTCGATGTCGAGGACGGCGTCGCTATCCTTACGCTCAACCGGCCGGACAAGTTGAACGCGATGAACCGCAAGCTGAATGAGGAACTGCACCATGCTGTGAAGCAGGCGGACGCGGATGACGCCATCGGCTGCATCGTGATCACCGGAGCCGGCGAGCGTGCGTTCTCGGCCGGTGGCGACATCAACGAGCAGCTCTCGGACGATGCGCGCTATTCCGAACAAGAGCTCGATGCGAAGCGCGACAACAGGCGCCGCTACGACATCGCCGCGTCTCTGAAGCCGACGATCGGCATGATGAACGGTCTGGCGTTCGGCGGCGCCGCTGTGCTCGCCTCCTCGCTCGACATGCGCGTGGGCTGCGAAGCGACGCGATTCCGCTTCCTCGCTGCGGCGTATGGCCGCATCAACAGCACATGGACGCTGCCGAATCAGGTCGGCTGGCCGATCGCGAAAGAGCTCCTGTTCACGGCGCGCATCGTGGGAGCCGAGGAAGCGTACCGCATCGGACTGCTCAATCATCTCGTTCCGCGTGCGCAACTTCGCGAGAAGACGATGGAGATCGCGAGGTTGATCGCAGCGAATCACCGCGGCGCAGTGACGGGCATCAAGAAGCTGATGCTGAAGCAGATGGCGCAGGATCTCGAGCAGCAGTTCGATGCGGAGCATGAGTACACGACGCACGTACTGCGCGGCGCGAAAGCGAAGGACGCGTTTCCCGAATTCATCGCGCGGAAGGGACTTAGCAAGAGCTGAGAGCGCAGGCAGCGAAGTCTTCGACTCGGGAAGCGAGCGCCTCGGTAAGTATCCCCCGGCAGAGCCGGGGGATGCTTACTTCAATCCGCCGTCAAGCCGAGCGCTTTCACGATCTTCCCCCATTTCGCGACTTCAGCGTGGATCGTCTTGCGCAGCTCTTCCGGGCTGCTGGTCTTCGGAACCATCCCGGTTGCGTCCAGCCGCGCCTTCACGTCCGACAGTGTCAGGACTTTGGCCGTTTCGGCATTCACGCGCGTGATGATTTCTTTGGGCGTGCCCGTTGGCATCACCAACCCATACCAGGCACTGGTGTCGTATCCCGGAACGCCGGCTTCCGCGACCGTCGGCAGATCCGGCAGGAAAGGCGAACGCTCGGCGGTGCTGATCGCAAGTCCGCGGAGTCGGCCGGCCTTGAGCTGAACGATGCAGGAAGGCGTGGTGGTAAACCCGACCTTGGCCTCGCCGGACACCAGCGCCAGGACCGATGGGCCGCCGCCCCTGTAGGGCACGTGCAGCATGTCGATGCCCGTCATACTCTTGAAGAGCTCGCCGGCGAGATGCGGACCGCTGCCGACGCCTGACGACGAATGCCGGATGTCGCCTGGTTGCGCCTTCGCGAGCGCGACGAGCTCCTTCACCGATGTCGCCGCTATCGAAGGATGGACCACGACCACATAGGCAGTGCCACCGAGGTGCGTGACCGGAACGAAATCCTTTACCAGGGAGTAGCCGAGCTTGCGATAGAGCGTTGCGTTGACAGTATGCGTACCGGTCATCAGGAACCACGTGTGGCCGTCCGGCTGTGACTGCGCCGCGAGCTCCGCGCCGATGTTGGCGCCGCCTCCACCGCGGTTATCGATTACGACTTGCTGCCCCAGCGCTTCACCAAGGCGGATGCCCATCGCGCGCGCCATCGTGTCCGTTCCGCCTCCCGGCGGAAATGGCACGATGAGGCGAATCGGACGGGTAGGATATTGCGCTTGCGCGCATGGGAGCCAGGACAAACCGCAGATCAGGCAGAGCAGCCAGCCACGACGGGTCGCTTTCATTGTTTTCCTCCTCGGTGTGCCTCACGGCGTTGAATCAGATTGTCATCGCATCGAGCTCATTCCTCGCTGAACCGAAGCTGCTGTGTATGTGTGTGTGTCCGACATTGTTCTCCCGCGCGGCAACAGTCGGCAAGAATCCTTGAATCAGGGACCTTTGTGCAGACTCCGGGGAGCGCCGCAAAACCACCCGTGCACGTGCCGAGCAGGGACGACACGAGAACGTTGACGATCGAGAACGCCAGCGCTCATACTGCCCTTCAAAAGATGTATGTCATTGGCAACTGCGTCACGCTCGACGACGACTGAGAACGTGCGCGGACCGGGCGCGGTCCATCCAGAGAAAACAGAAAAGCGCGGGCTGGCCGGCCGTTGGATTTGCACGAGGCAAGCCACATCGGAGGAGTTGCTTATGCTGCGCATGCTGTCAGCCGGTCTCTTGATGCTTCTGCCGTCGGCCGCCAGTCTCGCCGCCGAACCCGCGTATCCCACGCGAACCGTTACCATCGTCACGCCTTATCCGCCCGGAGGCGCGGCCGATCTCACGGCCCGACCCTTCGCTCCGGCACTGGAGCGCGCATTCAAGCAGTCCGTAATCGTCGTGAACAAACCGGGCGGTGGCGGAGCGGTGGGCACACAGTCGGTCGTCGTGGCACCCGCAGACGGCTACACACTGCTGCTGACGGTCTTCTCCATCTCCACGATTCCGGAAGCCGATCGCGCCGCCGGGCGCACACCTTCGTTCACACGCGACCAGTTCGTGCCGATCGCACGCCTGAACGCCGATCCGACGCTGCTGCATGTGCTCAGCAGCGCATCGTGGAAGAGCGTGAAAGAGCTCGTGGCCGACGCCAAGGCGCGTCCGAACGGCATTCTTTACGCGTCCGCCGGCAACTTCTCCGTCTCGCACATGGCGATGGAGGTATTCCAGCAGACGACGGAGACGCAACTTCGCCACCTGCCGACCACGGGCGGCGGTCCCGCACTTGCCGCGGTGCTCGGCGGTCACGCAGCCATCTCGGCGCTCTCGACCGGAGCGATTACCCCGCACGCGAAATCGGGCAAAGTCCGCGTGCTTGCAAGCTCCGGCGCGAAGAGGCTTTCCACGTTCCCGGACGTCCCCACGATGAAGGAGCTCGGGTACGCGATGGAGGTATACCTGTGGACGGGCCTTTTCGTGCGCAAGGAGGTGCCGGCCGAGGCGATCAAGGCGATCCGAAGCAGCGTGCGGCACGCGGTGAACGATCCCGAGTTTCTGAAGGCATCGGAGAAGATGCAGATGCCGACCGCATATCTCGACGCGGACGAGTTCAAGTCCTGGTGGGACAAGGACACGGAAATGCTCGCCGCCGCGATTCGCCGAATGCCGAAACTCGAAGAGAAGAAATGACGGCTGCCGGATAACGGGTGCGGAGCGCGACCGCCGTGCGAGCTCTGAGCGTAGACCGGGCGGCAGGCGCGCTTTTCGGCGTGTTCGCGGTCCTCGTTCTCTGGGAGAGCCGCAGGATTCCGTTCGGAACGTTGGCTGAACCCGGGCCCGGTGCACTGCCCGTGCTGCTCGCGCTCGCGCTGCTCGGCTGCAGCGCGGCCATGTTCTTCGGCCGGCGCGCCGACCGGCGTATCGCGGATGTCCCATGGAGCGAATGGCCTCGGGCGGCGGCGATCCTCGGCACATGCTGCTTCATGGCGCTCGCGCTCGAACGCCTCGGCTATCGTCTCACGATGTTCGTCGCGCTTTTCGCGCTGGTGAGCATCGTCGAGCGGAAAGGATGGATAGCCGGGCTCGCTTTCGCCGGCATCTTCGCGTGGGGCACGCACTTCCTGTTCGACACGCTGTTGCGCGTGCCGCTGCCGCGAAGTGCGTTCGGATTCTAGGCGCGCACGCGTGCGAGCGCTCCAGCCCGCCAACGAGACCGTCGTGCAAGGAGTAGCGGATGCTCGAGACGCTGCATAACCTCGCGCTCGGCTTCAGCACCGCGCTGGCGCCGTCGGTCCTGCTATACGCCTTCATCGGCTGCCTCGTCGGTACTCTGGTAGGGGTCCTGCCGGGGGTCGGGCCGCTCGCGGGTATCAGCCTGCTCCTGCCGGCAAGCTTCGGCCTGAATCCGACCAGCGCGATCGTCCTTTTGGCCGGAATCTATTACGGCGCGATGTACGGCGGATCCACCACGTCCATTCTCATGCGAATTCCGGGCGAAGCGGCCTCCGTGATGACCTGCGTCGACGGCTACGCGATGACGCAGAAGGGGCGCGCGGGTCCCGCTCTCGCCATTGCCGCGGTGGGCTCGTTCGTGGCCGGTACGCTGAGCGTAGTTGCCCTCATGCTGGTCGCGCCGCCGCTCGCCGAGTTCGCGCTGCGCTTCGGCCCTCCGGAGAACTTCGCGATCCTCGTTCTGGGTCTGCTCGTGCTCGCGTACATGAGCGGCGGGTCGATGGCGCGGTCACTCACGATGGCGGCGCTGGGTCTCCTGCTGGGGATGATCGGCATCGACACCATGTCGGCTTTTTTTCGCTTCCACTACGGCGTGGCGGAACTGGGCGACGGAATCGGCGTGGTGCCCGTGGCGGTCGGACTCTTCGGGATTTCGGAGATCCTGCTGTCAGCGGACCGGAGAACCGACATACGAATTCGGGCGCCGCGGCTCCGCGAGCTGCTGCCCACGCGGCAGGAATGGCGCGCGAGTGCGGCGCCCATCGGCCGAGGGACCGTGCTGGGCTTCCTCATCGGGATCATTCCGGGACCGGGACATGTCATTTCGTCGTTCGTTTCGTACTCCGTAGAGCGACGTGTGTCGAGGCATCCCGAGCAGTTCGGTCATGGCGCCATCGCGGGCGTAGCGGGTCCCGAGTCCGCGAACAATTCGGCCACTACGGGCGCATTCGTCCCGATGCTCGCGTTGGGCCTGCCCTCCGGGGCCGTGCCTGCGATCATGCTGGCCGCGATGATGGTTCACGGGGTTTCGCCGGGACCCATGCTGATGCAGGACCATCCGGAGTTGTTCTGGGGCGTCATAGCCAGCATGTACGTGGGCAACGTCGTGCTGCTGATCCTCAACCTGCCCTTCGTCGGGCTCTTCGTGAACATCCTGCGTGTCCCGTATTCCTATCTGTATCCCGCGGTCCTCGGCTTCGCCACGATCGGCGTCTACGCGGTCAACAACAGCGTGGTGGACGTCTGGATCATGGCCGGCGCGGGGTTGATCGGCTATGTGCTGCGCAAGCTCGACTTCGAGCTCGCGCCGATCATCCTTGGCCTCGTGCTCGCTCCGATGCTCGAGCTGAGCTTCCGTCAATCACTGGCCATGTCGGCGGGGGACTATGCCATCTTCATCACCCGCCCGATTGCAGCCGTCATGCTGGCCGTAGCGTTTACGCTGCTGCTATTGGGTCTCACGTCGACGTTCAGGCGACGTGTAAGCAGTGCTTCCGCCATGTAGTGCAACGTTCGACCCATCACGGGTCTGGAAGGAGGTGCCGATGGTTGCCTCGTCGTCTTCGGTTCCAGCGCTTGCAGTCGTCCTCGTGTCCTGCCTGCCCGTTCATGCCCAGGACTACCCGAACCGGCCCATCCGTGTCGTGGTGCCGCAGGCTGCTGGCGGCGGCTTGGACGTGGTGGCGCGGCTGGTAGGACAGGAGCTCTCCCAGAAGTGGGGCCAGCAGATCGTGGTCGACAACCGTCCGGGCGCGAACGGCATCATCGGACTGGAGGCCGTCGCCAAAGCCAAGCCCGACGGCTACACGATGCTCGGCGGGTTCACTTCACCGCTCACGGTCAATCCGCACGTCTACAAGACGCTGCCGTACGACACGTTCCGTGATTTCGCTCCGATCACGCAGCTCGTGACGAATACGCTCGTGCTGATCGTGAATCCGCACTTGCCGGTGCGCAGCGTGAAGGAGCTGGTCGCGCTCGCCAAGTCGCGACCCGGGGAGGTCGTGTACGGGTCTTTCGGGATCGGTAACCTCACGCACCTCGCGAACGTGCTCCTCTCCGGGGAGACGGGGGTCAAGATGACCCACGTGCCGTACAAGGGCAGTTCCTAAGGCGAGCACGGCGCGTATGCTTTTGTTCTAATGATAGTTGCTTACAGTAGCTGCTAGAAGATAGTCGGTACCTTTACCTATCTTCGGTGCACGCAATGGTATTACGCTTCCTTCGTCGATCTACTCACCACAGGCAAAAGGAAGCATTGCAATGCGCACCGCCAACACGCCACTGAAAACCGTCACGCAGCGCCAACGGCTCAAATCTCGCGCTGCACCCTACTTCAACACCATCGCCCCGCGCCGCCTGCTGGGCTACATCAAGGTGCCCGGCGAAATGGTTGCTGGTCGCTGGGTCGCGCAGTTGGAGATCGGTCGCACTGAGACCGGTCAACCGCAGCGCCGTCGAAAAAGTCTTGGCATCGCCGACGACTTCGCCCAAGCGAACGGGTGCAACGTCCTGTCCTACCGGCAGGCGCTCGCCACGGCTATCGAGTGGCAACCGTCCTCGCCCGATCCAGCCGTGAGCCGCGGAGCTTTCACCGTGCGCGACGCCGTCGCCCAGCACCGCGACTTTGCCGGACGCGGAGGCAACAAGACGGAACGCGCCAAGCAAGCCGCCTATAGCAGTCTGCGCTGGCACGTGCTGTGCGAAGATGCCCACGGTAATCCGCGACCGGGCATGACGGGGCTGGGCGATGTGCCGGTGAAGGATCTCACCACTGAGATGCTTGTGACGTTCCGGAACTCGGTAATCGGCCCAAAGGGGGACGACGAGCGGGCTTACCGTGCGGCGCGGGCGACTGCGCTGCGCGTGTGGTCGAACTTCCGCTCTTGTCTGGAGCAGGCGTATCGCAAGAGCAGCAATGGCGTCCCCAGCGCGGATGCGTGGCGCAACGTGACGACGTTGAGCGCGGTCGGCAACCGCCGGGAGATGCACTTTTCACTTGGAGATGCGCTGCGCATCATCGAGAACGCCCGGGCGAACGGCGACTCGGCAACGGCCGATCTCTTCCAAGCCTACATGTTGACGGGCGCTCGCCCTGGCGGCGAACTCGCCTCGCTCAAGGTCGGGGATTTCAATGCACGACTGCACCGGCTGTCGATCCCGAATCGCAGCGAGCAGACGATTAGTAAGACCGGCGCGCGCCAGATCACGCTCACCGATGAGGCGGTCGAGTTCTTCGCCCGTATCTGCGCTGGCAGGCCCGCCAGTGCGCCGCTGCTGCTCTCACCCGATGGAGAGCGCTGGGACACGCGCCAGCATCAGCGCCACTTCACGGACGTGCTGCGGCGGGCTGGAGCGCCGGCGGATGCTGTCCCGTATTCGTTCCGCCACAGCTACATCAGCCGCTGGGTCGAGTCGGGCGTGCCGCTCAAGTTGATTGCCGAGAACGTCGGCACGTCGGTCGGGATGATCGAAAAAACCTACGCGAAATTTCTGCCGGATGCGCGCCGTGCCATCGTGCAGGCGACCGCGCCGAAGCTGTGCCCGCAGGTGCGCATAGTGAAGAACGACGAGCGGCAGCAGAGCGAGCCGCAGCCTGTGGCCGCGTAGTTGTACGGTTAGGTAATATGAGCACCAGCGTGGGCCCCTGGCGTTGCCGCTGTAACGTCGGGCTGCATCAATGGATCGTGAGAGCGGCCACTTGATCCTGAGGGTTAGCCGAGGTTCAGTTTCTCTTAACTGACCTGCAGGGCCGAAATACCCCGCGGGCCGAATGCGCAAAAATGTGCGCGGACATCGGATACAGGCGCGATAGCGAGCGCATCTCCGTCTACTTCGACTCTCCGAATCCGAACCTGCTGGTACGTCAGTGCGGTGGCTCCATTCGCTTCTATCCGTGGACCGCGACCGGAGCACACTTGCGCCCCGACGATCTCGGCGGTCACGCTGGCGAAGTTTAGAGAGACGTGTTGCGCCGCTCTTGCAGACATGGGAGCGGGGAAATGGACATCATATACGCCGCGGCCGGTGTGGACCGTGGCTTCGCGGATGATTTAACTCGATCGGATGGTTGGGCGAGATTCAGACGCACCTTCGGGAGCTTTACGGCACCGAGATCTCGCCCGAGCTCGTCTCGGCGGTTCACCCATGCGGTGCTCGAGGTTTCACAGTGGCAGAACCGACCACTGGAGTCGGTCTATGCGATCGTATTCTTCGATTGTCTGCGGGTGAAGATCCCCGATGAGGGCACCGTCAAGAACAAGGCCGTGTACCTGGCAATTCACGTTCGCTGCAGCGGCTATCGCGAAGTCCTCGGCATCTGGATCGAACAGACCGAAGGGGCCAAGTTCTGGCTGCGGGTCATGACCGAAACCCGCAACCGTGGCACGCACGACGTGCTCATCGCCATCGTCGATGGGCTGAAGGGCTTCCCGGAAGCGATCGCAGCGGCGTTTCCGAGCGCCAGGTCCAGACTTGCATCGTGCATCTGATCCGCTATTCCATGCAGTTTGCCTCGTGGAAGCAGCGCAAGCTGGTAGCGGCCGCGCTCAAGCCCGTCTACCGGGCCGAGAACGCCGAATGTGCGCGTGAACGCCTCCAGGAATTCGAAGCCCGAACGTGGGGCCAGAAGTATCCGGCCATCGCTCAGAGCTGGCGTCGTAACTGGGAGCAGGTGATTCCATCCTTTGCCTATCCCGACGAAGTGCGCCGCATCACCTACACCACGAACGCGATCGAGAGCTTGCACAGCCAGGCCAGAAAGTCGCTACGCGGGCGCGGCCATTTCCCCAGTGACGAGGCGGCTACGAAGCTCATCTGGCTGGTCCTGCGCAATGTGACGAGTGGATGAACACGACCGGCCGTCGCTTGGCGCGCAGCCAAGCTCAGTTTGCAGGTACAGTTCGAAGAGCAGTTCGTCATCACGGGAGAATGACCATTCAATCGAACCGGCTCACACACGAAAATTCTGACACTCTCGCTTCGGGCACAGATTCATCATGACATCAAACAAATAGCTACCATGCGAGCTCTGGAAGACGAGTTGCGCGTGGTACTCTGGAAGGCCCTATCGGCGCATTGTTGCGGCCGTGATATGCAAAAGCCTCTGATTTAGTCTGAGATACTTTCGAATGCGAGCGCGATCTACGTGGCGCAGGATGGATCCGGGGGCGCACCGATACCGGATCGCGGAGTCCGCGTTGCTAAAGCACACCTCGTTTTTATCAGCTTAAGATATCAGCTTATACGATAGTGCATGATGCCCGACCCCGTGCATAAACCTTCCGCCACCGCGCTCCTGTCGAATCGCCTGACAAGCGTTGGTGCTACGGCGATCCCGTGACTGCAATGCCCGGACAAGATATCCCGCGCAGAATCACCGCACCGGCGCACTCGAACGGATCGAGCGCCGCTGACCACGGCAACGCCTTGCCGCCGGGTCTCAAGTTGCAAGAATTCAAGATCGTTCGGCTGATCGGAGCGGGCGGCTTCGGTATCGTCTATCTTGCTCATGACCCATCTCTGGACCGGTACGTCGCAGTGAAGGAGTACTTCCCCGCGGCGATGGTCGCCCGAACGCACGACGGGAAGGTTTCAGTCGTCTCTAAAAGGCATACTGAAACTTTTCAGATCGGGCTGCGCAGCTTCGTCAACGAAGCGCGGCTGCTTGCTAGGTTCGATCATCCGGCACTTGTCAGGGTCATTCGCTTCTGGGTGGCGAACGGCACGGGTGTACATGGTGATGCCCTACTACGAAGGGGTGACGCTCGAAGAGAAGCTGATCCAGATAGGCCAGCCACCGTCTGAACAGTGGCTGAAGGAACTGCTGGGCAACATTCTCGATGCGCTTTCGATCCTGCACGGCGCACAAACAATTCATCGCGATATCGCGCCCGATAACATTCTCATCCGCCAGAACGGGCAGCCGCTCTTACTCGATTTCGGTGCGGCGCGCCAGATCATCAGCGAGCGCACTCAGCAGCTGACGGCCATTTTCAAGTCGGGATACGCTCCGATGGAACATACGCCGGCGCGCCAAACCCGCGTCAGGGGCCATGGACGGATATCTACGCACTCTCGTGCGTCGTGTATCGCGCCATTATAGGCGAGCCGCCGGCGCCAGCCATCGCGCGGATGACTTCAGATCCAGTTGTGCCTCTCGAGCGAGCAGCCGCAGGACGCTACAGTGCTGCGTTCCTGAAGGCGATCGATCGCGGTCTCGCCGTAAAGCCTGAGGACCGGCCGCGCGACACAAAAGCAATGCGGGCGCTCCTCGGCCCGGAACAGAGCGACCCTCGAGCTTCTGTCCCGGGATCTGCGCGACGCACGGTGCTTGTTGCTGCAGCGATTATCACTATCACAGCCGGCAGTATCGCAGGGCTATACGTTTCAGGTGACAAAATTAGGCCGATTACAGAAAAGCCAGACACGGCGGTCCAACCGTTCGATCCTGTGCAAGCGCTCGATGAAGTGTTCAAGGGCAGAGACCCTAACCACGCCGTTAGCGTCTCCCTCGAGAATGGTCAAGTGCGGATCGGCCAAGACCTCATACGTTTCACTGTACGCACGTCCAAGCCCGGATATCTCTACTTGCTGACAGTCGGCACCAATCGTTCCGACTTTTTTCTGCTGTTTCCCAATGCGATCGACGACAAGAACGAGATCAGAGCAGGAAGAGATATTCAGCTACCCAGGGCGCCTTGGCAAATCACAGCGGAAGGGCCCCCTGGAACGGACCATTTCGTAGTCATCGTTTCCGAAAATCGCCGTGATTTCAAATCCGCCGGACTCACATCGTTCGAGGTCTTCGGACGATTTCCGAAGGAAGATGCCGAGCGCCTCAGCCGTGCGCACTCAGGCTGGCCGCCGCTATTTGCCGGCAGAGCAAGATGTGCGTCGACTCCCTGCGCGGAAGCGTATGGCGCCGCCAGCTTCTCGATAGAGGAGATAGCGAAATAGGGCCGCGAAGGCTATGGCTACAGTGTGCGAATATTCACGGGGCGGTTCTATTGGTCCGCGAATTATCAGTATATGGCTCGCTTCTGTCTTAGGGACTAGAGTCCTTGATTGAGTAGGTTCTGGTTTTTTGAGTCAAGTTTTACGCGGCAAGTTTCGCCTCATCGCACCACGAATAGATGGTGTCGTTCATGTCGCTGAAGCGCCGACGCGTAGGCGAATCGCAGTCGATCGCCGCTGGGCTGAGCATCGCGAGGCCGGGACGCAGGATGCGGTTGTAGACGCGGCTGTAGAACATGGCGGTTCGGAGTCCGTGTTCGGTGATGCGGTAGCGGTGGCTGTGTGGAAGGCGCTCGATGAGGCCATGCAATCGCAGACGCCGCAGATCGTAAGTCATCTTGCCCGGGCGCCATTGGCCGGGATCGCAGCCCAGCAGAGGAGCGAGGTGCTCGCGCAGCTCGCGATTGCAAAAGCCATGGGGCAAGAGGACGAACAACAGCAGCGCCTGCATCAAGGCCTGCACGCGCGTATCGGCGAAACGTAGCGCCGAAGCGCGTTGCCCGTTGATCTCCACGGGTCGCTGATGGCGTTGGAGATCGGCTTCGCCCAAGGCACAGTCGTGGCTGATCGTTTGGACCTCGAGCAGGCGTCGGTTGGCGTTAAAGCCGACCTGGCGCAGCGCCGCCAGGTTATGCAGCCGCCGGCCGAGGGCGAAGTCGCGAGTATCGTTGATGGTGGTTTCGGTGCGCAGCGCCTGGTTGTGCTTGTGATACTGCTTGATGCGGCTGTGCTTGTAGTCCACATGCAGGGAAGGCGTGACCCCGTCGGTGATGACGCGGGTGCGAAAGCGTCCCGGGGTACGCTTGCTCACGCGCCGATCGAAGATCAGTTGCACCTGACCGGGGCGGCCGATATCCAGATTCTCGCGGATCACGTCCTCAAAGAACACGCGACCGCTCACCGGCTGATCCAGCACTTGGGTGAGAGAGAACTCGGCCTGCAGGATGGACAATGCATAACGGCAGCCGGCTGCGCGATCCTGTTTCGAGAACGGATGCGGCAGGCGCGCGAGCCACTTGCGCAGCAGTCGATCGATCCGGGCGGCGTTCAGGCCGTCGCAGATTCTCTGCAGCGTCTTGGGCTTGTCGCAGGCGCGCACGCCGTTGTCGAGCGCTTCAAAGCCGATGCGGCGCTTGCGCAACTGGCACTTGGCGTATTCGTTGCCGTTCAGGCACAGCTTCGCGTTATACGGGAAGTAGGTGCAGAACTTGATGAAGAAGGGACCAAAGTCTTCGTCCACGCAGTAGAAGTAGACGTGACTGACCATCGCCGTGGATTCCACGACCCACGGATAGGTGGTCCCGCTGCGAGTGCGCCGGCGCTCGGTGCGCATTACGCGCGCCTTCTCCTGCGCTTTGCCGATGTAGAGCACGCCTTCAGTGTGCCGGAAACGTGCGAGGTATTTCTGCGTCACATCGTCCTTGCGCTGCCACTTCGCGAAATGCACGACATCGACCTTCTGCTGTTTGGCAAAACGCTCGACGGCTTGCACGAACGCGTCAGTCATCGGCGCCAGCGCCGTGGTCGAGGCAAAGCGCTGCCCTTTATGCGCATGCAGATAGCCCACCACCCCGCCCACGCTCTGCAACTGCGGCACATACGCGTTCAGATACATCCGGTCGATCGCTTCAGTTTCCAGCGTGACGTGCTCGCGCAGGACTTCAGACACCGTTTGTGCTACGTTCATGCTTGGCTCCGGCCGCCCACGGATCTACGGATCCTACTGACCCTTTCGAGGTCCGACCTTTCGAGGTCACACGACCAGGGGCTCGTCCCCTGCCGGCTCCGGCCGGAGCCGCCCAGGCTTTGCGCAACCTTCAAAACGTCGGATGCGAAACCATACACCTCGTCGGTCTGAGGCGGAGCCTCGCTAGTGTTCTGTCCGCGAAATGACTTGTACTTCTTTCGGAGCCCAGCTATGCTGAAGCATGCCGAGAAAAGCTTCCCCTGTAAATTTGACGACGCAAGCCCGAGAACAGTTCGAGCAGTGGGCGACGGCACATACGACGCCTCAGCAAGTGGCACTTCGCTGCCGCATCGTGTTGGCCGCGGGGCGCGGTGAGGACAATGTGGCGATCGCCACGGCGGCTGGCGTTGATGTGAAGACCGTCGCGCTGTGGCGCAAGCGCTTTGCTGCAGCCGGACCGGAGAGCCTGTGGCATGTGGCGCCGGGGCGCGGGCGCAAGCCGGTCTACGAAGCGGACAAGATCAAGGCGATCGTCGAGGCCACTCTGCATACCAAACCGCGTGGCAAGACGCACTGGAGTTGCCGCGACATGGCGCGAGCACAAGGTGTTGGCAAGTCCATGGTCAGCGACATCTGGCGCAGCCATAACCTGAAGCCGCATCGGGTCAAAAACTTCAAGCTCTCGCGCGATGCGCGCTTCGTGGAGAAGCTCACCGACGTGGTGGGGCTGTATCTGAATCCGCCGGAGCAAGCGATCGTGCTGTGTGTAGACGAGAAAACCCAGATTCAGGCGCTCGATCGCACGCAGCCGGGCCTGCCGCTTCAGAAAGGCCGATTGGGCACGATGACGCATGACTACAAACGCCATGGCACGACCTGCCTGTTTGCTGCGCTTGAAGTCCTGCAAGGCAAAGTGATCGGGGAGTGCCACGCTCGCCATCGGCATCAGGAGTTCTTGAAGTTCCTGCGTCGTCTGGATCGGGAGTTTCCCGGGGACGTGCCGCTGCATCTGATTATGGACAACTATGGCACTCACAAGCACCCCAAGGTGCAAGCGTGGTGGACGCGTCATCGGCGCTTTGAATTCCATTTCACCCCGACCTCGGGTTCATGGCTGAATCTGGTGGAGCGTTGGTTTGCCGAATTGACTAACAAGGCAGTGCGCCGGGGCACATTCAGCAGCGTCCATGATCTGCAACGCGCCATCACACAGTTCCTCGAGACGTGGAACGAACAGCCAAACCCATTCGTCTGGACTGCGAGCGTTGACTCGATTCTCGCTAAACACACGCGCAGTCGTGACACGCTCGAGCAGATTAAACCCGGCTGCACCGCGCCTCGAAGCCGGAAGAAGAAAACTCCGGTTATTTCGAGGACACAACACTAGTTGCAGCCGCGATGGGTCGATGCTGTTTTTCTTAAGAGCGTCCTTGTCTGTCGCGCGAAACGCTGCTGACCACCGGGACGTCTTACCCAGGTGTCCTAGTCCCGCCTAGCGAGCTTCACCCAAGTTGACGAAGGTGACCCGCCGATTGACGGGCGCCGTGACGTTTTGGGTATCAATGAGCTCGGTATCGCCCTTGCCTACAGCGCGCAGTCGCGAGGACGAAATGCCTGTCGCGACCAGGTACTTCAAGACGGTCTGCGCGCGTTCTCTTGACAATCGCAGATTATGCTCCGGCTTGCCAATAGGATCGGCATGGCCTTCGATCGCAAATCGAAATTGTCGCAAGTGCTCACTCTTAAGCGCCTTCGCTACCTTATCTACAGTCGGTTTGGCTCGTGAAGTCAACGCGGCCGAGTTTGTCTCGAACGCAATCAGGACCCAAGCAGTACCCCGCTGCTGCGACACCGATGTCGAATCGGACCGCTGTATGCCGGGGCTTCGCGTCTGATCTGGTGGCACAAGTTCATCGATCAATTGGCCTACCGAAACCTCCGGACCGTAAACATGTTCTTTCGGTTGCGCCATGGCAACGCTGGCAACGAAGAATAATGCAGCGACAAACGACCATACTAGAAGAGCTCCCATATACACCCCGTCGTTTGATCGTTCCCTCACTTACGATATCGCAGGACGTAGCGCAATCGTCCGCCGTGTACGGCCGCGACCGCCTCCATTTTTGTCTTGGTCGGTTACGGTGTCAACGCGTGCGCCCAAGTCGTATGCAGTCGCTCGATGGCACGTGTCTTGTATTGCCGTGACATAGTACAGGGCGTAGCATGTCCAGCATCTGTCGCTCCCGATGTCTGCTACGACCAAGACAATAATCCGGGCTGACGCAATGAAGTCACTTGCTACTAGGCGCGGCACTAGGGGAATGCTGCTGCTCGTCGTGGCGTTACTAGCCCAGCCATTAGCCGTCCTCGCGCAAGAACAATCGAGCACCGCACAGCGGCGTCAGAAGGCGTTCGAGGCCATGATGGCGGATCCAGCAAATTCCGAACGCGCTTTCGAGTTCGCACAAGCAGCCAGTGCGGCTGGTGATCTGCGCGGCGCCATCGCGGCACTCGAACGCATTCTGCAGATCAATCCAGGACTCGGCAATATTCAGCTGGAGTTGGGTGTGCTCTATTTGCGGGTGGGGCAAACGGACCTCGCGACCTTCTATCTGCGCCGAGCGCTACAGACACCCGGTATTGCGGAAGCCGTGCGCGAGCGCGCACAGGCGTTGCTCGCACGCGCAGAGCGGGGCCGTCAGCGGCATTTCTTCAGCGGATCGATTTACGCCGGGGGCCGCTACGACAGCAATGCCAACGCCGGCCCTGCATCGCGCCAGGTCCGTGTCGGCGGAGTCGATGCCTTCCTCAGCGAAGCGGCAACCGGACGCGAGGACTACTCGGCGGAGCTCGCGGCGTCTGTCAATTACACCTATGCGTTTGAGAGCCAGGCGGGTCACGAGCTCGAAGCCAATTTCGTAACGTATAACCGCCGTTACGACAGAAGCTCCGACATAAATTTGAACAGCATGGGGCTGGATGTCGGTCCGCGGCTCTACATCGGCGGAATCGTTGATTCGACCTGGTCGGTCCGCCCCTTTGTTTCCGCAAGCTACCTTCTGTTGGATGACGACAGCTATTTGCGCCAGCTGGGCGGTGGTCTCAATCTGCGCAAATTCTTCCGAACGACGTCGTTCGTGGATGTGACTCTGGAGGCAAGCGACCAGAATTTTTTCGATAGCGCGCTACGCCCGACCACGTCCAACCGCTCTGGTCCTTTCGCCGAGCTACGGGGTTCGGTTAGCTACGACTGGGGCCCAACAACCCGCTTTTTTGCTGGTGCGGGTATCGCGCGGCGCAGTTCGAGAGAGAAGTTCGAAGCGTTCGACGAAGGCGCGGCGCGGCTCGGCCTAACGCACGTCTATCCGCCATTGTTCCGATTGACATCATATGCTTGGAGCTCCACGCTTTCTGCAGGGCTCCGCCGGACCCTGGACGACGAAGCGGATCCCGCCATCGACCCGAACTGTACGACGCAAAGACACGCGTGCGGACATCATCCTGACGAATGACATTCGTGTTACGCGTTCGCTCACTGTGGTAGTTACACTGCAATACACCGATAACGACTCATCCGTGCCCAATTTCGAGGACCACAACAAGAGCGCGAGTGTGGGATTGGCATTGGCTTTCTGACGTAAAGCCAACGCGAGGGTGACAAACATGGTCCCTGATCGCAAAAAACCGAGTCTGCTGGCCATTGCCGTGCAGGGAGCCCTGCTGGGAGGAATGTCCGTCACGCCTCCCGCGGACGCAAGGATCGAAGGCGTGAAGCTTATTTTCACGCCGGGCGCGAGTGGGACACCGAGGGTAAAAACGGGAGCGCGGAGATGTGAGGGCCGGAGAGCGCATCGTAACCGCCGCATCCGAGATACTTGCTGAGATTTTGTTCGCGGACGGGACTGCTGTCACTCTGGCGCAGAACAGCGAAGTATTCGTCGACGCTTACGAGCACTCGGACGTCGGTTCTGCCCGACTGACGCTAACCAGCCCGGCCAAGGGACGGATCAGAGTCTCCGGGGGCAACCTCCCAACAACACGACACCGGTCGTGATCAGGACGGGTGGCTCCGAAGTTACGTTGGATGCGGCGTCCGCTGTTATCCAATTGGGTGATGATGGCCGAACCCGGGCTAATCTACTGCTCGGTCGCGAGCTTAGGATGACGAGTGGCGGTCAGATGCAAAAGTGTGCACCGCCCCGGGTTTGAAGTCGTCTCTGCTGGCGGTCAGATACCCGTTACTCAGATTCGGCCGTCGGCGGGAGCCGCCGAAAGCGATGTCGACGCGGCTCCTTATGGACCGCTCAGTTTCGCAGCAAACCGCAGTCCCTTGAAGCGGCTCCTGCGGCAACCGATGGCAACGGCATTGTGAAAGCAAATCGTGTACTTGTGCAGGCTACTGAAACGCCGGTAGGTGTGACAGCAACCGGCCCAACGGGACCCGGCTCTCCCGTCGGGGGCGGGGATTCGGGAGGATCGGGGGTGGTGGGGATCGGGAAGGTGGCCGCGTAGTTGGCGACTTCATACCTGGTGCAACGGAGGGCGGGCTGGGGTCGTCAGGCTTACGAGCCAGCGATTTGCTCGCGGTAAAGGATTACCGTGCGCCGCAAGCGTCGCAAAGTAATAGTCCACTACGCAGCGTCGCTCAAAACCGCGATCCGGCGCGTCGGATTGACCAGGATCTTCCAGGAGTCCAGGGGATAACCCCTCTGCTCCCGGTTCGCCGACGGGAAGGATGCGGTCAGAGATTCGGGGCGCTACCACAAATCGCATTTTCACATCGACCGAGCCATTCACCGGAACAATAAAGAACGATCAGATTCCTGGATCCGCCACCGAGAAAACCGTTACTTGCTTGGGGGGGGCGTGAGTTGCACTAAGGTGGGTAACGCAAACCTCCAGTATGTGTTCATCCAGCCCTTTCGGGGCTCCGTCATGGTGTTAGACACTGTTCAACAGGAAAGACGAGTTCCTTGGATAGGCAGTAGCCTCCCTGGTAACCCCGGCAGTGTTGAGGCACCGTTTGCGTTGCCGGCCTTCTTCTTAGGCACGGCGGGTATAAGCACTGAAAGAGTGCTTTCGCCTTTCAATCCTGACGCTGGGAACGACCTAGGCCGAACCTCGATCTTTGGTCACGCAGACTATCAGGTCTTACAAAGAGGGTTTAGGTCCTACCACGGCGGACAAGCTAGCACCGGGGGAGACGCGAGAAGCCATAATAAGAAGTTCGTTCGGCCTCAGCCCGTTCGTCAACCGAGATGCCGATAACTTCCTTTTAATGGAGGCAAGGCCCGTAGCGATTCGAAGAGATCAGATAAGACAGCAGTTTTCGAATATTGAAGTAGTAAACGTAATCCTATGGCATTTCTCACCGCTGTCTTCGGAAACTTCTCACCACCTGCTCTAAACGACGAACAACTGCATAAGCTTGCAGTACAGGTGACGGGCGGCACGCTGCTTCAACCGCTTATCACCGACGATCTCAAAGATCTCACGTTCATGAGCGGTCAGATTGAAGTGAGGTTCACGCTGGATGTCAACCAGACGCGTGCCCTTCTTGACACTGTCAACAGTCCCACGGGAACGCCAATTCCCGCCGACAGCCCGCGCTTTATTTTCGCCACTGGCAACGTAGATGCAGGGCGCATCGACAGCGTTACTGGTCAGATCAACAAGGATTTCTTAAATGTATTTGCGGTGGATCGCTCTTTGATCTTCGCCGGGCTGGACAACTTCGATCAGAAAAAGGACAGAACGGTCGCTTCAGACATTCGCGCCTTCCTCCGCAAAGACACAGCTCTCGGTCTAACGCTTTTCGATAGCGGTCTATATGTCGTCAATACGGCAAATGGATCTCAGGGTCAATCGCTCGCGAATAGTCAGGCGCTCGGAAGTGCCCAGTTGCTGCACGCCGATTTTGGAGTCGTGGAGCCCAAGCTGCCCAAGAGTCCACGATTTCCGTCACGATGGGTGACCTGAAGTACCTTACATACCTGCCCCACACCGCCGTGCGAAACGCAGACCGTCGACACGATCGTCACTGGTCGGACGATCGGCTCTTCGCGCAGCAACGCGAACGGCACTGTGGCGATTATGAGTCCATTCACGAGCACGACCGCTGGCGGAGGCAATCCAGACCTGCAACGGCCTGGTTATGCTGGCTACCTGGTGCTCGAGAACTACACGCCAGAACTGACCGGAGATCGAAAGCTGACAGGAGGAACAGAGCACGCGCTGGCGCACAATACGACGGATCAAAAATATGCGTTTCTGCGCCTCGCTACCGCGACAGGTGAGGACACCACTGTCGCTCCGATCCAGCGCTGATCTGGCAAACAAGCCTCCTCTCTGACAGGCTGGCTGGCGGGACTCGCGGAACAGGAAAAAGGTCCAGGTGACCAGCTCAGGATTGTTGCTGTCGCCAGCGGATAGATCCCGGCTACTTTACGATAAGGACTGAAGCGGCGAACCGCGTAACGGCCGAGATCAAGCTGATCGATCCGAGAACCCCGGTACACCTGAAAATCCGAATTTGCGCTCTATAACACTAGGTAGTGCGAGTCCTAAAGGCCTATCGGCGTTTATCGACGATAACCGTTTCGGTGCTGCCAACGAACGGGTCGCGATAGTTAATGCGAACCTGCTGCGCGACTCGGCTGGCAATCTTCCGACCGGGCTGCGTCTCCCGGATGGCAAGTCTATAGAGTCCTATAAGCACCTGCAGTGGGGCTTTTTCCTGGGCGATACGGCCCTAATGAACGATACGGCACCGAGGCAACACGTGCATCTAGGCACGTGGGTCGCGGGCAGGGCGGCGGATCCCGCAGACTTACCGAGCAGTGGACTGGCCACGTATACGGGACACGCAATCGGCAATGTGTTCAACGGTTCTAACGGTAAAAGCCTCTACACCGCCGTCGGATCGTTCGAGAACACGTGGGACTTCGCGAAGCGCAGCGGAACGGTAAGCATGAACTTCGATCATACCGCGTATAGCGGCACCACGGTCGTCAAGAACGGCGGCGTCGTGTTCGAAGGAGACCTGACTGCTGCTAATCGTACTGGCGGGTTGATAGGGACTGGTTCGACCTGGAAGTCCTCCCGCCGGCGTGATAGGCCGGTTCGGATAAGCGAACTAAGGGTAGCCCGGCGGAGTATCGCGCGTTTGGTAGTTTCGCCGCGGAGCGCAAAGCTAACTGAGCAGCGTAATCGTGGCATGCTAGCCTATCATGCGAACGAGCACGTTTCGATGTGCCCTGCTGTGTGGATTGCAAGGTGTCATTCGTTTTGCCAGCTCCTGGATTTTCATCTGTAGTCTCCCTTTCTTACTAGCTTCCGCTCCGGCTGTCGGAGCTCAAGCAGCTAACTCGAAAAGCGACCGGTAAGTCGCTCGGACACAGGGAAGACTCGCTCACAGACGACAGCGCGCTTGCGAACTGCCAACGCGCGCACAGATGGTAAGGCGATAGAAGAGGCGCGGCGCGCGCTCAATATCGCAGAACAACAGTATGGGTCGCATGACGAGCGCGTTGCTCGTATTGTTCATGACCTCGCCCGCTGGCATTACCTCCAGCAGCGCCCGGATGAAGCGCTTCCTCATGCCGAGCGGGCAGTCGGAATCGCGCGCAACTCGCCTCAGTTCGCCTCAGCCGAGCTTGCGCACTTCATAAACGATCTCGCCACGATTCATTCGAGTAACGGGCACCTCCAGAAAGCTGTAACCCTCTTCGAGGAGAGCTACCGGATTTGCCTTTAAACTTACAAATCCACGGACGAGGTCCCGGGGCACGTCGCCAGGAACCTCGGCAGGGTATATGTGGAGCTATCCCGGTTCGATGAGGCTGAGACGTATCTCAAAGTCGCACTCGAGGCCATCCGGAAGCTGTCTGGCGAAAACAGTGTCGCGACGGCGCGCGCTTACGTCGATCTTGGCGACGTCGATCAAAAACAAGAGCGCACGGATGAGGCTTCGATACAGATCTTCAAAGCGCGTCAAATCATTGAAGGTCGAAAACCGCTCGAACCAGCGGAGCTCGCCGTTATAGACGCAAAACTCGCCGAAATCGACATCCTCGAATCGAACTTGGCGGCGGCGAAGCGCAAGAAGCTTGATAAAGCGCGTGCGGAGTTGGACGCTGCGGCATCAAGCGGTCCTGAGATAAAGGCTTCCGTCTTGGCCCACTTGGGCTGGATTCACATCCTGCGTCGCGAGCCTGCTGAGGGCGAGCGCGCGTACAAGGAGGCGCTCACCCTTTATACGTGCACGGCAGGCGAACGCCATCCCGCCGTTGGCAGGACGTTGCACGACCTCGCTATCATCTATCACGATCTCGGCCTGTTCCATGAAGCGGACGGTGTTTACCGGCAGGCATTCGATATTCTCTCGGAGAGCCTGGGCGAGAGCAACGCGTCCGTCGCGAAGAGGAGCTCGAACATGCCCGACTGCTAACGGACTGGAACAAGCCCCAGGAAGCCAAGGAAAAAGCGCACGTCGCGCGCTCTCGACTTTCGAGAAGGCGGCGGGCGAATGGGGGCGACAACGCGGCTTGGCGACGGCCGTACTGGGGCGCGCGCTGCATAAGGCCGGCGAAGTCTAAGAAGCCGAGAAGACGGATCGGCGCGCCATCGAATTGATCAGCCGCGCGCGCGGTAAGCTACGTGATCTGTCGCCAGCGCTTATTGATCTGGGCAGGATTTATCGCGAACAACGTCGCTTCGAGGATGCAGAGTATTTCTTTAAATGGGCCGGGGAATTCGAGAAAACGATGCTGTTACTGCGACCGGACTTGCGGAACCGCTTTCCGAGCTCGCCACTTTGCGTGTGGCGCAGGGAAGACAAACCGAGGCTCTCGCGCTTACGAGGCGGTCTGCGAGGATGGCCCAGGCGCGCCTGCATATTGCACATGAATCATTGTCCGCGGCGGCGCTCGGTGAACAGCGACAGGGTAGGGCGTTGTTCGAACAGTTTCTGGAGGTGGCTTTTGCGAGCGGAACGCCCGCGGACGACGTTCTGGCGCAGGAAATGTTCGATGTGGCCCAATTGCCGCATCTCACCGGCACGTCGGCAGCAGTAAGTCGGATGGCAGCACGTTTCGCCGCCGGCAAGGGCCGGCTCGGCGAACTTGTGCGGAAGCGAGAGGACGAGGTCGCGAACTGGCGTGCGCTCGACGGTTTGCTAATGGGGGGGCTCACGCGAGCGCAGAGCCCCGGCGCTAAGGTTGCTGATGATAAGCCGGGTGCTCGCGCCAAGCGTGAGCAGGTCTCGCGCAGAGCTTGCAGCACTGACAACGCTTATCGAGGAACTCGATAGAACTCTGCGAACCGAGTTCCCCGAGTATGCGGAGTTGACTGCTCCACGACCCGTGGATCTGAAGGTCGTTCGACGTGCGCTGCGGGCTGACGAAGCGTTGCTCTTACATGTCACGTCCCCGCAGGCCACCTATGTTTTTCTGGTGACATCCAAGGCATTGAAAATTGCGCGCACAGAGTTGAACCATCAGGAGTTGCAGCATGCGGTGGCCTCGATTCGAAAGGGGCTGGTTATACAGGACGGCCGGCCACCTGACATCCCGTTCGATACGCATTCCGCACATCTCTTGTATCAGCGTCTGCTGCAGCCGTTTAAAGAAGAATTGAGGACCGTGAAGCACCTCGTGGCCGTACTCGATCGAGCCATGCAGAAACTTCCATTGTCCCTGCTCCTCGAGAGTCCGGCGCCGCGGCAACATACGGATTTCAGGAAGCTCGATTTTCTGGTCAAGCGGTTCGCGGTGTCGGTCGTGCCCTCGCTCAGTTCATTTACTGCTCTGCGCTCCATGGCCAAAGCAACGCCGGCGTCACGGCCATTTATCGGATTCGGAGATCCGATACTGAAAGGATCAGGAAAGCCGGCCTCGACCCCGCTGGTCAGCAGGCGGTGATCCTGACCGATCGGCAACAGGCGAGTACGGAGTTGCAACCCCTTCCGGATACACGCAGGGAACTCGAAAGTATCGCGCAAATTTTGAAGGCATCAAAGGGTGAGCTGTACTTGGGGCCGGACGTTCCGAACAAAAGGTCAAGAGCGCTGACCTGTCGAGATACAGGATGATCGCGTTCGCCACTCACGGGCTTCTTGCGGGTGAGTATGGAAGCGTTGTCGAGCCCGCGCTGGCGCTCACGCGAACAGATAAGGAGGATGGCCTGCTCACGGCCAGCGAGGTAGCGAGCCTGAAACTGAATTCAGAGTGGGTTCTGCTATCCGCATGCAATACTGCAGCGCCTGGAAATGCCTCCCGAGAAGAACAAGGACTTTCGGAATTCGCCAGGCCGTTCATGTACCGCCGGAGCAGAAGGACTTTCGGGGTTGGCGAAGGCATTCATCTACGCGGGTAGCCGGGCACTCCTCGTGAGCCACTGGTGGGTTTCTTCGGGAGCGACAGTTGAGTTGACAACAGGCGCGATCAGGGCGTTGGCCAAAGGGCCTGACGTAGGCCGCGCGGAGGCCGTAAGACGAGCGATGCTGTCGCTCATAAATGGCGAGCGAGACTCATATCGACACCCGGTTTACTGGGCACCGTTTATCAACGTGGGTGAAGGAGGAGCTCTGCGATGAAATGATGTGTGAGTAAGACGGACATCCTTTCAATTGTGACTAAAACGGACTTCGTTGAATGTCGCAGACGCGGTCTTCAAATTTTGCCCCAATCGTTTATCACGAGCCTCCTGAATAGTCTGACCATCTTCATTGCCGCATCCACAGCCCCATTGCTGAAGCGCAATGGTCACGGATGGGTCCAACCGCAGCGCAACTTCTCGCCGGTAGTGGCTTGTACGATAACAGCGCGTCCGCTGACACGCTTGCATACGGCGGCAGCGGCGGATGTTAAGCGCGCACGGCTGATCATGATGTTCGATAACGTCTGAGCTGGAGCGTTATCGCCGAGCGCCTGGTGCGTGTCCCGATTACATCAGCCGCTGGAAGCGGCGTTTGAGGAAGAACGCGTGGCTGGGCTGTACGGTCGTCATCGTGGCAGCCAGCCGGGCGAAGACGCCGCGATCGAAGCACGCGTGCTGGCGTGGACGCAAAAAGCGCCGAGCGACGGCTCGACTCATTGGAGCAGGCGTAAGCTCGCCAAAGCGCTCGGTATCTCGCACATGATGGTGGCCCGCATCTGGACCAGGCATGGTTTGAAGCCGCATCGGATGGCGCGTTACATGGCCTCGGACGATCCCGACTTCGAAACCAAAGCTGCCGACGTGGTCGGACTGTATCTGAATCCTCCGGCGCACGCTGCTGTGTTCTGTGTCGATGAGAAAACCGCTATTCAAGCCTGGATCGCCTCGACCCGGTGCTGCCGCTCTCGCCGGGTCGACTTGAGCGTCATGGCTTCGAATACTTCCGACACGGCACGCTGTCACTGTATGCGGCGTTTAACACCCAAACCGGCGAAGTGTTGGGCAAAACCGCGGCGCGCCACACCAGTGCTGAGTTCGTTGCATCCCTGACCGACATCTGCACGCAACAGCCGAAGTGCAAGGAAATCCATGTTATCTGCGACAACCTGTCGGCTCACAAGACCAAACGCGTGCAGCAGTTCTTGACCGAACATCGCAATGTGCATCTGCATTAAACGCCGACCTACTCATC
>CAWEHH010000038.1:0-203715 GCA_963808765.1 uncultured beta proteobacterium
TGCTCTTGCTGGCATCGTGATCGAGGTGCAGCCGAAGTAGCTGTCACGCGGCCGGGCCATACGCATTCTGTACGGGACCGGGCAGGGCACCGGGCGGGGCGAGTTCTACGGTCAATCCTCGAAAGCGCTGGCGATACCGCCGCGTCGGATCTCGACGCCCAGCGACTCGACGAAATGCATTCTGAATAACGCGCCTACGTGCTTTCGAGCACGAAATTGACGCTAGCCGGATGCGCGGATACTTTCAGGACACTGTGGCAACATCTGAGCTTGAGCCATGGCGATCGGGTGCGAAATCCGAGGGCGCTTCTGCCGGCGGAGTCTTTGCGGCTCCGCTTCGACGCGTACGAGCTCGACGAAGCCGACGCACGCCTGACGCGCGACGGCCAGCCCGTTGCCGCTCGCGCCAAGGCCGTTCGCGGTGCTGTGCGCGCTCGCGCGCACGCCGCGCACGCTCGTCACGAAGAACGCATTGCTCGACGCGGTCTGGGGGCATCGGTTCGTCAGCGATTCGGTGCTGAAGACGACCGTAAGCGCGCTGCGCGCGGCGCTGGACGACGACGCCGAAAGAGCCGCGCTACATCGAAACGGTGTCGCGCCGCGGCTACCGCTTCATCGGTGCGGTGAGCGCGCCGTCCGCGCCGGTCGCGTCGATGCCTCCGACGCCGAGCGCTCGCGGACCTGCGCCGCCGACCGCTGCACATCGATCGTCGGCCGCTCGGACGCGATCGAGCGGCTGCGCTCGGCATGGCAGCTCGCGTGCGCTGGCAAGCGCCAGATCGTCTGGATCGCCGGTGAGCCGGGCGTAGGGAAGACGACGCTGATCGAGCACTTCATGGCGCGAAGTCGGCGAGGCGTACTGTGCCCATGGCCAGTGCGTCGGACAGGTGGGCGCGGGCGAGCCTTATCTGCCGCGCGCTCGAAGCGCTTTCCGCGTTGTGCCGTCGCGATGCGTCTTTCGCGGAGCTGATTCGCGCAGTGGCGCCGACCTGGCTGCTGCAGCTTCCGTGGCTCAGCACTCCGGAGGAGCGCGACGCGCTGCGCCGCGATCTGTCGGGATCGGGCCAGGCGCGCATGCTGCGGGAGTTCGGCGAGTTGCTCGAGCGCTATACCGAGGAGCGGCCGCTGCTCCTCGTCACCGAGGACCTGCACTGGAGCGATGCCGCGACGCTGCAGCTCATGGACCACATCGCGCGCCGCCGGGGTGCCGCGCGCCTGCTGTGGCTCGCGAGCTTCCGGCTGACGGAGGTCATGGCCGCGGACCATCCGCTCAAATCGCTGCGCCACGAGCTGCGGCTGCACGGGCTGTCCGAAGAGATCGTGCTCGACGCGTTTTCGGAGACGGAGGTCGCGGATTACGTTGCCGCGAAACTCCCCGGCCTCGCTGCCGAGGAAACGTTCGTGCAGGCGCTGCATGCCCGCACTGAGGGCCTGCCTTTGTTCGTGGCGGACGTCGTGAGCGATCTCATGACACACGGCGATGTCACGCACGACAGCGAATCGTCCGCGCGATCGCGTCTGGAATCGATGCCGGTCCCGGAGAACCTCGCCGGCATCATCGAACAGTACATGCAGCGGCTCACGCCGGAGGAGCGCATGCTGCTCGAGGCGGCGAGCGTATGCGGCGTGGAGTTCCGGCTGAACACGCTGGCGGAGGTGCTGGAGAGCGACATCGCAAGCAGTCGCGCGGTCGTGCGCCGAGCTCGCGCGCGAGCAGCGCTGGCTCGATCGATGTGCCGCTCGAAGCTTGCGGGCTCGACGAGCGATACGCGCTACGCCTTCCGCCACGCGCTGTACCGTGAGGTGCTCCATAACCGGATCGGCCCTGTAGCCCGCGCAGAGCTCCATCGCAAGATCGCGGCTCGCGCTGGAGCGCGAGCGTGCCGAAGGCGCGGGCGTTACCGCGGCGGAGCTTGCCTCGCATTTCGAGCTCGGTCACGAACTGACTGCCGGCACTGCGCTACTACGCCGAAGCTGCCGAGTTCGCTCTGCTGCAATTCAGTGCCAGTCGAGACGATGCGCCTCACGCAGCGCGCATTGGCGCTTCTGCCCTGCGGCGGGCGAGCGAGCGACGCACGCAGTCTCGAGATCACGCTCGCGACGCTCCGCGGCGCCGCGGCGATACAGTTGTACGGCATAAGCTCTGATCGAGGTGAAGGACGCGTTCGAGCCGCGCGCAGTCGCTGCTCGAGGACGTGCCGCACCATCCTTTGCGTGGGCTGCTTCTCTCAGCGCGCTCGGTACTCGCACTCTACATGAGGGGAGAGCTCGATGAGGCGGAGGCGCTCGCGCAGACGCTGCGAGAGCTTTGTCGGCTGCCACGCGATGATCGCACGGCGCTGCTTTGCGCGTGTCTCACGCACGGGTTGGTTCAGCACTCGCGCGGGCGGCCGCGGCATCGCGCGCACATGGTTCGAGAAAGGACTCGACGCGTACGGGGCAGCTCGATGAGAGCGACATGCATGCGATGGCGGTCGCCGACCCGGGGGTCATCATCCTGGGGCTGCTCGCGCTCGGACTATTGCACATCGGTCTCGTCGATGAGGCACGCGCACGGCTTCGCGAGGCGTAGGCCCGCGCGCGCGAGCTGCGTGCGCCGGCGCCGAGGCTGGCGGCGCTGTGGTTCGAGGCGCTGTTCGAGGTGCGGATGGGCAACGCGCGAACACGTCGCCGCGATCGCCGAGAGTTGCGGGCGCTCGCCGACGAGTGCTCGTTGCCGCAGGCCCGCGCGCGCATCTCTGTGGTTTCGCGGCTGGGCGCAGGCGCAGCCCGGCGAGCCGCGCGGGGGCTACGCCTGATACGCGAAGGGCTACGCGCTAGCCGTCCAGGCTCGGCATGCGGGCGTGGGCAAGCGAGACGCTGGGCTACGCCGTCGAAGCGCTTACGCTCGCCGGCGAATGGGCGCGGCCCGTCAGGAGCTCGACGAAGCGATGCAGTGCGCGAGGCGATCGGCGAACGCGAGTACCTGCCTCAGTTGCTGCTGCTCGATGCGCGCATCGCCGATGCGCTCGGCGAACCCGCAAGCGGGCGAAGGACGGCGCCAGGCGCTGGCCGAAGCGCGCGCGCAGGAAGCCCCATGGCTCGAGATGATCGCGTTGTCGGCGGTGTGCGAAAGCGAACATGCCAGCGCCGAGGACTTCGGCCGCCTTCGTACGGTGTTAAACGAACTCACCGAAGGTGTGGAAACGCACCCCGTCGCAACAGCGCGCGCGTTGCTTGAACGCGCATGCCGTCCGGACTCGGTCGGCATCGTTCATGCGGTCAGCACCACGGGTCTTCCGCAGAAGAAGCCCTGAAACCAGTCGATTCCAAGTTCGACGCACTGCTTGAGTGTGGCAGCCGTATCGACCTTCTCTGCAGGCAGCCGGGCAGGCCATGCTCTGAGTTGCTGCACGAGCCTCGCAAGCGATGGGGCATCGAGGTGCACGAGGTCGGTCTTCACCAGATCCACGAATTCGAGCAGCGGCTCGAACTTCTTGCTGTAATGACACACGTCATCGAGCGCAAGCGAGTAGCCGTGCTCCTTGAGCGCACGGCAACGATCGCACGGTCCCGACCGATAATCGGCTGACGTGCGAGCAGAACTCTCGAAGAAGTGGTCCGCATGTGCCGCCTCCAGTAGCGCATAGTGCGAAGATCAGATGACCTCACGACTGCAGCGTAGCCGGTCATGCGTGGCGAGTCGTGAGCGAACGGTCGGCATTGGGTCGGTATTTCGTAATGATCAGGCGGGATGCTTGCCTGAACGACCTTGCCTGAACGAGCGGCGCAGTATTGGCCTAACGCTGCTTGCGTGGAGAGCTTGCAGACGCCGCGTGAACGATCATCACGAACAACACTGCTCAAAGACGCGACACACGCCAGACATGCTCGCGTCGCGCGGCACAGGCGAGCGGGAATTTTCCCAGCGGTCCGCAGGCAGAACGAAACAACATTCCTCCTGGACCGGCGCCGGGTCCTCACGATCAACATGCCGCAAGACAGGCGAGATCTGCTGATGCGCTATGGCGTTGCCGTCGCGTTGGCTGGGCTCGCGCTGTTCCTGCGCAGCGTGCTGCCGTTTCGCGGAAGGCACCTCCATTTACCAACTCCCGATCGCGGCAGTGGTGCTGAGCGCCTGGTACGGCGGACGTGGGCCCGGCTTGCTGGCTTCGCTGATCTGCGTAACGGGGGCTTCTTACTTGTTCGTGCCCCCGGTGCATTCGTTCGAAACGGCGCCGGATCACGTGTTGCCGTTGGCGATCTTCGTCACGCTGTGCCTCCTGCTGAGTGAATTCAGCGCCGGACGGCGGCGCGCGGAGCACGCGCTGCGCGCGAGCGACGAAGAGTTGAGGCGCGCCGAGGCGGAGCGCCGGGAGCACGTGCGGTTCCTCGAGTCGCTGGACCGCATCAACCGCGCGATGCAGGGAACCGACGACCTCGAGAAGATGCTGAGCGACGTGCTCGACGAAGTGCTCGAGATCTTCCAATGCGACCGCGCGGTGCTGGGCCGCCACGCGGGCGAACCCGAAACGACGTCTTTTACGCTGCTCGCCAAGCGCGAGCGTCCGGGATTTGCCCTGGACATGCACTCCGGGCATCGGAAGTGGCTGCCGACGAGAGGCTTGAGCGCGATGAGCGCCGAGCTGAAGGCAGCAGCGCGGGCCCGTGCAGTGGGTGCTCGGATCGGTGCCGCCGCGGAATCGCGCGGCACCTCGAGCGCTTCGGCGTCCAATCCGTGCTGTCGATGCCGATCGAGCCGAAGACCGAGCGGCGCGATTACATCTTCGTCTTCACGCTGCGCCAGTGCACCTATCCTCGCGTCTGGACGCCGGAGGAGGTGCGGCTTTTCCTGGAGATCGGGCGCAGCCTGGGCGATGCGACGGTCACGCTCTCGACGCTGCGCGATCTGCGTGAGAGCGAGCGCAGGCTGGAGGCGGCGCAGCGCCTCGCGCACGTCGGCTGGTGGGAGCGCGACTATGACACAGGTCGCGTATCGCTGTCCGACGAGGCCTGCCGGATTTTCGGCGTGCAGCCGGTCGATCTTCCGCAATGGCACGGGCGCTGGCTGGACCTCATCCACCCGGATGACCGCTCGAGAGCGCTGCGGCAGAGCGAAGCGGCCTTGGGCGGCGGCCCCCGCTACGACGTCGATACCGGGTGGTCCGCCCCGACGGCACGGTGCGCGTCGTGCACAGTCAGGGCGACGTTACGCGGGACGAGTCCGGCCGGCCCGTGCGCCAGTTCGGCGTCATGCAGGACATCACGGAGCTGAGGCGGGCGGAGGAATCTCTGCGGGAGAGCGCAGCGTACCTGGCCGAAGCGCAACGGCTGAGCCATACGGGGAGCTGGGCATTGGACGTGGCAAGCAGCCGGTATGTCTATACTTCACGAGGAATGCGACCGCATTTTCGGATTCGATCCGCAAGGCGAAAGACCGACCAGGGAAGCCGTCTTGGAACGAATGCACCCCGAGGACCGGAGCAGCTGGAAGCGGAATTTGGAGAAATCGCTCCGCGAAAAGGTAGACACGATCAGACCAGGTACAGGATCGTGCTGCCCGACGGCAGGGTCAGGCATATTCACACGATCCGGCATCCGGTGGTGAATAGCGCGGGAGAAGTCGTGAAACTGGTGGGCACCTCGATCGACATTACGGAGCGCAAGCGTGCCGAGGAAGAGCGCGAGAGGCTGCGTCGATTGGAGGCCGAGCTCGCGCATGCGAACCGCGTGAACACGCTGGGCGAGCTGACCACCTCGATTGTCCACGAGGTCAGCCAGCCGCTGGGCGCGATGATGGCGAGCGCCGCCGCCGGCGCGCGCTGGCTCGCCGCCGAGCCGCCCGAAATCGCGGAAGCGCGCTCGGCGCTCGAGAACATCGCGGCCGACGGCAAGCGCGCGCGCGAGGTCATCGCGCGAATCCGAGCGCTCACGAAGCGTCAGGTTCCGCGCATGGAGTTGCTCGACGTCAACCGCAAGATTCGCGAAGTCCTCGCGCTCACGGAGCACGAGTTGCGCAGCCATGACATCGTTCTTCGGACACGAGCTCGACGCGACGCTGCCGCGCGTGGCGGGGGATCGCGTCCAGCTGCAGCAGGTGCTTCTCAACCTCATCCTGAATGCGATCGAGGCGATGAGCGGCGTACACGATCGCCCGCGCGAGTTGACGATCATTTCAGGGCGGGATGGCCGCAAGGCCGTTCTCGTCGAGGTGCGCGATTCCGGCACCGGGTTGGATGCCGAAAGGGCGCCGAGCGAGGTATTCGAGGCGTTTTACACGACTAAAGCGGAAGGCATTGGCATCGGGCTGTCGATCAGCCGCTCCATCGTCGAGGCGCACGGTGGGCGGCTGTGGGCGAGCGCGAACGAGCCGCACGGGGCGGTCTTCCGGTTCTCGCTGCCGGTTGCCCGAGGAGGGACAATCATGAGCGAGGAGCGGGCAGTCGCCTTCGTCATCGACGACGATCCGTCCATGCGGCGCTCGCTCGACACGCTGCTCAGGTCGGTAGGCCTCGACGTGCACCTGTTTTCCTCGGCGCAGGAATTCATGCGCGCGGAGCGGCCGGACGCACCGGGCTGCCTCGTGCTCGACGTGCGGCTGCCGGGCATGAGCGGGCTCGCGTTTCAGCAGGAGCTCGTGAAAGCAGGTGTCGCTCTGCCCGTCATATTTCTCACCGGGCACGGCGACGTTCCGATGACCGCGCGCGCGATGAAGGCGGGCGCGGCCGAGTTTCTCACCAAGCCGTTCGACGAACAGGTGCTGCTCGACGCGATCCATGCGGCGATCGAGCGAGATCGGGCCAGGCGCCGCGACGCCGCCGGCCTCGCCGAGGTGAAGGCGCGTTATCGCGCGCTCACGGAGCGCGAGCGCGAAGTGATGACCCTCGTCGTCGCGGGCCGGGTAAACAAGCAGATCGCCGCCGAGCTTGGACTGAGCCTGGTCACCGTGAAGGTCCACCGCGGCCAGGTCATGCGCAAGATGCTGGCGAAATCGGTTCCGGAGCTCGTGCGCATGGCTGACCGGCTCGGCCTGCCCGGTTCAGTCTAGCGGCTATACCAAGGTGTAAGCGCGTCACGCTTGGGTGCAATGGGCGTGTGCCGCTCGCGCGGGGTAGGCTGGCCTTTCAACTGCTGGAGGCGAAATGGCGGAAAGGCCGCTCGTCGCCATCGTGGACGACGACGAGTCGATCCGCAACGCGACACGGGATCTATTGAGGGCGGCGGGTTTCTCCACCGCCACGTTCGAAGACGCCGAGAGTTTCCTCGCGTCGGCGAGTCGCGCGAGCGCGGCCTGCGTGGTCGCCGACATCCGAATGCCCGGCATGACCGGACTGGAGCTGTATCAGGCGCTGGTCGCGTCCGGCGACGGCATTCCCACTGTAATCATCACGGCTCACCCGGAAGAGGTGACCCAATCGCGCGCCCGCGAAGCGGGAATCACGTGCTACCTCAGCAAGCCGTTCGCCCCGGACGAGCTGCTCGAGTGCGTGCGCGAAGCGCTCGCGAAGCCGCTCGCGGTCCTATACCTAAGTCTTAGTCGCTGATGCTGTGCGGCAGCGTTCGAGACGCTGCGCACATGAACGGTGTACCTCGGCGCAATAGTAGAGCGAGCGGCACGCGCCTACGCTTGCATCGTGACTTCATCCATCTGAATGGAGTGAGCGATGCCTAGTCCCGCGTTGAAATCCGATGCGTCCGCCGCGCGGCTCCCCTTCGACCACTTCGAGCTCGACGAAGCCGAGGCACGGCTGACGTGCGGCGGGCAACCCGTAGCGCTCGCGCCGAAGCCGTTCGCCGTGCTGTGCGCGCTCGCGCGCACGCCACAGATGCTGGTGACCAAGAACGCCTTGCTCGACGCCGTCTGGGGCCATCGGTTCGTGACCGAGTCGGTGCTCAAGTCGGCGATCAGCGAAGTGCGGGCGGCGCTCGGCGACGACCCCAAGCAGCCGCGCTACATCGAGACGGTATCGCGGCGCGGTTATCGCTTCATCGCCGCGCCGGTTGCCGCCCCTCGCAAAGCGCTGCTGCCGTCGAGCGCAACGGCGCCGGCCATCCCGCTCTGACAGCGCTCACGGCATTGTGCCGCGGCGATGCCGCGCTGGCCGACCTCATCCGCGCGCTCGCTGCCACGCTCGAGCGCGAGCGGCCTGTCCTCAACCAGTTCTAGCGCAGAGATGCCTCATGAAACCATCCGAGCAATGCCTGAACGAAGCGCGTCGCCAGCGCACCGAGGCGATCGTCGCCCGACACGTGTACGAGCTATTCCAGCGCCTGCCAATGCTGTCCGGTTTCTGGCTGCGGCCCGACCTGGAGGTGGCCGAGCTGTCGGTCTTCACCTGGCCGGGCTACACCGCCGGCCCGGGATCTGTACGAGGAAGTGATGCAGTCGCTCGTCGATCTCGCCGAGGAGCGGCCTGACGCGATGCAGCTCATGCGCGGGCGCACCTTCGCGCGCGCGCTTCACTGATGCCGCGCGAAGTCGTTGGCGGGTATTGGCTACGTCGAGCTTCCGGAGTGATTCAGGATATCGACGAGCCATGGGATGAGCGAGAGGAGGTGAAGCCATGAACCGCAAACAGTATGTCTACAGGACGAACGACGGCTGGTGGCTGTACGAAGTCTGGTACGGCAGGGCGGTGAGCGTCATCGGCCGGGCAGACACACGGGAGCGCGCCGAGCAGTTGGCGTGGCGCGTCTGAGCGCGCGATCGATTGGCAATCCCCAGAGGAGGACGTCATGGACCTTGACTCACACGTGATCGATCTGGACGACATGGAGGAGCAGGACGCCGAGGAGCAACTGAGCGTGCACGACGCGCTGCAGCTCGGATTGAACGCGTACCTCGACGCTCCCCACGATGTGGAGGTGGAGTGGCTGGGTCGATGAGCAGCGAACCCGCGCGGCAGAGGGCTGGCTGCGCCCGACAGGGCGCGTTCTACCGAAGGTCCATCACGACGTGCATGAGGCCGTTTTCGAGCCGTGCCTGATGTGGTAGGGCCGTCCCCTGGAAGAGCTCCAGCATCTGGCGATTGTCGGGCTGAACGATCCCGACCAATGTGTGCAGCCCGAGGTCGCGGGCGATGCTGGTGAGATGTTCCATAAGGAGTGTCGCGGCGCCGTGGTGCTGGTACTCGTCGGCGACGATGAAGGCGATTTCGGCACGATCGGCGCTGGCGCTCTCGCGGACGAAGCGGCCGACGGCGATGATCTCCTCGCTCGCGCTTTCGGCGACGGTGACCACGAGGCCCACGTGGTTCACGAAGTCGAGCTCGGTGAAGTACCGGAGATCGTTTCCAGTCAGCGTGGTAAGCGGGTGGAGAAAGCGCCGATAGATCGTCTGTGGGGAAAGGCGCCGAAAGCCCGCCTGGCAGACGCTCCTTGTCGTCAGGTCGGATGGCGCGTATGCACACCGGTGTTCCGTCGCGGAGCACCGCCCGAGCGCAGAAGCGCGCAGCGCAAGACTCTGCGTTGACGCCCGCGGCGTCAGCGGCGGTGCACGAAGATTCGAGAGATGAGTCCGCGGGCAAAACGCGCCGTGCTTGTTCTTCGTCACTCTTCATGCGATGAATTGAGCTCGATGTTGCACGGCGAGAACACACTATTCTACTTGCGGATCCTTACGGTGCCCGAGAGGCTTACGGGCATTCCAGGGTCGGTCTTCATAAGACCTCCTATTTCTGAAAATCGATGACGATGCGGCCCTGAATGTCTCCGGCGCGCATGCGCGAAAAGATGTCGTTGATGCTCTCGAGGCGCTCGGTGGCCACCGTCGCCTTCACCTTGCCCTGGCCGGCGAAGTCGAGCGCTTCCTGAAGGTCGAGGCGCGTGCCGACGATGGAGCCGCGCACCGTGATGCCGTTCAGCACGGTATTGAAGATGGAGAGCGGGAAATCGCCGGGCGGCAGGCCGACGAGCGAAACGGTTCCGCCCCGGCCGACCATGCCCATCGCCTGCTCGAAGGCCTTGGGCGACACCGCGGTCACCAGCACGCCGTGCGCTCCGCCGACCTCCTTCTTCACGAAACGCGATCGGGGTCGGCCTTGCGAGCGTTGACGCCGAGCGACGCGCCGAGTTTTCTCGCGAGATCGAGCTTGGCATCGTCGACGTCCACGGCGATGACGTTGAGGCCCATGGCTTTGGCGTACTGAACCGCCATATGCCCGAGGCCGCCGATACCGGAGACCACGACCCAATCGCCGGGCCGGGTATCGGTGACCTTGAGTCCCTTGTAGACGGTGACGCCGGCGCAAAGGATCGGCGCGATCTCGACGAAAGAAAGCTTGTCTGGCAGATGCCCGACATAGTTCGGATCGGCGATGACGTACTCGGCGAAGCCTCCGTTCACCGAATAGCCCGTGTTCTGCTGCTCCTCGCACAACGTCTCCCAGCCCCGCAGGCAATGCCGGCAGTGCCCGCACGCCGTATAGAGCCAGGGGACGCCGACGCGGTCGCCTTCCTTGACGTGCGAGACGCCGGCGCCGACGGCCGCAACGTGGCCGACGCCCTCATGGCCCGGGATGAAAGGCGGCTTCGGCTTGACCGGCCAGTCGCCGTCCGCAGCATGCAGGTCCGTGTGGCAAACGCCGCTCGCGGCGATCTTGACGAGGATCTGGCCCGCGCCCGGGGCCGGAACGGGGACCTCCTGGATCGCAAGCGGTTCTTTGAATGCGCGTACTACTGCGGCCTTCATGGTCTTGGTCATGGCATATCCTCAAGTGGTTCTCAGTAGATCCCCGTCACGTAGAACACGGCGATCGCCACTGCCACGGCGGCGGTCTTGAGCAGCGTGATCGCGAAGATGTCGCGGTAGGAGTCCTTGTGCGTCAGGCCCGTGACGGCAAGCAGCGTGATGACGGCCCCGTTGTGCGGCAGCGTGTCCATCCCGCCGCTTGCCATGGCGGCGATCCGGTGCAGGACTTCGAGCGGAATGCCCGCCGAGTTCGCGGCTGCGATGAAGCTCTCGGCCATCGTGGCGAGCGCGATGCTCATGCCGCCGGAGGCCGACCCCGTGATGCCGGCGAGCGCGGTCACGGTGACCGCCTCGTTGACCAGCACTCCCGGGATCGCCTTGAGCCCGTCGGCGATGAAGAGGAAGCCCGGCAGCGCCGCGATCACGGCGCCGAAGCCGTATTCCGATGCGGTATTGGTCGCCGCGAGCAGCGCGCCGGCGACCGCGGCCTTGCTTCCCTCCGCGAAGCGTTCCTTGAGCGGCCGGAAGGCGAACACCACCACGAACAGAATGCCGAGCAGGAGCGCGGCTTCCACCGCCCAGATCGCCGCCACGGAGGACACCTGTGTAACCACCGGCTTTGCCAGGCCGGGCAGTGCGGCGGAATGGGTGCCGCCGTAGAACTGCGGAATGAGCAGGGTGAACACCTTGTTCATCACGCCGACGATGAGAAGCGGGGAAACGGCAAGCCAGGGGTTCGGCAGCTTCTCCTCGGGGAAAGGCTCGGGCTCGTTGACGAGCTTCGTGCCGTAGCCTTCGCCTGCCGCCGCGGCCTGGCGGCGCCGCCAGTCGAGGTACGCGAGACCGGTCACCAGAATGAAGAGAGCACCGATCACGCCCAGCCACGGCGCTGCCCAGGTGTCGGTCTTGAAGAAGGCGGTGGGGATGATGTTCTGAATTTGCGGGGTGCCGGGCAGCGCGTCCATCGTGAAGGTGAACGCGCCGAGCGCGATGGTCGCGGGGATCAGCCGCTTCGGAATGCCGCCCTGCCGGAACATTTCCGCGGCGAAGGGGTAGACCGCGAAAACCACGACGAACAGCGACACGCCACCGTAGGTGAGGAGGGCGCAAACCAGCACGATCGACAGCATGCTGCGCTCGCGGCCGACCAGCCTGATCACGGCCGAGACGATCGACCGCGCGAACCCCGAGAGCTCGATCACCTTGCCGAAGACAGCGCCGAGCAGGAACACCGGCAGATACGACTTGATGAACCCCACCATTTTGTCCATGAACACGCCGCTGAAAATCGGCGGCACGAGCGTGGGGTCGGTGAGCAGCACCGCGAGCAGCGCGCAGATCGGCGCGAACAGGATGACGCTGAAGCCCCGGTAGGCGACGAACATCAGGAGCGCAAGGGCCAGCACAACGATGACGAAGGTCATGAGCGCACCCCTCAATAGCTGCTCTGGTAGGGAAAGAGCAGCGTCACGCGCTCTTCGTTCAGCCGGCGCAGCAGGCGCTCGTGCCGCTCGATGAGCGACCCCATCAGGTCGCGCACCGCAAGCACGCCCAAGACGCGGCCGGCGCTCACCACCGGAAGATGACGGATGCGCTCGCGGTGCATCAGCGTTACGCAATCGGCCACCGTGGTTTCCGGCGGCACGGTGTGAATCTGCGTGGTCATGATCTCGCGCACCAGGATGCGCCGTCGCAGGATCACTCCGCGAGCGATGTCCCGGTCCGCCACCACGCCCACCAGTTTCCCGTCTTCGAGAACCGGCAAGAACGCGATCTCGTTTTCCTCCATTTCGCGCAGAGCGGCGCGTGCCGCGGCGCCGGGCGCGACGGTGATGAGCGGCCGCCGCCCCTGCCAGATGAGCTCGCCCGCCGTGGCGAACGGCATGAGCTGCTCGAGCGAGCGCAGGCGTGTGAGCACTAGAGCACCATCGTGCAAACGTGCTCGGACACCGCGAGGTCGGCCTCCGTGGCTTCGCGCACCTGGCTCACCGTCACCCCCGGCGCGGTCTCGAGCAGCGTGGCACGGCCGCCGGCGAAGGCAATGACTGCGAGCTCGGTCACAACGAGATCCACCGGCCGCACGGAAGTGAGCGGCAGCGAGCATTGCCTCACGATCTTCGGTTTGCCCTTCGCCGAGTGCTGCATGGCTACGATCACGCGCTTCGCCCCGGAGACGAGGTCCATGGCGCCGCCCATGCCCGGCACCATCTTCCCTGGAATCATCCAGTTGGCGAGATGGCCCGCGGCATCGACCTGCAGCGCGCCGAGCACCGTCATGTCGAGGTGCCCGCCGCGGATCAGCCCGAACGACATCGCGCTGTCGAAGGTGCTGGCGCCGGGGAGCGCTGTCACGGGACGGCCGCCGGCGTCGGTGAGATGGCGCTCGTGCATGCCCTCGGCGGGCGGAGCGCCGGTGCCGATGAGGCCGTTCTCGGACTGGAAGTACACGCGCACGCCGGGCGGGACGAAGTTCGAGACCAGCGTCGGGATTCCGATGCCGAGGTTGACGAGCATGCCGTCGCGCAGCTCGCGTGCGATTCGCTTGGCGATGATGGTCTGGGCGTCCATGGGTCAGGCCTGTGAGATGATGTAGTCGACGACCGGCGCGGGCGTTACCACGTGGTCGGGAGCGATCACGCCGACGGGCACGATGTTCTCGGCTTCCACGATCACCGTGTCGGCCGCCATGGCGATCACCGGGTTGAAGTTGCGCGCGGTCAGGGCGTAATAGAGATTGCCGATGTAGTCGGCGAGGAATGCCTGCACGAGTGCGAAATCGGCGCGCAGCGCGGTCTCGAGCAGGTAGGGCTTGCCCTCGACCTCGATGCGCTTCTTGCCGTTCTCGACGACCGTGCCTACGCCGGTCGGCGTGAGCACGCCACCGAGGCCGAAGCCGCCCGCGCGGATGCGCTCGATCAGCGTGCCCTGCGGCACAAGGTTCACCTCGAGCTCGCCGGCAAGCATCTTTTTCTGCGTCTCTGGGTTCAAGCCGATGTGGCTCGCGATGGTCTTCTTCACCGCGCCGGCGCTGATGAGCTTGCCGATGCCGACGCCGGGCAGCGCATTGTCGTTCGCGATCACCGTCAGGTTGCGCCGGCCCTGACGCACCAGCTCGTCCACCAGGCGCTCGGGCGTGCCCACGCCCATGAACCCGCCGATCATCACGGTCGCGCCGTCCGGGATCAGCGCCGCGGCGTCTTTCAGTAAGATGGTCTTCATTGGGCGGTCCAGCCTCCGTCGACCGGCAGCGCAATGCCGCGGATCTGCGCCGCGGCCTGCGAGCACAGGAAAAGCGCCGCCGCGCCGATCTGCTCCGGCGTCGCGAACTCGAGCGAAGGTTGCTTCTCGCCGAGCAGCTTCATCTTTGCCGCATCGGGAGAGAGCTTTTCCCGGGCGGCCAGCGCGTCGATCTGCTTCTGCACGAGCGGCGTCAGCACCCAACCGGGGCAGATCGCGTTGCAGGTGATGCCGGTCGTGGCCGTCTCGAGCGCCACGACCTTGGTCAGGCCGAGGATGCCGTGCTTCGACGCGACGTAGGCCGCCTTCTGCGCCGACGCCACCAGGCCGTGGGTCGAGGCGATGTTGATGATGCGCCCCCAGTTGCGCGCCTTCATGTGGGGCAGCGCCGCGCGGATCGCGTGGAACGCGGCCGAGAGGTTGATCGCGATCACCGCGTCCCACTTCTCGACCGGGAACTCCTCGACCGGCGCGACGTGCTGGATGCCGGCGTTGTTGACCAGGATGTCCACGCCGCCCAGCTCGCGCGCCGCCTGCGCCACCATCGCCGCGATCTCGGCGGGCTTCGACATGTCGGCGGCGCTGTAGCCGGCCTTGACGTTGTATTGCGGACTTGAACTCCGCGACAAGCTCGTCGATCGCCGCCTTGTCGCCGAATCCGTTCAGCAAGACGTTCGCGCCCGCGCCGGCGAGAGCGCGCGCGATGCCGAGCCCGATGCCGCTCGTCGAGCCCGTCACCAGCGCGACTTTGCCGGATAGGTTCGTGGTAGTGCGGGCAAGACCATCGATGAGTACCAAATCGGTGTTCATGGAATCTCCTGTCTTCATGTAGGACACGTTAGCGCCCGCTGCCCGCCAAGTCGTCAGCGAAAGGTCGCCGCTCGGTCGGAATTCCGTGGCAACGGACTTTCCACGAGGATGCGCGTGCGGATCTCCGATGCGTTGGCGGCACGGATCGCCACGCGTAGCTCGAACGCACGCGCTGATTCACCGGCCGCGCTCCAGACGGCACGCGACGGCGACGAGCACCGCCATCAGCACGAGGGCTGCGCCTCCGCCGAACAAGCAGAGCCCATGACTGCAGCGACCACTCGGCGGCGCCTGCGGAGAGCACGCCGCGCCTCGAGCGCCATGGGGACCGAGACCAGCGCGAGCACATTCGCAAGGAACCAGCAGCCGCCGCAGACAGCGCGTTTCTATCCATGTCGCCGCGCCGTTACGATGCTTGAACGGTGGCTTGCGCTTTCAACAAACGGGGCCATGCCTTGCTCCTCTCGACCTTTGACTAGCGCGTCGTCGCCGCGCCGGCGTTTCGGGGTTGAATCGTGATCTGCGTCCGCACGCGGGAGCCCGCGGCAGTGTCCTGGAGCGCTTTTCGAATCCGCTCCAGCATCGCCGCCTGCTGCGCCGTAGGCTTCCTTTCGAGCACTCGCTTGTCGCTCACCACGCGCTCGATCAGCGCAAGTAAACGCTCGCGCTCGTCATCGTCGAGCAATCGGGGCAGCGTTTCGATCGCACGCTCTGGCTCATAGCGAACGATGATTTCCTGCTGTCCACGTATGCGACGCCACTGATGCGGCGGCAGCGGCGGCATGAGCTCGGCGTAATCCTTGATGAGCTCTTGTGCGGTGGTGAGAAGCGACAGCGGAATGGGCTCGTCGGTGCGGGCGAGCAGGAACCCGACCCGCGCAAAAGCTTCCGCGTACCCTCCCTCTGCGATGCGCGCGAGCGCGTCGCGCACCACCGGACGCTCGCGCGGATCTGCTAACGGCTGGTCCGCAGCCTGTTGCGCGACGGGCTGCTCCGCAAGATAACCGAAATAAATGTTTCCGTAGGTCGTGAAGAAAGCGGCTTCGGCGAGGGCGTCGCGGATCGCGCGGTAATAGTCGAGGGCCGCGCTTGTGAGCTCCGCGTTCAGCTCTTCCATTTTGCGCAGGGGTCCCTCTGCTGGAGCGCTGACACGCTGCGCCTTGACTGCCTTCGCGGCCGGTCCGAGCCACGCCAGCCAGGGATTTGCCGCATCCGATAACGCCCAGTTGCGCGCTCTCAGCGGGTGCAGGTCACGCAGCAGCTTCGCGGTCGGTTCGTTTGCAGTCGCCTTCACCAACGGGCGCAGAAAAAGCTCGTAGGCGCGCTGATTGAACTCGGAAACCGTCTGAACGGCTTCGAACGGCCGCTCGTCCTGGCGCTGGAGGGGATTCAACTTGGCGACGAGGTCCTCGAGCCGATACTCGCGGAAACTCACGTCGTATGCGGGCTTGCCGCTCGCATCGGGTTTCGGCGTGATTTCCATGCCGTAGAGGCCGGGCTGTAGGAGCTCGATCGCTTCCATGACTTCGACGAGCTTCCGCGTTTCTTTCTGGTGGACCTTGCCGGAGACGAAGATGCCGAGGTGGCCCGCGTCTTCGTGAACGAGTCCGACGATGACGTGGCCGCCGGCCTTGATCTCTTCCGTGGTCCGATAGACGTCGGCGACCCAGTTGAATGCCTGCTGCGGCGGCGTGATGTTGTCACCGAGGGAAGCGAACAGGATGATCGGCGACTTGATGTCGCGCAGATCGAACGCTTTGCCGTTCGCCTGCTTCACGTCGCCCGACCACAGCTTGTTGCCGACGAAAAGATTGCCCGTGATCCACTCGATCTCCTCGCGGTTCATGAGGTAATAGCTCGACCACCAGCGCTCGAACTCGACGAAACGCGCAGGTTCGGTATCTGCGTTGGCGAAGACCTTGTAGTATTTGTCCCAGTGCGTGTTGGCGGGATTGAGGTACTCGAAGTTGTCGACGAGGTAGGCGCCGTCGAAGCGGCCGTTGCCGAGATCCGCGGCCAGGGACGAGAGCCACGTCCCGCCGAGGAGCCCGCCGGCATAGCGCATGGGGTTGGGCGCCTGCTCTTCGTGCCATCCGCCGCTCCAGTACAACATGGGCGAACCGATCAGCATCACCGGCCCCATGTCGTCGGGGTCCGCGGCAGCGAGCATCGCCGCGGCCCAGCCGCCCTGGCAGTTGCCGAGGATGACCGGCTTGGGGCTGTCGGGATGCCGATCGCGGACAATGCGCACGAAGGCTTTCTCCGCTTCACAGACGTCGAGCAGCGTCTGTCCCGGTTCGGGGTACTGGAAGAACATGACGAAATAGACGGGATGCCCCGCCGCGAGCGCGACGCCGACTTCGGAATCGTCCTTGAAGCCGGCGATCCCGGGACCGTGGCCCGCCCGCGGATCGATGATGATGTACGGCCGCTGCTTGGGGTCGACCTGCACACCCGCGGGCGGCACGATCGACACGAGCGCGTAGTTCACCGGCTTGGCGAACTTGCGGGCATCGGCGATCGTCTCGTACTGAAACTTGAGCACGGGCTTCGCGCCGTTGTTCGCGCTCTCGACATAATCGTTGCCACGCTGACGCAGCGCGTCCCAGAAGAGGATCGAGCGCTGCACGAAATCCGCCGCGTAGTAATACGGTTCGGTCCACAACTGCTGCGGGGTCATCTTCGCGCGGGCCGACTCGAATGCTTTCGCATAGCCTTCGTACGCGGCGCGCACACGCGCGTCGTGATCGCCGGCGGCGGACTCGAGCCGCTTCCGGAGAAGCGATGCGACCTTCTTTCCGAGCTCCTGGCTTTCAGTGAGTTTCGTTGAGGTGTCCATGTGAAAACCTTTCCTGATTGATGTGCAGAGGTGTAATCAATGTGCGGGCGAGGGCTCAGGCATCGGCGCGCGAGCGTCGGCATCCGTGCCGGCATCCTTCTCGCGTTTCACCCTGAACCACGCCGCGTAAAGCGCCGGCACGAAGAAGATCGTCAGCACCGTCGCGGCGATCAGACCGCCCATGATCGCGATCGCCATCGGGCCCCAGAAGATGCTGTGGGTGAGCGGAATCATGGCGAGCGCGGTGGCGGCTGCCGTGAGCACCACCGGACGTGTCCGGTGCACGGCCGCGTCGACGATCGCCGTCCAGGTGTCGCGGCCCGCGTCGATTTCCGACTTGACCTGGTCGATGAGGATCACCGAGTTGCGCATGATCATCCCGCTCAAGGCGGTGACGCCGAGGATCGCGACGAAGCCGAGCGGCGCCTGGAACATGAGCAGCGCGGCGACGACCCCGATCAATCCGAGCGGCGCGGTGAGGAGCACCATGAACATCAGGGAGAAGCTCTGCAGCTGCAGCATCAGGATCGCCAGGATCACGAACAGCATGACCGGGGCGACGGCCATCAGCGCACGGTTCGCCTTGTCGCTTTCCTCGACGGCGCCGCCGACGTCGATGCGATAGCCGAACGGCAGCTTCGCTTCGATGTCCTTCAACTGCGGGATGATCGACTGCGTGGCCGATACGCCTTGCTCGCCATCCCTCACGTCCGCGCGCACGGTGATGGCCATGTCGCGATTGCGGCGCCACAGCACCGGCTCTTCGAGCTCGTACTTGACGCGCGCGACCTGCGACACCGGCACCACGGTGCCGTCACGCGTGTAGAGATTGACGTCCTTCAGCGTGTCGAGATTGAGGCGCTCGGACGGCACCGCACGGGCAACGATGTCGATCAGGTCTTCGCGTTCGCGCAGCTGGGACATCGTCGCGCCGTCCATCACGGTCTTCGTCACGAAGGCGACGTCGGCCGGCGCGAGGCCGAGCGCACGCGCCTTGTCCTGGTCGACGTCCACTCGCAGGGTGCGAACCGGGTCGTTCCAGTCGAGCTGGACGTCGCGCACCTTCGGGCTCGAGGCGACGACGCGCTCGACCTCGCGCGCGATTTCGCGCACCTTCTGGGTGTCCGGACCGACGACGCGGAACTGGACCGGGAAACCGACCGGCGGACCGAGCTCGAGACGCGTAACGCGGACCCACGCCTGCGGGAACTGCTCGCCGACGCTCGCCATCAGCCGCGACCGCACCCGTTCGCGCGCCTCCGTATCGCGCGTCATGACGATGAACACCGCGTAGCCGGGGTTCGGCAGCTCGGGATCGAGCGCGAGATAGAACCGCGGCTGCCCGGCGCCTGTGTACGCGGTGAAGAAGCGGACGTCCTCGTCCTTCTTCAGGACCGCTTCCATTCGCTTGACCTGCTCGGTCGTCGCTGCGAACGAAGCGCCTTCTTTCAGCCGCAGCTCGACGACAAGCTCGGGCCGCGTGCTCTCGGGGAAGAACTGTTGCGGCACGAACCGGCTTCCCCAGATCGCGAACGCCAGCGCGGCCGCGGTGGCGCCGACGACCCACCAGCGCCGCGCGAGGGCGAAGTCGATCGAGCGGCGGAGCTTGCGGTAGAACGGCGTGTCGTACGCGTCGCCGCCCTGGGTGATGCTTGCCGAAATCCTTCGGCAGCATCTTGACGGCGAGGTAAGGCGTGATCAATCCCGACACGAACCACGAGAACAGCACGGCCGTGCCGACGATCCAGAAAATTCCACCCGCATACTCGCCGGTGGTCGACTGGGAGAACCCGACCGGCATGAAGGCGGCGACGGTGATCAAGGCGCCGGTCAGCCGCGGCATCGCGGTAGCGGCAGTACGAATAGGCGGCCGCCTTCACGCGGTCCCACCCTTCCTCCATCTTCACGATCATCATCTCGACCGCGATGATGCCGTCGTCCACCAGCAGTCCCAGCGCGATGATCAGCGACCCGAGCGAGATGCGCTCGAGGTTCCAGCCCATCGCGAGCATCACCAGCGCGACCACGCCGAGCACGATCGGCACCGAGAGTCCGACCACGATGCCCGTGCGCCAGCCGAGACTGATGAGGCACACCGCGAGCACGATCGCAAGCGCTTCCAGGAGCGAGCGCTCGAACTCCCAGACGGATTCGGCGACAACGCTCGGCTGATCGGCCACGCGCTCGAGCTCGACACCGTATGGAAGCTCCGCCTGGAGCCTGGGTGACGGCTTTTCGATCGCCTTCCGAGGTCGATGATGTTGCCGTCATTGGTCATCGTGATGCCGAGCATCAGCACCTGCTGGCCGTTGTGGCGCACCGTGTAGGTCGGCGGATCTTCGTATCCGCGCGTCACCGTCGTGAAGTCGCCGAGCTTGATCAGGCGGCCGCCGGCGGCGATCGGTACGTTTCGAATATCGTCGAGGTCCTTGAACTGGCCGCTGACGCGTACGAGCACGCGGTCGCCCGGCGTGTCGATCGAGCCGCTCGCGACGAGACTGTTCTGGTTCCTGAGGCTTTCGGCAATGGCCAGAGGCGTGATACCGAGCGCGGCGAGCCGCTGGTGCGAGAACTCGACATAGACCTTCTTCGCCTGCTTACCGTGGATGTCGACCTTCTTCACCATCGGCACTTTCAGGAGTCGCCGCTTGATGTCTTCCGTGATGTCCGAAAGCTCGGCGTGGCTGATGCCGTCGCCCTTGACGGCGTAGAGGAGCCCTGTGACGTCGCCGAATTCGTCGTTGAAGATCGGGCCGACGACGTCGTCGGGCAACTCGAGCTTGATGTCGTTGAACTTCTTGCGCGCCTGATACCAGGCTTCGCGCTGGTCTTCCTGCGAGGTGCCGCCGCGCACGCTGAGCAGCATGCCGCCATAGCCCTGCCGCGCGTAGGTCTTGACCTTGTCGAAGTGGTCGAGCTGCTCGAACTTTTTCTCCATCCGGTTGAGCACCTCGTCCTGCATCTGTTGCGCCGTCGCGCCGGGCCAGATGATGACTGCGGTCATCGAAGGCACCGAGAAGTTCGGGTCTTCGAGCTGGCCGAGCTTCGTGAAGCCCAGTACACCGCCGATGCCGATCGCGAGGATCAGGAAGAGCACGACGGCGCGGTGATCGAGCGCCCATTCGGTAAGGTTGAACGATTTCATCGGGAGGCCTGGAGTTCACGGGTCGTGGTAAGGGAGCCCACACGGGGCGCTGAGTCGCGCGGTGTCTCGCGCGCTGCCTCGGGCGCTGCGTCGCCCAGCGCGACGCGCAATCCGGGCGCCATCTTCTGGACGCCGGCGGTGACGACCCGCTCACCGGCGGCCGGTCCCGATATGAGCACCTCGTCGGTGCGATAGTCGTGAATCGTCACGTTCACCAGGTCGACCGTTGACGTTCCCTCGCTACCCTCGCGACGAACGATCCACACCGCGGGCTGGCCCTTGTTCTGGGTGATCGCGGAGGCGGGGATCGCTGCTGCCGCCGCGGTTCCGACCGGCCGCTCGATCACGAGCGTGGCACTCGCCCCGAGCGGGAGCGGGCGGGGCTTCGCGGGTTTAAGGCGCGCGCGGAAGGTCCGCGTAGTCGAGGCCGCCTGCGGCGAGAGTTCGCGGAGCACAACGTCGAATGCCTGGTCAGGCGCGCTCGTGAGCGTGGCCTTGTACCGAGACGCCTTGAATACCGAGAGCTGATCTTCCGGCACGTTGACGACGATCTCCGGCTCGGCCTCCTTTGCGATGGAGACGATCGGGTGTCCTTCAGCGACGACCTGACCGACCTCGAACTTGACGCTGGTGACCACGCCGTCCTGGGATGCGCGCAACGTGGTGTAGTCGACGCGATTGCGTGCGAGCTCGAGCTCCCGCGCCTTGGCTTCGGCGGTGGCGCGCGTCATCTGCGCGTTGCTGTGCGCTTTCTCGTCGTCGGACACGCTGACCGAGCCGTCGGCCTTCAACGCTTGGAGCCGCCGTCTGTCGGACTCGGCCTGGCGGGCCTGCGCTTCCGCGGCAACGCGTTGTTCGTGAGCTGCCTGGACCGCGAGCTTGTAATCGGTATCGTCGAGCGTCGCGAGCACGTCGCCCTGGCGCACCTTCTGGCCCACGTCGACCCTGCGCGTCACGACCTTGCCGCCGACGCGGAATCCCTGGTCGACCTCGTAGCGCGCCTGGACGGAGCCGAAGTAGCGATTCACTTCCTGAGCCTTGTCGTAGCGGACCTCGGCAGTGCGCACGGTTCGAAGCGCCTCGGGGGCGGCCTTCGGGGTGCACGCCGACAGCAGCGCTGCGATGGGCACGAAAAGCAGGGCGGCGGCGATGAGAGTTTTTCAAGATCGTTCCTCGTGCGTGGTCGATTGGTTTCAGGAATGCGGCGACTGAATGGCCCCGACGGTCGGCGGTTTGCCGGGCTCGAAAACCTCCCAGCCTCCGCCAAGCGCCTTGTAGAGCTGCACGCTGTCGAGCAGGAGTTGTGTATTGCTGTCGTTCGCGCTGACCCTCACGGTAAGGCGCGTGCGTTGCGCATCGAGCAGCGGCAGGAGGTCGATCTGCCCGCGGTCGTAAAGCGATTGCGCGCGGCCGAGCGCCGCATCTGCGGAAGCAGCAGCCGTCTGCAGCGTCTGGTTGCGTTGCCGTTCATCCCGGACCGCGACAAGCGCGTTCTCGACATCCTCGAGCGCGCGCACGATTCCGTCCTCGTAACGCAGCACGGCTTCGCGCTGGCCGCTCTCGGCGATCTCGTTGATCGCCCGCGTGCGACCCGCGTTGAAGATCGGCATCGCGAGCAGCCCGAACACATTGGTGAAGCGCGCGGCGCCGAGGCCGATGCCGTTCAGGTCCACGGTCTCGCGGCCAAACAAGGCGTTCAGAAAAAGCCGCGGGAACCATTCCGCGTGCGCCTGCTGCCGGCGTGCGTTGGCCGCCTGCAACTGGGCGTCCAAAGCGAGGAGGTCGGGCCTGCGTTGCAGGAGCGCCGCGGGCTGCCCGGTCGAAGCAGATGGAACGACGAGTTGGCCGTTCCAAGGCACGATGGCCGCAGCGTTGAACGCCTGATCTCCGATGAGCACCGCGATGCGGTGACGCGAGACCGCGGCGAGCGTTTCGAGCGGCGGTATGGCCGCGTGCGCTCTCGAAGCGTCGGTCTGCGCACGCTCGACATCGAACGGCGTCGCGAGACCCGCGCGTTGCCGCGCAGTGACGAGCCGCAGCGTTTCGTCGTGCGCCGCCGCGATCGCGCGCACGGTTTCGAGCTGGCGCAACGCGCCGACCAGAATGAAGTAGTTGGTTGCAACGTCGCGTCAGCACGAGCAGCCGCACGCCGCGGGTGCCGTGTTCCGCCGCGATCGTGTCGGCGGAAGCCGCCGCGGCGCCCGCCCGCAGGCCACCGGCGAGGTCGATCTCCCACGAGACGCCGAGACCGCCACCCGCGCCCTTCACGTCCGGAAGGCCGCTTCGTCTTGGCAGCCGAGCTGTGGCCGGTGTCGCGATACGAAACCTGTACCGGCGAGGTCGATGCTCGGGAAGAGCCGCGAGCGGCTGATGGTCTCGCCAGCGCGCGCGGCACGCACGCGCTCGGCTGCAATCTTGATGTTTCGATTCTCGTACGCCGCGCGGCGGATGAGCTCGGAGAGCACCGGGTCGCCATAGCTATCCCACCAGGCCACCTCGGGTTCGGCAGTCGTCGCCTCGGCCGATGCATACCGGTTCGGCACCTCGACGGAAGACTTCAACTTGGGCGTGGAACAAGCGGTGAGGCCGAGCGCGAGCGAGGCCGCGACGGCGGCCGCGATGATGCGCGCCGGAACGTTGAAACAGACGATTGCGCTCCGCTGTTCGTGCGGTGCGTGTCTGAGTCGTAGATTCCACGATAATCATAAGTGCTCGAGTGATCTCAAGTGCAACGTGAGGTCAGTGTAGGGAGAGTCGCGCAGCAAGTCGTCAGCGAAGCATCCGGGTTCGGTTTGAATTCGGTAACGATCACCGTTGCGCGATGCGATCGCGTGCTCGCAGGTCTGTTTCATGCAGGCTGGCTCCGCCCGCCGCAAGATCGGGGAAAGACGTTCTTCAGCCTATCGATCACATACCGCTCGATTTGCGCCGTTTGCGCCTGTCCGATCACGTCGGCCGACTTCTGGCGTATCGCGAAGTGCAGCATCAGCATGTCGTGCAGCTTCTTGAACGCGATCGCATTAAAGGTTCCACATACGGAAGCGTCTCTTGTGCAGCACACGCTCGATCACGCCCGGAGTCGAGGATTCTTACCCGGCACAATGTTGCGAGCCGCGCGATCTCACGGTCGATTTCATCGAGGTTGTGCAGCCACCATTCGCTGGGGAGGTCATGTGTTGTTTGCGTAGTTCATGCGTTGTCTCCATCATCAGACGGCGGTCATTTGCTTGCGTCGGGACGCCGGCGTTCGACTGCAGGTCGCCCGTCAAGCGAATCGAGCAGCTCGGCGCCGGACGAGAATTCGTGCTGCTGGCCCGTGACTACGTTCTCGATGACGGCCGGCGAGCGCGTCCGGGGGCCGAATCGCTGCGCAGCTTCAGGACGTAGGCGCGGCGGCTGGGGTATTTGGTTTCTGAGCTGAGAACCATAACGGGGGCCTTTACTGTCAGCGGCGCGCGGTGAGCGTGTGCGACGCCGCGATCCATTCTTCGTTGGTGGGTTCGACCACGACGCGTACGCGGCTTGATGCACGCGAGATCGTGGAGGCATTCGCGAGATTTGCTTCGGTGTCGAGTCCAGCCCGAGCCAGGCGAGCGCGCGACAGATCCGCTCGCGCAGCACTGCGCTGTGCTCGCCGACGCCCGCGGTAAACGCAAGCATGTCCACGCCGCCCAGGACTGCGGCCAACGCGCCGATCTCGCGCACGATGCGGCGCGCGTAAAGCGCCAGCGCCGCGCGCGCACGCGGTGGATGCCCGCCGGTCTCGCGCTCGACGCGGAGTCGAACGTGCCGCAGCGCGAGCTGGTATGGTGCTTCATTGCCCAGCTCGAGCGCGACAGGCCGACGGTCGCTGAGGCGCAGCGTCGCGCGCTCGCCCCCGATGCCGTCAACCTGACCGGCCCACAACGGCTTGCGCTGCAGCGGCTTGATGTCTCCGTCGAACAGCGCGAACTTGATGCTCGACGAGCCGCAGTTGAGAACAACGATCGGTTTACCCATGGCCGCTCCTATGCCGCAACGCGCGGGGCTGTCACCGTCGGCGTCACGGTGATGAGAGGGAGCTGTGCCGGGCGCCTGGCTGCAACGAGCGCGACGCCGCACGAGGCGATGCGCGCCTCGCGCGTGTCCGCACGGCTCGTGAGCACGATCGGCACGCGCGCGCCGACGACAATGCCGGCGCTCGCCGCGCCGCCGAGATACTCGAGCTGCTTCGCAAGCATGTTGCCCGCCTCGAGGTCCGGAACGACGAGGATGTCGGCGGCGCCCGCGACGGGCGATTTGATGCCTTTGATGCGCGCCGCCGCGGCGGACACGGCGTTGTCGAACGCGAGCGGCCCATCGAGCACCGCGCCGGCAATCTGGCCGCGATCGGCCATCTTGCAGAGTGCCGCCGCATCGAGCGTCGCGGGCATGTTCGGGTTGACGGTCTCGACGGCTGCGAGGATGGCAACGCGCGGCTCTGCGACCCCGAAGGAATGCGCGAGGTCAACGGCGTTACGCACGATGTCGGCCTTCTCCGGGAGCGTCGGCGCGATATTGATCGCCGCGTCGGTGATGATGAACGGCCGCGGATATGCGGGCGTCTGCATGATGAAGCAATGGCTCATGCGGCGTTCGCCACGCAGTGCGCTTTTCACGACCGCGCCCATCAGCTCGTCGGTATGGAGGCTCCCCTTCATCAGCGCTTCCACGTCGCCTTTCAGCGCGAGCTCCACGGCACGCGCGGCAGCAGCGTGGCTATGGGGCACGTCCTCGATTGCGACGCCCGAGAGAGTCGATGCCGGCTTTCTGTGCGACTGCCTCGATGCGGTCGCGCGGGCCGAGCAGCACCGGTTCGATGAGTCCGGCGGCTCGCGCGTCCATTGCCGCGGAGAGGCTCACCTCGTCGCACGGATAGACGACGCCCATCTTGAGCCGCCCGAGCGGCTTCACGTACTGCAGGAGCCGCACGAGCTCGTCACCGTGCGAGAGCGCGATGCGCACCTGCGGCAGCGTGCCGCGCGGGCGCTCGATGCGCTCCGTCGGCGCAAACACCGTCGCCTTGCCGGAGATGACCGTGTTCCCGTCCTGGTTCGACGCACGTGCAGTCGAGGATAAGGAGATGCTTCGCTTCGTTCGTGCGGCAACGGTGACGGTGATGGTGAGCGCGTCGCCGACGCGCACGGGCATGTGGAATGTCCAGCGTCTGCCCGACGTAGATCGTGCCGGGGCCGGGCAGTCGTGTGCCGAGCACGGCGGAAATGAGCGCGCCGCCCCACATGCCGTGCGCGATCACGCCCTGAAAGCGCGTGGATGCAGCGAACTCGGCGTCGATGTGCGTCGGGTTCACGTCGCCGGACATCGCAGCGAAAAGCTGGATGTCCGAAGCGGTCAGCGTGCGCTGGATGCTCGCGTGATCGCCGACGGCAATTTCGTCGAAGGTGCGGTTGCGGATGAACTCGAGGTCATTCGATGTGAAGGTGCCGTTCATGTCTTGATCTCACGCAATGAATGTGGAAACCGCCGTCGACGTAGTGGGTGTCGCCGGTGATCGCACGCGCGGCGTCGCTTAGGTGGTTGAACGTTGTTACCGATGGCCCGGATCGTAGAGAGCGGCGCCCACGAAGTCCTCAAGGAACGGTCTGCATACGGTCAGCATTCGGTCGCAGAACTGTGACCGAACTCCGACTGTTCGCTGACGACTTGCCGGTCGGGCGGGGATAGCCTTCAGTCACACCAGGTCACGAGGAACGAGCGTGGACACGAGAACGGGTGGTGTAGTCGGTGCGCGGCGGTGGGCGGATTTTCACGACGGCTAATCGGGAAAGGTGAAGGGACATGGATACGGGCCTCATCAGCGCGCTGAGCGCAATCGTAGGGTCGATCGTCGGCGGTTCCGCGAGCGTGGTGACGGCCTGGGTCACTCAGCGCACGACGGCGCGCCACCAGTCGATCGGGGCCGAAATCAAGAAGCGTGAAGCGCTCTACGCGGAATTCATCAGCGAATGTTCGAAGCTCGCGATCGACGCGCTCGATCACTCGCTCGATACGCCGGACAAGATTCTCAATATCTACGCGCTCGAGAACCGCATCCGGTTGTGCGGGTCCGAGCCCGTCGTGGCGGCGACGGCTCACGCGATCCAGTTCATCGGCGAGCAATACATGAAGGAGAACCTCGCGCCGGGTGAGCTGAAAAACCTCGTGCTCACCGCGTTCAAGGATTCTGAAAACCGCAACGATCCGCTGAAACCATTCAGCGAGGCGTGCAGGCGCGAGCTTGCGAGCCTGTATAGCGCCGCGTGAGGCACCCTTCCACCACTATGGATTCGCACGAACCCTGTCGCATCAACGTCAAGCTCAGCGCGACCTGGCTCTACGCGACGCTGATTATCGGGCTGTCCATATGGGTGCTGGAGAGCTTCCTTCTCGCGGTTCTGGTCGCGTGCGTGACTGCGGTCGCCAGCTGGCCCCTATACAGACGATTCGCGGCGCGGCTGCCGCAGAGCCTGCAGCGTGGCGCGCGATCCCACTCATGTTCACAGCGGCCATGGCAGTGTTCGTGCTGGCTCCGCTCACATTTGCGTTCGGTGCACTTGTCGCCGAATCCCATGCACTGCTCCTGGCGATTTCCGCTGCCGACAAGCAGGGCATCGCGGCTCCTCACTGGTTGGAGAAGCTGCCGCTTGCCGGGTCTTGGCTGGCCGGGTGGTGGCAAAGCGAGCTTGCGCATCCCGGCGCTCTCGACCTCTGGGCCCAGCGGATCGGTCCCGCTGCGCTGTTCGCGTGGGCGCAGTCATTCGGCCACTTCATGGGTCGACATCTTTTCATCATCGCCTTCACGATACTCGTCTTGTTCTTCCTCTATCGCGAAGGTGAGTCGATCGCCGGGCAGTTCAGGCGCCTGCTTCGTGATCGCCTGGGGGAACAGGCCGAACGTTCGCTCGATCTCGCCACGCGAGCTTTGCGCGCATCGACGAATAGCATGCTCGTCGTAGCGCTGTTCAACGGAGTCGCAACGGCTGTCGTCTACGCGCTCGCCGGCATACCGCACTTTGCGGTGTGGGCGGCGATCACCGGCGCGCTCGCGCTCGTGCCGTTCCTCGGCTATGTGGCCGTAGCCATCGCCGTGTCGACGCTGCCACTGGCTGTTCCGAACGCCGCCACCTCGGCGGCGCTCGCTTTGATGGCTGCCTGTGCCGTGCTGTTCTTCGGCGACAAGATCCTGCGACCGGCGATTGGCCGGGATGGCACGGGCCTGCCGTTTGTCTGGGTGCTGATGGGCTGCCTCGGCGGGTTCGAGGTGCTCGGACTCGTCGGAGTGGTCGTCGGCCCGGTCGTGCTGACGCTTGGTCGCGGACTGTGGGAGCAGAGCGTTCGCGATCTCGCTCGGGCCCGTGTCAGCCCCGACGAGCATGCGACCGGACGCCGTGACGTCCCGTCGAGCGGCATGGCCGCTTCAGAGCTGGAAACACCCGGACCCAAGCCGCTCAGCGAGCAGTGCAGTTTGTTGACATGACGGGAGAGCTACGCAAATGGAACTGAATGAAAACCGCGCTCGAATGCCGGACACGAAACGCTGTCTCTCCGGGCTATTCTGGTTTCTCGTGAACTGCCTTGCGTTGAGTACGGCAACCCTGCCGTTTCTCGCGATCGAGCGGAGCATGGTTCATTGGGGGCCGCACGGTTACGCTTTATTGATCGCAGCAGCAGCCGCATTCGTTGCGATGTGGGTCATGATCTCGGCTGCCGTGCTATTGGAGAGGGCTGGCAGTGACCGGCTGAAGCGCACTCGCGCAAGCCCGTGCGACGAGCGCGAAGGGCAGCTCACGCCGTCGCCCTGAAGACCTGCGCCCTATTACATCAAGACCATCCCATGGCAGATGAAACGCGCGTCACGGCAGCCACCGAACCGCCACCGGACATACTCAAGGGACGTAAGGCTCTTGTGGTGGGTGTCGCGAACGAGCACTCGATCGCGTATGGCTGCGCGCGGGCATTCAGCGCGCTGGGCGCGGATCTGGCGCTCACGTACGTCAACGAAAGAACGAGAGGCCACGTGGAACCGATCGCGCACGAGCTGAACGCAGCACTGTTGCTGCCGCTCGACGTGACGCACGACGCGCAAGCCGAAGCGGTTTTCGGGCGTGTGCGAGCCGAATGGGGCCGGCTGGACATTCTCGTGCACTCGCTTGGGTGGGCGCCGAGAGAGGACCTGAGAGGGCCGCTTCTCGAGTGTTCCGCGAAAGGGTTCCTGGAAGCGATGGATGTGTCGTGCCATTCCCTGATACGTCTGGCGCGGCTCGCGGTGCCGCTCATGACCGATGGCGGAACGATCCTGGCGATGAGTTACTACGGCGCAAACAAGGTGGTGCCCAACTACAACGTGATGGGCCCGGTCAAAGCGGCGCTCGAGGCATGCTGCCGTTATCTCGCGTACGAGCTCGGACCGAGGGGCATACGCGTGCACGTGATCTCACCGGGACCGCTCAAGACACGAGCCGGTGCGGGACTGAAGGACTTCGAGCGCCTGCTTGAAGAAGCGGCGCGCCGCGCGCCGCTGGGCGAGCTCGGCGACATCCTCGACGTCGGCTATACGTGCGCGTTCCTCGCCACGCCGTTCGCGAAACGCCTTACGGGCGAGACACTCTACGTCGACGGCGGCGTGAACATCATGGCCTGAGCGACCTCGCTTCCCTGCGGACGACCGGCGATGCGAATCGAGCGGGCGCGTGCCCACCTCACATCGGCGAGGCTGCGTCAGCCATCTCGCCGGCCTCCTCGGCATAGAGCAGGACAAGCGAGCGTGCTTCGATGCGGTACATAAACCCTGTCACCGGTTCCGCATGCTGCCACGCCACGAAGTCGTCTGGAGAATCGAGAAAGGTGTCGATCAGGCGGTACCAGACCGTTGGGTGCCTGGAACTGAGCCGCGGGAGCTCGAAATCGAGAGCTTTCCAATATGCGTTGATGGCGAGATAGAGATGCGTTCTGCCGTCGAGATCCGTGGCGCTCAAGGCAAGGCTGTGTGATGATGGGCTCCAGTCAGGCTGGTCGAGCTTCACGCCATGCCACGCGTGCTTTAGCGCTCTCAGCACCGCGTTCAAGCTTCGCCCGCGCCCGTCAGGTACCCGAAGCACGCGCTCCTGTATGAGCATCGTGGTGAAGCGAAGGACGTCCGCGTGTTTCTGCGTGAGCGCCCAATCGAACCAGTTCACCTCGCTATCGAGACAGTATGAATTGTTGTTGCCGTGCCGCGTTGCGCGCACCTCGTCGCCCATCGTGATCATCGGCATACCCATCGACGCCAGCGTGATCGTGAGAAAGTTCTTGATCTGCCGGTTGCGGAGCTTCTCGATCGCAGGGTCGTCGCTCGCCCCCTCGACACCGCAGTTCCAGCTCCGGTTGTCGTTCGAACCGTCGCGGGTTCCCTCGCCATTCGCCTCGTTGTGTTTGCGATCGTAGGAGACGAGATCGTTCAGCGTAAAGCCATCGTGGCAGGTGACGAAGTTGACGCTCTGCTCGATTTCGCGTTCCTTGTGTCCGTATATCTGAGCGCTGCCGAGCAGCCGGTCGGCCAGCGCGCCCGCGAAGCCCTCGTCCCCGCGCAGGGAGCTTCGAACGCAATCACGGAACTGGCCATTCCATTCCTTCCACCTGTCGCCGACGAATGCGCCGACCTGGTAAAGCCCGGCGGCGTCCCACGCTTCGGCTATGAGCTTCACGCCGTCGAGCGACGGATCCGAATCGATATCGTAGAGCACCGGCGGCCGCGGCATGGGCGTCCCGGACGCGTCGCGTGCCAGGATCGAAGCGAGATCGAAGCGAAAGCCGTCGACGTGCATCTCTTCGACCCAATAGCGCAGGCTGTCCAGGATCATGCGTCGAACGACGGAATGTTCCGCGTTCAGCGTGTTGCCGGTGCCGCTGTAATCGGCATAGCGGGACCGGTCGGCTTGCAGCAGGTAATAGACGCTGTTGTCGAAGCCGCGCAGGCTCAGCGTGGGTCCGCGCTCATCGCCTTCAGTCGTGTGATTGAAGACCACATCGAGGATCACTTCGATGCCGGAGCGGTGCAGCGCCTTCACCATGTCCCGAAATTCGTCGAGCACTTCGAGCGGTCCGCGCCGGGAGCTGTAAGCCTGGTGAGGCGCAAAGAACGACACGGGCGTGTAGCCCCAGTAATTCGTGAGGCCGCGCGGCGCGTCCTGTCCATCAAACTGGAATACGGGGAGCAGTTCAACTGCGGTGATGCCAATACCCTTGAGATAAGGGATCCGCTCGATCAGGCCGGCATACGTGCCGCGCTTCTCCGCCGACACGCCGGAGTTCGGGTGTCGGGTGAACCCCCGCACGTGCATTTCATAGATCACCGACCGCTCAGACGAAAGATTGAGCGGTGTATCGCCTTCCCAGTCGTACGCGCGCGAGTCCGCGACGACGCTCTTCATCGCGACGGCCGCATTGTCGCCTGCGCGTGCGGCAGCTTCGCGGCTGTACATCTGAGGAACGGCGACTGCCCGGCCGTACGGATCGAGCAGAAGCTTGGTGGAATCGAAGCGGTGGCCGTTCGAAGGATCGAACGGCCCCGCGGCTTTGTAGCCGTAAAGCTGCCCCGGCTCGACTCCGGGCACGAAGGCGTGCCAGTAATGAGGCGTGCGCTCGGGAGGGCGTTCCATTCTGGCCATCCGGCTCGGACGTGCGTCGTTCGGGTCATCGAAGACGACCAGCTCGACGCCTGTCGCGTGCCTGGAAAAAACGCTGAAGTTCGCGCCGCCCGCCCGAAGGCTCACGCCGAGGGGATAACTTCGTCCTTTGCCGCTGCCCGACAACGTCAGCGTGCTTCTAACGTGTAGAAGCCTTGCCCGGACTTGCGGCCGCGATATCCGGCCGCAACCATTTCCTTCAACATCGGAGCTGGACGATATTTCGGGTCGTTGAAATCGCGGTGGAAGACCCCCATGACCGCGAGGACCACGTCGAGGCCGATCATGTCGGCGAGTGCAAGCGGCCCGAGGGGGTGATTACAGCCGAGCTTCATGGCAGCATCGATTTCCTCCGCCATCGCGACGCCTTCGGACACGGCGAACACGGCTTCGTTCAGCATCGGGCAGAGCAGGCGGTTCACGAACGAAACCCGGAGAGTTCTTTAAGCGGAGGCGCCATGCGGTGTGACTCTGGCGCAGGCGATCGAGGATGTCGTGGTCCACGTCAGGAGATGCCGGGCAACGCCGGGATAGTGGTTCGGCCGTCTGCATAGCGGCCTTCATGATGGAGCAGGAAGTACAGGCTATCACAAAAAGACGCTCGCGGCCGGTCGCGCGACTCGAGTGTCGCGTACCTCTCGGACCACCGTTAAAGTGCGTGCCATCGACAACGCTGGAGTGTGCACTCATGGAAGTTGGGAAACCGAGGCCGCTGGGGCAGGAGTCGCTGTTCGATGATGAACCTGGCGCCGGTGCGTCAGGGCTGGTGACCGTCGCCGCCAGCCCAGGGCAGCTCAGCAAGCCGCAGCGCACTTTCAACAAGCTGACGGAGCGCATTCGCCGCGGCCGCCACATACTCGCGGCGTGGGAAGCCTTTATCCCGCGGTTTCAGGGACGGCTCACAACGGAGCTCGCGCCGATCGAAGACGAGATGCGCGATACGCAAGGACGCGTCGTCCAGCAATTGCAGGTGCTGCTTGTTGGGTCGAAGGATCGCCTGAGCCGCAGGCATCGAGAGAAGGTTCGTGCGCTGCTGCTACAGATCGTCGCGAACTTGCTGGAGGGCGGTCCGGATGCCGAGCTCGAAGCGCTGTATGACCGCTACAGCGAGGTGTCGCACGCCGAGCGCACGCGCGACGAGCTGGAGCTCGCCGAGGCGCTGTTCGGCCGGGTGTTCGTCCGCGACACCGTGCGGGGCGACGCGGCGCGCGACGGGGATGAGCTGATGGAGCACACCGCCGAAGAAATGGCCGGGGCTGCCGAAGCGCGGGAGCGAAAAGGATCGGCTCGCCAGGCACCTCGCGGCCGCGCAAGCCGTGCCGTCGAGCGCAAAGCGCAAGAGACGCGCGAGGCGAGCCAGTCCGTCCGTGACATCTACCGTAAGCTCGCAAGTGCGCTTCACCCCGATCGCGAGGCAGACCCGACGGAGCGACAGCGCAAGACCGGTTTAATACAGCGGGCAAACCAGGCGTATGAACGCAACGATCTGCTGGAGTGCTTACGCTGCAGATCGAAACCGAGCAGATCGATGCAGGCGCGCTGGCGAATGTACAGAAGCGCGGCTCGTCCATTACAACCGCGTGCTGCTCGAACAGGCGCAGATGCTGGACGCGGAGGTTCGCCAGCATGACGCTGTCTTTCGCGTCGAGTTTGGCTTGACGGTACGCGACGTCACTCCGGAGCGTGTGGACCAGGCGCTGAACGTGCGCATCGCAGAAGCGCGCAACACGCTCGAACAGATGGAGCGCGATCTGGAGCGGTTGGGTGACCCGAAGCAGCGACAGGCGGTGCTTGACGGACTGCCCGAGTCGGAAGACTACGCACCGGACTTTGAAGATCTCGCTACCATCGCACGGCTGTTCGAGGATGTGTCTGCGTCCGCACCGCGGCGGGCACACCGGCGCCAGCGCGGCAGACGCTGATCGGACTCGACGAGCCTCGTCGCGGATCTTGAGCTTGACCGCGGCGGATTTCGGCGCTCGCAGCGCACCTGGCCTCGAAAGGAGACGCGCCATTAGAGGTGTTCGATGACTTCGGCTACCGCGGCGCTGGAGCGCCTGAAGGCGGGCAACCGCCGATTCGTCTCGGATACGCGGAGCATAGAAACGTTCGTGAGCGCCGCCCGCCGTCGCGAGATGGTCGACCGGCAGGAGCCCTTCGCCGTGATCCTGGGCTGCTCGGACTCGCGCGTGCCTGCCGAGATCGTATTCGACCAGGGGCTCGGTGATCTGTTCGTCATCCGCGTGGCCGGAAACATCGTCGCGCCATCGCAGGTCGGCAGTGTCGAGTTCGCCGTCCAGCGCTTTGGCACCCGCCTGGTGGTGGTTCTGGGCCACTCGCATTGCGGGGCGATCGACGCGACGCTCGAATCACTGCAGGCGCCTGCACAGGCGAATTCGCGCAATATCGACTCGATCGTCGACCGCATCCGGCCGTCGGTGGAAGAGCTGTTGGCGACGGACCTGAGGCACGATGCAGCGGGTCTCGCGCGCCGCGCGGTGCGCGCAAACATCCGAGCGTCGGTGAGTCACCTGCGCCACGCCTCGCGGGTGATCGAGCAACTCATCCTGGAGGACGGTCTGCAGGTGGTCGGCGCCGAATACGATCTCGAAAGCGGCCTCGTCGATTTTTTCGATGTGCCGGACCTCCGCCCGCACGGCTAGACGACCGCGCGGCCCAAAAAGAAGGGCCCCGGCACACATGGGCCAGGGCCAAGAGCATCACCGGACAAGGGAGGAAGTACCGGGTGAGCTGATAGGTGGATTATTACCTCTTCCCTCGCACCGACGTTATGGATTCCGTCACACCTTACTGAAAGAGGTCGACTGACCGGAGAGAACGCCCAGCAGAGTCTCCAGGAAGCGCTCGAGGTCGAGCGGCTTCTCGAACGCGGCGGTTTGCGAAGACACCGCGACGCGCGGGACTGCGTCATTGTGCGTGCCGGTCATGCAGATAACCGGAATGTCCGGTCGGCTGCGACACAGCCGCCCGAGTGCATCGAATCCATTCAATTCCGAGAGCCGAGTGCTCATGACGATGCAATCCGGCGCGAACGACGGAATCGACTCGATGGCGAGGACGAAGTCGCGAGCGGATGTGAAGATGTCTGCGTCGATGCCGCGGGAGGCGACGAGCTGCTGGAGCGAGCGGCAGACGGCATGATCGGCGTCCACGAGCGCGATCAGCGGTCTCCTGCTTCCCAGCATCATGTTCGGATTCCGATCATGCTCTTTATTTCTGCGTTCGCTGCCGTTTTGCCGGACAGTGCAGCGCGTGCGGCCTCTGCGTCGTGGACGCTTTGCGAGACAGGCCGTATATCCGGTGCGACGCATTCCGGTTGCGGCCGCGCTATGCCATAACCCTGAACGTAATCGACGCCGATCGCACGCAGCTCGTCCAGCACCGCATCGGTTTCGACGCATTCGGCGATGGTCTTTACACCGATGACGTGGCCGACCTGATTGATCGCGGCCACCATCGCACGGTCGATAGAATCGCTCGCGACGCCGCGAACAAACGCGCCGTCGATCTTCAGGTAATCGATGCGCAGGTTCTTCAGGTAGCCGAACGACGAAAGGCCCTGACCGAAATCGTCGAGAGCCAGACGGCATCCCAGCGATTTCAACTGATCGATGGCCGCCATCGTTCGCATCGGATTGGTCGTAGCGGCCGTCTCGGTGATCTCGAAGCAGATGCGATGCGGCGCGACGCCGGTGGCAGCGAACTGAAGGCGCACATACTCCGGGAACTCTCCATCGCAGAGCGTCATCGCGGAGAGATTGATGCAAAGCACGATCGGGCGGTCGGTGTCCGCATGCCGTCTGAGCTGCGTGAAGGCGTGATTGACGACCCATCGATCCACCGCTGGCATGAGGTTGTAACGCTCCGCTGCCGGGATGAACGCGGACGGCCCGATGCGCTGCCCGTCCTCGTCGAGCAGGTACAGCAGCGCTTCGACGTGCAGCTCGTCCTCGGCCGTGCCGACCGGCAGGATCGGCTGGAAGTGAAGACGGAAGCGGTCCTCGCCGAGCGCGGTCGCGATCCGCGAGACCCATTCCATGTCGAGCCGGCACTGCGCGAGATCCGGGTCTTCGGGCTGATACGTCTGCACGCGCCCCCGCCCGCGCTCCTTGGCGAGAAAGCAGGCGGTATCGGCGCAGGCGAGCGCCCGTTGAGCGTCGCTGGTCTCCCGTTCGATTGCCGCGACACCGGCGCTCGCGCTGACTGTGTGCAGCGAATCCCGCCACCTGAACGGGTGCTGCCGGATGCATTCGATCAGATTGGTGCCGATGCGCTCGGCGTCTGCGAGCGTGCAACGACGGAGCAGGAGGCCGAACTCGTCGCCGCCCAGCCTTCCGAGCAGGTCCGTCTCCCGCAACTGCGGCAGCAGCAGCGTAGCAATCTGCCGCAGCAGCTCGTCCCCGGCGTCGTGGCCGCTCGTATTGTTGACGACCTTGAACTGATCCAGGTCGAGATACACCATCGCGTGCGGCGTGCCCTCGAGTGCCGAATCCGCGACCAGTGCTTCGGCGCGGCGCAGGAACTCGGCGCGATTGATGAGTCCGGTGACGGGGTCGTGGCTCGCCTGATAGTCGAGCCGGTGCGCCAGACGCTGGGAGTAGCGCCAGTCGCGGAAGGCGAGGGCGTACCTGCCGGCAGCCGCACGCAGGTCGCCTCGATATCGAGGATCCGGCCATCGCGGTTCAGGAGCAGCCCTTCGCCCGGCGCGAGCTCGACCGCTTCGCCCTCTCCGAGCGCTGTGATCGCATCCGCGAGCGCGGTTCCGGTCCGCGAGTCTATGACACGGAAGGTATCGCGCATCGGGGCGCCGCGGGCTTCTTCGGATGTCCAGCCGCTGAGAGACTCCGCCATCGCGTTCAACTGCCGAACGGTGCCGGATTCATCCGCGAACGCGATGCCCAGACGCAGCCCGGGCGCGTCGCGTTGGGTCCTCGGAGCGCGCGTGGCGGTGCCCCACACTTCGGATGTCACGGATCTGACCTCTATGCCTGACGATCCCCAAAGCGTAGCGTGCGGCACGCCTGAGAATTGTTAACAAGGCAGCGCCGGATTGTTAAATCTTGTGAACGGGCGGCATAAGCGGCAGGATGTGTGGGATGGCGAGCCTCGCACGCTGCTAGTGGCACCGTCACGTTGCGGTTAAGATGTCCCTGACATGCGTCTCGCCATACTCGAAGACGATGCCGTGCAAGCGGAGAGCCTCGCGAACTGGCTCACGGCGGCGGGGCACGATTGCCATGTCTATGCGGCCGGCAAGACCCTGCTCAAAGACGCCAGCCGGGAGAGCTTCGATCTGTTCGTGCTCGATTGGGAGGTGCCGGACTTGAGCGGGCTGCACGTGCTGCGCTGGATACGCCGTGCGTTGCCAGGTGCGAACCCGGTGCTGTTCGTTACGTATCGTGACACCGAGCGGGACATCGTCGAAGCGCTCGATCATGGCGCCGACGACTACCTGCAGAAGCCCGTGCGGCGCGGCGAGTTGCTGGCGAGAGTCAACGCGCTCCTGCGCCGTGCGTGGCCCGAATCGATGACCGAAGCGGCGGAGTTCCCGCCTTACCGTTTCGATGCCGGTGAGGCGCGTGCGAGCTTCAATGGACGGGACGTCACCCTTACGCAGAAGGAATTCGCGGTCGCGCTTTTTCTCTTCCGCCACGCGGGCCGACTGGTCTCCCGCGGTCACCTCTTCGAAGCGGTGTGGGGCCGCGGCGCCGAGCATTCGTCTCGTACGGTGGATACGCATGTGAGCCGGGTGCGCAGCAAACTCGAGCTGCGTCCCGAGAACGGCTACCGGCTGGTACCCGTGTACAGCTACGGCTACAGGCTGGAGCGCTCCGGCGATGCGGCCGCTGCCGCGAGCGGGGCAGAGGCGGGGAGATAATCCGGTGCGGCACGCCGCGTGGTGCGTGCTCATGCTTGCGGCATTCGCCGCGTTCGCCGAAGAGACTTTCACTTATCGCGCCGAGCCTGGCGATACGCTGATCGGCATTGGCGAGCGGCTGCTCGCGACGCCGTCGCACTGGCCGCGCGTACAGCGACTGAACCGCATCCAGGATCCACGGCGTATCCCGATCGGGCGGGAGATTCGCATACCGTTCTCATGGATGCGGCTCGTGCCCGAGCAGGCGCGAATACTCGCCGTGCGCGGCATCGTGGAGAGTGGCGGCCGACGACTGGAACCTGGCGGGCTGCTGAGCGAGGGGAGCGTCATCTCGACTGCCGCGGACGGCTACGTCACGATCGCGCTCCCCGACGGGAGTGAGCTCACTGTGGGGCCGGAGAGCCAACTCCATCTTGCGGCGCTGCGCCGTTTCGCGGACACGAATCTGCGCGACCTCTCGTTCGTGCTGGAGCGCGGGCGGGTCGAGACGCGCACGATAACGCGGGCATCGGGTGCGGCCGGACGCTTCGAAATCCGCTCGCGGGTGGCGGCGGCCGCAGTGCGCGGCACGGAATTTCGCGTCGGAACGGACGAGGATTCCGCGCGCAGCGAAGTGCTGGCTGGGACCGTCGCGCTGAGAGGCCTCGCCGCGGCGCGTGAAGTGGAGCTGCGCTCGGGTCTCGGCAGTTTCGTGCGCGGTGCTGCGCCGCCGGCGGAGCCGCGGCCCCTCCTGCCTGCGCCCGACGTGACAGACCTTCCAGGACTCCTGGAACGCCCGCTCGTGCGCTTCGACTTGCCGCCTGTTGCCGCCGCGCAGTCGTGGCGTGCCGAGGTGGCAATCGACCGCGAATTCCGGAACGTGCTCGCCGCAACGCAGAGCGATTCGCCGGTCGTGCGCTTCGCGAACCTGGACGATGGCGACTACTGGTTGCGCGTGCGCGGCATCGACCGGGACGGGCTGGAAGGACTCGACGCCTATCATCGGTTCCGGCTGAAGGCGCGGCCCGAGCCGCCATTCCCGGGCGCACCGCCGCCCGGCGCGAAATTGCCGGTGGGTCCCGTTGTGTTCACCTGGTCGCAACCGGAAGGCGCGGCGCGCTATCGCATTCAGGTCGCACGAGACGCGAAGTTCGTTTCTCCGCTGCGCGACGAGGACGGGCTCACCGGCGCGAGCCACACGATTGCCGATCTCGAACCCGGAGAATACTGGTGGCGCCTTCAGAGCGTGCGCGCCGATGGCGACCGCGGGCCGTTCGGCGACCCGCAGGCGTTCGAATTGCGGCCGCTCCCGGCCGATCCGAATCCCCCGGCGCTCGATGAGAGAGAGCTCAGGTTCTCGTGGCCCGCGGCTTCGGGCCAGACATTCCTGTTCCAGCTCTCGCGTGATCCGCAGTTCGCTCGCATCGAGCTCGAACGCAGACTCGCCGAGCCGCGCATTGCGCTCGAACGTCCCGCCGCGGGCACCTATTACATGCGGGTGCAGGCAACCGACCCCGACGGTTACGTCGGGCCGTTCACGACGGCGCAGCGTATCGACGTTCCTGAACCACCTCCGCGCCCGTGGTGGCTGCTGTTCCTGCTGCTCGTGCCACTCCTGTGATGGCTCGCGCGCGTGCCTTCCCTCGGGCACGTGCGGAACGCGTCGTGCTCGCACTGCTTCTCGCCCTCGGCGCCGCCGTGGCCGCGCACCAGGAGTGGCTGTGGCGACTCGATCTCGCACTCTATGATGCTGCCTTGAGTCTCGCCCGACCTCAACCTCCGCCGGACGTCGTGATCGTCGCCGTCGACGAGGCGAGCGTTGGGCAGATGGGACGCTGGCCCTGGTCGCGCCGGGTTCACGCCGCGCTGCTTGACCGCCTCACGCGCGAAAGCGCGAAAGCAGTGGGGCTCGATCTGATCCTCGCCGAATCCGATCAGACGGACCCGGCCGCGGACGCGATGCTCGTTACGGCACTGCGGCGCAACGGCCGAACGGTGCTGCCGGTGCTCATGGAGTTCGACGAAAAGGGTGCGCCGAGCGAAACCCGGCCGCTGCCCGATTTCGCGGTGGCAGCCGCGGCGCTGGGGCACGTCCACCTCGAGCTCGACCGCGACGGCATCATCCGCAGCGCGTTCCTGCGCGAGGGTTTGCATACGCCGCGCCATGCGCACTTCTCCGTCGAGCTGCTGCGCGTCGCCGGGCACGCGCTCACGCACTGGCCGGGGTTGCGCAGCCCGATCGCACGCTCCGACGCATGGCTGCGCGACCACTGGGTTCATTTCCCGTTTGCCGGCGCACCCGGCACCTTCAGCCAAGTCTCGTACGCGGACGTATTGAGCGATCGTGTGCCCGAAGGTTTCTTTCGCGACCGCATCGTGCTGATCGGGGCGACCGCCGCCGGTCTTGCAGACGTCTATCCCACGCCGGTTTCGGGCGAAGGGATCCCGATGGCCGGAGTGGAGGTGAGTGCGAATCTCCTGTCGGCACTGCGTTCGGGCAACACGCTGGTGCCCGTAAGCCACACGATGCAGGTTTCGCTCGCGCCCATCCCCGTGCTCTTGCTCATGCTCGCATATGGCGCTCTGCGTGCGCGTCGTGCCCTCGTCACCACGGTGGGGGCCCTCGCGCTTCTCGCGGCCGCGGTTTTCGTGTCTCTGCATTGGCAACGACTGTGGCTGCCTCCGTCAGCCGCCGCGTTGTTCATGCTGATGGCCTATCCGTTGTGGAGCTGGCGGCGGCTCGAGGCCGCACAACGTTACCTCGATGACGAGTTCGCACTTTTCCAGCAGGAGTCGGGGCTGCTCACGGTATTGCGCGAGACGCAATCGACAGCCGATCCGCTGGAGCAGGGCATGGCCGCCGTGCGTCTGGCTACGGCGGAATTGCGCGACATGCGGCGCCTGCTCGCGCAAACGCTGGATGGTCTTCCCGAGGCCGCGCTCGTTACGAATGCGCAGGGCGAAGTGGTCCTGGCCAACCGAAGGGCGGGTCAGTATCTCGGGGCGACGTCAGCCGAGCCACTGGTTGGCCTGCCGCTGCCGCGACTGCTCGCGCGCCTCGCGCCTTCGGATGCGCCTGATGGGACACCGAACTGGGAAGCGATCGGCCCGTCGGGGCGCCATCTGCTCGTCTGCCGTGCGCCACTGACGACGGACGAAGGCGCGAGAGCGGGCGGGATCGTGAGTCTCACGGACGTGTCGGCACTCAAGGCCGCACAGCGCAGGCGAGACGAGTTGTTGAGCTACGTCTCGCATGATCTGCGCTCGCCGCTCGCCTCGATCCTCGCCTTGGTGGAAGCGCGCACCGATGGCGCCGCCGACAACGCCAGGCTCGAGCGCATCGAGCGTTTCGCGCATCGAACGCTCGCGCTCGCTGGTGATCTCATCGAGCTTTCGCGTGCGGAGGCGTGGGAGCCGACCCAGTTCGTCGAGGTTGATCTCGCGCAGGTCGCGCACGATGCCGCTGATGAAATCTGGCCGCAGGCGCAAGCAAAGAAGATCCGGGTGGGACGTGCGCTCGACGTCGAAGCGTTCGTTCGCGGCGATGCCCATCTGCTGCGCCGTGCGTTGACGAACCTGATGAGCAACGCCGTCAAGTACAGCCCGAACGGCACGCACGTTCAGGTCGCCGTCGAACGTGCCGCTGCGGAATGGCGCGTCTCCGTCGCGGACGAAGGCTACGGCATCGCGCCGCAGGATGCGCCCTACGTCTTCGAAGGACACCGGCGCTTCCGGCGACCCGGCCAGCCGCTCACCGAAGGTTCGGGATTGGGCCTCGCGCTGGTGCGCACAGTGGCCGAAAAGCACGGAGGCCACGTGCGGATCGTGAGTACATCCGAACGCGGCACCTGCTTCGAGCTACGGATTCCCGCGCTGGAGGACGAACGCTGACGGCCGCGCGGGTTTTCCCCTCCCGGACCGCTCCGCTCCAACTCCTCTCCCCGCACGCGGGGCGAGGGAGATTCCTGGTGGATCCTGTCCCCGCACGCGGGGGGATCACTTCGGCACGAGCCCGACGTCTCTCGCGACCTTGCCGTACTTGTCGTATTCGCTCTTCAGGAGCTTGTTGAAGTACTCCGGCGACTCGTTCCACAGATCCAGCCCGAGCGCTTCGAGCTTCTTCTGGATGTCGGGCTGCTTCAGCGCAGCGTTCGCTTCGCGATTGAGCGTCGCGATGATGTCCTTGGGGACGTTCGCCGGCGCGACGAGCCCGAACCAGCCGCCGGAAGAGAAGCCGGGCACGGTCTCCGCCACCGTCGGAAAGTCGGGATAGTTCGGCGCGCGCGTTTCCTTCGCGATGCCGAGCAGGCGCACCCTGCCGGACACGATGAACGGGTACATGCCCGTGAACGAGGCGAAAGCCGCATCCACACGCCCGGCCATCAGTTCCTGTCCCATCTGCGGCACGCCCTTGAACGGGACGTGCAGGTATTCGAAGCCCACGGCCGAGCGAAACATCTCCGTTGCCATGTGGAGAAACGCGCCCTCGCCATTGGACGCGAAGGCCACCTTGCCCGGATTCGCCTTGAGGTACTTGACGAGATCGCCGACGGTCTTGAAGGGTGTGCTCGGATGCACGACGAGCGACAGGTAGTTCGTGGCGACGAGCGCGACCCCCTGGAAATCCTTGAGCGCGTTGTAGGGCACGTCCTTCATCGTGTGGGGGATGACCGACATGTTGCCGCCCTGTCCGCACGCGATGGTGTAGCCATCCGCCGGCGCTTTCGCAGCGAGCGCGAGCCCGATCGTGCCGCTTGCGCCGGGACGGTTATCGACTACGAATTGCTGCCCGAGTTGCTCGCTCATGCGATGCCCGAGCAGGCGGGCGATCGTGTCGCAGGAGTCGCCGGGGAGCTGCGGCACGACGACGCGAACAGTCTTCGTCGGATACTTCTGTGCGAGCGCGATACCAGTCAGACAGGCAGACAGGACGAGCAGGGAAACGAAGTGCGCGATGACTTGCATGGCTTTCCTCCGGCCGTTTCGAAATGGGCGAATGCTATCGCGGTTGCGTGGGACGCGTACTCACCAGGAGGAGAGTCGTCCGAACCCGCCGCCAGCCCGCGCGTTATGCCGTGAGCTGACGCACGACGAGATCGACATACTCGAGCGTGAGTGCGCGCATCTCCTCCGGCTTCAGGTTGCTGATGGGGTGCGGCAGCTCGACATACGGATGGCCTTCCATGCCTTTGCCCCTGAACTGGAACACGCACGCGTTACGGAACGCCTGCGTGATGATCACGGTCGCGGGGATGCCGCGCTTCTCGAATTCGATGGTGTCGTGCACACTGCACAACGTACAGGACCCTCACCCGCCGACGGCCGCGATCGCGACCTCGACCTCCTGTGCCATTTCGTCGATGAGCGCATCGGCCGCGGGCTTCGAGTAATGCTCCTTGCGGCGAATGACGACGCGCGCGACGCCGTGTTTTTCGCGCAGCGCTTCGCCGATCGTCTACAGGATGAGCTCGCCTTGCTCCTTCGTGTTGTCGAGCAGGCCGACGACTTTGCCGGCGAGATCCATGGGCCGCGGCGCGTAAGCGACTTTCGCTTTGCCGCCGCCGGCGGTGGGGTCTATCCAGGGTAAGGTCGTTCATCAGCAATCCTCAGAACGTAAAAAGAGATACGGACTAATCACGCGTCGCCGCGCCCCGACACGCATACTTCAAGTCGAATACGTGCCATGAACGGCCCGACTGCCGCCGCTCCAGCCATGGCATACCGCCGTGCACGGGCCCCAGCCGCCGGCGACGATGAGCTGAAGGTCTGTCGGGTCCTTGATCGCCGGGATGAAGCATTCGTCGTCGTCGGGATCGACGTCGATCGGGAACTGGAGCGCGCGCTCGCGGCGCCAGTTGCCGCCGTCGCTCAGGTCGCGCACCTTGCGTCCCGCGCGCTCGCACAGCGTGCGATGCACGTCAGCGCGGCTCATGCCGGCCTTGCGCGCAGATCGTCGCATGCTGCGGCCCCATCGCGACGACCATGTCGGAGCGCGCGTGCATGTTCCACGAGCCCATGGCGACCATCGAGTCGGCGATGCCTTTCAGAAGCCGGTTGCGGCTCCTGGCTCACGTCGTCGAAGCACAGACGCGGGCTTTCGACCATCGCGCACGTGATCACGTTGTCGTCGGCGGCATAGCCTTTCGACTGCGCCAGCGTCTCCCACGGGCTGCGCTCGATGTTCTCGCCGATGCACGCGGTGTAGCGCAGCGGTGTCGCGAATATCGTCGCCGAGCCGATGCCCGCGATGCCGCCGCCCAGGTTGAGCATCATGAGCCGGATCGCGCGGCCGATGGTCGCGTTCGCGCGGAACGACGGGCCGAAGCAGCCGTTGCCGCCGTGTATGCCGATCTCCTGCGCGTAAGGACCGTTCACGATCATGAGCGGCGCGACGCCGTGCATCGTGCCCTGCACGCCGTTCATGTTGAACTCGTCGCGCAGCATGAGCGGGAGCGCGCCGAGCACGACCGGCAGGTATTCGGGCTTGCAGCCCGCCATCAGCGCGTGAATCGCGACGGTGCGCACGGTCGCGGGCTCCATCGCCGGCGGAACGTTGCCGATGAGCTCGTCGGGATCGCGCTTCGTGGCTTCGAGCATCTTCGCGAGACGCGCTTCCGTGGGCGTCACCACGGGCAAGCCGTCGGACCACTGCTTTTCGAGGAAGAATTCGAATTCGTCGACGATGGCCATGTGCAAAAGCGCAGCTTCAGACTCGATAGCGGCCGTGGACCGCGCGGCTTCCGCCGCCCCAGCCATGGCAGACCGCCGTGAGCGGTCCCCAGCCGCCGGCGACGATGAGATGCAGATCGCGTGGATCCTTGATCACCGGAACGAAGCGATCTTCGTCGTCGGGGTCGATGCCGAGCTTGTGCGCGCGCTCGATCCGCCAGTTGCCGCCGCGCTTCATGTCGCGCACCTGCAAGTCCCGCCAGCTCGCTCAGCCTGCGATGCACGTCGGCGCGTGACATGCCGGCTTTGGCGCAGATCGTCGCGTGCTCCGGGCTCATCGCGACCACCATGTCGGAGCGCACGTGCATGTTCCACGAGCCGAGCGCCGTCATCGAGTCCGCGATGCCCGTGAGCAGGCGCTCGGGCTCCTGGTTCGCGTCGTCGTAGCAGAGGCGCGGGCTCTCGACCATCGCGCACGTGATCACGTCGTCGTTCGCGTCATAGCCGCGCGACGCCGCGAGCGTTTCCCACGGGCTGCGCTCGACGTTCTCGGTGAGGCACGCGGTATAGCGCAGCGGCGTTGCGAAGACGGTGGCCGAGGCAACGCCGGGGATGCCGCCGCCCAGGTTCATCAGCATGAGCCGGATCGCGCGGCCGATCGATGCGTTCGCGCGAAAGCCCGGGCCGAAACAGCCGTTGCCGCCGTGAATGCCGATCTTTCTCGCGTAAGGCCCATTCACGATCATGAGCGGCGCGACACCGTGCATCGTGCCCTGCACGCCGTTCAGGTTGAACTCGTCGCGCAGCATGATTTCGAGCCCGCCGAGCACGACGGGCAGGTATTCGGGCTTGCAGCCCGCCATCAGCGCGTGGATCGCGACCGTGCGCACCGTGGCGGGCTTCCATCGCCGGCGGAATGTGCCGACCAGTTCGCCGGGTCGCGCGACGGTGCCGTCCAGCATGCGCTGGACGCGCGCCTCGGTGGGCGTCACGACCGGCAAGCCGTCCGACCACGCTTTCTCCAGGAAGAACTCGAATTCGTCGATCATCGGCAGGACGCGGACGCGTGCGAATCCGTCGAGCTCTGCCAGTGTCGCTTATTCCGGCGTGATCTTCGCCGCCTTGATGACGTTTCGCGTACTTGCCGTCTCGGATTTGATGAAGCGCCGCGAACTCTCGGGCGTCGTGCTGAGCGGCTGCGTGCCGAGCTTCACCAGCGCCTGCGCGTGCTTCGGGTTCGCGACGAGCGCCGCGATCTCCTTGTGCAGTCGCGTCGACGATGTCTTTCGGCGTGCCGGCCGGAACGAGGATGCCGTACCACTGCGTGACTTCGTAGCCGGGCAGGAGTTCGGCCATCGCCGGCAGCTCCTTCATCGTGCGCTTCGGGCCGGTGGTCGCGAGCGCGCGCAGCTTGCCCGCATCGATGTGCGGCACGACCGAAGGGCCGCTGCCGAACATCATCTGCGATTCGCCGGTCAGGATCGCGACCGCCGCGGGACCGTTGCCCTTGTACGGCACGTGCAGGATGTTCACTTTGCCGAGCAGGTTGATGAGCTCGCCGGCCAGATGCGGCCCGCCCATGTTGCCGCTCGAGGCGTAGGTGAGCGCGTTCGGCTTCGCGCGCGCGAGCGCGATCAGCTCTTTCACCGAGCGCGCGGGCAGCGAAGGATGCACGGTCAGGATGTAATCCGAAGTCGCGATCAGGCTGACCGGCTGGAAATCCTTCACCGCGTTGTACGCGAGCTTCATGCCCGAGCCGGGCAGAATCGCGAGCGGCGCGACGTTGCCGAGCACCAGCGTGTAGCCGTCCGGGCGGCGATTTCGCGGCGAGCTCGGTGCCGATGCGGCCGCTCGCGCCGCCGCGGCTGTCGACGATGACCTGCTGCCCGATCTGGTCGCCGAGCGCCTGGGCGACGATGCGCGCGGTCGCGTCGGTGCCGCCGCCCGGCGGGTAGGGCGAAATGAGCCGCATGGGCTTGGCGGGATAGGTCTGCGCGGTCGCAAGGTGGGCTGAGCACACGGCAAGTGCGGCTCCGAGCAGTGCTGCGGTATTCATGCTGGCCTCGATCGTTCTATTCGTGCGCAAGGTTAACACGCGCTTCGGCGTTCCCGCGCCGCGACGCGGCGAACGGAGACACCGCTCACCTGCTGCCTCGGGCGCGCTGTAACGCCTGTGCATCGCGCAAACGCGTCGCCGCGTTGACACCTGCTTCCTCTACTGCAACCATCGAGTCGCATCGAGGAGGTGGAATCGATCGTCCGACGAACCGATGACAGGAGGTCGCGATGGGAACGACGCAACGCATGGCTGCATTCATCGCCGGTGCAAAGTTCGAAGACATTCCTGCGCCGGCGGTGAATCTGGCAAAGCTGTGTCTGCTGGACGCGGTCGGCTGCGCGATCTACGGCACGACGCGCCCGCTCGGCAAGATCATGACGAGCCTCGTGGACGAGCTCGGCGGCAAGCCCGTCGCGCGCGTGTCTGGGAACGGCCATCGAGACGAATGCCGTCAACGCGGCGATGGCGAACGGCACGCTCGGCCATTCCGAGGATTTCGACGATTACGGCGCCGGACACCAGGCGGTGATGTTGATGCCCGTCGTGCTCGCGCTGGGCGAAGAGCTGCACGCGAGCGGCAAGCAGGCGTTGCTCTCGTACGCCGTCGGTTTCGACATCACGACCAACGTGACCCACAGCATGGGCGAAGATCACTACGGCAAAGGCTGGCACAACACGTCCAGCATCGGCACGCTGGGATCCACCGCCGCGGCGGCGAAAATGCTGGGCCTCGACGAAATGCAGACGCGCATGGCGCTCGGGATCGGCGCGACGCAGGCGTCGGGCTTACGCGGCAACTTCGGCACGATGACCAAGCCCTTCCATCCCGGCAACGGCTGTCGCGCCGCGGTGACGGCCGCCAAGCTCGCGCAGAAGGGCTACGAATCGAACCCGGAGATCATGGAGCACCGCTTCGGCTACGCGGCCGTGTACGGCGAGGAGATGATGCACCTCACCAACATCCCGCGCCATCTCGGCAATCCGTGGGCTCTGATGGGCAGCGGCCGCGAAGTCGCGAACGGCATCTCGATCAAGGTCTGGCCCTGCTGCGGCGGCACGCACGGCGCCAATACGGCGATGACTCAACTGCTCAGGAAGCATACCATCAAGCCGGAGGACGTGCAGTCGGTCGACATCGTGACGACGTACGAGCCTTCGTGCATGGCGCCCAATCTGCGCTGGCCGAAGTCCGGTCTGCAGGGCAAGTTCTCCACGCTGGTACACGGTCTCCTCTCTGATCGTCGACGGCGGCAAGCTCGATCTCTCGAGCTTCACCGACGAGGCCGCGCGCCGCGCCGCAGGTGCAGGCGCTCCTGCACAAGGTGAACATCTCGCAGGATCCCGAGATGGCGGGACGGCCGCACCGTGCGCGCGGCGGCGCGCACTGGTGGGACGTCACGGTCACGCTGAAGAACGGCGAGCGCCTGGTTGCCCGCGCGTCGAGGCGAACGGCGGCCGCGGCGACTGCTACGGCTGGGAATCCCGGGAAGCGGTGTTCGACAAGTTCCGGATGCTCGCGGGCGCCGTGTTGAAGCCCTCGCAGGTCGAATGCGGCGCTCGAATGCGATCATGAGCATGGAAACGGCGGCGGACGTGCGCAGCGTCGTCGATACGGTGATACCCGCGCGCTAGGACGAAGTCTGGAGCCAGAACGTCGTCATCGCGGCTCGAGCTTCATCTCGCGGATGAGCTTGCCCCATTCGGCAATCTCGGAGCGGACGAACGCCCCGAACTCCGCCGGTGGATTGCCCACCGCGACGTTCCCTTCGACCGCGAGGCGTTTCGTGGTATCGGGATCCTTGAGAACCTTCGCCACGGCCTGATAGACGTGGTTGATCATCGGTTCCGGCACCTTAGCCGGAGCGAACAATCCGAACCAGCCCGCCTTGTCGTACCCCGGCACGCCCGCCTCGTCGATCGTCGGCAGGTCGGGCAGGACCGGCGATCGTTCCTTCGTCGTCACGGCAATCCCGCGCATGCGCCCCGTTTTCATGTGAACGGCGGAGGACATGATCGTCGTAATAAGGATCTGCGCCTCGCCGCTCACGAGGCCGATCGTGGCGGGACCGCCGCCCTTGTACGGCACCTGCTTCAAGTCGACCTTGGCCATGTACTTGAAGAGTTCGGTGGTCATGAATATGTTGCTGCCGACGCCCGCCGATGCGTAGAGAATCTCGCCCGGCGCTTGCGGGCGAGCGCGATCAGCTCCTTCACGCTCCGCACGGGCATGGACGGATGCACGAGCAGGACGAGCGGCGCCTGTGCGAAATTCGTGATGGGCTTGAAATCGTTGATCGCATCGTAGGCGAGATCCTTGTAGAGGCTCGGGGCGAAAGTGTAGCTCGCGGAGGTGAAGAGCAGCGTGTAGCCGTCCGGGGCCGAGCGTGCCGCCAGCGTGCAGCCCAGGGTGCCGCCCGCGCCGCCCCGATTGTCGATGATCACGAGGGCGCCGAGAGCGGTTTCGAGCTTGTCCTGCAAGCCCCGGGCGAGGATGTCCGTGCCACCGCCCGGAGGGAACGGGATCAGGAGCCGGATCGGTTTGTGGGGGTAGGCCTCAGCAGCGGCTGCCCATGGCGAGAGTAGCGCGGTGAGGGCGGCGAAAAGCGAAGCACCGGCAATGCGGAACATAAAGCCTCCTCAGTGTTTGCAGCGATCCAGGAGGGCATGAGCGCCCGTTTATTCGGGAACCATTTTCGTCATCGCACCGGCAGTTTCATTTCGCGGGCCAGCTTGGTCCACTCGGCGATCTCCTCGTGCACGAACGTGGTGAACTCCGTCGGGTGGACTGGCGACGGCGACCAGACCATCGGCCGCGAGCGTTTTCACGGCGTCGGGATTTTTCAGAACCTCGCTATCGCCTGGTACATGCGGGCAATGATGGCGTCCGGGACCTTCGCCGGCGCAAACATCCCGGTCCAGCCTCCCTTGTCGTAGCCGGGCACGCCGGATTCATCGAGGGTCGGCAGATCCGGCACGGCCGGTGATCGTTGCTTGGTGCTGACCGCAAGCGCGCGCACCTGGCCCGACTGCCTGAAGGGCTTCGAGGACAGAACGCCCATAAAGCCCACCTGCGTTTCGCCGGTCACGAGGGCGATAAGCGCAGGGCCGCCTCCTTTGTACTGGATCTGCTTCAGGTTCGATCTTGGCCATGTACTTGAACAGCTCGGTGGTCATGTGCAGGTTGCTGCCGACCCCGGCGGAGCCGTAAAAGATTTTGCCCGGGCGTTTGCGGGCAAGCGCGAGAAGCTCCTTGACGCTCTTCACCGGCATCGAGGGATGCACGCCCAGGATAAGCGGCTGCGTCGTGAGCATCGAGAGCGGTTTGAAATCCTTGATCGCATCGTAGGGCAGATTCTTGTAAAGGCCCGGGGCGAAGGTGTAGCTCGCGGACGTGACCAGAAACGTGTAGCCGTCCGGGGCCGCCCGTGAGGCCAGCGTGACGCCGATGGTGCCGCCAGCGCCGCCCCGATTGTCGATGAGCACGCTGACACCGAGCGCCCGATCGAGCTTGTCCTGCAACGCGCGGCACAGGAGATCCGTGCCGCCTCCCGGAGCAAACGGAACCAGCAGCCGGATCGGTTTTTGCAGGATAGCCGCCTCCGCGGCGGCGACAGCCGGCGGCGCGAAAAGCGCAATCAGAACGGCGAGCAGCGAAGCAGATGCGTTGCTGCACATGGTCCCCTCCTCAGGTGGTGATGCCGATGTTTCTACATAAGGAAACAGCTCTCCCTTCGTCGTGTCATCGGCGACGTGCCGCTGCGGGCGGACGCGCCGCTTTCTCGATCTTCAATGGATTCGTCCTCGGACGGAATCACGCAATGCGTGCCGCGCTCGAACGGATCGATGCGAGCAAAAGATGGCATTTCAGCGCGTGATGCGCTGCCCGCCGTACAACGCGCGGCGGGCAGCCGTCTATTATTTGGGCCGCAGGCCGGCGAGCTGGACCACGCCGGTGAACGTCCGGAGGTCCGCACGAATGATGCGGTTGTGCTCATCCGGCGTCGTGGGCGCCGCGACGAAGTCGATGTTCTCGAGACGCTGCTTGACGTCGGGCATCTCCAGCACGCGCTTCACGTCCTGGCTGATCTTCGCGAGGATGGCGCTCGGCGTCCCTCTGGGTGCGACCATCGAGTGCGAGCCGTCGCGCGCATAACCGGGCAGCGTCTCCGCGATCGTCGGCACGTCCGGCAGGAGCGACGAGCGCTGCGGCGTGCCCACGCCAGCGCGATCAGCCGCCCGTCCTTGATGAACGGCAGCGAGCTTGCGAGCCCCACGATGGCGAAGTGGACGCGGCCGGCGATGACCTCGAGCTGGGCATCCGCCGCGCCCTTGAATCCGACGTGCTTGACCTTGATGCCGGAGGCGAGCTTGAAGCGCTCGCCGTTCATGTGCGTCGAGCTGCCGACGCCGGCGTGGCTGAAGATGAGCTCGTTCGGCCTGGCTTTCGCGAGGTCGACCAGCTCCTGGGTCGTCTTGACGCCCGTCGAAGGCGACGTGATCAGCGCCGTCGTCGAAAACCCGAGCCGCGTGATGCCGGCGAAGTCCTTGGTGACGTCGTAGGGCAGGTTCTCGCGGACCGCCGCACTGATGACGAAGGCCGCGGAGGAGATGAGTAGGGTGTAGCCGTCGGGATGTGGCCTTCGCGACGAGCCCCGTGCCGATCGTGCCGCCCGCTCCGGTGCGGTTCTCGATCACGACTGGCTGTCCCCAGATGTCGGAGAGCTTCGCGCCCAGCGTGCGCGCGAGAACGTCGGAAGTGCCGCCCGGCGTGAATGGCACGACGATGCGAACGGCTTTGCTGGGGTACTGCTCCGCATGGACAAGACCCTGTGCGACGAGACCCAATGCAATTGCGACGACCAGCGCGATTCTGTGCAGTGCATCCACGGCGCTCTCCTCTCGTGTTGCGTTCGGTGGGATCTCTCTTTTGGTGCCGACTCCGTTTAACCGTAAGGGTGCTGTAAGGTAGTCGTGCTAAGCATTTGCATCGGACCATATTACGGACTAAATTAGGCGGCATAGCAAGCCCCTTGGAACCGAAAAGGGGGCCATCGAGGAGGTTCGAATGCAGCTCGGAACGTTGTCCGTTGCGTCGTTACAGGCGCGCTCGTTGCTTGTTCTCGCGTCCGTCTTTGCAGCGCCGGCGTTCGGTCAGACCGAGACTTTTCCGTCGCGGCCGGTGCGCATGATCATTCCGTTCGCGCCCGGTGGTGCGTCCGACTTCATAGGCCGCATCCTTCAGCCCAAGCTCGCCGAGGTGCTGGGGCAGCAGGTCGTCGTCGACAATCGTCCCGGCGCATCGGGAAACATTGGCATCGAGTTGGTGGCCAATGCGACGCCTGACGGCTATACGTTCCTGCTCGGCAACGTGAGCTCGATGGGCATCAACCCGAGCATGTTTCCGAACTTCCCGGTGCGTCCGCACGATTTCCTCCCCGTCACGCTCGTCGTGGACGTGCCCGGCGCGCTGGCGATCCACGGCGGGCTGCCGCCCAACAACATCAGGGAGTTCGTCGCGTACGCGAAGCAGAACGCCGGAAAGCTGAGCTACGGCTCTGCGGGCTACGGCAGCGCGCAGCGCATGGCGTTGGAGTTCTTCATGAGCAAGGAAGGGATCAAGCTTCTGCACGTGCCGTACAAGGGCGGAGCAGGCGCTTCCACGATCGCGACTATCTCCGGCGAGGTCGCCGCCACGATGGTCACGACGGCTTCCGTCGTGCCGCATGCGCAGTCGGGCAAGCTCAAGGTGCTTGCCGTCGTTTCGAAGACGCGCGTCGCGGCGCTGCCGAACGTGCCGACGATGATCGAATCGGGCTATCCCGAGTTGAACCTCGGCTCGTGGCAGGGCGTGTATCTTCCGAAGGCAACGCCGAAAGCGATCGTCGACAAGCTCTATACGACGGTCGTGAAGGTGGTTCACGACCCGTGGATCGGCGAGCGGTATGCCAAGGCGAGCGCGCAGCAGGTGACCAGCAGCTCGCCGCAGGAGTTCGCCGGGTTCATGCGCGAGCAGGTCGCCTTCTGGGGCAAGATCATCAAGGATCTCGGAATCGAAACGCAGTAAGGAAAATTACTCGGGCACGGGTCCCGAATCGGGATCGCACCCCGCGAAAGCACCCGATGCGGTGATCGACTGGCTCCATCGAGCTCGTCCAGTAGCGCCGTCCCAACCGCACCGCTGCGCGCCGGTGCGCCGAGCCTCGAAATTCGGCTTCCAGGTTGACGGATGCCGCCAATGGTCGGAAACTGAACTGAACGTCTTCCACTATCGACCGGGCCGTCACGATCAGAACCTGGGCGAGGCGCTTCACCACTCGGAGGCACGCTCTATGACACCGAAGACGATGAGAGCTGCAGTGGTCAGTAAGTTCGGCGCACCCTTGACCATCGATGAGCTGCCGGTGCCCACGCCCGGACACGGCGAGGTGCTGGTGAAGATCGCGGCAACCGGCGTCTGTCACACGGACCTGCATGCTGCCGCGGGTGACTGGCCGGTCAAGCCTTCGTTGCCGTTCGTCCCCGGTCACGAAGGCGTGGGCCTCGTCGCGGCTGTTGGCGCGGGCGTAAACAACGTCAAGGAAGGCGATCCGGTCGGCATCGCGTGGCTGCACGACGCGTGCGGCAGTTGCGAATACTGCGTCAGCGGCTGGGAGACGCTCTGCGAGGCTCAGCACAATTCCGGCTATGGCGTGAATGGCAGCTTCGCCGAATACGCGATCGGTTCCGCGGCGTACGTGGGGAGGCTGCCAGCCAATCCCGACTTCGTGCGGCTCGCACCCATACTCTGTGCGGGCGTCACGACCTACAAGGGCATCAAGGAGACCGAAGCGAAGCCGGGAGAGTGGATCGCGATCTCCGGCATCGGCGGACTCGGCCACGTCGCCGTCCAGTACGCGAAGGCGATGGGGCTGCATGTCATCGCCCTGGATGTCGCCGAGGAGAAGCTCGCGCTTGCGCGGAGCCTCGGCGCGGACCTTGCCATCGACGCACGCTCGCCGGACGCCGCGAAGGAAGTCATGAAGGCGACGGGCGGCGGCGCGCACGGCATCCTGGTCACGGCGGTTTCCCCGCCCGCATTCTCGCAGGCACTGAAGATGGTGCGCCGGCGCGGCACGATCAGCCTGGTCGGCCTGCCGCCGGGTGAATTTCCCACGCCGATCTTCGAAGTCGTGCTGAAGCGCATCACGCTGCGTGGCTCGATCGTCGGTACGCGCAAAGACCTCGCCGAAGCGATCGAGTTCGCGGCCGAAGGCAAGGTGCGCGCGCATATTCATGAAGCGCCGCTCGACGACATCAACCGCGTCTTCTCGGATATGCAGGCCGGCAAGATCGACGGCAGGATCGTGCTGGCGCTTTAACGACCGGCGCGGTCCGCAGCAGCCATTACAGCGCGAGCGCCGTCGCGCATCGGAGGAGGTCAACGTGCAAAAGTCGCTCTATATCAACCCGGACAAGTGCACGGGTTGTCTGCAGTGCGAGATGGCGTGCAGCTACGAGAACTACGGCATCTTCAATCCCTCGAAATCGCGCATCAAGGTGTTCGATTTCGAGCACACCGGCAGGAAGGTTCCCTACACGTGCACGCAGTGCGACGAAGCGTGGTGTCTGCATGCGTGCCCGGTCGACGCGATCCGCGTGGACAGCGCCACCGGCGCGAAGATCGTTCTGGAAGACGTGTGCGTCGGCTGCAAGGTCTGCACGATCGCCTGTCCGTTCGGCACGGTCAACTACGTCCAGGACACGGGCAAGGTGCAGAAGTGTGATCTTTGCGGGGGCGATCCCGCCTGCGCCTCCGCCTGCCCGACGGGCGCAATTACCTATGTCGATGCCGACTGGACGGGATTGGAGCGCATGAAGCAGTGGGCGTCCCGAGTCGGCAACCAGCCGCAGGCTTGAGGAGGCGACCATGAGCTGGGCCGGAAAAATTCTGCGTGTCGATCTCACGAACGGCACCTGTGCTGTGGAGCCCCTCAATCGACAATGGGCGCGCGAGTACATCGGGCAGCGCGGCCTTGCCACGAAGTACTTCACCGAAGAAGTCGATCCGAAAGTCGAGCCGCTGTCGCCCGAAAACAAGATCATCTGGGCGACCGGTCCGCTCACCGGCACGATGGCATCGACGGGCGGCCGCTACTCGGTGATCACCAAGGGCGCGCTGACCGGCGCGATCGCGTGCTCGAACTCGGGCGGCTACTGGGGCGCCGAGTTGAAGATGGCCGGCTGGGACATGATCATCTTCGAGGGCAGGGCGCCGAAGCCGGTCTATCTTTTCATCGAAAACGACACGGCGAAATTGCTGGACGCGGGCTGGATCTGGGGTAAATCGGTGTGGGAGACCGAGCCCGCGATCAAGTCGAAGCATCAGGACCCGCAGATCCGCGTGAGCTGCATCGGGCGCGCCGGTGAAACCGGCTGCATGTACGCCGGGGTGATCAACGACCTCCATCGCGCCGCGGGACGCTCCGGCGTGGGCACGGTGATGGGGAGCAAGAACCTGAAAGCGATTGCGGTGCGCGGCACGAAAGGGGTCGGCAACGTGCGCGATCCGAAAGCGTTCATGCAGGCGACGGTCGCAGCGAAAAAGGTGCTGGCTGATAACGCGGTGACCGGACAGGGCCTGCCGAAGTACGGCACGCAAGTGCTGATGAACGTCATCAACGAGGTCGGCGCGCTGCCGACGCGCAATCATCGCGACGTGCAGTTCGAGGGCGCGAAGGACATCTCCGCCGAAGCGATGCACGAGCCGCGTGCGAGTGACGGCAAGCCCAATCTCGTCACGAACCAGGCGTGCTTCGGTTGCACGATTGCGTGCGGCCGCATCTCCAAGCTCGACGAGACGCACTATACGGTCGTGAACCGCCCACAGTACTGGGGCGCGTCCGGTGGACTGGAATACGAAGCCGCCTGGGCGCTCGGCGCGGCGAATGGCGTGAATGACCTCGATGCGCTCACGTACGCGAACTTCGTCTGCAACGAGGACGGCTTCGATCCCATCTCCTTCGGCGCGACAGTCGGCGCCGTCATGGAGCTCTACGAGATGGGCGTTCTCACCAGGGAGCAGCTCGGGATCGAGGCACCATTCGGCTCGGCCAAGGCGCTCACCTATTTCGCCGAGATCACCGCCCGCGGGGAGGGCTTCGGTAAAGAGATCGCACAGGGCTCGAAGCGGTTGACTGCCAAGTACGGACATCCGGATCTCTCGATGAGCGTCAAGGGGCAGGAGTTTCCGGCCTACGACTCGCGCGGCATCCAGGGCATGGGTCTTGCGTATGCCACGGCCAATCGCGGCGCCTGCCATCTGCGCGGCTATACGGTCGCATCGGAAATCCTCGGCATCCCCATGAAAACCGATCCGCTCGTCACGGACGGCAAGGCGGGACTCGTCAAAGCTTTTCAGGACGCAACGGCCGTGTTCGACTCGGCGGGCATCTGCCTCTTCACGAGTTTTGCGTGGACGCTGGCGGACGTGCAGCCACAGCTTGCGACCGCCTGCACTGATGAGTTCACGCTGGAGGAACTGAACCTGATCGGAGAGCGCATCTGGAACATGGAGCGCGATTTCAACAACCGCGCCGGCTTCACGAGCAAGGATGACACGCTGCCGAAGCGGCTCCTCACCGAACCTGCGAAGACCGGCCCCGCCAAAGGTCTTGTGAACGGCCTGGACAAGATGCTTCCCGAGTATTACTCGCTGCGCGGCTGGGACGAGAGGGGGCAGTTGAAGCCGGAGACACGCACTCGCCTGGGTCTGTAAGCCGACGCATGCTCGCGCAAGCGTCCCAATGGTCGTCATTCCGGTGAAGACCGGAATCCAGGCGCGGTTCGGTCGTGCTCCGGATAGCGGAGCCGAGTGCGTGCCGCACGTCCGGGATGACATAGATCGTGGACGGTCTCACGCGGGCCATCCTTTTCACGCGTGGAGAACGCATTGCTGAAGCACGTCATCCTGGGCAACGGGCCCGCGGGCGTGATCGCCGCCGAGACGATCCGCAAGCAGCGGCACGACGACGAGATCGTGTTGGTGGGCGATGAACCGGAACCGCCCTATTCGCGCATGGCGATCCCCTATCTGCTCATGGGCAACATCGGGGAGCAGGGCACCTATCTCCGCAAGGATCCAGGTCACTTCGAGCGGCACGGCATCGCCTTGCACACCGGCACGGCGACGAAGCTCGATACGACCGCCCGTGTCGTGCACTTCGAAAACGGAAATCCGCTTTCCTTCGATCGCCTGCTGATCGCGACAGGCGCCACACCCATCCAGCCCCCGATACCGGGAATGGATCTGCCCCGCGTGCATGCCTGCTGGACCCTCGCGGATGCGCGCCGGATCATGGCGCTCGCAACGCCTGGCGCGCGCGTGCTGCAGATGGGCGCGGGCTTCATAGGATGCATCATCATGGAAGCGCTCGCCGCGCGACGCATCGAGCTTAGCGTCGTGGAGATGGGCGAGCGCATGGTGCCCCGCATGATGGGCGAAGGCGCGGGCGGGATGATCAGGCGCTGGGTCGAAGCGAAGGGCGTCCGTGTCTACACGGCAACGCGCGTCGAGGCGATCGAGAACGATGCGCCGCTCGCGGTGCGTCTGTCGAGCGGCGAGCGCCTGGCGGCCGATCTGGTGATCTCCGCGACCGGAGTGCAGCCCAACATCGGTTTTCTCGAGGAATCCGGCGTGCAGTGTCTGCGCGGCGTGCTGACCGACGAGCACATGGAAACGAACGTCCGGGGCATCTTCGCAGCCGGCGATTGCGCCGAAGCGTTCGACCCGGTATCGGGCAAGACCATCGTGAGCGCCATTCAGCCCAATGCCGCGGATCAGGCGTATGCGCCGGCATGAACATGGCGGGCAAGAGAGCGCGAACGAATGGCGTCACGCAGATCAACGTACTCGATACGCTCGGCCTCGTTTCGGCGTCGTTCGGCCAGTGGGAAGGTGTGCCCGGCGGCGAGCACGTCGAGCGCTCCGACGAGGCGAACTACCGCTACATCCGTCTCGAATTCGACGGCGACGTGCTGGTCGGTTCGAACTGCATTGGACTCACCGAGCACGTCGGCCTTCTGCGCGGACTCACGGAGTCGCGCGTTAAGCTCGGCGTGTGGAAGGACGAGCTGATGCGCGATCCGCTGCTGCTCCCGCAGGCTTATCTCGCGAGCGCCCAGGCGCAGCACGCGCGGGGCATCAGGATTGCGTGAGGACTGAAGCGCGTTCACCCGCCGCCGTGGAAATCACGCTCAAGCTTTTCGCGACGCTCGGCGAGTATCTGCCGCACGAGTTGAACGGACGCGTGCGGTCTCATAACCAGCTGCCGGTCGAAGTCGCCGAGGCGAGCACCGTCGAGGCCGTGATCGATCAGTTCCACGTGCCGCGCTCGAAAGCGCATCTCGTGCTGGTCAACGGTGTGTTCATCCCGATCGAGGCGCGCGCGGAGCATCGCCTCACTCCTGGCGATGAGTTGGCGGTCTGGCCTCCGATTGCGGGAGGTTAGGCGGCGTGCCGCACGGCGGCTGCCTGCGCCGTCAGATGACGTGCACGCGCGCCGAGTTCATGTCCTGGCTGCCCGGAGCGACACGGAATGCACCCGCACGCGTCGACGGGGACACGGTGACGATCCCGGTTGGCAGCGGTTGCGTGGAGATCACGCTCGAGGAAGCGGCACCGCGACGCGCCGGACAGATGCGCCTGCCGACGCTCGACATCCGCATGCGCTTCACCGGAATGGATGAGGCGACGCGCGAGAGTTTCATCGCCTACTTCGATCTGTATACGCGGCGAGGCGGCGGCTGAGCGCCACCCTCAACGTGGACTTGCGAAGCTGCCCGTGGACACCGATCGAACGACGCCGACCAGATATACCCGGGGTCATTTACGCAATTTAGTTAGCGCGCATGACATTACCGGTGCCCTGCGGCGCCCGGCAAAAGAAAAGCCCCGGCAGGCTCCTCTTGTGGGTGGAGAGCTGGCCGGGGCTGGAAACGTGTGGCCTTCAACGAAGAAGGCGTTCCCCTGTGATGACCATCGCGTTGTAGGTTTTTGTGGGCGGTGATTGTCCGGTCGCGGCGTGGTATGAATCTATGACTTTTCTCAAAAAACGACACTGAGGCATTTGTGCGTGTACGCTGCGCCGCGATGAACGCAATTCGAAGCGCGACGCGGCGGAGCGCTCAAGACGCGTCGCTCGGGATTGTACGGATTCCCGTCCCGCTGCCGTGGGCCCGAGTGCATACGAAGGCAGGGCGCGGGAGCCATTGAGCGAGTGACTCGTCCGCGATGCTTGACACTATCGAAGCCGAGGTGAAATCCTGCAACGCGGTGCCTTACGAGAACGTCGGAGCACGCGATGCGCAACGACAACCCCCTTACCGAGCCCGCGGTCGATCGGGAGCTGGAGAGCCTCTTTCGGGATTGGCTGGGCGATGTGCCGGACTTTCCCCGACCCGGCATCGTCTTCAAGGACATCGCACCGATGTTGGCGAGACCCGCGGCCCTTTCGCGGTGCGTATCTGCTCTTGCACCCGTCGCCCGGAGTTTCGCACCGGACACGGTGCTCGCCGTGGACGCCCGGGGTTTCGTGATCGGAGGCGCGCTCGCGGACCGCCTCGGCTGCGGATTCGTGATGGTCCGCAAGCCAGGCAAACTTCCAGGTTCCGTGCTGCGCTTCGACTATGCCAACGAGTATGGCTCCGGGCAGCTCGAAGTGACGCCCGGCGTCATCCCGCCAGGCGGACGCTGTCTCATCGTCGACGACCTTCTCGCCACCGGTGGAACCGCGCGTGCGACCGGCGATTTCGTGCAGTCGGTCGGCGCGGTCGTGGTCGGTTATGTGTTCCTTCTCGAGATCGGCTTCCTCGACGGGCGTGCGCGGTTGACCGACGCGCCGGTGGTCACGCTCGTCAAATGCTAGGGGGCGGCGCTCGCCTCCGGCTCGGGCCTTGCCGCCGCAATCGACATGACCGTAGGCGCCTTCGCAATCGGGCCCCTTGAACGTATCATCCGGCGGCAAACGATCAAAGGAGACGCGATGGCCACCGCAGCACAGAAGATGTCCCAACCGCAGGATTACAAGCTGATCGTCGAGAAGGACGTGCGCATTCCGCTGCGCGACGGCACCGTGTTGTACGGCGACATTTTCAGGCCGGACGGCGCAGACGAGCGCTTCCCCGTCATCATGAACATCGGGCCCTACATGAAGGACAAGTTGTGGGTCCCGCCGCCCGATCTGGAGGAGGCGCCCAATCCGTACATGAACTGGGAGACCGCCAATCCCTTGTGGTGGTGCCCGCGCGGCTATGGACTGCTCCGGGTCGACACGCGCGGCTCGGGCAAGTCGCCCGGCAAATGCGAGCCGAGCTCGTATCAGGAAGCGGTCGATTGCTACGACTGCATCGAGTGGGTCGCGAAACTGCCGTGGTGCAATGGCAACGTGGGTACGCTCGGCATCTCGTACCACGCGGCGTTCCAGTGGCGCGTGGCGAGCCTCCAGCCGCCGTCGCTCAAAGCGATCTGTCCCTGGGAGGGAAGGGCGGACCAGTATCGCGACCAGGCCTACCACGGAGGGATCTTCGCGATGGGTTTCATCGCGAGATGGTGCAACAACAACGCGGCGCTGCATCTCCTGGGGGAGCCTCGGTCGTATAACCCCGACTCGTTTTCCCCCGACCTCCTGTGGGACTACATGCGCAAGGACATGGATTCCGAGGTACTGGAGGCTGAACAGCGCGCGCTGGGACCGGATCGACGTGCCGGTTTTTACCGTGGGCAACTGGAGCGGCTTCGCGATGCATCTTCGCGGAAACACGGAAGCCTACATGTGCGCTGCATCCAAGCATAAGAAACTGCGGATCCACAGCGGCACGCACTATCACCCCTTCCATGCCGAGGAGGCGCGCGTCGATCAACTCCGGTGGTTCGACCACTGGCTGAAAGGCATCGACACGGGAATCGTGGACGAGCCGCCGGTCAAGCTCGAGATCCGCACGGGCGGCATGGAACGTTCCGCGTTCAGGTTGGAGGACGACTGGCCGATACCGCGCACGCAATGGACGAAGATGTATCTCGAGATCGAGCGCGAGCCCTCCGATGACGCGAACGGCGTGGAGGGACCGCTCGTCGCGAAACGTCCCGAGCAGAAGGGCAAGGCGAGCTACGGCCAGAGCGCGCCGAGCCGACCCGGCAAGATGCCGCGCGGCGCATCGTTCGAGACGCCGCCCATGGCGCAGGACACGGAGATCACCGGCCCGATCGTGCTGAACCTGTGGATCTCGAGCACGGGAAAGGACGCCGACATCTTCGCGACGCTGCGCAACATCGGCCCCGACGGCAAAGACGTGATGGAGATGGGCCAGCAGGGCGAGCCGCTGCAGTGCGTGACGAAAGGCTGGCTGCGCGCGTCGCACCGCAAGCTCGATCCCGACAAGTCGCTGCCCTACCGGCCCTATCACGCTCACGACGAGCGGTGGTGGCTTCAGCCTGGTGAAGCCGTCGAATGTCAGGTGGAGATCTGGCCCACTTCGATGGTGTTCAGGAAGGGGCACAAGCTGCGGCTCGACATTTCACCGGCGGACGGCGTGGGCACGCAGCACTTCACGCACTTCCACGCCGACTACAACCAGGGCCAGACCGCGACGATCTACTCTGGAGGAGAGCGTCCATCGTACCTGCTGCTGCCGGTGATTCCGAAGAAGGCGTAGATGAAGGCGCGCGTCAGACAGTTGTGCGCGGTGTGGGTCGTCCTGGGCATTGCCGCCGTGGCGGCGGCCCAGGCGCCGGATGGATCGTACCAGCCGCGGATGGGCCAGCCGGGCAAGGACGTCGTATGGATACCCTCGCCGAACGACATGGTCGAGAAGATGCTCGACATGGCGCGCGTCACACCGCGGGATTTCGTGATCGATCTCGGATCGGGCGACGGCCGCAACGTGATCGCGGCGGCGCAACGCGGCGCACGCGCGATGGGCGTCGAATACAACCCCGATCTCGTCGAGCTCTCGAAGCGCGCCGCGGCTGCTGCAGGTGTCGGCGACAAAGCCGAGTTCGTGCAAGGCGACATGTTCGCGGCGGACATCTCCAAGGCGACGGCCCTCGTGTTGTTCCTGATTCCCAGCAACCTGGAGAAGCTCGCACCGAAGTTTCTGGCGCTGGCGCCCGGCACGCGCATCGTCTCGAACACCTACGAGATCGGCGGCGGATGGCAACCGGACGAAACCGAGCGGGTGAATCTCTGCGCGTCCTGGTGCACCGCTCATCTTTATATCGTCCCCGCGAAGGTCGCCGGCACGTGGCGGTTGACCTCGGCAGAACTCACGCTCACGCAGGATTTCCAGTCGGTTTCGGGTTCATACGAGCAGAGCGGAATTCGCGTGCCCGTGGAGAATGGCCTGCTGCGCGGAAACGACATCCGGTTTACGGTAAACGGTGTCGAATACGAAGGGCGCGTCAATGGCGACGCGATGGAAGGCGTCGCGAAGGGCCGCGTTACTTCGTCGCAATGGACGGCGCGGAGGGTGGCGGAGTAGTCGGCACGAGGGCGGCGGTTGGAAATTGATCTCGACCAGACCGGGGTTGAAGCACACAACGTGTTTGCGGTCTTTAGGACGTACTATTTCGCGCTAATGGACGGAATCAGCGGAAGAATCTGGGCGGCGCGTGTAATTCCGACGCTTTGCAACGCGTCGTTTAGGATGGCGCTTCCGGAAGAGCGTCGTTTAGGATGCCTACCTCCACTTCTTGTTGGACCTTACGCCGGCCTTGAAGCACTTTTCCGCACAGGTGATCTCGAACATGACCGCTGTCGCTGCGGCAACTTCCGGAAGTCCCAAGGCCCGCCTCAGGCGATGCCTCTGCCTTTGCAACCGATCTCCGTATGCACCACGCGGCGCGAGTCCTCAGGGCGAAGGCAACCGTTCCAGCCAATGCCATAAACCTTCGCACTTCGTCATCTCCGCGCAACAAAAACGGCCGTCTTTCTGTCATCGTCACACCGACCCGGCTTCGACTGTCGCGCCGCTTCTCGCTTCTTCTCACGCAGCAAGACGAGCCGTGTCGCGGTGTGCCACGCCCGCTTTGCAACCGTGGTCGGTGTGCTTGCCTCGTCGCGCAAGCTCATGCGGCATCTTTCTTGTTCCGGTAGTCACAGCTCAGATGCAGCACTTCGTTGAAACGCCGCTGCCCAACTTCGCGTTCGAGACGGATGCGTTTCAGCGTCATGCGCTGAGCTGCGCCGCTCAACGCACTTGTTAGATGCTGAACACCTCACCAGTATTGAAACTTCGAGTAAGTTGTTCGCGCTGTCGGGAGGATAGTATGAAACGTTTGTCTTGGCTTCTGTGGCTGGTCCTGCTCTCCTTTACGTTTTCTGCCTTCGCCAATGACCCTCTGCCGCGCGCGCGGCCGGAGTCAGTGGGACTCTCGCCAGAGCGGCTGGAGCGCATCGCGCAGGTGCTGCGCGCCGACATCGAGCGTGGGAAGATGCCTGGCGCCGTCATCGCGGTCGCGCGCAAAGGCCGGCTCGCCTACTACGAGTCCTTCGGTTATCTCGACAAGGCGGCGGGCGTGCCTATGTCGAAGGATGCGATCTTCGCGATCGCATCCATGACGAAGCCCATGGTCGGCGTCGGCATCATGCAGCTCGTAGAGGAGAGCCGCATCGCGATGACCGACCCGGCCTCGAAATGGTTTCCCGCCCTCGGCAACTTACGCGTCGGCGTGATGAAGACCGACGCGGCCGGCCAGACGATCATGGAAACGGTGCCCGCCAGACGTCAAATGACGATCCAGGACCTGATGCGTCATACGTCGGGGCTCACCTACGGCGGGCGTGGCTCGACGCCGGTGCACAAGATGCATCCGGCTTCGTCCGGCTCGTCGGCCGCCGACTACACCGGCGAGGAATTCATCGAACGGCTCTCCAAGGTCAACTTGCTTTACCAGCCGGGAAGTGCGTGGGAATACGGATTGTCCATCGACGTGCTCGGACTGATCATCGAAGCGGAGTCGGGGCAGACACTAGGTAGCTACCTGCAGCAGCGCATCTGGAGGCCGCTCGGCATGGTGGATACCAGCTTCGTCATACCGCCCGAAAAGGTGAAGCGCTACGCGAAGGCGCTGCCCATCGACCCGGACACTGGCAAGCCTCAGACGGTGGCTGACCGCACCAAGCCCACGCGGTTCGAGTGCGGGGGCGGGTGCGCTGCGTCGACCGCTGGAGACTACGTGCGCTTCGCGCAGATGCTGTTGAACCGAGGGCGCCTTGGCGACGTGCGTGTACTGGGCAGCAAGAGCGTGGACTACATGACCGCCGACCACCTCGGGCCGGAGATCGCGAATTACCTCGAGCGCACTGATCCGACCCGCGCGGGCTACGGCTTTGGCCTGACGATGGCCGTGCGGCGCTCGACTGGCGGCCCCGGCATCATGGGTTCCCCCGGGGATTTCACGTGGGGCGGCGCGAACGGCACCAATTTCTGGGTGGACCCGAAGGAGCAGCTCATCGTCGTCTTCATGGCGCACACGCCCGGCCCCATGCGGCTGCATTACCGAAAAGTGATCAACGCACTTGTGCTGCAGGCAATCGTGGACTGAGGCACGCGGTATGAAAGTCAACTGATCAAGAGCATCTAACCCTGCGCTGAAGAAGGGCCCTCTCGCAAGCGGTGTTCGTCCGCCTGTTTTGGGCCGCTTAGCGCGGTCCTTAGAACTCGGCATATGGGTTGGACCGAAGGGGACGAGTTGAAAAACGGCTTTGTGCTTGTTGATTTCGAGAACATTCAACCGAAAGACATTGGTGCGTTGAACGATCGTCCGTTCAGAATTAAGGTGTTTGTGGGTGCCCACCAAGCCAAGATTCCACTCGACATGGCTCGTGCCCTGCAGGCCTTCGGGCCAGATGCTGAGTACATCCAGATCGATGGCAGCGGACGGAATGCGCTCGACTTCCACATCGCTTACTACATGGGCCGATTGGCCGCGGAGACTCCCGACGCCTGCTTTTACCTAATTTCCAAGGACACCGGCTTCGATCCGTTAATCAAGCATCTCATGGCACAAAATGTCTTGTGCAAGAGACTTAAGTCTATCGCCGATATTCACCTACCTGAGACGCCGAACTCCGGGCCAGTGTCAGAAAAGATCGACGTCGTCATCGATAATCTCGCAAGACGCAAAGCGGCTAGGCCGCGAACAGTCAAGACACTCCGAAGTACCATCAAGGCGCTTTTCGGAAACCAGCTCATGGATGGGGAACTCGACAAGCTCATCGAGGAATTGACACAACGCAGAGCGATAGACATTGTCGACGGCAAAGTTCATTACACACTGCAGTCATGAGTTCCAACCCCGTGTCCAAGCTGCCGGTCATCGTGATCGTTGGGCACCATTGTTATGTCTTCAATTCGCTTGCCCTTAAGGAGTTCGCATGAAGGTCTTACCTTTACTCACAGCCGCTGCCATGTTGGTTTTCGTATCCGTGGCAAGCGCCGCCGACGGCTTGATCTCCCTCAAGAGCCCCCACAGCGCGAAAGCGACGATGGACAAGCTCGAAGGCCTGGTTAAGCAGCGTGGCCTCACCGTGTTCGCGCGCATTGATCACGCAGCCGGAGCTGCCAAGGTCGGCAAATCGCTACGGCCGACCGAGCTTTTGATCTTTGGCAATCCCCAAGGGGGGACGCCGTTCATGGAGTGTGCACAATCCGTAGGCATCGATTTGCCGCTGAAGGCGCTCGTCTGGGAAGACTCGTCCGCCCAAGTATGGTTCGGCTACAACGATCCTGCGTTCATCGCACAGAGGCACGCGGTACCACAATGCCCGGCCGTCGACATGCTTCGAAAGGCACTCGCGGGCATCGCTGACGCCGCAGTCGCTCGCTAGAAAATGGCGCCCAACTTTACGTTCGAGCCGACCGTTTCAGCGCCACTGCGCTACGTCGCGGCTCAAGGCGTCGTGTCATGCTTCATTGGATGCCACGCGGCATGCGTCGCGCGACAGCCGGTTTTGGCGAGATCCGGACGGACAGCCGTAGTGCGGTCGTCTTAATGGTCAACCTTCCCATAGGTTCCCGAGCCAACCCCAGCCGACGACGGCCTGGATCGATGCTGGGCCAGGCGGGCGCGCGCTCGACGAACGACTGAGGAGAGCATCGCGATGTCGAGTGCGCTGGTAATACGTAACATGACCCGTGTCGAGGTAGACGAGCTTGTCGGCTGGGCTGCACGCGAGGGTTGGAATCCCGGCCTTCACGATGCCGATCTGTTCTGGGCCACGGACCCGGCAGCCTTCATCGCGGCGGACCTTGACGGCGAGTTGATTGGCGGCGGAGCCATCACTTCCTACAACGGCGAATTCGGCTTCATGGGCTTCTTCATCGTCCGGCCGGAATATCGCGGCCGGGGTCTCGGCAATGCGCTCTGGCACGCCCGCCGCGAGCGGCTTCTTAGCCGCCTTCGCCCGGGCGCAGGCATAGGTTTGGACGGCGTCTTCGCGATGCAGGGCTTCTATGCCGCGGGTGGCTTCGTCTTCTCCCATCGCAACATGCGTTTTCGTGCCGAGATCCCCGTGCGTCCGCCAACCTCGCTGGTTAACTACGAAGACATCATCCCGCTGGCCGCCGTTCCGTTCGATCAGGTTCTCGATTACGACCGCACGTGCTTCCCCGCCTTGCGCCCGACCTTCCTGAGAGGATGGATATCCCAGCCCGATGCTCTCGCCCTTGGTTGCCAGCGCGGCGGGAGCCTGAGCGGATATGGAGTGGTGCGGCGCTGCAGCCAAGGATGCAAGATCGGTCCCTTGTTCGCTGATGACGCCTTGGTGGCCCAGGCCCTTTACGCGCACCTGGCAGAGTTCGCCGCGGGCGGTCCGCTGTATCTCGATGCCCCGGAGAACAACCCCGCCGCGATCGAGTTCGTGAATCAGCACCGGATGATCGAGGTTTTCGGCTGCGCGCGGATGTACCTGGGCCCTCCTCCGGTACTCGCGCATGAGCGCATCTTCGGCGTCACGACCTTCGAGCTGGGCTGATGTCCGAGCGCGACCTCGTCGGTTGCGGGCGGTTGCCCGTTTAGGCCTCGCAGGAAACTCGCGCCGTGAAGCAATCGATCGGACTCGTGTCATTGGTGGTACCCGAATATGACGAGGCAATTGCCTTCTACGTCGGTATCCTTGGCTTCACGCTTATCGAAGATTCGTTCGTCCCCGAGCAGAACAAGCGCTGGGTAGTTGTCGCTCCGCCAGGGTCCATCGAGTCGCGCTTGCTTATGGCCCGAGCGTCGAACCCCGAGCAGAGCCTACGCATTGGTAACCAAACTGGGGGGCGAGTTTTCCTGTTCCTCTACACCGATGACTTCTCCCGCGACTACCGCAGGTACGCGGAGAAAGGGGTTACCTTCGTGCGCGAGCCCAAGGAAGAGAGTTACGGAACAGTGGCCGTGTTCCGAGATCCTTGGGGGAATCTCTGGGATCTCCTTCAACCGAGGTCACCTGAGCCACACGGCGATGCCTAACCCCGCAATGAACCGGACCGCCCGCTAGCGGTGCTGGCGGGTCCACTTCGCGCTTCGCGCTACGTCGGCGCGTCCGCTCAGCCGCTGTTGAACAGCCGCAGCTTGCCCTCGGATGCGTCGCGCGTGAATCGATAGAAGTGCCAGTGGGTCACGCAGCGGTTCATGAATTGCGCGAAACCGATCACGTCCTTGCGATAGCTCAGGTTCACCCGGAAGAAGTAGCGGAGGTAGATGGCGCCGACTTTGCGCAGCGAGCCGTCGCGCACGAGCGCCCGGAACAACGTCCAGAAAAGGATGACGCCATACAGGAAGGTCGGGAGAAACTTGCCCTCGCCCGCCTTGTGCGAGATCAACGCGCGGCGCGCGTGGTACTCGGGCAATCGGTAGGCGGCAAAATAACGGTCGAAGAACGCCTCGGGCGTGTAGAGGCGCTTGACGAGCCCCCAGTACCCCTTCACGAGCTCCTCGCGCGACATTTGCTGCGGGTACGATGTTGCAGTTGTCGTCGCTCTCGACCAGGCGTCCCGCCTTCTTCATCCGATCGTAGAGCGGCGTTTTGGGGATCGCCTGGAGCATGCCCACCATTGCGAGCACGACGCCGTTGTCCTGGATGAATCGGAACTGGTCCTCGAAGATCGCGGCGTCGTCGTTGTCGAAGCCGACGATGAACCCGGCGTTGATGTCGATCCCGGCGCGCTGCACGCGCTCGAGCTTCGCGGCAAGCGAGTCGCCGCGGACGTTCTGGAACTTCTTGGTCTCCTTGAGAGACGCTTCGCGCGGCGTCTCGAGCCCTATGAAGACATGGCGGAAGTTCGCCTGATAAAGGAGCTCCAGGAGCTCCGCGTCGTCGGCGAGGTTCACGCTGGCCTCGGTCGAGAGTTTGAGCGGGTAGCCGTGCTTCTCCTGCCACGGGATGATGAGCCGCAGCAGCTCCTTGGCCGCCTTCTTGTTGCCGATAAAGTTGTCGTCGACAATGAAGGCCGAGAAAAAGCCGGCCTTCCGCATGCACTCGAGCTCGTCGACGAGCTGCTGAGGCTTCTTCATTCGCGGCCTGCGGCCGAAGGTGACGATGATGTCGCAGAACTCGCACTGGAAAGGGCAGCCGCGCGAGAACTGGAGGGCGCCCGAGGCGTACCGGTCGACCTTGAGGAGGTCGTAGCGTGGCATCGGCACCTTGGTCATGTCGGTGCGCTCGCGCCTGGCGGTAGAGCGTCTTCCACGGCCGGCCGGCGGCGTAGTCCGCGAGGAACTCCGGCCACGTAGTCTCGGCCTCGCCGTCGAAGAGGACGTCACAGAGGCCGTTGAAAAAGTCGGGATCGACCGAAGCGTAGGCGCCGCCGACAGCAACGAAGAGCTTCATCTCGCGCAGGCGCGTGAGGATCTCGCGCATGCGCTTCTTCTGGACGTTCATGCCCGGTGAGGCCGATCACGTCGTACTGGCGCAGCGCCTCGAAGTCAATCGCCTCGATGTTCTCGTCGATGAGGGCGACGTCGTGCCCCTCGGCGAGCGCCGCAAGCGCGGGCAGCGCGCCGGTGATCATGGTGCAGCGCTTGTCTCCCGGGTAGAGCGGCAGGGCGTAATCGAAACCCCAGTACGACGGCTCGAATTTGGGATTGATGAGACAGATCGAAAGCCTGCGTGCTGGGGACGTCACTGACGGCGACGCTTCGACGACCGGCAGGGTGGGCGCATGTACACTGCCTTCCAAGGGTGCCTCCAACGCTGCTCCTTGTGGCAAAGAATTAGACATGGCACGACGCCTCTCGCCCTACATTCAAATGTGAGACACCTTATCACATCGGGGACGGCCCTCTATGGGGCACGGCGCGCGATAACGCAGCGGTAGAATGCAAGGGTAAACGTAAACCGTCGGGCATCGCTTTTGCCGGATTCCCTCCTACATCGAATGCCAGTCGTTTGGGCTGGCATTTTCTTATCGCGCCGCGGGGGTATCGTCCGATCGAACGAGGTCCCGCATGGGCGCGGGTTCGCGCTGATGATTTCGTGGTCGTGGCGCTCGTGGGTGGCGCCGCCGAGATGGTAGAGGCGTTTTCCGGGGCGCGGAAAAAACCGGCTCGACCTGAGCATCGGCATCACGCTGGGCAGCGCAGCGCAGATCGCACTGTTCGTGGCGCCCGTGCTGGTGATCACGAGCTACTTCCTGGGCCCGACGCCGATGACCCTCCAGTTCTGGCCGGGCGCCGTGGCGATGATGTTCCTCGCGACGCTCACCGTCTCATGCAACGGCGGCCGCAGCGCATGGTTCCTGGGGGTGCTCGTGCTCGCGGTCTACTTCACGTTTGCGACCACCCTGTACCTCTTGCCGGCGAAAAGCCAACCGCCCCCGGACTCCGGCGCGGTGTCGATGTGGAAGCGGGCGGACGGGAAATGCGGATCCTCGAGGAGAACGACGAAGCCAAGCCCGAGCTCGCGTTGGCCAAGATCAAGAAACTCATCGAGGGAGACGGCGTTGACTTCGTCGTCGGACCGATCAGCAGCGCGGTGGCGTTGGCAATCCGTAATTATGTGCACGAGCACCATACTCCGCTGCTGGTGCCGGCAGCCTTTACCCGCGTGCTCACTTCGCCACAGCAGGCTTCGCCCAATATCTTCCGCTTGAGCGAGACCAGCGACCAGGCGAACTACCCCATGGGCGCCTGGATCATGACGAACACCCCGTATCGCAAAATGATCGTAATGGCAGCGGACTTCGCGGGCGGCCGCCATTCGGTCGAAGCGTTCATGGCTGGCTTCCGGTCCGCCGGTGGCGAGATCGTCGCGGAGAGCTATCCTCCTTTCGGCACGATGGATTTCGCGCCGTACCTCCGCGAGGCCGGTTCCATGCAAGCCGATGCCGTCTACGCTTGGTTTGCTGGAGCCGATGCGGTTCATTTCGTGAAGCAATACAAACAGTGCGGGCTCGACAAGCAGCTGCCACTCACAGGTCATTCCGCGCTCACTGTCGATACCATCCTACCGGCGATCGGAGATGCCGCGCTCGGCATCGTGACTGTGGGCTCGTATAGCATTGATACGTTGACACGACGAATGCCGCCGAACCATCCGTTCAACACCGACGGCCGCGAGCGGCCCGCAGGTTAATGGCACGTTAGGGCTCGCGCCGCGATGCTGCTTGAGCCCGCCTTGGCATCTACTTTCATGCGGGGCTATACAGGCCAGTGCCACTGAACAAGCGTTGCGCTCGCTTCGGAGGCCTATGGAGCTCCACTGTCGCCATTGCTGCCATCGGTGTCGGCTTCTATCAGAGCCGCTATCTTTGGCTGTTCGCCGCAAGAGCCTGTCAGGCCGCAGCTTCAACCATTGATGATCCCTTCCGCGCGTCCCTCGAAGAACAGCGCGATGTTCCGCAACACCGCAGGCAGATCGATCTCCCAGGAGCGGTAGGAGCCGCCGCCCGTATGCGGGAGGAGCACGACGTTGGGCAACGTCCGCAATTCACTCTCGGCGGGCAAAGGCTCTCTGCGATAGACGTCGAGCCCGGCCATGGCAATGCGCTTGCTGCGAATCGCGTTCACGAGCGCCTCTTCGTCGATCAGGCCGCCGCGGCCCACGTTGACGAGCGTCGCGGAATGCTTCATCAGCGCGAGCTCGCGTGAGCCGATGATGCCTTCGGTTGCGGCCGTGTGCGGCAGCACGAGCACGACGTAGTCCGATTCGGAGAGGAGCGCGTCGAGAGGGGAGTAGCGCATGCCCATCACGGTCTCGATCGCCTGCGGATGGCGCGTGCGCTGGTAGTAGAGGATGCGCATCGAGAAGGCGCGGCACCGTTTCGCGATTTCCATGCCGATATCGCCCATCCCCACGATGCCGACGGTCGCCTGAAAGAGCTCCGTCATGCCTTCGATCCGCGGCCAGTTCGAGCGGTACGTACGGTGCGCCGTGATAACGGGCTCGAGTCCCATCTTCTGATAGACCGCCTCGGTGACGGCGCGATGGCCGGGAATCACCTTCCGCGCGCAGGCGAGGATCAGCGCGAGTGCGTGCTCCGCGACCGTCACGTTGCGTACCAGCGGTAGCGTCGCCACGCGCACGTTGCGCTCGGTCGCTGCGGCGACGTCGATCTTGCGGCAGTTGAGCCCATGCTTCTGGATCAACTTGAGCGAGGGCGCAGCGCCGATGACCGAGGCGGGGATGGACGCTTCATAGGCGAGAATCGCATCGGCGTGCGCAGCACACGCGAGGAGATCCGCCTCGGCGCCACTCGCCGGCACGAGCAGCTCGAAGCCACGAGAATCCGGATGCTCACGGAGGCGACGGACGATATTGCTCCCTTCGCCGTCGGCGACGAGAAGACGGATCGTCATTCGGTTCCGACCCTCGCATTTCCGGGGAAGGGTTGCATGAGTTTGAACTTTACGGTTAACAGCCGCACCGTGCGTATGTTCTAGAATCCGGCGGGGACCATCGCAGATCCGAGGCCGGAGGAGACGTGGCTCGAGAGGCAACGCTGCAGGCAGTGATCGACAAGTTCGAGATCATCGAAAACTCGACGAACGCCGCGCATTGCCGCGACTCGGGCGACTGGGCGGGGCTTGCCGCATGCTTCCTTCCCGATGCGCGCGTGACCACCTCCTGGTTCAACGGCACCGCGCGCGAGTTCGCGGAGCAGTCGAGCAGGATGATGGCGGGACACCACGCCGGGGATACCCAGCGCCATTCGATGAGCAACCCGCGCGTCATGCTGAACGGAAACCGCGCGGTGTGCGAGTTCTACGTGATCCTCCATCAGGGCCGCACCCTCGATGGCTACGAGTTCGACTTGCAGACGTGGAGCGTGACACTCGATCTGTACGAGAAACCGGACGACGCGTGGCGCATCGCGCGGCGCATGAACATCTACGAGAAAGACCGCATGGACCCGCACGTTCCCGGCTCGGTGCCGCCGTCCTATTACGAGCAGCTCGATCTCTCGCGCTATCCGGCTGCCGTGCGGTTTCACTGTTATCGCAACGAAAAAAGCAGCGGCCACGCCCCCAGGAACATGATCGTGAAGGGGGCGCCCGAAGAGCAGGCCGCGAGGGCCGCGGCGAAAGAGTGGCTGAGCGAAGGACGATGAAAGCATGAGGACGCGCGCGATCAGCTCTATTGCAGGCATCGCATTGTGCACGGTCGTCTCCGGCGCTGCGAGCGGCGCTTCCGGCGAGCGGCCTGTCCGGTGGGTCGTGCCTTCGACCCCGGGCGGGGCGACGGACAAGGTTTCGCGGATCCTCGCGCCCAGGCTTGCGGATTACCTCGGGCAGACCATCGTCGTCGAGAACCGCCCCGGCGCGAGTGGTAACGTGGGCGCCGAATACGTCGCACGCGCGGCCCCCGACGGGCACACGCTGCTCACGTGCATCGGCTCTCATGCGAGCAACGCGGCGCTGATGGCGAAAGTCCCCTTCGATCTCGCGCGCGATTTCGCTCCGGTTTCGCTCATCGCGATCGCACCGTCGGTGCTGATTGGCCATCCTTCGCTTCCCGCGAAAACCGTCCCGCAACTCGTCGCCCTCGCGAAAGCGAATCCCGGCAAGCTCAACTATGCGTCGGGCGGCGTCGGCTCGATCCAGCACATGTCGATGGAGCTTCTTCTCACGATGACCGGCACGCGCATGGTGCATGTCCCATATAAGGCGACGTTTCCTGCGCTCATGGATACCGTGGCGGGGCACGTGCCGCTCATGGTCATCGCGAGCGCGAGCGCGCAGCCGCAAATCGCGGCCGGCAGAGTGCGTGCCTTGGGCGTGACCAGCGCGAAGAGGCTTCAGAGCGCGCCCGACATTCCCACGATCGCGGAGCAGGGCATGCCGGGCTACGATGTCGTTCAATGGTTCGGCCTGCTCGTGCCGGCCGGCACCTCGCCTGACATCGTGACGCGGCTGCACGCCGGAATGGCGAAAGTGCTGAAGGAGCCGGAGACCAGGCGTCACTTCGTCGAGGACGGCATGGAAATCACGCCGAGCCCTACTCCCGCGGATTTCGGCACGCTCATCCGCACCGATCTCGACAAATGGGCGAAGCTCGTGAAGAAAGCCGGGATCAAACTGGAACCTTAAAGCGGTGAGAGGGGTGTGAGGCGATCCATTAGACGAACTGATCGCGCATTCCCGCTCCTCCCGCTGTCGCTCGAGCAAAGGAACATCGAATGTCGCTCACACTGAAAGGCGTCATGCAGGCGCCCGTCACGCCGTTCAAGGACGACTTCAGCCTCGATCTCGCGACGCTGGAGAAGGCAACGGATTTTCACGTGCGCACCGGTGCGACCGGCATCACGTGGCCGTATCACAAATCCGAATCGCTCAATATGACGACCGCCGAGCGCAAGGCGGGCGCCGAAGCTGTGGTCAACACAGTCGCGGGCCGCGTGCCGGTGGCGATCCACGTGAGTGCACTCGCGGTCAACGATTCGTTGGAACTCGCGCGCCACGCGCAGGAGACCGGCGCAGACTGCGTCATCGCGATCACGCCGTACTTCTGGCACGTCTCACAGCAGGCGATCTACGACTACTTCGTGTGGCTCGGCACTTCGATCGACCTGCCGCTCCTCGCCTACACTTCGCCGGAGTATCTGGCGGGCGTCGAGATGACGCCGGATCTGCTCGCGCGCCTGATCGAGCGGCTCCCGAACTTCATCGGCGTGAAGGAGGCGAGCTTCAACAGCGAGCGCTTCTTCGCGCTCTCGACCCGCGCGCATGCGATGCGTCCGAACTTCGCGATGCTGACAGGCGTCGAGTTCCTGCTGCCGTCGATCCCGGTGGGCGGCGTGGGCTCGTCCTCCTCCGCCGGTGCGATCTGCCCGAATCTCGTGTACGAGCTGTATCGATCGTGTGTCGCCGGAGAGTGGCCGAAAGCACGGGAGTGCCAATACAAGATCGACCGGCTGTGGTCGATCTTCCGCGATCAGTATCCGTCGTCGCTCAAGGGCGGCATGGCGCTGGTTGGACGCCCGGTCGGGCCAACCCGGCGGCCATTGCCCACCGCGAGCAAGGAGCGCCTCGACTACATCGCGACGCAGCTCGAAGCGCTCGGCGTTTACGCGACCGAGCCGTATGGGTGGTAAGCCTACTCATGCGCCTGCATCGCCGATAAATTCGAATAGCGCCGTCGTGCACTCACGCGGCGTTCTCCGCGGGCCGGCGTGAGGCGCTGGACCGTCTCCTCCAGACTCTCGATCAGCGCTTGCGCCGCGGGCGACAGGGGCCGCTGCCGGCTCCACATGACACCCACCGGCCGCACGAGCCCCGGCAGCTCGACCGGAAGCACCGCCAGCATGCGCTCCGACGCGTAATACCTCGACACGTCCGCGGCCAATGCGGCGATGGCGTTGGTGTGGTGCAGATAGGTGCGAATGACATGCACCGAGAGCGTCTCGATTCGGTTTCCGGGAAGCGGGATGCCATGTCGCTCGAACGCGCGCTCGAGCGGTGCACGCAGCAACGTGTTTACCGGGGGCCACACCCAGGGGAAATCCGTGAGTTGGTCCCAGGCGACGCGCTTGCGCGAAGCGAGCGGATGGTGGCATCCGGTCACCAGTGCGATGCTTTCCTGCGTCAGCACTTTCTCGCCCAGCGCGGGCGCGATATGACGATCCGGAAGACGACCGACGACGAGATCGAGATTGCCCAGCCACAGTTCGGGCAGGAGCGTTTCTACCGTGCCTTCGCGCACGAGCACCGTCATGTTCGGCTGACGCTTCTTCACCTCCGCGAGACTGCGCGGAAGCAGCACGGGCGCCGCCGTCGCCAGCACGCCGACGCGCAGGCTCCCCGAACTGCCCGAGGCGAGTCCCAGCAACTCGTCGCGCGCCTGGGCGAGGGTCCCCAGCATCGAGCGCGCGTGCCGTATCAGGCATTCGCCGTAGATCGTCGGGTGCACGCCGCGCGCGGTGCGCTCGAAGAGCTTGAGTCCCAGGCCGCGCTCGACTTCCGCGATCGCCTTCGACACGGCGGGCTGCGTGATATTCATGAAGGCCGCGACCTTGCCGAGTTGCCGGAGGTCGTCGACGGCGACGAGCAGTTGCAGCGAGCGCGGCTTCAGGCCCGCTCGCATGTAGGCGATCGGCTGGTTCATCTCTCTCCCCGTGCTCCGTTCGGCACGCGGCTCATATTACCAAGCGGTTATGGCGCTTGCCGTACATTTCATTAGCCGGTAATCCCCAACGGTGGGATCATGCAGCATCTCGAGCACGACCGAAGCTGGAAGGAGCGAGAAACGGATGAGGAGGGGCTGCGTGCTGGCGCAGATCGTCTGCGCTTGCCTGCTCGGAAGTCTGGTTACCGACACGCGGGCGGCCGACGCTTATCCGGCGAGACCGATCCGGCTGGTACTGGGCGTGGGAACGGGGGGCGTCGGTGATATCTCGAACCGCCTGGTTGCCCAGCACATGAGCAAGAACATGGGCCAGCAGGTGATCATCGACAACCGCCCCAGCGCGGGCGGCGTCGCTGCCGCTACGTCGGTCATCAAGGCGAGTCCGGACGGCTACACGCTGCTCCAGACCGGCAACGGCGTCGCGATCAGCGCTTCGCTCTTCAAGTCGTTGCCTTACGACGTGCTCAAGGACTTCACGCAAGTGACCACCGTCGCCTTCTTCGAGATGGTTCTCGTGACGACGGCGAAGTCCGGCTTCGGGTCGCTCCGGGACCTGATCGCTTTTGCCAGGAGCCACCCGCACAAGCTCGATATCGGCACGATCAACATCGGGAGCACGCAATACCTGTCCGCCGAGCTCTTCAAGTCGATGGCGGGAATCGATGTGCAGACCGTGCCTTTCAAGTCGAACACACAGTTGATCACCGCGTTGCGCGGCGATGAGTTGCGCGTCGCGTTCGAGCTGCTGGGACCGGTACTGTCGCACATCAAGAGCAACACGCTGAAGCCGCTCGCGGTCGGCTCCGGCCGCAGGTTCGCGGGGCTGCCGGAGGTACCCACGATCGCCGAGAGCGGCGTGCCCGGCTTCGTCGTTCACTCCTGGACCGGCATCAGCGTGCCTGCGGGGACGCCGCGGACGATCATCGACAGAATCGCCGAGGAAGTCGCGAAGGCGGTGACCGTCCCGGAAGTGAAGCAGACTTTGCAGGACATGGGCATCGAGGCGCGCGCGAGCACGCCCGAAGAGACGCGCAAGATGATGGTCTCGGATATCGCCCGGTGGAGAAAGGTGATCGAGCAAGCCAGGATCGAGCGCCAATAGTCAACCTACGTTTCTGAAGGAAATCCGATGCCGAATACGCCAGTCCGATTGAAAATGGCCATTTCCACCCTGGGCCATACTGCCGCGATCAGGGACGGGAGCATCCCGATCGAGGGCGTCGAGCCTCAGTTCATCGACGTGAACCCGCAGATCGCCGCGTACCGCCGCATGGTGCGCGACGTCGAGTTCGACGTCTGCGACATCGCGCCGTCGACCTATATGATCGCCCGCGAGCACGGCCGGCCGTTCAAGGCCCTGCCGATATTCGTCTCGCGCAACTTCCATCATTCCGGTTTCGTCTACCGGCCGGACGCGGGCATCGGCAAACCCAAGGATCTCGAAGGTAAGAACGCCGGCGTGCGCGCCTATTCGGTTACGACCGGCGTGTGGGGGCGCGGCATTCTTCAGAACGAGTACGACATCGACGTCACGAAGATCACCTGGTGGGTCGACGACGAAGAGCATGTGACGACGCTCAAGCTGCCGGAGTTCGTCAAGCACGTTCCCGAGGGGAAGTCGCTCGTCAGCATGATGGCCTCCGGTGAGCTGCAAGCCGGGTTTACCGGAAACGCCGGTCTTGGCCGCACCGGCGCGCCCAAGGAAGGGTGGGCAGCTAGCGGTGCGGAGCCCGCGGAAACGAACTACGTCGAATTCTTCGAAGATTCAAGGAAGCTCGAAGCCGAATGGCATCGCCGGACCGGCATCTATCCTTTCCATGGAACGCTCGTCGTCAAGGACTCGGTGCTCGAGGCGCATCCGTGGGTCGCGAAGTCGCTGTACAAAGCGTTCACGGAGGCCAAGGAACGCTGGCTAAAGCAGCTCCAGCCCGCCGACAAAGCCTCCGGCAAGGACAAGCAGCTCGCGGAAATGGCAACGATCGTCGGCCCCGACCCGCTGCCTTACGGGATCGAGAAGAACCGCGCTTCGATCGAGGCCCTGATCAAGTACGTCCACCAGCAGGGTATGTTGAAGCGCACCTACGCCATCAGCGACATGTTCGTGGACCCCGAGGCCGCCTGATCCGCACCGTATCCACGTATCGCACATCCAATGGACGGGAAAACAAACATGGCATCCAGAATCATCGACATTCACCCGCATATCATTTCGAAGGACACGCAGCGCTATCCCATCGCGCCCCTCGGCGGCAAACAATCCGTGTGGTCGGCCGAGCGCCCGATCGATTTCGAGAACCTGATCGCTTCGATGGATGAGGCCGGCGTCGACAAGGCGGCGATCGTCCATTCGTCGACGACGTACGGGTACGACAATTCGTACATGGTCGACTCGATCGCAACGCAGCCCAGGCGCTTTACTGGAGTGGGCGCGGTGGATTTCGCCGCGCCTGACGCATCGGAGAAGATTCGCTACTGGCACGGCAAGGGCGTAACCGGACTTCGCATCTTCAGCGCGGGCAGCACGATGGAGAAGCAGGCCGACACGCTCGACGATCCGCAGACCTTCAAGGCCTGGGAGACTTGCGAGGAGCTGGGCATTCCCGTCGTCACGCAACTGCGCCGTGAGGGGCTTTACATGCTGTTCACGCTCATCCGCAAGTTCCCGAAGGTGAAGATCATCGTCGACCACCTGATGCACGTGCCTCGCGGTGACGGGCCGCCCTACGCGCGCTCGGCATTTCTTTTCGAGCTCGCGAAATATCCGAACGTGTACTTCAAGCTGTCGACCAACAACGTGCGTCACTCACGCGACGGTGCGAACACGCCCCAGGCGTTCTTCCCGAAGCTCGTCCAGGAAATTCCCGCGAGCCGCATCGCCTGGGGCTCGAACTATCCCGCATCCACCGGCACGCTCCCGCAGATGGTGAAGGAAGCGAAAGAGGTGCTCTCGTGCCTCTCGCGATCCGATCAGGAATGGATCTTCGCGCGCACGGCGCAGACGCTCTATCCCGTGCTCGCCGACTGATGCGGTGATTCACAGATCCGTCATTCCTGCGAAGGCAGGAATCCGGGCCTGGGTCCCTGCCTCGCGCAGGGACGACGATTCTGGACGGATGGCTGATTCGGCATATCAAGAGGAGACGATGGCATGAGCACGACACAGGAAGCACTGAAACTCGACATCATGATCGGCGATTACCCGAACACCGTCGCGCTGAAGCAGGGGAAGATAAAGAGCGAGCGCCTGAAGCTCGAGTTCGCCGAAGCCGAGGTCCCGCATGACCACTTCAAGCGCGTGGTCGCCGGCGAGTTCGACGTGGCGGAGCTCGCGATCATGACCTACCTCCAGGCGATCTCCTGGGGCAAGCCGCTCGTCGCGCTGCCGGTCGTGCTGCATGGCCGCTTCCAGCACGCGCAGATCGCCTACAACGCCGATCGCGGCACCCTCACGCCCGCTGATCTCGCAGGTAAACGCATCGGTCTGCGCACCTATCCGCAGACGACGCCCACCTGGGTGCGAGGGATTCTTCAGAACGATTTCGGTGTCGAGCTGGAACGCGTCCAGTTCGTCACGTTCACCGACGGCCACGTGCCCGACTATAAAGATCCACCGAACGCGAGGCGGGCGCCGGCAGGCAAGAAGCTTCAGCAGATGCTGCTCGATGGCGAGATCGATGCGGCGGTCCTGTCGGGCGACGATCTCAAGCATCCCAAGCTGAAATCGCTCATCCCGGACCCGGCCGCGGCGGGACGCGGCTGGCACGCCAAATACGGCGCACTGATGGTGAATCACATCGTCGTCGTGAAGTCCGAGCTCTCGAAGTCAAATCCCGAGGCCGTGCGCGAGGTCTACCGCATGCTCAAGGAAAGCCGCCAGGCCTCCACCGAGGCCGCGCCGGCGGACGGCATCGACAAGCGTCCGATCGGCTACTCCGCGAACAAGCGCAACTTCGAAGTGGCGGCCGACTACGCCTGGAAGCAGCGCATCATCGCGCGTCCGCTCACGCTAGAAGAGATGTTCGATGCCACGACGCGCACGCTCGACTGAGGCGGCCGGAGACGCGCGATGATCATCGACTGTCACGGCCATTACACGACCGTGCCGAAGCCGCTGCGGGATTGGCGGCAGCGCCAGATCGACTCGCTGAAGGATTCGTCGCTCGCGCCCCAGGCGCCGCCCGTCATCAGCGACGACGAGATCCGCGAAAGCCTCGAAGGCGCGCAGTTGCAGTCGATGCGCGATCGCGGTGTGGATCTCACGATCTTCTCGCCGATCGCCGGCCAGATGGGCCATCACATCGGCAAGCGCGAGACGAGCGAGCGCTGGTCGGCGGTCGCGAACGAGCGTCATCCACCGCGTGTGCACGCTCTATCCCGAGAAGTTCGTGGGCGTGTGCCAGTTGCCGCAGTCGCCGGGCGTCGCGCCGGCCAACTGTATCCCCGAGCTGGAACGCTGCGTGAAGGAGTACGGCTTCATCGGCTGCAACCTGAATCCGGATCCGTCGGGGGGCTACTGGACCGATCCGCCGCTCACGGACAAAGGGTGGTATCCGCTCTACGAGAAGATGGTCGAGCTCGACGTGCCCGCGATGGTGCACGTCAGCGGCTCGTGCAATCCGAACTTCCACCACACCGGCGCGCACTATATCAACGGCGACACGACGGCATTCATGCAGTTCCTCACGTCGGATCTTTTCAAGGACTTTCCGACGCTGAGGTTCGTGATCCCGCACGGCGGGGGCGCGGTGCCTTTCCACTGGGGCCGCTATCGGGGTCTTGCGCAGGACATGAAACGCCCGCCGCTGTCCGAGCTGCTGCTGAACAACGTCTTCTTCGACACGTGCGTCTATCACCGTCCCGGCATCGAGCTCCTGCTGAAGGTCATTCCGGCGGACAACATCCTCTTCGCGCAGGAGATCTTCGGCGCGGTCAGAGGCGTCGATCCGGAGACGGGCTACAACTACGACGATACGAAGCGCTACATCGATGCGATCGAGTGGCTGGAGCCCGCCGACCGTGAGAAGATCTTCGAGAAGAACGTGGGCAAAGTGTACCCGCGCTTCGACCTACGCAAGACGAACCGGGCATGACGCTGATCCATCACCGAGGCGTCTGCCGCTCTCTGAAATTCGGCAATAGCGCAGCATTCTGAAAGGAGCTAGACCATGGCAGACAACACCCGGCTGAACGGCGCCATCCGCGCGCTCGAACAAGGCAAGCCCGCCTTCGTGAGTTTCTGCCCGCCGGAAATCGGCGCGGCGCAGTCGATGGCGGCGGCGCCGTACGACGGCGTCGTGTTCGAGATGGAACATAACCCGTACGATATCCAGCAGTTGCGAAACTGCATGCAATACATGCTCGACCGCAAGCAGATCGCGGAGTCGGGCACCATCGCGCCTGCGGTCGCGCCGTTCGTGCGCATCCCTCCGAACGGTGGCGAGATGAGCCAGTGGATCGCGAAGCAGGTGCTCGATATCGGAGTGTATGGCGTCGTCTGGCCTCACGTGAGCACGGTCGAGGAAGCACGCAACGCGGTCGTCGCATGTCGCTATCCGAGGCCTCAATCGGCGCCAGTACTACGAACCCGCCGGTATGCGTGGTGATGCGCCGGCACGCGCCGCGCGCTACTGGGGGCTCTCGCAGCAGGAGTATTACAAACGCGCCGACGTGTGGCCGCTCAATCCGGCCGGCGAAGTGCTCGTGATCATCATGTGCGAGGAAGTGCGAGCGATCAGGAACCTGCCGAAGATGCTGAAGGAGGTGCCGGGCATCGGGGTCGTGCTGGTGGGCGAGGGCGATCTCTCGCAGGATCTCGGTCTGCCGAGGCAATACGAGCATCCCACCGTCGCGGCCGCGATCGACGAGATTATCGCGATCTGCAAGGAATACAAGGTGCCCTGCGGCCATCCCCACGTGGGTACGAACAACGTCGATCGCGTGCTCGAAAAAGGCTTCCGCTGGCTCATGCCGGCGCCGACGCAGTCGTTCGCAGCACTGGAGCGAGGGCTCAAGGGCTGCGGAAGAGAGTTCAAGAGCGCCGGTGGTGGACATTGAACGAGCACCGCAAGCGTGATCGGACCCGCGCTTAAGCTCGCCGCTGCAGGCGTGCTTGTCGCCAGCACGCAGGCGCCTGCTCAGGAGTATCCGTCGAAGAGCGTGCGCATCGTCGCTTCCGAGGCGGGCGGAAGCGGCGACTTTGTCTCGCGGCTCATCGCGCAGGGGCTTACAGCCTCGCTGGGTCAACAGGTGGTCGTCGATAACAGGGGCGGCGGCGTCATCGCGGGTGATGTAGTCGCGAAGGCGCCGCCGGACGGCCACACGCTGCTCCTCTACGGCAACACCCTCTGGCTGCTGCCGCTCATGCGCAAGCAGGTGCCCTACGATCCCTATCGCGATTTCGTGCCGGTCACGCTGGCGGCGCGCGGCGTGAACGTGCTCGTCGTCCATCCTCAGTTGCCGGTGAAGTCCGTGAAGGACCTCGTCGCGCTCGCACGTGCGCGTCCGGGCGAGCTCAACTTCAGCTCGGCCGCGCCGGGGACGATGAATCACCTCGCGGGCGAGCTCTTCAAGTCGATGACGAAGACGAACATCGTGCGCGTCTCCTATCGGGGCAGCGCATCGGCGCTCACCGCGGTGATGAGCGGAGAAGTGCAGATGATGTTCGGCGCCGCTGCGCCCGTGCGGCCTCATATCGATGCGCGCCGCGTGAAGGCGCTGGCCGTCACGACGCCCACTCGCTCGCTCTCGTATCCCGATCTGCCGACCGTGGCGGAAGCCGGCGTCCCGGGCTTCGAGGCCGTCTCGCTTCACGGCGTGTTCGTTCCGGCGAAGACGCCCGAAGCGATCGCGACACGCCTTAATCAGGAGATCGTTCGCATCCTTCAACGCCCGGACTCGAAGGACCGGCTCGCGACGATCGGCATCGATCCCGTGGGCAGCACCGCTCGCGAGCTTGCGGCCGTCATCAAGGAAGAAGTGGCCAGGATGGGCAAAGTGATCCGCGAGGCCGGGATCGAAGAGAAATAGCGGGCTCGAGATAACCCCCATGCACTTCGCCGCGCGCCGCACGGGAGAGCAAAGACCTCATGTCCTGGGCTAAAGCCTTTTCCATCCTTGCCATCGGAGTGGACATGGGCTTCCGGAACCACCGCCGGGCAGGTGCACAAGGTCATCAAAGCGACCGGCATCCGCGCTGAATGACAGGGCCTCGTCCACCGCTGTCGGGCATCTAGAAAAAGGAGAAACCAGATCGATGACACATCATTTCCTCGGCGCTTGGCGTCTTTGCACCGCGCTGCTTCTCGCGGCTCTCTCCGGCGCGAGCTTCGCCGCCGAACGGCCCTTTCCCACGAAGCCGATCCGCTGGCTCGTGCCTTTCGCGCCCGGCGGCGTAGGCGACCTCACCGCGCGCGTCGTGGCGCAGAAGATGTCGAGCAACATGGGGCAGCAGGTCGTCGTCGATAACCGCCCGGGGGCGGGCATGATCATGTCCGCGACGGCGGCGCTCCAGGCCGCGCCCGACGGCTACACGATCATCCAGGCCGGCAACGGCACTGCAATCAGCGCGAGCCTCTTCAAGTCATTGCCGTACGACATCCTGAAGGACTTCACACAGATCTCGACGCTCGCGGACTTCGATCTCGTCGTCGTCACGAGCGCAGATTCGAAACTCGCCTCCGTCGCTGACATCGTCGCGTTCGCGAAGAAGAATCCCGGCAAGGTGAACATCGCGACGATCAGCATCGGGGCCACGCAGCATCTCGCGGCCGAGCTGTTCATTTCGATGGCGGGCATCGACGCGCAGACCGTGCCGTTCAAAGCCACGCCAGCCGTGATCACGGCGGTGCGCGCGAAGGACGTGCCGCTCGCTTTCGAGATTCTGCCAGGCGTGATCGGGCCGCTGAAGGGCGGCATCCTGCGGGCGATCGCGGTCGCGCCGGCGCGGCGCTCCCCCGTCGTGCCGGACACGCCGACCATCGCCGAGAGCGGTGTGGCCGGATATCAGGCGGCATCCTGGACGGGTCTTTCGACGCATGCAAAGACGCCGCCCGCCATCGTGCAGCGTCTTCATCAGGAGGTCGCGGCCGCGGTGAACGCGCCCGAGGTCAAGCAGAAGCTGCTGGAGATGGGCGCGACGGCGCAAGCGAGTGCATCGCCCGAAGAAGCACGCAAGCTCATGATCGCGGAGATCGCGAAATGGAAAGCGGTCATCGAGCGGGCGAAGATCGAACGGCAGTAAACAGGATACTCGACATGACTACGATGATCAGTGTCGATGCGCTCGAAGGCACGATCGGCATGCCGGAGGCGATCGATCTTCTGGAGCGCACGTACGAGCACGAGGAGGCGGGCCGAACGACGGCATCGGGGAAGTTCGTGACCGACTTTCAGAACGGCGCCATGCGCGTGCTCTTCGCGGCCGACGCGGCGGCGGGCTACTGCGCGATGAAGGCGTATCACAACATCAGGAACGTCGGCACGCGCTACGTCGTCACGCTCTATCGCATGAGCGACGGCGAGCTCCTTGCCGTCATCGACGGGCGTCCCATCACCGACCTGCGCACGGGCGCGGCAAGCGGCGTGATGGCCCGTACAGTGGCGATGCCTCGGCCGGTGCGCATTGGCATCCTCGGTTCCGGCAATCAGGCGCGCACGCAGCTCGAAGCGCTCGCCGCCGTGTACACGATTGCAGGCGCCGAAGTGTATAGCCCGACCGTTTCCAACCGGGAACGCTTTGCGCGCGAGATGTCGGCGAAGCTGGGCATCCCGGTCAGGCCGGCTCAATCGGCCGAAGCAGCGGTTCGCGGGAAGGACGTGGTCGCAACCGCAAGCAACGCGCGCAGCATGGAGCCGATCGTGCGCAGCGAGTGGCTGAAAGGCTGCCGGCTCCTCTGTGCGGTGGGGAACACGCGCGCGCAGTATGCGGAGATTGGCGCGGACACGTTTGCGGATGCGGCGCTCGCCGTCGTCGATTCTCGGCATGCCTTCGAGGAGGCGGGCGATCTCATCGCAGCGGCGAAGGCGGGCGCCCTTCCGGAATCGAAGCGTGCCACGTTGGGTCAACTGATCGCGGGCCGCGCGAGTGTGCCGCAGGAGGGCCTCATCGTATTCAAGTCCGTCGGCATGGCGCTTCAGGATCTCGCGCTCGCCGCACGCTACTACGAGATCCTCGGCATGCGCGAGGACCTCGCCTCACCGAGCAACGTCGCGAGCCTGCGCGCGCCCGCCGGACGCGCGGCAGGTAAGGCAGCGTAGATTACCGGGGGCGAAAGGTCGCCCCGGCTCCGCCCTCCGGAGCATGCGCGATGTGCCGCCCGGCGCGCGATGCTCATAAACTGTGAGCCTTCGGCAACCTCCCGGAGGGAGACGCAATGACCGTTGACGTCGAAGCGCTGCGCGCGTCCGTGAGCCCTGCGCGGCCGCCGTTCTCGCTCAACAAGATCGGCCACGTCGTGCTGCGGGTGTCCGATCTCCAGCGCTCCGTGGCGTTCTACACCGGCGTGCTGGGCTTCCGCGTGTCGGACATCTATGGCGAAGACATAATGCCCGGCGGCATGGTGTTCATGCGTTGCAACACCGACCATCACGGCATCGCGCTGGTCGGCGGGGCGACGGGGCCGGCGGGCAAAGGCGACCTCCATCATCTCGCCTTCGAAGTGGGATCGCTCGACGACGTCTTCCGGGCACGCCAGCATCTCCGCGAAAGCGGCGCGACGATCGTATTCGAAGGGCGGCGGCGCGCAGGCGTGCAGATCGCCGTCGAGTTTCTCGACCCGGACGGCCACAATCTCGAAATCTACTGGGGCATCGACCAGATCGGCACGGACGGCACCGCGCGCCCGCGAAGCGAATGGCGCGGGGCGCAGTCGCTGGAGGACGCCATCGCCAATCCGCCGCCGGGGCAGGTGCCGGTCGTGCACGACAAGGCGCTCATCGAACGCGACGTTCGGAGTTAGAAGCATCCAGAACCTGCTGCCAGAGAACAGCGGTGCGCTTGTCAGCGCTGGCGGGCCACGGTTCTGGATTGCGGCTTCGCGCCACAATGACGAAGCGGGCGTATCGGAGCGCTTCAGACTCGGAAATCGGAGCGCTTCAGGCTAGAACCGGATCAGCCCGACCTCGCCGTCCACCGTACCGAATACGTTGCGGGCGCCGGAGGGGACGTGTTCTTCCGTCCGCTCGCAGCCCAGTTGACGGCCGCTACCGAACAGCACTGGGTCGTCGAGAACCGCCCCGACGCGGGCGGTCTCCTCGCGGTAGAGGCAGCCATGCGCGCTGCCCCTGACGGTTACACGCTGCTGGTCGCCTCGCAGAACGTGCCGGTCACGCGCCGCTATCTCTCACGCGGCAAGCCGATCGAGCCGACAAGCGATCTCACGCCGATTTCTGCGCTGTGGCGTACCGCGTCGGCGCCTACGACCGCTCGCAGTTCTCCGCCGACGACCTCATGGCCGAGGTATTCCTGAAACCCACCTCGTCGATCATCGGCCCCGGCGAAACCGTGATCCTTCCGAAGATCGCCCGCCACGTGGATTTCGAATGCGAGCTGTGCGCCGTGATCGGCCGTACGGCAAAGAACGTGTCTGCGGAGAGCGCGCTCGACTACGTGTACGGCTACACGATGTGCTGGGACATCAGCATTCGCGACCCGTGGGGCAAGGGCCGCCACAACACGCGCAACGTCCGCAAGGGTTTCGACACGTTCTGCGGCCTCGGCCCGTGGATCGTCACGCGTGACGAGATTCGTGAGCCGCAGGACCTGCGCATAAACGTGAAGCAGAATGGCCGGCTCGTCATGCAGGCGCATACCGCCGACATGATCAACGCCCGCGCGATCTCATCCGTTTTCTGTCGAGCGTGACGACGCTGAAGTCCGGGACGCTCATCACCACCGGGACGCCCGCCGGCGTGTCCAAACTCGCCGACGGCGACCATCTCGAGGGCACCATCGATGGCATCGGGACGATGGAGCTCGAGGTGCGCGCAGAGGCGTGAGCTTCCCGGAGTGCACGAGTCTCCCCCCGAACCCGGCGAGTTAGACCAAGGTCCAATACCCAATCGTTGAACGGAGTCTGACACTAGGGGCGAGCTGTCCGTTGCCGGATTCTCGCTGCGCGCGTGTTGACGCGCCCGCGGATCTGGCAGCGTTCTCGCAGCCAGAATCCACAACAGGAGGTCCCTATGGTCGTCACACACCAAAACATACTGAGGCTCGCTGTGCTGGCCTTCGCAGGGGTGCTTGCAGCCTGCGCAACACCCGATACGAAGCAGACATCGGAGGAAGAGTTGAAGGCTGCCCAAACCACGCTCACGAACTTCCAGAACGATCCCGAGATGCGCTGGTTTCGCGACAACCTGAAGAACGCCCGCGCAATCATTATTGCTCCCCGAGTGACGCGTGGCGGTTTCATAGTCGGCGGATCTGGAGGCATTGCCGTAGTGCTCGCGCGCGACGGCAAGAGCGGCCGCTGGGCGGGACCGGCCTTCTACAACATGGGCACCGCGAGCATCGGATTTCTGGCAGGCGTCGATCGCTCCGAAATCGTAATGCTGGTTAGGACAGACAAAGCAATGGACGCACTGCTGAGCTCATCGTTCAAGCTCGGCGGGGACGCGAGTGTCGCGGTGGGGCCGGTAGGCGCGGGCACGGCTTCAACCGTGAACGCAGACATTGTTTCGTACATCCGTTCGAAAGGGGCATACGCGGGCGCGAGTGTCGACGGCGCGGTGATCTCTCCGGACGCGAATGCGAACACCGCTTACTACGGAAAACCGGCTTCGCCCGCTGACATCCTCGTCAGGCAGAGCGTCACCAATCCCAGCTCTGCACCATTACAGCAGGCGCTGACCAAACCTGCGAATTAGGGGTTAGCCTCACGCGCCTGTTCACCGAGGCCGGGTGTCAGGCGCGATGCCCGTGTAGGTCGATCGTCCCGGCCCGCTCTCTTCGTCGATGGGCCGGAATGCGTGACTTTCGTGCGCGTGCTCGAGCCGGCCGCGCGGCTCCGGTTCCCGCATTCCACACGCCGCATTCCCGGGCAACAGGTTCCGTCTGGATCCCGGCCTCGCGCCGCGATGACGTCACTGGGACAGCACACTACACGCGGCCGGTCTAAAGCACTCCATCCGCTTTCAGCGCTGCAAGCTTCGCCTCGTCGATACCGAGCCAGTTGCTCAGCACCTCCGCGCTGTCCTGTCCCAGCGTGTGCGTTCCCTTCAGACGCACCATCTTGCCATCGACCCGCACCGGCCACGTCGCCATCTTGTAATCGCCGGCGTGATGCTTGACGGTCTGGATGAACCCGCGCTCGGCGAACGTGGGCTCGTTATGAAGCTCCATGGTGTCGAACACCGCACCGGCCGGGACGCCGACCGCAATGAGCTTCTCCATCGCATCGCGTTTCTCGTAGTTCTTCGTCCACTCGCCGATGACCGCGTCGAGCTCTTTCTCGTTCGCGACCCGCGCTTCGGCCGTCGCAAAGCGTGCATCCTCGATCAGTTCCTCGCGCCCGATCAGTTTCATGAGCCGCGACCAGTGCTCGGGATTCGCGCGGCTGCAGGTGATATAGAGCCAGTCATTGGCGCCGCCGCCCTTCGTCGGGAAAAGCCCGGTCGGCGCGTTGTTCCCACCGCCTGGCTTCGCTCCATTGCGCCGAGCCGGCTTGCCGGTGCGCGCCATGTTCGAGAAGCACGTTCGCATGTAGTGGATCATCGCGTCCTGCATGGCGACTTGCAGCCTGCGTCCCTGACCCGTGCGATTACGCTCGATGAGCGCGCCGAGAATCGTCGCCGACATCAGCATGCCCGTGCCGGTATCGCCGAAGGACAGCCCCGGCTTGACCGGCGGCCGGTCGGGCTCGCCGGTCACACTGATCGGGCCCCCGGACGCCTGCGCGATCATGTCGAACGCAAGGCCGGCCTCGTGCGGGCTGCCGCTCGCGAAGCCCTTGATCTGGCAATAGATGATGCGCGGATTCAACTTCTTCACCGACTCGTAGTCGAGACCGAGCCGCTCGATCGTGCCGGGCGCCATGTTCTCGGCGACGATATCCGCCTTCTTGATCATGTCTCTCACGATCTCCAAACCGCGCGCGGTCTTCAGGTTGATCGCGAGAGACTTCTTGTTCGCATTGAACTCGTAGAAGTAGTAGGGATCGTCGTCGGGCTTGCCGGGGCGCAGGCGGCGTCCCGGATCGCCGCGTCCCGGATTCTCGATCTTCACGACTTCGGCGCCGAACCAGGCCAGCAACTCGGTGCACGTCGTGCCCGCCTCGAACTGCGTGAAGTCGACGACTTTGATGCCCTGCAGGAAATTGAGATCCTGAGTGTTTTCGCTCATCGTTGCTCCTCCGGTGGAATACATCGGCTACCGCGATAGGGTGCACCTTATCGGGTGCGCCCGCAACGGTTCGATCCGTGGAACGAGGCGGCGTCGAAGCAAACTTTGCCGGACCCAACAGTGACGCCGGCTGCGGCTTTGCGCAGCCGAGCCGCGTCGGGGAAAATGGAATGTCTTACTTGTGAGACGCCCGAGCCGCGGATGGCTTGCGCTTCGCCGCGGCGCGTTTCTTCCCGGCGCGCTTCCGGGTCGGATGCCTGGCGCGGCGGCTTCCGGAGTGCCCGAGCGCCGTGTCCTCGGCGGACTGGGCCGCCGTGGCGACGGTTGCCTTCGGCGAGACGCTGCGTCTTAGCACGGCCATCAGGTCGATGACGTTTCCAGCGGCAGCTTCGGCATCTTCCTCTTCAGCACCGGCCAGGCGGACGACGTCCTTGTTCTTCTTCTGCTTACTCTGTGCGAGCTCCTGTAAGGCCGCCGCATATCGATCCGACAGCTCGTCGTGGTCCAGTTCGTCGCGGGTCAACGCCGCGATACTTTTCGACAGGGCCGTGACGCGGCTCCGCGGGACCTTCGCGCGCTTCGGAAGGCCCAGGTCCGCGGGCTTGTGGAGCTCGTCTGCGAAGCGCAGCGTCTCGGCCCGCAACACGCCCCCTTCGGACAGAATCGCGACGAGGTATTCGTGATCGCGCATCACGAACGTGCCGATTCCGACGCGCCGTGTGCGTTCCATCGTTGCCGCGAGCAGATGATAGGCCTTGTTCGATTTGCCCGAAGGCGCGAGAAAATAGGGCCGCTGGTAATACATGGGCGCAATCTGCTCGGCCGGGACGAAGCGGCGCAACTCGATGTCGCGCGTCTTTTCGGGCGCGATCGCCTCGAGTTCCTCATCCGTGATCATCACCATCTTGCCGCTGTCGGTTTCGAACCCCCGCGCGATCTCGTCATTCGAGAGCTTCTTGTCGTGCTTCGGGCAATGGAACTGGCGCCCCAGCGCTTTGCCTTTGGCGTCCACCATTCGCATGGCGGTGCGCCGCCCGCGCACGGCGGCATAGAAGTCGACAGGAATGCTGACGAGGCCGAAGGTGAGGGTGCCGGACCAGAACGATCGCGCCGGCGCGGCGAGCTCACGTTGGCGTTCAGGCAACTTTCTTCTCCTTCGAGGTCGCCAGGCTGCGCTGCAGCAGATCCGCCAGATTCCCCCCGGCGGATTTGCGCTTCGGCTTGACGAGCTTCAGCGATCGGCCGCGGGCCTTGGCGTCGATGAACGCGCGGACCCGCTGCCGGTACTCGTTCTTCCAGAGCTGAGGCTCGAAGTCGCCTTCGATCGATGAGACGAGCTGCTCGGCCATTTTCAACTCGCGCTCATCAGGACGCCGCGCCGCAGGCACTTCGATCCCGCCGACGGAGATGACCTGCTCGGCACGGCGCAGCGTCGTCAGGACGAGATAGCCGCCGTTGGACGTGAGCGCGCCCACGTAGCGCTTCTTGCGCATCACCCAGCGCGCTACACCCACGACCCTGCCGTGCTCGATGGCGTCCGCGAGAGCGAAATAATCGGCGGCCGCCTTATCGGGACCGAGATAGTACGGTCGATCGAACCACTGATCGCCGAGCACACGGGTGGGAACGAAGCGGCAGAGCTCGATCTCGCGTGAGGATTCGGGCTGCAGCGCTTCCAGCTCGTCCGGCTGGAGGATGACGGCCTCGTCGCGATCGAGCGGGTACGCCTTGCGCCGATCCTCCTTCGAGACCGCCTCGCCGTCCGACTTCCTGACGATGCGCTGCTCGACCGGGACCTGGTCGCTCGAATGCAGCAGACGGAAATGGATCGCCTGGTCCCGAATGGCCGAGAAGAGCTGGACGGGAAGCCGGGTCTTCCCGAGCACGAGCTCGCCCTTCCAGATCGCGCGTGCCATTACCGGGTGTCCCTTGACGCGCCGCAATCGGGACAGAACGCATGCCCGCCGACCCGAGTGATGCACATGGGGCAGATCGGTGCGTCACATTCCATGCATCGGATCTCGGCGGTAAAGGAGTACGTCTGGTCGCAGTGGGGACAGTCCTCCTCGCCGTGGTCGAGCCACCAGGGTGCGGCGCCGCGTGGGGTGACACCCGTGGGTTTCTTCTGTTGAGCCATCTGGTTCGGACGTTGGCGTTTTCTCTTCGCTGGAAGCGTCGTGTATGCAGTTCACATGCCGAGACCGCGGGAGATACGCCGCAAGGTTAGAATGGCCGCCGCGAATGACCCTGCCGCATCCGCTCCCGCGAGTGGCGCATCAAAACTCGCTCAGGTGATCGGCACGAGCATCCGGCCATACTCTGGTGAAACACGAAGGTGGAGGACGCATGACTTCAGGTCGTAATCTCGGGAACGCGATGCTCGCGCTCACGCTGGTGTGGATGGGGCTGGCCGTGGCGCACGCCGCATCGGCGGAAGTGGACAAGTATCCCACCAAACCGATCCGCCTCATCGGGCCGTTCGTTCCGGGCGGCGGCACCGACATCACGGCGCGAGCGGTGGCCGCGAAATTGACGGAAAAATGGGGACAGCAGGTGATCGTCGACAATCGTCCGGGCGCGGCCGGTACGATTGGCGTGGACCTCACCGCCACCGCGGTGCCGGACGGTTACACGCTCTGCCTGATCTCCGCTTCGCACTCCGTCAATTCGGCAACCAACCCGAAGCTGCCCTATGACCTGACCAGGGACCTGCAGGCCATCTCGCAGGCGACATCGCTCTTCTACGTGATGTACGTTCATCCGGGCGTTCCCGTGAATACGGTGCAGGAGCTGGTCGCGTACGCGAAGGCGAATCCGGCGAAGCTCAACTTCGGCTCTTCGGGGACGGGCGGCTTGCAGCACCTTGCCGGAGAGATGTTCAACTACCTCGGCGGCGTGAAGATGGTGCACGTGCCGTACAAGGGCGGGGCCGCGGCCATTGCGGATGCGCTCGCAGGCAACATCCAGGTCGGGTTCGGAACGCTGCTGAGCTCTCGTGCGCACTACAAGGCGGGGCGGCTGCGGCCGCTCGCGATCAGCGCGGGCCAGCGCTCTCCCACTGCGCCCGAGCTTCCGACGGTCGCCGAAGCGGGCCTTCGCGGTTACGAGGTCGATCAATGGTACGGGATCATCACGTCCGCAAAAGTCCCGCGCGCGCTCGTCGACAAACTCGCGGCGGCGATCGCCGAAGGCGTGAAGTCACCTGAAACCGCACAGCGTCTCGCGGCCGAAGGATCGATGCCCGTGGGCAGCACGCCGGACCAGTTCCAGGCGCACATCCGGACCGAGATCGCCAAGTGGCGCAAGCTCGCAAAGGACGCGGCGCTGGTGCTGCAGTAATCCTTGATCGGAGCCATCGGATGAGAACGGCTGCATGCCTGATCGCTGCTCTTGCCTCGGCATTGGTGTGCGCGTCGCCCGCGCACGCACAGGCCTATCCCGTCAAAGCGGTGCGCATCATCGTGCCGGTCGCGCCGGGCGGCGGCACCGATCCGCAGGCGCGGCTGCTCGGCAAGAAATTCCAGGAGAGCATGGGACAGCCGTTCGTCGATCGAGAACCGCACCGGCGCCGGCAGCATGATCGGCACGGAATTCGTCGTGAGAGCGCCGCGCCGACGGCTACACGTTGCTGTGCGCGGCCTCGACGCTCGCCGGCGCGCCGACGCTGCGCAAGGATCTTCCGTTCGACTGCTGAAGGACTGATCCCGGTCGGCCAGATCTCGTCCGACCGCGCAGTTCCTGCGTCGTGCACTCCAGCGTGCCGGTCTCGTCGGTGCAAGGAATTCATTGCGCTTGCGAAGAAGCAGGGCGGAAAGATGAACGCCGCATCGGGCGGCAACGGCAGCGCCAATCATCTGACGCTCGAGATGTTGAAGCAGCGCGCCGGCATTCAGGCGACGCACATCCCGTACAAGGGCTCGGGCCCGGCGACGATCGCGCTGATGCAGCGGCGAAGTCGATTTCAGTTTCGCCGGCGCGCTCACCTCGTTGCCGCACGTTCGCTCCGGCAGGATCAAGGCGCTCGCGGTCACCACGCCCAAGCCGTCGCCGCTCGCGCCCGACGTGCCGCCGCTCGCGACGCTCTATCCGGGATTCGAAGCGACCAACTGGTACGGGATATTCGCGCCCGCCGCAACGCCCGCGGCGATCGTCAACAAGGTCAGCGGGAAATCGCAGCGCGATCCAGCTTCCGGACGTGCGCGAATTCATGACGCGAGAAGGCGCCGAACCGGTCGGCAGCACGCCGCAGGAGTTCGCCGCCTTCTTCAAGAGCGAAGTGGACCGGTATGCGCAAGTGATCCGCGCGGCGAACATCCGCGCTGAATGATGCGAACGCAACCGCAGTTCCACGCAACCCGAAAATCACCCAGGCGAAAGTCAGTAGAAGTTCTTCAACCCGAGGAGAGAAACCGATGAAAGTCTATCTCGTGCATCACGTCAACGCGCTGTCCGCCGAAGAGGATCCGCAACGCCACATCAGCAAGCAGGGACGCGAGGAAGCCGATCGGCTGGGGGCGCGGTTCCGCGCGCTCGGTGTCTCTCCCGTGCGCATCCTCCACAGCGACAAGCAGTGGACGATCGACACGGCGCAGCGCATCGCGGCAAAGCTCGGAATGGAAGACAGGGCCGTCAAGGCCGCCTATCCGATCAACACCGATGATGCCGTGACGCCGTTCGTTGACGAGATCAAGTCCGCGAAAGGTGACGTGATGATGTGCGGCCACATCGATTACCTTCTGCGCGCGGCTTCGCGACTGGTCTGCGGGGACGAGAAGAGGAAGGTCGTCGAGTTCAAGCCTGGCAACGGCACCGCGGTGTGTCTCGAAGGGCAGGGCGAGGATTGGGCCGTCGCCTGGATGTGGCGCCAGGATCACGCGGCCGGCTAGGGGGCGGCGCTCGCCTTCGGCTCGGGCCTCGCCGTTCTCCTCAACAGCGGAAAACCAGGTTTTCCTCCGAACCTCCTTTCCTTCGGTTGCGTGTCGAACGCCCGATCGCCTCGCTACGCTGCGAGCGCCTGCTCGATCGTCGGCGCATCGCCCTTCATCGTGGTCCTGCGCACGTCGCGCGCTTCGTTCGCCGGGTACGGACGTCCGCGATGCATCGTCTGGCGGTTGTCCCAAATCACGAGATCGTCGACCTGCCACTGTGCGAATAGACGAACTCGCGCTGCGTCGCATGCTCGGTCAGATCGCGCAGCAGCAGACGCGCTTCCGGCAACGCCCAGCCGACGATCGTGCCCGGCGTGAGATGAGAGATAGATGGATTTGCGCCCGGTCCGCGGCAGCGTGCGCACGAGTCGTTGCCGCACGGGCTTGAAGCGCTCGCGTTCTTCCGGCGTGAATCGGTGAACCCGATCGGTCTCGCGCGAAAACAATTGAGAGTGCTCGCAGACGAGATCCTCGATCAGCTCTTTCGTTTCGTCATCCAGCGCTTCATAGGCCGCGCCCATGTGGGCGAACTCGGTGTTGCCGCCCTTCGAGGGAATGCGCACCGCGCGCAGCAGCGAATATTTCGCCGGCATCGCCTTGAAAGACGAATCGGAGTGCCACAGGCGGTTGCCGATCGCAAAGAGCCGCCTGCGATCGTCCGCCCGAAGGGCTTGTTGTTGCCGTCGAGGTTCGACACGTCCGCGAACGTCGACGGCAACCGGAAATCCGCGGCAGCGCGCAGCGTGTTACCCATCGTATTTTCCAGCGGCCCGAGCGCCGTGGTGAAAGCGAGGTGCTGATCGTTGGTCAACGGCTGATCGTGGAAGACCAGCACCGCATACCGATCCATGCCGCGTGGATCTCCTGGCGCTTGCGCGGGTGAGAGCGGCTCACGCAGATCGATGCCGGCGACTTCTGCGCCGATGTGCGTTCTAAGCGGAGTGAATGAATGGCCATGCTGGACGATATCGAGGGCTGACAGCGGTTTTACAGGAAACGTCGGGGGTTCCGGTTCATGCGGCGGAAAACGGCACGCTCAAGCCCGCTGCGCGGTCGGGAGCAGCGTCTCGGGCAACTTCCCGCTGAGATGCTCCAGCCTCAACGCCACGGGCTTGCCGAGCCACATCGCATACTTCGTGTGGTCGTCGTAGTTGCTTTCGCTCAGCGGATGGACGAGCACGTCGAGGCCCTCTCGATTGAGGATCAGCCAGGGCACGAGTTCCCGAATTCCGGCGCCTCGAAGATCACATTGAACTCCGGGATCGGGTGGGGCCCTCGCGGCTCGTCGCTGAAGGCGCCTGCCTCCACGGTGAACCTGGCGGCAATCGAGTCGCGCAGCCGCTCGGCGACGGGCTTCGTGGCGGCATCGAAATAGACGTGGGCGTGATAGCCTTTGAGCTCGGCCATGGCGTGCTCTCCTCTTTGGTCGCATGCTGTTGAATCGCCTGCGAGCGGCCAGTATAGCAGTGGCCCTTCAATCCTTCGACAAGCCGCGCAACGCCTGCAGGACCTCGCCGTTCTCGGGGAAACGGCCCGTGCTGTGTTTCGAGTAGACCAGCGCACCGTCGGCCGTCACATCGAACACGCCGCCGCTGCCCTTGATCAACTCCGCCTGCACATCGAAGTCCCGTGAGATCTCGGCCGCCAGACTGGCGGCCCGCGGCAGGTAATTTCAGCTCGTGCAGTACTTGATGGTGAGTGCATCGTCAGAGGCTCCGCAAAACGAAATGATAATGCGCGCCGACATGCGCGACCAGCGCGGGCGGATCGAGGCGTGATGGCCGAGTGTGCGCGCCAGGACGGTGCGAGAGGCACCCCGGGGGTGCGAGCGGTCTTTTTCGGAGAGCCACGGGTTACGCTGGGCCTCGTTCGCCCAACGAGGAGTACCGAGAATGGCAGCCACACCGCTTTTGCGCCCATCCACGAAGCGCTTCGGTGCGCTGGCTCACCTGGCCATCGCGCTGGCCATGCAGACCGTGTTCGTCCATGGCGTTTCGGGTGCAGGCGGTCCGGATGCCCCGGCGCATCAGCCGCTCTGAAGACGTCGACCATTCTCGACCTGAATGACCTGAAGAAAAATCCCGGCAACTACACGTGGTTCGATTTCAGGCCGAATCTGAAAAAGCTGATCCTGTCGGGCGACGCGAATACCGAGCACGTGAGCATTCTCTGGTATACGGTGGCCAATGGCAGCGTCGGCTTGCACTACCACGCGAAGACCGAATCGGTCTATGTGATCGACGGAACACAGACAGATGGGAAGGGTATTATCCGACCGGATCGCTCTATTTCAATCCGCCGGGAAGCGGTCACGCCATCAAGGACAGTTCAGGCTTCTTTATCCTGGCCTATGCATCTCCTCCCGATTTCTCCAACACCGCTTTGATCGGCGAGTACGAGCCCGTTCGTATCGATACGACGAGCGCAAAGCTCGAGAGTGAACTCACGTTCGAAAAAGGACCCGGCGGTGTCCGGCTTCACAGGCTCGCGCTCGACCCCAGGGGCGGAATGAGCGCCGAGCTGATCCACATTGCCGCATCCGCGAACTATACGTATCGCGGGAATTACCTGCTCACGCTGAAGGGCGACTGCGAAATCGAAGGACGACACCTCAGGCAGGGCACGCTGATGGTCGCGACCACCATTGAACCGCAAAGCTATGTCGTTCGCCCCGGCAAGGGCGCAGCGTGTTTCGCCCTCGGGGTGTCGTTCAGCTAAGGCGTAGGCGGCTGCTCGCCCGGAAGGCGTATGGAGGCATCGCCGGATTCGCCGTGCAGCCGAACGCTGGTGTATCGCGCGCTGGCCCAGTAGAGCACGACCATCCGACTGTCCGACGCTGCTTCGATGCCGTGAGCGAGCCCCGCCGGCAGGTTCACGATCGCGCCGGGTGTCAGCGGTACGGCTTCGCGATCCCGGAATGTCACCGCACCACGGCCTTCGACACACAAGACAACCTCGTCGTCGTCGGGATGCACATGAAAGGGCGTGACCTGCCCCGGCTCGTAGCAATTCATGCGCGTCACCACGTCCTTCGACATGAGCACGGGCTGATTCACCCGCGCCTGCGGTGAATACCGCTTCAGATCGTTGATGTTGAGCGCCTGAACGTTCGTCGATGTGGTCATGGATCCCCGCACAGTGTTCGCTGCTCCACGGCGGCCATTCTGGAGGCCGGCAGGGGAAGCTCTATCGCAATGCAATCCGATGAGTTTCTTCGGTAGATCGCGCCGGGTGACTGTCACGTCGAATCTAAGTTCGAGGGCAACGACTTCAGAGTAAGGCTCGCCCGCAAATCCGGGATCAGGCACCCTTTCGTCGACGGTCTTGCAGATGAACGGACCCATCTCGATTTTGCCCTCCTTCGATGGATCAACGCTGATTGAAAGCCGGTTTGCTCCGTACCACCCGCCCCCCCACACGGGCGCCGCGATACGGCTGGCGCTCTTGCTCTTGACGGTTGCTGCCCGCAGGTCGATCCCGATCTCGATCGGCTCCTGGTGATGAAAGAACGTGGCCGAGGTCCCGCCTTCCCTCGCGGCGACGAAGCTGCCCGCGCTGGTATCGTCATCGTCGAGCGAGATCGGACCGCGTTTTTCGATGAGCGAACCTGCCGGCAGCGTCACCTGGGGGTGCGACGATCTCGATGTCTCCCAGCGATCGTACGTAGGGACTGACGTTGATCCGAAACGCGCCGAACTTGATTTCAGAGACGCTGAGCGGTGCAGCCGTGGGCGACTTCGTGAACGCGTATTTCCTGATAGCCGCCGCCAGCCGCTCTCTCAATGTCGTTATGGTTTCCTCGTCGGTAAAGAACGGCGGTCCAAGGAGGTCCAAGAGATGGGGCGCAGATCGACAAAGATCGGAACCCGGTCGCCCGCGCCGGGCTTCCCACCGTCGCACGTTCCTCCGCCAGAAGCACGTGAACGACTCGAATGCGTCCTGCTTGATCGATTTGAGCTCTTTCATCTTATTTTGCGCTTCTTCCGAGTCGTTCTTGTACCTTGAAGTCCGACTTGAACGAGAAGACCTTCACCGCGACACCGGCAGACCAGGCCTGCTTCACGTCCACTTCTTTCGCAACGAGCTTCTGAAGCATCTCCTTCTCGAAGGTCTCGACCGCCCTCCCTCTGGCGCCAAAGGTCGCCGCGTAGCAACAGTGCGTGCCCCACGCACGGATAGAAGTGGGCGAGTTCCTCGTCCGACAATGCGCCGCCGAAGAACGAATTTCTCAGCTCCCGGATCGCGTTCGAGAATCCGCCGCGTTCATTGTGTCGATCGCCGAGAAGGTCATTGAATCTGACATTGCGCCTGTCCAGCACGAACACGCATTCTTGTTCGACGTACTCTGTGCTCCGTATAGGTCTTCTCCTTCTCGCGCATGTTTTGAATCTTGTCCAGAACGCTCTTGTTGTTGGCGAGCGGAATATTTGGCCGAGGCCTCGACGATGCCCGCCGACACCGCCGCCGACCGAGGCAGAGAAGTCGAACCCCGCGGCCTTCTTGTACCGAGTTCATGACGTCCTCGGCGGAAGAGAGCAAACGCTCGACTGTTCCTCGCCGCCCCCCTGGTTGTTCACTCCATACAACCAACCATACGGAACGGCGACGTCGCCTCCGGGCTGGTCATAGTCCTTCGTGTCGAGATCCGGGACGAGGAACAGGTTCTTGGCATTCCCGGTAATCTGAAAGTTATTCAGCTCCAGGTCCATCTTGGTCACGTCCCAGGACCTCAGGAGCACATCGAACGCATAGGGCTTCTTCACGAAGACGCTGCCGAAACGTCTGCTCGTTACCCTGGTTCTTCGGCCTCGGCGTGACCAGAACATAGTGCTTGTAGGGGTCATGAGGACCCGATGGCAGGTCGGCAAAATCGCCGGTCCCCGCTGTCACGATGAAGGAAAGCTCGTCGCACGTGTCATCGTTATATAGGAGAGGACGGCATTCTCGAACGTCAGGGACTCCGGCGGATGCTCGAACTTCAGTTTGAATTTGGCACCGAACCCGGGTTTGTATTTCTTCGCCGTGTCCGGAATGTACGTGAGCTCCGCCTGCAATCCCGTGTCGGAATAAAGCATCTTCCTGCCGGTCGCTTTCGATTCGAGGAAAATGTAGTAGGGATGTGATTCGTAGGTCCCGTGCTCGCTTTGCGGCACGCCCTCGATCTTCTGCTGCGTGGGCGTTTTCTCGTCAGCGTGGGTGACTGCTGCCACACGTATCCAATCGGAAACGGTACCTGGTCGCTCACGCCTGAACCCTTTCGATCGTGTTAACTACGCAGGTAGATAAAACGGTCCCTGAAGAAGCCGATGTCCCGGCTCGTTGCATGGGCTCTCTTCATCGGCCCTCTGGGTGTTCCCGATCATCCTCGTCTTTCGCCGGGTCTTCCAATTCGTCGTAACGCTTCAGGGCAGATGCGCCGTCCTCGAAGTTGAAAATGGCTTTCTTGAAGTCTCCCGCGGGTCCTTCCCGACGGATTCTTCTATCGCGTCCAGCGCGGCCTTGGTCCCCTTGAAATCCACGATGTGCGAGCCGTTTTCGATAATGATGGGTATCGATCGGGGCGCTCGATTCCCGACGAAAACCAGCATCCTCCCCCACACGTTCGCACTGTTCGGGCCGGGATGGGTGAGCGGCAGTTTCGGCAACGGACACCTTTCCAGGCGTCGTGGCTGATGTTCGTTGAACGTAATCCAAAGCTCTCTCGACGTTACCGGCCGGGACTGGCTGGGGTTGAGTCAGACGCCAGTAGTGCGAGCGGATCTCGTCAGCCAGCTTAACGATGGCCGGCATTTTCGACTTCAATTGTTGATTGAGGTCACTCGCCAATCCGTCCAGCTCGGCCGAGTCGATCTCGCGGGTCTCGAATGCGCCACGCGAGTGGAGTTCCACAGCCTTGGCTTTCGCGATGTTCTGCCCGGCGAGGTCGACGTCCGCCGCCTCTCCATCAGCAGGCAGGACGACGTTGTTAACGGGCTCACCGGCCTGAGTGTAGAGGTCCCACTCCCGGGTCTTTCCATCGTCTTTCACCTCGAGCAGCAGACCCCCGAGCCTGAACGCTTCAGTGAGCTCCTCTGCTGGAATCGGGATCGACCCCGTGAACGGAAAATCCGCCGGGCTGTCCATGGCACTGAAGATCTTTTCGATCTGGCCCGCCGGCAGGTTGCCGTCGGGTCGCACGCCCACTTGTGTCACCACATTGTTTCCTCCGGGCGCATCCATTCGGGTGACGATGTATTCGCCGCCTCCACCGACCTGCGAGACCTCGTAGCGCCCGCGATACTGGGCGTTGAACACAGCCGAAAACTCTTCGATGTTCATGATTCCTCCCGAGTGCATGGTGCGCCGGCAAGTTGCTGAACGCAACGTTGCGAAGCCAGACGTCGTTGGCGGCGCGCCACTCTTGGGGGAGGCACGCCGAGATCGGATGTCGTCTATGTCGGAGCGCGTCCGGCGCAACTCATTTCCGCAGCGCGTCCGGGTTGATGACGTTAGCGGGTTTTCCCGCGGCGTACGCCAGGATGTTTTCAACCGCGGCGGCGTAATACGCCTCGAGCGTCGACCATACTACGTATCCCAGATGCGGGGTACACAGCGCGTTCGGCATCCGCACAAGGGGGTGAGACGCATCGAGTACCGGCTCTTCTTCATATACATCCACCGCGGCGAAACCGGGCCTGCCCGCACGCAGCGCGTCGACGAGCGCACCTTCGGCAATGAGACGTGCGCGGCTCACGTTGACGAGGAGCGCAGTCGGTTTCATGAGCGCAAGGTCTTCCGCCGTCACGATGCCGCGCGTCGATGCATTCATCGGCAGATGCAGGCTCACGACGTCCGCATCCGAGAAGAAGCTTGCGCGGTCCGGCGCGATCTCGAAGCCAGCCGCGCGCGCTCTCGCCGTCGAGCCTTCGCGGCCCCAGCACACGACGCGCATGCCGAACGCGCGGCCCACGCCTGCAACGATGCTGCCGATGCGGCCGTATGCGTAGATGCCGAGCGTCTTGCCGGACACGCCGCGTCCGACCGAGCCTTGCCAGCGGCCGCTCTTCAGACGCTCGACCTCTTCGGGGATATTGCGGAGCGCGCCGAGGATGAGCGCCCACGCCAGCTCGGCCGGGCCGTGCGGCTCGCCGCCGCCTCGTGCCGCGATCGCTATGCCATGCTGCGTGCACGCTTCGACGTCGACGTGGCTTGCGTTGCGTCCCGTCAGGCTGACGAGCTCGAGCTGCGGGAGTCGCTCGACGAGCGCACGCGGGAAAGCGGAACGTTGCTGTGTCAGAACGACGGCTTGCGCGTCGGCGAGCCGGTCCGCGAGCCTGGCCGGATCTTTTTCGGTGTCGTGATACACCGCGACTTCGTGTGCTTGCAGGCTTCGATAGCAGTCGAGCTGCCGGAACGCATCCGCATAATCGTCCAGAACAGCTATCTTCATCTCTCTCGCCTTTGCCTGAATCGCTTCTGTCAAAGAAGCACAGTGTAGACGACCGCAGGAAGCCGAGGCCTGCCTCCATGGTCGCGGCGCGTGGCCGTCGTGGCTCACGGATGTTTCCGGGCTGATCACGATGTGACCGCAACGCGGGCGCACAAAGCGGGTTTGCCACCCGCAACGCCCGATGTGATACTCGGCGGGGATCTTTCCGGAGGGGGCGTTCATGAACGACCTAGTGGACCCGCGCGCCACGGCATTGCCCATCGCCGCCGCGTACGACAGGGACGGCTTCTACTTCCCGTACGACGTGACGAGCGAAGGCGAAGCGTCCGAGCTGCTTGCCGATCTCCAGGCAGCGGAGGCGCAGTTCGCCGGTGATCGCGCTCGACTCTCGCTCCTGCGCAGCTATCCGTCTCAACTGCTGCCCTCGTTCGCGGCGCTCGTCCGGCATCCACGCCTCGTCGATGCGGTCTCGCAGATCATCGGTCCCGATGTCCTCGTGTGGAGCTGCGGGTTCTTCATCAAGGAGCCGGGCTCGAAGAGCTACGTGAGCTGGCATCAGGACTTGAACTACTGGGGTCTCGACGGCGATCAGGAAGTGACCGCGTGGTACGCGCTCACGCCGGCAACGATCGAGAACGGCTGCATGCGCTTCGTGGCAGGCAGTCACCGTCAGAAAGACGTGCCGCACGTGGATTCGTTTGCGCAGGACAACCTGCTCACCCGTGGCCAGGAGATCGCCGTCGAGGTGGACGAAGCCAACGCGGTGAACGTGCTCCTGCGCGCGGGGCAGGCATCGTTTCATCACGGCCACATCTTTCATTCATCGGCAGCCAATACCACGCCGGCGCGCCGGCTGGGCGTGGCCATACGGTACATCGCGCCATCGATGAAGCAGACCTCCGGCGAGAAGCTCCTGGTTTCGCACGTGGGCGGTAAAGACGAATATGGACACTTCGAGATCATGCCGCCGCCCGCCGGACGCCTGCGGGACGAAGACTTCGAGCGCGCCCGCCGCAATGCGGAGATGAAACAAGGCATCCTCTACAAGGGGGTCAAGCCCGGGCAGGTGAACGAGACCCGCCGGGCCTGAACGCCGATCGAACGATCCATTCTTTCAGGGAGAACCCTTCATGCCCTTCGGCAGCAATGACTGGCTTGCGTTGACTTCGGAAGCCCCGCTGGAACCTGAATTGCCGATCTGCGATCCTCATCATCACTTCTGGGACCGGCGTCTCGCGCGCATTCCCCACCAGCGCTATCAGCTCGACGAGCTCATGGCGGACACCGGAAGCGGTCATAACATCCGCTCGACGGTGTTCATCGAGTGCCGCTCGATGTATCGCAGGGACGGGCCGCAGGAAATGCGGCCGGTCGGCGAAGTCGAGTACGTTCAGGGACAGGCTGCCGCCAGTGCGAGCGGTTTGGACGGCCCGACCCGGGCCGCGGCGGCGATTATCGGACACGCGGACCTGAACCTGGGCGAGGGCGTCGCTCCGGTGCTGGAAGCCTTACAGGCGGCGAGTCCCAATCGCTTTCGCGGTATCCGTCATTCGGTGACGTGGGATCCGCATCCCGAAGTGGAGAACTCGGCGCTGCACAAGATCGAGGGGCAGCTCAAGACCGATCGATTCCGCGCGGGCGCACGGGTGCTCGCGAAGATGGGATTCACGCTGGAAGGATGGTGCTATCACCCGCAACTCGCCGACATGGCTGCGTTCGCGAAGGCCGTTCCGGAGCTCACCATCATTCTGAATCACGTCGGCGGGCTGCTGCGCGAAGGTCCGTATGCGAATAAAGACGCCGAGATCATGGCGAACTGGCGTAAAGGGATTGCGGCTGTCGCTGCCTGTCCCAACGTCGTGGTGAAACTCGGTGGGCTCGGCATGGTGCGCTGTGGCTTCGACTGGCACACGCGCGAGAAGCCCATCGGGTCCGAAGAGCTCGCGCCCGCCATGGCGCCATTCATCGACTACTGCATCGAGAAATTCACGCCCGCGCGCTGCATGTTCGAGAGCAACTTCCCGGTCGACAAGGTCTCGTTCTCGTACAACGTGATGTGGAACGCGTTCAAGCGGATGTCGAAGGGTTTCTCGGCGACGGAACGCGCGGCGATGTTCCACGACACCGCGGCGCGCGTGTATCGCATCGGCTCGTAATCTGCTGGATGAAGAAATGAAGAAATGGGGTCAGTGTCAAATTTAGGACGCAGAAAAGTTACACTGACCCTGTTTTTCAAGCCTTCAAACGCGGGAAGAGCCGCAGCGCATTGCCGCGGTCGATCGCCATCCTGTCCGCTGCGCCCAGCGGACCTTTCGCGAGGCCGCTGCTCACCTTCCTGCCGTCCCAGAACGGGTAATCGGTGCCGTAGAGCACCTGCGAGACGGGAATGATGGTAAGCAGTCCCTTCAGAGCCCCTTCGTGGTGCCCCTGCGCCGTGTCGTAATAGAACTTGCGCAGCTCGTACATGACGCCGTTCGGCAGCACGCTCTTGCGATCCTTCTCGACTTCCTCGCGCTCGAATCTGGACAGCAGAAACGGCGTGACGCCGCCGCTGTGCGAGAAGATCCACCGGATGTCGGGATACTTCGCTGCGCCGCCCTGGAAGAGCAGGCTCACCATGGTGCGCGTCGTATCCACCGGCCCCTCGATCGCATTGATGGAGACGTACGGCTGAATGTTCCGGCAGCACGCCGGTGTAGCGGGATGCGTGTAGATGACGGCTTTGCGGCGATTCAGCTCCTCGAGGATCGGAAAGAACTCGGGATCGCCGAGGAGCTTCCCGCTGTAGCTCGTCCACAGATAGATGCCGTCCGCCTTCAGCGTCCCGTATGCGTATTCGATTTCGCGCAGACTCCCCTCGACGTCCGGAAACGGAATCGTGGCGAACGAGCCGAAGCGGCCCGGATGATCGCGCATGAGCTGTGCGGCATATTCGTTCGAAATGCGCGCGACCTTCCGCGACCCCGCGACGTCGCCCATCCACGCCTGCATGCCGGGATTGATGAGCGACAGGAACGAAGTCTGAATGCCGCTCTTGTCCATCTCATCGAGCGAGCCTTGCGCGGACCACTTCGCGTGCCCCTGCATGAGGGCTTTCAGCTCCGCGGAGTAGCCCGGCGGAGCGAAATGGTGATGCACGTCGATGCGCGAGGGCTTCCCTGAATCAGCGCCCGGGCTCGTTTGACATCCCGGCAGCAGGGCCCCTGCGCCGAGCGCCGTCAACGCCGAGAGAAAGCGGCGCCGCGGTAGTTCGTCTCCTGCGTGTTCGAATGGCACGTTAGCCTCCCTTTGCCTCAAACCGCTCTTCTTTTGCCGCTCCCCCGACCGCTCGCACCCCAACCCTCTTCCCGGCCCGGGGGCGAGGGCCGGTATTGCTCTTCGCTTCACGCCTCTGCTCCTTCACGCCGCCTCCGACCCTATACCGGCAAGTATCAACCGGCATCGCGTCGGCGGCCCTGCGCCGATTCGGCCGGTCGCATCCCGCAAGCGGGCCCCTGCTCCTGGCCTCACGTCGCTCCTCACTTTTTCACTTCACCGCACCGATCCAGGGTTCGTCGGCGATGTCGAAGAGCGCGTTCTCAGGGCCTTTGAATTTATCGGAGCGCTTCGACCGGTAGTTCTTCGCTTTCTCGCCGGGGTCCTCCGGCAGCTCGGAGTACTGCACGCAACCGTTCTCGAGACACTTCTCCGTCGTGCCTTCGAGATCTTCGACAAAGACGCCGAAATGATGCAGACCGGTGAAGTCGAGTCCGTGATCGAGCTGGTCCTGCTGGAATTGCAGCACCGAGATGTTGAGGTGACCATCCGTCAGGACGACGCCTTTCGCGCGCGGGTTGTCGAGTCGCCTCACTTCCTCGAAACCGAAAACGCGTTTGTAGAACTCCGCCTGCTTGAAAGGATCGCGGGCGGCGATGGCGAGATGCTGGATACGAGCCATGGTGTTACTCCGTGGTGAGTGCTGGATGCCTGTGGAACATAGGAGATACCGGAGCGGCGCGCAAGCCACGCCTCATTGTGGAGTGATGCCCGCCTGCTTGACGACGCGCGCCCAGCGGACCGTTTCGGCTTTCCGGAATGCGGCGAACTCTTCGGGGGCGCGGCCGCCGGCGTCGAAGCCGTTCGCGGCCAACTTCTCCCGAACGTCGGCGCTCTCCAGTGCCGTCACGATCTCCGCGTGGAGGCGCTTGACGATTTCGCCCGAGGCGCCACGCGGGAGCAGGGCGCCGTACCAGTTGACGACTTCCACGCCGGGAAGCGTCTCGCTCAGGGTCGGGACGCCCGGCAGGATGGCGAGCCGTTGCCGACCGGTCGTCGCGAGCGCCAGCAGCCGGCCGGCCTTGACGTGCTGCAACCCGATCGATACGGCGTCGATGCAGTACTGGACGCGGCCGCCCAGGAGATCGTTGAAGGCCGGCGCGCTGCCCTTGTACGGAATGCGCCGCGTGTCGATGCCGGTCGCGAGCCGCACGAGCTCGCCCGTGAGATGCGGCAACCCTCCATCCGCGCTGGAGGACCAGGTGAGCGCGCCCGGATTCGCCTTGGCGTGCGCGATGAGCTCGCCCATGCTCTTGACCGGCAGCGACGGATGGAAGTACACGAGGAACGGCAGCGAAGCGACGTCCGTCACCGGCGTGAAGTCGCGATCAACGTTGAACGGAAGCTTGGACTGAATCGCGGGATTCACGCTGATGTGGCCCGCCGTGCCCATATAGAACGTGTAGCCGTCCGGCGCCGTCTTCGAGACGAGATCCATCCCGATGATGCCGTTTGCGCCGCCGCGATTGTCCACGATCACCTGCTGTCGCAGATTCTCGGACATCTTCTGGGCGACGACGCGACCGACGAGATCGATCCCGCCGCCCGGGATACGAGCCGATGACGAGCCGCATCGGCTTTACAGGGAACGTCTGCCCATGGACGCTGGCCCCTGCGACCATGAGAACGAGCGCGCAACACAATCTGAAACTCACGCCTGCCTTCCTCCCTCGATGAAAACGGAACATCGGACCGTGATGCTGGCTACTCGATCGGTATCTTTGCTTTTAATACGACTTCAGGGCCTTGCACATTCTGATGGAAATACTGACTGACGCTGGAATGCTTCGTTCGCGGGGCCCCGCTCACCGAAAGGGGGTGGTTCTAATTATTGACGGCCCCACGAAAGCAGGTTGAGGAATTCCCGCCGTGTCTTCGGCCCATAGGTGCGAAAGTGCGGATCGACCCGGTCCTGATACGCGACGCGCTCCTGCGCGATCGCATCGCGAGCGGTGTGCTTCTTCACGTCCGCCGCGCTCAGGTTGTAGACCTTCGCGCCGTTCAAGCCGAAGATCTTCGCGCGCAGCGCCGGCGTGATCTCGGCATACCCGTGCTGCTCGTGCAGCCGCGGCGCGATCTGAAACGTGCGAAACGCCTGGATCTGGTCCTGCGGCGAGCCATACCAGATCGAATCGGTGCCCCAGAGCACGTTGTCCTCACCGCAATAGCGGATCAGCTTGCCGAGCGCGTGCGCCGCCTGCTCCGGATCGCGCATGAGGAAGCGCCACGTGCTGCCAAGCTCCGCGTAGACGTTGCTGCCGGGCTTGACGTCGTTCTCGACGAGCGAGCGGATGAGGGTATCGATGCCGTCGCGCCGAGCGCCGTGATCGTAGGCGCGCTCGGTCACACCGGTCACGAAGCCCGAGTGATAGATGAGGAAGTTCACGTCGGGATAGCGCTTCGCGACGATGCCGATGTCGCTGCACTGGCTGTGCTCGTACGATTGCTTGCCGAACGGCAGACCCTTGTGGATGCAGATGTTCTTGATGCCGAGCGCGCGCGCTTTCTCGATGAAGCGCACGCCGGGTTCCTCGTGCATGAAAAAGCCGCGTCCGTCGGGTCCCCATTGCGTGTAGGTCTTCCATGCCGCGACGCCCCAGCGCGTCTTCAGTTCGTCCATCGCTTCGACATCGCCGGCCTGATTCGGATTGACGCGCCCATGGATGAGCAGGCGGCGCGTGCCTTCCAGGCGATCCACGATGCGCCGCACGGCGTCGGCCGCCTGGATCGTCAGCGGCTCGGCTTCGCGCGTCGCGGGCACGAACGAGAGCACCATCATGTCGGTGTCGCTGTCGAGAAAGATGTCCTTCACGAATTCCTCGGGTCCGAGGCAGGCAAGGTGGCTGCGCGCGCCCGGTTTGCTGCCCAGCGCGCACGCGGCTTTCGGCGACCACTTGAACGCATCGGCCGGCGCGGTCTTCAACCAGCGTCTCGTTGGGATCGACGAAGTGGCCCTGAACGTCGAAGATGAACTCGCCTTTGCCGCCCACGGTCGCCTGCGCGAGTTGCATATCCAGCGCCGCATCGCCCGGCACGTCGAAGAAGCCGCCGGTGCGGCCCGCCGGCCGCATTCGCCCTGTTGAACGCGAGGAGCGTCGTCGCAGCGCCGCACGCGGAGACGAGGAAATCACGGCGTGTATGTCCCGTGCGCTTCGCGTTGATGGTGGCCGCCTCGAGGGCGAGGCGGTTCGCTTCGACGGTTCGCGAGCGACAGCGGCACGGGCGCGAACTCGCCGTTGGATGTGGTATCGAGCTTCACCGGAAGGCGCACGCCTTCAGGGTCGATGCGCTGCGTCATGGTGTTCTCCAGCCAGACAGGAGTGCGGGTGCGACGGCCGACGAGCGAGACGCTCGCCAACGGAGCCGAGGCGGCGCTTCGGCTGGCGTTCGCGCCTTTCGGCGCGGCGACCCTGGAACTCGGGGACCGCGCCAGCCTCTCTACTTGCGCTGCGTCAGGAGCTTCTGGTACTCGGCCGACATCTTGTCCATGAACTCGATCGCGGCCTTGTATTGCGCCGAATGAAATTCCATCAGTTTGTCGAACTGATCGGCCGCCAGAGAAAAGGGCATGCCCGCGCTGCGCATTGAATCCAGCATCGTTTTCTGGGACTTCATTACCAGGTCCCAGGCGTCGTGGGCCTGCACGGCTGCCGCTTTCGACTGTTCCCAAACCGTTCTGGCGAGTTCAACCTGAGCTTGATCGACCATGATCTTCCTCCTTTGCGGAAACACGCACGAAGTTGCGATGATGACGCTGGAAAGCACTCCCGAGCGGCACACACCGGCGCTGCTGCGATGATGCCCCGGGCAAATAATGGCACAGGCGCGGCCTTTTGGCTCGCGGGAGTGCCGTCGAGCTCAACCTCAGCCCTGTCCTTTGAAGCGATAGCTTTCCCGGCCTACGGCTGCACGCTCAACCCCGCAGCCTTGATGACCTTGTCCCAGCGCGCGACGTCGAGCCTCATGAGGGCCGCGAGCTCTTCCGGCGTGGTGCCCACAGGCTCGATGGCGGCGTTGAACAGGCGCTCGCGCGCTTCACTCGACTTCAGATGTTCGACGATGATGCGATTCAACCGCTCTATGATGGGCGTCGGTGTTCCAGCCGGCGCGAATACGCCGAGCCTTGCCGCCGTATCGTAGCCCTTCACGGTGGCGGCGACCGTCGGCAGGCCCGGCACGAGCGCGGAGGGTTGTTCGGTCGTGACCGCGATCGCGCGCAGCTTCCCCGCTTTCACGTGCGGCATGATGGTTTGCACCGCGGTGAACAGCACATGCACCTGTCCCGTGATGAGATCGCTCACCGCGAGGGGAACGCCCTTGTAGGACACGCGCGTGATGTTGACGCCGGTGAGGGACTTGAAGAGCTCCATCGCGAGATGGTTCGACGAACCGACCGCCAGTGAAACGTAGTTGAGCTCGCCTGGGCGAGCCTTCGCCAGCGTGATGAGATCGGGAACGGACTTCACGGGAAGGTGCGGATTCACCACGAGGATGTACGGAGCCGTCGTCGCGAGCGTGATGGGGCGGAAATCCTTGAGCGCGTCGAACGGCACCTTCTGCATGAGCCCGGAAATCCAGAGGTTCGCGCTCGTGGAAAGCAGCGTGTGACCGTCGGCTTTTGCGTTGACGACCGCTTCGCCCTCAAGCACGCCGCTCGGCTTGTTCTCAACGAGCGCCGGCTGTCCCAATGCGGCCGAGAGTCCCTGAGCGATGACGCGAGTGATGAGATCGTTGGCGCCACCGGCCGAACCAGTGACGAGTCGTAAAGGACGCGTCGGATAATCCTGCGACCACGCTTGTGTGGCAGTCGCTGCCACCAGCATCACCGCTGCGCAGAGGCGTACGCAGCGGCGACGGGAGCGCGCCCGATCGAGTCGACCCGGAACATGAATGTGCGCGTGCATCGTCACTCCCCGTGCAAAAGCTTGCAGAATATATCGTTACCGGCCGCCCGCGATCGATACACGATCGAAACCGCAAGGCGCCGAAGACGAGTCACGAACGCTCCGCATCGCTCGGTATAATCGCGCGCCTGACACACATCACAACCCGAGGAGCGCCTTTGAACGCCCCCAAGTCTGCGTCGAGTTTCATCGTCCACGACACGCCCGTGCCGGCGCGGGAGAGCGAACACGTCTGGGGCAGCGATGCCGTGGCGGCGGTGCTGCGCGAGCTCGAGATCCCCTACATCTCGCTCGTGCCCGGATCGAGCTATCGCGGGCTGCACGACAGCATCGTCAACTACCTCGGCAATCGCGCGCCGCAGATGGTGCTGAACATCCACGAAGAGAACGCGGTCGCGGTCGCGCACGGCTATGCCAAAGTCGAGCGGGCGAATGATCGCGGCGGCGGTGCACGCGAACGTCGGGCTCCTGCGCGCGCCTGATGGCGGTCTACAACGCATGGTGCGATCGCGCGCCGATCCTATGTCTGGGCGCGACCGGGCCGTGGGACGCGACGCGGCGCCGGCCGTGGATCGACTGGATCCACACGAGCGCGGACCAGGGCGGGCTCATCCGCAACTTCACGAAATGGGACAACCAGCCCGGTTCGCCCGCCGCTGCGATGGAGGCCATCATGCGCGCCTCGCAGATCGCGCAGACGGCGCCGCGCGGGCCCGTGTACGTCAATCTCGAAGTCTCGATGCAGGAAGACAGGATCGACGCGATGCCGCCGCATCCCGGACGCCGCGCGCTTCCGTTCGCCGCCGCCGGTCGAACCCGCGCGCGAGCTCGTGGCGGAAGCAGCCCGGCTGCTGTCCACCGCGAAACGCCCGGTGATCCTCGCTGGCCGCTGCTCGCGCAGCGTCGAGGGATGGAAGGCGCGCATCGCGCTCGCTGAGAAACTCAACGCGCCGGTGCTGACGCAGCATCAAGCTCGCCGCGGCGTTTCCCACCGATCATCGCCTGCATCCAATCGCGCCGTTCCAGGGCCTAGCTCGACGGCCGAAGCCGAGAGCTCATCGCAGCCGCGGACGTCGTGCTGTCGCTCGACTGGCTCGATCTCGCCGGCACGTTCAAGCAGGCGTGCGGCGCGCGTCCGGTCGAGCGCAAAGTGATCCACGTCTCGTGCGACGCGCACAGCCATCGCGGCTGGAGCGCGGATCATCAGGGTCTGCCGCCGGTCGATCTCTATCTGATGTGCGAAACCGATGCGGCCGTGCCGCTGCTGCTCGAAGCGACCACGCGCGCGCAAGGCGAGCGGCGAAGTTGCCGCGTCGCGCGGCGCTGCCTGCGCCGTGCCGGCGGACGCCGTCTCGCTGCGCGGCGTCGCGGTAGCGCTGGAGGTCGCCACGCGCGGTGTCGATGTCTGCTACACGCGCTTCCCGCTCGGCTGGAACGGCGCATACACGCATTTCCGCCATCCGCTCGACTACATCGGCCACGACGGCGGGGCGGGCGTGGGCTCGGGCCCGGCGATGACCGTCGGCGCGGGGCTCGCGCTGAAAGGCACCGGCCGCATTCCGATCGCGCTCATGGGCGACGGCGATTTCCTGATGGGCAACACGGCGGTGTGGACCGCCGCGCATTACGCAGATCCCGTGCCTCATGGTCGTCTGCAACAACCGCTCGTTCTACAACGACGAGCGCCACCAGGGGCGCATGGCGGATCAGCCGCGGGCGGCCCGACAGAGAATCGCTGGATCGGCCAGCAGCATCGACGATCCGGAATGGACATCGCCGGCATGGCGCGCATGCAGGGCGCTGCATGGCATCGGTCCCGTCACCGATCCCGCGAAACTCCAGAGCGCGATCGAGGAAGGCATCTCCGTCGCGTCTTCGGGCAAGCCGTGTGTGATCGATGCTCGTGTTCTTCCCGGCTACGACAGACCGGATTAGCTTCTCAGATTCAAGGAAAGAGCCATGCTGCTTCCGCTCAACGGGCGCAATATCTACTACGACCTTGCCGGTCCGGAGGACGGGACGACGGTCTGTCTTTGTCACGCGCTCGCGGCCGACAGCGGCATGTGGGCGGAGCAGGTTTCGCCGCTTCTCGCGGAAGGGTATCGCGTGCTGCGCATCGACATGCGCGGACACGGCGGCAGCGGCGCGCCGCCGGGGAACTACATGCAGGAGGATCTCGCGGCCGATGTGATCGCCGTTCTCGACGCGCTGGGCATCGAGGCGATGCATTACATCGGTCTTTCCATCGGCGGTATGTTCGGACAGACCCTCGGCATCAAGCACGGCAGCCGGGTGCATTCGCTCATGCTGTGCAACACCTCGCCCGCGCCGCCGGCCGACGCGCCGCAGCGCTGGGGCCCGCGTATCGTCGCAGTGAAAGAGCACGGCTCGCTCGCGCCGGTGGCGGAGGCGACGATGGAGCGCTGGCTCACGGATCGCTACAAGCAGGCGCACCCTTCGCGCTGGAAACAGATCTACGACACAGTGCTCGGATGCACGCCACAGGGCTACATCGGCTGCGCTCACGCGATCCAGAACTTCGACTACACGAAGCAACTGTCGTCGATCAAGGCGCCCACGATGATGCTGTTCGGCACCGATGACGCCAACGTCGAATCGGGCGCTGCGCGCCAGATGGCCGCACTGCTCCCGAATGGCCTCTACGAAGAAATCGGCAACGGTGCGCGCCACCTGCCGAACGTCGAGTTTGCGGACACGTTCAACGGCTTGATGCTGGGCTGGCTCGGGCGCCACCACTCGTAGGCGTACGCCAATCGACACTCACCAGGAGAATCACGCTGGCGGATGAGAAACCGTTCACTTACGCGCGACGGCCCTGCCTGCGCGGCGCTGCGCTCACACGTTCGCCGGCGCGATCCGCCCACGGCGGCGGATCGAAGAGCGCCGTCAGGAACTCCATGAATACCCGGATCTTGGGCGTGAGTCGCTGCTGAGGGAGATACGCCGCGGAGATCTGATAGCCGCCCGCTCTGTCCTCGCGCAGCACTTCCATCAGCGCGCCCTCGTCGATGGAGGGCTTCGCGTAACACTCCGGCACCTGGATGATGCCGAGGCCCGCTTCGGCGGCCTGGATCAGCAGTTCGATGCTGTTGAAGACGGGCGGCCCGGCCGCCGGCGCGACGCGTCCCACGGACCCGCTCCTGAAGCGCCATTCGCGCAGCCTGCCCGTGCGCGGCCGGCGGTACCCGATGCAGGTGTGGCTGCGCAGCTCATCGACGTTCCTGGGAACACCGCGTGCGGAGAGGTACTGCGGCGCGGCGCAGGTCGCGTACTCGGTCGTCGCGAGGCGCCGTACAGCAACCCTCGAATCGCGCACCTCTCCGGTCTGCACCTGCACGTCCAGCCCGTCCGCGATCGTGGGCGGCACGACATCCTTGCACACGACCTCCAGCGCGATCGACGGATAGGCGTCGGTGAATCGGCGGATGTTGGGAACGATCCACATGCGGCCGAGCGTGAGCGGCAGGCGCACGCGCAGATTTCCGCTCGGGAGCCGCCCGGCCTGTCCGACGACGAGCTCCGCTTCCGCGAGATCGTCGGTGATGCGCTTGCAGCGCGCGTAGAACTCGCCGCCTTCCGGTGTGACGCTGATGCGCCGCGTGGTGCGGCTGAGCAGCCTCACAGCGAGCTGCCGCTCCAGGCGCGTGAGCGTCGTACTGACGGCGGAGGTGGACACGCCGAGGGCGCGCGCTGCGGCGCTGAGCGAGCCGTGTTCCACCACGCGCAGGAACACGAGCATGCCGTGCAGACGGTCCATGGAGGCCTGCGATTGTTTGTACGGGTCTTAAAAGTCATTTTAGCCCGCGTCCGCCGGCGGCAGGGAACGTGCGACTACAATTCACCTCACCCGGAGGAGGACCGGCATCACGTCGATTCTCGACATCCGTGCGGCGCTGAGCTCGCCAGGCAATGCAGGATGCAAGAGCTCACGATCGTCACGTGCAACCAGGGCGGACCCGTCCGCCGATAACCGATGAGGTGCAATATGGCTGCTGTCCTCGACAAGTCACGCCCGGCTGAAGTGAAAGAGACGCAGGCCGTCGCGCGCAGGCTCTATGGCGTCATGCAGGCGCCGGTCACGCCGCTCAATGAAGACTTCAGCGTCGACTACGATCGGCTGGCGAAGATGGTCGACTTCCACGTGCGCAATGGCGCGCCCGCGATCGCCTGGCCGCACCACAAGGCGGAGTCGCCGAACCTGACGATCGAGGAGCGCAAAAAGGGCGCGGAAGTGCTGGTCAAGACGGTCGCCGGACGCGTCCCGGTCTCGATCTTCGCGGCCGCGCTGTCCGAAGAGGACGCGCTCGACATCGCGCGCCACGCGCAGAAAGCCGGCGCGGACATGCTTCTGACGATCTCACCTTACTGCCGCAGGCCCTCGCAGAACGAGATCTTCAAGTCGATCGTGCGCATCGGCACGCACACCGATCTGCCGGTCGCCACCTACAACTCGCCGTGGCGCAACGGCGAAGGCGTCGAATTCACTTCCGAGCTCGTCGAGCGGCTGATCGAGCGCCTGCCGAACTACATCGGCATGAAGGACGCGGGCTTCCACTCCGAGAAGTTCATGGACATCTCGCGCGTCGCGCTCTCGATGAGGCCCGACTTCGTGATCATCATGGGCCTCGAGCACTTGCTCGGGTCGTTTCCCCTCGGCGCGAAGGGCTCGTTCTCCTCGTGCGGCGCCATTGCGCCCAACCTCTGCAATCGCTTCTATGCGGCGCTCGTCGCGAACGACTGGGAGACCGCGCGCCAGTGCCAGTACAAGATCACTCGCCTCTACAAGCTCTTCAAGGACCAGTACCCGTCGTCCCTCAAGGGCGCCATGATCACGATGGGCCGCGATGCGGGCCCGACCCGTTTGCCGCTGCCCACTGCCACCAAAGAGCGCGTGGCGTTTCTCTGCAAGCAGCTCGAAGAGCTCGGCGTCATGGACACCGAGCCTCATGGTTGGTGATCGTCATCCCGGCGTACGCCGGGATACCAGACGAATCCTTCGCATGGTGTACTGGATACCGGCCTTCGCCGGTATGACGCCCAAAGGAAAACGACATGAACACCTTCAACCCCGGTTTCGTGCATTGCCCCGTCACGCCCTTCACGCGTGACAACGCGGTCGATTACCCCATCTACGCCAAGGTCCTTGACTGGCATATCAGGAACGGCGCCGACGCCCTCGCGCTGCCGATGCCGCAGGCCGAAGACATCAGCCTGACCGACGCCGAGCTGCGCGAGCTGCTTGCGTTCGCGGTGAAGCACGTGAACGGTCGCGTTCCGGTCATCGCACACGTGAGCGACCCCGGCACGATGATCGCCGTCGAGCGCGCGAAGCACGCGGAGAAACTCGGCGTCGCCGCGCTCGCTTCGCGCCCGCCGTACTTCTGGCATCCCAAGCCCGCCATGGTCATCGAGCACATCGTCGCGATCGGGTCGGCGGTAAAGCTGCCGTTCTTCGTCTGCACACCGCCGGTGGAAGACGCCGGCACGCACATGACAGCCGAGATGGTGCTCGAGGTGGTAGAGCGTCTCGATAACGTCGCCGGCCTCGTGGACGCGAGCATGCGTTTCGTGTTCATGGCCGAAGTCGCCTCGCGCGGACCCGAGCTGCGGCCCGACTTTCAGGCTGATCGCGGGCACCGACTACATCGTCTCGAACAACGTTCTCGGCGGACGCGGGGGATTTTCTCCGCTCGCGAGCGTTGCACCGAAGCTCGCGCGCGAGCTGTACGAGCTCTGCGCGAAGCAGCAGTTCACCCAGGCGCGCAAAGCGCAGGAGCAGATGGCGACGCTCCACCACGAGGTCAAGAAAGCGGGTTTCGCCGGGCTGAAGGACGCCATACGCCTGATGGGCCGTGATGTCGGTGCGCCCCGGCCGCCCGTCGATCCGATCGGCGAAGCGGAGGCGGGCGTGCTCGCCGAGCGCCTGCGCACGATGTCGTTCCTCGAACGCGAGCCGCGTGGATGGTGAGGAAGCCGCTTCCGGGGCTGTTCGCGGCGGCGCTCATGCTGGGCGCCGCCTGCGCCGCGCACGCTCAGGCGTGGAAGCCCCAGAAACCGGTGGAGGTGGTGGTGCCGACCGCGGCAGGCGGTGCAAACGACGCGGCAGCACGCACGATCCAGAGCATCCTGCAGGGCCAGAAGCTCGTGCCGACGCCGGTTCTCGTCATGAACAAACCGGGCGGCAACCAGACGCTCGCGACGGTGTACGTGCACCAGCACCAGAAAGATCCGCACTACCTGCTGTTCTCGACGTCTCAAGTGTTCAGCGCGGAGATCACCGGCCTCTCGCAGATGCACTACACCGAGTTGACGCCGATCGCACTGCTCATGACCGAGCATACGGTCATCTCGGTGCGAAGCGATTCACCGATCCGGAGCATGCGCGACCTCTTCGCGCAGTTGAAGGCAGACCCTCAGTCGATCGCATTCGGTCTGGTAAGCCGTGGGGGCTCGAACCACGTCGGCCTCTCGCAGGCCGCCAAGTCTTCCGGCGTCGACCCCAAACGGCTGAAAACGATCGTCTTCAAGACGAACAGCGAGTCGTATCTGGGCCTCGCCGGCGGGCACATTCAGGCGGTGGCGTCTTCCGCGACCGCCGCGCAGCCGTTCGTGCAGCAGGGCAGCGTGCGCATGATCGGCATCGGCGCGCCGCAGCGTCAGCCGGGCGAGCTCGCGAACGTGCCCACGATGCGTGAACAGGGCATCGACGGGCGCACAGTCACCAACTGGCGCGGCATTTTCGCGCCGCGCGGCATTACCTCGGCACAGACCTGCGTACTGGGATGACGCGTTTGCAAAGCTCGTGGCCACCGACGACTGGAAGAAGCCGCTCGACCAGAACAACGCCGGCCGCTCTCACCTGCGCAGCGCCGAATTCGTGAAGTTCCTCGAAACCGAATACGCGGTCTCGCGCGCCATCCTCACAGAACTCGGATACGCCAAGCAATGACTGCGATGATCAGTGTCGACGCCCTCGAGGGCGTGATCTCCATGCACGAAGCGATCGATCTCCTGGAACGCACGATCGCCCACGAGGCGGCGGGACGCACCTCCGTGTCGCCCAAGTACGTCACGGACTTCGAGAACGGGTCCATACGCATCCTCTTCGCGGCCGACGGCGAAGCGGGCTATTGCGCGATGAAGGCCTACCACAACATCAAGAACGCCGGCACGCGCTACGTCGTCCTGCTCTACAGCATGAAGGACGGCGAGCTGCTGGCGCTGGTCGACGGCCGTCCCATTACCGACATGCGCACGGGGGCCGCGAGCGGCGTGATCGCACGCAGGGTGCGCATACCGGGTCCGGTCGCCGTGGGCGTCCTCGGTTCGGGCAATCAGGCGCGCACGCAGCTCGAAGCGCTCGCCGCCGTCTACGAGATCGAGCGGGCGGAGGTCTACAGCCCGACGGAACAGAATCGCGAGCGCTTTGCCCAGGAGATGTCCGCGGAGCTGAGCATTCCCGTCGTGGCCGGGAAAACGGCCGAAGCCACGGTGCGCGGCAAGCAGGTCGTCGTGACGGCGACCAAGGCACGGAGCCTCGATCCCGTCCTGCGCAGCGAATGGCTCGACCGCTGCCGGCTGCTCTGCGCGGTCGGCAACACGCGGCGACAGTTCGCGGAGATCGGGGCGGATACGTTCGCAGGCGCGGCGTTTACGGTGGTCGACTCGCAGCACGCGTTCCAGGAAGCCGGCGACTTGATCGTGGCAGCGGACGCAGGTGCGCTGCCTGAGTCGAAACAGGCCACGCTCGGCCAGATACTCACGGGCTCCACAACATTGCCGCCGGAGGGCTTGATCGTCTTCAAGTCGGTGGGGATGGCGCTGCAGGACCTCGCACTGGCGGCGCGCTACTACGAACTGCTCGGTGGGCGCGAAGACCTTGCTTCACCGTCGAACGTCGCCAGCCTGCGCTCTGCGAAACGGCCGGTCACGGTCTAAGGGACACCGCTCGTTCTGGCCCAGCCCTCGTACGCTCGGATGAGAATACTAACGGGGCGCCTGAATGTTACGTTCGCGGCGACAGCCTGTCCCAGGCGCGCCGCTCACCAAGAATGGGGTAGTTTCTGGAAAAGACGGCCCCGGCAGGCGTCTTCTTATAACGGAGAGCTGACCGGGGCCGAAAAGCGACGGTCAACCCACAAGGAGGAGAGGATGACCCGGCTTTGATGCAATATCGGCTAATGCCGGCGCCACTTGATGAATTCCTGCACGAATAGCGGCCGAACCTGCAAAAGAAAAGGCCCGCTTATGCTCCCTGAGCGGAGACGGACGGCGGGCCGGAAAAGCGTGCGTCAAACCGGAGAATAGTCCGGGGTTTGATGACTCGGCTTTTGTGTGAATGAGTATCCACCGCTTGAATGCAGGCCGCTCTGACTTCGATCAAACGTGTGTGCGACTGGGGCGCTGTGCGTCCGCATGCCGGCGCCCGCGTTCCACGATTGCCGTCATGAGCCGGTAAGCGTTGTTTTCCAATCCGGGAGACGGATCGCCGAGCGAAGGAAAAAGCCTCATGAAAAAGCCGAGCCCCGGAGTGTGCTTGAGGCTCGGCAAGACCCTCATTCGAGGGACCGTCCACGTATCGAGCGGTAGTGGACGGCACGCTCATTATGCGCACAACCCCGTGCGGCCCCCCAAACGATCTCCGAGGAAAAGACGACGTAGATCAACCTCGGCACGCGCCTTCCTTTGTATCGCGGCGGGAATCGCCCGCCCGCGACCGGACACCGGTGAACGCGAGGCCTACCGGCCGGGTGCGTGCTCCGTGATCGCAGTGCGCAGCTCGCGTAGCTTCGCTTTCACGATCGCAGCATTGTCGCGGCCGATGCGCATCATGATCTTCTCCCCGGCCGAACGTGCCTCGAAGCCGGCATCCGCGAATTCGTAGAACACCTTCGGCTGTACGAGCTTCACATCCGCCGGCATGTCCGGGGCGGCAAGCAGATGGTCGATCACCTGGACCGCGCGATCGTTGAAGTACGCGCCCGGGTAACCCAGCTCTTCGTAGGCCTGCTGAAAGAGCGGATAGAACCTCACGTAGATCGCCACGAGCTGTTCGGTATCGGCCGCCCGGACCAGCCGGACGTACGGCGCATACCGGGCTGTGTTGTCCGGCCGCACGGTGTAGTCGTTGCCGTTGCCGATCGTCCGGAACAGACCCGGGGTGGAGTTGACCGGCATCACGCGCATCGCGATCTTCGGCCGCGGCAGATTGTCGACCGTGGCGACGACGCGATGAATGAATTCGTTCGTCTTGAACAACTCGCGCACGGCATCGCCCCACAGCGTGGCGAGCGCGGTCGCGATGACGTCGTCGCTTTCTTTCAACGCGGGGAGCGATGCCGCGGACGGATCCTGCGGCAGAGGGTGGCGCACTGCCGGCTCGGCGGGTTCGGACGGCGCTTCGGCAATCGGCGGCAGGACGGGCGGCTCACCGGTCTTCATCACCTGGTAGATGAACGCCGCGACACCCGCGACGACGATCACCACGACCCAGCCGAGTATTTTTCTCATGAGCGTCTCCCTCTCGCCCGTCGCGCGCGCGCCCGAGGAAGGGCGCGCGCAATCCGGGATTGAAAGGTTCGACTGGCTGCGTCGAACCGAAGTTCCTGCGCGGGATCGTATCCTCGCCTGACCGTGAGAAGCGCCGAGGCGGCGTCCACCCCGGAAGACGCGCCGGGCGCGTCAGAGATCGGCGTGGAGCTCGTGTCGAAGTTCGCTTTGAGCACTCTCGAGCCCAGCCGGGTTCGATGGCGAGCCGTTCAATGGATGCGCCCGTGCGAGCTCGGACAAGTATTTGGACATGGCCTGAAGCGCCGTGATCGTGACCTCGACCTGCGTGCGCTTTTCATGCAGAAAGCGATGCACCTCGCTCGCCGGCCTCGGAACGCCATCGCGCATCTCGAGAAGGTCGCGGATCTCCGCCAACGAAAACCCGCAGCGCTGCGCATGCTTGACGAAAGCGATCCGGCGCACTGCGTCCTCCGCATACAACCGGTATCCCGAGCTCGTCTTGCGCACCGGAGAGAGCAATCGCTGCCGTTCGTAAAATCGCACGCTGTCGGTCTTAACGTGAGCGCGTCTCGCGAGTTGGCCTATCGTGTACATGGACTCTCTCAGCTACGACTTTCATCGTCCTCCGGCGAGGCTGCCGGATCCGGGCCGGCACTCGTCCACGTGGGCCACTCACGTCCGTCGCGCGCAGAATGCCCGCGTCGCGCTCGACCCGCAGGGGCCCGTGCGCCTAAAGACCGGCGTGCCGCCGGGAACCTTACATGCAGATGGATGGGCGCCGGTCTTCCGCTTCCTCACGGACCCTCTCCTTCCGCTGCGTCGGCGCGCGTCGGTTGGGTTCGAAGCTCCAGCGTCATGAGGGGCTCGATGAATCGCTGCCGGGTGCTCCGCGTTTCGGTTCGACACGCGCTTCCGAATCGTGCTGGAGGACGCGCGCGGGAAGCCCCTCGGGCACGGTGACGGATAGCGCCGCACCTTCGATCAGATGCTCGAAGCGCGCGAGATCCGCGGCGAAGCGCCTGCACTCGGCGCACTGGGCAATGTGGCGCGTCACGCTCGCGTCGCCATCGCCGGTCGGCATGGCGAGCAGGTAACGCCTGAGGTTCTGGCAATTCATACGTGATGTTATGGACCGCGCAGGCGGCTCGGATCTTACAAACTTGTCCGGCCTGGTAGTGTGTGAGGCGCCTCGCGTGAGACCGCGTTCCAGACGGCTGCGCCCCTCGAGGCGTCAGGAGAGCGGGGCGAGCGCGAAGCGGAAACGTCGCATCACGGGTTCTCGTAGCCGCGTGCGCTCACGGTGAGCTTCAATGCGCGTGGATCCCTTGTGAAGAAGAGGCCGCCTTTGCGTTCGGAGCGCGCCGGCAGATGCTGGAAGGTCATCTCGCTCGTCTCGACGGTGCCGGATTCCGACCTGAGATCGCCCTGCACCTGGACGTTCGCGGCGGCCATATCGCCTCTGTTCACTGCGGAGATCGCGACCAGATAGCCGCCGCCGACAGCGACGACCGACTCCGTGCGGATGGCGATGTCGGGCGGGGCGTCGTCGTTGGCAAGCGCCTTGTAGCCCAGGAACACGACCGTCGCCGCGACGAGCGCGAAGCCTGCGATGCCAAACGCCCATTCCCAGGGGGGCACGTGCACGAGCTTTGTTCTGCGCCTCTCGCCCATGATCGCCGCTTAGAGAATGAGCCGTGCCGCCGCGGCGCCGATCGCCGCGGGGAAGGCAAGCACGACGGCCGCCATGACGCTCCCCTCGAGCGAGAGTCCGGCAGTGCGACCGAACGTCCAGAGGATGTAGACGCTGATGAGCAGGCACAGCGCATAACCGACGATGGTATAGCGCACGAAGACCCCGCTCCAGTGAGCGCCCTCGGGGATCTCGGCGTGTCCCTGAAAACCGACCGAATAGACGAAGGCATGCATGAGCACGATCGACACACCGGCGACCGCGAGTGCGTGCCAGGGCGTCATCTTGTAGGAGATCAGCACGACCTCCTCGGTGGGCGCGACGTTGAACGAAAGAAACAGCGCACCGGTCGCCATGAAGAAACACTCGCCGGCGTAGGTGTCCTGCCGCTTGTCCTTGCGTTCCCGCGCCGACGGGCTGCCGAGCTGGCTCTGCGCGAGCAGCGCGCCGATGCTGCCTGGAATCGCCTGCAGCGCCACTGTGCCGACGAGCTCCCCGGCAGACATCTCCCGGGTGATCACGCCGAACAACACGAGTACCGGAATCGCGGCGAGATACCCGACCGCGCAGGCGACGAACGCGTCGATCACGTCGTCGTGCCAGTCGAACGTATCTTCGAATCCGACGAAGTGCGAGAGCCCCACGAGCAGCGGTAAGAGCAGGACCAACAGCAAGAGCAGGCGGGCGGGATCGATGGAGAATCCCAGCCACCACATCTCCATCGTCATGAACAGGGGCAGGGCGAAAATGATCGCGCCGCCGAACGCGCGCGCGACCCCGGTCAGGAAGGCGTGGTTGGCTGCGCGCGTGTCTTTACTGCTCATCGCGGATCGCGTTCGATGCAGGCACCTTGGCGCGTGAGCCACGCATCACGCTGTTCGATGAATGGCAATGCGAGCGAGCGCCCGAGCGTGATCTCGGACGGGTCTCGGTAAGCGGGAACGCCGATCGTGATCGCGTCCTGTGCGACGTCCGTTCGCAACGTCCTGTGGAGCCGATCCCAGAAGGAGAGGCCGCTGGACCAGTTCGAATTCGTCTCGTCCTGAACGATCGAGTGGTGAATGCCATGCAGGCGCGGCGTCGTGAGAACGCGTGCGAGCATGCGCTCGACGCCGGGCGGCAGGCGCAGGTTGCTGTGATGAAAGACGACCGACAGGAAAAAGAACGTCTGCCACAGTTGCAAGGCGCGGGGACCCGCGCCGCACACCCGCACCTGTGCCGCGCGCCAGGGGATCGAGAGCGCCATGTCGATCGCGTGGAAGCGCAGTGCGGTCGTCGTATCGAGGTCCATGTCGACGTGGTGCACGAGGTGGAAGCGCCACAGGAACGGCACGCGATGCGTGAGCACGTGCCAGACGTAGATCGTGTAGTCGAGGAGCAGGAATGCCACGCCGTCGCGCAGCCACGCCGGCACGGGCAAGCGCTGCGCGATGCCGAGCCGGCACCGCTCGACGCGCGCCGCGAGCGGCTTCACGAGCGGAGACTGAAGGAGAGCGACAACCGCGAGACTCATTGCACCCATCGCGAGGTTGCGGAGCGTCCGCGCGGGCTCCTCCTGCGTGCGCCGGCGGAGCGGACGACGCCTCTCCCACACGAAGAGGACGACCGCGGCCCCGATCATCAAGGCGCCCAGAGCGATGGTGAGCGCGCGGCTGGGTTGTTCCGGCGGCGTGGGGCCTCGTGCCTCGCCCTCGCTCGCCGCCGCCGCCGAGGCGCCATCGTCCATTGCGTTCAGGCCAGCGCCCCGCCGCAACTCGAGCCCTGTCCGGCGGTGCACCCGTAACAATGGTCGCGCACGTTGATGGGATTCCCGCTCACGTCACGGTCGAGAAGCTCGCGCAGGTGCATGCGTTCGCGGCCGTTCCCGAGAAGCGGCAGTCCCAGCATCTGATTGAAGTCGCAGTCGTAGAGATAGCCCTGCCAATCGACGGAGACGAGATTGCGGCACATGACGGTGTCGAGATTCGCCGGCTGATACGCGTTCTTCAGAAGCGCCATGTACTCTTCGAAGCAGCCGTTCGATACGAGCGTGCTGCCGAAACGCTGAATCGGCATATTCGCGAGCACGTACAGGCGATTGAACGTGATGCCGTACGCATCGTGCAGCCGCTGCCGGTAGTCCGCTTCGAGCGGCCCCTGCGCCGGCGGCAGAAGCGGCCCCTGCGGATTGTAGACGAGGTTAAGCCGAAGCCCCGAGTCGGCTGCTCCATAGCCGAGCGCGTTCAACTTCTGGAGCGCGCGTATGCTGGACGCGAACACGCCCTTGCCCCGCTGTGCGTCCACGTTGCTTTCGAGGTAGCACGGAAGCGATGCGATGACTTCGACCTCGTGCGACGCGAGAAACTCGGCGAGATCCTCCTGTCCCGGCTCGTGCAGGATCGTGAGGTTGCAGCGGTCCATGACGTGCGTGCCGAGCGCACGGGCGGATTCGACCAGGTAGCGGAAATCCGGATTGAGCTCGGGCGCGCCGCCTGTCACGTCGAGCGCGCGCACATCGGACGCTCGGAGGAACGCGATGACCGTCTCGGCGACGTCGCGCTGCATGCTTTCCGTGCGCGTGGGCCCGGCATTGACGTGACAGTGGAGGCAACTCTGGTTGCACCGATAGCCGACGTTCACCTGGAGCGTCTCGGTGCGTCCTCTCGCGATCGGCGGGAAGTCGCTGGGCTCGAGCCGCGGCAACATGGCATGCATCAGATCACCTCTTTCCGCGACAATGATATGACGGTTCGCACCGCCTCATGCGGGCAATGTACAATCACGCAGGATTCGTCATGGTCAGAATCGCCGCATTTCTCGCCGCGTCCCTCCTCGGTCTCACGATACCGCATGCGCGTGCGGCCGAGATGCCTTTGTCGAACGCGATCGAAGTCACGGCCGAAGCACGGGTCGATGTGGCCCCCGATCTCGCGCTGCTCGATTTCGGCGTGGTCACGCAGGCGGACAGCGCAGCGGCCGCATCGGCCGAGAACGCAAAGCGCATGGAAGCCGTGCTCGCGGCAGTGCGCAAGGTCAGCGCAAAGGACGCGCGCGTGAGCACCGGGAATTACGCGATCCGTCCAGTGTACGCGCCTCAACGAGAGGCCGGATCGCCGCGCATCACGGGCTACGAGGTGAGCAATGTGGTGCATCTCAGGACGAGCGCGCTCGGAAGCGTGAGCGAAGTGATCGACGCCGCGGTGCGCGCCGGCGCGAATCAGGTGCAGCGGCTCGCCTTTGCGCTGGCGGACGACGAGGCGGCGCAACGCCAGGCTCTGCGCAACGCTGCTGTCAAGGCCCGCGGGGACGCACAGGCGATCGCGGCGGCGCTGGATCTGAAACTCGGCGCTGTGCAGTCCGTCGTCGAGCAGGATCTCGGCGTGGTGCGGCCACTCGCGCGTCAGGCGTTCGCGGCCGCCGCGGAGAGCGGACCCGCGACCCCGATCGAGCCCGGCCAGGTCGAAGTGCGCGCGCGCGTCGTGCTGAGAATCGAGATCGTGAAGTAATCTCATCAGAACAAACAGCCTTTGCTGAGCGGGGCCTGCGGAGCAGTGGGGTCCCTGCGAAATGTAACATTCGGACGCCAATCAGCACTCTCGTTCGAGCCCGCGAGGCCTGAGGCAGAAAAGGCGCCGCACGGCCGTTGCGAAGTCACCGCAACGTGTACAGGTAAGCCGCCATGTCGCGGGCGTCGCGTTCGGTCACGCCGAGATTCGGCATGGCGCTGCGCGGATTCACTTCCTGCGGCGTGCGCAGCCAGCGCAGCATATTCTCCACGTTGTTGGGCAGCACACCGGCGATGTACTTGCGTGCCCCGATGCGCTCGAGGGGAGGTCCGACCGGGGCGTGGGGGCCGACGATGCCGGGAACGGCGTGACACGTGGTGCACGCATACTGGCGAATGGCCACTTTCCCGCGCCGCGGATCGCCCGAGTCGAGCGGCGCGTCGGCGGTGATCGGCGCGTGATCGTCTGGCGCATCCTGCGCTTCACGCACCGCGTACTCCTCGGGCGAGAGGAAGGGCAGTTGCCGCACGAACGCTGTCACGGCCCACAGGTCCTGCTCGGATAACCTGAACGCCCATGCCGGCATGCCCGTCATCTTGATCCCGTTCTTGATGACCCAGTAGAGCTCGGCCGCGCTGCGCTCGAGCGCGATGGGAGCGAGGTGCTTCGGCAGCGGCGTGAGCCCCAGCGCGAACGGCTGCGGAGGCACGCCGGGCGCGCCGTGGCACTGCGCGCAATGGGCTGCGTAGAGCGTGCGCCCGCGCTCGACGCGTCCGCCTTCGTCGCCGGAGCGCGGCAACTCGACGTTACGTGCCTGGCGCTCGATCGATTCGCGCAATCCGATCTCCAGCAGCCGATACGTCGGGGCGAGATGCTGATGCGTCGCGGCAACGTTGTAGAAGCCGGTGTAGAGCACGACGGCACCCACGCCGATGCCTCCCGCCGCCACGGCACCGAGCGTGAGAACGACGTTGGAGAGTCGGACGTGCATTGGGTTCCTTTAGCGCAGTGTGTGAAGGTAAGCGGTCATGTCCCGCGCATGCTGCTCGAGCGCACGCCATCGCCGCACCCCCAGATGAGGATACCCGCGCAGATGCGCGTCATGAGAGCGACCTTCCCATGAGATGCACGACCACGAGCCCGACGAGGCTTTGCGCGACCGTGTACTGCCAGAAGAGCCGTGTGTTGTCGAAGGTCACGCGGCGTTCGCGGTCGAGCTTACCGGCCACCCGCCGCGCGAGCGTGAAGAGCGCCATCGCGGTCACGATCGTCACGTAGAAGCCGTTGAGGCTGACGATCAGGTAGACGACCGCGCCGTAGCCGGAAGCCGAAGGCCTCAGACCGCTTTCGACATGGCCGGCGAGATCGACGCCGAACGCGCCCGAGAGGCACGCGATGGCGACGAAGAGCGACAGATACAGTCCAAGCCGAGCCTCGCGGTCGAGCATTCGGCGGGCATAGGACATCGAAAGGCCTGCCGTAACCAGCAGCGCGGCTGAAACGGCCGGATAAGCAGTCGCGGGCAGCACGAACGCCTTTTCCCAGAGCTCCGGCGCCGCAGTCCAGAGAAACAGATACGAGAACACCGCGCAGCCGTAGATCGAGCCGGAGACGAGCATGAGGATCACCATCGCCCACCAGGACTGTGACTGCGGTCCCGAGACGTAAACCGGCAGCCGAATGCCGCCGCCGATATCGACCGGCGGATGCGTGCGCCCCCGATCGAGCTCCCAGAGCCAGCGCAGGATCGCCACGACGGCGACTACGCCGCATACCGTTGCCGGCGCCACGAGCTTCACGGTCAGCAGGAGGAAGAATCCGGCCGTGCCGAGCGCCGCGATGAAATGCGTCCAGGACGGATAAGGCATCTGAAGCAGCCATTGCGGGCGTGCATCGACCGGGCTCGTGACGATCGTCTCGCGCCCGCCGGTGGGCGCGCCGGGCAGATAGTAGCGGCCGGCCTCCACGTCCTTCGCCAGATCGGGCTGGTCCCACAGCGGATCGCGGCTCGTGACGATCGGGATGCTGCGGCCGGAGTAGTTGCCGTTCGGGCAGCCATTCGAGCGTTCCGGCGTTCCAGACGTTGCCTGCGTTGTCTTCCGACGCCATGCGGAAGTTGCGGGCGAAGTCGATGAGCACGAGCAGCACGCCCGCCGCAATCATGAACGCGCCGACCGTGGAAACGAGATTGAGCGTGTCCCAGCCCAGCTCGGCCGGATAGGTGTAGACCCGCCGCGGCATGCCCGCGAGCCCCGTGATGTGCATCGGGAAGAACGCGACGTTGAAGCCGACGAACACGAGGCCGAACACCCAGCGCCCGATGCGCTCGGAGAGCGCTCGCCTGCTCACGTACGGCACCCAGTAGTAGAACGCCGCGAAGAGCGGGAACACCATGCCGCCGAACAGCACGTAATGCAGGTGGGCCACGACGAAGTACGTGTCGTGCACCTGCCAGTCGAACGGCACCATCGCGACCATGACGCCGGTCAGTCCGCCGAGCGTGAAGATCACGAGGAAGCCGAGCACGAAGAGAGCAGGGGTCTTCCACTGCACCCGCCCGCCCGCGAACGTCGCGATCCACGCGAAAACCTGAATGCCGCTCGGGATCGCCACCGCCATGCTCGCCGCCGAGAAGAACGACGAGCGAGAGCTGCGGGATGCCGGTCGCGAACATGTGATGCACCCACAGCCCGAAGCTCAGGAAGCCGGTGCCGATCAGCGCGAGCACGACCAGCCGGTAGCCGACGAGCGGCCGCTGCGCCATCGTCGGCACGATCATCGACACCATGCCCGCGGCGGGCAGGAAGATGATGTAGACCTCGGGATGGCCGAAGAACCAGAAGAGGTGCTGCCACAGCAGCGGATCGCCGCCGAGCTCCGCGGTAAAGAAAGGCCAGTGGAACGCGCGCTCGAGCTCGAGCAGCATCGTCGCGAGGATCACGGCGGGAAACGCGAACACGATCATCACCGCGAAGACGAGCATCGCCCACGCGAAGATCGGCATGCGATCGAGCGTCATGCCGGGCGCGCGCGTGCGCAGCACGCCGACGATGATCTCGATCGCGCCGGCGATCGCCGAGATCTCGATGAAGCCGATGCCGAGCAGCCAGAAATCCTCGTTGAAGCCCGGCGAATACTGCTCGGTCGTGAGCGGCGGATACATGAACCAGCCGCCGCGCGGCGCGAGATCGAAGAAGATGCTGCCGAAGAACACGAGGCCGCCGATCGCGTAGGCCCAGAACGCATACGCGGAAAGCCGCGGAAACGGCAGATCGCGCGCGCCCAGCATGTTCGGCAGCAGCAGCACGCCCATCGCTTCGACCGCCGGCACGGCGAAGAGGAACATCATGACCGTGCCGTGCATCGTGAAGAGCTGGTTGTAGAGGTTCGGCCCGATCAAGTCGTTGCTCGGGCACCGCGAGCTGCGTGCGCATGATGAGCGCGAGAATGCCCGCGAGCACGAAGAACAGGAACGCGGTCGCGACGTACGCGACGCCGACGTAGTTGTTGTTGATCGCGGTGAGGAAGCGCCAGCCCCGCGGCGGCGTCCAGATCCGGCGCAGCTCGTCGAGCTCTTCGCGCGGACGCGGTCCCGGGTTGGGCAGCGCGGACGACGGCGCTTCAGCGGAGGTCATAAAAAAGGATCACCGCGGGCATTTCACCGCAGGCTCTCGAGGTACGCCGCGAGCGCGCGCAGCTCGTCGCTCGCTGAACACGTTCATCGAGGGCATCAGGTTGCCGGGCTTGATCTGCTGGCTCGAGCGCGATCCAGCGGCGCGATGTTCGCGAGGGTCGTTCGGAAGGATGCCTGCGGCGACGATGGTGCGGCTCGCGACGTGCGTGAGGTCCGGGCCGAGCGTGCCCTTGGCCGGGGTGCCGCGCACCGCATGGCAGACGCTGCAGCGCTCGAGGAAGAGCTTGCGGCCGAGCGCGCCCGCCATCGCCTGCTGGTTCCGCGGCCGGCGCACGCTGCGCGTTCGAGCCAGCGCCTGAAATCCTGCTCGCCGTGCGCGATGACGTAGAAGGCCATCAGCGCATGCGGCCCGCCGCAGTACTCGGCGCATTGGCCGCGGAACGTGCCCTCGCGATCGGCGTTCACGCGCAGCCGGTTGACGTGCCCGGGAATCATGTCGAGCTTGCCGGCGAGATTGGGCACCCAGAAGCTGTGGATCACGTCGGCGCTCTTCAGCACGAGCTCGACCGTGCGGCCGGCCGGGATGCGCACTTCGTTCGCGGTGGCGAACTCGATCCTGCCCGCGGCATCGAGGTAGTGCACGCGCCACCACCACTGATGGGCGACGATTTCGATCCGCAGGTCGACGGCTTCGCGCGCATCCGTACCACGGAGCGGGCGAGCGAGAGCGAGTACACGAAACAACGCGAACAGCACGACGCCGGGAAACGCGATGCCGCCATAGACGATGAACTTGTCGGTCGCGAGCACCGACGCGGCGCTCGCGCGGCCCCCACAACGCGTATGCCGTAAAAGCAAACACCACGATCGCCACGAGCGCGCCGCCGACGAACATCACCCAGCCGAAGGTCGCGACCGCCTCGGCGTGGGCGCTCTGCGGATTCAGAGCCGACTGGATGCCCGGTGACGTTCGCGTGAGTGGTCTCACCGGACCGACGAGCTGCTCGAATGCCCGCGCGCCTGTCGCTGCTCGCTATGCCGGCTTCGCCTCGTTCGCCGCGTCGAGATGCGGCGTTCACTTCGGCGCCGAACAGCATGACGGCGGCCGACAGAAAGAAATACAGCAGCAGTATGATCACCGCGCCCATGCTGCCGTAGGTCTTGTTGTAATCACCGAAACTCTGCACGTAAAACGCGAACCCAAGGGACGCCAGATCCACACCGACACCGCCAGCACCGCGCCGGGCGAAATCAGCCGGAAGGGCTGTTTGAGGTTGGGTCCCGCGTAATAGATCATCGCGACCGCGATCATCAACAGAAAGGCGGCGACGGGCCAGCGCAGATACGTCCATAAAGCGATGAAGATCGCGTCCAGGCCGACGTATCGCGCCACCCAGCCCAGGACCGCAGGGCCGGTCAGCATGAGCCCCGCGGCGATGCCGAGCATGAGCGCCAGTGCGAGCGTATAGAGGATCGAGACGAGCGTGCGTTTCCAGGCGGGCCTGCGCTCCTTCACGTCATAGGCCACGTTGAGCGCGTTCATGGTCTCGACGACAGCGGCCGATGCGGACCACAGGGCCAGCACGATCGCAAACGACATGAGTCCGCCCTGCGGCGTCTGCAGCTCCGAGAGCACCGTATCGACGAGCTGCATCGCCTCCGCGGGCAGCACGTACGCCGCTTGTTCGCGCAGCCAGTCGAAGAGCTGCGGCATGCGGAAGAACCCGAGGAGCGCCGTCAGGAAGATCAGGAAAGGGAAAAGAGAGAAGAGCACCCGGTATGCCAGCGCCGCCGCGTACGTGGGCATGTCGTCCTCGAAGAAATCGGCTATCGCGAGCTTCGCGATGCGCAGAGCGCCTGCTAGAACGTTTGACCATGGTTATCGGATGATGCCCCGCGCATGCCGTCTTTACACGGCGCGAACCAACCCCCCGTGCTTCCGCGGCTGCAGGGGCATGATACGTGCCCGCGCGGGGGAGGTCCGGGACACCTGATCCAGTCCGCTTGCCAGGTCGATCCGAATCCGTATAATTCGCCGCGTTTGCCGCGTGTCGGCAGACGTCCTCTATCGAGAGGGGAGTAGCTTCGGCAGCCGTGTGCTGCCCGTTGCGCAGCCGTCACTACGGGCTGAAAGCCCCGGTTGCGTAAGCGAGAGCCCAAGCTCTCGCGAGCGAGACCTCGCCGGATGCGGCGCGGTCTTTTTTTGCGCCTGTCGCGTCCGCAGAGGATCTCGTCACGGACAAGACAAGGAGCGAAAGAGATGGAGCTGTTCTCCCCCGAGTTCTTCTCGGCCCTTGCGGCCATCATCGTCATCGATCTCGTACTGGCCGGCGACAACGCCATCGTCATCGCGTTGGCGGCCCGCGGCCTGCCGGGGCATCTGCGCAAGCGGGCGATTCTTTGGGGCACGTTCGGAGCCATCGCCGTGCGCACGGCGATGACGCTCGTCGTCGTGTGGCTGCTCAAGATCCCGGGACTGCTGCTGGTGGGCGGCGCGCTGCTGGTGTGGATCGCCTACAAGCTCCTGGTTGACAGCGGCGGGGAGGAGGCGCACGAAGGCGTCGCCGCCTCGAGCTTCTGGGGCGCGATGAAGACGATCATCGTCGCCGACGCGCTCATGGGGCTGGACAACGTGCTCGCGGTGGCGGGCGCCGCGCACGGGAGCTTTCTGCTCGTCGTCATCGGGCTTCTCATCAGCATTCCGATCGTGATCTGGGGCAGCCAGCTCGTGCTGAAGCTCGTCGAGCGCTATCCCGCCATCGTTTACCTGGGCTCGGGTGTCCTCGCGCTGACGGCCGTGAAGATGGTTGCGAGCGAGCCGCTGCTCGAGGAGTATGTCGCCGCCTATCCGGGTCTCGTCCAGCTCGCCTACGCGCTCGTCGTTGCAGGCGTGCTCGGCGCGGGGCTTTTTGCGAACCGCAGGGCACTGCGCGAGCGCATCGCCGCGCATCTCGCCGAAAGCGGTGCGGCACCGGTGCTCGGTTCCGAGAGCGGACGCATGAAGGTGCTCGTTCCCGTCGATGGGACGGAGAATTCGCTCTCGGCGCTGCGGCACGTGATCGACCGTTATCTCGCCCGCCACGACATCGAGGTGCATCTGCTGCACGTGCGCCGGCCGTTTTCCGAGCTCGTCGCGCGCTTTACGCCGCGCGGCAGCCGCGAGTCCTACCATTGGGAAGCCGCGGAGAAGGCGCTCGCACCGGCCCGGGCGCTGCTCGCGCGACACGGCGTCCCGCACACCGATCACATCGAGCTGGGCGATCGCGCGGAAGCGATCGCCCGCGTCGCGCGCACGCTGGGCGTTGCCCTGATCGCGATGGGCACGGCGCGCAGGCATTCGCTCACGCGCCTGATCGAAGACTCCGTGACCTATCGCGTTCTTCAGCGCGCCGATGTGCCTGTCGAAGTCGTCGCAGGACCCGCGGTCTCGCGGCTGGAGCTGGCCGGCGTGCCGGCCGCGGTGGCCGCGCTGATCGCGCTTGCGATCGTGGTGACGGACTGACGCGTCGGAAAGTTCTATCGCATGCCTGGCTGCCGCGCCAGATCCTCGATGTAGCTCACGAAGTCCGGATCCTCTCCTCGCAGCAGATCGGCGAGCGCATTGCGGAAGTCGTTTCGCGCGCACCACTCGCGCATGTAATCCTCCCACGAGCGCCAGCGCCGCGACTGCTTGGCCGACATCGACTCGTCGTAGAGCACGAGGTAGGCCCGCTCGAACAACGACACGAGCATGTTGAAGATGATGAGCTTACGCTCGCGCTGCTCGGGCGTGAGATCGGGCGTCGGCTCCCGACGAAAACAGGCGCAGATCCGGGATTCTCGAGCGCGACCTTGAGGAAATCCTGGTAGTTGTCCGAGAGGAGCTGATAGACCTCTTCGTCCTCGTTCTCGCGCTCCTTGCGCTGCTCGTAGACGAAGATGCCGATCGCGAACGGCAGGCCGACCACGGTGACGACGTAGCTCAGGAGCTCCCAGGTTTCCAGACGCATGATCTTCAGGTGCGACGGCTGAGCGATGTCATCCCCCGGCGACGTCCTCGGCTCATTGTGAGAACAGCGGATGGAAATCCCGGTCCATGGTGAAGAGATGGTGCGCGACGACGTCGCCGACGACGAAATTGACGATCTCGCCGAGGCTCACGCTGCCGGCGCGCGCAGCCTGCTCGAGCATCGAGGCCTTCTCCAGCAGACGTGCATGAGCTGCCTTGTGTGGCGCGAGGCGCGCGTACTGGTGCTGTTCCAGCACCGCCTCTTCATCGGCAAAATGGCGCGCCACGTGCGACAGCAGATCGTCGAGTGCGGCGTGCAAGACATCCGGACTCTCCCGTTGTTCGAAAGAGGCATCGATGAGCACATTGGCCAGGTCGAAGAGTTCCCGATGCTGGTCATCGATGGTCGAATTGCCGCACTGGTATGCTTCCTGCCATACCAGATGAAGCACGGTTGGCCTCGATGCTCCCCATGCATCGGAGTTCCCACGTGAGTCCACCACCACGCGATTGCGTCCGCTCTGCTTGGCCCTGTAGAGCGCGTTATCGGCCCGCTGGAACCACTCCGCCGAGCTCTCGGACGAGAGATACTCTGCGCCGCCGATGCTCACTGAAAGCCGTCCGGTATGAGAAAAGGCATGTGCAGCGATCCTGCGACGCAGCCCTTCGGCGAAGGACCGCGCGTTCCGATGGCCTGTCGAGAAGGCGAGGATGACGAATTCCTCTCCACCCCAGCGAAATAGCAGGTCTCCGCTCCGCACCACCTGTTTGACGAATTGCACGAGCTCCTGCAGAACAGCGTCGCCGGCTTGATGTCCGAACGTATCGTTGATGCGCTTGAAGTGGTCGATGTCGAGCATTACCAGCGATATCGGCTGGCAAAACCGAAGGCTGCGGCCGAGTTCGCTTTCGATGATCCGGTCGAACTGCGCACGGTTCCACGCGCCGGTCAGATGGTCGGTGGCGCTCAGTTTCTCGAGTACGGCAACGCGTGCGTGCAACTGCTTCACCTCAGGCGCCCAGCGCGCGCTTCGCAACTCGTCGAGCACGACCACGCGGCTCCCCTGCACTTCGAATGATTGCGCCCATGCATCGACCATTGCGCCGTCACGCCCCGGGATACGCACCAGCCGCCATGGTTCCTCTTCGGTGGTATGAAGACGTTCCAGGTGCGCCGGAGTTATCCGTGATGCGTCGAAATAGCGTGCGAACTGCTCGTTCTCCAGAAGAATTTCGCCCGCCGACGATATCAGCGCGAGAGGAATCGGCAAGCGCATGAACACTGCGCGCGCGGAAGGCTCGGCTAACCAGCCATGGTCTTTGCTGCTCACCGGGTTATCCTACCTCAGAGGCACCCCTCCCACGCGGCGCGATGCCGCAGAGCGGGTGATCGCGCTCGGCACCGCGTCCGCGATGGGCGGCCACGATCCACCCGTGCACGGCCTGGGTTTAGTATCTCTCATCGCGCTCGCGCCGATCGTCGCGCTGATCGTGCTGGGGCTGCTCGTTCGATGGAAGACAAATGCGAAGGACTCTCGAATGGTAAACGCCTCTCCGATTGTAAGCATCGTTCGCACGCTTCCGTGCTCCGTGCTCGCCGTAAAACCCGATTGCTTCGTGTCCCCCGTGCGCGTCGATTCCGCGGGCTGATCGATCGATGGCGAATCGACTTGCCAATGATCCCTCGCTCGTCGAAGCGGCCGGGATCGCGCGCGCGCTCGACGTGGACCCGGAGCGTGGCCTCTCGAGCGCTGAAGCCGCACGGCGACTCGTAGAGACGGGGCCGAACGAGCTACGCGCCGCGCCGCCCGTCCCCGCCTGGCGCAAGCTGCTCGCGCAGTTTCGCGATCCGCTCATCTACCTCCTGCTCGGAGCGATCGGCATCTCGCTCGTGGCATGGGTCATCGAAGGTATGCACGGCGTGCCTGTGGATGCGACGGTCATCGCGCTGATCGTGATCGTCAACGCCGTGCTGGGCTACGTGCAGGAAGCGAAAGCGGAAAGCGCCGTCGCCGCACTGGCGCGCATGACCGCCGTCATGTCGGCCGTGCTGCGCGACGGGCGGGTGCAGCGCGTGCCGAGCTCCGAGCTCGTCCCCGGAGACGTGCTCCTGCTCGGTGAAGGCGATGCGGTCGGTGCCGATGCGCGTCTCACGCGGGCCGCTGCATTGCGCGTGCAGGAGGCCTCTCTCACCGGTGAGAGCGAAGCAGTGCTCAAGGATCCCGCTACGCTCGCGCAGCCGGCCGCGCTCGGCGACCGCAGGAACATGGTCTTCAAGGGCACGGCGGTCGTGCAAGGCACCGGACAGGCGGTGATCACCGCCACGGGCATGGATACCGAGACAGGCGCTATCGCGGAAATGCTCGAAGCGACGGAGGAAGAGCCCACGCCGCTTCAGAAAGAGGTGGCGCGCGTCGGGCGCATGCTCGGCATCGCCGTGGTCGTGATCGCGGTCGTGGTCGTCGCCACGGTGCTGGCGATCTCGGAGGTGCGTACCGCCGCCGATCTCATCGCCGTTCTGCTCCTCGGCGTCTCGCTCGCGGTCGCAGCGGTGCCCGAGGGACTGCCCGCGATTCTCTCCGTCGTGCTCGCCCTGGGGGTGCAGCGCATGGCCCGGCGCAACGCGGTCGTGAAGAAGCTCGCGTCGGCGGAAACGCTCGGCTCCGCCTCCGTCATCTGCACCGACAAGACGGGCACGCTCACGCGCTCGGAAATGACGATCCAGCGTGTCGTGACGGCCTCCGGCGGCACGCGCGTGACCGGCATCGGATACACGCCCGCCGGGCGCATCGAGGCCGACGGGAGAGAGCTCGAAGAAGGGCCGCTTCGCGCCGAGCAGATCGTCATGCTGAGCGGCGGCAGCCTCGCGAGCAATGCTCAGTTGCGCGAAACCGCGCAGGGCGCGTGGGAGATCCAGGGCGATCCGACGGAAGCGGCTTTTCTCGTGGCCGAACGCAAGCTCGGTGTCGCGGAACGCCGCGTCCGGCGCTTCGATCGCGTGCGCGAGCTCCCGTTCACTTCCGAGCGCAAGATGATGTCCACGATCGTCGTCGATCACGAGCGAGGCGACGAGCTCATGCTGGTCGCGAAAGGCGCGCCCGACGTGCTCCTTGCGCGCTGCGCGCACGTTCGATCGGGCATGGACGTGCTCGCCCTCGACGAGGGCTGGCGCGAGCGCATCGCCGCGAGCGTCGATTCGCTTTCCGACGAGGCGCTGCGCACGCTCGCCGTCGCGTATCGCGCGTTGCGGCCGGGCGAGGACAACGCCGACGATGAGACGCTCGAGCGCGATCTCGTGTTCGTGGGCACGGTCGGCATCATCGATCCGCCGCGGGAGGAGGCGGCGGTCGCCATCCGCGAAGCACACCGCGCCGGCATCCGCGTCATCATGATCACCGGAGACCATCCGCGCACCGCCCGCCGCATCGCGCAGGACCTCGGCATCATCGAACCGGGGGGAGCCGCATTAACGGGACTCGAGCTCGACCGGCTCGACGATGCGGCGTTTGGCGAAGCCGTGCGCGGGACTTCGGTGTATGCGCGCGTCGCGCCTCAGCACAAGCTGCGCATCGTCGATGCCCTCCAGGCCGAGGGCCACATCGTCGCGATGACGGGGGACGGGGTGAACGATGCGCCCGCCCTGAAGTCGGCTGACATCGGCATTGCCATGGGCGTCACCGGCACGGAGGTGACGAAGCAGGCGGCGAAGATGATCCTCGCGGACGACAATTTCGCGACCATCGTCGCGTCGGTGCGCGAAGGCCGCGGCATCTTCGAGAACATCCGCAAGTTCCTGCGCTACCTGCTGTCGTCGAACATGGGCGAAGTGCTCACCGTCTTTTTCGGCGTCGTGCTCGCGGGCCTGATCGGCCTCGCGGGCGCGGGCGGAGAAGCTGTCGTCCTGCCGCTCCTCGCGACGCAGATCCTGTGGATCAACCTCATCACCGATTCCGCCCCCGCGCTGGCGATGGGCGTCGATCCGCAGACCGATGACGTGATGGCGCGCAACCCGCGCCGGCTCACCGACCGCGTGATCGATGCGCGCATGTGGGCCGGGGTGGTCGAGGTGGGGCTCGTGATGGCGGTGATCACGCTGCTCACGATCGACATGTACCTGCCGGGCGGACTCATCGAAGGCTCGCACGAGCTCGACAACGCGCGCACCGCCGGCTTCACCGCGCTCGTGTTCGCGCAGCTCTTCAACTGCCTCAACGCGCGCTCGGAGCACCTGAGCGCCTTCGAGCACGCTTTCGTCAATCACTGGCTGTGGGCCGCGATCGCTCTTTCGGTTGCGCTTCAGTACGCCGTGGTGAATGTGGCGTTTCTCAACGTCGCGTTCGGCACGGTCCCGCTCGAGCCCGGCCAATGGCTCGTCTGCGCGGCGATGGCGAGCCTCGTGCTGTGGGTCATCGAACTGCGCAAGTGGATCATTCGGCGGGGCGGAGCCGGTGCCGCGGCCGGGGCGGAAAGGGCTGTCCAGACGTGAACGACATGAAGGGCCGACAAGCCCTCACCGCGTTCGCCTGGCTGTCGATCGCCGCGGCGGCGTTCATCATCTGTCTGAAGAGCATCGCGTACTGGCTCACCGGGTCGGTAGGCCTGCTGTCGGACGCGATGGAGTCTCTGGTGAACCTCGTGGCCGCATGCGCCGCGCTGGTCGCGCTCACCGTCGCTGCGCGCCCGCCGGACGAGGACCATCAGTACGGGCACGAGAAAGCCGAATACCTCTCCAGCGCGTTCGAAGGAGGGATGATCTTCGTCGCGGCGCTCGCCATCGCCGCGACCGCGATCGAGCGCCTGCTGCACGCGCAGCCGCTCGAAGCGCTCGGAACGGGGCTCGCCATCTCCGCGGTCGCCACCGTGGTCAACTTCATCGTCGCCCGCATCCTGCTGACAGCCGGCCGGCGCCACGATTCGATCGCGCTCGAAGCCGACGCGCATCACCTGATGACGGATGTGTGGACGTCCATTGGCGTGCTGATCGGAGTGGGTGCGGTCGCCGCGACGGGCTGGCAATGGCTCGACCCGGTGGTCGCACTCGCGGTCGCTGCGAACATCCTGCGCACCGGCTCCTGGCTCATGCGGCGTTCCGCACTCGGGCTCATGGACACGGCACTCCCCCCGGAGGAGCAGCGCGTCGTCGTAGACATCCTGGAGCGCTACCGCTCCGAAGGCGCCCAGTACCATGCGCTGCGCACCCGGCGCGCCGGCGCTCGGCGCTTCATCGACTTCCATGTGCTCGTGCCCGGGGCGTGGACCGTGCAGCAAGGTCACGACCTGCTCGAGCGCATCGAGGCCGACATCCGCGCCAGTCTCGCGAATACGACGATCCTCACTCACCTGGAACCGGTCGAAGATGCCGCCTCGTGGTGCGACACCGCGCTCGACCGCACGGACACGCCCCCCCGCGGGCCCGGCTGATGCGCGCGGAGTCCCTCGTGATGTGCAATGCTGCCGCGGTGCGATTCAGGCGTGGTAGTTGCGAGGCTGGGAGCGCGGATTCTTCGCCTGCCTTGCTCCGGAGCGGCAACTCATGAACGGCGGCTGTAGCGTCGTCACACTTTCCCCGCGCGACTACGACGCGGTGCTTTTCGACCTCGACGGCGTGCTCACCAACACCGCCGGCGTCCATGCCGCGGCGTGGAAGAAATTGTTCGACGAATTCCTGCAAGCGCGCGCCGCGGCCGCCGGCGAGGACTTCGCCCCATTCGATATCGAGACCGACTACGCCCGCCATGTCGACGGCAAACCGAGAGTCGATGGGGTTACAGCGTTTCTGAAATCGCGCGGAATAGAACTGCCTCCAGGCGACTTCGGAGATGCGCCGGACGCACCAACCGTGCAAGGCCTCGCGAGCCGGAAAGACCAGTACTTCATGCAACGGCTGCGTGCGCACGGCGTCGAACGCTACGAGGCCGCCGTCACGCTCGTGGAGGCGCTGCGCGCGCACGATGTCAAGACCGCCGTCGTGTCATCGAGCCGGAACTGCGCTACCGTGCTCGAAGCGGCGGGCATCGCGCACCTCTTCGACACGCGGGTAGACGGACTCGATCACGAACGCCTGGGACTCGCGGGAAAGCCCGCGCCCGACATGTTCCTTGCCGCGGCGAAGCGCCTTCAGGTCGAACCCGACCGAGCGATCGTCGTGGAAGATGCGATCGCGGGCGTCGCGGCGGGACGCGCCGGCGCATTCGCGCTCGTGGTAGGCGTCGATCGCGGTGGCCGCTCACACACGTTGCGTGAGGCGGGCGCGAACGTCGTTGTCACCGGCCTCGACCAGATCAGGATCGCGACGGAGCCCCCGTCCGCCTGGTCGTTCATCTACCAGGACTTCGATCCCGCCCGCGAAGGTTTGCGGGAAGCGCTGTGCGCGCTCGGCAATGGCTACTTCGCAACGCGAGGCGCGCTGCCGTGGGCACGAGCCGACGGCTGTACACTATCCCGGCACCTATATCGCGGGCGGTTACAACCGGCTGCGCACGGACATCGCCGGCCGCTGCATCGAGAACGAGAGCCTCGTCAACTTCCCGGATCCGCTCGCGCTCGGGTTCCGCATCGGTACCGCCGACTGGTTCGATCTGCGCGCGGCGACGATCCTCTCCTATTGCCAGGACCTCGATCTCAAACGCGGGATGCTGGAACGCCGGATCCGTTTCGAAGACGGGGAAGGGCGCCGCACGACGTTGCGCGAACGGCGCCTCGTCTCGATGGCGCATGCGCATGTCGCGGCGATCGAGCTGACGCTCACCGCCGAAAACTGGTCGGGGCCCGTCACGGTGCGTTCGGCGATCGACGGGCGGGTCGTGAACAGCGGCGCGAAGCTGTATCTCAAATTCGCGAACCGGCACCTTGAACCGATTGCCAGCGGTGCGTTCGGCTCGGATCGCATCTACCTGCTCGTCCGCACGTCTCAGTCCCGGCTCTACGTCGCTCAGGCTGCGCGCACGCACGCATACCTCGCCGGCAAATCGATCCCGCAGAGCCGGCAAGTGGAAGAAGAAAGCTTTATCGCGCAGGAGTTCGAGGTCGCGCTCGAAGAGCGCAAGCCGCTGCTCCTGGAGAAGGTCGTGGCGCTCTACACCTCCCGCGATCCTGCGATCTCCGAACCCGTGGTGTCAGCGTGCAAGGCACTCGAGCGCACCGGACGTTTCGACAGTATGCTCGCGCGGCACGTGCTCGCCTGGAAGCATCTATGGCGCCGCTTCGACATTCATCTGCAGCCTGCCGGCAGCGGCTTCAGGCTGAACGTGCCCATGCTGCTCAGGCTCAACATGTTCCACCTGCTGCAAAGCGCATCGCCCAACTCGATCGGCGCCGACATCGGCGTGCCGGCGCGAGGCTGGACCGGTGAAGCATACGAAGGCCACATCTTCTGGGACGAGCTTTTCATATTCCCTACGCTGAACTTCCGCATGCCGGAAATCACGCGCTCGCTGCTCATGTACCGCTATCGCCGCCTCGACGAGGCCCGCGCGGCGGCGAAGAGCGCGGGCTTCCTCGGTGCAATGTTCCCCTGGCAGAGCGCGAGCGACGGGCAGGAAGAAACCCAGGAGATGAATTTCAATGCCCGCTCCGGACGCTGGGTGCCGGACAACTCGTATCTCCAGCGTCATGTCGGCGCCGCGATCGCCTACAACGTATGGCACTACTATCAGGTGACGTATGACATGGAATTTCTGCAGTTCTACGGCGCGGAGCTGATACTGGAAATCGCGCGCTTCTGGTCGAGCATCGCGCGCTGGAACAACGAGCGCGCGCGCTACGAGATCGTCGGCGTGATGGGCCCTGACGAGTTCCACGAGGGCTATCCAGACGCGCCGCAGCCGGGATTGAAGAACAATGCGTACACGAACATCATGGCCGTGTGGGTGTTGTGCCGCGCGCTCGAGGTGTTCGAGCTGCTGCCGGACGTGCGTCGCGCGGAGCTTGTTGCGCGTCTGGGTCTCTCGCAGGACGAGATCGGCCGTTGGGACGATGTGGGCCGCCGGATGTACGTGCCCTTTCACGGGGACGGCATCATCAGTCAGTTCGAAGGCTACGAGCGGCTGCTGGAGCTCGACTGGGAACGCTACTTCGTTCGCTACGGCAACATCCAGCGGCTGGAGCTGATCCTCGACGCGGAGAACGACAGCGCGAACCGCTACAAGGTTTCCAAGCAGGCGGACGTTCTCATGTTGTTCTACCTGTTCTCGGCCGGCGAGCTGAACGATCTGTTCTCGCGGCTCGGCTATTCACTGGACGCCGAGACGATCCCGCGTAACGTGCGTTACTATGATCGCCGCTCTTCGCACGGCTCGACGCTGTCGCGGGTCGTCCATGCATGGGTGCTGGCCCGCTCCGACCGGCCCCGTGCCATCAAGTACTTCGCTGAAGCCCTGCAAAGCGACGTGAACGACATCCAGCAGGGCACGACGGCCGAGGGAATTCACCTGGGCGCGATGGCCGGGACCGTGGATCTCGTGCAGCGCGTCTCGACAGGGCATCGAAGCCACGTCCGACGTCCTGCGCTTCAGTCCGCAGTTGCCCGATGCGCTGGCGCGTCTCGACATGCGCATCCGTTACCGGCGCCATACGCTCGACCTGAAGCTCACACGCGATGCGCTGAGCATTCGTGCGCGCCAGGGCGATGCCGCGCCGGTCCGCGTGCAGGTGAAGAACGAGGTCCGGACACTCGAAAACGGCAGTACCCACGTGTTCGCTCTCGAGCGCGATCATCCGCCGATAGCCGCCGGCGCGTCGCGCGCGGAACGTCAGGAGGCGTGATGGAAAGCCCGGGTCCGACGACCAGACGCAACCTCGATTCGACACCCGGCGCGCAATCTCCGCCAGCGGGCCGCGGCGGCGCGGGCGGCACGCGCCAGCCTCCCACCATGCCGCCCGGTCGCATGTGGATGTGGTTCGCGCTGCTTCTCCTCTTCAACTACGCGATCATGAGGCTGCTCGCGCCGAGCCCGGAAGCGCCGGTGACGGTACCGTATACGTTCCTCAAGGACCAGGTTGCAGAAGGGAACGTCGATGCGATCTTTGCGCGCGGCGAAACGATTTCAGGCCGTTTCAAGCAGGCCGTCATGCCGCCACCGCCGCCGCGAAAAGCAGGGGGCGCCGACCCATCCGCACGCACGAGCACCGAGAGCAACAGTTTCGCCGGCCGCATCGCCGAGCGGCTCGGTCTTACGAGCGAGCCCAGGCCCGCGACGCACTTCACGAGCACGCTGCCCTCGTTCGTCGATCCGGGCTTCGAGACGTTCCTCATCGATCACGGCGTCGAGATCAGCGCAACCCCCATCGAGCAGGGCGGCGGGCTCCTGACGACGCTCATCTTCGGCTTCGGCCCGGCGCTGCTCTTCATCGCGTTCTGGATCTGGATGTTCCGCCGCGCGCAGCAGGGGGCGGGTTTTGGCGGCGGGCTGATGGGCATCGGCAAGAGCAAGGCGCGCCGTTACGACCAGGAGCAGGACACCAAAGTGAGCTTCGATGACGTCGCGGGCATCGACGAGGCGGAAAACGAGCTCGTCGAGATCGTCGATTTCCTGAAGGCGCCCGAGAAATACACGCGCCTCGGCGGCACCGCGCCGAAGGGTGTTCTGCTGGTCGGCGCGCCGGGCACGGGCAAGACACTGCTCGCGCGCGCGGTTGCGGGCGAAGCCGGCGTTCCTTTCTTCTCGATGAGCGCGGCGGAGTTCGTCGAGATGATCGTCGGCGTCGGCGCCGCCCGGGTGCGCGACCTCTTCAAGGAGGCGCGCTCGCACGCGCCCGCCATCATCTTCATCGACGAGCTCGACGCGATCGGACGCGCGCGCGGCCAGCTTGCGGTCGGCGGCGGTTCGAGCGAGCAGGAGCAGACGCTCAATCAGATCCTCACCGAGATGGACGGCTTCTCGAGCCGCGAAGGCGTCATCGTGCTCGCGGCGACGAATCAGCCGGACGTGCTCGACAAGGCCCTGCTGCGGCCCGGGCGCTTCGACCGTCGCGTCATGGTGAACCTGCCCGACAAGGCCGGACGTGAGGCGATCCTGAAGGTCCATACACGGAAGGTGCCTCTCGCCGACGGCGCCGAGCTCGCGGACCTCGCCGCGACAACGCCGGGCTTCTCCGGCGCAGATCTCAAGAACCTCGTGAACGAGGCGGCGCTGATCGCCGCGCGCCGCGGGAAGGACAAGGTGGAGCACGCCGATTTTCTCGACGCGCTGGAAAAGATCGTGCTCGGGCCGGAACGGCCGATCGTGCTGAGCCCCGCAGACCGCGAGCGCATCGCCTATCACGAGGGCGGTCATGCCATCCTGGGTCTCGTGGTGCCGGGCGCCGATCCCGTGAATCGCGTGACGATCGTGCCGCGCGGCCAGGCGCTCGGCGTGACCTACCAGCGACCCGACAGCGACCGCTACAACTATCCGGAAGCGTACCTGCGCGGGCGGATCGTCGGCATGCTCGGCGGGCGCGCGGCCGAAGAGGTCGTGTACGGAACGCGAACCACCGGCGCGGAGAACGACATCGAGCAGGCGACGAGCCTCGCGCGGCGCATGGTCACGCGCTGGGGCATGAGCGACGAGCTCGGTATGGTGCAGCTCGCGCCGCGCGACAATCCCTATCTCGGCGGTTCAGGGACGTATCCGGGCGCGAAGCCCTTCAGCGAGGCGACGGCGAAGAAGATCGACGATGAGGTGCTGAAGATCCTGAACGAGAGCCATGCGGAGGCGCAGCGTCTTCTCACGCAGCACCGCGGAGCGCTCGATTCTCTCGCGCAGGCGCTGCTCGCCCGCGAAACGCTGAACGAGCAGGAGATCCTCGAAGTGACGGGCCTTGCGCGGGCGCCCGCGCTGAACGAAGGAAAGCTCGTGGGTTCCGCCGCAACCGGCAGATCGATGGCTAAGGCGTCGCCGCCGCTTCAGGTCATTCGCGGGCTGTTCCTGGTGCGAAACGGCGCCACGCGAACGGCGTGGCCCGCGACCGAACACGACGATCGTGACAATGACGAGCGCCGTGACGGCAAACGGGAGAAGGTCGCGACACGTACGCGCCCAACGCGACCAGAAGCGCGCCCGGGCCGTTAGCAATATCGCGCGCCGTCGATGAAAAACGCGAGCCGCTGCGCGCGCTCGATACGCCAGCAGTTGCGACCTGGCGAGCACGCCCTCTGCGCGATGCTCATCGCGATCTAGCGCCTGATTACGAGAAGGAATGAGCGAGGCCCGATGTTGGTGCAGCATGGACGCTGTTAGTATAAGCGATCACGCGGCCGACATCGGCGATCGGCAAGAGTCGCAACAGGAGGAGTGACATGAGAATTGCATCGGCGTTCGCTGCCCTTGCTCTGCTCGGTGTCGGCTGCGCGCAAGCGCAGGGCTGGGCGCCGCAGAAGAATGTCGAGCTGATCGTGCCGGTGGCCCCCGGCGGCACCATCGACAAGCTCGCGCGCGCGATCGAGCGCACCTTCGTCGCGGGCAAGCTCGTCCGACGAGCGTCACGATCGTCCACCGGGCGGGCGGCGGCAACCAGATCGCCTATGCCTACGCCACCCAGCACACCGGCGATCCACATTATCTGCTAGGAGGACGAGGTGTATGGTTTCGCATCCGACGTTTTGAAGGTTGCGCAAAGCCTGGGCGGCTCCGGCCGGAGCTGGCAGGGGACGAGCCCCTGGTCGTGTGACCTCGAAGGTCGGACCTCGAAAGGGTCAGTAGGATCCGTAGATCCGTGGGCGGCCGGAGCCAAGCATGAACGTAGCACAAACGGTGTCTGGAGTCCTGCGCGAGCACGTCACGCTGGAAACTGAAGCGATCGACCGGATGTATCTGAACGCGTATGTGCCGCAGTTGCAGAGCGTGGGCGGGGTGGTGGGCTATCTGCATGCGCATAAAGGGCAGCGCTTTGCCTCGACCACGGCGCTGGCGCCGATGACTGACGCGTTCGTGCAAGCCGTCGAGCGTTTTGCCGAACAGCAGAAGGTCGATGTCGTGCATTTCGCGAAGTGGCAGCGCAAGGACGATGTGACGCAGAAATACCTCGCACGTTTCCGGCACACTGAAGGCGTGCTCTACATCGGCAAAGCGCAGGAGAAGGCGCGCGTAATGCGCACCGAGCGCCGGCGCACTCGCAGCGGGACCACCTATCCGTGGGTCGTGGAATCCACGGCGATGGTCAGTCACGTCTACTTCTACTGCGTGGACGAAGACTTTGGTCCCTTCTTCATCAAGTTCTGCACCTACTTCCCGTATAACGCGAAGCTGTGCCTGAACGGCAACGAATACGCCAAGTGCCAGTTGCGCAAGCGCCGCATCGGCTTTGAAGCGCTCGACAACGGCGTGCGCGCCTGCGACAAGCCCAAGACGCTGCAGAGAATCTGCGACGGCCTGAACGCCGCCCGGATCGATCGACTGCTGCGCAAGTGGCTCGCGCGCCTGCCGCATCCGTTCTCGAAACAGGATCGCGCAGCCGGCTGCCGTTATGCATTGTCCATCCTGCAGGCCGAGTTCTCTCTCACCCAAGTGCTGGATAGCCGGTGAGCGGTCGCGTGTTCTTTGAGGACGTGATCCGCGAGAATCTGGATATCGGCCGCCCCGGTCAGGTGCAACTGATCTTCGATTGGCGCGTGAGCAAGCGTACCCCGGGACGCTTTCGCACCCGCGTCATCACCGACGGGGTCACGCCTTCCCTGCATGTGGACTACAAGCACAGCCGCATCAAGCAGTATCACAAGCACAACCAGGCGCTGCGCACCGAAACACCATCAACGATACTCGCGACTTCGCCCTCGGCCGGCGGCTGCATAACCTGGCGGCGCTGCGCCAGGTCGGCTTTAACGCCAACCGACGCCTGCTCGAGGTCCAAACGATCAGCCACGACTGTGCCTTGGGCGAAGCCGATCTCCAACGCCATCAGCGACCCGTGGAGATCAACGGGCAACGCGCTTCGGCGCTACGTTTCGCCGATACGCGCGTGCAGGCCTTGATGCAGGCGCTGCTGTTGTTCGTCCTCTTGCCCCATGGCTTTTGCAATCGCGAGCTGCGCGAGCACCTCGCTCCTCTGCTGGGCTGCGATCCCGGCCAATGGCGCCCGGGCAAGATGACTTACGATCTGCGGCGTCTGCGATTGCATGGCCTCATCGAGCGCCTTGCACACAGCCACCGCTACCGCATCACCGAACACGGACTCCGAACCGCCATGTTCTACAGCCGCGTCTACAACCGCATCCTGCGTCCCGGCCTCGCGATGCTCAGCCCAGCGGCGATCGACTGCGATTCGCCTACGCGTCGGCGCTTCAGCGACATGAACGACACCATCTATTCGTGGTGCGATGAGGCGAAACTTGCCGCGTAAAACTTGACTCAAAAAACCAGAACCTACTCAATCAAGGACTCTAGTGGGCACGTCGACGCTCATCACCGCGCACGCGATGGGTTCGAGCAAGTTGGGCTACGCCGATTTCACGCCGATCGCCTCGATCTTCAACGATTATGTCGTGCTGGCCGTCAATCCCGCCTCGCCTCTGAAGACCGGCAAGGACGTGATCGCGAAGATGAAGGCCGAGCCGCAAGCGGTTTCGTTCGGATTCTCGGGCGCGGCCGGCAACCATCACCACATCATTGCCGGGCTGTTCATGAAGGGCATCGGCGCCAACCCGCGCGACCTGAAAACGGTGCTCTTCAAGGGCTCCAGCGAAGCCCTGACGTCGATCCTCGGCGGCCACATCGATCTGGTCTCCACGGGGGCGGGCAACGCGGCGCCCCACATGGCGGCGGGTAAGTTGCGCATCCTCGGCGTGTCGTCCAGGCAGCGTCTGCCCGGGCAGATGGCGAGCGTGCCGACCTGGGACGAGCAAGGATTGGATCTCGTCTATGGCAGCTGGCGCAGCATCGTCGGCCCAAAGGGCCTGCGTCCCGAGCAGATCGTGTTCTGGGAGAACGCTCTGCGGAAAGTGATCGAAAGCGCGGACTGGAAGGCCGAGCTCGAACGCAACTACTGGGGCGACTTCTTCATGACCGGGACGGAACTGCGCGCGACCATCGACAGCGAGTACAAAGCGATGAAGGGGGTGCTGGTCGATCTGGGGCTCGCGAAGCCCTGATCTAAGAAAAGAAGGCTCCTGGATCAGAGCGCTGCTTGCCGCCGGTAGCCGCGGCCGATCAGGTCGGCCGAATCACTCCGCACGGATGACGACTTGAGCACTCGATCGACTGCTTCCGGGCACTCGCCCTTTCGCGTCCGCAGTTATCGGTTCCAATGGCCCGCTGACCTGTGCGCGTCGTGGGGCTTCGAAATGGAAATCATCGTTCTCGGCTGGTATGTCCTGGTCGAGACACAATCGGTGCTGATGCTCTCCGTCTTTGGTGCGCTACAGTACGTCGGCACGCTCTTCGCGCCCATGTCCGGCGTGCTCGGCCATCGGATCGGCAACAAACGTGTGGTCTGCGCCATGCGCGGCTGCTACACGCTGCTGTCGCTAACGCTCATGACGCTGGCTTTGACAGGCTTGCTCCTGCCCGTGCATGTCTTCATTTTCGGCACGCTGCTGGGGCTTTTCCGACCTTCGGATCTCGTGATGCGTTATGCCTTGATCGGCCAGACCATCCCATCCGAGCGACTGTTCATCGCGACGAGCATCTCTCGCACCACGCAGGACTCCGCACGCATCATGGGTGCGTTGTCCGGCGCAGGCCTCGCCGCCGCGTTGGGTATCGGATATGCCTACATGGTGATCGCAAGCCTCTACGCGACGAGCTTCGTGCTGTCTCTGCAAGTCGCAGGGAGAGCCTTGACGCAAGCCGCGACAAGCGCCCAGCCAGGGGCCGCTGCGCAGGCCCGCACCTCCGCCTGGCAGGATTTGCGCCACGTGCTTCTCTACGTCTGGAACACACCTCACCTGCTCGCTGCGCATGTGCGTCGCATTTCTCGTGAACCTGACAGCGTTTCCCCTGATGACGGGACTCATGCCGTATGTAGCGAAAGAGGTTTATCGCACCGGCCAGGCCGGAGTGGGCTATCTTGTCGCGAGCTTCGCAGCCGGCGCCTTGTTAGGCTCCATCGCACTGAGCCGCCATGCCCATCGCATACGACCCGGACGCATGATTCCGGCATTCTGCGCGGTCTGGTATGTCTTGATCCTGTGCTTCTCCCGGATGCCCGACGCGACCAGCGCAAGCGTAGCGCTGATGGTCGCAGGCCTCGCGCAAAGCCTCTGCCTGGTGCCTTTGTCCGCGATGTTGCTGCGCACCTCGGATGAACGCTACCGCGGCGGAGTCATGGGCGTGCGGCAGTTGATGATCTATGGCGTGCCGATCGGACTGCTGCTCGCCGGACCGCTCATCGCGGGTTACGGCTACGTCACGACGGTCACGCTGTACTGCGCCGTATCGCTCGTTTTGACTGCGCTGATCGCCTTTTATTGGCGAGGGCACCTGTGGAAGCTCGATGCGCCTGCAAACGCCCGGTAGACCGCGTGGGTTCATCTACGATACGACTGTGCCAAGGGGCGATGCCGGTATGACTGAAAAGTACGACGCGATCGTGATCGGGGCCGGGCAGGCGGGTCCTTCGCTGGCGGTCAGGCTCGCGCAATCGGGGCGCAAGACCGCGATCGTCGAGCGCAGGCTTCTCGGCGGCACGTGCGTCAACACCGGATGCATTCCCACGAAGACGCTGATCGCGAGCGCGCGCGCAGCGCACGTCGCACGCACCGCCGCTGCTTACGGCGTGGATGCCGGAGGCGAGGTGCGTGTCGACATGGCGCGCGTGAAAGCGCGCAAGGACGCCGTGGTGCGCCAGTCCGTGGAATCACTGAGGAAGTGGCTCGACGAGACGCAGAACCTCACGGTGATCGAAGGACATGCGCGGTTCGAGAGCGCAGGTACCGTTCACGTCAACGCGACGGTGCTGGAAGCACCGCACATCTTCCTGGATGTCGGCGCGCGCGCTGCGGTGCCCGATATCGAAGGACTCGACAGGGTGGCCTATTTCACCAACTCGAGCATGATGGAAGTCGATTTCCTGCCCGAGCATCTCGTCATCGTCGGGGGAAGTTACATCGGCCTCGAGTTCGCGCAGATGTACCGGCGATTCGGCAGCCGGGTCACGGTGATCGAGATGGGTGCCCGGATCATCCAGCGCGAAGACGAAGACGTCTCGGCGGAAGTGCAGGCGATTCTCGAGCGCGAAGGCGTGGAATTCAGGCTGAATGCGAATTGCATCAGCGCATCTCCGTCGGGCGCTGGCGGTGTGCGCGTCGGCGCGAGTTGCGAAGGGGGCGTTGACGACGTGGAAGGCTCGCACCTGCTGCTTGCGACGGGACGCACACCGAACACCGCGGACCTGGGCCTCGACAAAGCGGGCGTGAAGACGGACCGGCGCGGCCACATCACGGTCGATGACGAGCTGCGCACGAACGTTCCCGGCATCTGGGCCCTCGGCGAAGCGAACGGCCGCGGTGCATTCACACACACTTCTTACAACGATTACGAGATCGTAGCCGCCAACGTGCTCGATGGCGAGACGCGCCGCGTGAGCGAGCGCATTCCCATCTACGCGCTGTTCATCGATCCGCCGCTCGGGCGTGTGGGGATGAACGAGCACGAAGCGCGCACGTCGACGTCGGATGCGCTCGTCGGGACGATGCCGATGACGCGCGTTGGCCGTGCACGCGAGCGCGGAGAGACGCAGGGCTTCATGAAGGTCTACGTCGATCGGCGCAACGGAGCGAATCCTGGGCGCGGCGCTCCTCGGAATCGAAGGCGACGAAGTCGTGCACTCGATCGCGGACATCATGTATGCGCGCGTGCCCTATACCGTCATACGGCGCGCCGTGCATATCCACCCGACCGTCTCGGAGCTCATTCCCACGCTGCTCGGCGATCTGAAGCCGCTCGAGCATTGAGAAGAGAGCACGCATGATCTGGCCCGAGATTCCGTACGGACCGTGGCGCGAGACATGCACGGCGCTGCATCTCTACACGCAGATCGTCGGCAAGTATCGGCTCGCCCGCACGCCGTGGGTGAACCACTCCTGGCACGCCACGTTCTACGTTGGCGCGCGCGGCTTCGGCAGCTCGCTCATTCCCGATGGCGCAGGTGGCGTGGAGATCGTCTTCGATCTCCTGGATCATGCCGTGATCGGCGCTGCCACCGACGGCCGCACGGGCGACTTCCCTCTCGGGCCGATGTCCGTCGCCGAGTTTCACGCGCGCTTTCTCGACCTCGTCCGCTCGCTTGGCGGCGCACCTGATTTCCATGGACGACCCAATGAGGTGCCCAACCCGATTCCGTTTGTCGAGGATCGCGTCGCACGGCCTTACGATAAGGATGCCGTAACGCGGTTCTTCCGCGCGATGGTCGCGGTCGATCGGGTGCTGAAGCGCTTCCGCACGAGCTACATCGGCAAGGTGAGCCCGGTACATCTCTTCTGGGGCAGCTTCGACCTGGCGGTTACGCGCTTCTCCGGACGCACCGCGCCACCGCATCCGGGCGGCATCCCGGCACTGCCCGACGCAGTGACACGCGAGGCGTACAGCCACGAAGTGTCGTCGGCCGGTTTCTGGCCCGGCGGCGGGGTCGATTTTCCGGCCTTCTATTCTTACGCCTATCCGGCGCCCCCGGGCTTTGCAGATGCGCATGTCGAACCCGCCGCGGCCTACTTCGAAAAAAGTCTGGGCGAATTCGTGCTGCCCTATGATGCCGTGCGCCGCTCGGGCGACCCGGAAACGGCGCTCATGGCGTTTCTCCAAAGTACTTACGAGGCCGCTGCCGAACTGGGTGGCTGGAATCGTGCAGCTCTCGAATGCCAAGTGGGCCTGCCGCGCCAGCCGCGACCCGTTGATTGACGTCGGTTTGCGGCCGGGCGGGAACGTCCGCGGGAGAGGTCCAACGCATCCACTGCCTCCGCAATAGCGCGAATACGGGCGCGATCGCAAGTTGGATCGCTTCCGAGATAACAAGATCCATCATGGCGCGCGACTCGCTCTCGGGAGGTGCCATCCGCGATAGATGCTGCCGAGGCGCAAAGCGAAACACAGCAGCGCGCCCGCCAGAGTGGTGACGGCCGACGGCATGTCGAGCGATTCGCCGATCACTACGACGGTGGCGCCTGCGAGCGCAGCGACCGCGTACAGTTCGGCGCGCAGGACAATGGGAATCTCCCGAAGCAGGACATCCCGCGCAATGCCCCCGCCGATGCCGGTCAGCATGCCCAGCAGTGCGGCCATCGGGGCGTCGAGGTCGTACAGCAACGCCTTCTGCGCGCCTGTTACGGCGAACAACGCGAGTCCGGCGGCGTCGAAGAGCTGCACCGGGCTTTGCAGCCTCTGGACGAGGGGGGACCAGTAGAACGTCAGGAGCCCGGCGAATACGGCAATGACCAGGTAGCGCCAGTCGACGAGCGTGGCGGGCGGAATGGCGCCGATCAGGACGTCACGGATGATCCCGCCGGTGCTTGCCGCGACGAAGGACAGCACCAGAACGCCGAACAGGTCGAGCTCGCGTCGGACGGCGGCGATGGCGCCGCTCAGCGCGAAGACGAAAGTGCCGACGAAATCCAGCACCATGAGGAACGTCGGCATGTATGAAACGACGGCTGAAGTCATGTCTGGCGATCTCGACGCGGCGCTCCCATCCGCGAGTCGATGGTGCCACCGGCCGGCATGCGGCGCCAGCGCGGCAACGGTGGCGAGCGGGGACAGCACAAGCTTGCAGGAACGCGTCTCGCCTATCCCAAGGCCGACGTGCTATACGTGCGTTTCAGCCTCGGGCGTCCGCCGATCAGATCGGGCAACGCCCTCACATTGGGGTCAAGGCGATTGCCATGCAAACAGATACCGGCGAAATCGACTCCGTCAGCCCCGGACCCGTCTCCGCAGCGACTCGGATCTCGAGCTGATGTATGCGGTTATCGAGCAGGCGCCTGACGCGATCATTATGACCGACAACGCCGGTGCTGTTCGGATCTGGAACAGGCGAGCAGTTGAGATTTTCGGTTTTTCGATGAAGGAAGCGATCGAGGGAGGCCTCGATCTGATCATCCCGGAAGACCTCGAGCCCGCCCATGATCGAGGCTTCCGGGCAGCCATCGCCGCCGGTAAAACGAAGTCAGAGGGCCGCGCCATTCTCACACGGGCAAAGCACAAGAATGGCAGCAAGCTTTACATCGAGATGAGCTTCGCAATCGTCACCGACGCGCCTGGCAGAGTCTCGGGTGCGCTGGCAATTGCAAGAGACGTGACTCAACGGCGTCTGGCAGAACTTGCCCGTCGCAAGAACGAAGGATGATACGCATGGAATGGCGCTCGAAGGCGCGGATTATCCGTGGCACTTCTGTGGACATGAGTGCGTTGCCCAATGGTGCGCGGAATACGACCCGGTGTGAGGTGGTAAGCGTCCCCGGGACTACCTGTTGAGCTTCATTTTCACGTATTCGCCGATCAGAATCGCCGTCGGGTAAGACACTTCCTCTTCGGTTTGCGCGTGCAGAATCAGCTTCCCGGCGAATTCAGCGTATCCGGTTTGCCCTCCACGCTTCGCGACATCGGACAGATTCTCAAGCGCGGCGACGATGCCCTGATGCTCCACCAGCATCTCGTTCAGTTCCGCTTTCAGCTTTTCGGTCATCGGCAACACGGCAGCCATGTCCGCCGTGACCTGCCCTCTTGCAAGGGCCGGTAACAAGCCGAGCGGCGGCAGGGCGTACGGCGGCGGGTGATAAGCCAGACGCCCTTCACAACAGTGTTTCCGTCGCAAGCGGGGTCGCCCCGGCACGGGTGATTGAGGCCGGGCATCGATTGGCCGGATACTGGAAACGATGTTGTTCGGTGCGATTCGACTCCGTCCCGGTCACTGGCGGAACGCCAGGCCGTGTTCGCCCATCTAACGTTCGACATGGCTACTTTCGAGACTGAACTCCTGGCCCGTGCGGAAGTTGCCGAGGGAACGATGGCGTTCCGCTTCTCGCGGCCGAAGGGATTCGATTTTCAGGCCGGGCAGGCGGTGACGCTTACGCTCGTGAACCCGCCGGAGACGGACCAAAAGGGAAATCGCCGAACGTTCTCCATCGCCAGCGCACCCGCGGACGACACGATCATGATTGCCACTCGAATGCGCGACACGGCTTTCAAGCGCACCTTGAGGGCAGCACCCCCCGGCACGCCCGTGCGGCTTCGGGGGCCGATCGGGAGCTTCACTCTCGATGCGCAGGACGAGCGTCCGGCCGTCATGCTCGCTGGCGGGATCGGCATCACGCCCTTCCTGAGCATGGCGCGCCAGGCGGCCAGCGACGCACTGCCGCGCAGGCTGTATCTCTTCTATTCGAATCGCACGCCGCGCAGCGCTCCTTTCCTGGAGGAACTGCTAGAACTCGAATCGCGCAATCCTCATTTCCGGCTGACCGCGACAATGACCGCCGTGAACGAGTCGGACGAGCAGTGGGATGGCGCCCGTGGATTCATTGACGCCGGCATGCTCTCGCGTCGCGTGCTCGACTTGCTCGAGCTGGTCTATTACGTCGCAGGCCCCCCTCCGATGGTTGCTTCAATGCGGATGCTGTTGACCGGCGCAGGCGTGTCGAAAGAGCAGATCCGCAGCGACGAATTCTTCGGCTACTGAAAGACGCGCCGATTTCATCATCGGGAACACTATGCCCTGGAGATCACGATGCCCAGAATCGTAAAACGCTTCCGTCAGGAACCCTTCGAGATCACGGTCGGGGGCGAAACTCAGTACATCTGCGGATGCGGTTTGTCGGAGAATCTGCCGTTTTGCGACGGCAGTCATGCGAACACGGCGGATGAAGACCCCGGCAAACTTTGCTGGTACGACGAAGACGCGGACCGTCACGAGACGCAGGACCCGTTTCCGGGGATTCGTTCCGACAGATAGGAGTAAGACGCCGCTCGTGAAGGTTCGCTGTCCCTCGGTCCTGATCCCCGAGGATACAGCTGGCCGATGAATGTGCGCACGTCGTGCGGCGTCTGCCGAAGCCGTAACTGACCGGAGCAGAACGATCCGGCAACTCGATAAGCGCCGCCGGCGACGGGTGCTTTACTGTTCGTGTTATCCGGCGGGGCGTTGCCCGGCAGCGATGCCGCGCCCGCGCCGCGGTGGCACCGAAGTACCAGTGCGCGGAGACGGCGACGATCGCCCGCGGCCGGGGAAGCTGCGCACCGATCGCGCGCCACGTCTGCGTGTAGCGATTCGATTCCAGCGTATTCATGGGACTACCGAGCACGCCGGAAGAATACGGCGCGCTCAAGCGTCGCGAACTGGAGAAGTGGGCAACAGTCGTCAAAGCTGCCGGTATGCGGGCAGACTGAAACGACCGTCCTCGCGTTCAGGACATCGGGTTCGCCGGTGGCGGGGGATCGCCAGGCAGCGGGATGAACTCGGCGTTGTCACGATCGGGCAGCTTCATGCGGCCGGCACGCCAGTCCGCTTTCGCCTGCTCGATGCGATCCTTCGATGAAGACACGAAGTTCCACTCGATGAAGCGCTCGCCGAGCGGTTCGCCGCCGAGCAGCATTACGACTGCGGGTGCGATCGCTTCGAGCGTGATGTTGCTGCCGGCGCTGAACACAGGCATCTGCCCCTCGCAGAACGTTTGTCCATCTGCTTCGATCGACCCGGATGCCACATAGGCGGCGCGCTCGGTGTAAGCATCGGGCAACGCGAGGCGAGCACCCGCCGCGAGCGCGCAATGAACGTAGAACATCGGCGAATGCGTCTTCACGTCGGCCCTCATGCCGAACGCCTCGCCTGCAATCACACGCATCCAGACACCTTCTTCGTCGCTCAGCGGCAGACGATCGGCCCCATAGTGCGTGAACGCGGGTTCCGTCTCCTCCTGCTCTTTCGGTAACGCCACCCAAGACTGCATGCCGTTCATCGATCCGCCCTCGCTGCGGGCGCGCTCGAAGCGCTCCGAGTGCGTGATGCCGCGGCCCGCCGTCATCCAGTTTACTTCGCCAGGCCGGATCGGCTGCTCCGAGCCGACGCTGTCCCGATGCATGATCTCGCCTTCGAAAAGATAGGTGACGGTTGAAAGACCGATGTGCGGATGCGGCCGCACGTCCACCGACTTCGGTATGCCCGGCGGGAAGACGACCGGACCCATGTGATCGAGGAAGATAAACGGCCCGACCATGCGCCGCTTGGCATAAGGCAGCACGCGGCCGACTTCGAACCCGCCGAGGTCCCTGCGGCGCTGCTCGATGACGAGGTCGATCATGCGTGTCTCCGATGCGGTAGTTCGTAGATGTTACGCCAATACTCACGCACGCCGCAGCGCGCGTGAACGAATTCCCGCAAGTGCAACGTTCGGCCTCCTTTCCGACTGGGTACGACAGGACAGCCGGGAGAGCAGGCACCGTGCGTCCTCCTGCTTCACGTCTCGATACATCGAATCGAACGCGTGCGTGATGAGAGCAAAGCGGAGGCTTCCGCATGTCGCGTGAATCGCTGCCGAAAGGCAATGGCGATCGCGATCGAACCAGGGCACATCGCGCATGTAGCTCGCGATCCGCCCGCTCTTCTGCCGCGCTCAGCCGGCCCGCGAGACGCATCGTTCTCAGCGTGTAACGGATATTGACGAGCGGAAGGGTGAGCGACCGATAATGGAGGGCGGCCGGCGCATGCAGCACGTAGACCTCGTCGCGGTCGGTGAGGCCGCCGCGGGCGGAACAGCCTGAACACGCGTCCCACACCGTGAATCCCCTCGGATTCGAGTTGCACCGCCCGAACAGCACCCATGCTGGCGCCGCCGAGCACCGTGACGCCTGGCGTGGCGAGTGCTTTACGCAACTCCCGCAGTGGAAGACGTTCGTTCTCTTCGATCGCTCCATCGATCACGCCGATGCGCGTGTATCCCGACCTCACCGCCGCCGTCAGCGCGCCTCGCGTCGCCGGAGCAAACACTTCGATGTGCGGCGGAACAACGCTGCTGTACAGGGAAGGACCCACGAAGACACACGCGTGTTTGATTCTTACGATTCGGCTGGGCATGTGAGAGGAGTACCAATCGCGCGGGACGCAGTCACGTTCGATCTGCCGGCACCTCTCACAGCGCGAAGTCGCCTTGAGCTTCGGGTTGATACAGCACGCTGCCGATCCGGATGCGGCGCGTCCCGCCATGTGGCAGCGGCAGCTCGACCTCCGAGTTCTCCGCCTCGCCAAGCAGCGCCGCACCCACCGGAGACAGGACGGATATCCTGCGGCCGGATGGATCGGCGTCGGCGGGATAGACGATCGTCACGGTGCCTTTTTCACCCGTGGCGACGTCTTCGAACAGGACCCGCGAGTTCATCGTGACGACGTTGCCGGGTACTTTTTCGGGCTGCACGATGCGCGCGAGGTCGAGAATCTCCTCGAGCGTCTCGGCGCCCGCCTGCATGCCGCGAGATTGCCGCGTGAGCTCTGCGAGCAGATGCCGCAATCGGTTGTAGTCCTGCGCCGTAAGCCAGATAACGCCGTTAATAGCCATTCGATTCCTCCAGACAGAATCCATCTATGTTGGGCGCCTCACGGCGCCTGATAAGCGCGCCCGTGCGAACAAGAGCGTTTCCTCCACGAGCCCAATCGCTTCGCCGATGCGAACGCGTGGGCGAAGCGCGGCTGCGCGGCCCGCTTGGCGGTGCCCGCCCGCTGCGGAACGAGCGTGACGGGCACCGGCGCCCGTTTGGAGACGCGATAGGCAACCGAGCTACCCAGCAACCGCGCGAGCAATCCATCTCGCCGGCTTCCCATGACGATCTTGCTGCAGCCGCTCGTGGTGGCGCAGCGCACGATCTCGTCGGCCGGCGAGCCGAACGCGACCTCCGCAAGGTAGCGGATCCCCGAGGCATTCAGTGCCGCCTTCGCAGGTGCCAGGGCGCGCTCCGCGGCATCGCGCCGCTCCAGCTCGACCGCTCGTGCCGACGTGAAGAGCGTCACGTCGCCGGCCATGACCGGCGGCTGCACGTTCAGCAGGTGCACGAACACCTCACGCCAGCGTGCGAGCTCGAGCACGTGGTCGAGCGCCCTCGCCGCGGACGGCGTGCCGTCGAACGGAAGCAGGATCGTCTGCCGCCCGGATGCGGGTTTACGCAGCAGAACCGCCTCGGCGTGGTGTTTGCGCAGTGCGCTTTCGCCTGCCGCGGGTGTCTTCAGCAGCAAGGGATGTGCATACATTGTTCACCTCCATTCGACCGTAGGACCAGAAGCGTCTCTCGACGCGCTGCATCGCGCCGCGTTTATCGTGGTTCGACACACGCGGCGTTGCGAGCCTTCGCACTTACCGCTCACGCGGCGAGTCTTCCTCGCTCGCGCATCGCCGCGCGCCTCGAATGTTCGTTGTCGGTGTCGAGCAGATCGTTACGAACCTGCCGCAACACCGATGCGAGGCGCTGATACATCGGATCGCTCGGAACCCAGCGTCCTTCGGCTTCGGCCTGGGCCCTGCGCGCCTCGATCCGCTGCTGCAGGTCCACCTCCGCGCGGCGCAGTCGGCCCACGCGGGCTCTCAGGGCCGCGTCGTCGAATGCGGCGAATCGTTTCATGACATCTCTCCTCGTTGCTCGTGATCGTTGCATTGATGGTCCGATAAAGTGGACATCGTGATAAGCCGGCGGGACGGAACAACGGTGTTTCCCCGCGAGCGTCAATAGCCGAAGGGACCTCGATCACGCGAGTCGAAGGCTCGCAAGCCGTATCGCCGAATTGCCCGGGAGCAGAGCGGGAAAAGAGTGTCAGCCCGACGGGCGCGTCAGGCGCGCAGCACCTTCACCTGAAGCGCATCGGCTGTCTCGGGCGCGGCATTCGCTGACGATACGAGAACCACGCGATCCGCGGACTGCGCAAGCGCGCGAGCGAACAGCCAGTCACGCGCGGTGTCGATGTGCGATAGCGCGTCATCGCGCTCGTCCCGCAGCGGCGAGACGCCGGACACCATCGTAAGGCGTGTGCAGAGCGCCTGCGATCGGCTCGACGCCACGATCGGCAATGCCGGACGAAAGCGCGCAATCACGGCCGGCAGGCGATGATCCGCTTCTTTTCGGACCAGGTAGGTCAGCCAGTATTCCGATCGGCTCGGAAAGAGCGCGGCTTACGCGCCGCACGCTTTCGATGCGTGCGGCATGATCTGCGTGGGTGCCGTGGGACATGTTGATCCGCGCGACGTCCATGCCGTTTCGCACGAGCGCTTCCAGAACGCCCGGCGCATCGGTCGCGGGCCCGAGTGTGCACACGATCTTCGTGCGCTGCCACCCGTGTCGCCCGAAGCGATCGGTCATGCGGCACAGCCTCGTGCCGGAATATTGGCCCGCGGATGCCTACGGCCCATCAAATGGCGGCCCAGCCTGGCCTTGAACTCACGCCCGCGAGCCGCGAAGACGCCGAGCACGCCGAGGACCAGCCCTCCGGCGATAAATTTCCACAACGCAATATGCAGTTTGATCATCTCCGACCTCCTATAGCAATCATGTGACCTGAAAAGGAGACATCCGAAAGAGACACTCATTTTTCTCATTGATCTGTCCCATGTGCTGCGTGCCCGCCGTCAAGCGATGCGGACGTGATGTCCCCGCAATCAATATAGCGGCACCGCGGTCCTTCGATAAGGCATCTCGCCGGAACAACATTGTTTCCGTCAGGGGACGGCGCTTGCCTTCGGCTCGGGTCAACGCCGGATGCAACAGCCCGACACGCTGCCAGCGCGATGAATAACTGCTGCACGCGTTCCTGGCGAGTTGATTGGCCGCGCTTTCTGAACAATACTCTTCGCTCGCGGGCAACGACTTGGAAAACTTGCACGATGGAAGACCTCGAGCGCATCGCGCTCTTCGCGCGGGTAGTGGAGGAGAAAAGCTTCTCCGCCGCGGCGCGACGGTTGAATCTTTCCAAATCGCTCGTGAGCAAGCACATCACCCAACTGGAGAAGTCGATCGGGTCACGACTCCTGAACCGCACGACGCGCGCGCTGAGCCTCACCGAGGCCGGGGCCGTGCTATACGAACACGCGGCGCGCATCCTGGAGGAACTGGAAGAAGCGAAGCTCGCCGTCAACCGGCTGCAATCGACGCCGCGTGGGATACTGCGCATCAGCGCACCGGTCGCTTTCGGGAGGCTTCACGTGGCTTCTGCGCTGCCGCAGTTCCTGGTGGCGCATCCCGAACTGAAGATCGACATGGTTACGACGGACCGCTTCGTCGATCTGGCGGAAGAGGGTTACGACGTGGTCGTTAGGATCGTGGGTGAACCGCCGCCCAACGTGGTTGCCCGCAAGCTCGCTCCGGTGAACCGCAGGATCTGCGCGACGCCGGAGTATTTCGCACGCCATGGCGTGCCGAAGACCCCGCAGGACCTGGAGAATCACAACTGTCTCACCTATACGTATTTCAATCCGCAGGACCCGTGGCGCCTGCGCGGACCCGAGAGCGACATTTCGGTGCGCGCATCGGGCGATCTGCGCGTGAACGACGACGATGCGCTCGCCGAGGCGGTATTGGGCGGTCTCGGCATCGCGCTGCTGCCGACGTTCATCATCGGCGAGGATCTTCAGGCCGGCCGCCTGCTGGCAGTGCTGTCCGACTATGTCCCACTGGAACGCCACATCTACGCCATCTATCTTCCCAACCGGCAACTTTCGGCCAAGGTCAGGGCCTTCATCGACTTCTTCCTCGCGCGTATCGGATCCGAACCGTACTGGGATCGCGCCGATTCCGCACGCCTGAATGCCTGAGTCCGTGCTGTTGACGCTGGTGCTCGCTCTGCCGTTCGCCGGCAGCGCCGCGGCCATGCTGCTGCGGGCGAACGCACGCGATGCGGAAGCGTGGCTCGCGGGTGCGGTCTGCCTCGCCTCGCTCGTCTTCGCCGCGAGCTTCTTTGCCGACGTCGCGGAGGGCCGGGTCATCGAAGCGTCGCGTGCCTGGCTGCCGACGCTGGGTGTCGGCTTCTCCGTGCGCATGGACGGCTACGCGTGGATGTTCTCGGTGCTCGTGACGGGCATCGGGCTCCTCGTCGTGCTGTACGCGCGCTACTACATGTCGGCGCAGGATCCGGTGCCGCGGTTCTTCTCGTTCCTGCTCGCGTTCATGGGTTCGATGCTGGGCGTCGTGCTCTCGGGGAACCTGATTCAGCTCGTGTTCTTCTGGGAGCTCACGGGTCTCTTCTCGTTCCTGCTGATCGGCTACTGGCACCATAACGCCGCCGCGCGGGAGGGCGCGCGCATGGCGTTCCTCACCACCTCGGCCGGAGGCCTGTGTCTCTTCGCAGGGGTGCTGATCCTCGGCCACATCGCGGGCAGCTACGATCTCGACGACGTGCTCACGTCCGGAGATGCCATTCGCCGTCACGATCTGTACGTCCCCGCGCTCGTGCTGATCGTCATCGGAGCGCTGACGAAAAGCGCGCAGTTCCCCTTTCATTTCTGGCTGCCGCACGCGATGGTGGCGCCGACGCCGGTCTCCGCTTACCTCCATTCGGCGGCGATGGTGAAGCTCGGCGTTTTCCTGCTGGCGCGACTGTGGCCGGTACTCGCCGGCACGGACGCGTGGATGTGGACCGTCGGCGTGGCGGGTCTCGTCACGTTCGTCTTCGGCGCGTACGCCGCGATCTTCCAGCACGACATGAAGGGATTGCTCGCTTACTCGACGATCAGTCATCTGGGGCTGATCACGCTGCTGCTCGGCCTGAACAGCCCGCTTGCCGCCGTCGCGGCAATCTTTCACATGATGAATCACGCCACGTTCAAGGCGTCGCTCTTCATGGGCGCGGGCATCATCGACCACGAGACCGGCACGCGCGACATCCGGCGCCTGAGCGGCCTGCGCCGTTTCATGCCGATCACCGCGACGCTCGCGATCGTCGCGGCCGCCGCCATGGCGGGGGTTCCGCTGCTGAACGGTTTTCTCTCGAAGGAGATGTTCTTCGCGCAGGCGATCGATGTGGAGGGGCCGGCCCCGTGGCTCGATCGCGCCGCTGCCTTATCTCGTGACGGTGGCCGGGATGTTCAGCGTCGCCTATTCGCTGCGCTTCATGCGCACGGCGTCTTTTTCGGGCCGGACCCCGTGGGACTTCCTCGCGTGCCCCAGGAGCCGCCGCGCTGGATGCGTCTTCCGATCGATCTTCTCGTCCTCGCCTGCGTGGTGGTGGGAATCTTCCCCGCGCACACCATCGGACCGTTTCTCGACGTCGCCGTGCGCGCCGCGCTCGGTCCGGACACGCCGGCATACAGCCTGTCGCCGTGGCATGGCTTCACGCTGCCGCTCTTCATGAGCTCGTGCGCGCTCGTGGGCGGTGTCCTGCTTCACTTCGCTCTGCAACGGCGTCTCAGGCGCGGGGCGGAAGGCACGCCGCTTCTTCCGTCGGATCGATACGCGGCGCATCTTCGATGCCGTGCTTGCTGACCGTGTCGCCGCGCGGGGCGCGGGCGCTGGAACGCTCGTTGTCCACGGACCGGCTGCAGCCGCAACTGCGCTGGATACTGGTGATCACGATCGGCGTCGCGTTGTGGCCCGTCTATTCACGCGGGCTTGGCACGGTCACCGCGACCGCGTCGCTGCTCGAGCCGGCGCTGGCGCTTGCGTGGGGCGTGGGCGCGGCGTGCGCGATCGGCGCCGCGTGGCAGGCGAAGTTCCATCGCCTTGCCGCACTGATCCTGACGGGCGGCGCGGGCCTCGTCACGTGCCTTACGTTCGTCTGGTTTTCCGCGCCCGATCTCGCGCTGACACAGCTCCTGGTCGAGATCGTGACGGCGGTGCTGCTTCTGCTCGGGCTTGCGCTGGCTGCCCAAGCGCGTGCCGTTCGCGTGGACGTGGGCCGGCGCGCGCGCCGCGCTTCCGCGCAGATCGCGCGATCTGGCCATCGCGCTCGCGGCCGGGACGCGGTCTCGCCTCGCTCGCCTATGCGGTGATGACGCGGCCGCTGCCTGAGACGATCTCCCGCTTCTTCGTCGAGCGCGCCTACTCCGAAGGCGGCGGCACCAACGTCGTCAACGTGATCCTCGTCGATTTCCGCGGCTTCGACACGCTGGGCGAGATCACCGTGCTCGGCGCGGTCGCGATCGCGATCTATGCGCTGTTGCGCCGATTCCGTCCCGCCGCAGAGAGCATGGTGCCGCCGCCCCAGCAGCGGCTGCATCGCGCTGCAAACCTCGCGGACGACCTCCTCGTGCCGGGCGTCATCATGCGCGCGATGTTCGCGGCGATCGGCGTCGTCGCGATGTACCTGCTCGTCCGCGGGCACAACCTGCCCGGCGGCGGCTTCGTCGCGGGTCTTACGTTCGCGGTCGGGCTGATCCTCCAGTACATGGCGGGCGGCACGCGCTGGGTCGAGGAGCGGCTCGACATCCGGCCCGTTCGATCGGTCGGTCTCGGTCTGCTCATCGCAGCGGCGACGGGCGCGGGCGCATGGGTGTTCGGGCATCCGTTCCTCACTTCGCATGTCGCGCACATGACGCTGCCGATCCTCGGCGAGGTCCATCTGCCGAGCGCCTTCTTCTTCGACATCGGCGTGTTCCTGCTGGTCGTGGGCGCGACCGCGCTCATCCTGATCGCGCTCGCCCACCAGTCGGTGCGCGCGCATCGCCGCGAGCGCGAGCGATGAACGAGCTCGTCGTCGCGCTCGCGATCGGCGTGCTCACCGCGTGCGGCGTGTGGCTGCTCCTGCGGCCGCGCACGTTCCAGGTCGCGATCGGCCTGTCGCTGCTCTCGTACGCCGTCAACCTGTTCATCTTCTGCCATGGGCAGGCTCGCAGATCGGCGCGGCGCCGATCGTGGAGGCGGGGCAGCGCCGTGGACCCGGCGAGCCTTCGCCGATCCGCTGCCGCAGGCGCTCGTGCTCGACCGCGATCGTCATCAGCTTCGCGACCACGGCGCTGCTGCTCGTCGTGCTGATCGCGGCGCGCGGCCTGACGGGCACCGATCATGTGGACGGACGGGAGCCGGAAGAGTGAGCCTCTCGGAACATCTCGCCATCGTGCCGATCGTGCTGCCGCTCGCGGCGGGCGCGGCCTTGTTGCTCGTCAACGAGCGGCGGCTTGGGCTGAAGTCCGCGCTCAGTGTCGGCGCGGCGGCGCGCTGCTGGTCGCGACGGCGATCGCGCTCGTCGCGCTCGTGGACACGTCGGCGACGCTCGTCTACCGCCTGGGCGACTGGCACGCGCCGTTCGGCATCGTGCTCGTGGCCGACCGACTCGTCGGCGCTGATGGTGCTGCTCGCAAGCGTGCTGGGCTTTGCAGCGCTCGTCTTCTCGCTCGCGCGCTGGCAGCGGGCGGGCCCGCGGTTCCATGCGCTCGTGCAATTCCTGCTGATGGGCGTGAACGGCGCGTTCCTCACGGGCGATCTCTTCAACCTGTTCGTGTTCTTCGAGGTGCTGCTGGCCGCCTCGTACGGGCTCGCGCTGCATGGCTCGGGGAGCGGACGCGTGCGGGCCGAGCCTGCACTACATCACCGTGAACCTCGTCGCGTCGCTTCTCTTCCTGATCGGCGCGAGCCTGATCTACGGCACGACCGGCACGCTCAACATGGCCGATCTCGCCCTGCGCATGCAGGCGGTCTCCGAGGACGATCGAGCACTGGTCGAGGCGGGCGCGGCGATCCTCGGCATCGCCTTCCTGGTGAAGGCCGGCGATGTGGCCGCTCTGCTTCTGGCTGCCGCCCGTGTATTCGGCGGCGAGCGCGCCGGCGGCGGCGATATTCGCCGTGCTCACCAAGGTCGGCGTGTATGTCGTCATGCGCACGTGGCTGCTGTTCTTCGGCGAGGAGGCCGGCGCTTCGGCGGGCTTCGGCGGCGAGCTGCTCCTGGTCGGCGGCATGGCGACGCTCGCGTTCGGCACGATCGGCGTGCTCGCTTCGCAGGATCTGTCGCGCCTCGCGAGCTACAGCCTGCTCGTGTCGGCGGGCACGCTGCTCGCGGCGGTCGCGATGGCGAGCGTCGAGGTCACGAGCGCCGCGCTGTATTACCTCGTCGCCTCCACGCTGGGTGTCGGCGCGTTATACCTGCTGATCGACCTGATCGATCGCGAACGCGCGCCGGGCGCGGACATCCTCGCCGTGACCGCCGAAGCGTTCGTCGAGCCCGAAGACGACGCTCGAGCAGGAAGAGGAGGTGGGGATCGCCATCCCCGCGACGATGGCGCGTGCTCGGCGTGAGCTTCGCGTGCTGCGCGCTCGATGCTCGCGGGGCTTCCGCCGCTTGCGGGCTTCATCGGCAAGTTCGCACTGCTCGACGCCTTGCTGGACGCGGATCGCGTCTCCGACCGCGTCGTGGGTGATGCTCGTGTCTGCTCATGGTCTCCGGGCTCGCGGCGATCATCAGCATGGGCCGCGCGGGCGTGCGGCGATTCTGGGCCTCAGCGGACGGCTTCGTGCCGCGCGTGCGCGTGATCGAGATCGCGCCGATCGTGCTGCTGCTCGCGTTGTGCGCGGCGCTGACGATCGAAGCAGGCCCCGTCATGCGCTACCTCGAGATGGCGTCGGCGGCTTTGCACGAGCCGCGCGGCTACATCGACCGCGTGCTTTCGCCGCCATGAAACGCTGGCTGCCCTTTCCGCTGCTCTGGGTGCTGCTTCTCGCGATGTGGCTCGTGCTGAACGAGACGCTCGCGGCCGGGCAGTCCTGCTCGGCGGCATCGTCGCGCTCGGCGCGGTGTGGGGCTTGCGCGCGCTCCAGGAACCCGCGGCGCGCTTGCGGCGCCCGCGCGCTGCGATCGAGCTCGTGTGGCTCGTGTTCATCGATATCGTGCGCTCGAACGTCGCCGTCGCGCGGATCGCCCTGCAGCCGGGCGTGCGCGGCCGGACTGCCGGCTTCGTCGCGATTCCGCTGCGCCTGCGCAATCCCGTCGGGCTCGCGGCGCTCGCCTGCATCATCACCGCCACGCCCGGCACGGCATGGGCGGGATACGACTCGCGGTCCGGCGTGCTCACGATCCACGTGCTCGATCTCGTGGACGAGGAGACCTGGATGCGCACCATCAGGGACCGCTACGAGCGGCGGCTCATGGAGATTTTCGAATGACTGCGATTCTGCTGGATGCATCGCTGCTCGTCGCGCAGGTGCTGCTGGCACTCGCCATGGCATGCGCGACGTTTCGGCTGCTGCGCGGACCGCGCGCGCAGGACCGCGTGCTCGCGCTCGACACGCTGTACGTCAACGCCATGCTGCTCATCCTGACGTTCGGCATGCGCGAAGGCAGCACCATCTATTTCGAGGCGGCGCTCGTGATCGCGATGCTCGGCTTCGTGTCCACCGCGGCACTCGCCAAGTTCCTCATGCGCGGAGAGGTGATCGAATGAGCCACGCCGCGGCGCTGTCCCCGGTTCTCGCCGTGCATCGTCGCCTTGCTCGTCGTGATCGGCGCCGCCCTCGCTTTCATCGGCTCGATCGGCCTGCTGCGCCTCGGCACCTTCTACGAGCGCGTGCATCCGCCGACGATGGGGACGACGCTCGGGGCCGGGCTCGATCCTGATCGCGTCGATGCTGCTCTTCTCGGCGCTGGAGTCGCGGCCGGTGCTGCACGAGATCCTGATCGCGGTCTTCATGGTCGTGACCACGCCCGTCACGTACATGCTGCTCGTGCGCGCGGCCGTGCATCGCGACAACTCGAGCGGGGACACGGAAGACGGGAAGCCAGTCCACTGAAAGCGGCATCGCCCGACCGCCTGCCGGAACGACGCGTCATGCGGACCACTGAAACCACCGGACGCGCCGCGGCGCAGCGCCTGACCGGGTTACCGCCGATGGCGAACGATGTAGCCGATCAGGAATCCCAGCGCGACCAATGCGATCTTCGGGCCGGCACCGAGCATGCTCGCCTTCGCCTCTGCCGGATACTCCTCACTCGCGAGGCTTCCGGGCTGCACGGGCGTGGTGGGATCGCTCGCGGGAAACGTTTCTTCGAGCGACTCATCGATCCGTTCGTCGTCTTTCGGTGAAGCCATGGCGCATTCTCCTTCCTGCTGGCGATTCCTCAGGCAGATGATAGCTGCTTGCGTCCCGAATCCGCGCGCGGCGTCACACCGGCAGCCGATCCGGCACGTATTCGCTCAGGAGGTTCATGTATTGAGAGCGGAGCAGCAGCGCGCGCGTCCTGCTTCGCGCTCCTCAGGCCGCGAATCTCGCCTACCGAGGCATGTCCGCGCTCGTCGAGCCAGCCCGCTACACCTGACACGAGCGAGCGCATGTATGCCGGACCGTGGCGCAGCAGAGCGGACGTGCTCATGACCGCATCCGCTCCCGCGAGCAGGTACTTCAGGATCTGCTCCGAGGTTTCGACGCCCGTCGTCGCGGCAAGCGACGCATTCATCCTTCCCGAGAGCAGCGCGATCCACAGCAACGGCAGCCCGATCTCCCGGCGTGAGCTCAACTCGAGCCGTGCGTCGACTTCGAGCGTTTCGAGCTCGAAATCGGGCTGATAGAAGCGGTTGAAGAGCACGAGCCCGTCGGCGCCGGCCTCCACCAGACGCTGCGCCATGTTTCCCATCGCGCTGAAATAGGGCGAGAGCTTCAGCGCAACCGGAATCGCGACGGTGCTCTTCACGGCACGCACGACGTCGACGTAATGGGCTTCGATCTCGCCGCTCGCGAGCGCGAAATCCGTCGGGATGTAGTGGATGTTCAATTCCAGCGCCGCCGCGCCCGCCTGCTCGAGCCGGGCGGCGTAGTCCGTCCAGCCCTCGAGCGTGAGCGCGTTGAGACTCGTGATCACCGGGATCGACACCGCTTCGACGGCGCGGCGCACCGTGTCGAGATGGCCGGCGATGCCTTCGTCGTAGTCGGTGATCTCCGGGAAATAGTTTCCGGCCTCGGGCTGGCTATAAGAGCCGTAATCCGTGTAGACGGCGTATGCCGTGTCCTCGGCGCGGATCTGTTCTTCGAAGAGCGACCCCATCACCACCGCGGCAGCCCCGGCGTCTTCCAGCGCGCGGATGCCGTCGACCGTGGAGGTGAGCGGCGAGGCCGAGGCAATGACCGGATGCGCGAGCTCGAGTCCCAGGTACGTGCTCCTCATGTCCATGTTAGTCGACATCTTCCCAATGTGGATGGAAGCGGCTGCCGTCGCGCGCCGCAAGGTCTTCGTAAAGTTTGTAGCGCTCGGCGATCGCGAGCTCGGCCTGCCGCATCATCTTGCGTGCTTCGATCGGATGCGTCTGCTGGAGCACCTTGTAGCGCACTTCGCGATAACGGTACTCCTCGAGCGGGATGCGCGGACGCGTCGAATCGAGGCGGAAGGGGTTCATGCCGCGCTGACGCATCGACGGATCGAAGCGCAGCAGCGGCCATTGACCACACGCCACCACGCGCGCCGCCTGCTTCATGCCATGGCGCATGTTGATGCCGTGCGCGATGCACTGCGAGTACGCGAGGATGAGCGAGGGGCCGGGGTGCGCCTCGGCCTCGCGGAACGCGATGACGGCCTGCTCGTTGTTCGCGCCCATCGCGATCTGCGCGACGTATACGTTGCCGTACGCGATCGCCATCATCGCCATGTCCTTGCGCGGCACCTTCCTTCCTGCCGCCTCGAACTTCGCGGACGCGCCCAGGGGCGTCGCCTTCGACGCCTGTCCGCCGGTGTTGGAATAGACGCCGGTATCGAGCACGAGGATGTTCACGTCGCGGCCCGATGCGAGCACGTGATCGAGCCCGCCATAGCCGATGTCGTAGGCCCAGCCGTCGCCGCCGACGAGCCATACGGAGCGGCGCACGAGGAAATCGGCGACCGCGAGCAGGTTTTTCGCCTCTTCATCCTGCATCGAGGAAAGCTTCGACTTGAGCACCGAAACCCGCTCTCGCTGGAGACGGAAGTCCGACTCGGTGAGCTGCGGCGCCGAGAGGAGTGCGCGTACCGAGGTCTTCACCCAACCGGGGCGCGAGGCGCAGGGTCGCCGTGCACGCGAGCTCCATCTGCTTGTCCACGGCGATGCGGTAGCCGAGCCCGAATTCGGCATTGTCCTCGAAGAGCGAATTCGCCCATGCGGGCCCGCGGCCCTCGGCGTTGGAGGCCCACGGTGTCGTCGGCAGGTTGCCGCCGTAGATCGAAGAACAGCCGGTTGCGTTCGCGATCTGGAGCCGGTCGCCGAAGAGCTGCGACAGGAGCTTCAGATACGGCGTCTCGCCGCAGCCCGCGCAGGCGCCGGGGAACTCGAAGAGCGGCTCCATGAACTGCACGCCGCGCACGTTCGAAAAATTCACGCGCGTGCGGTCCGGCCACGGCAGGGTTTCGAAGAACCCGATCGATGTGCGTTCTTCGTCGAGATGCTGGAGACGCGAGCGCATGTTGATCGCTTTGATGCTCGCGTCGTGCGGCGCGTGCGCCGGGACAGTTCTCGACGCAGACGCCGCAGCCCGTGCAGTCCTCGACGTAAACCTGAAGCGTGTAGCGCGATTCGGGGTAGCCGCGCGCGTTGATGGGGACGGCCTTGAACGTCGCGCGGCGCGTTTTCGAGCCGCGTGCTGTCGTAATACTTCGCGCGGATCACGCTGTGCGGGCAGACGATCGAGCATTGGCCGCACTGGATGCAGAGATCCGGTTCCCAGATCGGCACTTCGTCGGCGATGTTGCGTTTCTCGTACTTCGTCGTGCCCGTGGGGAACGTGCCGTCGACCGGCATCGCGCTGACGGGAAGCGTTTCGCCGAATCCGGCCATCATGACGGTCGTCACGTTGCGCACGAACTCCGGAGCGCTGTCCGGCACGCGGACGACGAACTCCGGCCGCCCCGTATCCGGCGCTCCGGGCGTGACCGGATGCAGGTTCGCGAGCGCGCTGTCGATCGCCGCGAAGTTCTTGCGCACGACCTCGGCCCCTTTGCGCTCGTAGGTGCGCTCCGTCTCTTTCTTGATTGCCGCAATCGCCTGCTCGCGCGGCAACACGCCCGACAGCGTGAAGAAGCACGTCTGCAACACGGTGTTGCTGCGCGAGCCCAGTCCCAGACGTGAAGCGACGTTCGAGGCATCGATCACGAAGAGCTTCAGGTCCTTGTCGAGGATCTGCTGCTGAACGCGGCTCGGCAGCTCGGTCCACACGCGCTCGGGGCCGAAGGGACTGTTGAGCAGCACGGTCGCGCCGCGCGCAGCGGGCGTGAGCACGTCCTGCTTGAAGAGAAAATCGAACTTGTGCACGCCGACGAAGTTCGCCGACTTGAGCAGATACGGCGCGCGCACGGGTCGCGATCCGAAGCGGAGGTGCGAGATCGTGTACGACCCGGACTTCTTCGAGTCGTATACGAAGTAGCCCTGCGCATACCGATTGCGGATCGGCGGCCAGGATCTTCACCGAGTTCTTGTTCGCCCCGATCGTGCCGTCCGCGCCCAGGCCGAAGAAGAGCGCGCGCACGACATCCGGCGGCTCGATGCTGAACTCGGGGTCGAAGACAAGGCTCGAGTGCGACACGTCGTCGTCGATGCCGATGGTGAAGCGCTGCTTGGGCTCGGGCTTCGTGAGCTCGTCGAATACCGCCTTCGCCATCGACGGATCGAAATCCTTCGAAGAGATGCCGTAGCGCCCGGCGATCATGCGCGGCATCGCAGGCCAGGACCCCGCGGCGAGCGCATGGGCGAGCGTCGTCAGCACGTCGGTATACAGCGGATCGCACGCACCGACTTCCTTCGTTCTGTCGAGAACCGCGATCGCCTTGACCGAGCGGGGGAGGGCGGCGAGAAAAGCCTGCGCATCCCATGGGCGATAGAGCGTGACCTGGAGCACGCCGAGCTTCTCTCCTCGCGCATTGAGATAAGCCGCCGTTTCGTCGAGCACCTCGCACGCCGATCCGATCGCGACGACCACACGCTCGGCCTGCGGATCCCCGAAATAGCGGAAGAGGGTATACGACCGGCCGGTCAGAGCGGCGAGCCGATCCATGGTTTTCTGAACGATCGCGGGAAACCGCTCATAGAACGGGTTCACCGTCTCCCGCGCCTGGAAGAACGTGTCCGGATTGTGCGCGGTGCCGCGCACGACCGGGTGCTCGGGTGAGAGCGCCCGCGCTCGAAACGCACGCACGAGCTCGTCGTCGATCATCAATCGGATCTGCTCGTCGGGGATGATGGAGATCTTGTTCTCTTCGTGGGACGTGCGGAAGCCGTCGAAGAAATACATGATCGGCACGCGTGACTCGAGCGTCACCGCCTGGGAGACGAGCGCGAGGTCGTGCGCCTCCTGCACGGAGGCCGCCGCGAGCATCGCGAAGCCGGTCATGCGCGCGCTCATCACGTCCGAGTGGTCCCCGAAGATCGACAACGCCTGCGTCGCGAGCGCACGCGCCGCGACGTGAAACACGCAGGGCGTCAACTCCCCGGCGATCTTGTACATGTTCGGCAGCATGAGGAGCAGGCCCTGCGAGGCCGTGAAGGTCGTCGTGAGCGCGCCGCTCTGTAGCGACCCGTGCAGCGTGCCTGCCGCGCCGCCTTCGGACTGCATCTGCATGACGACGGGGATGTTGCCCCAGATATTGGTCACGCCTTCCGCCGTCCACGCGTCGGCGAGCTCGGCCATGGCCGATGACGGCGTGATGGGGAAGATCGCGCAGACTTCGTTGACGCGGTAGGCGATATGGGCGGCAGCCGTGTTGCCATCCATTACGGCGGAACGAGCGCTCGACATTTTTTTGCCTCCCTGCTGATCGTCCGGCAAATGAGTGACGCTCATCTGCCGCACGAATTTCCCCTCGCGCTTCGGGAGAGGGGTCGAGAGTGAGGGGATCGAGCGTCAAGCACGCTCAGCTCGACAGGATTCGAAGTCACGCACGCGTCTTGAACTTCGAAGGCAGCGCGCTCTCCGCGGCCGCTTCGCTTTCCGGGATCATTTCGATCGCGTGGCAGGGGCACTGCTCGAAGCACACCGCGCACCCCGTGCAGAGATCGTACTCGTAGCGATAGAAGTGACCTTTGCCGAGCTTGACGATCGCCTGCTCGGGGCACGCCGCGTAGCAGTTGTCGCACTCGAAGCAGTTGCCGCAGGCGAGACAGCGCGCGGCCTCGAATCGCGCTTCCGGCTCGGACAATCCGGAGACGACTTCCTCGAAGCCGACCCGCTCGTGGGCTGGCGTCTCCTGCTGCTCGCGCCTTCCGGCATCGAGGAAGACGGGCAGGTTCAGGCCCTCGAACGGGATGAGCGGGTGCTTCGGTGGCTTCTCATACGTCTCGCTGCGCAGCCATGCGTCGATGTGGCGCGCCGCCTTTTTTCCGTGCCCGACGGCCGCCGTCATCGTGTGTGCGCCGCCGATCATGTCGCCGCCGCTGAAAAGTCCGGGATGCCCCGTGTTCATTTGCGCATCGACTTCCACGACATCGCCGCGGCCGATTCTCACGCCGGGCACGGGCTTCAGGAATTCGAGATCGGCGTGCTCACCTACGGCGAGCACGAGCGACTCCGCTCTGAGCTGCTCGAAACGGCCGGTGCCGACCGTGCCTTTGCCGTCCGGCGCCATTTCCATCTCCTCGACCAGCACTTCGTCGGTGCCGAACTGCTTCACCGTGGACATCCACCTGACCTTCACGCCCTCGGCGAACGCCTCCTGCACTTCATACGGGTGGGCGCGCATGTGGGCACGATCCGAGCGGTAGATGAGAACGGCCTCCTCTGCGCCGAGACGACGCGCGACACGGGCGATGTCCACTGCCGTGTTGCCGCCGCCGATGATCCCGACCACGCGCCCGAGCTGAGGCGGCCGGCCGTGCTCGACGTCTTCGAGCATCGACAGCGCATGGATCATCTTGGAGCCGTCCATCGAAGGGATGTCGAGATGGTTGCCCACTTGTGCGCCGACGCCGAGAAACACGGCATCGAAATGGCCGGCTTTTTTCTCCGTCAGCACGTCGGTGACCCGATAGTTCGGCGTCATCTTGACGCCCATCGCGCGAACGCGCTCGATCTCGCTCGTCAACCCCTCGCGCGGCAGGCGATACGCGGGGATGCCGTAGCGCATCATGCCGCCGGGCTCGGCGCCCGCATCGCGTATCTCGACCTCATGCCCCAGGCGCCGCAGGTGATAGGCGCAGGTGAGTCCCGCGGGACCCGCCCCGACCACGAGAACGCGCCGGCCGGTGGGAGGCTTCACCGGCACCGTCCATCGGTTTTCGATGGCCATGTCGCCGAGAAAGCGGTCCAGCGCGTGAACGGCGATGGGCTGGTCGAGGAACTGCCGGTTGCAGGCGCTTTCGCACGGGTGGTAGCAGGCGCGGCCATGGGTGCCGGGGAAGGGATTCTCCTCCATGTACTTCAGCCACGCCTCGTGGTAGCGCCCGTGTTGCGCGAGCTCGAGCCACGCCTGGATATTCAGGCCGGCGGGACAGGCGTTGTTACAGGGGGGCAGCAGGTCGACGTAGATCGGACGCTGCCAGCGCGTGGGGCTCGTGCCCTTGGCGATCGTCGCCTTGTACACGGGCGTCATGTCTTTTAGGATCATGCTCATTTTTCCAGGCCTCTTAAGGGGCTCCGTTCCGAGCATACCCCAACGTGGAGGGGGCGCGGCGCTCGCCTTTGCCGCCCCCCTTGCAGCCGCGATTGGGCGCGCGTGAGCGCGCTGCGCCGCTCCAGCGTTTGCAGATAGCCGTCGAGGGCGGCGCTCGATAGATCGAGGCGAGCGCTCTTCGCCCACAGCAGCGTGTGCCCCGCGAGAATGTCCGCGACGCTGAACCCCTCTCCCGCCAGATAGGGCTGCGCGGCGAGCGCCTGGGCGAGCACGTTCGCTGCGCAGCGCCATTCCCATGCGGCGGTGTCGATGACGGCTTCGACGCGCTTTTCCTTCGGGAGTGCGAAGCGATGCTTGGCGATCGTCCACAATGTCGAGTCGAGCTCCGTCACGACGAAGCTTGCCCAGCGATAGCACTGCGTGCGCTCGGGAGACCCTGAGGCCGGCAGCAGCGCGGCAGCCGGATACTTCTCGGCAATGTGAAGGCAGATCGCGAGCGATTCCGGAACGATCTGCGCGCCGTCGACGAGCACCGGCACCTTCCCCGTTGGATTCAAACCGAGAAACCACGGCTCGCGCGCTTCGCCGCCGAACAGATCGACTTCGGAATACTCGTAGGCGGCGCCCGCTTCCTCGAGTGCCCACACCGCCCGCAATGTGCGCCCGTTGCGATAGCCGTAGAGCTTCATTCAGCCCGCATGCTTCTCGTGGAGCTCACGCGCGACGTCGAGGAGTGCGGACGTATCGAGCGATGAGAGCGCGAGCAGAGGCGCGTGCGCATACTGCGGGAAGTTACGTCCGATCGAACGCGCGTAAGCCGGATCGTAATGCGCTTCCATGATGCGCTGAAAGAGCTCCGGCATGCGGCGCTCCTGTGCGAGCTCCTCCCACTGCGCGAATTCCTCGCCTCCGATGAGCGGCCGCAGATACTTGAGCTTCGCGATGAGCGCGTCGGGGTCCGCCTCGAAGTGGCCGTAATCCTCGCGCCAGAGTTTCACGCGCTCGGGCATGGGCGCCTGGACCGCGATGACCTCGCCTGCGCGCAGGCTTTCGAGCAGCGCATCGGGCAACTGAATCGCGCCGATCTTCTTGCTTTCGGATTCGACCCACACGGGGCGCCGCGCGTCGAACGTGCGGAGCCGATCGAGGAGCAGCGAATCGAACCACTTCTGCGTGGGCTGGGGCACGCCGGGAAGGTCTCCGATCAGCGAGCCGTGATGCTGCGCGAGCCCTTCCAGATCGAGGACCTGGGCGCCAACCTCTCCGAGCGCGGTGAGCAGCCGCGTCTTGCCGCAGCCGGTCGGGCCGCAGAGCACCTTGTAGCGAAAACGCCGCGGCACGTCCTCAAGCTGCTCGCGCACCCATGCGCGATACGCCTTCCAGCCGCCGGGCAGCCGGTCGACGCGATAACCGATGGTCGCGAGCGAGTCGAGCCAGAGCTTGCTGCGCTTGCCGCCGCGAAAGCAGTAGACGAGGATGCGCGCATCCTTCGGGTATTGCGTGACGAGATCGTCGATCGCGCGCGACATGTTCCTGAGCGTGTACGAGACGCCGATCAGGTAGGCGCGATGCTTGTCGGTGCGGTGGGTCGTGCCCACCTCGGCGTATTCTTCGTTGCCGACGACGGGAAGATTGAGCGCACGCGGCACGTGGTCTTCGGCGTACTCGCGTTCGCTGCGTGCATCGATCACGAGCGCGTAGCGGCCGGCGAGCGCGTCATGCAACATCGCCGTGAAATCGGATTGCGCGGGCTGAAGAGACGTGCTGCTCATGAGGCGTCGCCATAGTACGTATGCTTCGGAACTTCCATCGTGCGAGCGGGATCGTCAGCCGATACGTTGGAGCAGCGTCAATTGTCCGCGCAATGCGAACGCGGCGGAAGCGCGCCGCTCGCGCTTCGCGCCGAACGTGATACTCCCGCGCCGGGGAAAAGACGGGCAAAATAGCGGTGCTTTCGCGCGAAGGAAACGACGCCGTCACCGCGCACCACGGGCGGCGATTCACGACAACCGAATCCGGGGAGGTCGGAATGAGCGCTGCGTCCGATGGGCTCGTCTTCACGATTCTCAAGGTCTTGAGCTTCGTTGCATTGGCCGCGATGGCAGGCGCCATCGTCTATGGAGCGGCGATGGCGGCTGCGCTACTGGCCCGGTATCAGTGTCTGAGGGAGAGCGCCGATGACCCGCAGGCAGGCCCGCCTATTCGCCATCGTCGCCACGTTGCTCGCGACCGTCGCCTTCATCGGCATGACGATCGACAGCCACCGGCAGTTTCCGAAACTCACCAACCAGGACGCGTTGACGCCGGAAGTCATCGCCGGCAAGAACGTGTGGCACAAGTACAACTGCACGAACTGCCACACGCTGCTCGGCGAAGGCGCGTACTACGCCCCCGACCTGACCAAGATCGCCGCGCAGCGCGGCCGCGCTTATCTCGAGGCGTTCCTGAAGGACCCGGGCGCGTTCTACGACGAGCAGAAGTATCGGCGCGTCATGCCCAACCAGAATCTGAGCAGCAAGGAGATCAGCGACGTCGTGTCGTTCTTCGAGTGGATCTCGCGCATCGACACGCAGGGCTGGCCGCCGCGGCCGATCCTCGTTTCAGGCGCCGCGATCCCCGGCACGCAGCTCGCCACCGCGACGCCGGCGCCGAGCGCGGCGGACCCCGCCGCGGCGCGGCCGCCCGCGGGCGAAGCCGCCAAGGCGCCTTCGGCAGAACCGGTCGCCCGAGGTCAGGCGCTCTTCAACGCGCCGAATCCCGGTTGCTTCGCCTGCCACTCCGTAAGCCCCGGCGTGAACCTCGCGGGCCCGACGCTCGCCGGCATCGGCGCGCGCGCCGATGCGATTCTGAAGGGCAGCGCCTACAAGGGGAACGCCAAAGACGCGGCGGCCTACATCCGCGAATCGATCACCGATCCGCACGTCTATCTCGTGCCGGGGCCCACGTACTCCGGCGAGCGGGCGCTCGTTCATGCCCGACCATTACGACAAGACGCTCAAAGCGGAACAGATCGATCAACTCGTCGCCTACCTCGCAACACTCAGATAGAACTACCGAGGAAACCTCATGCGCTACCGCTCTCAATCCGTCGCCTACTGGTATTTCGCACTCGCGATGGTGCTGTTCGGGCTCCAGCTCGCGTTCGGCCTGCTTGCCGCGACGAAGTATCTCGGCCCCGATCCGCTGCTGAACGTCCTGCCGTTCGACGTCGCGAAGGTGATCCACACGAATCTCCTCGTCGTGTGGGTGCTGACGGGCTTCATGGGCGCGGCCTACTGGGTCGTGCCGGAAGAATCGCGCACCGAGCTCCACAGCGTGAAGCTCGCGTACATCCAGCTCGGGCTCTGGGCGGCGATGGGCGTGACCGCCGTGATCGGCTACTTCTTTCGCTACGGCACGGGCACGAAGCTCCTGGAACAGCCGCTGCCGCACAAGATCGTGATCGTGATCGTGATGCTCATGTTCCTCTACAACATGATCATGACGGTCCGCAAAGGCGATCGCTTCACGACCACCGAGGGTGTCCTGCTCGGGGGCATCGGCATGGCGGCGATCCTCTATCTGCCGGCGCTCATCAACTTCGACAACTACACCGTCGGCACCTTCTACCGCTGGTGGACGATCCATCTTTGGGTCGAAGGCGTGTGGGAGATGATCCAGGGGAGCCTGCTCGCGTATCTGCTCATCCGGCTGACGGGCGCCGATCGCGAAGTGATGGAGAAGTGGCTCTACGTGATCGTCGGCCTCGTGTTCTTCGCGGGCATCCTCGGCACCGCGCATCACTACTACTGGATCGGCGTGCCGTCACTACTGGCTCCCGATCGGCGGCATCTTCAGCGCGCTCGAGCCGGTCGCGCTCGTCGGCATGGCGATCTACGCCTACTCGGCGCTGCGCCGCTCGGGGCTCGCGCACCCGAACACGCTCGCGCTGCACTGGACCGTGGGCAGCGCGCTGTTCACGATGTTCGGCGCCGGGCTGCTCGGGCTCGCGCATACGTGGCCCGCGGTCAACAAGTGGACGCACGGAACGCTGATCACGCCCATGCACGGCCACGCCGCGTTCTATGGCGCCTATGCAATGATCGTTATGGCGGTGATCGCCTACGCATTGCCGTCGCTCACCGAGCATCGGCCGTCGCGCGAGAACCCGACGGCGGCGCCGGCGGAGATGGGCCGCACGCTCGGCTACTGGGCGTTCTGGCTGCAACTCGCCGGCATGTTCGGCATGACGATCTCCTTCGCGACGGCAGGCATCGCGCAGGTGTATCTCGAGCGCATCCTCGGCGTGGGCTTCCTCGAAACGCAATTGAAGATCCAGGTGCACTTCCTGATGCTTCTGGGCACCGGATTCATTTTCACGATCGGGGCCGCGCTCTACATCTGGGACTTCTTCCGGACGCGTCCACGCTTCGTGCTCGACGCCGACGCGGACAGGGCTGATGTGCGCACGCCGAGCGGCCCACGCGTGACCGCCGTGACGTGAACGCTGCCGGCCCACAGCCGTTGCACGCCCGGGCGCCTTCGGGCGCCGAGCATAACGGCGTGCGCCGGCTCGCGGCGGAGCCGTACTACCTGCCGGCGGGCGACGAAGTCGAGATTTTCGAGCATGCCCACCGGCGCACGCTCGCGGTCATGCTCAAGGGTCCCACGGGATGCGGGAAGACGCGCTTCGTCGAGCACATGGCATGGCGCCTGCAACGTCCGCTCGTCACGGTGGCGTGTCACGACGATCTCACCGCGAGCGATCTCGTGGGCCGCTTCCTCGTGCGCGCCGACGAGACGGTATGGCAGGACGGGCCGCTCACCCGCGCGGTGCGGCAGGGCGCGATCTGCTATCTCGACGAAATCGTCGAAGCGCGCCAGGACACCACCGTCGTCATCCATCCGCTCGCCGATCACCGGCGCATGCTGCCGATCGACAAGACGGGCGAGCTGCTCGAAGCCGCGGAGGGCTTTCAGCTCGTCATCTCCTACAACCCGAGCTATCAGCATGCGCTGAAGGACCTGAAGCCCAGTACGCGCCAGCGGTTCGTGTCGCTCGAGTTCACGTTTCCGCACGAGGACCGGGAAGCGCACATCGTCCAGCACGAGAGCGGGCTCGCCGCCGCGGATGCGCGGGCGCTCGTGACACTCGCGCAGCGTCTTCGCGCCCTGCAGGACCGCGGGCTCGTCGAAGTGCCGAGCACGCGTTTGCTCGTGGCGGCGGCGCAGTTGATCGCGAGCGGTGTCGAGCACCGGCGCGCCTGCGACGTGGCACTCGTGACGCCGCTCTCGGACGACCCGACGCTCGTCGGCGCGATGCGCGATCTGGTGCAGGCGACGTTCGTCTGACGCTCGCGCGCTCGTTTTGAACCCCGGTTCTGCACTAAGCCTCGGCACACTCGGATGAGAATACTAACGGACGCGGAACGGCTCTCGCTGCGTGAGAGGCCCCGCTGCTCCGCAGCCCCCGCTCGCCAACAAGGGGTGGTTCTAACCCATGCCTGAGGCCGAAGACGTCATCGTCGATGCCGCACGACACGCGACGTCGTACGCGATGGATCTCTGGCGCCGCAATCGGGCGCCGCAGCAGGGCGCGCCGAAGGTCGCGCTCGCGGACGTGCGACCGCGCCTGGAGCTCCTGCTCGAGGGTGCGCTCGGCCGCGCATTTCCGATCCGTCCGGCCTATCCGTCACGTCGCGCGACGCTGCTCGAAAGGCTGATGGGACGCGAGACGCGCGCTTCTCACCGCATGGCGCTGCCTGCGACGGACGGGATCGCGGTGTATCTTCCGCGCGAGTTGGATGGCGAGCTCGCGCAGAGTCTCGAGCTCTACCGCCTGGCCGCGCTTCAACAGGGCTATCGATGCATGCGCGGGACCGCCGCGGTGTTTCCGTGGGAGGCGCAGCTCGTCTTGCAGGATCTCTTCGTCCTGAGCGAGACGTTTGCAGTCGAGCGTGCGCTTTGCGCGCTGCTTCCCGGCCTGGTCCCCGCGGTGAGGCACGTGCAAGCTCATCTCCTTGCGCAGCGCGTGGCCGTCACGACCCTGGCCGAGCCGATGCGCTCGGTCGAGTCGCTCTACCGCGCCCTGCTCAAAGGGCAGAACGCGCTGCCGTGCGCTCGCGATCCGCTTCAATCGCTCGCCTGGGCCCGCCGCTTTGCCGCCACGTTGCCGGCGACGACAGCGCGCTATCGGGGCCTTCCCTCCGACGTGCTGCTCGGCGCGGTCGTCGAGGGCGAGCACGTGCGGCTCGTCGGTTCTTCACGGTGGCGCGCAGATCGGCGAAGACGCGCGTCACGCGCGTGTCGTGAGGCTCGACCGCCGGCCGCGCGCGAGGAATGCGGAGGAAAACGAAGACGACGACGGACCCGGCATGTGGATGATCCAGAGCAGTCCGCCGAACGAGCACGCGGAAGATCCGATGGGATTGCAGCGTCCCGTCGACCAGGAGCCCGACGCGGATCTGCAGGGGTCCGCGGAATCCGTCTCGGATCTCGAATCGCTCCGGCTCGTGTCCGCGCCGGGAACGTCGCGCGAGGCGTTCGCCGCGGACGATCTGCCGCGCGTCACGGCGCCGCGCCCGTCCGGGCAGGGGACGGTTGCGTACGAAGGCATCGCCTATCCGGAGTGGGATTACACGAGAGCGGCCTATGCGGAGCGGGCGGCCATCGTGCGTGAGCGCCCCGCCACGGACGGCGCCGCGGCGTGGGTCGAGGCGACGCTCACGCGCAACCGCGCGCTGCTCGCGCGCGTGCAGCGCCGTTTCGAAGCGCTGCGTTCGCGCCGCTCGATCGCCCGCGCGCAGCCGAACGGAGACGATATCGACATCGAGGCGTTCGTCGATGCCTACGGCGACAAACGCGCGCGGCTGCCGCGCGATGACCGCCTGTACGTCGCGTATCCGCCCGCCCGCCGCGATTTCGCTCTGCTCATCCTCGCCGACGTGAGCGGCTCCACCGAGGCGTGGGTGGGCGGCAGCCGGCGGATCATCGATCTCGAGAAGGAGGCGCTCGTCATCGTCTCGATGGCGCTGCATGTTCTGCGTGTGCGCTACGCGATCCACGCTTTCTCGGGCCACGGTCCCGCGAACGTTCGCGTGCGCACGGTGAAGGCATTCGGGGACACCTTCACGCCTGCGCTCGCCCGCCGCGTCGCTGCGCTGGAGCCGGAGGACTACACGCGCGCGGGCGCTGCGCTCCGCCATGCTGCGGCGACGCTCATGCGCGAGCCCGCCCATCGCCGGCTGCTTCTCCTGCTCTCGGACGGCAAGCCGAACGACTGCGACCGCTATGAAGGGCGCTACGGCTTCGAAGACACGCGGCAGGCGCTCGCCGAAGCGCGGCTCCAGGGCATCGCGCCGTTCTGCGTGACCGTCGATCGCAATGCCTCGCGTCATCTCGCTCCGCTTTTCGGCGCGGGCAATTACACGATCGTGCGCGACGCGCCGCAGCTTCCGAGCGCGCTGCTCGAATGGCTGCGCAGCGTGACCGTCGCATTGCTTTGACGAATGGCTCAGGATTTCGCGTCCCGTCCGCTTCCGGCACGTTCGCAGTGGTGGCGCTGGCTCTCCAGCGAACCGCACCGGCTCATGTTCTTCTGCGGCGTGCTGCAAGTCGATCGTCGCGATGCTGTGGTGGGTCGCCGACGTGAGCGCCCGTTACTTCGGGCTGTATCCCCCGCATGCCTGGGTCCTGCCGCCGCTGTGGGCGCATGCCTGGCTTCTCCTCTACGGCTTCTTTCCGTTTTTCATGCTGGGCTTTCTCATGACCGCGGGCCCGAACTGGCTCGGGGCAGGGAAGATGCTGCGATCGGCGTTCGTCCCTGCGGGCATCGTCATGGCGGCCGGGCTGATCGTCTTCTACTGCGGGCTCATGGCAGGCCGCCTGATCGCGGCGACAGGAGTCGCGCTCCATGTGGCCGGCTGGCTGTGGGGCGTGGCTGCACTCATGCGCGTGGCCTATACCCACTGGAACCAGAACGCCCGGTACACAATCGTGATCTTCACGTTTCTCGCCGTCGGTCTTACCGGCGATGCGCTCTTCGCCGTGTCGGTGGCGACCGCGGATTTCACGTATATGCATCTCGTATTGCATGGCGCGGTGTGGTTCTTTCTGCTGCCCGTGTACCTGGGCGTGTCGACGCGCATGGTGCCGTTTTTTTCCGGGCGCATACTCGGCCCTGCGGTGGAATACCGGCCCGCATGGGCGAGGCCCGTGCTGATCGTCGGCACGCTCGCGCATGGCGTGATCGAGCTCGCGGTCTCGGTGACGTGGCTGTGGATCGTCGACCTGCCCCTCGGCGCGGTCGTCCTGTATCTGGCGCTGAGGTGGGGGCTTTCGCGGAGCTTCGGCGTGCGCCTCCTCGCCGTGCTCCACATCTCGCTCGCGGTGCTCGCGTTCGCGCTGTTCATGTCCGGCGTCCTGAGTCTCGCCGTCTGGGCGGGCGTCCAGCCCCGGATGGGCCTCGCACCGGTGCATCTCATCGTGATCGGCTACTTCTCTTCCATGCTGATCGCGATGGTCTCGCGCGTCTCGCTCGGCCATTCCGGGCGGCGGCTCGAAGCGGACACGCTTACGTGGATCTGCTATTTCGGCGTCATTGCCGCGGCACTCGTACGCGCCGCAGCGGAATTCGCGCCGGCGCAGGCGATGGGAGGCTTGATGATTGCAGCCGCGGTGTTGTGGCTCACCGCGTTCGGTGCATGGGCATGGCGTTACGTCCCGATGTATCTCGCGCCGCGGGTGTAGGGGGCGGCGCTCGCCTTCGGCTCGGGCTTGTGCTTTTGTTTGCCCCCCGTGCTGCCCTGAGCCTCGTACATATTGATGGAAATGCTAATCGGCGCCGGAAGGCTTCGTGAGCGGGGACCCCGCCGTTCCACGGCCCCCGCTCGGATCGTTCTTCTCCAGCCCTCGTTACAATCGGACTGAGTTCTAACCGGCCTTCGAATGCTACGTTCGCGGGGACCCCGCTGCTTCGCAGCCCCCGCTCACCAAAACGTGTCGCTCTATCCACGGGTACCCCGCTCACCGATAAGGGGTGGTTCTAAGCAACTACGGTGGCAGGATGCGTGCGAGCGCGCGGCGAAACGCGGCATGACCGAAGCGCGCTGTAACGGCATCGTGCAGCGCCTGGCGCTCGAACCACCATCGCGGACCTTCCCGCCGCAGCAACGCGATCAGCCCTTCTTCGATGCGGTGCACGTCCATCGGATCGACCAGCAGGCCGAGCTTGCCGCCGTCGACCGCATCGACCGAGCCGTCCCGATTGCCCGCCAGCACCGGCGTTCCGCAAGCGAGCGCTTCCAGGAACGCGATGCCGAAACCTTCGCCTGTGCTCGGCATCGCGAACACGTCGGCGAGACGATAGTGGTCCGCCAGTTCCCGCTCTTCCACGAAGCCCGGCATGGTGACAGCGCTTTCGAGGCGCAGCTCGCGTGCCATCGCCTGGATGCGGGCCGCATCATCGCCCCTGCCGACGAGGATATAGCGCACTGCGCCGCACGCCGCACGAACGCCCGGGAGCGCCTGCAATACACGGTCGTAGCCTTTGTACGCTTCCTTCGGGATCGAGCCGCGCGACCGTGAGCACGACGCGTTCCTCGGGCCGCAGCTTGTAGCGCTCAACGAGCCGCTGCGGCTTGCCGGCAACGGTGAAACGCCGCTCATCGACGGTGTTCGGCAGGATCTCAACGCGTCGCGCTTCGACTTCGACGCTGTCGAACAGACGCTGGCGCGTCCAGCCGCTGATGACGATGATCATGTCGGCGGCGCGCAGCGCGGCCCGTCGCAGCGGCGGGAGCGCATCATGCACGTCGATGCCGTGCACGATCAGCGCATACCGAATTCCGAACAGTTGCTTCACGAGACGAGCGGCGGGTCCGAAATTCAGATGCGTGCTCACGACGAAATCGGGCTTGTGCTTCACGCAGGCGGCGATCAGGCCCGAAGCGAAGTGAAGCGTGCGCAGCTCCGCGGGCGAGTGGCCCGCTCCCCAGAGATCGAAGTCGTTCCATCGCCCCGGCTTGTCGACCTTGCCGAAAAGGTGGACGTCGTGTCCGATGTCGCGCAGCCCGACCGCGAGTGCCTGACTGAAGCCGCCGATACCACCCTGGAAAACGCTGAAGCCCGGCGCCCATACGTGCAGTCTCATGGGCAAGGCTCGCGCTTCAAACCCGGGGGAGCCACGAACGAAGGGACGCCGCCGGCGCCCCATCGAAGAACGCGAACTTCAGGCGAACGGCGAACGGAGTGGAAGGCACTGCCGGGAGTTCGAACATGGATCGCTGAGTTGGTTTTGGGTGGTGCGTGTTATCAAGGATTGTACCCACTCGGGCGGCGCGCCGCGCTTCCCAGCGCGAGGATTCTTCCAGCTTCAGGGCCGTGCCGGGTTCGCGTGACGGTGCATCGAGGGGACGACTGCGCAAGCCCCTCTACAATGTCATCATCGAGAAACGCTTTATCCCGATCGCCGCACGTGGCAAGCTACGGCAGGTTCGCGCGAGCGTATTAAGAATCAAGACCAAGAGGGCCGATGCGTTTCGATGCAGAGACACTTTCGGGCAGGCTGCTGTGCGGCGCGCTTGCCGCCGTCGGGTGCGCGTTCTCGCTCGCCGTCGTTGCACAGGACGAGGCGATTCCGGCCTTCAAGACACTCGACTCGATGGAAGCGCGGGTGCAGGGCTGCACGACGTGCCATGGTCAGAGCGGCCAGGGCACCCGCAACGGCTATTTCCCTCGCATAGCCGGAAAACCGGCGGGCTATCTCTACAACCAGCTCATCGCGTTTCGCGACGGGACGCGTCGCTATCCGCCGATGAATTATCTGCTCGCCTACCTGCCGGACAGCTATCTGAAGGAAATGGCGGAGCACTTCGCGAAGCTGCGGCCGCCGTTCGGTCCGAACGAGCTGCTGCCCGTGGACGCCGCGACGATCGGGCGCGGGCAGACCATCGCGACGCGCGGTGATGCGGCGAACGGCATACCGGCGTGTACGACGTGCCACGGCACCGGACTCACCGGCATGGAGCCGGGCATCCCGGGACTCGTCGGGCTTGCGGCCGACCTACATCGTCGCGCAGTTGACGCGCTGGCGCGTCGGCGAGCGCCACGCGGCCGAGCCCGATTGCATGAGACGCATCGTCTTCGCGCATGTCGGAAGGCGACATCGCGGCGGTCGCGGCGTGGCTTGCGCAGCAGAAGCCGCCCAGGGATCCGTCACCCGAATCGTCCAACCTCGTCCGCATGCCGCTCGCGTGCGGCAGCCAGCGGTAGAGCCGTGGCACGTCGCGTCCGCTTCGCCCGTTGCATTCGTCATCGTGGTCGTGTTGGCCGTCGCGGCGTGGATCGCCCTGCGCCCCGGCATGCTGCCGAGCCGGGCAAACGGCGGCGGCCGCAACGACGCAGATCATCAACAAGGGCGAGTACCTCGCGCGCGCGGGCGACTGCATCGCGTGCCACACCGCGCCCGGCGGCAAGGAGTTCGCGGGCGGGCGGGCGATGCCGACGCCGTTCGGCAATCTCTACGTCCCGAACATCACGCCCGACGACGAGACCGGCATCGGGCGTTGGACCGCCGGACGAGTTCTACCGGATGATGCACACCGGTGTCTCGCGGGACGGCACGCTCATGTATCCGGCCATGCCGTTCGCGTCGTACACGAAGGTGACGCGCGAAGACTCCGATGCGATCTACGCCTACATCATGTCGGTGCCGCCGGTGCGCCAGCAGAACCGGCCGCACGAGCTGCGTTTCCCGTACAACAATCGCGAGCTGCTCGTCGGTTGGCGCGCCCTGTACTTCAAGCAGGGCGAGTTCGTGCCCGATCCGAAGCAATCGGCGCAGTGGAACCGCGGCGCCTACCTCGTCGAAGGGTCTCGGGCATTGCTCGATGTGTCACACGGCCATCAATATCCTGGGCGGCATCGAGCGAAGCGAAGGCGTTCGAAGGCGGCATGATTCCGAACCAGAACTGGTATGCGCCGTCGCTCACGTCGAATCGCGAGGCAGGGCTCGGCGACTGGAGCATGAAGGACATCAGCGATCTGCTCCAGGTCGGCGTCTCCCATCGCGGCACCGTTTACGGGCCGATGGCCGAGGTCGTCTACAACAGCCTCCAGTACATCTCGGACGAGGACATCGCCGCGATGGCCGTGTACCTGAAGTCGCTCCCGCAGCGCGACTCGCGTCCGCCGGCCGAGAGCGGCGAGCGACTCGTGCAGGCGAGCGTGATGGAGCTCGGGCGCAAGATCTACGAAAAACAGTGCGCGATGTGTCATGGCGAGGAAGGCAAGGGCTTCCCGCCCGTCTACCCGCCGCTCGCCGGCAATCAGTCGATCACGATGAGCTCGCCGGTGAATCCGATCCGCATGGTCCTGAATGGCGGCTATCCGCCCGGGACGAAGAAGAATCCGCGGCCGCACGGCATGCCGCCGTTCGCGCACATCCTGAACGACGCCGAAGTGTCCGCCGTCGTCACCTACATCCGGGTGGCGTGGGGCAACACCGGCACACCCGTTACCGCCGCACAGTCGAACGAGCTGCGCAAGCTCCTGCCCGAATAACCATGCAAGCGCCTGCACATGGCTGAACATCACCCCGAGCCCGATCCCGAGGACGCCGCGGTCGACGAGATCGTGAGCCGCGGTCCGGCGGGCGCGTTCGCCGTGGCGGGCATTGCCACCGCCATCGTCGTCGCGATCTATTTCGCGTTCTACGTCTTCATCTATCTGCCGCGCGGGGCGGTGCAATGAGCGTGGCGAACACCCCCGCAGCGCCGCACGGGGCGTCGGAAAAGGTCGCGTTCGCGGCCGAGCGCCGCTGGGCCATCGTGGTGGGGATCATCATGGTCTTCATCGTGCTTACGATGGTGGTGACCGGGCTCCACTGGGCCGCGATGCCGCCCTCGCGCGTGGAGACGATCGATCCGCGCACGCTGCACATCTCCGGCGAGTTCGTCGAATCGAACCTCGGCACGACGTTGAGCGCCGACGGCAAGGCGATCGTGCGCCTGATCGCGCAGCAGTACTCCTTCGAGCCGCAGTGCATCGTCGTGCCGGCGGAGATGCCGGTCACCTTCCGCGGGACAGCGACCGACGTCATCCACGGCTTCGTCGTCGGCACGACCAACGCGAACGTGATGCTGATTCCCGGATTCGTCGCGACGTTCACGACGACGTTCAGGAAAACGGGCGAACAGCTGATGCCGTGTCATGAATACTGCGGGACCGGGCACGAAGCGATGTGGGCGCGCGTGCAGGTGATTCCCGCGAACGAGTTCATCGCCAAGGCCAGCAAGGGGGAAAGGGTGAGCTGTGTTTCTCGCTAGAAAGCTCGTGCTGGCCCATTTCTGGGTGGCGTTCGCCGCATTCGCCGATCGCGGTCCTGCTCGGCGAATGGCAGATGATCGTGCGCAGTCCGCTGCACCCGTGGGTGAACAATCCCGAGCACTACTATCGTTCCGTGACCGGCGCACGGGACCGTGATGGCGTACGTGCTGCCGACGCTCGTCGCGATGGGCTTCGGCTACGCGATCACCGAGCTCGCGTTGAAGCGGCCGCTCGTCGGGCTACGCTGGGCGTGGGCAGGGTTCTGGCTGGTCGTCGCCGGGGCGGTGATGGCCTCGACGCCGATCGCGCTCGGCAAGGCCTCGGTGCTCTACACGTTCTATCCGCCGATGATCGCGAGCGTGTTCTTCTATCTCGGCGTCGTGCTGGTCGTGGTCGGCTCGTGGGTGTGGGTCGCGCTCATGTCGGTCAACCTGCGCGCCTGGAGAAAAGAAAATCCCGGCGCGACGGTGCCGCTCGCGATGTTCGGCAACGTCGCCGGCGCGTACCTGTGGGCCTGGACGTCCGTGGGCGCGGCGATCGAAGTGCTGGTCCTGATCCTGCCCGTCGCGCTCGGCTTCAAGGACACGATCGATGCCGGGCTCTCGCGCGTCTTCTTCTCGTGGACGCTGCATGCGATCGTCTATTTCTGGCTGATGCCGGCGTATATCGCGTTCTATTCGATCGTGCCGCGCGCGATCGGCGGCCGGCTCTACAGCGACACGATGGGCCGTGTCGCGTTCGTTCTGTTCCTCGTGTTCTCCATGCCGATCGGCATGCATCACCTGTTCGCCGACCCGCAGGTGGGCGCCGGCTTCAAGTTCGTGCATGCGGTGTATGACCGCGATGGTGTCGGTGCCGACGCTGCTCACCGTCTTCACGATCGTCGCGTCCGTGGAAATCGCCGCGCGGCTGCGGGGCGGCAAAGGCGCGCTCGGCTGGGTGAAGGCCCTGCCATGGAACGAGCCCGCGATGCTCGCAGTGACGTTCTCGTTCGTGATGCTGGGCCTGGGCGGCGCCGGCGGGATCGTCAACATGAGCTATCAGTTGAACGAGACGATCCACAACACGCAATGGGTGACGGGTCACTTCCACCTGATTTTCGGCGGCGCCATCGTGATCATGTACTTCGTGATCGCCTATGAGCTGTGGCCCCAGCTCCTGCGCTGCCCGCCGCTGTCGCCACGACTCGTGAAGACGCAGCTCTGGCTGTGGTTCGTCGGCATGATGGTGCTGTCCCTGCCGTGGCACTGGGTGGGACTTCTCGGCATGCCGCGCCGGATGGCGTATTACGATTACACGCACGTCGATCTGCAGCCCCAGGCGTGGACGGTCGTCATGTCCGACGATCGGCGGGGCGGTGCTGGTGCGTCTCGGCGCTCCTCTTCATCTACATCCTGGCGACCGCCCGCAGACCTGGGCCGCAGCCGTCGGCGTTCACGTTCAGCATGCCGGTCCACGGGCCGGTGAGAGCGCCGGCTGCGTTGAACACGTTCGGCATCTGGGTCGCACTCATGATCGCGCTCACCGTCGTCAACTACGGGTTCCCGATCGCGCAACTCGCGATGCTGGAGGGAACATCCGTGCCAGCCGTGCGCGTCGGAGAACGATGATGGCTCACGGGCATGACCCCAGCGGCTGGGCCGATCCGGGCGTTCGATGGAGCATCGTAAGCCTCGGGGTGCTCCTCGTCGTCTCGCTGCTCGTGGGGTTCGTCTGGCTGCCGTCGGTGCATCCCGACTTCAGTGCCCAGGGCATCTGGGCGGCGATCTGTCGTGCGGCCGGCGTTCCGGCGGACTGGTCCTCGGCGAAAGCCGATGCGAAACCGCCCATGCGCACCACGCGCGTTGTGCTGGAGCAAACGATGGCGAGAGCGGCCTCGCCCGAGGCGATCGGGCGCGGCGCGTCGCTCGCCTTACAGCAGTGCACGATGTGTCACGGCGCGCAGGGCGTGAGTGCCGCCGATACGCCGAACCTCGCCGGGCAGTATCCGGAAGTGATCGTGAAACAGATGGTCGATTACAAGAACGGCGATCGCACGAGCGCGATCATGCAGGCCCTCGCGGCCAATCTCTCCGATCGGGACCAGGCCGACATCGCGGCCTATTACGCCTCGCTCCCCAAGGTCCGGAAGACGCCGCTGCCGTATACCGACGAGGTGCCGGCGCTCGTGAGGGTCGGCGACCCGTTGCGGAACATCGCGCCGTGCGCCTCCTGCCATGGCGGCATCGACCGCAAGTTCGGCACGCCCTGGCTCGAAGGCATGCCGAAGCAGTATCTGCTCGATCAGCTCAAGGCGTTCGCTTCCGGCGCGCGGCGTAACGACAGCCACGCACAGATGCGCAACATGAGCCGCGCGATGACACCGCAGGAGATCGACGAAGTTGCGGACTTCTACGCGCGTTACGGAGAAGGTCCGACGCGCCACTAGGGATGCGGCGCTCGCGTTCGGCTCGGGGCTGTTGCTACCTTCCGTTCTGCTCGAAGCCTCGTATATCTTGATGGAAATGCTAATCAGCGCCGGAATGCTTCGTTCGCGGGGACCCCGCTGCTCCGCGGCCCCCGCTCTCCGGAAAGCGGGTGGTCCTAATAAACGAGGTGCCCGCTGCTCCGCAGCCCCCGCTCACCGAAAAAGGGGTGGTTCTAAGTAAAGTGGTTCACTCCGACGAACTGGTTCTGTTCGCTTCACTGCTCGTGGTGGTGAGCATCGTCGCGAGCGCCGTCTCCTCGCGTCTCGGAGCGCCGCTGCTGCTGGTGTTTCTCGTGCTCGGGATGCTCGCCGGCGAGGACGGCCCGGGGGGCATCAAGTTCGACGACGTCGATACCGCGCAGCTCGTCGGCAGCATCGCGCTCGCGATCATCATCTTCGACGGCGGACTGCGAACCCGCAAAGAAGTGTTCCGGGTCGCGCTATGGCCTGCCGTTTCTCTGGCCACGGTGGGCGTCGTCGTGACGGCAGTCATCGTTGCGGTGTTCGCGACGTGGCTCATGGATTTGCACTGGATTCAGGGCCTGCTGATCGGCGCCATCGTCGGTTCGACCGACGCAGCGGCGGTGTTCTCGCTTCTTCAGACTTCCGGCACGCAACTGAAGGAGCGCGTTGCTTCCACGCTCGAGATCGAGTCGGCGAGCAACGATCCGATGGCGATCTTCATGGCGCTCGTGCTGATCGGCGTGCTGGCCGCGGGCGGCAAGACGTTGAGCGCCGACGTCCTCATCGAATTTTTCAAACAGTTCGGTATCGGCATCGTCGTGGGGTGGCTGGGCGGGCGGCTCCTCGGCGCGCTCATCAATCGTCTGAACCTCGTCACGGCGTTCTATCCGCTGCTGGCGGCCGCCGGCGGCGTTTTCGTTTTCGCGGCCGCGGCGAACAGTCGGGGGCAGCGGCTTCCTCGCGATCTACGTTGCGGGCGTCGTGCTGGGCAACCGGCCGCTGCAGGCGGCGCAAAACATCCTGCGCGTGCATGACGGGCTCGCGTGGTTGAGCCAGATCACCATGTTCCTCATGCTGGGGCTGCTCATCACGCCGCACGAGCTCGTGCCGGTCTGGCGCGAGGGGCTCCTCATCGCGCTCGCGCTCACGTTCATCGCGCGGCCGATCGCGGTATTCGTGGGATTGATCCCCTTTCGCTTCCCGTGGCGCGAGCAGGTGTTCATCAGCTGGGTGGGTTTGCGCGGCGCCGTGCCGATCATCCTCGCCATCTTTCCGATGACGGCGGGCATCGACGACGGACGGCTCTACTTCAACATCGCATTCTTCGTGGTCCTTATCTCGCTTCTCGTCCAGGGCTGGACGATCGCACCCGCCGCGCGGCTGCTGCGGCTGGAGATACCGCCGACCGCCGAGCCGGTGCAGCGGTTCAACCTCGACATTCCCGGCCACTTCGACCGCGAAATCGCTTGCTATCGCGTGATCCCCGGGAGCATCGCCGCCGAGCGCCCGGTTCGCAACCTGCGTCTGCCCGAAGGCACGCACATCACGACGATCGTGCGCGGCCATGACGTGCTCGCGTTCGACGAGCACCTCGCGCTGCTGCCCGACGATCTCGTCTACATCTTCACCGACCCCGATCACCTGCCGCAGTTGAACCGCCTTTTCGATCCGCATCGCGTCCCCGATCGGCTGGACGAGCACATCTTCTATGGCGATTTCGTCCTCGACGCGGATGCGGGCGTGAAGAACGTGGCCGAGGCCTATGGTTTGCCGCTCGCCAACGCGCGCGAGGACGAGACGGTGGAACAGTATCTGGTGCGCCTCTTCCACAAGCGCCCTGTGATCGGCGATCGCGCACCGCTCGGCAAAGCGGAGTTCGTCGTGAGGGACATCGAAGGCGGCCGCATCACGAAGGTGGGCTTGCGCATCAGGAGTAGCTAGTGTTCTGTCCGCGAAATGACTGGTACCACCGGCGGCCCTGCGGGGAGCCTGTTCCCTGTACTTTCAACCATTTGCGAAAAGCCAGTCATTTCGCAGACGTAACACTAGCCTGAAGTTCTTGCCCGCTGAGCGCGCATTTTCCCTCTGTAGGTGTGGTTTCTGAGGTACACGCGCTTGGCTACACGGTGATCGTCTCGAGCAGCTTGAGTGCGCGCTGCTGGGTTGCATTGGGCTGCGTCACGATCGTGAAGGTAGGCGCGCGGGCTGAATCGGTATCGGTGGTGGCGCGGCAGGTGTTGCGCACGATCGTCGAGAGTTCATCGAGCAGGGTGCGGAAGCTGTGTGCCGAGGTGCCGTCGCTCAAGGTATGGGTATGCGCCTTGTGCTCAGCCTCTTCTGAGCGCGTGGCCGGTGCCACCGGATCGCGTGTCACTTTGGCCGCTTGATCCTCGTCGGCGAACAGCATGCCACGCCAGGCTTCGCGCATGTGCCACTCGACGTAGTAGGCAAGCATGCAAAGCAGAATATGCGCGCGCACGCGATCCGGCAGACGGTGGTGGATGGGGCGCACCTTCAGATCGACGGTCTTCAAGGATCGGAAGGCGCGTTCCACATGGCTCAATGACTTGTAGCTGCGCACGATATCGGCCGTATCGATGATCTGGGGACCGAGCGGGGTGCGCAGCACGTAAATGCCGTCGAGCGCCGCCTCCTGAGCGACCTTGTGCTCGTCAATGCGATAGCTGAAGCGCGCCTGCTCGATGGTGAGCTCGAAGTGCTTGGCGACCTTGTATTTGTTGACCACCCGGCCTACGCGCAGGCCGATCTTGTCGGCGCCGACAAGCTTTTTATGCTCGACCATCGTGCGCACCTGATCCAGGTCGGCAGCGGTCGCCCTCAGCAACTCGGCACGCTTGGCAGCGCGCGATTGCGCAAGCTGCGGATTACGACACGCGACCAGCCGCTCGCCCGGGTAGTCGGGGTGGGTGAACTCGCACAGATTGCGCTCGTCGAACAGGCCCAACTGCAGGCCGCCTTCGGCGAGCACAGCACGGATCTGGGCGCTCTTCAGCGCAGTGATCCAAGCCACCCCCGGCAGCACCTTGAACTGATCAATCGCCTTCTGCGAGATCATCCCGCGATCGCCTACCACCACCAGCTTAGCGATGCCGAAATCGGCTTGAATGCGCTCCACCTGTGGCAGCACGGTCGTGCAATCGGCCGTGTTCCCATCGAACACCGACACCGCCACCGGGCAGCCCCGCGCGTCGGTGAGCAGCCCGTAGTTCACCTGGCGCTTGCCCTTCTTGCCATCGCGACGTGGCCGAGTTTCGCCAACGGGCAGCACCGGCCCTCGAAGTAGCTGGAGGAAAGGTCATAGAGCACCCTGGCGCCCTCGCTCAAGTGACGCTGGGCCAGTTTCTGCTCGATCGCGCCCTGGCGCTCGAGCAGCCAATCCATCGCCTGATACAAAGCGTTCTCGTCAACGTGCTCGACACCGAACTCCTGCGCCAGCGTGCTCGTGTGCCACCAGCGCGTGGTAGCGAGCTTGGTGTGCGGCGCGACAATACGTGCGGCAACCATCGCACACACCCGATCACGCTCAGCCGAGGGGCGTGTGCCGATCAATTGCGCAAAACCCAACTGTTGCATGGCGCGCCGAACCGCCTGCACGTGACCGTGCGCACGCGAGGCGATCGCCTCGAACAACTCGCCCGCCGGCGCCAGCTGCTCGCCGCGCAAAATCGCGCGCATCGCCAAGATCTGCTCATCGGAAAGCGACGACAGATTCACGAGCGTGCGCTTGCGCACGCGCGCACCTTCACGGTAGGACTCGCGCAGCAGATAGGCGGGACGCGAGCCGCGATTCGGAATCGTGTCGATGTGCATGACCACATCGTACCGCGCTTCACCGCGAAGGACAAGCCTCCGAGTACCTGGCTACATTGTGGAGCGCATAAGCGCGGTCAACCTGATGAATCGCTTCAGCTATTACTCGTCGGCTCTGCTCAAATCAGAGGGAACTTGAGACTAGCGAGGCTCCGCCTCAGACCGACGAGGTGTATGGTTTCGCATCCGACGTTTTGAAGGTTGCGCAAAGCCTGGGCGGCTCCGGCCGGAGCCGGCAGGGGACGAGCCCCTGGTCGTGTGACCTCGAAAGGTCGGACCTCGAAAGGGTCAGTAGGATCCGTAGATCCGTGGGCGGCCGGAGCCAAGCATGAACGTAGCACAAACGGTGTCTGAAGTCCTGCGCGAGCACGTCACGCTGGAAACTGAAGCGATCGACCGGATGTATCTGAACGCGTATGTGCCGCAGTTGCAGAGCGTGGGCGGGGTGGTGGGCTATCTGCATGCGCATAAAGGGCAGCGCTTTGCCTCGACCACGGCGCTGGCGCCGATGACTGACGCGTTCGTGCAAGCCGTCGAGCGTTTTGCCAAACAGCAGAAGGTCGATGTCGTGCATTTCGCGAAGTGGCAGCGCAAGGACGATGTGACGCAGAAATACCTCGCACGTTTCCGGCACACTGAAGGCGTGCTCTACATCGGCAAAGCGCAGGAGAAGGCGCGCGTAATGCGCACCGAGCGCCGGCGCACTCGCAGCGGGACCACCTATCCGTGGGTCGTGGAATCCACGGCGATGGTCAGTCACGTCTACTTCTACTGCGTGGACGAAGACTTTGGTCCCTTCTTCATCAAGTTCTGCACCTACTTCCCGTATAACGCGAAGCTGTGCCTGAACGGCAACGAATACGCCAAGTGCCAGTTGCGCAAGCGCCGCATCGGCTTTGAAGCGCTCGACAACGGCGTGCGCGCCTGCGACAAGCCCAAGACGCTGCAGAGAATCTGCGACGGCCTGAACGCCGCCCGGATCGATCGACTGCTGCGCAAGTGGCTCGCGCGCCTGCCGCATCCGTTCTCGAAACAGGATCGCGCAGCCGGCTGCCGTTATGCATTGTCCATCCTGCAGGCCGAGTTCTCTCTACCCAAGTGCTGGATCAGCCGGTGAGCGGTCGCGTGTTCTTTGAGGACGTGATCCGCGAGAATCTGGATATCGGCCGCCCCGGTCAGGTGCAACTGATCTTCGATCGGCGCGTGAGCAAGCGTACCCCGGGACGCTTTCGCACCCGCGTCATCACCGACGGGGTCACGCCTTCCCTGCATGTGGACTACAAGCACAGCCGCATCAAGCAGTATCACAAGCACAACCAGGCGCTGCGCACCGAAACACCATCAACGATACTCGCGACTTCGCCCTCGGCCGGCGGCTGCATAACCTGGCGGCGCTGCGCCAGGTCGGCTTTAACGCCAACCGACGCCTGCTCGAGGTCCAAACGATCAGCCACGACTGTGCCTTGGGCGAAGCCGATCTCCAACGCCATCAGCGACCCGTGGAGATCAACGGGCAACGCGCTTCGGCGCTACGTTTCGCCGATACGCGCGTGCAGGCCTTGATGCAGGCGCTGCTGTTGTTCGTCCTCTTGCCCCATGGCTTTTGCAATCGCGAGCTGCGCGAGCACCTCGCTCCTCTGCTGGGCTGCGATCCCGGCCAATGGCGCCCGGGCAAGATGACTTACGATCTGCGGCGTCTGCGATTGCATGGCCTCATCGAGCGCCTTCCACACAGCCACCGCTACCGCATCACCGAACACGGACTCCGAACCGCCATGTTCTACAGCCGCGTCTACAACCGCATCCTGCGTCCCGGCCTCGCGATGCTCAGCCCAGCGGCGATCGACTGCGATTCGCCTACGCGTCGGCGCTTCAGCGACATGAACGACACCATCTATTCGTGGTGCGATGAGGCGAAACTTGCCGCGTAAAACTTGACTCAAAAAACCAGAACCTACTCAATCAAGGACTCTAGTTGGACTGTGTCACGGTTAATGCCATCATGCCGGGATCTTCATTAGCGGGGGTGAAGATTCATGGCAGATCTTGCAGAGTTTGATCGTTATATGGCGCATTTGTGTGAAGGACTGGGCTACTCGACTCGTCATCAGAGTTTGCTCGAGTATTGCAGCGGACTGATGTTGCCGATCCAGCGTAAGAGCGTGGAGCCGCTCGCGGCGCATGCTGATCCGCTGAACGTTCCTGCGAAACATCAGGCGCTGCATCACTTCGTGGCGAATGCGCGCTGGTCGGATCGGGGACTGCTGGAGCGCATTCGACAATACGTCGAGCCGCACTTGGAACTGGAGCACGGCGTCTATTGGATCATTGACGACACTGCGCATCCGAAGTGTGGCCGGCATTCGGTGGGCGTCGCGCGGCAGTACCGCGGCAGGCTCGGCAAGCAGGACAACTGTCAGGTGGCGGTGAGCTTGTCGTTGGCCACGGCCGAAGCCAGTGTGCCCGTGGATTACCAGCTGTATCTGCCGCAAGATTGGGCGAGCGATGTGAAGCGCAGGCGCGAAGCGAAAGTACCGGAGACGGTGCGCTTTGCGACCAAGGCGCAGATCGCGCTGCAGCAGATCCGGGCAGCCCAGGAACGCGGGGTTGCGCCGGGTATCGTGCTGGCCGACGCGGGATACGGCAGAGACACGGCATTTCGCGAAGCTGTGGATGAGCTGGGGCTTACCTATGCAGTGGGAGTGAGCTCGGACATCACGGTATGGGCGCCGGGTAGCACTCCGATGCCGACGACATCGGCTCCAGGCCGAGGCCGGCCACCGACACGCCTGCGCCGCGGGCCGGGCCATGAGCCGCTGAGCGTGAAGCAACTCGCCTTGGCGCTGAAGCGCTCGGCGTGGAAGCGAGTCGCTTGGCGTGAAGGTACGAATAAAGTGCTCTCTTCGCGCTTTGCACGGGTGCGGGTGCGCGCGGCGCATCGCGATTACCTGCGAACGAGCCTGCGTGAAGAGCAGTGGCTGCTCATCGAATGGCCACTCAAAGAAGCCGAGCCCACGAAGTATTGGCTGTCGAATCTGCCGGTCGATATAAGCATCAGCCATCTGGTCAACACCGCGAAGATGCGCTGGCGCATCGAACAGGACTACCACGAGCTTAAATCCGAATTCGGCTTGTCTCATTACGAGGGCCGCGGCTGGACTGGCTTTCACCATCACGCAACGGTGTGCATCGCTGCCTATGGCTTTCTACTCGCACAGCGACTGCAGAATGCTTCCAAAAAAAACTCCAATCGACCAACGGCGCTTGCCTTACCCGAAGATTACAGACCTCGCGGTAGCCGGCCGAGCGCAGCGCCATGTGCCGGACTCGATTCCCACACTGCGCCATCTCGTGAGCACCGAGATCGCGCGTCGACTTCAACGATGCCCGTGCTGCGGAGCGGTCGCTCGGCGAGCGTGACACAGTACAACTAGTGTTGTGTCCTCGAAATAACCGGAGTTTTCTTTTTCCGGCTTCGAGGCGCGGTGCAGCCGGGTTTAATCTGCTCGAGCGTGTCACGACTGCGAGTGTGTTTAGCGAGAATCGAGTCAACGCTCGCAGTCCAGACGAATGGGTTTGGCTGTTCGTTCCACGTCTCGAGGAACTGTGTGATGGCGCGTTGCAGATCATGGACGCTACTGAATGTACCCCGGCGCACTGCCTTGTTAGTCAATTCGGCAAACCAACGCTCCACCAGATTCAGCCATGAACCCGAGGTCGGGGTGAAATGGAATTCAAAGCGCCGATGACGCGTTCAGCCACGCTTGCACCTTGGGGTGCTTGTGAGTGCCATAGTTGTCCATAATCAGATGCAGCGGCACATCCGCCGGGAAACTCCCGATCCAGACGACGCAGGAACTTCAAGAACTCCTGATGCCGATGGCGAGCGTGGCACTCCCCGATCACTTTGCCTTGCAGGACTTCAAGCGCAGCAAACAGGCAGGTCGTGCCATGGCGTTTATAGTCATGCGTCATCGTGCCCAATCGTCCTTTCTTAAGCGGCAGGCCCGGCTGCGTGCGATCGAGCGCCTGAATCTGGGTTTTCTCGTCTACACACAGCACGATCGCTTGCTCCGGCGGATTCAGATACAGCCCCACCACGTCGGTGAGCTTCTCCACGAAGCGCGCATCGCGCGAGAGCTTGAAGTTTTTGACCCGATGCGGCTTCAGGTTATGGCTGCGCCAGATGTCGCTGACGATGGACTTGCCAACACCTTGTGCTCGCGCCATGTCGCGGCAACTCCAGTGCGTCTTGCCACGCGGTTTGGTATGCAGGGTGGCCTCGACGATCGCCTTGATCTTGTCCGCCCCGTAGACCGGCTTGCGCCCGCGCCCCGGCGCCACATGCCACAGGCTCTCCGGCCCGGCTGCAGACAAAGCGTTTGCGCCACAGCGCGACGGTCTTCACATCAACGCCAGCCGCCGTGGCGATCGCCACATTGTCCTCACCGCGCCCCGCGGCCAACACGATGCGGCAGCGAAGTGCCACTTGCTGAGGCGTCGTATGTGCCGTCGCCCACTGCTCGAGCTGTTCTCGGGCTTGCGTCGTCAAATTTACAGGGGAAGCTTTTCTCGGCATGCTTCAGCATAGCTGGGCTCCGAAAGAAGTACAAGTCATTTCGCGGACAGAACACTAGTTGTATGTGTCACGGTTAATGCCATCATGCCGGGATCTTCATTGCGAGGGTGAAGATTCATGGCCGACCTGGCTGAGTTTGATCGCTACATGGCGTATTTGTGCGAAGGGCTGGGCAACTCGATGCGCCATCAGAGCCTCCTTGAATATTGCAGCGGACTGATGTTGCCGATCCAGCGTAAGAGCGTGGAGCCGCTCGCGGCGCATGCTGATCCGCTGAACGTTCCTGCGAAACATCAGGCGCTGCATCACTTCGTGGCGAATGCGCGCTGGTCGGATCGGGGACTGCTGGAGCGCATTCGACAATACGTCGAGCCGCACTTGGGTCTGGAGCACGGCGTCTATTGGATCATTGACGACACTGCGCATCCGAAGTGTGGCCGGCATTCGGTAGGCGTCGCACGGCAATACTGCGGCAGGCTCGGCAAGCAGGACAACTGTCAGGTGGCGGTGAGCTTGTCGTTGGCCACGGCCGAAGCCAGTGTGCCCGTGGATTACCAGCTGTATCTGCCGCAAGATTGGGCGAGCGATGTGAAGCGCAGGCGCGAAGCGAAAGTACCGGAGACGGTGCGCTTTGCGACCAAGGCGCAGATCGCGCTGCAGCAGATCCGGGCAGCCCAGGAACGCGGGGTTGCGCCGGGTATCGTGCTGGCCGACGCGGGATACGGCAGAGACACGGCATTTCGCGAAGCTGTGGATGAGCTGGGGCTTACCTATGCAGTGGGAGTGAGCTCGGACATCACGGTATGGGCGCCGGGTAGCACTCCGATGCCGACGACATCGGCTCCAGGCCGAGGCCGGCCACCGACACGCCTGCGCCGCGGGCCGGGCCATGAGCCGCTGAGCGTGAAGCAACTCGCCTTGGCGCTGAAGCGCTCGGCGTGGAAGCGAGTCGCTTGGCGTGAAGGTACGAATAAAGTGCTCTCTTCGCGCTTTGCACGGGTGCGGGTGCGCGCGGCGCATCGCGATTACCTGCGAACGAGCCTGCGTGAAGAGCAGTGGCTGCTCATCGAATGGCCACTCAAAGAAGCCGAGCCCACGAAGTATTGGCTGTCGAATCTGCCGGTCGATATAAGCATCAGCCATCTGGTCAACACCGCGAAGATGCGCTGGCGCATCGAACAGGACTACCACGAGCTTAAATCCGAATTCGGCTTGTCTCATTACGAGGGCCGCGGCTGGACTGGCTTTCACCATCACGCAACGGTGTGCATCGCCGCCTATGGCTTTCTACTCGCACAGCGACTGCAGAATGCTTCCAAAAAAAACTCCAATCGACCAACGGCGCTTGCCTTACCCGAAGATTACAGACCTCGCGGTAGCCGGCCGAGCGCAGCGCCATGTGCCGGACTCGATTCCCACACTGCGCCATCTCGTGAGCACCGAGATCGCGCGTCGACTTCAACGATGCCCGTGCTGCGGAGCGGTCGCTCGGCGAGCGTGACACAGTACAACTAGTGATATCGCCAAATACGCAAAAGCTGCTCTCGTTGCGTCGTTCAATCCACCATTCGACCCTTGCTCCTGAAGAAGTTCGCGATAGACCTCGACCGAAACACCATGTCCGAGCAGTTGCCGCGGAGAAAAGAGGTCGCGCCAGCGCGGCATCGCGTATTGAATTGGCCGATCGTCATTTATGTCCTCAGGAACGCGCTCCGTCGGAACGATGTCGAGTGCCTCCCATTCCGGCAATAATGTGTCGAGCCTGGCTTTCACGCTTGCCGACACGTCGTCTTCTGGCCGGGGCGCGCGATAGCCGCGTACCCATTTTTCCCTCCGCTTACCTGATTTCGTATAGCCGACGAACTCGCGAGCCTTGTAAACGATCGTGTAGAGCTGTTCGCCCATCCTCCCTGCTTGTGCCTGGGCCTTGATCTCATCACCCGATATGACGCGTCCGCAGTCCGGGAATGGGCAGGTCGCATCGCCGCCCGTGACAGTGCCGGGCGACTGCTCCGCTAAGCCCCGGACGATCTCGAACGCCACGCGTCGTCCGGAGCTGTTCGGACCATCGGCAACTTGCGGCTTGAGTCGCACGCCAGTGCCGTCTGGCGCCAGTCGCCAGTTCGGAGACAGCGGCGCGAGGCCATCGCAATGAGGGCATGTGATCGTCCGTGCCCAGAGATATCCATCGGGACGGATGTCCGGATCGAACTCAGGCGGATACGCAAAGACCAAACGTTCTCTTATTTCCTCTATGAAACGTTTGCCGACTTCCAAGAAGCGCTGACGTACTTGCATGCCAAACTCGAGCGGCCATTGGACAGTGGCCATTTGGATCAGTGTCGCGACTGGATTCAGGTCGTTGCCGCAGGTGTCGAGACCAAGTCGCAAACTCTCGAATGGGATAGAACCGCCGCCAGCCGTAGGGTCGAGCACCACCGGACGCTGTAGATCCAAGAGCCGCATCGCCGCGTAAGCCCACGAGCGTTCTGCCTCAGTAGGCGAATAGCCAAACGCGCGCGGGTAACCGTACGCTTGGGCCCCGAGACGTACACCTTCGCGCGTTGCACGCTCGATGCGTTTCTTCGCCAACACGGGATCGCCATGTATACCCAGAATGTGCAGAAACTTGTCGCGGTCCGCATCCTCGGGCAATAGAGACGCGAGAACCGCCGCACGCGATGCGACAAGAGGCCTTCTCGCCCACCAGACGTGCAGCCGATTCGGGCAGGAAACGGTGTCATTGGCGTCCGTTCGCGGACACTCTCGACCCCGAGCGCCGCAATCGGCAGCCACGTTTCGATCAGCCTCCGCGTCACTTCGCCGGCCCTTGCGGCGGCACATTGATGGCTTTAGCGATCGATTCGTCAAGCTTATAGCCCGTTACGCCCTTGCTTCTCAGGTAGAGCGAGCTCGGTGTCGCGTCAGCTTCCGGCGCGCAGCGCATCCGCTTACCATCGCAGATAACACGGCGCGCGACGAGCGCGACATCGGTCAGTTGCTCGGCCTCTTTCCTGGCATCGCGTGTTCCATCTCCGCTCACCCGATACGCCACACGCCCTGTGTCCTTGTCTTCGATCATGACGGCGTACCAAGGTTCGTCGCCGCGCATGAGCGCGAAGCGCCTGTCCAATCGTGTCATCTTTTCCTGGCCCCTTTCTTCCGAATGTGATCGACCGTCGCCGTCGATTCGTAGCGCGCGCCGCGGCCATATCCGACGATCCGCACGCCCTCGGTACCCAGCTCGTGTACCAGACGGTTCACCTGAAGGCGCGTGTAGCCTGTGACCTCGCGCACCTCTGCGTTCGTCAAGCCGGACTCTCCCCTCTTGCTGCGCTGTGTGAGCATGTTCAGCACACGGGTCTTCGCCACATCCCAATCGATACGCTGGCTGCGCTCCGCGCTGCCGCGGCCTTGAAGCCGGCGGTGCAGACTCGGTTTCATGCGCCAGTAGGTACCGCGCCCGCTCCCTCCTCGCTCGAGGTAGGCGTAGTCATGCGCCATCTCGTCGAGGATATCGCGCGTCTCGGCTTCGGAACGCTGGCACATGGCAGCCGCTGTCGCAGTCTCGATCTCCGGGTGATCGAGGAGGTATCTCAGAACCAGCAGATGATCCACGTCGAGCAACCGGCCCGCCTTTCCTTCTTCGGCGATGAACAGTCGAAAAGGTCGAGCCATCTCCTGCCGCTTGAATACGACCCGCACGGCGCTGCCCTCATCGACGATATGAGGCGGCTCCTTGCCCTCGATCAGCATCGCTTCGAACATTCGGCTCACGCCGAGATTGCTCCGGTTCACCAAGCGCAGTTTTGCGAGCGCCTGCACGAGCAGAGGATTGCGTGCGAGAGGCGGGTGGTGAAGGATGTTACGGGGCGTAATGCCGCCGATAAAACCGCCCGGATTTGCCAGTTCGAGCCTGTTCGGGAATTGCTTGATGAGCACCGGGCTGGCGAGGCGCAGGTCCAGATGGCACAGTGCATTGAGCAGGGCTTCGCGTAACGCGATCGATGGATAGGCTCGGTATTCGAAGTGGTAGAGGCCCCGCTCCACGGTCGCAATCGGGTTGTCGGCATTGACGCGAGCCTCCAGCGCCTCCAGCGCGAGCGATAGTGCATCCCGGCCGTCGGCTCTGTCGGTGTAGCGCGTTGAGGACTTCATCCGTTCATGCGTCCATGCGTAGTTCGGCAGGTGCCGTGCGATGGCCTCGGTCCGTCCCGCCACATACGCACCGGCGCGAGTGAGCTGACCGTCTCGGAGCAGGTCCAATGCACCAAGCAGGTCGAGATCGGTCTTTCTGAGCAGATCCTCGGGTGCGCGTTCGGCGTGCGCCAGGTCGCGCAAGCGCTCCATGGCTGCGGGCGATAAAAGGTCGGCTGGGCGCCCGGGTACGACGACCGCGGTGTAGTCCGCGTCCCCCCCGCTCCACCATGATGCGGTCGCGAAGATCGCCCGTGAGCGGTACGCAATCCTTGCCGCGCCGCACCGTGCCGGCGCCCGCAGTTGTCGTGTAAGGCGGCAGGCCGCCGTGGACGCGCATAACGAGAAGTCGCCCTGTACCTTCACTCACCTTCACATCGTCGAACTCTGGAGTAAGGCGCGGCGAAGTTCGTTCGTAAATCTCGCGCTTGAGCCGGCTGCCCTCGACTTCGTCCGGCACACCGATAACGGCCGCCTCGCGGCCTACGACTCCGTCCCGGATCCCGAGAACGACCGTCCCACCGCCTCCATTGGCCATGCAGACCGCGACGTCGACCACCTGCCGGATCGCCTGTTTCGGGTCTTTCGGCCACTCCTTGAAATCCAGGGTCTGACTCTCGAGATCGTCCGCCTGGCGTTTGTCCAGTTCGTCAAGCAGTTCGCGGAGATCCGCCGGCCCGACCATTCAGCCTCGCGGGTCGATCAACAGAAACCGCAGCGCCATCAGAACACGCCTCGGATACTTACGGTGCATGGCCATGCCGAGCCAGTATCCCGTTTCCTCTTTGGGCATCGCCTCGATACCCGCCGCAACAGCCGCCATGTGATCGCGATTTCGCATCGGCGCAAGGGCACGAAACAGCAAGCCCAGGTTGATCGCGAGATCCTCGTCTATCGGCTGCCGACGGACGTCGTCCAGCGGGAGTCCCGTGAGATCGATGCGATGCTGCTTCAGGATTCGCAACAGGCGATGTTCTATTAACGCGAGATTCCGCCCTCGCAGCCCTGCGACGTAGCTCGGCTGCCGCACGTGCGGTGTAGCAGAAGAAGGAAGCTGCCAGACTCGAGCTCCGTGTCCGCCCCCTGCAGGCGGCGCGCACGCAACTCGTAACGCGGTAGCGCTGCGGCACGCAGCGTTCGCTCGCGATGCTGTGACAGTCGTGTAATAGTCGCCATGCGGCCTCCGTCAAGTGTTCTCGTGCGGTATTGCGATCACGTGTGCGGCCGGCGAGACCAGCCGAGTCAGTCGCTCGACCAATCGCTGGGCCGGATCGCCCTTCGTGACCAGCGGCGGCTCGAACGTCAAAAAATAGGCCACGCTTGCATCTGAGTCCGCAGCCGCACGGAACTGAGGCTCGAGATACTCCTTGAGAGGACCGGCGTCATCCAGATCGCCCTTGAACGTGAGCTCGGCCGATGAACCGTTCTTCGTCTCATATGCGGCAGTGAGCTCGATCCGTTTCGTCGCATTGGGAACCGACTTCACGAGCGGTAGCATCTTCATGGCATCCGACTTGTCGAAAGGACGAATAGTCATAGTCGCAAACGCTTTCACTCCTTTCTGCGCTGCAAGCTCGAACACCTGAGCGAGCGCAGCCTTGAGCACGTCCTGGGCTTCGATCGCCGTTTCTCTGACCTTGAGAGGCTCACCGCCGCCGGGCGGGAACGGGTCACCGGTCGGACCTGATGGCGGCGGGGACACCGGGCCAGCCCCGGGTGGCTGAGGCTCGATTCGTCGCGGCCAGATGCCATTTTCCCGTGCGTACGCGGCAGTGAACACCAGCGACTGTTCGTCGATCTTGATTTCCGCGAACGGGTCGCCCTTGCCACGGACCAACTCACCCGACTGATAGACGTACTCACCTTGGTCGATGCCGTTGCGAATACCGCGAATAAAGATGTCGTCGCCAGTAAGCATCGGGAGTGATGGATCCTGGCGAAACTCCCCCCGCAGCGCAGCCGTCGTGATCTGTCCCTTTTTCAGCGGTGTGCGATCGCGGACGTAGGTCGGGGAGTCCGGCTGATCGCCGGCGATGCGTAGCTTGCTGACTGCTTGAAGCTGGGTGACGATCTGTTTCTGGCCGTCACCCGGTCGATCGGACGCCGTTTGTATATCGACGACCGTATGTGCAAGGTCGCAATTCGAACCTTCCAGACGATTGCGCGATGGGTAGAAGATGTGTCGGTAGCACTGCTGTACGGCCAGGGCAAGCTCCTGCTTCGACCGTTCGAACAGCTCCTGGATTTTCTGCGCCTGATAATCCGCAAGGTCCTTGAGTTTCTCTGGTGCACGCAGCGAGTCGAGTGCGATGCGACGCAACATGCGTGCACGCATGTTGCTGATGCTGGACGCCTCGGCGAGCACGAATACGAGATTGTTACGATTGTGGCGCCATTCTCCGGATGCGCCCTTGTGCAGAAAGATCTTCTCCACAAGCTCGTCCATGCGAACGGCGTCTCCGGCAACACTCGCCCCCTCGAACCCGATGAGGACGAGGTAGGGTCGCCCCGAACCATCGTCATCCGGAACGTCGTGGGGACCTGCTGCAAATGGGACGAGGCTGAGGGCAGGGCCAGTGAAAAGAGTGCGCACATAGTCGTTGAGCTGCGCCCGAACCTCGCCTGGATCGGTGTTGGTTTCCTGTCTCCGGATGATCTGAGTCAGGTTCGCTTCTGCGAGAAAGCGCAAAGGCGCCTTCGGCTTGTCATCGAGGTAAGCAGAATCAGTAACGAACCGCCTTCGCGCATCATCGACGAATGCGGCCTCCGTTCCGGGCCCGAGGACGGAGTAGCGAAGCTCTTCTGGCGAGAGCCCACGCAACGTGTCGTTGAACGCGAGTGTGTGCATGAACACCGTTCTCGCGACATAAGAACCATACGCCGGTAGTCCGGCATAGGCGCTCGCATCAAGCTGCTGAGCGAGAGCCGGGGTCGCTTCCGTCGTGGCGATCTCAGCTCGGATAGCGGGAACAAACGCCTGCTGGTTAAGCCGCGTGACGATCTCCGTACGGATCGGCTCGAAACCAAGGTCTACGTGATGGATGTGCACCGCGTATGCGTCGGCGGGTTTGATCTGCCACAGACGCGCGACGGTGCGCGCCAGCAGACGTAGCATGCCGCGGACGCGCTGGAAATTACCGAGGGTTGCCGTCTTCTCGGTCAACAGGTGGATGATTTCAGGGTGGAGAGGATAGCCCGCCAGAAAGTCGTCGACACGTCGGTCTTCGGCCGGTGGCGGCGGAAGAACATCGCGATTCGCGTCCCACAATGCTTTGGACGAAGCCACAACGCGTTCCGCGCCCGCCCCATCGACACGCGAGAAGAGCCGCCGACAGAGCACCTTGACTGTTTCGTCATCTTCGGTCGGATCGATCAGAGTCGCCTTCCGGGCTGCGACGCTCTCGGCTTCGGCTAGAAATGTAGCGATGCTTTGTGTTTCCGCCGCATACGCATCCGAGGTGCTACCGTCCCTGCCCTTGCCAGTGTGAATACGAGTGCTGCCTTCGGCGAACTCTCGACCGCTTTCATCAGTGAGGTGAGGAATGCCGAGAGCTGCTGTGACGCTTGGTGGGCATTACGCGCTGAAACTTTGCGCAAGTACGGTGCCAGTTCGTCGAGCAGAATGAGGGCAGGCTCGTTTCCGATCAACTCGCGCAGTGTGTCGGCGCCCGGCGCAATTCCTTGCTTGTCGCTGGGCTCGACGAGAGCGTAGCCCTTCTCCTGACGCAATGCATACGCAAGCTCACCCCACGGCGTATAGGCGCGGACCGACTTACCCAGTCGGTGGCCGTTAGCCGGGTCGGCATTCTCGCCATCGAAAGCAGCAACCCGCACTGGTGCTTTCGGCCATAGCTCGGAATCTAGAAATTCCGACGCATTCGGGACCCCTCGAGACTGCGCAGCGCGTGCGCCAGTGCGATCAGCGCGTGGGTCTTGCCGCCACCAAATTGAGTATCCAGTCGAAAGATGGAAGCAACTTGCTCTGGACGACCAGCAAGCCGCAGCGCCACCAGTTTAAGGAATTGCACAGCCCCTTGGTCGGGTAGGTGTTCGCAAAGAACAGATCGGCCCGCTTGTATTCGTCCGGCGCGTCGCCTCGCAGAACCTGCGATAGGTCGGCCGCAAAGTCGCTCTCTCGCACCGTTCCCTGCAATACGTCCGGCCGGGGCTGACAAAGCGTAAAGAGATTGTCTGGCATATCGTTTGTATTGTTACTGCCGCTTGAAATGTATCATGTAAATGTATGTTGATACATATTTGTCAACAGCGCGAACTCCCACGTCGGGTGCTGTTCGACGAGCGCGGCTTCCCATCGCGCCTCGGATGAGTCGTTCTCGCGGATGCAATGCGCCAGCGTAGCACGGTGTCTCGCACGCGACGCAGCCCCCGCGACAACTCCACACGAGTGCCTTAAGCTCTGACGCTCTGAGATGAAAACCCTGCTCATCGTCTATCACACGATGACCGGCGGCTCGCGCCAGATGGCCGAGGCGGCCGAGCGCGGCGCACGCGGGCAGGACGTGAACGTGCGGCTGCTGACGGCGCGTGAAGCGGGCGGCGACGATGTTGTTGCGGCCGATGCGTACATCTTCGTCACGCCGGAGAATCTCGCGGCGATGTCCGGTGTGATGAAGGACTTCTTCGATCGCACGTTCTACGCCGTGCTCGACCGCATCGTCGGCCGTCCGTATGCAACGCTCGTGTGCGCCGGCAGCGACGGCACGAACGCGGTCCGCCAGATCGACCGCATCTGCACCGGATGGCGGCTGCGAGCGGCAGCCGAGCCGCTCATCGTGTGCACGCACGCGCAAACCCGGAGCGGATCCTCGCGCCGAAGACGATCGGAGAGGACGACTTGAAACGCTGCGAGGAGATCGGGGCGGCGCTTGCTGCAGGGCTCGCTCTGGGGATTTTTAGCGCCAACTCATCGCTTGTAGCCTCGTGCCTGGACCCCGGCCTCGCGCCCGGCGTGACGACTCGTCGTATCGCACCGCTACAGCAGTTTCGTGCAGTCAATCCGAATCGTTACCCCGGGACCGCCAGCACTTCGCAAAGTCATTGCGATCGCCCTCGGGCACGCTACAGCACCTCGTGCGCCGCGCAATCCCGCTTTGAAGCGCGCCCGCGACCGTGCCCGCTTCACCTCGGTGTCCGCCGCCTCGCCCGCGAAGAAGAGCGTGCCCGCGAGGGGCCGCGCGAGCTGCTGA
>CAWEHH010000039.1:0-93162 GCA_963808765.1 uncultured beta proteobacterium
CGACGCGGTGACTGCGCGCACCTGATCGACCAGGTAGAAAGCGAGGATCGGCGTAGAGGAAAGGCAGCAGGTAGCGCGGCACGATCGGCCGCAGCACGAGGATCGTGGGAACGAGCGCGACCGCGCCGACGACGGCCCACAAGAGCCGCGGCGCTCGGATAGATCCAGCCCGCGCCGAGGAAGGACAGCACGAGGGCCGTTGCGAGCGGCATCGCAAAGACCGCCGCGGCGCGTTCCAGCCCGCCTTCGGACTTCGACCAGAGCGCGATCCAGCGTCGCACGCGATACAGGAAAATGCGATCAGGGCGACGATGAGTGCGTGCAGCACGAACCGATGTTCGTTGTTTTCGAAATACGCTTCGAGTGACGCGATCTCGTACCGCGCGATTCCTGGCTGTCGCGGCGATGCGCGCGCCGGCTTCGGTCAGCAGATTGAAGTCCCAGAGCGGCGCGCTGTCCGCTGCAGGCGCGGCTCAACGTCAAGTTGCGTGCCGCGCAATGGATTCGATCGCTTCCGTGACACGGAAATTCTGTGCGGCGATCCGGCTCTGGAGCCTGAGCGCCTGCGAGCGCTTCGCCTCGACGTCCTTCCGCGTGCGCGCGAGCATCGCGAGGAGCTCCTCGACGCGGCCGAGCAATTCCGGTGGCGCCTGTTCCTTCACGGCCGCGGCCTGCGTTTCCTTCCAGATCTTCTCGAGCTCGTCCAGGCGCGCGAGGTCGCGGTCGAACACGGCGATGCGCTGCTCGAGCTGTGCGGTCATTCCGGAGATCGCGCCGAGCTGGCGATCCCACGCGCGCTCGAGCGCACGCAGGAGCTCGAGCGAGGGCCGCTGCGAAACGATACGGGCATTCTCCCGCAAGCGCGCGTCGATGATCGCGGTGAGCCGGGGCAGGCCTTTATCGATGGCCGCGAGCGGACCGTCGGCGGCCGCGTGCTCGCCGATTTCGCGCAGATTGATGGTCGTGGCCTCGGCTTGTGCGCTCAGCTCCGGCATCGGAACGGCCGCCAGCGGTGCACGTTCCTCCGCCGCCGGTTTTTTCGCGGGCGCATTCTCTTCTGCCGCGCGCGCGAGCGTCGACAGCAGCACGGCAAGCAGCAGTGCGAACGTCAGGACAAAGAAGGGGCTGAGCGTCTCTGCGCGGTGCGCAGGCGCCCGCATCGAGAAGAGAGAGGGCATGGCCCCGCTGCTAGCAAGTATGCTGCCGCGCGTTGCGTGCGGCCATGTGACGGGATGCGGAGTTCGGGGTCTCGCCCCGGTCTTTGCCATCGCGTAGAATCCCCGCGCCATGATCGCTCGACACCCTCTCTATGGCCGCATCGCGCTCGTGCTCGTGCTGCTCGCGTGTTTCGCGTGCGCGCGGGCGGCCGAAACCGTTCTCTACGAGAAGCAGTCGCAGTACAACACGGTCATCGTCACCGAAGATGCCAGCGGCTACCGTGTGCTGCGCTTCGAGAGAAGCGGCGCGCGACAAAGCATCGGCAAGCCGGGCGAACCGGGCTATCTGGGTTTCGCGTACACGAAAGTGGCGTTCGTCGGGCTCGCTCTTTCCCGCGAGCCGTCACGCGTTCTGGTCGTGGGACTGGGTGGGGGGACGATGCCCATGTTCCTGCGCAAGTATTATCCCAATGCGACGATCGACGCAGTCGACATCGATCCCGAAGTCGTGCACGTCGCGCGCGAGTACTTCGGGTTCAAGGAAGACGAGCGGCTGCGCGCGCACGTGGGCGACGGCAGGCAGTTCGTCGAGCGCGTGCGCGAGCCTTACGACGTCATTTTCCTCGATGCGTTCGGCACGCGTAACGTCCCGCAGCATCTGGCGACCCTCGAGTTCATGCGCGCCGTCAGAAAGGCGGTGAAGCCCACCGGTGTCGTGGTCGGCAACATCTGGGGGCGCGGACCGAATCCGCTGTACGACTCGATGGTGCGCACCTATCAGGAAGTGTTCGAAGAGCTTTACATCCTCGATGTGCTCGGCACGTCGAACAAGATTCTGCTCGCACTGCCGCGCAAGCAGGCGCTCGACCGGCAGCAGCTCGTTCAGCTCGCCCGCAAGACCGGCACCGAGAAGCGCTTCGAGTTCGATCTGGGCGACATCGCCGAAGACCAGTTCTCCCACGTGACGCAGAAGAACAGCGCGGGACGCGTCCTGAGGGATGCCGAGGCAGAGTCGGGCGCGCCGCGCCGACCCGCCGCTCCGGCCGCGGTCGACGCCCGGCCCTAGCGCGCAACCTTGACATGAAGAACCACCCCCTCTTGGGTGGTAGCGGGCCGCGGCGCGGCGTGGGCTCGCAACAGCTTCCTCAGCAGGCGTTCCGAAGCGAGGCCGCGCCGAGGCGCTGCGCGCCAGCCCAAGGCGAGCGCCGCCCCCGTCCCCCAAAAAAGACCCGGCATCGCGTGCCGGGTCAACTTGGAGCCTCACAGGGAGGAGAAGCAAGGCTCCTGTCGCCACGTTGCGTGGCCCCGGATCCAATGGAACCGCGGTGCCCGCTCGCGTGACCGCGTCCGCCGCGAAAAGCGGATTTTGATACCCTTCGTGACGCCGTCTGTCGGCGCTCGCTCGCGGGCGCCACGCCTGCCGGACGCGTGTCCCTCACCTTTTCAGCGGAGATCGCATGAATCGCAGAACGTTTCTCAAGATCGGCTCGGCGTTGCCGGGCGCGGCCGCCGTGGGCGGCTTGCTCGCGCATCGCGTCGCCAGTCCCGGCGAGCCGGGGCTGGCGCGTATACGAAGTCATTACCCGGGTGCAGGTACTCGAGCCGACGGCGCAACGCGCATATGGCTGCCTGCTGCGCTCTCGCGCGACACCGACGTACTTCAAGAACCTCGGCAACGGTTGGAGCGCGACGGCGGCAGATCGAGTACGTGGAGGAGCGCGAAGCACCAGTCGCCGATCGTGTCCGCGAACTTCCCGGCTTCCGCGCCGAATCCCACCGTGCAGCTTACGACGCGCTTCGCGACGCGCGATCGCATGGTCGATCTGAAGAGTCCGCCGCGCACGCCACCGCGCGAAGACGCGGCGGTGCTGAAGCTCGCGCTGCAGCCGACCGAGCTCATTCCGACCGACGGCATCGTGCGCGACACCGCCGTGAAGATCACCAAGGGCAGCGCACCGACGTCGAGAAGGCGCGCGCGATCTACGAATGGATCGTCGAGAACACGTTCCGCGACCCGAAGGTGCGCGGCTGCGGCTGGGGCGACATCAAGGGCATGCTCGAGACCGGCAACCTCGGCGGCAAATGCGGCGACCTGAACGCGCTGTTCGTCGGGCTTGCGCGTCGGTCGGCGTTCCCGCGCGCGACATCTACGGCCTGCGCGTGGCGAAGTCGAAGCACGGCTACGTGAGCCTCGGCGCGAACACCGAGTCGGTGACGCGCGCGCAGCACTGCCGCGCCGAGTTCTGGTCGCAGGCGCACGGCTGGGTGCCGGTCGATCCCGCGGACGTGCGCAAGGTCGCGCTCGAGGAGCCGCCGGGCAACCTGCCGCTCGACGATCCGAAAGTGCAGCGTCGCGCGCGAGCGGCTGTTCGGCTACTGGGAGATGAACTGGCTCGCGTACAACCGCGGGCACACGATCTGCAGCTTCCCGGGCGCGTCGGGGTGGAAGGTGCCGTACTTCATGTATCCCGACGGCCAGACGGCGCGCGGACGCCTCGATCCGCTCGACCCGGACAAGTTCCAGTACACGATGACGGCGAAAGAGCTGAAGGTCGGGGTGACCGCCGTCGCGGTTCGAGACGGCGTCTGATGCCTCCTCGCTGCGAACGGATCGACAACCCGTCCGTGTCGAGGAAGCCAGCAGGGGCTGTCTCGAAATGCGAGAAACGAAGTCCGCTGCACGCCGCATAGTCCAATGCCCGAACACCGTTACGACGTGATCGTCATCGGCGCGGGCGCGGCCGGCCTCGCCGCCGCTTCCGAGCTTGCACGCGCGGGACGGCGGACGCTTGTCGTCGAAGCGCGCGAACGCGTCGGCGGCCGCATCTGGTCCCATGAAGAGCCTGGTGTTCCGGTGCCGATCGAGCTCGGAGCCGAGTTCATCCACGGACACGCGAAGGCGACGTTCGATCTAATCGCGAAGGCGGGAAGCGCAGCGGTCGATTCCGGCGGCGAGCGCAGGTCGCTGCGCGACGGCCGCCTGGTTCAGTCGCGCGATCTCTTGCGGCAAGTGCGCGTCGCCATACAGCGCAGCGATGCGCTCGGCAAGACCGATCTCTCCTTCGACCGCTTCATCGATGGCCTGCCTGACGAGGAGATCACCGCCGAGGCGCGTGCTTATGCCCGCATGCGCGCGCAGGGCTACGATGCCGCCGATACGCGGCGTGCGAGTGCTCGCGCCATCGTCGAAGAATGGACAGGCGGCGGCTCGGTCGAGCAGCCGCAGTTCAGGCCGCTCGGCGGCTACGGCCGTTTGCTTTCCGCGCTGGTCGCGAGCTTGCGTGGCAGCGCAGTCGAATTGCAGTTGAACACCGCGGTCGAGCGTGTTTCGTGGAAGCGCGGATCGGTCGAAGTGCGCGGCCGGTTTCTGGGCGAGGGGTTCGTGGCAGTGGCGAAGCGCGCCGTCGTCACGTTGCCGCTCGGCGTGTTGCAGCAATCTCCACGATCACCCGGCGCGATCCGGTTCATGCCCGCGCTCTCGGCCAAACGCGACGCATTGAAGGCGCTCGCCGCGGGGCCCGTGCTGAAGGTCGTGTTGCGTTTCAGGACGCCTTTCTGGGAGGCGCACGAGCGGGGTCTTTATCGCGACGTCTCGTTCTTCCATCCGCGCGAAGCGGCGTTCCCGACGTTCTGGACCGCGCTGCCCGTGCGTGCACCTGTGATGGTCGCCTGGGCGGCGGGACCGAAAGCGATGCGGCTCGCGGATGCTTCGAGCACGCAGGTCATCGATCACGCGCTCGCGAGCCTCGCGGCGCTCTTCGGCGACGTCGGGAAGATCCGAGCCGAGCTCGAAGGCGCGTGGGTGCACGACTGGCAGCGCGATCGATTTGCGCGGGGCGCCTACAGCTACGTGCTGGTCGGCGGAGACAAGGCGCGCAGCAGCTCGCGCGGCCTCTCGCGGGCACACTTTCTTCGCGGGCGAGGCGGCGGACACCGAGGGTGAAGCGGGCACCGTCGCGGGCGCGCTTCAAAGCGGGATTCGCGCGGCGCGCGAGGTGATGTAGCGACGTGCCGGAGAATGGCCTAAACGACCGAGTCCTCACCCCGGCGCGAGGCCGGGGTACGAGCGCGTCTTGCTAGAAAATCCCAGCGCAAGGCCGGCAGCAAGCGCCGCCCCGATCTCCTCGCAGCGTTTCAAGTCGTCCTCTCCGATCGTCTTCGCCGCGAGGATCCGCTCCGGCGTCTGCGCGTGCGTGCACACGATGAGCGGCTCGGCTGCCGCTCGCAGCCGCCAGCCGGTGCAGATGCGGTCGATCTGACGGACCGCGTTCGTGCCGTCGCTGCCGGCGCACACGAGCGTCGCGTACGGACGGCCGACGATGCGGTCGAGCACGGCGTAGAACGTGCGATCGAAGAAGTCCTTCATCACACCGGACATCGCCGCGAGATTCTCCGGGCGTGACGAAGATGTATCCGTCGGCCGCAAGAAGATCGTCGCCGCCCGCTTCACGCGCCGGCAGCAGCCGCACGTTCACGTCCTGCCCGCGTGCGCCGCGCTCGGCAGCCTCGGCCATCTGGCGCGAGCCGCCGGTCATCGTGTGATAGACGATGAGCAGGGTTTTCATGAGAATGCGTGAGCTTAAGGCACTCGGCGGTTGCCGTCAGTGCATCTCGACCCGGGAAGATAACCCTGACGTGTCGCGGAGCATCATGCGGCCCCTTGTCGAAGGGTCGTGTTCATCGAAGTGCATGTCTGAGGGCCGCCTGAATGAATTTGCCGGATATCCAGCCGGCTCAAGTCCTGGGGAGACGACTCAGGACCGGAGGTCGCAGGAGGAGGAACTTCATGGCTTGCGACACTGCTCTGCTCGCTGTTGTTGCCTTCGTTTGCCTCGCCGGCGTTCCGGTGCAGCGCAGGACACCTGGAAACCCACCCGCCCCGTCGCGCTGATCGCGCCGAACGCGGCGGGCGGCAACAGCGACCGTCTGGCGCGCGAGATGCAGGGGATGCTTCAGACGCAACGCCTCGTCGAAGTGCCGATCGTCGTCGTCAACCGCCCTGGAGGTGCCGGCACGCTCGCGCTGAATCAACTCCTGTCGAGCCCCGGAGACGGCCACGTGCTGCTGATCGGCACGGCGGGTCTCCTGAGCAACCACATCACGGGCTTGAGCCAGCACAACCACACCAGCGTCACGACGCTGGTACAGCTTCTCGAGGATTACTACGGCGTGAACGTGCGCACGGACTCTCCGATCAAGTCCCCGCAAGAGATGCTGGAGCGGTTTCAGAAAAGCCCGGACGCGATGGCGGTCGGGACCACGAGCGTCGCCGGAGCGAACTACACGTCGCTTCTCACGGGCCTCAAACGCGGCGGCGTGGACGTGAAGCGCGTGAAGACAGTGACTTTCGCGGGGGGCGGTCAGAGCACGATGGCCCTCCTCGGCGGCCATGTCGAAGTCCTGGGTCCGGGGCTTTCGAACATGGCCGAGTATCTGCAGCAGGGCAAGATGCGCCTGCTCGTTCACTCGGGCCCGCAACGAAAGGCGGGACTCTTCTCCGACGTACCGACGTGGAAAGAAATCGGGATCGATATGACGACAGTGAGCTGGCGCACCATCATGGGCCCGAAAGACTTGAAACCCGCGCAGATCGCCTACTGGGAAGGGGTGTTCAGGAAGCTCGTCGAGCGTCCCGAATGGAAAAAGGAAGTCGCCGATAACCATTGGGAGAACAGGTACCTGCCCGGGACCGAAGCACGCAAACGTCTCGACCGCGAATACGCCGAGACGAGACAGATACTCGCGGAGCTCGGGCTCGCTAAATAGGTGGCGCTTGCGGACGCGAGTGCGAACCCGAGTGCGAACCGAGTGCGAACCCGAGCTTATCGTTGGAGACACGGGCGTTGACCCGAAGAACCGTCTGGCGACTACGCGGCAGATCGAGATCGCGGAGAAGGATACACATGACCAATGTATGGCCCGCGCTGCTCGTCCTCGCGGCTGCCGGAATCCCACACGCTGCGCAGGCGCAGACTTCCTCGGGTGAAAGCTATCCGAACAGACCGATCCGCATGATCGTGCCGTTCACGCCCGGAAGCGCGACCGACATCATCGCGCGCATCATCACCCAGCAGCTCGCCGATACCTGGGGGCGTCCTGTTGTCATCGATAATCGCCCCAGCGCGGGCGGCATCGTCGCGTTCAAGATCGTCGCCGACGCGCTTGCCGACGGCCACACGCTGACGGCGACGGGCTCGAACTACGCCGGCAGTGCCGCGCTGTACGCAGGCAAGCTCCCCTACGATCCGGTGAAGGATTTCGCGGGCGTCACCCAGCTTGCGAGCACGCCGCTCATCCTGGTGGTCGCGCCGAGTCTCGGAGCGAAGTCGGTGAAGGAGCTGATCGCGCTCGCGAAGGCCAAGCCGGGACAGATGAATTTCGGATCGAGTGGCCTCGGCAGCGGACCCCATTACGGTGCCGAGCTGTTCAATCTCACGGCAGACATCAAGGCCGTGCACGTGCCGTATAAAGGGTCGCCGGAAGCGATGACGGACCTCATGGCTGGGCGCATCCACTACATGCTCTCGCCCGTGCTTTCCGCCGTTCCACTCGTGAGGACCGGGCGCATGGTCGCTTTGGGTGTGACGACGGCTCAGCGTGCGCCGGGTGTGCCGGACGTGCCGACGATCGCGGAAGCGGGCCTCGAAGGCTTCGAATATCAGGGCTGGTACGGCGTGCTTGCGCCCGGCAAGACCCCGCGGCGGATCGTCAATCAGCTCGCCGCCGAAATCGCGCGCATCCTCGAAACGCCGGATGCGAAGGAGCGCATCGCGGGGCAGGGTGCGCTCGCGAAGTCGAGCACGCCCGACGCGTTCGATAAGCTCGTGCGCGAAGAGATCTCACGCGCATCAAGGTGTGGAAGGCCGCGGGCGTGAAGGCGGAGTGAGGCCGGGAGGGGGCAAAAAAAGAAGCCGGCGCGCGGCCGGCTTCAAAAACACTGTGTGAACAGGGGAGATCACACGGGGTGTGTTGGTGATCTTATAAGCAGTTCTCGGGCCAGCACCTGACAGTTCCCGGTGGAAATTCTCAAGTGATTGAAAATACGGCAATTTGTTGTGTCGCATCGTCGCTCGACGGCACGCTGCGTTTGGGGGAAACCGGGGGATTTCCCCCGGGGTTGGTGGATATCCCCCGGTGGGTGGGGGATATCGCGCTCATGCGGGGTTATCGACGCGCGTCGGGCTCACCCGCGATCAATCGCGACAGCGTCACCTCCCGCAGGGCGGCCGAGCACGCCCACGCGATCGCGATCACGATGAGCGAGATCGTCACGAAGAGCATGACAACCGTGGGAGCGCCGAAAGCATCGGTCGCGATGCCCGACGCAAGCGCGCCTACGGAGATGAACGCGGGAAACACCGGCAGCAGGCTCGCGACGCGCCCACGCATGTGCTCCGGCGCGCACATCTGGAGCGTCGTCACGTGGATCGTGTGATGCACCATCTCCGCGATGCCCGCCAGCACCAGGAACACGACGGCATATGGGATGCGAAGGCGAGATCGCGAAGCCGAACAGAGACGCTGCAAACCCGACGAGCCCCAGCACTTGAACGAGTCCGCTCCGATCGAAACCGTGTCGCCCACGCCGCGGCGACGCCGCCGAGGATGCCGCCCGCGCCCACCGCCGATAACATGACGCCGAGACCTTCCGGGCCGCTTTTGAAAACGTCGGCCGCGAAGATCGGCATGAGCGCACTGAAGCACGGGATGAGCAGCAGCGGCGGCACGAGCCCGAGCACGACCATCACGCGCGCAACAGGATCCGTCATCGCGAAGCGCACGCCTTCCTTCATGCCCATCCATGCTGAAACCGCCGCTTTTCCGGACGGGCGCGGCGGCGGCGCGCTGACCGACAGGGCCGCCAGCACGACGCCGATATAGAGCGCCGACTGGATCGCGAAATTCGACGCCGCGCCCATGGCGCCAATGAGAAACCCCGCGACGCTCGGACCGACGGCGCGCGTCACGCTGAAGGCGATGCTGTTGAGCGCTACGGCGTTGGCGGCTTCCGCTCGCGGCACGCTCGTGAAGACAAGCGTGCTGCGCAGGGTGCGATCGAACACGGCGCTCACGCCGGAGAGAATCGAGAAAGCGAAGAGGTGCCACGCCTGGACGGCGTCGAGCGCCAGCAGCAGCGAGAGCGATGCGCAAATCAGCGCCATCAGCGCCTGCGCCGCGGCGAGCGCGTAGCGGCGATCGAAGCGGTCGGCGACCAAGCCGCTCAGCGGCGCGAGCAGCAGCATCGGGATCGCGCGCACGCCCAGCACGGCGCCGAGCAATCCGGGCGAGCGGGTGACCTCGTAGACGACCCAGCCGAGCGTCGCCTGCTGGATCCATTGTCCCGCGGTCGCGAAAAAGGTACCCGTCCACAGGCGGCGGAAGTCGCGGTGGCGCAGCGGAGCGAGCGTGGATTCAAGCTGAAACACGGGCGAGAGGTCTGTGCGGGGGAGGCACTCTCTATAGCACGTTGTCGAGGCTTCGAGCGCGGGACGGACGGGCCGCCGCTACAATGCGCGGAACAGAGAAAGAGCGGAAACGCCGCGACACGCCATGCACGCACTCCACAAGATCCTGGCCGACCACGCGCGGCCGCAGCGCGCGTCGGTGACGCCGGGAGAGTTCCTCGAGATCGAGCCGGACGTGTTCGGCGTCATCGTCGCGCTCAACGCAACGGAAGCGAAGCGGCTGCCGCCGACCCGAGGAGCTCGTCGAGCGAGCTCTCGAGGTCGCGTCGACGAGCTGCCGCTCAGGGATCGCATCTACGCCGTTTCGGATCACGCAGGTCCTACACCCAGCGTCGCGCTCGCGGCCGCGCACCAGGCGTGGCGGTCGTTCTTCAAATCGCGCGGCATACGGATTTTCGATGCGGGCGCGGGCATCTCGCACCTCATCCTCGTCGAGCAGGGCATCGTGCGGCCGGGCAGCGTCGCGATCGCCATCGACTCGCACGCCGCGACGATGGGGGCCGTGGGCTGCTACGCAACGTCGCTCGGCGGCGGACGGCTCACGCTGTATGCGATCGGCCGTTACTGGATCGAGGTGCCAAGGGTGACGCTCGTGAGGCTCACGGGCACGATGGGCGAAGGTGTGCTGGGCCGCGACGTGGCGCTTCACGTAAACGGCAGGCTGGGCCAGCGCGGCGCCTATGGCAACGCCGTCGAGTTCGCCGGGCCGTACGTCGATGCGCTCGGTATGGACATGCGTTTTACGCTCGCCAATATGGGCACGGAGCTCGGCGCGGTCACTTCCTACATCCAGCCCGACGCGCGAACGCTCGACTGGGCGCGGGGACGGGCGCAAGGGCCGTTCACGGTGCATGAGACGGACGCCGATTTCGAATACGACGCGGTGCATGAGATCGACATCTCGAACATCGGGCCGCAGATTGCCGTGCCGCACGCGCCCGACGATGTGAAACCGGTGGCCGAAGTCGCGGGGCGGCCGATCGATCAGGCGTATCTCGGTTCGTGCGCGAGTGGACGGCTCGAAGACCTTGCCGCCGCCGCTGCCGTCCTGAAAGGCAGGAAGGTGCATCCGGACGTGCGCTTCATCGTGACGCCTGGCTCGCGTGAGGTGCTGCTCGCTGCGACACGGTTGGGCTACATCGAAATCTTCCACGAGGCCAACGCGATCGTGACGAACGCGAACTGCGGCGCGTGCCCCGGTTTGCACGGCGGTATCCTCGCGCCGGGCGAGGTTGCGATCACCTCGATCACGCGCAACTTCGAAGGCCGCATGGGGCCGGGCGCGGAGATCTATCTCGCTTCACCCGCGACGGTCGCCGCTTCGGCGATCGAAGGGCGCATCGCGAGCCCGCTCGCGTATCTGTGAGACCGTGATGCAGAGCCCGCTACTGACGTCCTGGACCCCGGCCCCGGATCGCGTCGCAAAGGGCGACAGGTCCGGGGTGCACCTACCGCGCCGGGGTGACGAGAGAGAGTGGATAGCGTCGCGAAGGCTGCATTCATGAAGATCACGGGCAGAGTCTGGAAGTTCGCTCAGGACGACATCAACACCGGACTCATCCGCAAGCAGATGTACAACCACCTGCCGCCGCAGGAGCAGGGCAGACACTGTCTGGAGAGTCTCGATCCGGAGTTCGGATCGAAGGCGCAGCCGGGTGACATCATCGTCGCCGGGAAGAACTTCGGATGCGGATCGTCCACGCCCGCGCATTACTCCATACTCGCGCTCGGCATCACGGCGGTCGTCGCCGATTCGTTCGGCAAGCTCTTCATGAGCAATTGCGTGAGTGGCGGCTTGTGGCCGATCGCCTGCCCGGACATCGTGGGCTTCGTCGAAACCGGGCAACGCATCGAGATCGATACCGATACGGCCGAGATCAGGAATCTCGACACCGGAGGCACGACGCGTGGCACGCCGCTTCCGCCGCTGTATCGCAATATGGCGGCGGCCGGAGGAGAGAAGCCCTACCTGAAGGCGCGGCTCGCGTGCGAGCGAACGGCTGAAGGAGGCGCACGCGGGTGACTTGCCGAGCGCGCTTCGACACGGGCGGCAACGTCCGGCGAGTCGCTCCAGCTCGCCGCGCATGCTTTACGTTCCATTCGCATTGAGGAGACAGCGTGAGACCGTCTCGACATGCGATCGCCTCGGCTGAGCTCGCTTGAGCGCTCCGCGCAGTCCGGCGATGGCGCCGAGTTTCGCGGGCATGTCGTCTGAGACGGCGCTCGAGCATGCCCGGGCCCTGGTGCCAGCGCTGCGGGAGCGTGCTGCGCGCAGCGAAGCCGCGCGCAGTCTCCCGCGGGAAACGATCGAAGACCTGCACGCGAGCGGCGTGCTGCGCATCCTTCAGCCCAGGCGCTGGGGCGGCATGGAGCTCGACTTCGTTGCCTACGTCGATCTCGCGGCGGAGCTTGCGCGCGGCTGCGCGTCGACGAGCTGGAACCAGGTCAACCTGGTCATCCATCACTGGCTGCTCGCGCTGTTCGACGAGCGAGCGCAGGCCGACGTCTGGGTCCGGAACCCCGAGGCATTGATCGCCGCCGCGATCGCGTTTCCTCAGGGACAGGCGCGTCGTGTCGACGGCGGTCTTCTCATCAGCGGCCGCTGGAACTTCTCGAGCAGCGTGGATCTCGCCGAGTGGAATCTACTCGCGGTGACCGTGCGCGAGGGCGAAAAGATCGTCGACCATAGGCTGTGTCTTGCGCACCGCGCTCAATACGAGATCGTCGACGACTGGCAGGTGATGGGCATGCGCGCCACGGGGAGCATGACCGTGGTTGCGAAGGACGTTTTCGTGCCGGAGTATCGGACGCTCTGCATGTACGATGCGCGCGGCGGAGACGGTTTTCCGGGCGCGCGGACGAATCCCAATCCGCTTTATCGCATTCCCATGTCGGCGATCGGCGCGCATGGGATCGGCGGGACCGCCGTCGGAAACGCGCAGGCGGCGCTCGACTACACCGTCGCCCATGTGAAGGAACGCAGCACGAGCTACACCGGAGTGAGAATGCGCGATTTCCCGCTCGTGCAGCTTCGTGTGAGCGCCGCTGCCGCGAAGATCGACATGGCGCGCCTCGTCCTGCGCAACGACTGCCTCGAAGGGCAGGCGATCGCCGCGCGCAATGCGATCCCCGATGTGCAGACGAAGCTGCGCTTCAAGCGCAACATGGCCTATGCAGGCCAGCTTTGCACCGAAGCCGTGGATTCGCTGCACGCGCTCGCCGGCGCGAACGGGATCTACCAGAGCTATCCGATGGAGCGCATCTTCCGCGATGCGCACACCCTCTCCGGCCACATCATGCTCAACTTCGACACGTGGGCCACGAGCTGGGGGCTCGCCGCGCTGGGCGGGGAGATCAATAACCCCACGCTGTAAATCGGTGGTAGAATCGGGGTCAGAGTCAATTTTCCTGGCTGTGCGGGTAAGATATCCTCCGACGCGAGCAGGAAAATTGACTCTGACCCCATGTTACCCGCCCCTACGCCAGTGCCTTCCGCAGCTCCCCCGTCACCCGCGATCCTTCGGCGAGGATGAACGCGACCTCGCTGTTGGTGGTGATGAACTTCGCGCCGTTGCGGATGAACTGCGCCTGACGCGCGAGGTTGCGGTCACCGCCGACGCCGGGCACCTTGCCGTGCTTCTTCGCAGCGGCCATGATCCGATCGAGCGCCGCGAGATGCTCCGGGCTGCCGAACGCCCCGGGATGGCCCATTGCGGTGAGCAGGTCGTTCGAGCCGACGTGAATCACGTCGACGCCTTCGACCGCCGCGATCGATTCCACGTTCTCCAGACCCTCCCGGGTTTCGATCATGCACACGACCAGCGTGTTGTCGTTCAACGCCGGCACCGAGTCGGCCGGGCTCACCGCGCGGAAATCGAAGATGGGATAACCGCCTCCGACAGAACGTTTCCCGATCGGCGGGAACTTTGCGCGGCTGACCGCGCGGCGCGCTTCATCCGCGTTGTTGACGTCGGGGAAAACGATCCCCGTCACCCCGTTGTCGAGCAGCACCTGCGTATCCGGATCGTCGCAACTGCGCACCCGCACGAGCGGCGCGATGCCGATCGCGAGCGCGGTTTGCGCGATGTGTCCGATCGTCTCGAGCGTGAAGAGCGAATGCTGGCCGTCGATGAATATGAAGTCGTGTCCGGTGGTCTTTGCGATGCGTGCGATGTCCCCCGAGCGCGCGAGACGCACGTTCATGCCAAGCGCGACTTTGTTGGCCTTGAACAATTCCTTCAGCGTATTGGGAGCGGATATTGCAGCCATGCCTCCTCCTTGTCGTCGTGAGCGGGAACAGCGAGAGGATAGCACCGACCCTCGAGAGCGCATGAGAGTCGGTACAGGATCGTAGGCGCACTCGCTGAGCTCAGGCGTATGGCGTGGTCGGGAACCATTGCCGCTTACGCACCCTGTTCAGCGAAGTGAGCGTGCTATGCTGGCGGGACGCCGCCGGCGTGGTTCGATCGGCGGAAAAGCGAGGAGGAGAAGCGATGCAGCAAACATTCAAACGCACGGCCGCCGCAGCCGCCATCATGGCCGCCGGCTTCGCGGCGAGCGTGCCCGTCCAGGGTCAGCAATATCCCACGAAACCGGTGCGCGTCATCGTGCCTTTCGCTCCGGGCGGCGGGAGCGACATCACGGCACGGCAGTTTTCGCAGAAGCTTTCGGAAGGCTTGGGCCAGCAGTTCATCGTCGACAACCGGGGCGGCGCCGCCGGTCTGATCGGCATGGAGGCGACCGCAAAAGCGCCCCCTGACGGCTACACCGTCATGATGATGTCGGCAAGTTTTTCGGCTACGTCCGCGTTGAACAAACCGGCGTTCGATCCGATCAACAGCATCATTCCCGTCGCCGAATTCGGCATCACGCCCTTCGTGCTGACGGTGCATCCTTCGGTTCCGGCGAAGTCGACGAAAGAGCTGATCGCGCTCGGGCGCAACACCAAAGGCGGTCTGACCTATGCATCGACGGGCGTGGGCAGCATCACGCACCTCTCGACCGAGCTCTTCATGAACATGGCGAAGATCAGGATGGTGCACGTGCCCTACAAGAGCACCGGCGCCGCGATGGGGGACCTCTTGTCGGGCCAGGTTCCGATCATCGTCGGGAGTCTCCTGCCAGTGACGCCGCACCTGGGCACGGGTCGATTGAGGGCGCTTGCAGTAACGACCGCGAAGCGCTGGTATTCGCTGCCGAACGTGCCGACGCTCGGCGAAACGCTGCCGGGCTACGAAGTGGAGCTCTGGTTCGGAACGATGGCGCCGCGCGGCACGCCACCGGCGATCATCGAACGCATCAACGGTGTCATCAACAAGGCGCTCACGAGCGGCGAAATCAAGAAGAACCTGGAGCAGCAGGGCATGGTGGCCACGGGCGGAACGCCTCAGCAGTTCGGCGAACGTATCCGCAAGGAATACCACCGCTGGGAGAAGGTCGTGCAGGAGGCGAGCCTGAAGCCGGAGTAAACGCTTAGGGGTGCCACGCGCACGTGACGACAACGGGCAGCCGGGCTGCCCGTTGTTTTTGGCACATCGAAGTCCGGAGTCAGGGCGGAATTTGACTCCGACCTCATTTTCGAGCGCTACACCCCGGCGGCAGCCTTCACTCTCGCGCGCGTGAGCGGAAGATCGCGGATGCGCACGCCGAGTGCGTCGGCCACGGCGTTCGCGAGCGCGGCCGCGGCCGGACCCTGCGCCGCTTCACCCGTGCCGAGGAACGGCGTGCCGGGGCGCGATATGACGTGCACGTCGATCGCATCGGGCACGTTGGAGAAGCGCAGGATCGGATACGTGCTCCAGTCGCGGCTCAGTGATTCGCCGCGTATCGAAAGCGACCGCCTCGTAGAGCGTCCAGCTGATCGACTGGATGATGCCGCCTTCGGTCTGGTTGCGGATGCCGTCGGGATTCACCGCTTCGCCGCTGTCGATGGCGGCGACGACACGGACCGGCCGCACGGAGCCGCTCTCGCGGTTCGACTTCCACTTCCATCGCGACGGCGCAGTACGCCGCGAGGTTCTTGTAGCGCGCGAACGCGAAGCCGCGCCCGCGTCCGCGCTGCTTCTGAAAACGCGTCCAGCCGAAGCGCTCGGCCGCCGCATTCACGACGTCGATCGCGCGCGAATCCTCGAGGTGCCGCAGCCGGAAATCGACCGGATCGGCCTTCGCCGCTCGCGCGAGCTCGTCCATGAAGCTTTCGATCGCGAACACGTTGTGATACGCGCCGAGCGCGCGCAGCGCGGACACGCGCAGCGGCATCGCGGGCACGAAGTGGTGAACGACGCGCGCGTTCTGGAAGCGGTAGATCGGAATCGCGTTGCGATTGCCGCCGCCGGCAGGCAGCGGCAGCGGCTTGGGCGGCGGCGGCGCGAACGGCGTTTCGATGTGCCACGCGGGCGCGAGGTGCCCGGCGGGCGCCGGGACGCGTGAGGTGCGTGTTGCTCCAGACTTCGTATTGCCAGTCGGCGACGTTCGCGCCGTCGAGCCGCGCGCGCGCGGTCGAGATCATCATCGAGCCGTAGGGCTCCCACGTGTGCTCGTCTTCGCGCATCCACTGCACCCGCACCGGGCGTCCGGGGAACGCTGTCGCGATCAGCGCGGCATCGGCGCCCGCATCGTCGGCGCCGTTGTGGCCGTAGCAGCCCGAGCCTTCCATGTGGATGCAGCGCACGCGCTCGGGCGGCATGCGCAAGCATCTCGGCGATCGCCTCGCGCAGCGGATACACGCCTTGCGTGTGCGACCACACCGTGACGCATCGCCGTCTTGGGCGAGCGCGACCGCACAGGACGGACCGATCGACGCGTGCATCTGATACGGACGCCGGTAGGTCGCGGTGATCGACGCCCGAGCCCGTTGCGCAGCTTCGGCGGCGTCGCCGAGGTCGACGTAGTCCTGCGTCGGCAGGCGCTGAAAATGGGTGTACGAGCTCCGCGGGCGGCGGGAGCGCGCGCGCTCTTCTCCACTTCGCTGCCCTTCGCAAGCGCGCGCATCGCGACCACCGCCTGGTATTCGCGCTCGGCGACCACCGCGAGGAAGCTGCCGTTGCGCACGATCTTCAGCACGCCGGGCATCTTCTCGCACGTTCGACGGCGTCGAGCGCTGCGAGCCGCGCGCCGTAGCTCGGCGGCCGCACCACGCGGGCGTGCACCATGTTCGGCAGCCGCAGGTCCTGCACGTAGATCGCGTCGCCGGTGACTTTCGCCGGGATGTCGACGCGCTGCATCGACTTGCCGATCACGCCGCGCGTCTTCGGGTCGCGCAGCGGCGGATTGCGGCGCCGCTTGCACGTGCAGCGTTTCGCCGGTGACGAGCTGGCCGTAGGTCATGCTGCGACCGTCCTTCGCGCGCACGGCGCCGAGATGCACCGTCAAGTCCGAGAGCGGCACGTCCGAGCCGCTGCGCCGCGATGCCCGACCAGGATCGCGCGCGCCTGCGCGGCCGCATGCAGGATCGCGGTTCCGCTGTCCGGCATCGACTGGCTGCCCGCGGTGTAGCCCTCGTTCGGCGTGCGGCCGGTGTCGGCGGTGACGAGCGTGATCGCGCGCGGCTCGACCACGAGCTCTTCGGCCGCGACCTGGATGAGCGCGGTCTTGATGCCTTGCCCGAGCTCCGCTTTGCCGGTGAAGACGGTGATGGCGCCGTCCGCGTCGATGCGTATCCACGAATCGAGCATCGGCGCGTTCTTCAGATTGCCCGGCAGCGCCGGCGCCTTCTTCGGCTCCTTGCCGATGGTTCTGCGGCTCCTGCGGCTGCGCGAGCGCGCCGGCCGCGAGCGAGAAGCTCACGATCAGCGCGCCGCCTCGCGCCAGGAAATCGCGGCGCGAGAGCAAGCGGGCGCGTCCCTGCCGAAGCGCGCGTTCGTGATTGAAGGCGTTCGAGCGCATCATCCCGTGCTCCGCTCGCCCTTCTTCATGTAGCCCGCTGCGCGTTCGACCGCCGCAGGATGCGCATGTGCGTTCCGCAGCGGCAGAGATTCGCGTTCATGTGCCGGCGTATCTCGGCCCGCGACGGCGACGGGTTCGCTTCGAGCAGCGCCTGCGCGCGCATCATCATGCCCGGGATGCAGTAACCGCACTGCGCGGCCTGCTCGTCGATGAAGGCGCGCTGGACGGGGCCCGGGTTCTCCAGCCGTGCCGAGGCCTTCGATCGTCTTGATCTTGCGTCCGGCAAGCGCCGACGAGCGGCGTGATGCAGGAGAACACCGGTCGCCCGTCGACCATCACGGTGCACGCGCCGCACTGGCCGAGGCCGCAGCCGAACTTCGCGCCGTTCAGTTGCAGATGGTCGCGCAGCACATAGAGCAGCGGCGTCGATGCGTCGGCGTCGATCTGGTAGTCCTGCCGTTGACGTTGAGGGTGATCATCTCATTGCATTTCCTTCGCGAGAGCTCTTGCGCACCCGTCGGACTTCGCGGTCGACGTTCGGCCAGGCGGGCTGGTCGGTGTAAGTCGGCGCGGAGGTAGTGCGATCGAGCGCCGCGACCTGTCGTCGGTGAGCGCGCCCGCAAAACCGGGCATGAACGGGCCGCGCTCGCCGTCGTGCGGCGCCATGCCCTGCAGGACGATGCGGATGAGATTCGTGGGCGTTCGCAGCGTGAACCGACGTGCTCAGTCGCGAGGTGCAGCGCCTCGCCCGAGGACGCACCCGCGGAACGCTCGGCCGCACCGTGGCACAGCACGCACGTGCGCTTCGTAAATCACGCGGCCTTCCTGAATCGCGCTGTCGTCGCGGGTGCCGTCTGCCGTGGCTCGCTGCATGCCCCCATCGCCGCCTTGTTCCGCCGCGGCCCGCGCACGTTGCAGCACATCCGCCGCGCGCTGCTGCGCGCTCCGCCATCCGTTGCTGCCCATGAGCGAGGCGACATAAGTGGCGATCGCGCGCACTTCCTCCGCTGGCGCTTCCGCGCAGATTGTGCGACGACACGGGCCATCGGACCGGCTGCGACTTCGTGCAGTTCGCTCACGCCTCGCGTGAGATAGCGCTCGAGCGCCTCGATGCTCCACGGCACCGGCGTGCGGGAAGAGGCGTTGAGCGCCGGCGCGTGCCAGCCTTCGACCTCGCCGCCGGCGAAGATGGCGCCGTTTCTTCGGCGCCCCAGCAAATTGCGCGGCGTGTGGCAGGAGCCGCAGTGGCCGAGCCCTTCGGCGAGATATGCGCCGCGATTCCACTCGACGCTCTGCGTCGCGTCCTGGCCGAACGCCTGCTGCTCGAAGAAGAGCAGCTTCCAGCCTGCGACCAGCATGCGCACGTTCATCGGGAAGACGAGGTCGTTCTCCGGCGTCCGGGCATGCACGGGTTCGCGCGTCATGAGGAACGCGTAGAGCGCCCGCACTTCGTCGTCCGCCACGCGCGTGAAGTGATCGTAGGGAAAGACCGGATAGAGATGCCGTCCATCGCGGCGCACGCCTTCGCGCATGGCCCGCATGAACGCGGCCTCGGACCAGCGGCCGATACCGGTTTCGGGGTCCGGCGTGATGTTGGTGCCGTGGATCGTGCCGAACGGTGTCTGAGAGAGGCAGACCGCCCGCGTAGGGCTCGCCTTCCGGCGCCGTATGGCACGATACGCAGCCGCCGATCGCCGCGAGCGCGGCGCCGCGCTCGATCAGCGCCGCGTCGAACGTAGAGCGCGCGGGCGGCTCGATCGGCGCGATCGCAGGCCGCCACGCGAGCGCGACGAATGCGGCCCCGATCGCCACGGCGATGATGAGAAAGAGGAGGACTCCGCGCCGAATCATGGCAGGAATCGAATTCGGAGGCGCGTGATGTGCATTTTGCGTGCCGCGAGCCCGGCCCGGCCCGGCGCGGCGCTTGCTAAGGCCACGCCGCCACGGAAAGGAAAACGATGTCGGAAACGAAAGAAAAGGTAGCGACCACGCTATAGACGAAGACGCGTCCACCGGTCGCGGGTGACGGAAGGTCTGCCCGGACCCGCTCGGCGCGACGTGGGACGGGCTCGGAGTGAATTTCGCGCTGTTCTCGGCCAATGCGACGCGCGTCGAGCTGTGTCTGTTCGACATGGCCGGCAAGCGCGAGCTCGAGCGCATCGTGCTGCCCGAATACACCGACGAGGTCTGGCACGGCTACCTGCCGGACTCGCGGCCCGGCACGGTCTACGGCTATCGCGTTCACGGCCCATACGAACCGGAGCAGGGGCATCGCTTCAATCCGAACAAGCTCGCTGCTGGATCCTTACGCGAAGGAGCTCGTCGGCGAGCTTCAGTGGGGTGACGAGCTTTTCGGATACCGCATCGGCGACGAACAGAGAGGACCTCTCGTTCGACGATCGCGACAGCGCGCCTTCATGCCGAAGTGCCGCGTGGTCGATCCGGCATTCACGTGGGGCCGCGAGCGCCGTCCGCTCGTGCCGTGGGACCGCACGATCCTCTACGAAGCGCACGTGCGCGGCTTCACGATGCGCCATCCCGCCGTGCCGCCGGAGCTGCGCGGCAAGTTCGCGGGGCTCGAGCGTCCGCGAAGTGGTGAGCTATCTCCGGAGCCTCGGCATCACCTCGATCGAGCTGCTCCCGATGCAGGCGTCGATCGACTCGCGCGATCTCGTCGAGAAGGGCCTCAAGAACTACTGGGGCTACGACACGATCGGGTTCTTCGCACCCAACCCGCGCTACTCGCGCACCGGCTCCGTCGGCGGGTTCAAGGCGATGGTCGCGCATCTGCACGATGCGGGCATCGAAGTGATCCTCGACGTCGTCTACAACCACACGCCGGAAGGCAACGAGCGCGGCCCGACGCTGTGCTTCAAAGGCATCGACAACGCGTCCTACTACCGCCTGATGCCGGATGAGCCGCGTTACTACATCAACGACACCGGCACGGGCAACACGCTGAACGTGAGCCATCCGCGCGTGCTCCAGATGGTGACGGACTCGTTGCGCTACTGGGTCACCGAGATGCACGTCGACGGCTTCCGCTTCGATCTGGCGACGATCCTCGCGCGCGAGCCGCACGGCTTCGATCAGGGCGGCGGCTTTCTCGATAGCTGCCGGCAGGACCCCATTCTGTCGCACGTGAAGCTGATCGCCGAGCCGTGGGACATCGGCCCCGGCGGCTACCAGGTGGGGCGGTTTCCGCCGGGCTGGGCCGAGTGGAACGACAAGTTCCGCGACACCGTGCGCGCGTACTGGCGTGGAGACGAAGGCAAGGTGCCGGATCTCGCGCGCCGGCTCACCGCTTCCGGGGACGAGTTCAACCATCGCGGCCGCAAGCCCTGGGCGAGCGTCAACTTCATCACCGCCCACGACGGCTTCACGCTGAACGACCTCGTCTCGTACAACGACAAGCACAACGAGGCGAACGGCGAAGGCAACCGCGACGGGCACTCCAACAATCTGTCGTGGAACTGCGGCGCCGAAGGTGCGACCGACGATCGCGAACATCCGCGCGCTGCGCGAGCGCCAGAAGCGCAACCTGCTCGCGACGCTCCTGTTTTCACAGGGCACGCCGATGCTGCTCGCCGGTGATGAGTTCGGCCATACGCAGAACGGCAACAACAACGCGTACTGCCAGGACGGCGAGATCACGTGGCTCGACTGGCAGGACGAGAGCGAGGAGCGGGACGCGCTCACGCGATTCGTGCGGCGCTGCATCGAACTGCGCCACCAGTATCCCGTCCTGCGCCGCAGCCGTTTCTTCATCGGCGTCCACAACAAGGAGCTCGACGTCAAGGACGTGACGTGGGTCGATCCGCGAGGCCAGGAGAAGACGCAGGAAAGCTGGAGCGATCCAGGCGAACGCTGCTTCGGCATGGTGCTCGACGGCCGCGCGCAGCCGACCGGCATCGTGCGCCCCGGGTCGGACGCGACGCTGCTGCTCATCCTGAACGCGTATCACGACGTCGTCGACTTCACGCTGCCGAAAGTGCCGGGCGGCCACCATTGGCGCTGTCTGGTGGACACGAACATCCCGGAGCGCCCCGATGAGCCCGTGTTCGCCGCCGGTGACACGTATCAGATCACCGGGCGCTCGCTTCTCATGTTCGTGCTGGAGAACGGTTCCTGAGCAAAGCGCGGCTGCGCGAAATGCTGCGGGATGCGTTACGATGAGCTTTTACACGCCGACTATGGCACGACAATCGCTGCACCTTGTGAATCACTTTCGCCAGAGGCACCTATGCGCCTGATCTCGATCGCAGCAATCGCGGCCCTGCTCGCCGGTTGCGCCGCCACAACCACCGAGTCGGACATGTTCGCCGCTCGCGATACGTGGAAGGGTTCGACCTACGACGATGTCGTGGCCCGCTGGGGTGTCCCGGTTCGCAGCACGAAGCTTGCGGATGGCCGGGAGGCATACACGTGGGTGTCGGAGACGGTCGTCTCGCGGGCTGCGTTCTACCCCTCCATCGGAATTTTCGGCGGCAGTGGCGGCGGCGGCGTGGGTGTCGGGACCGGTGTTGCGGTCGGCGGCGGCGCCGGCGGTGGAGAGCTTCAGCGGTGCGAGCGCACGCTCATCTTCCAGAAGGCGCGCGTGGTCGACCAGACCTGGCAGGGACCGGCGGAGTACTGCGCGAGCTTCAAGAAGTAGCAGCGGGATCCATCTTCGGCGGCACCGCTACCTCCACTCTCCGCGCAGCGCGGTGACGGCGGCCCGCAGATCGTCCGGACTGGCCGAAGACGCCGCGTGTGCCGCGCCGACGGAAACGCGGATACGCGGGAAGAGCCGCCCGGCATGTTTGAGTTGTCTTTGCTTCTCGCGAATACGCTTTCCCACAAGCCGGAGAGCGCGATGGTACTGCCGGCACGGGGCGCGCTCGAGGACCGACCTATGACGCTTGCGCTGTTCCTGCACGTGATTGCGGACGTGATCTGGGTGGGCGGGATGTTCGTGGCCTACATGGCCGTGCGGCCGGCCGCGGGGGAGGTGCTGGAGCCGCCGCAGCGCCTGCGGCTTTGGACGGGCATCTTCCGCCGGTTTTTCCCGTGGGTTTGGGCGGCGGTGGTGCTCATACTCGTGACCGGCTTCTGGATGATGGGCGACATGACCCGCGTGCCGGTCTACATCATGGCGATGACGGTGATCGGGATCCTGATGAGCGCGATCTTCATGCACGTCTATTTCTCGCCGTTCGCGAGATTGAAGCGCAGTGTCGCCGCCGAGGACTGGAAAGCGGGCGGCGCCGCGCTCAATCAGATCCGCATGCTCATCGGCACGAACCTCGCGCTCGGCGTGATCAACGTCGCCGTGGCCACACTGGGCCGCGGCTTGCCCCGTGAGGCTGGTGCCGGTCTTGATCGCTAACGTCCGCCTGAAGAGATCCGCACGCCGATCTCGCTCGTGTGGAGCGGGCTCGCTCGGCGTCAGGCGCTCAGTTCGGAAAGTGCGGCATGCCCGGCTCGCGTGCCTTCGGGAAGCGGCGTGCGCGCGACATTGAGCAGCATCGCGAGCATCGCGTAGTAGCCCGCGATCGCGAGCAGGTCGACGAGATTACGCTCGCCGAACTGTTCGACGCCCCGGTCGTAGGTCGCGTCGCTCACGCTCTTGTTCTGGAGCGCTTCCGTGAGCAGGTCGTAGACGACTTCCTCGTCCTTCGCCATCCCGGTCGGGCGACGACCCTCGGCGATCGCCTGCGCGATCTCGGGCTTGAGCCCGGCTTTCAGCGCGAGCGGATGGTGCGCCTGCCACTCGTAGAGTTGCGTCCAGTGGCGGGCTGCGATCAGCGTCGCCATTTCGGCGATGCGCCGGTCGAGCTCGCAGCGGAAACGGAGATACTCACCCACTTTCTGCACCGAGCTCATGAGCTCCGGGCTCCGGAGCAGCACGTTGAATGGTCCGCGCACTTCACCGCGCGGACCGGCGGCGAGCTCGGCGGCTGCTGCGCGCTGGGCTTCGGTCATGCTTTCAGGGGCGATTCTGGCCATGCGTTCGCGACGCGAGGACTGAGTCATGTCGATCGGGCTCCTTCTTTCGATGGGTCGAGTGTGCCCCGCGGCTGCAAGGGCGTTCCTCCGGATGGTAAAGCTTCGGCGGATCACTTACCACAAATGGGACAGACCCATTTATCCGGAAAATGGGACAGACCCATGTTTCGCGCAGAATAGCGCTCCGTTTGTCGCGGAGGTCGGGAATGCCGATTCAAGCAACAAGCCAGGCTTCGAATGAGAGGGATCTCGTGAGCGGCTCAAGCCCATTTCGGGTTCACGTCTTCAGTCCGAGCGCCATGCATTCGTCGCTCGAAGCGCTCGCGGCGGCGCACCGCGACGCAAGCGGCGTGGAGGTGAGTCTCGCTTTCGAGATCGCGCCGGCGTTCCGCAAGCGCCTCGAAGGCGGCGAGAAAGCGGACGTGCTGATCGCGCCGCCGCCTGTCATGGATGAGCTCGTGCAGATCGGCAAGGCGCAAGCGGCTGATCGATTCGAGCTCGGGCGCGTCGGAGCGGGCGTGGTCGTGCGCAAAGGCGCCCCGGTGCCGGACGTGTCGAGCACGGCGGCACTCGTGAGTGCCCTGCGCGAGGCGGAATCGGTCGTGTACAACTTTGCCTCGAGCGGCACTGTACGTCGGAGAAACTCATCGAGAAGCTCGGTCTCACGGATGCGCTTGCGCACAAGACGACGCGCCTGCGCGATGCACAGGAGTCGTTCACGCATCTGCTGCACGGGAAGGGTCGCGAGATCGGATTCGGCGGCGTCACCGAGATTGCCCGCTGGCGCGACCGAGGGCTGGTGCTCGTCGGTGCGCTGCCGCCCGAGATCCAGAACTTCACACCGTATATCGCAACGCTCGCTTCGGAGGCCGCAAACGTCGAAGGCGGGAAAGCGTTTCTCGCGTTCCTGAAAAGTCCCGAAGCACGGGTGATCCTCACCGCCCACGGAGTGCAGTGAGATGACTGCGCAGGTGACCGATCCCGCGCTCTGGATGACCTGGTACGATCTCGCGCCTGCCACGCGCGACGCGCATCTTCGTTGGCTGCATGAGCGCTACATGTCTTCGCTCGTCGAGCGGTCCGGTATCCTGTGGGCTGCGCACTACACCGCCGAAGAGCGCCCCATGCACACCGCGAAAAGAAGCGGGCGTGCACGCCGCCATGCGGGGCCGGAGGACGTGCCGCAGGGGCATCGCTTTATCCTGCTCGTGGGCGGCGAAAGTGCGCAGGTCTTCTCCGACCCGACGCCGAAGGAGCTCGAAGCCTCGCTTCCCGCCGCCGATCGTGAAATGCTCGCGATGCGTCTCGCCGCATCCACGAACGTGATGCTCGAGCATTTGCGCATCGACGGACCCGAGGCCAATGCCCGCACCGCAGGCGAAGCGCTCTCGGCCTGCATTCAACTCGGCAGCTTCATCTTCGATGGCGACGAGCAGGATCTCATCGGCTGGTACGCGCAGTGGCGTTTGCCATCGATGACGTCGTTGCCGGGATGCGTCGGCGTGCGCAAGCTCGTCTCGCTCGCGGGCTGGGCCAAGCATGCCATCCTGCACGAGTTCACTTCGGCCGAGGCGCGCAACACGCATTTCGTGAATCACGAGCAGAAGAACCACCCGGACCAGGCGGCGTGGTCGGAACGCATCACCGGTCAGGTCATCCACGGGCCGGGCTCGCCGAACGTCGCGACCCGGCTTCACTCGGTCAGCCGGCGTGCTTGAGCTCGTCGCGGTCCGGCAGCAGGAGCACAGCATGACGTCAAGAAGCATCCCGGTGGCGCTCGCGGTCACACTTCTGGTCGCGTGCGCGACAGCCGTCGCGCAAAGCTATCCCACCAAGCCGATTCGCCTGATCGTGCCGAACGCGCCGGGCGGCGGCACCGATACCGTCGCACGAATGATTGCTGACAAGGTGAGCCCGGCGCTCGGTCAGCAGATCGTCGTCGAGAATCGCGGCGGCGCGGGTGGGCGCATCGCAGCCGAGCTCGTCGCGCGAAGCCCCAAGGACGGCTACACGCTGCTGCTCGGCAGTGCCGCGACACTCATCACGGGCCCGGCGCTCGACCTCGACCGCCGGTACGATCCCGTCAAGGATTTCGCGCCGATTACGCTCACCGGCACGACCGCTTACATGCTCGTCGTGCATCCGTCCTTGCCGGCGAAGTCGGTACGCGATCTGATCGCGATCGCAAGGGGCGGCGCCACGCACATCGCGTATTCGTCGAGCGGGCAGGCGAGCCCCTCTCATCTCGGCATGGAGCTCCTTCAGGCGATGGCGAAAGTGAAGCTCACCCACGTGCCGTTCAAGGGCGGCGCGCCCGCCATGCTGTCGCTTCTCCAGGGCGAGACGTACACGTCCATGTCCAACCTGGTCACGTCACTGCCGCCCGTGCGAACGAACCGCGTGCGCGCGCTGGGTGTGACGAGCCGTGAGCGCTCGTCGCTCGCGCCGGACATACCGACCATTCACGAGTCGGGCCTGCCCGGGTTCGAGCTTCAACAGTTCTATTCCGTGGTGGCGCCGGCAGGGACGCCGACCGACGTCGTGCAAAGGCTGCATCAGGAGATTACCCAGCGCTTCCCCGCGCCCGACGTGAAGCAGCGACTGGCCGGTGAAGGCGTCGAAGTGCGTATGTCCACCCCCGCCGAAACCGCGAAGCTCTATGCCGCGGAGCATGCGAAGTGGACGAAGGTCATTCGGGAAGCGGGCATCAAGACGGCGGAGTAACCGGATCGCAACGCCGGTAAACTACGTCTCGAGCAGCGTATCGGATTTGCGATCCGACACGCGGCCGAAGGAAAGGTAGGGTGGCGAGGCCCGAGCCGGAAGCAAGCGCCGCCCCCAACGCCGCTCCAGGAGACACCATGCCGAATCCCACCGAAGCGCTCGCGCAGTTCGCCGCGGCGCTCGAATACGACCGCATTCCTCAGCGCGTGCGCGATTACACGAAGGTCGTGCTGCTCGACACGCTCGCCTGCGCCGTCGCGGGCCACCAGAGCGAGGAAACGAAACAGGTAGCAGCGTTCGCCTCGGCACTCGCGCAGTCGAGCGAGAGCTCCGTGATCGCCGACGATCATCTGTCGCTCGCGGGTGCGACGCTGCTGAACGCGTATCTCGTGACGGCGGTGACGATGTGCGACATCCATCGCTCCACACTCACCCACATCACCCCTGAAGTCGTGCCGCCGGCATTGGGGATTGCCGAGCGCGACGGTCTCTCGGGTCGTGAGCTGCTCGTGGCACTCGCCGCGGGTTTCGAAGTGACGAGCCGGATCGGCATCGGGCTGAACTATCCGGTGTTCCGCTCCCGCGGCTGGCATGGTCCCGGCGTGATCGGGCCGTTCGGCGCAGCGACAGCGGTCGGAAGGCTCCAGCGCTTCGATGCGGAAACGATGGCGCGGGCGTATGGCCTTGCAGGCAGCCAGGCGGCGGGCACGTTCGCCGCGTGGGGCACGCCGACGGTGAAGTTCCATCAGTGCCGCGGCGCGCTCGCGGGGTTGATGGCGGCCCTGCTCGCGCAGCAGGGGTTTGTCGCAACGAAGGAATTCCTGACCGCGCCCGATGGCGGCCTCTACACGACCTACACCGATGGCGGTAAGCCCGAGGCGGCGACGGAGCGCCTGGGTGAACGCTGGGAGCTCGAGCAGATCGCGCTGCGCCTGTGGCCTTCGGCCTCGACCATCCAGGGACTCATCACGGCGATGTTCGATCTCGTCGAGCAGAACGATCTGAAGCCCGGGCAGGTGAAGAAGATTCGCATCCGCACGAGCAAGACCGCGGAGGAGATGCACGGCATCTTCCCGCGCTACAAGGGCAAGTTCGAAGCGCTACTGTCGAGCCACTATGTCGCGGCGGTCGTGCTGCACGATCGTGCGCTCACGCTCGCGCAGTTCGAGCCGGAGCGCTACAACGATCCGAAGCTGAAGGCGTTCGCTGCCGAGAAGGTGGAGACCGGCGCCGATCCGGCGCTCTCCGGTGTGGAAGCGACCGTCGAAGCGGAAACCGCCGATGGACGCCGCATCGGCATACGGTGCGACACGCCGATCGGCTCTCCCGAGCGACAGCTCACGCGTGCGCAGGTCGAAGGCAAGTTCAGGGCGTACGCGAAAGACCGCCTGACGAAGAGTCAGGTCGACGATGCGATCGCCGCGGTATGGAAGCTGGAGGACGTCGCGAACGTGCGTTCACTCATGGAGCTCCTGCGACGGCAACCGGGCGCGTCGCGCAAGGCAGTCGCCGCTTGAGTCGAACTGCTCCAATATGGCCAACACACTGACTCTGTTCGACCCGACCGCGCCGGCACGTCCCGATGAGGGAACTCGCGCCGCCTCGGGGCTATCCACTCTCGCCGGCAAGGTCGTGGGCTTCATCGACAACGCGAAGCCGAATTTCGGCGTGCTGGCCGAGGACATCGGCGAGCTGCTGAAGGCGAAGCTCGGCGTCGCGCGCGTGGTGAAGCACCGCAAGCCGTCGGCGTCCGTTCCCGCAAGCCCGGAAGTGATCGAAGCGCTGTCGAGCGAGTGCGACGTCGTCATCACCGGCTCGGGCGACTGAGGGTCCTGCACGTCGTGGAGTATCCACGACAGTGTCGAAGTGGCGAAGCGCGGCAAGACCGCGGTCACCATCTGCTCGACCGCGTTCGTCACGCTCGGTCGCGCGCAGGCGCGTGCGCTCGGTGACGCCGAGCCTGCCGATCGCGGTCGTTCCGCATCCGTTCGGGCTGCGCTCGCGCGAGGAGATCCGGGAGATCGCGCGCGAAGTGCGTCGACGAGCTCGTGCAGCTCGTGACGGCGGGCCGACAGTGAACGCACCCGAGATCGACCGCGCCGCGACGTTCGAGTCGCACCGACGACCTCGACGCGATCAACCGCCTCTACCGCGAGCGGCGCTGGAGCGACGGCTTGCCGATCGTTCCGCCGACACGCGAGCGCGTCGAGCGCATGCTCGCAGTCCGCCTCGCGCGGCCGTCACGACGTCGTGGCGCGCATCGCGCCGGGCTACGGCGCGGCGACCGTCGAGCGCATCGCGATCAACGCCGTCATGGCGGGCTGCGATCCCGAATACCTGCCGGTGCTGATCGCCGCGTGCGAAGCGGTCGCCGAGCCGGAGTTCAACCTTCAGGGCATCCAGGCGACGACCAATCCCGGTCGCGGTGTGGCTCATCCTCAACGGGCCGATCGCGCAGACGCTCGGCGTCAACGCCGGCTTCAACTGCATCGGCCAGGGCGCGTGGTCGAACGCGACGCTCGGCCGCGCGATGCGGCTCGTGCTGCAGAACATCGGCGGCGCGCTGCCCGGGGAGATGGATCGCGCAACGCAGGGACAGCCGGGCAAGTACACGTTCTGCTGCGCGGAGAACGAGGCGGAGAGCCCGTGGGAGCCGCTGCACGTCGAGCGCGGCTTTGCGCGCGAAGCGAGCACGGTGACGGTCGTCGGCGCCGAAGGCACGATGAACATGAACACGCACTCGAAAGAAGGGCCCGAGCTCGCGCGCGTCATGGCGGATACGATGGCGCATCCGGCGAGCAACGAGTACGTGCACGGCGGCGAGCCGTGGCTCATCGTCGAGTCCCGAGCACGCGGAGATCTTCAGGCGGAGCGGGATGAGCAAGGCGGACGTGAAGCGCGAGCTGTGGGAGCGCTCGAAGATGCCGGTGGCGAAGCTCGCGGCGAAGGAGATCGAGCGTGCACGCGATTCGCGCTCTCACGAGTTCGGCGAGCTCACGCCGGAGACGATGCTCACGATTTCGCCGACGCCCGACGAGGTGATGCTCATCGTCGCCGGCGGGGCGGGCACGCATTCGGTGTACGTGCCGTGCTTCGGCAATTCGCGGGCGGTGACGCGGGAGATCGAGCCGTAGAGATCCCAAGCGCGGTCATCGAGGACGCGATCGGGATAGACGACGTCGCCGACATGAGATCCCGCGCGCGAATTTCAGTCATTGTTGCCGGGATGCGAGATCGTTCATAAGAGGTGCCGGGAGGAGAGATGCAGATGTGGTCACGGACCCTGATCGGCAGGCGCTCACGATCGCGGCCGCGGGCGCGGCGTTGGCGCAAGGCGCAGCAAGTTATCCAGGCAAGCCGATCCGCATGATCGCGCCGTTTCCCGCGGGCGGCGGCTACGACTTCATGGCGCGCAACATCGCGCAGCGCCTGAACGAGGCGTGGGGCCAGGCAGTCGTCGTCGAGAATCGCGCGGGCGCGAACGGGAACATCGGAAGCGAAGCCGTCGCGAAGTCAGCGCCGGACGGATACACGCTGCTCCTCGGCGGCATCGGGCCGCAGGCGCTGAGCGTCGCCTTGTATCCGAAGCTCCCGTACGATCCGCTGAAGGATTTCGAGCCCGTGTCGCTCGTGGCCGCGCAGCCGAACGTGCTGCTCGTCCATCCTTCCCTGCCGGTCAGGTCCCTGAAGGAGCTCATCGCGTTCGCGAAAGCGCGGCCCGGTGAGCTCACGTTCGGCTCACCGAGCCAGGGGAGCGGCCAGCACTTCGGCCTGGAACAACTGAAGCTCCTGACGGGAACGAACTTCGTGCACGTTCCATACAAGGGCGCGGCGCCGCTTGCACAGCGCGCTCTGGCGGGCGAGGTATCGGTCGGCTTCAACATCATCCAGTTGCCGATGCCCTACGTGAAGCAGGGCCGCTTGCGTGCGCTCGCGACGGCGAGCACCAAGCGCGCGGCGCTCGCGCCGGACGTGCCGACGATGGCGGAGCTCGGATTCCCGATCGACTTCGACACCTGGTACGCGGTCTACGCGCCGGCGGGAACGCCGAAGGACGTCGTCGCGAAGCTCAATGCCGAGATCAACAAGAGCCTCGCGGTGTCCGACTTCAGAGAGAAAGCCGGTGTGCTCGGGCTCGAGCTGATCGGCACGACGCCGGAGAAGCTGACGGCGCACATGAAGGCCGAGATCGCGCGCTGGGTGAAAGTGGCGAAGGCGGCGAACATCAAGCTGGAGTAGACGCGCGCGGCGCGCTGGTTCGTTCTGGATCCCGGATCTGCGCGCCATGCGGCGCGTCCGGGATGACGCCAGAGACTCACGTCGTCACTGTGCCGTCAGCCGACCCTGTCGCCGTCACGACCGTAGTCATTCCGGTGCCAGGCCGGAATCCAGGCGCCCTTACAGCCGTCGTTGAGCGCTACCGCGCAATGCTGCAAGAGCTTCATCGCATTGCCGCCGAGGATCATCTCCTTCTGCTCTTCCGACAGCGTCTTCATCTGCGTCACGATCTTCACCGGCTCTTCGTACGCGATGTCGAAGCAGTAGTCGCTGCCCATCATGATGCGGTCGGCGCCGACGAGATCGACCAGGTCCTGGAGAACGTCTTCGTCGTAGCTGATCGTGTCGTAGGTGAAGCGCTTCAGATATTCGCTCGGCGGCCGCGGAATGGTCTTGCACTCCTGGCGTGTGTGAAAGCCGCGGTCGAGGCGGCCTCGCAGGATCGGCAGCGCGCCGCCCGCGTGCGGCAGGCTGATCTCCAGCTTCGGGAACGCATCGAGCACGCCGCCATAGATGAGATGTGATGCCGCGAGCGCCGTCTCGAACGGGTTGCCGCAGAGATTGATGAGATAGAACTGCTTCATGCGCTCGTTCCCGATCATCATCGGATGCAGGAAGAGCGGCAGCCCGAGTTGTTCCATCCGCGCATAGATCGGGAAGAAGCTGCGGTCCGAGAGCTCGCGATCCCGCACCGCCGTCGCGATGTAAACGCCGCGGATGCCGGGGAGCTTCGCTGCGCGTTCGAGCTCTTCGAGCGCGAGCTGCGGATTCTGGAACGGCAGCGTCGCGAATCCGAGTAGCCGCTCCGGATGCTGCCGGTGCGCGGCGCTGATGGCGTCGTTGAACGCGATCGACAGTTGCATTCCGAGATCGTCATCGGCCCAGTAGACCATCGGCTGCGTGAGCGAGAGCACGTGCATCTTCACGCCCTGCCGGTCCATCTCTTTTAACCGCGCGTCGAGGTCGATGAAGAGCGGCACGATCGGTCCGGTTCTCAGCAACAACCCGACCTGGATGAACGTCCTGCCATTCGCGTCCTGCACGACTGTCGTGCCGCAGCGCGGCCCGAGCTTCGCGATGAGATCGATGAACGACTGAGGGAAGTAATGGGCGTGGGTGTCGATGGTGGGTGCTTCGGGCACTGCTTCCTCCGTTAACGATCTTTCAATGTAGCGTTCGCTGCCGCGGTATCGTCGGGATCCTGAATTGGCAAGACGACTACAGGTGACGCGCGCGACACATCCGTGCCGTCTTGGCGTGAAACCGGTTTATCGCGTTCGCGGCGCCTCTCGACACAGCGCACGAGGATCTCCAGGCGCTGCTCGTCGGTTGCGTCGCTCCAGTCGCAGATCTCCCTCAGGGACCGGTGACATCCGAGGCAGATGTTGTCTTCGGCGAGGCAGCATTCGTGAATGCACGGTGATGCCACGCGCTTGAGAACGGTGTTTGCCGTGCTGCTCATGAACTAGCGCCTCGAATGCAATTCGATGGAAATTCGTAATGTCGATGCTTGCAGGCGCCCGCCGTTTCACAACTCCCGCTCGTTCTGCACTAAGCCTCGTACATTTTGATGGGAATACTAATCAACGCCGGAATGCTTCGTGAGCGGGGACCCCCCTGCTCCGCAGCGCCCCCGCTCACCGGTAGGCACGGTCGGTTCTCTCAATCGGCCTTCGCGCCTGACTCTTTCACAACCTTCGCCCACTTTTCCATCTCCGACTTGATGAGCTTCGCAAAAGTGTTGGCGTCCGCCGGACGGATCTCCACGCCCGAGGCGAACAGCCGGTCCTTCACCTCTTTCGTTTCGAGCGACGACAGCGTTGCCCTGGCGAGCGTATCGACGGCCTGCTTCGGGATGCCGGCCGGGCCGACGACGCCGAACCACGCCGCCGCGGCGAAACCGGGAAGCGCCGACTCCGACATCGTGGGTAGATCAGGCACCGAGGGCGAGCGTTCCGGACCCGTGACCGCGAACCCCTTCAGCTTCCCGGCCTTCACCTGCGGAATGGCGGAGGAGAGACTCGCGAACATGAAATCCACCTGCCCTCCGAGGAGCGCCGTCAGCGCCTCGGACGCGCCCTTGAACGGCACGTGGACCGTCTTCACGCCCGCCATCGTGTTGAAGAGCTCGCCTGACAGATGGACCGTCGTGCCGGCGCCGGAACTCCCATAGTTGAGCTGACCGGGTTTCGCTTTCGCGATCGCGATGAGATCTTTCACCGTGCTCGCCGCGACCCGGTTCGTCGTGACCAGCATGTTCGGGCTTTCGCCCGACGAACGCGATCGGCGTGAAGTCGCGCACGGGGTGAAAGTTGAGCTTCGAATAGAGGCTGTGGTTGATCGCGTGCGTGCCGATCGTCGCCATCATGACGGTGTAGCCGTCGGGCGCCGCCTTCGCGGTGACTTCCGCCGCGATGTTGCCGCCCGCGCCGCCGCGATTGTCGATCACCAATGGCTGACCGAGCCGTTCGCGCATCTGCGGTTCCATGGCACGCGCGATGATGTCGGCTGCGCTTCCGACGGTGAAGGGAATCACCATGCGCACCGGGCGCGAAGGAAACGGCTGCGCCCAGGCCGTTGCCGCAGCCGAAAGTGCGAACAACGAAACGAGCCACTGCTGCGCCTTCATCCTGTCTCCTCCTCGAAGACTTGCGACACACTATCTTGTCTCGCAAATCCCGGGCACTCGTCATCCCGGCGCGAAGCCGGGATCCAGGCAAAAACCGCTGCCCCCGATCCAACCTTCCCCCCCGACGCGGGGGAACGTATACCGGGTCCGTGTGCCGCGCACGTCCGGAATGACGAGGGATACGAGTCCATCGAATCCGGACAGCACACTATCACGCGGCTCGACGCCAAGGCTACCGACCGCTCGCTACGTGCGCTATTCTCAGCGGCTTTCGCGTTTCGAGGAGTTCCCCCATGGCGAGCAACGACGGACATTACGAAGTGCTGTGGCCGCGCAGTCCGCGGCAGGTTGCGCTGCGGCCGCTCGCGAAGAGACTCGACACGCTCGAAGGCAAGACGATCGCGCAGCTCTGGGATTACGTTTTCCGCGGCGACGAGGTGTACGCGCATCTCGAAGAAGGCCTCAGGGAACGATTCCCGAACATCCGCTGGGTGAGCTACAAGGAGTTCGGCAACACGCACGGCGGTGAAGAGCGGGAGGTGGTCGCCGCACTGCCGCGCCGCTTCAAGGAGCTCGAGGTCGACGCCGCCATCTCCGGCATGGGCTGTTGAGGAAGCTGCACGCCCGCCGTGTTGCGGGCGAGTGTGGCGGCAGAAGCGGCAGGCGTTCCGACTTCGACGCTGGTGTGCGAAGGCTTTCTGGGTCTTGCCGGGAGCACGTCGGTCGGGCTCGGCATGCCCAACATCCCGGTTGCGGCCGTGCCCGGCCACACCGGCGTCCAGAGCAGGGAAGAGCTGAAGCGCAACATTCTCGGTGTCACACTGGACGACGTCGTGCGCAACCTCACCGGCGAAGTCGGCCACGCGATGGAAGAAAGCGAGCCGGGCGCGCGCGACGTGATCTTCAAGGGCACCTTCGATGACGTGAACCGCTACTTCTACGAGAACGAGCTTTCCGACGGGCTGCCGATCGTGCCGCCGACGCGCGAGAAGGTCGAACAGTTTCTGAAGCACACTCGCCGCAGTGCCGACGAAGTCCTCGGCATTCTGCTCCCCGACAACCGCGCGGCAACGGTGTGGAGCATCGCCGTGAACGGCGTCATGGCGGGCTGCCGGCCCGAACACATGCCCGTTCTCATCGCATTGATAGAAGCGATGGCGGATCCCTACTACGGCGTCGAGCACAGCGGAAACACGCCGGGCGGCGAGACGCTCATCGTGCTGAACGGGCCGATCGTCAAGACGCTCGGCTTCAATTACACGCAGGGCGTGATGCGCGACGGCTACATCGCGAACACATCGATCGGGCGCTTCTGGCGCCTGTATCTGAGGAACGTGGCCGGATTCCTCCCCGGGAAGAACGACAAGGCGACGTTCGGCAACACGTGGCGCGTGGTCGTCGCTGAGAACGAAGATGTCGTCAAAGAGCTCGGCTGGGAACCGCTCAGCGCCGACATGGGATTCGCAGCGGGCGATGACACCGTGACGATCTCGCGCTTCACGGGCGGCAATCACATCTCTTCGATGTCCGGGAGCACGCCGGAAGAGATGCTGCCCTATCTCGCCGACGCGGTCGTGCGCCAGTACTCGTGGCAGATCATGTTCACGGTCGGGCAGGGCATGGGAACGCTGCGGCCGCTGATCCTGCTCGGGCCGATCATAGCGCGCACGATCGCAGGCTGGGGCTGGAGCAAACAGAAGCTGAAGCAGTATCTCTTCGATCATGCGCGGATCCCCGCGCAGGAGTACGAACGCATCCTGCGCGACTGGACCGCGAAGCCCACGTGGAACCTCGAAGAGGAGTATCGCCTCGGACGCATCCCGCGTGTGTTCTTCGAGTCCGACGATCCGAACCGCAGGGTGCCGCTCGTGTGGGAACCGGACGACTACATGATCGTGGTGACCGGGGATCCCGCGCGCAACAGCGCGTACGTCTTCGCGCACAACGGCGTGCTCGGTTATCCCGTGACGAAGAAGATCGACTCGGCGCTCGCGCAGCCCGGCCGGCGGGGAGCGAGGAAAGGCGGTCATGTCACTGCGCCGTAGACGCGACATCTGGGACGTCGTCGTAGTGGGTGGCGGCGTCAGTGGATTGACTGCGGCGTGGTACACGGCGCGCCGGGGTCTGCCCACGGCCGTGCTCGAAGGCGACGGTCTGCTCGGCGGACAGGTCGCGACGGTGAACGCGCTGGACGACTGGCCCGCGACGGGCGAGGTGTCCGGTGTGGAGCTTGCGTCTGCGATGGCGGAGAAGCTGCGCAACAACGCGGTCGAGATCAGGCACGAGGCGGCTGTCGACGTGCGCCGCTCCGGTGACACGGGACTGCTGCTCGTGCGAACCGAGGAGAGCACGTTGCGCGCACGTCGGGTGATCGCAGCGTCAGGCGCGAAGCTGCGCGCGTTGTCTGTTACCGGAGCCGACGCATACGTTGGCAAGGGCATCTCGCAGTGCGCCCACTGCGACGGTTACTTCTTCAAGGGACAGGATGTGGTGGTCGTCGGCGGCGGCGATTCGGCCCTCCAGGAAGCCCTCGTGCTTGCGCCGCTCGCGCGATCGGTCACGATCGTGGTGCGCTCGCGGTTGAAAGCGAAGCAGGCTTACATCGAGCGCGCGGCGAGTGCGGCGAATGTGAGATGGGTGTGGGATTCGGCGGTGGACGCGGTGCTCGGCAACGGCGCGCTCACGGGCGTGCGGTTGCGCAACGTGAAAACGGGCGAGACATCCGAGGTGTCGTGCGCGGGACTGTTTCCATTCATCGGCGTCGAGCCGAAAACGGGATTCCTGCCGGCGACGATACGCCGCGACGAGACGGGCCGCATCCTGACCGACGAGCGCATGCGCACGTCGGAGCCGTCGATCTTCGCGATCGGCGCGGTGCGCTCGGGCTTCTCGGGAGAGCTGACCGGGGCCGCAGGCGAAGCGGCGATCGCTGCGGCGGCGGTTGCGGCCGATCTGACGCACTGAAGTTCAGCGTCATCCCGGGGTGCGAGCACACTGACGCGAATTTAGAGCGGCCGTTACGGAGAACCCGTCCGAAGCCGTATCTGGCGGCTCACCGCCCGCGTCGTCCCGCTCCACGTGGGAACGTAAGCGGCTTTGCGGCCGACGCCGCCCGCGACGACGATCATGATGTCGTGCGCCTCGCGCGCGACGCGCAGGAAACCGTCGGGCGCACCGCCGCCCGCCATCGCACGCTCATGCAGAGCCGGAGCAAGCCTGTCCACCGGCAACAGCGCGCGCTCGAAGATCGCTTCCTTTACGCGCTCCTTCGAGTAGCCGTCGCGGTGGAACACGTCCGCGTGTTCCGGCGGCATCACGATGAGCGGTTCGCCGCCGCCGAGTAACCCCGCGCTTCCGACATTGCCCGCGATCAGCATCGATTGCGCGAACGTCTGAGCGAGATCCGCGCCAGTGCGGCTTTCCGAATCGACGATTTCGATCGTGCCGGAAACGCCCACGACCGTGACGACGCTCTCATCGCGTTCGAAACCGCGCTCGACGTGCAGCGGTGTCCATGGACTCCGGGCCTCGTTCTCCGCGAAGCAGAACGTGTACTTCCCCGGCTGGCCGAGTGTGGCCATGTCGATCTCGCCGGGACGCGCGCCCCCCACGTTCTGCAGCGTCAGGCGCACGGCGCGGCCGATCGTGGCATTCGCGCGATTGCCCGGTCCGAACGCGTTGGCGCCGGCGTTCATCCCGATCTCATCGGCGATCGGCCCGTTCACGATGACGCACACCGTGGCCGAACCGGTCGTCGTCGCGATGCCGAGCAGGTTGAACTCGGGACAAGCGATGGCTTCAATTGCGGCGCCGACGACACGGAGCGATCCAGCGATTCCAGGGGGTGCCGCACCGGCGCCTGCACGTAGTCGAGCAGCGTGGTCCGTGCAGCCCGCCATGACCGCATTGATCGCGACGTCGCGCCAGGTCACGTTCGCGTAAGAGGGCGGCAAAACACAGACGACTTCATCGTCTCTGCAGCCCGCCTCGCGCAGCATGCTTTCCACGCGCTCGCGCGTCGGCGGAACCACCGGCAATCCATCGGTCAACCCGGCAGCGGCCAGTGCGTCCTGTGCTTCGTCCCAGCGGCTGTCGTGAATGCCTCTCCAGATTTCCATGGTGCCGATCGTATCGAGCTTCGATCGCCTTTGCCGAGCTTCAGGGCCGCGTTGCGCGTCCGGGTGAGCGACTACGGCCGGCGGCATTTTGCCCGTCGACGTGTGCGAGGCGCCATCGCATTCCCGGCTCGGATGACGATGCACTCGGGCGCGCGGATCGCCGTTTCGATGCTCGTATATACTCGACTGTGCGCTGACGCGGCCTTCGAGCGGCCGCGCGAACTCCAATGCTGGAAATAACATGAACGAGCTTGGCGCTTTTCTGCCGCAAACCAATATCGCGTACTTCACGATGGAGGTCGCACTCCGCGTCGAGGTGCATACGTACTCCGGCGGTCTGGGCGTGCTGGCCGGCGACACCGTACGCTCGTGCGCCGACCTCGAGCTGCCCTCGGTCTTCATATCGCTCCTCAGCCGCGCAGGCTACTTCCGGCAGGAGATCGATGCGGAGGGACGCCAGATCGAGCATCCCGATCCGTGGAATCCGGAGCAGTGGGCGAAGCCGCTCGCCGCGATGATCGGCGTGCAGATCGAGGGGCGCGACGTGTGGGTGCGCCCCTGGCTCTACGTGCACACGTCAGAGGCAGGTTACGCCGTCCCCGTGCTGCTCCTCGATACCGACCTCGAGCAGAACGATGAGCGCGATCGCGATCTCACGCACTATCTGTACGGCGGCGACCAGGAATACCGGCTGAAGCAGGAGCTGCTGCTCGGCATCGGCGGCGTGCGCCTGCTGGAAGCGCTCGGCTTCGAGATCGGCACGTATCACCTGAACGAAGGCCATGCCGCGTTCGCCACGCTCGAATTGCTCAAGCGCTTTCCGCGCCGGCGCCGCCAGTCGGACAAGGCGGAATGGTCGTACGACGCCGACCGCGTACGCGACCTCTGCGTGTTCACGACACACACGCCGGTCGAGGCAGGGCACGACCGCTTCTCCTACGATCTCGTCACGCGCATCGGCAACGATCTGCCGCCCCTCGAGGCATTGAAAGTGTTCGGCGGCCCGGACCGGCTCAACATGACGCAGATCGCGCTGAACCTGAGCGGCTACGTGAACGGTGTCGCGCAACGGCATGCGATCACCGCCCGCGAAATGTTTCCCGGCTTCGACGTGCGCGCCGTGACCAACGGCGTGCACGTGGGGACGTGGGCGCATCCGGCTATCGCGGCGCTCTACCAGTCGCACTATCCCCAATGGATGCACGAGCCCGAAGTGCTGGTGCGCGCCGATCGCCTTCCGGACGCCGAGGTGTGGGCCGCGCACGAGAAGGCGAAAATCGATCTGTGCCATCTCGTGCGCGAGCACTGCGGCATCGAACTGGACGCCTCCGTTCCGATCATCGGCTTCGCGCGGCGCATGACGGGATACAAGCGGCCCGAGCTCCTTTTCTCCGATCTGGAGCGGCTTGCCGCCATCGCCGAGAAGTATCCGTTCCAGCTCGTGTTCTCGGGCAAGGCGCATCCGGCCGATACGGCGGGCAAGGAGGGCGTGCACGCGATTCATCTCGCGATGCGCGAGCTCGCCGGCCGCGTGCCCGTGTGTTTCCTGCGCAACTACGACATGTCGATCGCCCAGGTGCTCGTGGCGGGCGCCGACGTGTGGTTGAACACACCGCTGCCGCCGCTCGAAGCATCGGGAACGAGCGGCATGAAGGCCGCGGTGAACGGACTGCTCAACCTGAGCATGCTCGACGGCTGGTGGGTCGAAGGCTGCATCGAAGGCGTGACCGGTTGGTCGATCGACGACGGCACCGATGCGAACGGCGCTTTACGAGAAGCTCGAGAACGTCGTCCTGCCGCTCTATTACGACAACCCGACGCAATGGATCTGGATGATGAAGCAGGCGATCAGCAAGATCGCGTGCTATTTCAACAGCCATCGCATGATGCGCCGCTACGCCGCGGAAGCGTATCTGCGGTGAACCCGCAACTCGACCACTAGACGAATGGCACGCAGGAAGCCTCCGAAGAAATCTCCGAAGAAAACGCGCCCGGCCCGGGGCATCCTTCGCCCGAGACCACCCCGGTCATGCAGGGCGGCATGCCGCAGGCGCTCGGCATTCGCGTCACTTCGCTTTCACCGAGAAAGGTCACGGCGGAGATGCCGGTCACGCCCATGCACCTCAACATGAACGGCCGCGTGAACGGCGGCGCGATCATGGCGTTCGCCGACGTGCTCGGCGCGCTCGGCGCGGTTGCGAACCGCCCGCCCGGTTATCGCGGCGGGACGATCGAATCGAAGACCAACTTCTTCGCGTCCGGCGTGGGTCCGGTGCTGTCCGCCGTCTGCATGCCGCTGCACGTCGGCCGCACGACGTCGGTGTGGCAGACCACGATCAGCAACGCCGATGGCTCGATAGTCGCCATGGTCACTCAGACCCAGATCTCGGTTCCGGCCCGAGCGCCCGACCCGGAAACATGAGGTTATGGTGGCGCTGAGGTCGATCCCCGTCATTCCGGCGAAGGCCGGAATCCAGAACAGGTGAATTCGCGCCGCTGAGGACGCCTTGATTCCGGATCCTGCGCGCGAGCGCTGTCCGGAATGACGACTGGTGTAACGCGCCGACTTGCGAATGCGACAGCGGTCTGGCTTACACCGCCCGCGGAGACTGGCTCGAAGAGCGGCCGTCAATGTCACTCGGTCCGCGATGAGGCTTGCGATCTCTTCCCGCGTGTAGCCTGCCTCCCCCAGAACTTCGACGCTGTGCTCGCCGAGCCGAGGCGCCGGGCAGCGGTTCGCCGGTCGGCGATTCCGACCACGCCGTCGGCACCGCCATGCTGCGCGATCGCGCCCTTCGCTCGGATGCTCGATCGTCGAGAAGAAACCGGTCTCGCTGAGGTGCGGGTCGTCGAGAAGACCCTCGAGCGAGTTGAGCGGCATCACCGGGATGTCGGCGCGCGTGAGCGCGTCCAGCCATTCCGCGCTCGTGCGCGTGCTGATGTGGTCGGCGACGAACGCGTAGATCTCCGCGATGTGCTCCGAGCGCGCCGTCGGCGTGGAGAAGCGCGCGTCCTTCCCGAACGATCTCTTCGCCGAGAGCGCGAAGAAGGCGCGCCATTGCTTGTCGTTGTACATGAGCAGGCACAGATAGCCGTCGCGCGTCGCGTACGGGTTGCGATGCTGGCGCGAGCAGCCGCGCGTAGCCCATGGACCCGAGCGGCGGATCGAACGTCGGCCGGCCATGTGATCGCCCAGGACGAACTGCGCGAGGCATTCGAACATCGGGACTTCGACGGCCTGGCCTTTGCCGGTGCGCTCGCGATAGAAGAGCGCGGACGTGACCGCGTTGACGGTGTTGAGGCCGGTGATGCGATCGGCCATCGTCGACGGCACGAACCGCGGCCGGTCCGCGCCCGCCTCGCGGATGCAGCGTAGGCAGCGCGACCATGCCCTGAATGAGATCGTCGTAAGCGGGCTTCGCCGCGTACGGCCCGTCCTGACCGAAGCCGTAGGCGCCGACATAGATGATGCTTGCTCGTTAACAGCGCGCACGTCTTCGTACGTAAGCCCGAGCCGCGCCATGGCCTGCGGGCGCACGTTGTAGACGAGCACGTCCGCTGACGCGGCGAGCCGCAGCAGCGCTTCCCGCCCGCGCTCGTGCTTCAGATCGAGGACGACGCTGCGCTTGTTTCGATTGAGATGCAGAAAGATGTGCCCCATGCCGGGATTGCGCATGGGCGCGCCATGGCGCATCGTGTCGCCTTCCGGCGGCTCGATCTTGATCACGTCGGCGCCGAGATCGCCGAGGATCTGAGTCGCGTACGGGCCGAGGATGACCGTGGTGAGATCGAGGATACGAACGCCCTCGAGCGGTCCGGAACCCCGTCCCCTGGAACCGTCCACTCATCCGTGAGCGGGGGCTGCGGAGCAGCGGGGTCCCCGCTCACGAAGCATTCCGGCGCCGATTAGAATTTCATCAAGATGTCCGAGGGTCAATGCAGAACGAGCGGGGGCCGTGGAACGGCGGGGCCCCCGCTCACGAAGCATCCCAGCGCTGATTAGAATTTCCATCAAGATACCCGAGGGTCGGTGTAGAACGAGCGCGTAGCTGCAGGCGCCGGCCCGAGCCGCAGGCAAGCGCCGCCCCCCGCCCCCGTTCAGGCGAGGCTCGCCTCCTGCAACGCCGCCGCCTGCGTGTGACACCAGCCGACGACGACGGGACGCGACGCGATCCACACTTCGTAGATCCAGCCGCCTCCCTGCGCGGGATACAGCCTGAACATCCTGCGGTACAACTCTGCCTCGGCTCTTTCGGCCATTCGACTCTCCTCCAAACACGGGGTTACGACCGCGGCGCGTTATGCGCCGTGCTGCATGCCCCGATGTTGCTGATGATGGCGATGTCCGCCGCCATGGGGTCCTCTGCGGTGACCCTCGCGCGCGAGCATCTGATCGGCGATCTGCTTCTGCTCCGGCGAGAAAGCGGCATAGAGCGGCTTCGCTGCGGCGAGAACTTCATCCAGGCGCGCGGAGCGTTGCCCGAGGCGCTGCTGCTGACGTTCGAGCCGTTCGATCGCGCTCACCTGCGGGCGCTCCGGGCGTTGCCCGCCGGCCTGTTCACGCTGAGCGATGCGCTGCTGGACGCGCTGATCCATGTCGCGCGCCTGTTTGCGCAGCACGTTCGCGAAGTTCTCCCACTCGCCCTGCTGCGTGTCGGTGATGTTCAGGGCTTTGTGGATGGCCGCGAGACGCGCTTCCATGCGCTCGCTCGGCATGCGGAAAGCGCGCTGCTCGCGCGCGCCGCGCTGCGGACCTGCGCGTTCGGCCGACGGCCCTGCCTGCGCGACGATTTCGACCGCTTCCGCAATATCGGTGGACTGGGCAAACGCGACGGCCGCGCTCACGCCAAGGGCGGCAGCCACGGCTGCGGCAAGACATACTCTGTTCATTCTCATCTCCATGGTCAGTATGTTCGATTGGAGGACCGGAACGCGGAAAACGGGTCTGTCCCGTTTTTGCTGGCCTCTACCGACATGGACTGAAGCGCATCGCAGCCGTTCGTCGCCGAGTTGTAACACTTTGTGACTCGTCGCTGCAGGGGGCGGCGCTCGCCTTCGGCTCGGGCATCGCCGCCCTCGGAACAGAGGGACACCGATCGGTTTCCCCTCCGTAACCTCCTGTCCTCTGGATGCGTGTCGGGTCGCAGGCCTCGACACGTTGCTAGGTCGCGGAGTGTCAACGGGACGGCGCTCCTCGGCGTTGTTGATTGGTTACGTTCGCCCGGCGCACGCTTCCTGCTGTCACCGGCGTGCGTTTTCTACCGCGCCCTGCATCAGTTTGACACGGAAGGCGCCGCGTGTACACCCCTCTCACGCTTCACCGGGAATAAGGTATCGTCGGCGCCACGACACCCGATACGGAGCTCACATGGCGTACCTCGATCCGTTGCCAGCCGATATGAATCCCGACCTGCGGGATACCTTCGCGACATACCAGCGCCTGCTGGGATACGCGCCGACGACGGTTCTGATCCTCCAGCGCAAACCGAAGCTCGTGAAGGCGCTCGCACAGATGGCCTCGGCGGTGTGGGATCCCGCGAGCGAAGTCGACATCGGATTCAAGCGCCTGATTGCGTACATGGCGAGCCGCACGCATGGCTGCGCATACTCCATGGCGCATTCGGCGGAGGCGGCGCATCGTGCCGGCGTGTCGGACGAGAAGCTTGCCGCGGTGATCGATTACAAGGCCAGTCCGTTTTTCTCCGAAGGCGAACGTGTCGCGCTCGACTTCGCCATTGCCGCCGCGTCCCAGCCGAACGCGGTGACCGAGGTGCATTTCGCGAGCATGCGCAAGCACTGGACCGAAGGGCAGATCGTGGAGATCGCGGGCCTCGTCGCCGTCAACGGCTTCCTCAATCGCTGGAACGATACGATGGCGCCGCGTCTGGAGCGCGAGCCGCTCGAATTCGCGAAGACGCATCTCGCTGCGCATGGGTGGAAAGCGGGCAAACACGCGAGATAGGCACCATCCCTTTCGGTGAGCGGGGGCTGCGGATGGTTAGAACCACCCCTTATTCGGGTGAGCGGGGGCGCGGAGCAGCGGGGCCCCGCGAACGTAGCATTCGAAGGCCGGTTAGCACTCAGTCCGATCGTCCGACGGCTAAGGCAGAACGAGCGGGGCGTAGGGGGGGCCCCGCGAACGTAGCATTCGAAGGCCGGCCCGAGCCACAGGCGAGCGCCGCTCCTACTCCGGCTTGATCCCCGCCGCCTTCGCCACCTTCTGCCACTTCTCCGTTTCGGATTTGATGTAGCGGCCGAATTCCTCGGGGCTCGTGCCCGCCGTGTCCGCGCCGTCGGCCGCGAACTTCTCCTTCACATCCGGCATCTGGAGGATCGTGACCATCTCGCGATTAAGCCGCGTGATCACCTCGCGCGGCGTGTTGGCCGGCGCAGCCATGCCATACCACTGCACCGCTTCGTAGCCGGGCACGCCGGCTTCCGAGATCGTCGGGACATCAGGCGCGGCGGCGGTGCGTTTTGCGCCGGTCACGCCGAGCGCGCGCAGGCGACCTGCCCGAATGTGCGGGATGCCTGTGAGCGCCGTCGCGGTCATGACGCCGACGTGACCAGCGAGGAGATCGATTATGGCGGGCGCCGAGCCCTTGTACGGGACGTGCACCATCTTCAGTCCCGTCATGCTGAGGAAGAGCTCCATCGAGAGATGCGGGTTGGTACCGAGGCCCGCGGAGCCGAAGTTGAGCTGCCCGGGATGCGCTTTCGCGAACGCGATCAATTCCTTCACCGTTCGCGGCGGCAAGGATGGATGAACGACCAGGATGTTGGAGGCCACCAGCACGCGCGTGATCGGTGCGAAATCGCTGAGCGCGTTGTACGGCACCTTCCGGTAGATCACCGGATTGGTCGCGAGCGTCGAAATGCACATGAGCAGCGTATAGCCGTCGGGCGGCGCTTTGGCTACGAGCTCGCCGCCGATCATGGTACCGGCGCCCGGCCTGTTGTCGATGACGATTTGCTGGCCGAGCGCCTGGGTGAGCTTCGGCGCGACGATGCGCGCGATGATGTCGGTTCCGCCTCCGGCGGACGAAGGCACGACGATGCGCACCGGTTTGCCCGGATAAGTCGATTGCGCGCTTGCGGGGTTCGTCATGAGCACGGCTGCGGCTGCCGCGAGCGTTGCTGCTGCTTTCTTCATTTCGCCCTCCTCGGGCGTCGATTGTCGCACCCGTTCTGAAGTCGCGTAAACTCGATCGCAGTCAGCGGAACGAGTCACGTGAACGCCGCTCTCGCGGAGCTGTCGCAAGCAATGCTCAAGCGACGGGAGGAGACATGAACAACGAGCGGCCGGTCGCGATCGTAACGGGCGGATCGCAGGGACTCGGCACCGCCATCGCGCTGAGGCTCGCGCGCGAAGGCTACGACCTCGTGCTCACGCGCGTGAGCAAGGCGCCGTTCGACGACGTCATCGCGAAAGTCGAGGCCGCCGGCGTGCGGGCCATTCCGCTTCATCTCGACGTGCGCTCGCAGTCGAGCGTCGAGGAAGTCTTCAGGCAGGCCGCCCGCCAGTTCGACCGCATCGACGTGCTCGTCAACAACGCCGGCGTCACGCTGCGGCAGCCGGCGCTCGACGTGACGCGCGACGAATGGCAGACGCTGATGGAGTGCAATCTCACCGGCGTGTTCTTCATGGCGCAGCAGATGGGGCGCTATCTGGTCGCGCACAAACGCGAGGGCTCGATCGTGAACATCGCGTCCACGCACGGCATCGTGTCGCTTGCGCAGCGTTCGACGTACGGCATCTCCAAGGCGGCGGTGATTCACATGACCCGCGTGCTCGCCTACGAGTGGGCCGAGCACCGCATCCGGGTCAACGCCATCGCGCCCGGGCTCGTCGAGACGCCTTCACGCTTCGCCTATTTCTCGGCCCATCCCGACCAGCGCGCCATGATGGAGCAGCGCGTGCCGATCGGGCGTTTCTGCACTGAAGAGGAAGTCGCCGGCACGGTCGTCTATCTCATCGGCAAGGACGGCGCTTACGTCACGGGCCAGACGATCGTGCTGGACGGGGGGCTGACGACGTATTGAGCCGCCTTCTGCCCTCATCCCCACCCTTCTCCCGAGGGGAGAAGGGCTCACGGTCCCTGTCCCTCCGAGAGGGATTCAGGGTGAGGGAACGCCGTCGTTGCGAGACGCAGCGTCGAGTACCCGAAACAACGGAGCTTCGCCGCGCGCAGCGCTAGCGCCGCAGCTGGAAGATCGCTTCGACTTCCACCGCCGAGTCGAGCGGCAACGCCGCCACGCCGACGGCCGTGCGTGCGTGCTGCCCGCGCTCGCCGAAGACTTCCACCATGAGATCCGACGCGCCGTTGATGACTTTCGGATGCTCGAGAAAGTCCGGCGCGCTGTTGACGAACCCGGAGAGCCGCACGCAGCGTTCCACCCGATCGAGATCGCCGCCGCACGCGGCCTTCAGTTGCGCGAGCAGGTTCGTCGCGCAGAGCCGCGCGGCAGCCTGTCCATCTTCGATCGTGAGCGAACCGCCGACCTTGCCGACGTACTTCATCTTTCCCGCTTCGCGCGCGACCTGTCCCGAAAGAAAGACCAGCTCGCCCACGGCCACGAACGGAATATAGTTACCCGCCGGTGCGCCGGCCGCGGGCAGAACGATGCCCAGCTCCGAGAGACGTTTTTCGATGTTGGAACTCATGGCGCTTTTCCTGTCGTTACGGTCACGAGTCGAGTATAGGGGAACGGATGTTCGAGAAGTATCAACTCAGATGGACCGCGCTGTGGCTTTCGATCGCGTGGCTGCTCGTGGCGGCCGTGATCGTCCTTTCGCTCGTGCGGCTCGGAGCGCGCCCGCCGACCGCGCACAGCGACAAGTTCGGACACATCCTCGCGTATACGACGCTCATGTTCTGGTTCGGGCAGATCTATTCGCAGGCCCGCACCCGGCTCTTCATCGCGGTCGCTCTCGCCCTGATGGGTGTCGCGCTCGAGATCGCGCAGGGCTATCACCGGCTACCGCAGCTTCGAATATGCCGACATGGGCGCGAATGCGACCGGCGTCGCGCTCGGCTGGCTCGATCGGGCCGCCGCGCACCGCAAACGTACTATTCTTCGTCGAACGATGGAAGCTTGTCGGTGAGCGGGGGGCTGTGAAACAGCGGGGTCCATGCGAACGAAACATTCAGGCGCCTATCAGTATTCACATCGTTCGTCCGAGGACTTGAGTAGAAGGAAGCCCGCCTCGCCCAGGCGGCCTTCAACTTACCCCGCTAAACAGCTCACGCGAGCGCGCGGATGCTGTCGAAATTCCAGATCACGTCGAGCAGGCGCTCGCATTCTTCCTTTCCGATCACCGGTTCGCAATTGACGAAGAACTTGCGCTTCAGGTCCTCGTCGCTCATCGGATTCACGCCTTCGCCTTTCGGATCCAGCACGCGCTGCTCGAGACTGCGGCCATCGGCGAGATCGATGCGAACGTAACCCGAGCGGCGCCCCGGATAGATGCGGTCGCATTCTTCGTCGAGCACCGTGTTGCAGAGCTCGATCAAGCGCTGCACGGGCGGGCGTTCGATGCTCTCCGGCAGGAAGTGGTGTGCCGCGAGCACGCCATCGACAACCGAGAGCGCCGCCGCGACCGGTGCGCTCATCTGCGCATCGAGCAGATTGTCGGCGTGCTTGTGGTCGTGACCGTTCACGCCCGAGGCATAGAGTCCGATGTGGATGTGCTTGACCTCCGCCGGCTCGAACCGCGCTTCCTCACGCAGCGCGCAGATGCCGTCCACGACCGAGTGATAGTGGCGGCAGCACGGATAGGGCTTGAAGTAGATGCTCTCGATCTCGTAACGCTCACCCAGGCCCAGCATCATCCGCTCCCACTTCATCTCGCCGCCCGCATGCGTGTTCGCGAAGCCCTGTCGGCCTTCGAGGATGCGGCTCGGCCCGGTGATGCCGCGCTTCGCGAACTCCGCGCAGACGAGTCCGTCGCGTGCCGCTTTGCCCGGATGGATGCGCTTGATCTCCGCGCCTTCCTCGACGTACTCCCGCACGCCGGAGGAGAAGCTTCCCGCGAGCCCGAGCGCGTGACGCGTCTGGCTCGCGTCGAGATCGAGCAGCTTCGAGACCGCGGCGGCCGCGCCGAATACGCCCGCCGTCGGCGTGTTGTGCCAGCCGCGCCGTGCCGTGACGGGATGTCCGGCGGCGGCGATGCGGCACATGACGTCGTAGCCCATGACGGTTGCGAGAATGATCTGCCGCGGCGAGGCGCCGTATTGTTCGGCGGCCGCGAGCACGGCCGGGAAAATCACGCCGGACGGATGGGCGGAACCGTTCGTGTGGCCATCGTCGAAGTCGAGGCCATGCGTGTTGGCGCCGTTCACGAGCGCCGCGTTCGGCGCGGAGAGCTTTGCGCCGCTGCCCACGACGGTGGCCGTGCGCGTCGCATCCGACTCGGTGAAGTAGTGGAGCAGCGCCTGCGACACGGGCAGCGCCGAGCCCGCGATCGCACACGTGAGATGGTCCTGCAGCGCGCGCTTGAACGCGTGGACGACCTGCGGCCCGAGCTGCTCGTAACGCGCCGCAGCGACGTGCTCGGCAAGGCGCGCCGTAGCGCCCATGCCTGCCGTTGCGATTTCCTTCACCACCGCGCTCATTGCATCTCCTTTCGCTTCGCTCGTGCCGCGTTTCCCTCACCCCAGCGCCTCTCCCGCGGGGAGAGGGGAGACCGAGGCCCGGCATGAACGTGTTTTACGTGCGCATACTCAATCGGATGCGAAAACGACAAGCCCGTCGACCGCCACGGCGCCCTCGCCCTACTGCTTCACGATCAGCGGATTCACCTCGGCCTCGAGCACGACGCGTCCTTCGAGCGAAGCGAGGCGCGACATCGCCTGCACGGCCGCCGCGAGCGCATCGCAGTCGCCGCGCGGCAGATTGCGAAAGCCGCGCAGCAGCGCGAGCTCGGCGATCTCGTCGATCATCTCCCGTGCGGTCGCCATCGTGACAGGCGCAACGCGCACCGCAACGCGCTTGTGCAGCTCGGCCGCGATGCCGCCGACCCCGAGCAGCACCACCGGACCGATCTCGGGATCGCGGCGATAGCCGACCAGGACTTCCATCAGCCCGCGCTCCATCTGCTGCACGAGTACGCCGTCGATGCGGGCGTGCGCGAAGTGCGCTCGCGCATCGGCGAGCATGCGATCGACTTCGGCAGGCAGGGATTCGCGGGTGACGTCGAGCTTCACCATGCCCGCGTCGGTCTTGTGCAGGACGTCGGGCGAAAGAAGTTTCACCGCGAACGGGCCGGGAAGATCGATCCCGCTCGGATCCGCCGGTGAGCACGCGATGCGCTGCGACCGTGATGCCGAGCGCGCTGAAAAGAGCGCCCGCTTCGCGCTCGCTCATGCGCGAGCCCGCGTGGCGTGCCGACAGCTCGGAAGGGCGGCCTCGAGCACCGCCGGGCGCGTTCCGGCCGCTCGCCCGGCGCCCGCCAGTCGAGATACGCGTTCACCGCGTCCGCGCACGACTCCGGCGTGCGGAAGCTCGCGACGCCGCTGCGCTGGAGCTGCACGAGCGCGTCCTCCGCGCGCGGCGCGAGAAAGACGCCGAGCGGCTTCGCGTTCCGGGGCTGCGAGTTCAGCACGCGATCGACGATGATCGCGGGGTCCTGGGCGCTCGACCCGATGACGGAGACGACCGCATCGGTATGATCGGAGGCGAGCAGCGCGGATAAGATCGCCGAGTAGCGTCCGCCTTCGCTGCGGCCCATCGGGATGTCCGTGAGCGGCGCGTCGGAGACGTCGATGTCCTTCTCCGCAAGCCGGCGGATCACCTCGGGCGAAGGCCCGACGACGTCGCATCCCAGCACGCCGAGCCGATCGACGACCATCGCCGCGGCGCCGCCGGTGCCGGTGACGACCGAGACGCGCCTTCCCCGTGGTGGCTTATGAGACATGACGAGCTGCGCCGTCTCGAAGAGGCCCTCGAAAGTGTCCACGCGCAGGATGCCGTGCTCGCGAAAAAACGCGTTCGCGATCTCATCGGGGCCGGTGAGCGCCCCCGTGTGCGAATTGGCGACGCGGCGGCCCACGCCGGATCGGCCGAGCTTGTACGCGATGACCGGCTTGCCGACCTCGAACGCGCGGCGCGCGGCAAGCGCGAGATTGTCCGCGTCGCGGAAGGTTTCGAGGAACAGCAGGATCGCGCCGGTGTCTTCGTCCTCGACGAGCATCTGCGCGAGCTCGCCGACGGCGAGATCGGATTCGTTGCCCACGGAGATGAGCTTCGAGAAGCCGAGCCCACGCGCCTGCGCGCGCGACAGGATGCTCCCCGTCATGCTGCCGCTCTGCGAGATCAGGCTGAGCGGCCCGGCAACGAGCGCTTCGCGCTCGATGACCGCATTCACCGACAGCGGAATGCGGTCGTGCACGTTGATCACGCCCATGCAGTTCGGACCGAGCAGACGCAGCCCGGCCGCGCGCGCCTTCTGCACCATCTCGCGCTGCCGCCGCGTGCCGTCTTCTCCGAGCTCGGCGAAGCCCGCGGTGAAGAGCGTCGCGACGGGAATGTGCAGCGCGCAGCACTGCTCGATCACCTCCGGAACCGCGCTCGCGGGGACCATGATGAATGCGTGATCGATGGGGCCGGGCGCCGAAAGAAGGTCGGGATAAGCGCGCACGCCCTGAACTTCGTCACGCGTGGGATTGATCGGCAGCACGCGACCGGTGTAACCGAAACGTTCGAGATAGCGCTGCGGGCGCGAGTTGTTCTTCTTCAGGTCGGCCGATGCGCCGACCAGCGCGACCGAGGTGGGCTGGAGGAGGGCTTTGCGAAGCGTGGCGTCGATCGTCATGATTTAGATGCGCGTTCTGCCCTAACCCCGTACGCTTGGACGGAGTGACTAACGCCCGACGTTCGAATGACTACGTTCGCCGGCGACAGCCTTCCCAGGCGCGCCGCTCACTAATGACGGTCACCGGGTCGTTGCGAGAAGCGCCGCTCGAAGATGATCTCCGCGAGGCGGTTCTTCATCATTTCGATCGAGCCGCCCGCGATCATCCAGCCGCGCGAGCGGCGCACGCAGTATTCGACGAGCGTGTCCTGCGTGTAGCCCAGGCCGCCCATCACCTGAAGCGCTTCGTTGCCGACGTCGAAGCCGACCTGATTGCACATGAGCTTCGCGATCGTCGTCTCGTCGGGCGCCGGGAAGCCGCGGTCGGCGTTCGTCGCCGCCCTGTAGAGGAGAAGCTGCGCCGCGTCGAGCTTCACCTTCATGTCGGCGAACTTCCACTGGAGACCCTGAAATTCGCACAGCGCGCGACCGAACTGCTTGCGTTCGAGGGCGTACTTGCGCGCGAGCTCGAAGCAGTATCGCCCGTAGGCGAGCGAGCGGCTCGCGTTGCCGATGCGCTCGGCGTTGAAGCCCTGGATCTGCTTCTTGAAGCCGCCCGCGGGAAGCAGCACGTCTTCGGGCGGCACGTAGACGTTGTCGAAGAAGATCGGCGCCCAGTCGGCGCCCGACATGAACTTCGACACTTTTCCGATCGAGAAGCCCGGTGCGTTCCGCCGCAGCATGACCGACCCGATGCCTTCGACGCCCGGGCCGTAGCGCACGTAGACGAGATACTGATCGGCGTGCGGATACGGAAACACCTTCGATCCGTTGATACGAAAGCCATTCCCGTCCGGCGTCGCAGTGGTCTTGAGGTCCGTGGTCGCGGATCCGGCGTCGGGCTCCGTCATACCGACCGCGATCACTTCTTCGCCGCGCAGGAGCGGAGCGAGGTAACGCGCCTTCTGGTCTTCGTTCGCGAAGTGAGCGAGGACTCGGATCGCGCCGAAGTTGCCTTCCTGGATCACGTCGGCGCTGCGCGGACAGTGCTTCGCCACTTCCTCGATCGCGAGCACGGCATCCATCAGCGTTCCGCCCGCACCGCCGTCGGCTTCCGGAAGCGTGATGCCCAGCAATCCGGCGTCCGCCATCTTCTTCGCGATCTCGTGCGGAAATCGCGGCGCGTGAGCCCGTTCGAGCGCGCCTTCCGCGAGCTCCTTGCGTGCGAAGGCCGCGACCGAATCGCGGAACATCTGCTGCTGTTCCGACAGATGGAAATCCATGTGCGGGCTCCAGACGGAGAGACTGCGGGAGGGCGGTTACACTAGAATTTTACGTTACGCGCCGCGGTCCTCGCTACGCTGCGGTCGCCCCTTCCGGATTTCACATCATGCCCCCACAGGATCATCTGCACATCGAGCGTCATGAGCGCTGCCTGTGCGTCCGTCTGAATCGGCCCGACAAGGCGAACGCACTCTCGGTCGGCCTCATGGAGGACGTAACGCGCGCGTTGAGCGAAGCCGCGGGCGACGCAGCGACGGGGCGGTGATGCTCACCGGTGCAGGCGAGCGCGTGTTCTCGGCGGGCGCGGACGTACGCGAGCAACCGGCCGACGGAGACATGGCTGCGCATCGTCGCAGGCGCTCGGCCGGGCTCGCGGCACTCATCGATGCGATTCTCGAAAGTCCGAAGCCGGTGGTCGCGGCGCTCAATGGCATCGCCAGCGGGGGCGGTGCGATGCTCGCGCTGCTCGCCGATGCGCGCGTCGCCGCAGAGGAAGCCGCGCTCTCGCTGCCCGAGATCGACCTCGGCCTCTCGACCTTCATGGGCGCTGCGATCGCGGAGAGAATCGGCGGTCTCGCGCTCGCCGTCGATCTCGTTCAGACCGGCCGCCGCATGCCCGCTCGCGAGGCGCTCGCGCGCGGTCTGGTCAATTCAGTGGTGCCCCGCGCGGAGCTGATGGGCGCCGCGCTCGCGACGGCGGAGCTGCTTGCGAAGAAGGATCCGCGTGCGTTCGCAGCGAACAAGCAGTGGCTCAATCGGCGCATGAAGGCCGCGCTCGTCGAAGCACGTGCCGCCCACGAGGCGCATCGCCGCGCACATCCGGGATGAGTGCTCTCCACGCGTGCGCGACTTCCGCGGAGTGCCGCCACGCTTCAGCACGGACTGAGAAGATGAAGCAGTTCGACCGACTGTTCGAACCGCGCTCGATCGCCGTCGTGGGCGTGTCGGACGATGCAGCGCGTCCCGGATCGCAATCCGTGCACGCCTTGCTGCGCCATGGCTATCCGGGCCGCATCTATCCGGTCAATCCGAAGTATTCGACGTTCGAGGGCCTGCGCTGTTATCCGTCGATCGATGACATCGGCGACGAGATCGACATCGCCGTCATCGGCGTTCCGGCGGGTGGGGTGGTGCCGGTGGTGGAGGCGTGTGCGCGCAAGCGCGTGCCGTTCGCCGTCGTCCTGAGCGGGGGGTTTCGCGAAAGCGGCGCGGAAGGCATCGCACGTCAGGAACGCATGCTGGCGATCGCACGCGGCGCCGGAGTGCGCATCATCGGTCCGAACTGTCTCGGTTTCGTGAACGTTCACGCGCGCGTCTACGCGGCGTTCGGCAGCATGACGCGCACGCCGGATCTCGCGCGAGGCGCCGTGTCGCTCGTGACACAGAGCGGCGGATTCGGCTACAGCCTCGCGCTCGCATGCGCGGGGGCTGGAATCGGGTTCCGCAGCATCATTGCGACCGGCAACGAAGCCGACGTCGGCACCGTCGAGTTGATCGACGCGCTGCTCGACGATCGCGAGACACGCATCGTGCTCGCCTACATCGAAGGGCTGCCCGACGCGCGTGCCCTGCTCGAATGCGGCAAGCGCGCGCTCGGTCTCGGCAAACCGATCATCCTGTGGAAAGCCGGCGTGACCGGCGCGGGCGCGCATGCCGCCGCCTCGCATACGGCCAGCATGACGGGGCGCTACGATTATTTCCGGGCGCTCTTCGAGCAGGCGGGCATCGTCGAGATCCGGGAGATCCACGAAGCCGTCGATTACGTGAAGGCGTTCGAAGCCGGGAAGTTTCCGCAGGGGCGGCGCGTGGCCGTGATGGGCGCCTCGGGCGGATCGGCGATCGTGTTCGCGGACGCGGCCGAAGAGAGCGGCCTCGCGCTCGCCGAGTTCGCGCAGCACACACGCGAGCGTCTGTCCGAAGTCATCCCGGCGATCGGCGCCGTCGACAACCCTGTCGATTTCACTGCCGGCTTCATTCGCGACGAGAACGCAGGCAGGCTCCACGTGGCGGTCAATGCCGTTCTGGACGACAGCGCCGTCGACGCGCTGTGCGTGAATCTTGCGTCGAGCTCGGGCCCTGCGTGCCTGGTGGGTGCACGCGCGTTGAGCGAGCTCTCTCCTGCAACGCAGAAACCGCTCCTCGCTTTCATTTCCACTCCGGAGAGCGAGGCGGGCGCGGCGGTGGCTGCACTCGGCTCAGCGCGTATCCCGGTGTTGCCCTCGCCGGTGCGTGCGGCCCGCACGATCGCGATGCTGGCCGCCTACCGCGAAGCGATCGAGCGCAACGGCCGCGCGGAAACGGTGTCGATGCAGCACGCCTCGCCGCGCATGGACGCCATTGCGCTCGAAGTCCTGCGATCCCCCGGCCGGCGCGTGCTGTCGGAGCTCGATTCGAAGCGCGTCCTGGAAGAGATCGGCATCGCGGTCAGCCGGGACGTGCTGATCCGCTGTGGAGAAGAGGTGCGAGTCGGCGGACTCGCCGCGCCGTTCGCGGTGAAGATCGCGTCACCGGACATCTCCCACAAGACCGACGTCGATGGCGTGAAGTTGGGGGTGGGCGCGCGCGAGCTTCAGGCGGCGATGGATGAGGTGCTCTCGAACGCACGGCGCCGCGCTCCCGATGCACGGCTCGACGGCGTGATCGTCTCGCAAATGGTCAGCGGCGGATTCGAGTTGATCGCCGGCGTCGTCAATGATCCCGCGTTCGGACCCGTGGTTGTCGTCGGAGCAGGTGGCGTTGAAGCCGAAGCGATCCGCGATACGGCGTGCCGCATCGCACCGTTCGGCGAGCAGACCGCGCGCGAGATGGTGGATGCGCTGAGATGCCGACGGATTCTCGACGGCGTTCGCGGGCGGCCCGCGCTCGACGTGGAAGCGGTCGCGCGCTGTCTCGCCGTGCTCTCGCAGTTCGCGTGGCGCAATCGTCACGCGATCGCTGAGATCGACGTGAATCCGCTGCTCGTGCTGCCTCGCGGCGCCGTCGCGGCGGATGCTCTGATCGTGCTCGGGAGAACCACCGCTCTCGGGTGAGCGGGGGCTGCGGAGCAGCGGGGCCCCGCGAACGAAGCATTCGAACGCCGATTAGCACTCTCGTCCGATCGTACGAGGGTCAGTGCAGAACGCAAGCGCCGCCCCTGAGCGCTCAACGCGGATAGGCGGCGGCCATGTCGAGGGCGGGCATCGGCTTCGCGAACAGAAAACCCTGGCCGTAATCGCAGCCTGCCGCCTTCAGCATATCTCGTTGCTCGGTCGTTTCGATGCCTTCGGCGATGACCTTGAGCCCGAGCTTGTGCGCCATGACGATGATGGCCTCCACGATCGCGTGAGCGTTGGAATCGCTCGCCATGTCGCGCACGAACAGACGATCGATTTTGAGGTAATCGATGGGAAAAGTCTTGAGGTACGCCATGGCGGAGTAGCCGGTGCCGAAATCGTCCAGTGACACGCGAACACCGGCGTCGTGGAATTGCGCGAGTTTGCGCGCCACCTCGGGACGATCGTGGAGCAGTAAACCTTCCGTGATCTCGATCGCGATGCATTCGGCCGGCAGCCCGAGCTGCTTGAGATACTCGACCCACGTCTCTTCGGTGTTGCCCGACAGGAACTGACGCGGCGACTTGTTCACGCTGATCTGGATGCCTTCTCCATTGGGAGCGCCGGCCTTCCGCGCCTCATGCCACTGCTTGGCGGTGCGCGCTGATTCCCTGAAGACCCAGTCGCCGATCTCGTTGATGAGATTGCTTTCCTCCGCGATCGGGATGAACTGTACCGGCGGCACCATGCCATAGGCGGGATGGCGCCAGCGCAACAGGGCCTCGGCCTTGACCACGTGTCCGGACCCAAGCTCGACGATGGGCTGCGCATAGAGCTCGAGCTGACCGGCTGCGAGCGCGCCGCGGAGGTCCTTGCCGAGCTGCAGTCGCGTCTGTGCCGTCGCCTGCACCGAGCCGGTGAAGTAACTGTAGCGGTTGCGGCCGAGTCCTTTCGACACGTACATCGCCTGATCCGCGTTGGTGAGCAGCGTCTCGATGTCCTGCGTGTCGCTCGGAAATATCGTGATACCGATACTCGCGGATACGTAGGCGACTTCCCCGCGCAGCGAAAACGGCTGCGCCAGGGACTCGAGCATCTCCTGCGCGATTTGCGTTACGCGTTCCGTCTGTACGAGATCGGCCATGATGACGGTGAATTCATCGCCGCCCAGCCGCGCCACGGTGTCGGTGACGCGCACGCATTCGCTGATGCGCCGTGCCGCCTCCACCAGCAGCAGATCGCCGGTATGGTGTCCGAACGTGTCGTTCACGTCCTTGAACCGGTCGAGGTCGATGAAGAGCAGCGCGACGAGCCTGCCGGCGCGCTGTGCACGGGCTGTTTCGTGCTTGAGCCGGTCGAGGAAGAGCCGTCGGTTGGGCAGCTCGGTCAAAGGATCGTAGTTCGCCTGGCGCCAGATCGTTTCTTCGGCGCGCTTCTGGTCCGTGATGTCGGAAACGAGGCCGATGCGGCGCAGCACCTGTCCGCTGGAATCGTAGAGCGTTTCGATCGAGAGCCACTCGAGGTAGGCTTCCCCGGTCTTGCGGCGGTTCCAGATCTCGCCCTGCCAGCGGCCGGTCTTCTTGATCGAATCCCACATCCGTTCGTAGAACGCCTTGTCGTGGCGGCCGCTCTGCAGAATGCGCGGATTGCGGCCGATCACTTCCGCCATGGCTGTAACCGCTCAACCGCGTGAACGCCGGATTCACGGCGATGATTGTCGTTTCGGCGTCGGTAACGACGATGCCTTCGCGCAGCGCCTGATGCACCGAAGCGGCGATCCGCAGCTCGTTGTCCGTGCGCTTGCGCTCGATCACGAGCGCCGCGAGCTGCGCCGCCTCGCGCAGAACGTCCACATCGGTCCGCGTGTGCGCCGCGGGCGCGATGGCCGTGCAATGCAGCTCGCCCAACGTGTCGCCGTTCAGGGCGAGAATCGGTTCGACGTGGACAGGGGACCCACCGTCAGGGGCGTCGCTTACGGGCGCCGGTTCTTCCTGCCCATCGCCGAACAGGCGCACGGCGCACGTGGTCGCGGCGCCCAGACGCTTCACGCCGGCTGAAACGAGGTGCAGCAGCTCGGGCAGAGGCGCGTCATTGGCGAGCTTCGCCATGACCTCGGCCCGCACGCGTTCGCGCTCCTCTTCTCTCTTGCGCAGCGTGATATCCCAGTTCGTGCCGAGATAGCCGGTCACGTCGTCGCGTTCGTTGCGCAGCACGATCAGGTTGTCGCTCACCCACACGACTGCGCCATTGCGGTGGACGAAGCGGTGATCGAAGGAGGCCTCGCCTCGCGTTTCCTGCGCTCTGCGCCAGGCGGCCGAGACCCGGTCGCGATCGTCTTCGTGCACGGTGCGCGTCCAGCCCAGTCCAGCCGATTCCCCGGCGTCAAGACCCGACATGTCGCACCAGGAGGGGTTCACGAAAACGCATTGCCCGCCGGCGTCGAGCTGATAGATGCCGACTGGAGCGTGCGTTGCGAGCAGGCGGAATCGTTCTTCGCTTTCCCGCAACTGGGCGACGCGTTCGCTGATCTTCAGCTCGAGCAGCACCTGAACGGACTCGAGCTGCCGGCGCTGGCGGTAGAGGTCGCAGAACACGCGCGTTTTACTGCGCAGCAGCTGCGGTTCGAACGGCTTGATGAGGTAGTCGACCGCGCCGAGCTCGTAGCCCTTGAACTGGAGCTTGGTGTCGTTCAGGCCCGCGGTGATGAAGATGACGGGCAGGTGGCGCGTTTTGGGATTCGCGCGTATGAGCTCCGCCGTCTCGAAGCCGTCCATATCCGGCATCTGGACGTCGAGCAGGATCAGCGCGAAATCACGCTTCAACGTAAGGCTCAGGGCTTCGTTGCCCGAGCTCGCGGTCACGAGGTCCGCGCCTTCGTCGGCGAGCACGGCTTTCAGGGCCGTCAGATTCTCCGGCCGGTCATCGACGAGCAGCAGCGCGGCGCTCTCGGACATCGCTTTAGGCCGTCCTTGCCGCGGCAGGCAGCGCGCCCGCGAGCCGCTCGAGAAGCGGTGCGATCTCGCCGAGCGTCACGACGTGGTCCACCTCGGTCGCCGCGAGTGCGGCACGCGGCATCTGGGCGGCTTCGGCATCCGCGGGCTGCTGGACGATCGCGAGGCCGCGGCGCGCCTTTACCCGCTTCAAGCCCTCGCTGCCGTCGAAATTGGCGCCCGTCAGCACGATGCCGATCAGATGCGGCCCGAACACATCGGCGGCGGACTCGAACAGCACATCGATGGAAGGCCGGGCGAAACTCACGGGCGGGTCGACGGAAAGCGTGAGGCGCTCCCGGTTCTCCACGAGCAGGTGGTAGTTGGCGGGCGCGAGATACGCCGTGCCGGGGACGATCTGGTCGTTGTCGCCGGCTTCCCTCACCTTGAGCGCGCACCGCTGGTCGAGCAGGTGGGCAAGCCCGCCGCCTGCGTCGCGATCGATATGCTGAACAATCAGGATCGGCAGAGCGAAATCGGCGGGCAGTGCCTGGAGGATCGTCTCGAGCGCGCGCAAGCCTCCCGTGGACACGCCGATCGCCACCGCGTGGTATCTGTGGCTATCCATAGCGCTTGCGGAAAATGCGCATGCCCGGCACGAGCTCCTGATGTTGGTCCGCGATCGACTTGTTTTCCAGCGTTTCCTTGAGTCCCACGCACAGGAACCCGCCGGGCAGCAGGCTCGCGTCGAAGAGACGCAGGCAGCGCTCCTTCAGCGCCGGCTTGAAATAGATCATCGTGTTGCGGCAAAGAACCACGTGCATCTCGCCGAACTCGGCGTCGGCTGCGAGATTGTGCGGTGCAAATACGATGTCTTTCCTGAGTGTGCCCGAAAGCACGGCACGATCATAACGCGCCGTGTAGTAGTCGGCGAACGAGCCGGTGCCGCCGCTTTTCTGGTAGTTCCGGGTGAACTTCTGCATGTCGCAGAGCGAGACGATGCCTTCCGCGGCGCGCTGGAGAACCGCTTCATTGATGTCGGTCGCATACATGCGGTAACGCCCGGACATGCCTTCCTCGTTCAGCAGGATGGCCATGGAATAGGCCTCTTCGCCGGTCGCGCACCCCGCATGCCAGATCTTCACGAAGGGGTAGGTCTTCAGGAACGGCACGACATGAGTGCGCAGCGCCTTGAAGAACGCCGGATCGCGGAACATCTCGGTGACGTTCACGGTAATGCCGCGCAGGAGCGAATCGAACACGCCGGGATCGCGCAGCAGCCGCGACTGCGCCGCCGAAAAGGTGTCGAACTCCGAGCCTGAAAGCCACTGCGTGAGCCGCCGCTTCATCGAAGCGTCCGCGTAGTCGCGAAAGTCGTAGCCGTAGACCCGCTGGATGCCCTCCAGCAGAAGCCGGATCTCGACGTTTTCCACCTGGTCTGCGGTCATGGGGTGCTTCGGTTCAGGCCGGCTGGAACATCCAGACGCGAATGAGCGAAAGCAGCTTGTCGACGTCGATCGGCTTCGCGATGTAGTCGCTCGCGCCGGCGGCCATGCATTTCTCGTAGTCGCCTTTGAGCGCCTTCGCGGTCATGGCGATGATCGGCAGCGTCGAGAACCGCGCGTCCTTGCGGATCTCGCGGGTGGCGGTATAGCCGTCCATCTCCGGCATCATGATGTCCATCAGCACGATGCTGACGTCGGGATGCTCCGCGAGCCGCGCGATCGCTTCGAGCCCGTTCTCGGCTTCGACCACGACCATGTTCTTGTCGGCAAGCACGCTCGTCAACGAGAAGATGTTGCGCATGTCGTCGTCCACGAGCAGCACCTTTCGGCCTTCGAGCATCGCCTCCTTGTCGAGCGCGGTGCGGATCATGCGCTGCTTGCCCGGATGCAACTTGCTTTCGACAAGGTGCAGGAAGAGCGCGACCTCGTTCAGCAGCCGTTCGGGGCTCATGGCCCCCTTGATGATGATGCTTTCCGCGTAGCGTCTCAACCGGCGTTCGTCCTCGTGGCTCAGATCGCGGCCGGAGTGGACGATGACGGGCGTTTGCCGTGCCTCCCCCATGTCCTGGAGGCGGTCGAGCAGCTCGAATCCGGACATGTCCGAGAGCCCGATGTCGAGCACGACGCAATCGAACGCCTGCGATGACAGAAGCTCGATCGCTTCCTTGCCGGTCGATGCGACCGTGATCTCGACTCCGCGTTCCTCGAGCAGGGCGACCATGCTGGCCGATTCCGCCGCGTCGTCCTCCACGATCAGGAGTTTGCGCACCGACTTTGCCACGCTGCCTTCGATTGCTTCGAACACCTCGTTCAGTTGTCTGGGGTCCACCGGCTTGGTGACAAAGCCGATCGCGCCCATCGCCATCGCTTTCTGCCTCTCTTCGAGGCACGTGACGAAATGCACGGGGATGTGACGGGTGTGCGGATTGTCCTTCAGGCGGCGCATGACGCCCCAGCCGTCGATGTTGGGGAGCATCACGTCGAGGATGATCGCGCTGGGGAGATGGTGCTCCGCAAGGGCGAGGCCGGTCTCGCCGTCTCGCGCCGAGAGCACCGCAAAGCCGCGCTCGCGCACCATGTCTTCCAGGATGCCCGCGAACTTCTCGTCGTCTTCGATGAGCAGGATGCTTCTCTCGGCTGCCGCGAGCTCCTTCCGGTCGGCCGCAGCGGGCGCGCGGAAGGGCACGACATTTTCACCGGCGGCGCCCTCGCGCGGCGGCGACTTCGCGGCCGGTCGCGGCGCGGCGGGCTGCTTCCGGCGGTGGATTCGGCGGTGCGCGACAACAGGCAGATAGAGCGTAAAGACGCTGCCCTTCCCCGGTGTGCTCGCGAGGCGAATGTGGCCGCTCATGTGGAGGGCGAGCTGCTGCGAGATGGAGAGCCCCAGGCCGGTGCCGCCGTACTTGCGGCTGATCGATCCGTCGGCCTGCTGAAAAGCGTGAAAGACCATCTCCTGCTTCTCCGCGCGCGATGCCGATTCCCGTGTCGCTCACGGCGAATGCGATCGCCTCGACGGGGAGCGGGTTCTCACGGCCGGAGGGTGTGAACACGCTTACCTCGACACTGCCCCTCCTCGGTGAACTTGATCGCGTTGGCGATCAGGTTCTTCAGGATCTGATGCACGCGTTGTTCGTCGCCGCGGAACGTGCCGGGCACGTTGCCTTCCGTTCGCGCCGAGAATGCGAGTCCCTTCTGCTCGGCCTGCGGCTCGAACAGTGAGCGCAACGCGCCGCATAGATCCTGCACGTCGATCTCCGCCGAATGTGAACCGCATCTGGCCCGCCTCGACCTTCGACAGATCGAGGATGTCGTTGATCAGGTGGAGCAGGTCCGAACCCGCCGCATTGATGGTCGTGGCGAACTCCACCTGCTTCGCGCTGAGGTTGCCCTCCTTGTTCTGCTTGAGCAGGCTCGAGAGGATCATCAGGCTGTTGAGCGGCGTGCGCAGCTCGTGCGACATGTTTGCCAGGAACTCGGACTTGTACGTGCTCACCCTTTCGAGCTCGATCGCCTTCTGCCTGAGGTTGTCGGCGGCACGCTCGATCTCGTCGTTCTTCGCGCGAATACTCTCGCGCTGCTGTTCGAGCATCTGGGCGCGCTCTTCCAGTTCCTCGTTGCTTTGCTGCAGCTCCTCCTGCTGCACCCGCAGCTCCTCCGCCTGCTGCTGCGTCTGGTGAAGGAGCTCGGTTGTCCGCTGCTGCCCGAGCGTCGCACTCAACTCGATCGCGATGGCGTCCGCGGCGAGACCGAGGAGCTCGAGCTCGGCATCGCTGAACTCGTGCAACGTGCCGATCTCGATCGCGCCGATCAGGTTGTCGTTGTGCATGAGCGGCATCGCCGCGATGAGTTTCGGATGAGCCTCCCCCAATGCAGAGCTGACGGGCAGGTAGTCGGGCGGCACGTTCGCGAGACAGATCGTCTTGCGTTCGCGTGCGGCCTGTCCGATGAGACCCTCGCCCAGTGCGAAGCCCTCAGCCAGGTTCTTGCGGCGGGTGAACGCATAGCTTGCCGTGAGCAAGAGCGTCTGCGTCTGCTGATCGAAAAGGTAGAGCGCGGCGACGGCCGCGTTGAGATATTGCGTGAGGTAGCTCAGGACGTGTTCGGCGAGCTCGGCCGGCGTCTGGTCTCCCCGCATGAGGACGTTGAGATCGTTCAGTCCCGTCTTCAGCCAGTCGGCGGAGCGTCCGGCTTCGCGCCCCGAGCGCAGCGAGCCCACCATGTTGCGGAAGGCCTGATCGAGCGTGAGCTGGACCTGGTTCAACTGCACCGCGGCCTTGAGCAGAGCGCCGAGCTCGTCGGCGGGCACGCGGCTCAAATCGAGCTCGAGGCGCTCCGATTCGGGAATCTCGCGGTTCAGGTCACCGGCGCCGATCGCCTCGGCGATGGCCGCTTTCCCCGCGATGCCTTCGGTCGCGTGCTGCACCTCGGTCGCCGCCGAGCGCAGCGAGCTTCTCACGTTTCCTGTGACGAACCCCGCGAGCGCGACGCCGGCCGCCATCGTGAGCAGTGTGGCGACGATGAGCCAGATCGCCGAGGCGCCCTCTTGCGCCGCCTCCTCCTTGAAGGCCGCTGCACGACTGGCGGCGAAATCCGCGACATCGGCAATTTCTTTCAGGAGCATGTCGCCCTGGAGCGTCGTCCGTCCGCCGTGAATGCCCAGCGCTTCGCCGCGTCGGCCCTCGCGCATGAGCGAGACAATTTCGTCGCGGGCCGCTCGCCATTCGCCGAGCGCCCGCTCGACCTGATCGACTTCGCCCTTGTTGCCGAGGAAACGCTCGCGAACGAGGGCCAACGCCTTGTCGACGCGCTGCTGCTGCGTGAGCAGCCGCCGTTCGAAACTGTCGATCTCACCCGGGCTCGCGTTGTGCAGGAGGTTTGCAAGGGTTTTCTGGGCGCTCAGCACGTCCGCGCGGATTTCGAGAATGCCGGTCGTAACGGTGAAAGGATGTCTGAAGATGTTCTCCGTCAGCGCCGACAGGCTGCGGATGCTGCTTGCGCCGAGCACGCCCAGGAACAGTGCGGCAAGGAGCAGCATGGAGAACCCGAGCACGAGTCTCGTGGTGATTTTTGTTTGTCCGAACATGGCTCTCCCTTCCGTCGCGGGCGGCAACTCGGCGCGTCACGGGATCCCCCCGTCGGGGGCGATGTGCGCTGCGAAGGCTTCTTCCGCCGGCGGCAGGGTCCCGTGAGACAGGCCCGCCTTGCCACGACCGCCCTCCGGGCCCCGGCTGCTGCCGGAGAGGATACTCCAAGGCGCGAGCAAAAGTTCCTGATGGCATGGCCCGGGGGTCGGAACCCCCGATTCGAAACGACGTGGAAGAGAAGGAGCAGCGGATGACTTGGTACAAGCACGGCATCGCGCCGCGGCGCCGGAAGAAAGGGCCTGTGAAAAAGCCGCCGGACAGACCGCTTCCGCTGCCGGACGGGGGCGGCGCTCGCCTTCGGCTCGGGCCTCGCCGCCCTACGGAACAGAGGGACCCCGACCGCTCCGCTCCCATGGTTTCCCTCCGTAACCTCCTTTCCTTTCGCGTGTCGGATAGCATGTCCGACACTACAAGAGCGAAGTTTGAGCTTCTCCAGAGGGAAAACATCCGCCGATGTCCGATAATGGCCGGGAAATACCGGTTACACTGGGGGTTGGCATGTGGGTAGATCAAACCTCTGGAGGACACGAAAAATGGCACGACAGACACACCGGTTGAGCGTCGCGAAGGTGGAGCGGCTTAAACATTCCGGCACACTCAGCAATAAGGGCAAGCTCAAGTCGGAATACCACTGTGATGGCGACGGCCTGTATCTGCAGGTGAGCCCCACGGGATCGAAGAGCTGGATTTTCCGCTTCACGCTACGCGGCCAGAGCCGCGAAATGGGGCTCGGCTCATACCCGACCATCTCCCTTGCGATCGCCAGGGAAGACGCAGCCGAGCAGCGCAAGCTCGTGCAAAGGGGCATCGATCCGATCGGGCACCGGGACGAAGAGGCCGCGAAGAATGCGGCGAGGAGCGCAGCGACGCTCACGTTCGATGAGTGTGCGAAGCGTTACATGAAGGATCACCGCGACGGGTGGAGGAACGCCAAGCACGCCGAGCAGTGGACGAGCAGCATGGAAACCTACGCGTCCGCGGTCAATCGGAAAGCTTCCCGTTCGCTTGATCTCCATGCGGGACGTGAGGCGCGTGCTGGACCCGATATGGAAAACGAAGACCGAAACCGCGAGCCGCGTGCGCAGCCGCATCGAGAACATTCTCGATTGGGCGAAGGCGCACGGCTATCGGGAGGGCGAGAATCCGGCGAAGTGGCGCGGGAACCTTGACAAGGTCTTCCCCAAGCGCTCCAAGGTGCAGCGCGTCGTGCATCACGCCGCGATGAAGTATGCCGAGATTGCCGCCTTCATCAGGGCGCTTCACAGCATGAGCGGGGCGGCCCCTCGCGCGCTTGAGTTCGCGATACTCACCGCCGCGCGCTCGGGAGAAGTTCGCGGCGCTCGCTGGGAAGAGTTCGATCTGGAAAGGGGCCTGTGGACCATCCCCGCCGAGCGCATGAAGATGGCGAAGGAACACCGTGTGCCGCTTTCACCGCGCGCTGTCGAGATCATAGAGGCGCAGCCCCGCGAGAGCGCCTTTGTCTTCTCCGGAGTGCCCTATGAACGCGCTCCTCAACGTGCTGGAGCGCAGGGCCGTGACGATGTAACGGTGCACGGCTTTCGCAGCACGTTCCGCGTGTGGAGCGCGGAGCAGACCGCCTACCCGCGTGACATGCTGGAGTTCGCTCTCGCGCACAAGGTCGGGGATGCCGTCGAAGCAGCCTACAACCGCACCGACATGCTGGAAAGGCGCAGGCAGTTGATGATCGATTGGGCGAGCTTCTGTGAGGGCGTGGCAGCGCCAGCGCGAATCGAATTGCCCGAAGACCACCCGGCTCGCATTGCTTATGAGCGAGCCCTGCGTGAGATGGCGCAGGCGCGGCCCGCCGCAAAGGTCGTGCGGCTCAAGACGCACTCCGCCTCGTAGCGCGGGGCGCTTGAAAGCACGACATAGAACAATGGAAGGCTACAGCTTCCGCGTGCCAGTGCCCGATCATCTGCCGCAAATGCACTTCACCAGCTTGATCGACGCGAAGGAATACGCCTGCGCCTGCCTGTGGGCTGCGCGGGTGGATTTCCGGCATCCTGACGGCGTGTGGCGCACGCTTTGGCAGGACGGCGAGCTGGTCTACACGCAGAGGGGCGCTGTCCTGGTGCCGTATCGCGTGGAGGGCGTGTGAATGCGCGCCGAACAAGGGACAATTCACGCGCAGGATAAACGTAACGCCTCTACCGTGACCGCCACTCAACTGGCGAGATCGTTATGTCGATTGCGGAGCGGCAGGCGCGTTGGCGGCGGGACTCTGAACTGGAGTGCCTGCGCGCCGAGGTCACTAAGCTGCGCGAGGAGGTGGCCGAGTTACGGGCGTTACGTAACGCTGCCTCTGCACCTATGTGCTGCGGGGGCATTGGCAAGCAGATCGTGCGGCGCTTTGCGGACGGCAAATGGCACGACATCGAGATCATCTCGAAGTACGTGAATGCGACCGTGGAATCGCTCGACTCCGTGTTTCAGAACATGCGGGACAAAGGTGCGTACGGCATCGGTCTGTGCGAACGCCGGCAGCACGCCAAGGCCATTCAATATCGCATGAGGAAGGCGGGACGCACGATCGATCTCGCCGTGCTCATGAAAGAACTTAAGCCCATCCTCGAGGGCTTGAAAGCAGAGGGCAAGAAAAATATGACGACGATGTCACCCGGCGCAGTTGGCTATCTGGTCGGCAAAGCCAAGCAGCTTATTGAGCGACTGGCGAAGCAGCCCGCCAGCGATTGAAGCAGCGCCGAGATCGTTACGTAACGGGTAACGCCCCGGACGGCCTGTGTGGGGCGCATCCGGGGCGAGCGCCGGACGGGGAGTCCGAAAGCAGCGCCAGCAGCTACCTTACTCCTTCGTGATCAGGGGGGTGATTCACAGCGCCACTTGCCTGCAAACACGGCACTCGGAGTCGGCCACACCGCCCCTATCCTCGGGGGAGACTGCCGTGCTGCATTTCAAAAAAGCGCCCCGGAGGCCTAGATGGAGGCGGCGGTCCGGGGCGGGGCCGCCCCCAGGACTGGGGAGTCCAATAGTGGGCGGCAAGCCGCTAGCTTACTCCAAGCCGGGCCTAGGAGTCTGCGCGGCAGAAGACTTTGAGGTGTGCTGTCATCGATTAGACCGCATGGTACGTTGATTTGGGATGACGACAAGCTATCTTCCATATGCGCCGGGGCAGCAGATGCTGCTGCCGGCGGCGCTGCAAGACTGGTTGCCGGAGGGGCATCTGGCCTACTTCATCAGCGACACGATCGACAGCCTGGAGCTGAGCGCGTTTCACGCGCGCTACGCCCAGGGCGGAGCGCGCAACCAGCCGTATCATCCGGCGATGATGGTCAAGGTGTTGGTGTATGGCTACGCGACAGGAGTGTTCTCCTCGCGCAAGCTGGCGCGCAAGCTGCACGAGGATGTGGCGTTTCGAGTGCTGGCGGCGGGCAACTACCCGGCGCATCGGACGATCTGCGACTTTCGGGCACTGCACCTGGAAGAGCTGTCCGGATTGTTTGTGCAGGTCGTGAAGCTCGCGCGCGAATGCGGGCTGGTGAAGCTGGGCACCATCGCGGTGGACGGCACCAAGATCAAGGCCAACGCCTCGCGGCACAAGGCGATGAGCTACGAGCGCATGCAAAAGGCCGAAACGGAGCTCACGGCGCAGATCGACGCTCTGTTGGCACGTGCGCGTGTGGTGGATGAAACCGAAAAGAACGAACCGGAGCTCGATGTGCCGGCCGAGATCGCGCGGCACGAGGACCGGCTCGCGGTGATCCGTGCCGCCAAAGAACGTCTGGAGCAGCGTAGCCGCGAGGCCGATGCGGCGCGGGGGCGAACGCCCGATGATGAGCGTCGGGGTCGCGGGCCTGATGGCACGCTCACGAAGGGGCCGCGCTACAAACGCGAGTTCGGCACCCCTAAGCCCGACGCGCAGGAGAGTTTCACCGATAGCGACAGCCGGGTGATGAAGCGTGCGGGCGGCGGCTTCGACTATAGCTATAACGCCTTTGCCGCCGTGGATGACCAGGCACACATCATCGTTGCGGCCGAGCTGACCAACAACGCTGCTGATAGCGGCTGCTTGGCGCCTCTGCTGGAAGCGGTCAAGGACAGCACCGGCGATCTTCCCACACAACTGCTCGCCGATGCCGGGTTTCGCTCGGAAGCGGAGTTCGAACACCTTGCAGAGACTGCCGTGGAGTTGATCGTGGCCTTGGGGCAGGAAGGTAAACGCCAGCTCGCGATCGATAGCGCGAAATACCCGCACACCGCCCAGATAGCCGCCAAGCTGCAAACGGATGAGGCGCGAGCAGCTTACCGCCGCCGCAAGTGGCTCTCCGAGCCGCCCAACGGCTGGGTGAAGAACGTGCTGGGCTTCCGTCAGTTCAGCCTGCGCGGATTGGCCAAGGTCAAAGCCGAGTGGCGGCTCGTGTGCACTGCGCTGAACCTGCGCAGAATGGCCCGCATGATGCCGGGTTGATCGCAACATCCGAGAGAAAACGCCTGTTGATCACGCCCGTCATGCTGCGAGCACCGTTCGAGATCCCCTGCGCCAAGGCACCACACGCACGTTCGCCCAAAAATGCTCGCTCGCGCAGCCGTATCAACCATTCAACTCGTCGCGCGGCTGTCTGCCGCGCAGACTCCTAGCGCCGCTCTCGTGTTACTTCTGGACGGCGGATAGCGCGGTCGCGGAATGAAAAGCCCCCTCTGGGCAGGCTTGATCGGGGCGGTTGCCCGTTCAGGTAACGACAGGGGGCGATGCCCGAGGAACTATCGCCGCGGCTCTCACCTCCACTCTTCTTTTCTCCCCGACGTGGCAGGACGACGCGCTGAGCGTCACGGTGCCAGCATCGCGAATGCTTCCCATGGTTGCGCGCCTACTCTGGAAGAAGTTCGGAAGCTCAACGCCGATTAAACGCGCCCCTATGCCGACATCGGGCGCCTCGAAGACGGCGAAAAGAGGCGGAGGCGTGCCTGCACGAACTGCACACGGCGAGCCGCGATTTGCAGGAGGAGCGGAAGAGCGAGGTGAGATGACTGACAAACGCACCGCTCGAACTAGACGCCGTGTGCATTCACAACCGCGCAGAACCGGAATACCACGCGCAGGCGCCCCGTTGGACGCCGGTATTCTCTCCATTTCGATGAATGGTCCAGAGAGCGCTGCGCGTGGATCCCTAGCGAAGTAGCACCTGCCTTAGCCTTGAGGCGGTGCCTTCGCGGGCGCTGCTGGTTTCGCAGGCGCTGCTCCGGCCCCTGCCGTCGAAATGGCTTCACGATACACGAGGATCTCAACGCGACGATTCGCCGCTCGACCCTGCCTTGTCTTGTTGTCCTCCCGTGGCGATGATTCACCATATGAAATCGTCTGCACATGCAAGGGGTCAACTTGCTTGCGAGTGATTAGATAGCGGCTCACGGCCTCTGCACGACGCCTGCCTATCTCGTAGTTGACATCGGGCGAGCCTTGAGCGTCGGTATGTCCCGCGACAACGATAATCGGAACGCCCTCATTGCCGCCTATATCAGCTTTACGAGCCTCGAGAAACGCATCGATCTCTTTACGCGCGCGGGGCGACAGGCTAACCGAGTTGTTGCCGAAAGTAGCGCCATCCTTCATGTCAACAACGAGGCGCCGCTCAAGCCGCAGATTACCCAGATCAGCAAGGGCCTTGTCCGCTTTGGTTTCGACTTGAGCGATCCTTCCTTCGGCTTTGCCGGTCCTTTCTTCGGCTTTGCCGACCCGGCCCTCCACCTGACCGATTCGTGTGCCTAAGCCGCTGATTTGGGTGTCCACCTGATCGAGTCGGGTCTCACTGCGAGACACTCGGCTCGTCACGGGATCAACGGTTTCGCGCACGTAATCCTTAGTAGCGCACCCTTGTGTCAGCGCAAGCGCAGCAATGACAGCCATCCGCAACGACATTTCACTGGTCCTCATGGTTCATCTTCCTAGATCGTATAAAAGCTGAGAGGGTTAGCCCCCAGAAGAACCCCTGTTGTTGCCCTGCTGTTATTAGTTTGGGAACAAGCGGTCGCACGCAAGATCTTGAGCGTGAGCGCGAGAATCGCTCGGGAATCGCGCCCGCAAACAGCGCTTCGAAGCAATTTGTGCGCCGCGCTTCGTCACATCGCGATTTCTGCGGACACGGCAGGTGCCTGAACTTGCATGCAGTGATCTCGTTCGGCACCTGTTCGCGCCCGAAGTCAATGCCAACGAAGCTGCGCAGCACGAGCGAATCGTAAAGGGCCGCTTCCACTCCCGGGTTCAACAGGAATTAATGCTGCGGGAAGTAGATGTGCAGCATCCGCTCCCCCATTCCCCCACGACACCGCGCGCGCGAGTTTAGCGAGAAACGCCGCACATCTTAAAGCGCCTTGGCGCGAAACAGTGACGGTCCGAATATAAAGAGCAAACAGGTCCAGGCGCGGCGGCGAATTCAGGTGCATTGCTTCGGGCCGACAGGCGCACTTGCGTAGTGTGCCTCAAACGCGCCAAGCGGGCAGGTACTCGTCGTCCTGCCTGGTGAACAGCAGGTAGGGCTCGGCGCGATCGAAGCCAGGGGACGCGAACGCGTCAACGCCGCCAGCGTCGCCGATGATGAAGCCCGAGCGCGGTGAAGAGCCGATTACTTGAGGATGTCGGCGCATTGCCTTCCTTAACCCAGCCGACAGGGCCCGCGACTTCTTCGGCGGCACCGTAAGGCTACTGTAAGGGATTCGCGGCGAGAATAGCGGCGGACTCGTGTCACGAGTTTCCTCCTCACGCGGAAGTTGAATGCCTCCGCGCTTCGCCCGGCTTAGGCCGGGCGTTTTCTTGGGCGCGCCATGCGCCAGTGCGCCGCTACTTTCCCATTTTCGATACTTGGCGGATGCTCTCGATTCGCATGCTCATACCCCTTGCGGCGATCTGATCTTCCCATTAACAATCCGAAACGGGAGAGTTCTCACTCTGCTCAACTACGGTCACGCCGCCGGTCCGGTCGAGCATGGCGCGGCAGTCTAGCTCACGCTGCCACGCCCCATCGTCTACGGGTGTCATGGCTTGCGCTGCACGCGACAGGTTGGCGTGCCATTCGTCGGCGCAGTGCCCCGCTGGTGCCGTGCTCGCATGCACGGCTCGCGCAGGACTGCGTAGCGCACGCCCTCGATGCGCCGGTAACGCACCAGGCCGCGCCTCTGTAGCGCGCGTAGGGGCCGCGCATCGTCCGGGGCTAACCACCATCATCCCCAGGATGCGCAGTGCCGCGTAGGCGCGCACCTGCTGCGGCGTGAGCCGCTTGAAGCGACCGTGCTTCATCGCTTCACCTCCCATGCGGAGAGCACACGCGAGCGCGGGTTCGTGCCGCGCCCAATCATGCACGACGCCATCGATAACGGCGAAGGCATGCCCACGGCGATGCACCGTAAAGCGCCCTTCGCGATAGGGTGAGCGTGGGATAGCGGGCGACCCGGACGAGGCCGGCGCGCGCATTGAGGCGCTCCCGGTAGCCGATGAACGTCTCGAGCTTACGAAACCCAAGCCGCGAAAAGAGCGTGTCCGTGACAGAGTGCGGCGTGGGCTTTGCACGGCACCCTGCCGGCCTCCAGGAACGCCTGGTACGCGTCGGCGTAGGGGATGTCGGCGGCGACCGCGAGCGCTCGCCCGCTGCAGCTGCGCGCTCGCCTGCCGGTCGTGCCATGGCGATGTATGCGGTTCGATCTTTTCTCAACTCTCCTCAGGCCGCTTTTTTGTCACCCTCACAAGGGCGAGCGAACGCACGGAGAGCTGCTTTGGCTTTGCGGAGTGTGGCGTAGTACCCGTTGATCGACTGCTTACGCGAGGAAGGGAGGCCGGTTGTGTTCGAAACGACGTAGATGCTCTTCTGCTTTTCCCGGTGAGTGAGCCTGGAGACGATAAAGTCGGGAAGCCCATAGGAGTTGAAGGCTACCTGAGGGTGGCGCACGAGAAATCGCCTGAACGCCGCCGCTACGACCGGTCGCCACTCGACGGGTAAGGGTTCGCCTCGTTCGATGAACCGGGCTAAGTCCGCGGGCATCGGCTGCTCCAGATGGTCGTAGAACTTGTCGTCGGATTCCCAATCCGGTTCCAGGTCTTTCGCCACGACTCTCCAGGCTGCCCATACGAGATTCTGGTCGGTCCAACCGCGCGCGAGAGCCCAGCGTTCAAACTCCTCGATCGCCCAGGACGGTGCTGGCTCCGTCTTGCCCTCGCACACCCAGTCGACGATCTCGCCGATCTCGTCTGGGATCAGCGCGTCTGCCGGATAGTGCTTGTTGAAGTATCGCTCAATCGCTTCCTCGTAACACCGCCCCAGATCGGGATAGAAGGCGCTCTCGACCCTGATGAAATGCCTCATGCCGTCAGCGTCACCGCCATAGTCGATGATGTTCTCGAGAAACGAGAACACCAGCCCGTTATCGAAATCGTCTTCCTCCGCCGGATGAGACCGGTTGATCAGCCTGATCAACTGCCCAAGCGTCAGCGGTTTGGTCGATGAGAGCCTGGATGCGGTGTACACGTACTCGTTCTCGTCGACGATGGCGTAGCGGATTCGCTTGCCGCACCGTCTGGCGCGGATGCTGGTAACGTCCTGCGTGACCGAGGCGTATACGATCCGCGCAATCTCGATCTGGCCATCCTCGAGCGGCGGAAGATATTCGCCGCCCATGAGACCTGGGTGCGCGTCACCGAACATCGTGCGGATGTCGTCGTCCAGCTTGCTTTCGGTGAGCCACTCGCCCCAGACGGTCGGATCGAAGTCCCCCGAAGCAAGCCGCTCCTCCACGTCCCGCCTTCGTTCCTCTCCGAGGATTGATGCGAGGACCACAGTCTTGGAATCGAGGTTGCTGAAGTACGAAGCGGGACGGTAGCCGTAGTCGAAGCCCGCCGGACGGCGGGGCACCTGCCTTGCCATGACACTCTCCTTTTAGCGGATTCGGAATAGCTCCAGGGCCGCAATCTGGTTGACAAATCCCCTGGCTCATTCCCCGTTTGGGCGGCGAGCCAATCCGTGCCTCATCAACAAAAAACCCGCTCGGCAAGGCCAAAGCGGGTTTCAGATCCACTTTAGCTGTTTGGGGTCGCCCCCTGCCCGCAAGCTGGTTTCAAATCGGCTCTCGAATGCTAAGTCATCCGTGATGCAGAACCACAGGTTAAAAGTCACCCATCGGCTTTTCATTGAAGCAGTGCATATGGGTCCATTAAGAGTCAGGCGGGTCATTACGCGCTTCCCAAAAGTGCGCTGAACCGTCAATCAACCGTTTCGGTGATGTGCTTCGGCGGTGACTATGATGTAGTAGTACGGAAGTCAGGGCAGGTGAAACAGGCGGTTCACTTTAACAGTTTATATCCACTCGTCTTGGCACATCGCAGTGAAAACCGCTTCGTCGGCATTGCACATCGCACATCGGGCGTAGAACGCCGCATATCTGCCGGATTGCCGGTAACCGGCAGATAGCGCTCCACATTGTTGCCGGCTGGCAGTCATGGAGGGTATTGGTATGCCACAACTCTGGAATACGAAGGACTTCAAACCCAGCAATCTCAGCATCCCTAGCGGGGTCTGGAAGGATGACGTGGCAACAGGCTCGATCGCGTCGGACAAGTTGGTACGTCGTGGTGGAGATGCTGACGTGTTTTCGAAGGACAGCCGTCGAACCCGCGTCACCCTGCGAGCCCGCGACATTCGCATGAGCCAGGACGGCAATGCGTTTCTCGTCGACGTGTTCTACGAAGTCTTCGAACGAGCGGGCGACAATACGCGGCTAACCTGGGAGGGCACCGCTAGGTGCAACATTCCTCAGGATGCCCTTGCCGGTTCCTCAATTGACGTGGACGTCCAAGTGTACGACCGAGCATGGGATGTTCTTGGACAGGAGCATGATTCGCTCCCAGTGCCAAGCACAGATGGCACATGCATTAGTCACGGTGTGTACCGCATCGACGGGAAGGGGCCTGATACAACGAATGCCGCAGTAGAGTTGAGTTTTCGCGTGCCGTTCAGGTATTTCGATAAGACCCCATAGCGCACCCGTCGAGTCGGCTTCGGACAAGGACTTCCTCGCCACCTGCCGCTATACCTCAGACAACGAAGCATGCACGTCGTTCGGCGTGTTTTTCAACAACCTGTTAGTGTCCCCTTCGGGGATGGTGGAAACCCCTCGCCTTCAGGCGAAGCAAGGTTGGCGAAGTGGCCGAAGGGATCACAAGCCAAAGCAGTTTACGACGCATGAATATGTAGCTTGTTTTGACATTTAGTCGGCTTCAAGGCCGACGGCTTATGAACCCACCGGCTTGAAGCCGGTGGTTGTAGTTTTCGGCAAACTAGGAATCTTGGACGAGAGTTGCCGTGAAGGAGACCGCGACAACCTGGTGATCCATCGAGTCCGCGGTAGCGCACCTCCTCCGTACGCTGTGCCGATCCCGCAGCCGACGACCGAAAGAACTCCTGTGCTCTTCGCAACTGCAGAGACTGCTATATCTAACGCACCCGTAAGATCACTCGTCGAATCCATTTGGCACGAAGGACGGACCGGCCCGGCAGAGTTTTTTTCTTGTCGTGGCCGCCTATTCCAGCCGTTCAACGAGCGAGAACTGAGGACCATTCGCGCTGCTTTGGAGGGCTTTGGAGTAATTGGTTGATCCCCCATCTTCCAATCACAACCTCTGCGCGTTACGTGTGGCTCCAAAGTCCGTCAAAGGCTCCACTGGGGTTTTTCTGGACCAATTTGGCGAACCCGCGACGAACGGCTTTCCTTCACAGCAGCTACGCTAGGCAAATAGTTGAATTCCGAAGTGCGGGTTCTGGCCTGGCGTTCTCTGCCGCTGGCGCCAATATGCCGCGCCGTTACTTACCGGGCCCGCGCAACTCCCATGGCGGCATGGGCTGCAGCGTAGCCCATAAGCCGCGGCGTGCGGCTCGAGCTGCCTGCTCGATCGCGTAGAGCGGCGAATCCGGCGGGCGCGTAGCGCACGAATACCCACGCCATGCCTCGGCGAACCTGCTCGGGCCTGCATGGGTTCCGTTACAGCGAACGTGTGCGAGCAGGCGCCCATTCCTGTCGTGCTTCTCACCATCGACCTGCGCGGCCTCACCACAGCAAAGCGCGATCAGCGATTGCCTGGGTCGATGGCCGTATGGCTGCGCGTGTTCCGGGGCATCGATATCGCGAATCCGAACGCGGATGCGCTTGCCCTCCAAGATAACGTCAAGCGTGTCGCCATCAACCACATGGGCTAGACGACCGTTAGAGCGCCGCGCATCAGCGTTCAGTGCGAACAGCAGGACGGGTATGCGCTTTACTTGGCCGAAAAAACTACAATCTCGTCCGACCGATAGAGCTGATTTTCGTCTCCGCAAGACGGGCATATCACCCATATCTGTTTGCCGCCGGTTTTTTGGGCTGCAATGGCCTGTATTTGTTCAGCCTTATTGGTCCCTGCGTCGCCGATCGGCATGCGCGTTTTGCACACGTGACACTCGAAGCCCCAATACCACGATGCTCCAAGGGGAAGTTCGCTCTTATCAGGAACCCGGAACCACACTTTGTCTTGAGCCACTTCTCCTCCTTACGTGGACGCCGCGCCTCTAAGAATACGTCCTCTTTGCAGGCTTAATGGTTTCGAATACGGACTTCGGGAGGCGGACCGGAATACTTCGGATGCTTTGGAAGAACAGCGCCCGGTTGTCTGAGGCTCCTAGCAGTTCGTTGAATTTATCCTTCAGACCTACATTGCAAGCCATGTTTCGACGGACACTGACATCCTAACTCTTTGAATCTTCTGGCTATGCGATTTGCATATTCGTGCTGGTGGCAGCCAATGCGTAGAATTTCAACAAACTGTTTAGCGCAGATTAGTGATGTTGCCTGTGATCACCTCAGCGAGGGGCTGATATAAAGTCCACCGGCTCATCGGGTACCAACTTGCCCGTTTCAATCGTTCCTGTGCTGCAGCAGAACTGGGCTGTGATCGAGCCGCATGAAGCTGGGGTCCGAGTATTCTTTATCAGCGATGCCGGTGGAGTCTTCGACGAGATGACGTTTCCATCCGCATCGCACTCTATCGAGGCATTGCTACGCAACGGCTTCCGCCGTTTCGCGGATGATTCGAAACTGCGTACCTTCCTGGAACCACCAGCCCCGCCATTCGAGTATCGGTCGCATCCGAATGGCCCGATTTATTCAAGTGGCCGCTTTTGGAAGAGTTGAAGCGGCACCGCGGGCCCGGCAGAGGGCTCCGCGTGCAGTGTAAGTTCCAGGCATCAACGTCCTCCCAGGTGATGCCACTCACTTTCCGGCAATGCACGGAGGTATGGATAGACTTCATCGAGGCAACCGTGTTCCGCCGCCCATTCAAGATGTTCGCGGAAACGCAGCATCTTTGGAAGAGTACGACCCTCTGAATCGCACCCGAATACGACAAAGTCATGCAAAACTCAAAAGCCGAAACGGTCAGGCGCGTTTGCAGTAGCCTGTTGGCAGGAGAAGAGCGGACGGCAGCCGCGGTGGCACGAGTGGATTACCCGTTTGCACCAGCCCAATCAACAGCGCGTGCTTACAGTGAGTCCGAATGCACTGCCATCTTTATCCGTGATGGATTCATCGACCGGTACTCGGGCGCCCAACTTGTCTTTCCTGGCACGATCCGGCTCTTGTCACGTTTGCTGCCATCGGAGTTCCCTTTTCACCCGAATTGGAAGATGACCGAAACACACATGATGTATTGGGAGCTATTCCCAACCGTCGATCACATCGTGCCTGTCGCTCGAGGGGGTGCCGACGACGCAACAAATTGGGTCACGACCTCTATGCTGCACAACAGTGCAAAGTCTAATTGGACTCTCGAGGAACTCGGTTGGTTGCTCGTCCCGACGGGCGATTTCGGACACTGGGACGGCATGCTTCGATGGTTTGTGGAGTATCTCAAGCGCGAACCCTCTCACCTTTCCGACGGATACATCCGACGGTGGCATCGTGCAGCCCGCGAGCATGAGTAACAGGCCCCATCAGGCGGCTCCGACCATTGTCAGCGAACGCGATGTCATCCGAGGACTCGACTCGCTCGTCGAGCGCTCGCTCCAGGATCTCGCTGCTGACACTCACGTAGTCAACTGGCGCGCGAAGGAGCGCGACTGGGTAAATTACTTCGCGCACCGGTACCTGATCGCGCACTGTTGCCCTGAGGGACCTATCAAAGAGCCAGCGCAGATCGGAATCGAAGTCGGAGTTCCGCAACCTCGGGGCTATGCCAAGCCGAGCGTTTCGCGTGACCTCGTGATCTGGCAGTCTTGCGGTGAAACCTGCTTCGATGTGGATTGGTCTCCACGCAAGCACCTGTCGCCATTATCGAATGGAAGGTCCATCGACCGAAGCACCGCAATGTCAAAGTCACTCATGAGCGCGCATGGTTGAAGGCTTATTGCGCGGAGCAACCTGCGGTGGTTTGCTACGCCGTCGAGATCGATGGCACACGCACTCCTACGAAGCTGGTTTGCAGTCGCTTCTTGGGCAAGCGCGAGGATAAGAGCTGGCTAGAGTTCACGTTACGAGCGCAGGGTATTGCTGGTTAATGATTGCGTTGAAAATCGCCTTGCATGGGTTCGCCTCTCTGGGCAACGTCTCGACCCGACTGCGCCTAGGCGCTCGCCAACGACTTGCTCGAGCGATATTCCGATGGACTCATGCCCGTCCACCTTCGGAAGGCCCGGCTGAACACGCTCTGCCGGGAATAGCCCAAGAGAAATGTGATATCGCTAGCGGATTTGCTGGGGTCTTGGAGGTAGCGTAGCGCCATGTCCCGACGCGTATCGTCAATGAGGGACTTGTAGCTGGCATCAGCCTCCGCCAGTCGGCGCTGCAGTGAACGGGGGCTCATATGGAGATCGCGCGCGATGTCCTGCTCCGAGAACTCACCCGAAGTCATTCGCTCAAGGAGAGATGCACGCAAACGCGCGATTACATCGGTTTTGTCCAAACGCGCAAGCTGTTCGATCAGGATGCGATCATGCGCCGCTGCAAGGTCGCGGTTCCCGGTCGGTAGTGGATGGTCAGCTTCGCCAGAGGCTATGAGCAGCCGATTGGCATCCGCGCCGAATGAGACCGGACAACCAAAAAGCGACTCGTATGGGCTTGCATCGGCAGGTGCTGGATGTCGGAATGCCACGCGCCGGGGGCTGAACGCTTGGCCGAAATTAGTCCGGCACATGTCCCAGATGATCGCCATCACAGTATCACCCCGGATCCGGTCCAGAGTGCTGTCAAGCTCGGGCGGCGTGTGGATGAACTGAACGCCCTCTGGCGTTTCATCGAGCCTGACTGTCACATCTGCCATGACGATGCGCCAGTAGCGCACCAGGCGCTTCAGTGCCGTGCGCAGGGTCGAGCTGGAAAGCCACGCGTATCCCAGCGTGCCCAGATTTGACGGGTGCCAGCACTGCGCGGCCCGCAACCCGAATGCAGGATCGGCAATCCGCTCTGCCAGAGCCCGCATCAATGCATCGCTCTTCTCGCGCGCTATATGCGCATGCGGATCATGAATGATCTCCGGGTCGATCCCGGCGGCTCGGAAGAACGCCTCCGGCGCCCGATCGTGACGTTCGATCAAACGCCAGACGATCTGCCCTAGACTGGCGAGTGTTGCGTCTTTCACGGGTGTCAGCGCGAATGGAAGTCAAGCGACTATAGCAGGAGTGCCGGTTGACCCGACAGGGGGCTATGCGCTGCCGCTCAGGGCCTTCGCGCCGAGAACACAAACAGCACGTCGAGGGCGGCAATGACGTGAGGGCCCACCGGATCCTTCGCGAAGAGCGACCGCCACGCTGCCCGATACGCCCTCGCAAGGACGTGCATCTCGACCGTATGCAGCGCTTGGCCGCTCGAGTGGCTGAACATGCTGTATTCCATTTCGGGACCGAAGAGCATCACTTTACGCCTGGAGTTGCTGGCGCTGTGTCGCTGGCACCCGGTTGTGGCGAATCCGACCTCACCACCACTTGCTTTCCCCGCGTGGTTGTGAAGGCGTTACTGGTACATCACGAAGAGCGCGCCAATCGAGTGCGACTTCATGGCGCCGCCGTAGCCTGGGCCCGTCACAGTGTTGGACCGCGCATTGAAGTTGCCCCTCGAGTTGATGCTGCCGTTCGCACTTGTGCTGCTCACCCCAGGCATTGTGGCGAACCCGGCAATTTCGCTTGCCTCGCCATACACGATCACTGCGTCGGCGCCGCGCTTCCTGGCCTCGCCCGCGAGCTGCGAAAGCGCGTGGGCGCGATCTCCCAGGTCACCGGCAATGCCCGTCTGGTAGTCGGTCTTCGCCTCGGCGATGATCTTGAACGCGCGCGGCGGCGTGCCGCCGTTGAACCAGACCTCTACGCCTTCTACAGTCTTCACGGCCCCGCCCTTGCCAACAAGCACTTCTGCGCCGGGGGCCGAGCGATACTCCATCACTTCCGTACTCGCGCAGCCGGTCAGCGCGGCGATGGCAATCGCGATGCCGAGGCGTCTCCACTTGGTCGCGCCCCCTTGGTTAGGGTTAAGCGACGTCACGTGTTTCATGGCTTGTCCTTTCAGTACTGTTTAGTGGTGATATCGGATGAAGGATAGTCGGGGGTGCCTTCCAACCCTTACCCCTGTGCGCCATTCGTTTGCCGCGCGCGTCAAGTCAGTAAGCCTCCCAAGATGAGGGCACGTGCCGGAGGTTGGCCTCACTTCTGCGCGGCCAGTATGGCTTGCTTATCGGACTCGTTATAAGCCTTGCCCGCGCACTGCGCGTTGAAGGTGGTTTGCTCACCTTGATAGTCTGTGACACTCTTGTTGAACGCCGGAAGGCTTTCGTTGTAGTCGCGAACGAGTCCACGATGCCTGCTCACAAGGGCATTGAAGTCCTTCACTGCTTTATCGTTGTTTCGGTCAACCGAAGCGCGCTTCCGGTCTATGGTGTGTTTGAGCCCATCGAGCTCGGCTTCCTTCGCTTTCCGCGTTCTTTCCTGATTGTCGATTTCGTCTGAGCGTTGATTCAAGTCCTGTTCGCGCTGTATGCAAGTCCGTAGTTCCTCTCGGGACAGCACAGGACCCCTGTGCTGTTGCCCTGCATGAAGGCCAGAACTGCCAAGCCGAACCCGACCGCGGGCATCTGCCTCAATCGGGATGAGGGTACTACTCGCGGCACAGCATGCAAGTAGTAGGGTGAAGGTGGAACGACGGTTCATGGAGATACGGTCCCCTGCGTGGATTGAAGTCGGACTCCAAACTGGGATGTCTCGATGGACTTCACGTTGCGGCTCTTACAGCCGTTGGTCTCGAGTATTTCGACGTGTCGGCACCGTTTGGCCAACAGTAAGTTCATGCAGCTCGGCGATCGCTTCGTTGGAGCCCCGAAGGCTGAATCTGACTACGTTGAATTCGTCGCTCTCGAGTGGAAGAGCAAACCCGACGCGGTGGGCGCGCAGCACGACGTCTTCGATCTTCTCGAAATTGGTGAAGACGTACTCGTAGACATTCGATTGACGCTGCCCATTGCAATACACTTGGAGCTCCAACGAACCCTGATCCGAATTGACCAGGACCGGGTAACGACTGCCTGCCTCGCACGCCGTCCGCATGCTTAGTAAATAGATGCACTTTTCGGCGCCGTAGCAGTACACGCCCAAAACATTTCCACTCTGGTTCACGGTCGCCGCAAACACAGCTTTCTCATTGGTCGTTTTTCCGGCCCGCCAGTCTCCGAAGCTGCCACGCTCTTGAGCTGAAGCCGATGCGGCGATTGCGAGTGAAGCGAGGAACGTCAATAATTGTTTCGCCAATGTCATCGCTGAACTCCTTGGGCTGGGCTCATTGTTGCGCACAGTATCCTTGCTCTGGCGATCAAAAACTTACCCCGGCGCGCCAATCGATTGACCGGCTGCGTCAAAGAATCGGGTTGTCATGTTCGACGCCTGGACCCGGCGCTTCACGAGCTTCACGCCTCGCTATATGACCGTCGCGCAGTTTGTCCGGCGCACCCGAAAGGGCGCTTCACGCGCCACCGTCGCTACCCTGCTTTTGCCCTGGTTGACGGCGTCGTTCACGACTGGGCGCACGGCGTGGAACTACGCGCGCGGGTGCTGGCGGCGCGGAAGGTGATCCGATGAACACTCGGCTACTCGATCATCGGCGCCCGTCGTGATCAGCTGCATTTACGAGAGCATGGGCGAGGAGAGCGAGGAAAGCGTGGTGGCAGTCGTCGGCACTTCAGTCGGAACCCCTCGGCGGCCTGATCGGATGATCGTATGGCTCGTCGGAATCCTATGGCACGTGAAGACACAATCTGGTTCGCTGCCATAACGCGTCGCAACACCACAAAATCGAAAAATTTTGACAGAGGCTTGTGGCCTTTTTCTCTTGCGCTCTGATCGATGGCACGGACGTAATCGGCACGGCGCGCGAGAGCTTCTGCATCGGCTCATCATCGCCGCACTCGAAGACGTGCAGGTGCGGCGCACCCGCCACTGTGGCCGCGCATCGCCGATTGGCTCTGCCCTCATTGCTGCTCGGGAAACCGTGGTCTGAATAGTGTTCGCCATATGCTATGGGCCTCGTTTTCGTCAGGCAGGTGGGGCGGCGACCAGGCCACCGGGGGTCAATTCGGAATGCCCTGGCGCGCTCATGTCACCGCCTGCGTCCACGCACGCGGTGGCGGCGTCGGCAAGCGCAGTGGGTACCCAGGGTAGCTGTCATGTCGCTGTAACGCGCGTGGCAGACGCCTTCCCGTCAATCGTCGTACGTGTGATATCGCGTTGGTCCACCCCGAGCACGCGCGGACACATCCGCTGCATCGCCTCCTCGATGGTCTGCGGCGCGCGGTTGGCGGCAAGGCCATCGGGATCGAGCACAGTCGCGATGATGGCGACTGATGGCCACCTGGATTCGAGCCCCACACCCCGGGCCTCGCGCCCATATGGCTCGCCTAGCGGACCACGACTACAGAACCTTCCGTATCGCAATCACGAACGCCCCTGCTGATGGCGTAGGGGCGCGATTGCACTGACCGAAGTCACCCCCGCCAGTCTGTAGCGATCGCTGTGCGCTCGTTCTCGCTCGTCTTCGATGGCCTGCCGAGCCGCACGCCTTGTGCCCGTGCGCTCGCTGCCCGATCCTGCGCCGAAGGCAAAGGACAACGGCCCGCATTCGACCATAGGAGGAGTCATGCGTCGCACACCATCCCCTCTCGTAGTTGCTACCGTGCTGGGCCCATTGCAATCCGTCGCAGGAGAAGGTGAACACGAACGTGAACGTGGACATAACAAGCATGAGGCACAGCAACCATCGTTCGTGCGGTTCACGCATCCGCTGCCGAGCGGCACTCCGAACTCTGGAGAGATACGTTGCGCTGTCACGAACGTTTCAGATCGGGAGCTTGTGCTGGAGATAGTGTTCTTTGCGGGCAGCGAAGGCGGTGCGCAGTTCATCAGTGCCGCAGGCCCCGGCGTGACATTCGAGTTCCCGCACTCGTCCCAGCCCGGCTTATTTCTCCCGAAAAACGGCGTACCGAGCTACTGCCGTTTCAGGGTTGTTACGCAGTTCAGGCAGGTTCAGTTCAACTTCGGAACGGCGAAGGACATTCGTGGCAGCGCCACCCTCATCGTGGATGGTCAGATCGTAGCGGTGATGCCTGCGGAGTAAAGCATGTGCATTCTCCAGGCGTATGTCGAAGTACCTGCATTACGTCGGCCCGACACGCTGTGGAGCAAACGTAGGCACCGGCTAGTCATGCTACGACCGTTTAGCAGGCGCATCCGCGACTGATGGAATTCACGCTCGTCGTTGGCGTTTTTCCGTTCAGGATGATCTGATCTACATCAATGACGCGCGCGCGCCTCAAGACCAGACTGGTGTAAGCGGCAGTACGTCTTGGCATCGAGGACGCCACAGCGCCATGCGTTGGCGCATTCGTTGTTATGGAGAAAGCCATGAGCAAACAGGCAAAGATCAAAGGCGGTCCGCTGGATGATGTGCTTGTCGGAACTGAGGACGATGACAAAATCTCCGGGCGCGGCGGCAATGATCAGATTAGTGGCTTGGCTGGTAACGACTGGCTCAAAGGGAACGATGGAGACGATAGGCTGTTCGGCGGGCCAGGCGATGACCGCATGTTTGGTGGCAAGGGCAACGATTACATGGAGGATACGCAGGGCAGCAACATTTTTTTCGGCGGCGACGGTCATGACACGATGCGAAGCTTTTCTGTGACCGGGACACCTGTGTCGAAGATGCTGGTCCATGCAGGTGCTGGCGACGACGAAATCTTCGCCGATAGTGTCGAGAGGCTCTTTGTCTGGGGCGGAGACGGCAACGATCGGGTGACAGCGCGTCCGACCCTCAGTGCGGTTATTTTCGGCGGCGAAGGAAACGACAGTATTGCGCTCGTCCGAGGCGTTCCTTTGTCCGGGACGGCAACTATCGATGCAGGACCAGGTGATGACGCTGTCGGCTCTAGCGCTTCGCCCGGCAGCCAGCACATCGTCACATTAGGCCCAGGAAAAGACAGCGTGTTCGTAGGGAGTGCGGCAGAGAATGGCCTAGTGATCACGGACTTCGAGCCCGGCGCGAATGGCGAAGTTCTCGACCTGTCCGGCGAGCGCCCTGCCTTTAGCCCCCTGTTTGGCTGGCTCACCGGCGAGTTCCCGCCACGTCCGGACCCGTTCGACAGTGGATATCTGCGTCTTTTGCAGTCCGGCCCTGACGCGCTCCTCCAGCTTGACTCCAACGGGCCCGACAATGGAGAGAACTTCGTGACGATCGTAACGCTGCGGAATGTGGATGCGCAGGCGATGACCAGCGAGAATTTCCGCTATCCAGCGCCGGTAGGCGTCCTAGCCTCGTTGTCGGAGGAAGATACCGAGGCGCTCGCCATCAATGCTGTGATTACCGCGTCGTCAGCGCTGCCTGAAAGCGGGCTCGTGAGCGGAGGCACCGCGGCGGAGTCGATAGTGCTTGGCACCGGCACCGTGGACAGCAGCGCCGGTGTGATCATGCCGACCAGTGTCTTGGCGTCAATCGAGCAAATGTTCGCTTTCACGAACGCGGCTGTGGTGTGATTCGTATCTACTCCGCGCCTTAAGCCGATGCGCGCAACGAAAGAAAAGCAGAGGCCGGGTCGAATCCGGCTTCTGCCACAGCGCGAGCAGCGCACTATGCCTGCGATTTTTACGGCGGCCAATGCGGGACGGCTGATCTAAGGCCACAGATCACTATCCGGGTGAAAGGAAAGACGGGGACCCGTTGCAGCAATACCGTCAGGCACTTCTTCTTTCGCGATCATGTCATCGAAATGCGCGTGCAGCCCCTTTCTCGATACGTTCGGAGATCGCTTTCGTGACCGGCGTCAGCTTCCCACTCTCAAAGCAACGCGTGAAGCACAATAGGGCGCGCCTGGAGCGCCTGTAAAGCGTTCAGCGCGAGTTGCAGGACGTTGCCGCGCAGTCTCGACCAGGGGCGAAACAAACCTCTTTGACGCCATCCGCCTGGCCCGCACGAGCGCATCCACCTCCGCACGCGCCAGCGCCTTCGCTATCTCGTGCTCCCGGTCTATGCTCCTGGCATATTCGGCACGGGCCTCGCACCGCCTGCAGGAGAGCGTCAGGGAAGCGGACCAGGCGCGGGACGGCTTCGGAGCGGACGCGATGGCTGCTGCTGAATCAGTCATGTGGGGCTCCATTCACTGGGCTCAAAATTGAGCCGAGCTGCGTGACGATATGCATATCGCGCCGGGCCAATGCGCCGGTGTGCATATCGGCGCACTACATGCACATGGTGCGCAACGTCGCAATATGCATCTCGCGAACGGCCACGGGCTCGGGCTCGCCAGATGGCATAGAGTCCCTTTTCGCGCAGCGAGCCGGACCGGCGACCAGGCCACCGGGTCCGTCATGGCCGTCCCGGGCCGCTCGGGGCCTTGGCCGGAGGGACAGGTACCCAAGTAGCAGCCAGGGCGCTGGAACGCGTTGCAGGCGCCTTCTCGCCACTTGTCGCGTGTGTCCCGAGCAGGTGCATCGCCAGCCGCTGTAACGCCGACTGGAGATCCTGCGGTGGGGCAGTCGCTGATGCTCTTGTCATGCACGAGCATGGTCGGTACGACGGTGACTTCCGGCGACAGCTCCATCCCGGAGATGACGAGTTCGAGCACTGGATCGGGAGAGGCCAGACCCAGCCCCGCGCCGCGATCAGCCGACGCAACTCGTCGATTAAATCACTCAGATCTTTCGGCGCGGGTTTCCATGGCGAGCAGTGTAGGTATGGTGTAGGTTTTTCAAATCGTCGGTGCAAGTTTCATACGATGCGGTATTTGTGAATTCACAGTCATCGTGCGGCTTCGCGGCGGCTCAACCCCCAATGCCGCGCCAGAAGCAAAAGGGAGCAAGCCGCGCGACAAACGTCGCACGCCACGAAAGGAAAAGTCGCGGCCCGAGGTTTGCCCAATAACTTTATCTACCTTAAAAAAAGGAAGGTCCTTTCAAAGAGGCCTTCGCGTGCTTCAAACTTGATGTCCATCAAGTTATTTGCCATTCTCGCCAATACAGCTGCACAGCCCTTTCAATACACATGAGGCTACTCAGCGAGGCAGGCCATGGCTCGAACCGTGTTCGTCAGTGCGAAGCAACCACTAACAGAAAGCGTCTGGTATTTCGGCCTTCTATGTCGCCGATGCGGCCAAGCCATCGCGCTGTTCGAGGATCACTCCCACGGGACGGTACCCTTTCCTTACGAAGCAGAGGTTCTGTTCGTTACCGTGTGTCCCCAATGCAGGGCGAACTCGCATCGATACCGCGCAGACGAGGTGAGGGCCTTTTGCCCCACGAGCACTGAATCGGCAACGCCTGCGCGTTCAACGAGACTATGATTGCTGGGTCGCCCCAGAGTTGGGCGGAAGGGGCCCCAATGCCCGGCACTATAACGCGCCTTGCCGAACGCGCGACGAGGAGGGGCATCGAGCAGCTGCTCTCGCTGCTGGATGACACTGAGCCACGCACGGCTCAACGCTTCGCTGCTGCTGCGACAATTGTTGAGCTATCGCGGCGCGGCGTCATATACAAGGCGGGCGAACCCTCGAACGGTCTATATGTGGTCATCACTGGACGCATTAAGCTCGGCCTGCGTCTCGCAAATTCCAAAGAGCGCGTGCTCGCGCTGATCGAGCCTGGCTGCTGGTTTGGCGAAAGCGCGTTGATTCTCGGAACGCCCCATGTGAGCACCGCTTCCGCTGTCGTGCCTACGATGCTGGCACACATTCCCCCGGCAACATTTCTTGACTGCTTGCAGCGCGATCGATCATTCGCGGTGAAGGTCCACACAGAGGTATCCAAGTGCCTACGTGCGGCGATGATGGACCTCGTGGCCCCCTTGATTCCCGCACGAGAACGCGTTGTGTCTTGGCTACTGGATGAGGTTACACGTACACATTCAGCCGCGGACAGTGCTGAGATCGTTCTGCCTGCTCCGAAGCATGTGCTCGCCTCGCGATTGCATATGACACCGGCACATCTGTCGCGAATGTTCGAGGATCTCAAGAAAGCGAAATTGATTGAAGTTAAAGCTCGCCATATCTTTGTTCCCTGCGTGGCACGCCTAAGAGGCAAAAAACGTGAAAGCGTCCCCGGACAATGATCTCTCGAATTAACTCCAACCAACTTGCATACTGATCATTAACGACTGCCCGGCGGCGGCACTTCAAACAGTGGAATAAAAAATTGATTCGGATCAATTTTTATGTGAACATGATGCCTTGTCGCCTTCCTTAGAGGGGGACGATGAAGGGCTCCCTACAGCCCCAACCTCCGATGGGGGCTTTCTCTGTTCCGAAAACTCACCCGAGAGCTGGCACTGGAAAACGCCCGCCTCAAGGAAACAAGTCGACAGGCTGGAGGCGGAGGCGAGGCGCTAGAGTCCTTGATTGAGTAGGTTCTGGTTTTTTGAGTCAAGTTTTACGCGGCAAGTTTCGCCTCATCGCACCACGAATAGATGGTGTCGTTCATGGCGCTGAAGCGCCGACGCGTAGGCGAATCGCAGTCGATCGCCGCTGGGCTGAGCATCGCGAGGCCGGGACGCAGGATGCGGTTGTAGACGCGGCTGTAGAACATGGCGGTTCGGAGTCCGTGTTCGGTGATGCGGTAGCGGTGGCTGTGTGGAAGGCGCTCGATGAGGCCATGCAATCGCAGACGCCGCAGATCGTAAGTCATCTTGCCCGGGCGCCATTGGCCGGGATCGCAGCCCAGCAGAGGAGCGAGGTGCTCGCGCAGCTCGCGATTGCAAAAGCCATGGGGCAAGAGGACGAACAACAGCAGCGCCTGCATCAAGGCCTGCACGCGCGTATCGGCGAAACGTAGCGCCGAAGCGCGTTGCCCGTTGATCTCCACGGGTCGCTGATGGCGTTGGAGATCGGCTTCGCCCAAGGCACAGTCGTGGCTGATCGTTTGGACCTCGAGCAGGCGTCGGTTGGCGTTAAAGCCGACCTGGCGCAGCGCCGCCAGGTTATGCAGCCGCCGGCCGAGGGCGAAGTCGCGAGTATCGTTGATGGTGGTTTCGGTGCGCAGCGCCTGGTTGTGCTTGTGATACTGCTTGATGCGGCTGTGCTTGTAGTCCACATGCAGGGAAGGCGTGACCCCGTCGGTGATGACGCGGGTGCGAAAGCGTCCCGGGGTACGCTTGCTCACGCGCCGATCGAAGATCAGTTGCACCTGACCGGGGCGGCCGATATCCAGATTCTCGCGGATCACGTCCTCAAAGAACACGCGACCGCTCACCGGCTGATCCAGCACTTGGGTGAGAGAGAACTCGGCCTGCAGGATGGACAATGCATAACGGCAGCCGGCTGCGCGATCCTGTTTCGAGAACGGATGCGGCAGGCGCGCGAGCCACTTGCGCAGCAGTCGATCGATCCGGGCGGCGTTCAGGCCGTCGCAGATTCTCTGCAGCGTCTTGGGCTTGTCGCAGGCGCGCACGCCGTTGTCGAGCGCTTCAAAGCCGATGCGGCGCTTGCGCAACTGGCACTTGGCGTATTCGTTGCCGTTCAGGCACAGCTTCGCGTTATACGGGAAGTAGGTGCAGAACTTGATGAAGAAGGGACCAAAGTCTTCGTCCACGCAGTAGAAGTAGACGTGACTGACCATCGCCGTGGATTCCACGACCCACGGATAGGTGGTCCCGCTGCGAGTGCGCCGGCGCTCGGTGCGCATTACGCGCGCCTTCTCCTGCGCTTTGCCGATGTAGAGCACGCCTTCAGTGTGCCGGAAACGTGCGAGGTATTTCTGCGTCACATCGTCCTTGCGCTGCCACTTCGCGAAATGCACGACATCGACCTTCTGCTGTTTGGCAAAACGCTCGACGGCTTGCACGAACGCGTCAGTCATCGGCGCCAGCGCCGTGGTCGAGGCAAAGCGCTGCCCTTTATGCGCATGCAGATAGCCCACCACCCCGCCCACGCTCTGCAACTGCGGCACATACGCGTTCAGATACATCCGGTCGATCGCTTCAGTTTCCAGCGTGACGTGCTCGCGCAGGACTTCAGACACCGTTTGTGCTACGTTCATGCTTGGCTCCGGCCGCCCACGGATCTACGGATCCTACTGACCCTTTCGAGGTCCGACCTTTCGAGGTCACACGACCAGGGGCTCGTCCCCTGCCGGCTCCGGCCGGAGCCGCCCAGGCTTTGCGCAACCTTCAAAACGTCGGATGCGAAACCATACACCTCGTCGGTCTGAGGCGGAGCCTCGCTAGTGTTACGTCTGCGAAATGACTGGCTTTTCGCAAATGGTTGAAAGTACGGGAACAGGCTCCCCGCAGGGCCGCCGAGTAATACAAGTCATTTCGCGGACAGAACACTAGAGTCCTTGATTGAGTAGGTTCTGGTTTTTTGAGTCAAGTTTTACGCGGCAAGTTTCGCCTCATCGCACCACGAATAGATGGTGTCGTTCATGTCGCTGAAGCGCCGACGCGTAGGCGAATCGCAGTCGATCGCCGCTGGGCTGAGCATCGCGAGGCCGGGACGCAGGATGCGGTTGTAGACGCGGCTGTAGAACATGGCGGTTCGGAGTCCGTGTTCGGTGATGCGGTAGCGGTGGCTGTGTGGAAGGCGCTCGATGAGGCCATGCAATCGCAGACGCCGCAGATCGTAAGTCATCTTGCCCGGGCGCCATTGGCCGGGATCGCAGCCCAGCAGAGGAGCGAGGTGCTCGCGCAGCTCGCGATTGCAAAAGCCATGGGGCAAGAGGACGAACAACAGCAGCGCCTGCATCAAGGCCTGCACGCGCGTATCGGCGAAACGTAGCGCCGAAGCGCGTTGCCCGTTGATCTCCACGGGTCGCTGATGGCGTTGGAGATCGGCTTCGCCCAAGGCACAGTCGTGGCTGATCGTTTGGACCTCGAGCAGGCGTCGGTTGGCGTTAAAGCCGACCTGGCGCAGCGCCGCCAGGTTATGCAGCCGCCGGCCGAGGGCGAAGTCGCGAGTATCGTTGATGGTGGTTTCGGTGCGCAGCGCCTGGTTGTGCTTGTGATACTGCTTGATGCGGCTGTGCTTGTAGTCCACATGCAGGGAAGGCGTGACCCCGTCGGTGATGACGCGGGTGCGAAAGCGTCCCGGGGTACGCTTGCTCACGCGCCGATCGAAGATCAGTTGCACCTGACCGGGGCGGCCGATATCCAGATTCTCGCGGATCACGTCCTCAAAGAACACGCGACCGCTCACCGGCTGATCCAGCACTTGGGTGAGAGAGAACTCGGCCTGCAGGATGGACAATGCATAACGGCAGCCGGCTGCGCGATCCTGTTTCGAGAACGGATGCGGCAGGCGCGCGAGCCACTTGCGCAGCAGTCGATCGATCCGGGCGGCGTTCAGGCCGTCGCAGATTCTCTGCAGCGTCTTGGGCTTGTCGCAGGCGCGCACGCCGTTGTCGAGCGCTTCAAAGCCGATGCGGCGCTTGCGCAACTGGCACTTGGCGTATTCGTTGCCGTTCAGGCACAGCTTCGCGTTATACGGGAAGTAGGTGCAGAACTTGATGAAGAAGGGACCAAAGTCTTCGTCCACGCAGTAGAAGTAGACGTGACTGACCATCGCCGTGGATTCCACGACCCACGGATAGGTGGTCCCGCTGCGAGTGCGCCGGCGCTCGGTGCGCATTACGCGCGCCTTCTCCTGCGCTTTGCCGATGTAGAGCACGCCTTCAGTGTGCCGGAAACGTGCGAGGTATTTCTGCGTCACATCGTCCTTGCGCTGCCACTTCGCGAAATGCACGACATCGACCTTCTGCTGTTTGGCAAAACGCTCGACGGCTTGCACGAACGCGTCAGTCATCGGCGCCAGCGCCGTGGTCGAGGCAAAGCGCTGCCCTTTATGCGCATGCAGATAGCCCACCACCCCGCCCACGCTCTGCAACTGCGGCACATACGCGTTCAGATACATCCGGTCGATCGCTTCAGTTTCCAGCGTGACGTGCTCGCGCAGGACTTCAGACACCGTTTGTGCTACGTTCATGCTTGGCTCCGGCCGCCCACGGATCTACGGATCCTACTGACCCTTTCGAGGTCCGACCTTTCGAGGTCACACGACCAGGGGCTCGTCCCCTGCCGGCTCCGGCCGGAGCCGCCCAGGCTTTGCGCAACCTTCAAAACGTCGGATGCGAAACCATACACCTCGTCGGTCTGAGGCGGAGCCTCGCTAGGAATAAATAACTAAGGGTGCGGGCGAAGAACTGCCACGTGTTCCGCTTGATGACATCGTGCTTGTGCTGTAGATCAGGCTATCTCTGATTTCGCCCGCACCGCCTTGCTTCGTGCGCGAAGATCAAGCCATCGAAGACGAGCGAGAACTAGCGCACGCCGCACAGCCTCAGACTCGCCGCGCGGTGAGTCGGTCAGTGCCCGTCGCGCGCTCCTGCCATCAGCAGGGCGTCCCTGATTGCGATAAGGAGCCTTTGTAGCCGTGTTGGGCTCGCAGCCAGGTGGCACGTCAGGCGCTCATCCAGTCCTCGACGAATCGCTCGCCCCCGGATCGCCCGGCGGTGGACAGGTCGTCGCTGAGGGTGAGCCGAGCAGATTTAGGCTCATCGCGTTGGGGCTTCCTTATTCCAGCGCCCCGACGATCCGATGCACAAGCTGTCCCGTGCGCTCGGCGTGCCGGACAGTCTGAAGCGTAACCGTGACGTGCCTGCAGGGGTGCAGTCAATGCAGGTAAGCAGAAGATATGGCCGTTGATGAAAGCAGCAACGGAACCGCCGCCGTGGACGGCTGGGAGACCAGGCCAGGATTAATCGTTGGCCTTGCCAGTTAACGTGTCCTAAATGGCATTCGACCCAATGCACATGGGCAGATTAAATTTGACCATCTTACTGCTCCTCCCGGTCAGCAACACCCTTGAGCCGAACGGGGCCGCGACCAGCCGCGGCCCGTTTCAACATCGCGCCGGTATGCTAGAGGCCGCCCGTCGCCCGCAGCTTACCCGCCATCGCGCAGAGCTCGATCACACCCATGTAGTTCAGCACCCGCCGTTGGCCCACGAGGAACGGATGCGGCACGTCCTTCAGGAAGCTATCGTCTTTGTCGTGGCCCCGTCCACGATCGTGAAAGCCATGGCCGTGCCGATGGTGGTCGCCGTACAGCGCCCGAAAAGCCTGCGCAGTGTGCGACTTGTAGTAGGCATTGTCGAAGGTGCTGTGATTTGATATCAGCGCGTTCGCTCCGAAATCGGCTGCCGCCTGAGCGAACTTTCGCGTGGCGGCGATGTACCGGTCGTAGAACGTCGGCGGTCGTGTTGAACGGGAACGACGTGCCGCCGGGGTAGGCCACGCGGATCGGCTTGCCCTTGTCCTTGAACTCAAACAAAAAGGACAGCGTGCCGGGGGTGTGGCCAGGCATCGTGACGATCTTCACCGACACGTCACCGACGGTGATCACGCGGCCATCCGTGCCGTCATTCCGCGGCCCGAAACGGGTCGCGTGCGGGCCGGTGCGGTTGAGCACACTTGGCCAGGCCCCCTCGCCATACACGATGGTGACCCCCGGGATTGCCTCCTCGATGAGATGGGCCCCGCCATCATGGTCGCCATGCTCGTGTGCAATGAGGAGATAGCGCACTTTGTAGGGATCGAGACCCACTTTTTGTAGCCCCGTGAGGATCTCATCCGGGGTGGCGTAGCCGAAAAGGTTGTCAATCAGGATGATCTCGCCATCTTTGGAGACCAACGCGTAGCTGTTGTGTTCCCTTGTGCCGAGGAAGTAGAGATTGTCGCCAATCTTTGCCGGCGGCGCATACCAGTTGGCCCGCGGCGGCGTACCTCCCGGGGGCGTCGGCAAAGTCGTGGTGGGGAAATTGGCGGGATTGACCGTCGGTATGACGGGGGTGCCTCCTTCTGGTATGCAAACGCTCAGGTAAACACCCCGCCAGTCATTGTCCGCCAACGCCTTGGCGGAAGACAGCAGGTCCGCGACTGTTGGTGTGGACTGGGCCAGCGCGATTCCCGAGCTCAGGGCCAACAACACACTAGATACCATTGAACGCTTCAACATCAATCTACCCTCCCGTAATGATGAAGAATTTCGTCGCGCAGAGAAACACCGCCGGGCCTAGAACCGCTCATAAAGCGATCAGCTCAAAGGCGGGACGGCGGCAGCCAAGGTACCGAAGCAAAAGAACGAGGTCAAGTATTCTCATGCTACATGCGTCACCGGCACGAGCAGAGTACGTTACCCGCTACACCGCCAAGCTCCTAGACTTCACTCCGGTGCGTGGTTTCGCTTCTCGAATAAGTCTATCGATAAGTCTTTGACGAGCGGTGACGCCGCGCGGGCGTGGCATCGTTATCAGTTGCGGGCCGTTGTAGGTTTATCGGAACGTCCGCTTGTGGCGTCTCTTGCCCGTGAAGAAAAGATGATCTGACGCTGCGACATCAAACTGGCGGTCTTTTACGTTAATGCGGAGTCGTGATTCTCGCAAGCAGCCGGAGGATCCGCACCGCAGGTGCGGGCCTGACCAGAACGGCGTCGAACTGCATTCCGCTGCCTACTCTGGCTTGAGCCACCCGCCCAGTGGCCTCAGACCTTCTGATCCGCCCCCCGGTGTAGGGGTCGCTGACTGCGACCACGCCGAAGAATTGAGGCTCAATCGATATCGTAGGCACGTCATGAATGCGACATTGGGGAACACTACGGCGGCGTCTACGTGGGTGTTGCGCCGTCACCGAGCGCAGTGGCAACAAGTGCTGGGTGAACTGGCGATTGCGTTGCCCGAAGTTCGTGCGCCAGACGTTCGTGGAATGGGCCGCGCACTCGATCCCATACTGCTACTGGGCAGACACCTACTATCGCCAACAACGCGCAAAGGGCTCATCTCACCAGGCCGCGCTGCGCGCGCTCGCTTTCAAGTGGATCCGAATTGTTTATCGCTGCTGGCAGACGCGCACGCCGTATGACGAGGCGACTTACCTCAGTGCCCTCAAACGTCGCGGTTCGCCGCTGATCGCTTAGAGCCGGGTTGAAAATGCTTGACGGACTTCCTCAGGGCGTGAGTTAGCCACCTTGTGCCTGCTCTTGAGGAGCCACCAGACACTATAGATGCCCGGGATCATGGGAAGGACGGCTGTATACATGCCCGGGAAGTAGTACTTGCCAGCCACAGCAATGTGATGGTTCTCCATGCCTTCAACGCTCACGCCGTTGATGACAGCAGTAATCGCTGAAGGATTAGTGGGCTCCAGCGCAGGCGGGATAAGGGGAAAAATGAAATGCGTGAACTCCGCAATGCCAGGTCCGATGAAAATGAACCAAGCAACGAATGCGGCCAAGGGGATTCTCAGTAATAAGCCGATCGCGGTCAAATAGTAGACCGTAGGCAGTATGAATACGAAAATCTGCAGGAACCGGGGATCGGGTAATGCCATGTCAAACAGCCTACTCATGGCTGGCCCGAAGAGACAAACATGCTCTTCGTACATGTGTACGTGAAGGGCGGCAGTCGTCAGGAGGAAAACAATCGCCGTCTTCACGGGGTCGATTGCGCGACGCAGATTGGTAATTCGCCAGCAGAAGAATCCGATGATGGCAGAGCCGCCCACGATGATCGCTAGCTGAAGGCCGACGTTGATCAGCGCCGCGATGAAAAGAACCGTCAATGCTATCGCGATGCCCTGATTCATCATCTGAGAGCGAGGTGAGTACATCCAGTCTCCGGTGAGTGTGTATTTCATGCTGACGAAACCCTCCTCGGCGGCTGAGTAGTAGGTGGCCTAAACGACGCTTTATAGAGCGTCGGCGGTGCTACCGCAACGATGCTGTCCCGCAGCCGTTTGCGCGACGTGCAACACGGCAGCCCCGCTCGAATCTTCCCCACAAAAACCCGAGATGGTTGCCTATATATCGGTCTACGCGGTTTCCCCCCCGGTGGGGGTGGGCACTGCAACGGAGGCACCGGATAGCACAAAGCCGACGACGCTCGGGAAGGTCACGCCCCTACGCCTCACGGCTCCACTTCGCGAACGCCTGGAAGCGGGTGGGCTGACGACCGGCTTGAGGCTGCTGGAATCGGGCGCGCGGATTGCAGCGGGCAAGTGCCTGGCAGTTCGCCTAAGCGCGTCACGCATGCGGCGACGACGACGCAAGGGCAATGCAAGGCACTGCAATCACCTTGAAGGAGGATCTACATGAAGATGTTCGTCGCTGCATCAATCGTAGCTCTCTTTGCAATGCCGCTTTCGGCGACCGCTGCGGGTGACAAAGCTCAGAGCCCGAGTGCTGCT
>CAWEHH010000040.1:0-103925 GCA_963808765.1 uncultured beta proteobacterium
CGACTCGGTCAGTGCCGTCGCGCGCTCCTACGCGATCAATAGGGCGTCCGTCACTGCGATACGGAAGGCTCCGTAGTCGTGGTCCCGCAAGGCTCCGCAAGCGATCGCCTTAATCCAGCAGCTCGAGACGACCCTCCCCAGCTACCTTGAAGGTGCCGAGGGTCCGGGCCCCAATGCTCGTATTACCGCCTGAACCGTTGACGAGAGCAACGAACCCGTTAGTGTTCGTACATGCTCACGGTTATCCAGGCAGCCGCCAAGCTCGGGCTCACCGATGGCCACATCCGTCAGTTGCTGGTCGAGGGGCCGCATAACGGCGCCGCCCTGCGTGGCTGGATTGAACCTCACTCCTTCAAATGGCTCAATCACGCACCAAGCGCGCGCGCAAGCTCGCGATGCTTCCCCTATGAATCTGGCACGCACGCGATTCGCTCACGCCGAGCACTTCACCGATTTCGCGAAGATTGAGTTCCCGCTCATAGTACAGCGACATCACCAATTTTGCGCGCTCGGGCAGATCCTCGATGGCTTGCACGAGTGCTTCGCGCCGCTGAGCTCTTCCAGCATCTTAGAAGGATCGCCCTGAGATCCTGCTGAATAGCGAGCGAGGAACGATTCGTCCTCATCAGGTACCCAAATCCTCATAAGAGACGAGCCGGTACGCGCCATCGAGAAGCCGCTGACAGTCATTAACACCCATGCCGAGTGCTTCCGCAATTTCGGTTTCGGTGGGTGTGCGGCCATTCTTCTGTTCAAGGTGCGAGATCATGCTCTCGAGGCGTCGCCGGCTGGAGCGTACGCCCCTCGGAACCCAGTCGCATTGACGCAGCCCGTCGAGCATGGCGCCGCGTATGCGCTGCTGAGCGTAGGTTTCGAACTGAGCTCCCGACGTGTCTGGTAACGGCGCGCGGCATCGAGCAGACCCATCATGCCCCACTGAATGAGGTCGTCGAGTTCGACCGAAGCCGGCAGCTTAGACCACAAGTGATGCGCCATCCGGCGCACGAGCGGTGCAAGATCGACGGCAGCGGTTTCGACTTCGCGTTCTTTCAATGCGGCATGCATAGTCAAACTCCTGCGCGGGTTAAGGTCAAGCGCGGCCATGGACAGCGCGTTGCCGCGTCGAACAACAAGTAAGCACATGGTGTCCGTCACCTCAGCAAGACCAACTGGTGAGGTGAGAACTTCGCAACAGGCGGGTAGCGGCAAGAAAGCGCCGGGTCTTTGGACCCGCCTGTTTTGTGCTAACGCACGGCAATGTTCCTCCGGGCCTGCTACGTGCTTTTTGGTCGAATCAGTGCAGCACTCACCCTACCCTGGAACGAAGCTAGTCTCTCATGTCAGCACTAGCCGGCCTTTACCCTTACGAGCCACGAACTCGACCTTTCGCGCCAGCCGATACGGCATCGTTAAAAAGCTCACAGCTTTTTGGGTGAGTCGCCGGCGGTCTAAGCCTGGTTCGGACTCCCTTGTAGGTAGGAACCACGATAGAGAACTCTAGAAGCCCGATCGAGGGGCTTACCGTGTCTGAAGAGGTCACGTTCTTTCATGGCTGAGCAAGGGCCGTATCGATCCGGTGCCGGTTGGAGCTTTCTTCTTCAGCTCGCGAGGCCCGAGCGTGTGGGGCTCGAGGTAGGTGCCACGTCAGGCGCTCATCAGGTGATCGAATCACCGGCTATGCTCGGACGCGGTGGAATTGCCGCAAGCAGTCGCCGTCATCCAGCCAGTGATGATTGATCCCGGCGAGCCCATCAGCGGCTGCCCCGCAGTCGCGCCAGTAGGGACTCACGCGACTCTCGGTCCGTGTTGGACGTCAAACCGCGGGCTCTCACGCGTCCAAGATGACCAGGAAGGCACAGCAGCGCGTCACGGCGACCTGGCTGCTACCTAGGGAGCCTGCCATCCCTGTCGATGCCGTCACGCGCGTCCCCAGTCCAGTTCGAGCTTGGTGGCCTGGTCGTTGCCCGGGCGAGTGAAGTGAAAAGATCCCTATGCCGCCTGGCGAGCACGGCTCAACGAGTCGTGCTCCCTAGTTCCCGCACGCACCCTCAGGCGATGTCCCGGAATCTGTTGAACGGTTGAGTTGAAAGGGTGGCGGCTTCTTTCCCCTACGTGGTATGCAGGGGCTCGCCAAAGCAAAGAAAGGAGCCACCGAAGTGAAGTCTCTCACGAAGTCGAAGAAGCAGAAACTGGTTGCGCCCGAAACACAAGTCGAGATCGCGTTCCGGCAGGCGTTCTGAACGATGTGCGAAGCGCGTTTTTCGGGCTGTGCGTGAACGCCCGTAAAGCGGTGTTGACAGCGATGATGGAAGAGGAGCGCGGCGCGCTGTGCGGGTCAAAGGGGGTTGCGAACCCGAAGCGCTCGGGCTATCGCGGCGGTCACACGCGCAGCCAGGTGACACTGGCTGGGCAGCGCATCAGTATTTCGCGTCCGCGCGCCCGCCACATCGAGACCGGAGAAGTGACGCTGCCGAGCTTCGAGTGGGCCACTGATCGTGATCCGCTCGATGCAGCGACCATTGCCGCGATTGCCGCGGGTGTGTCCACGCGCCGCTACCGCACTACGCTCGATCCGCTGCCGGCAGATGAGGCGGGCCGCGGTTTCGAAGAGTGCGGTCTCGCGCCGTTTCGTCGCCTTGAGCAGCGAGCGGCTGGGGCAATGGCTCGCATCGCGGTTTCGAACATGTGAAGCTGCCCGTGGTGATGATCGATGGCATTCACTTCAAGGAGCGCGTGGTGCTGGTCGCGCTCGGCTCGATACAGAGGGAACAAGCACGTGCTGGGTATCCGCGAAGGCAGCACCGAGAACACGCGCGTGGTGCGCTCGCTCATCTCGGATCTGATCGAGCGCGGTCTGGGTGCCGGCGCCGCGGCTGTGGATCATCGACGGCGGCAAGGCGCTGTGCCGCGCGATCACGGAGGTCTTCGGCGCCACTGCGCTCGTCCAGCGCTGCCAGGAGCACAAACGTCGCAACGTGCTCGACCATCTGCCGAGCACCTGCATGCGAGCGTCGGACGCGCCATGAAGGACGCGTGGCACAGTACGGATGCGGCGCTCGCGAAGCGACAACTCGAGCGACTGGCCAACTCGCTCGCCAAGCCTCACTCGGGTGCGGCGGCCAGCCTGCGCGAGGGCCTTGCCGAGACGCTCCGCTCACGACTCTGGGCGTCGACGGCGCGCTCTACAGAACGTTCAGGACGACCAATCCGATCGAGAACCTCAACGGCCTCATCGCGCATTACACGCGAAACGTGAAACGCTGGCGGACGGCGAAATGGTGCTGCGCTGGATCGGCACCGCGCTGCACGAAGCAGGCGGCGGCTTTCGCGCCGTGCGCGGCTTCCGCGACATGAAGCATCTCGTCGCAGCGCTTGAAGAACACGTGCAGCTCGCCACACACATCGAACGCAAGATCGCGTAGCATGCTCAATCCAAAGCCGTCGCTCTCTCAGCGTTCAACAGCGAACGGGACATCCCCCACCCTCATCTTGGGAGGGTTACCGACTATTGGCGCGCGCGGCAAAACGAATGGCCCAAAGGGGAAAGCGCTGCAAGGCACGCCCCGACTATCCTTCATCCGACACCACCACTAACCAGCACTGAAAGGACAAGCCATGAACCACGTGACGTCGCTCAACCCTAACCACAGGGGCGCGACCAAGTGGAGACGCCTCGGCATCGCGATTGCCATCGCCGCGCTGACCGGCTGCGCGAGTACGGAAGTGATGGAGTATCGCTCGGCCCCCGGCGCAGAAGTGCTTGTTGGCAAGGGCGGGGCCGTGAAGACTGTAGAAGGCGTAGAGGTCTGGTTCAACGGCGGCACGCCGCCGCGCGCGTTCAAGATCATCGCCAAGGCGAAGACCGACTACCAGACGGCATTGCCGGTGACCTGGAAGATCGCGCCCACGCGCTTTCGCAGCTCGCGGGCGAGGCCAGGAAGCGCGGCGCCGACGCAGTGATCGTGTATGGCGAGGCAACAAAATTGCCGGGATCGCCACAATGCCTGGGGTGAGCAGCACAAGTGCGAACGGCAGCATCAACTCGAGGGGCAACTTCAATGCGCGGTCCAACACTGTGACGGGCCCAGGCTACGGCGACGCCATGAAGTCGCACTCGATTGGTGCGCTCTTCGTGATGTACCAGTAACGCCTTCACAACCACCCGGGAAAGCAAGTGGTGGTGAGGTCGGATTCGCCACAACCGGGTGCCAGCGACACAGCGCCAGCAACTCCAGGTGTAAAGTGATGCTCTTCGGTCCGGAAATGGAATACAGCATATTCAGCCACTCGAGCGGCCAAGCGCTGCATACGGTCGAGATGCACGTCCTTGCGAGGGCGTATCGGGCAGCGTGGCGGTCGCTCTTCGCGAAGGATCCGGTGGGCCCTCACGTCATTGCCGCCCTCGACGTGCTGTTTGTGTTCTCGGCGCGAAGGCCCTGAGCGGCAGCGCATGCCCTGTCGGGCCAACCGGCACTCCTGCTATAGTCGCTTGACGTCCATACGCGCGGGCACCGGTGAAAGACGTAACACTCGCCAGTCTAGGGCAGATCCTCTGGCGTTTGATCGAACGTCACGACCGGGCGCCGGAGGCGTTCTTCCGGGCAGCCGGGATCGACCCGGAGATCATTCATGATCCGCATGCGCATATAGCGCGCCAGAAGAGCGATGCATTGATGCGGGCTTTGGCAGAGCGGATTGCCGATCCTGCATTCGGTTTGCGGGCCGCGCAGTGCTGGCACCCGTCAAATCTGGGCACGCTGGGATACGCGTGGCTTTCCAGCTCGACCCTGCGCACGGCACTGAAGCGCCTGGTGCGCTACTGGCGCATCGTCATGGCAGATGTGACAGTCAGGCTCGATGAAACGCCAGAGGGCGTTCAGTTCATCCACACGCCGCCCGAGCTTGACAGCACTCTGGACCGGATCCGGGGTGATACTGTGATGGCGATCATCTGGGACATGTGCCGGACTAATTTCGGCCAAGCGTTCAGCCCCCGGCGCGTGGCGTTCCGACATCCAGCACCTGCCGATGCAAGCCCATACGAGTCGCTTTTTGGTTGTCCGGTCTCATTCGGCGCGGATGCCAATCGGCTGCTCATCGCCTCCGGCGAAGCTGACCATCCACTACCGACCGGGAACCGCGACCTTGCAGCGGCGCATGATCGCATCCTGATCGAACAGCTTGCGCGTTTGGACAAAACCGATGTAATCGCGCGTTTGCGTGCATCTCTCCTTGAGCGAATGACTTCGGGTGAGTTCTCGGCGCAGGACATCGCGCGCGATCTCCATATGAGCCCCCGTTCACTGCAGCGCCGACTGGCGGAGGCTGATGCCAGCTACAAGTCCCTCATTGACGATACGCGTCGGGACATGGCGCTACGCTACCTCCAAGATCCCAGCAAATCCGCTAGCGATATCACATTTCTCTTGGGCTATTCCCAGCAGAGCGTGTTCAGCCGGGCCTTCCGAAGGTGGACGGGCATGAGTCCATCGGAATATCGCTCGAGCAAGTCGTTGGCGAGCGCCTAGGCGCACTCGGGTCGAGTTCGACAGGCGGCCCGCGTGGCTGCGCCCCGTCGTCGTGAATCAACCGAATTGGCGTCTCTACCCGAACTTGATTCCAGTTCCCTTAGGAACTGCGACTGAAAATCAACCGTGCAGAGTTGTTAGGTGCCGCAGCAGCGTCGACGTTCTGGGTATGGCTCTTATACGTGATGTTCGCAAAGGCTGACCTGCACATCTTGTGGGAGCCTCTGGACACTGGCCCTGCCTCGATTCCACGAACACCAAGTCATGCAGCCTTGAAGCTGCGCTCCGCATCGACCGATGTTTGATAATCGATCGATGAATGCCGACGTTGACGATTGTAGAAGCCTTCGATCCAGTCGACGATATCGAGCTTCGCCGCGGCCCGAGTCTCGTAGCGCAAGCGGCAAACACGTTCGACTTTCAGCGTCTTGAAGAAGCTCTCCATCGGCGCATTGACGCTCCTATGTCAAGAATCGGCTGCAGCATCCGCGAGATCGGCCAAGATCAGGGGATACAGCTCTCGTATGATGTATCACTTTAGGCAGCGATAGATTTTTTTGGTCGTCATGCCCTCGGCCGGACGCCGCGCAACGTACGCTTGAAGGCACCTTGTCGAGTTGGGTGTACGCAGAAACCAGCGCGGCGCAGTTGCGCAGCGCTGCCGTCGCGGGTGACCAGCACGTGCACACGGGTGGCGGCGACGCGCTTCACCAGAGCCGGGTCGAGCGGCTCGATGTAGCCGTCGGTGAGCACGACGGCTGAGTCCGGTTTCGTCGCGGCGAGGTGCTCGAGCACGCAGCCCATGCTCGTGCCACCGGAGGTGCTGGTTTTGAGTTGCCCGCCCTCGATCACCGCCGCGGCGACCATCGTGCTGAACGCCCAGAACGGCCGGCGGATGTAGCGCGAGAGCCGACCCAGGAGCGCGATGATCTGCGGCATCTCGGCGTTCATCGACCCGGACACGTCGAGGTACACCTGCGTGGTGCCCTCCCGCCGCGGCGCCTCGCTCTGCCACGTGGAATCCGGCAGGAACGGCAGCCACAGGGACTTCAGGAACGCGCGCCGATCCGAGGGCGACAACACCGGTATGCGATAGTCATGCGAAGAGTTGCGCCGCGCGCGCGAGTGCCGGTCCGGCATCACGTGGGCACGCAGGATCGCCATGGTCCGGCGCTGCCAGCGGCGCATCGGCTCGTCCTTGCCGGTGAAGAGCGCCTCGTAGGGATTGGCGCCGACGCCGCGGCTCCCGGGCGCGCGCCAGATGCCCGAGCCGTTCATCTCCTTCATGGTTCGCTCGAGCGCCTCCTCCAGCACGGCCGGGAGCGCTTCCCCGAACGTGTCGTGGCTGCCGAGAAGACCGCCCATGTCGTTCGGAATGCCGCCTTCGAGCTTGAACGGTCCGGGGTTGTCGCCGCGGGTGGCGGGAATGCCCTTGGCGCCGGGTGAATTGCGCGTGCCGCGGATTTCTCGAGGTCGCTCGCGAGCGCTTCGATGTCGTCCGCGACGAGGCGCCCGGCGTAGAGCGCGTGCCAGGCGTGGGCCCACTGCGGAACAACGTTGGCGGGATAGCTGTGACGCGCGTACCAGTTGCTCTCGGCCGCGTTCATCGGCCGCAGCAGTTTGGCCAGGTCCTTCGCATCGGCGTAGTAGCAAGACATCATCGCCGAAGCGTCGGGGCCGTACTCGCGGTGGATGATGGCGTTGATCACCGCGTCGAATGCGAGGTGGCGCGCCGGGCGTGAGCGGCGTTCTCTGCTCGGTGTGGCGCAGGAGCACGTGCAGGAACTCGTGGCAGATCACCGCTTTCACTTTTGCGTCAGAGCGGCAGTGCCGGGACACGAATTTCAGGTTCACCTAGAGGCGCGGGCGCTCTTCGCAGGTGACGGCGAGCGTCGGAACGCTTTCGGTGAAGCACACGTCGAGGACCTTGAGCGCCGCGCGGATCGCGAACGGGTTCTCGTCGATCAGCTCGTCGAGCAGGCTGCGGAATCGCTCAGCCTCTTGATCATCGACGAACTTGGCTTCGAACCGATGGATCCTCAGGAAGCCAGTGCCTTCTTTCGGCCTGGTGACCTAGCGCTACGGCCGCGGCTCGATCCTCATCACCACCAACAAGTCGGTCGCGACTGGCCGGAGCTGCTCGCCGGAGATGAAGTTCTCTCCACCGCTATCCTCGACCGGCTCCTGCATAAGGCGCACGTCCTCAACATCAAAGGGAGAAGCTATCGACTACGCGACCTGGAAAATGCACTGACCGCTTCAAACGCCTGACAAACCCATCAACCCGCAACTTGATCTGTCGCCGTAAGCCGCAAGAATAGGTGTCGCTTGACAACGTCATGCTGCCGCCAACGCCCGACCGCCAAATGCGGGCCGCGCTGCGTCGTCGTGTGTGATAGGTCAACCGGCGAAACGCTACCGGAGGGCTTCGCCTACATGCGCCCGAGGTCCTCGATTGCGTCTATCACCATCCCGGTGCCGACCGCGATCAACAGGATATCGCTCGCCACCCGCACGTATTGATGGCCTGACCTCGGCGGCGGAAGCTGAACGATGATCGCTGGAGGAATTTCGTAGTAAACGACGCTCTTCGGAATGGGTCGTCCAACATGCCACTTTTTCGCCTGACCGGGTGGCATGCAGCCGTTGTTCTTCTTTGCAAGCCCCGGGGGGCATTTACCCCGCCGAAATTCTTCGTGGTAATACTCCCGCACTACCACGTAGTCACGATCAGAGAAGTATCGGCGATGTTCCCTTCGATCGTCGTGACGATTATCAGTCGTCGCGTGGTGTTCCTTCACTTTACCTTTTCCGCCGCCTGCCCAGGCTGGCGGATCCGCCGACACAGGCGCAGTTGAGATTAGGCCGGCGACCACGAAAACGGCGGTAATGACGTGATGATTCATATGAATCTCCAAACTGTGAATACTCTTGAGCAACGCATGAAAGCTGAAGGCTGCTTGTGGCCCTGTTGATGTCAGAGTCGAAGGCCGGATTTCCGTATTTGATTCACGATGCCATGGATGCGTGCATTGTTCGTTTCTGCCACCGTCTGGGCCTGCCCTATCTGTAGAGTGTCAAAGCCGTCTATCGTGAGCGCAAGGAGGAGCACCGCCACGAGTGCAAGGAAGTTCGTGTTTGCCATCAGCATTCTCCGTCATGTCATCGTAAGCCCCCAATATAAGGAATAAAAAGCAGAGATCTTGGCTTTGACCGCCAAGCGTTAGACCTTCGGCGACCGACCGCGTGACGTTCAGCGCAGCCGTGCGTCTAAAACTCTGCTCGCCTGATTTTTCCGCGCGCAGCAATGCTGCTGGCATCTCAAGTCAAGAGATTGGCGGGCGCGGACCGGCGTGCTCTCCTCGATTGCTTTACGCTAATGCCTGGACATTAACTTTCTTAGCCAAGGAAGTGGAGTGTCTTCAATCGGAGTGCTTATCGTGAAACAGTTGCATGCTCAAAGTCACTTCAAACCCTACAGGTTGCAGGACCAGCTTGAGTATTGGCGCACGCAGCGCGATGCAGCGCAGTCAAACGGAGACAGTGAGCATACCGCGCGGTGCCAGCAATTCATCGAGCAGTGTGTGGCCGCATTGCGGCATGGCGGGGATGATGAACGCAGATAAGCAACGACCGTAACCTTCATCCACACAAGGAGCATGACCATGTTCGCTCGCCTCTTCAGTTCGCTTTATTGCTCGCGCAGGCACGTCAGGCCGCAATACTCGCAAGCCGGGGCCGGGCCGATGACGTGAAACGGTTCCTGCTCGCTGCGTAACGCCGCCCGTCGTTCGCATCGAGAAATAACAAGGCCCCGCTTCGGCGGGGCTTTTCTTTGTGCGCCCGGCAGGGCGCACTCACTTGGAGGTGAGAGTCCTCTACACACCCGGCATGGGGAAGTGTTAGCTGAAGGCAAGGGTGTCGCGGGCGACTGCGAATCCGGAGGAAGCCGAAGGCAAAGCGCTGGCCTGACGAACAGGAAGCGGATAGAGGCGCTGCATCGGGGTGAGCAGGCAAAGAAGTGCGAAGCCCGATACATGCACGGAACGATGCGGCGTAGATCCGACAGGCATAAGCGTGAAGGTGAGTGCGTCATACCCGGGGAGATCTGGTGCTCTGCCTTGAGCTAGCGACGTCGAGAGGCGTGGCAATGGGGCACCAGAAGTCAGCAGAGGCCATAGTAGGTGGCAACACCGAAGGGCCGAACATGAAGTGCCGCGAGTAGGCGGCGGTGACACGTGTGAGTCGATGACGGCAGAAGCACATCGAGTAGATGAGGCTTACGTGGGCGGAACCGGACGGAAGCCGGTGAGGTTTGCGTGAGTGCCGAGGCGAGCGCGGCGGACCGCATGCAGACGAAAGCGGAGGCGAGCGGGCTGATGGAAGCGGTAGTAGAACGCCGTAACCTTCAGCTTGCGTATCAGCGGGTGGTGGAGAACAAGGGTGCCGCGGGTGTCGACGACATCACGGTGGCCGAACTCAAAGACCATCTGAAGCAACACTGGCCTTCAATTCGGGCCAAGCTGCTGGCGGGGGCGTATGTGCCTTCGGCGGTGCGTCGAGTGGACATCCCGAAGCCCGATGGTGGGCTGAGGACGCTCGGCATACCGACGGTGATCGACCGCCTGATCCAGCAGGCGCTGCATCAAGTGCTCTCCCCGATCTTCGAGCCGACCTTCTCGGAGGCGAGCTACGGCTTTCGGCCGGGTAGGAACGCACATCAGGCGCTGAAAGCTGCACAGAACCACGTGGCAGATGGCAAGCGCTGGGTGGTGGACATCGACCTGGAGAAGTTCTTCGACCGGGTCAATCACGACCGACTGATGAGCAAATTGGCAGACAAGATCGACGATGCACGCGTGCTCAAACTGATCCGCCGCTATCTTGAGGCGGGCATGATGCAAGACGGGCTGGTGAGTCCGCGAACGGAAGGCACGCCCCAAGGCGGGCCACTCTCACCGCTCTTGTCGAACATTGTGCTCACCGAGTTGGACCGGGAACTGGAACGGCGCGGCCATACCTTCTGCCGCTATGCCGATGACTGCAACGTGTATGTGCGCAGCCAACAGGCAGGCAAGCGGGCGCTGGCAAGCCTTACCCGCTTCATCTCGGAACGGCTTGACCTTGCCCCAGTTCCACGTGCATCAGATTTGTGGGTAAATACTGATGAACGGAGGGTTCGATGGGCAAGAAAGAGGTTGCAGATCGGCGCTATTCCGATGAGTTCAAAGTAGAGGCAGTTCGATTAGCCGAATCGATCGGCGGCAACCAGGCCGCTAAACGGTTGGGGATGCCGGAGTCGAGTCTGCACAATTGGGTTCGACTGAAGCGTGCTGGCAAGCTGAGAGCACTCAACGGTGCAGCAGTATCCGCGAAACGCCCGGTGAGCGAGCTCGAGGCCGAGAACGCGCGATTGCGCCGGGAGCTCGCGAGCACGAAGCTTGATCTTGAAATCGTAAAAAAGGCGGCGGCGTATTTCGCGAAGGAGTCGCGGTGAAGTACGCCTGGATCGAAATGCACAGCGACCTTTTCTGGGTGAGCCGGATGTGCCGTGTCTTGGGCGTTTCGCGCACGGGATTTTGTCAGTGGCGGGTGCGTGCGCCGAGCGAGCGCTCGATCGCCAATGCGGCGCTGGATGCGCAAGTCGCAGCGATTCACGCGGCGACCAAGCGCAGCTACGGTCGGCCGCGCATCGTGCGGGATCTGCACGCACGCGGCGTTCGCGTAGGCCACGAGAGGGTGCGTAAGAGTCTGCAACGACAGACTTTGCATCCCGTCTATAAACGCCCTTATCGGGTGACGACCGATTCTGCGCATCGGAAGCCCATCGCGCCCAATCTTCTGAATCGACGCTTTGACGGCTGGCAGGTGAATCAGGCGTGGGTGGCCGACATCACGTACATCGCCACGGCAGAAGGGTGGCTTTACCTTGCCTGCATCATGGATTTGGCCAGCCGCAGAATCGTGGGCTGGTCGATGAGCGATCGGATGAAGGCCGATCTGGTATGTCAGGCGTTGAAGTCGGCATACTGGAAGCGCAAGCCCGCGGCGGGGCTCCTCATGCATTCGGACCGCGGCAGTCAGTATGCGAGTGACGAGCACCGCCGGCTGATCAAAGATTACCGGATGATCCAGTCGATGAGCCGACGCGCCAACTGCTGGGACAATGCGCCGATGGAAAGCTTCTTCAAGACGCTGAAGGTTGAGCGTGTTTATCAACTGCGCTACGACACACGAGCGGATGCGAGGCTCGACATCGTTGATTGGATCGAAGGCTTCTATAATCGTCAGCGTATGCATTCGTCGGTCGGCTATCAAACACCAGCTGGTGCAGATTGCAGCCTCACGGCTGCGTGACCTGGTGTTCGTGGAATCGAGGCAGGGTCACGGCTCAAACTCAAGGTGAATGCGGCCAAGAGCGCGGTGGACGTGCCGTGGCGACGCAAATTCCTGGGCTACAGCCTCACCTGGCACAGGGCGCCGCAACTGCGCATTGCGAAGCCGAGCTTAAAGCGTATGACGGATAAAGTACGCGCACGGCTGCGCGGCGCACGTGGTAGAAGCCTGGGCTACACCATCGAGCAGTTGAACCCGCTGCTGCGCGGCTGGGCAGCGTACTTTAAGCTCGCCAGCGGCAAGCAGGCATTGGAGACGCTCGATGGCTGGATCAGGCGGAAACTGCGTTGCGTCTTGTGGCGGCAATGGAAGCGGGCGGCGGCACGCGCCCGTAACCTGATGCGGCGTGGACTGACGGCAGACCGGGCATGGCGTTCGGCAACGAACGGACGAGGACCGTGGTGGAATGCGGGTGCCTCGCACATGAACGCGGCCTTCCCGAAGTCGTGGTTTGATACCTTGGGGCTGGTGTCGCTGCTCGATACCGTGCGGCGCCTCCAGCGTGCCTCATGAACCGCCGTATGCGGAACCGCACGTACGGTGGTGTGGGAGGGCGGCGCGGGTAACCGCGCTCCCTACCCGATCTCAGGCGAACGCTCTCAAGGACCGGTGAGCGCCTGGTGTGTGTGATATCAGGATGACCCTCGCCCTCCTGCTCTCCGAGGAAGTCACCTCGGCGCGCGCCGTTTGTCTACAACCTCGTTCAGAAACAGGGACTAGGGCCTGTACACAATTGATTGCTCTCGGTACATTCTGGTCTTTCCGCGAGGACCAGAGGCGATGCGCAAGATGCTGCGGAATGACCAATGGGAACGTATCGAGCACTTACTGCCAGGTAAAGCGACAGATCGGGGTGTCACAGCGAAGGACAACAGGTTGTTCGTCGAAGCGGTTTTATGGATCGCCCGCACCGGCAGTCCCTGGCGAGATCTTCCGCCGCAGTTCGGCAACTGGCATAACGTGTATACGCGCTTCTCGCGCTGGGGCAAGAGCGGCGTGTGGCAACGCGTGGTCGAAGCGGTGGGTATGGATGTCGACTTGGAGGCGCTGTTGTTGGATAGCACCATTGTTCGTGCCCACCAGCATGCTGCTGGCGCCCAAAAAAAGAAGGCACGCAAGCAATCGGGCGCTCGCGCGGAGGACTGATTACGAGATCCACATGGCTGTGGACGCGTTGGGCAATCCCGTGCGATGGCTGCTTACGGGCGGTGAGGTGCATGACATCACCCTAAGCGCCGGCGCTTATCGCCGGGATTCACCCTAAACAAGTGATCGCGGACAAAGGCTATGACTCGGATGCATTTGTCGTTCACATCGCAGCCAGCGGCGCACAAGCCGTTATCCCGCCACGCAAAGCCCGTCGCCAAGCGCGGCCTTATGATCGCGTTGCCTACCGTGAACGCCATCTCATCGAGTGCTTCTTCAGTCGTCTCAAGCAGTTTCGCCGGATCGCCACACGTTATGAAAAGCTCGCACGCAATTTCCTATCGATGCTTAACCTTGCCGCCGCCTACATCGGTGGCGTAATTGTTAACAGCCCCTAGGAGTCTGCGCGGCAGACAGCCGCGCGACGAGTTGAATGGTTGATACTGCGGCGCGAGCGAGCATTTTTTTGGCGATCGTGCGTGTGGTGCCTTGGCGCAGGGGATCTCGAACGGTGCTTGCGGCATGACGGGCGTGATCAACGGGCGTTTTCTCTCGGATGTTGCGATCAGCCCGGCATCATGCCGGCCATTTGCGCAGGTTCAGCGCAGTGCACACGAGCCGCCACTCGGCTTTGACCTTGGCCAATCCGCGCAGGCTGAACTGACGGAAGCCCAGCACGTTCTTCACCCAGCCGTTGGGCGGCTCGGAGAGCCACTTGCGGCGGCGGTAAGCTGCTCGCGCCTCATCCGTTTGCAGCTTGGCGGCTATCTGGGCGGTGTGCGGGTATTTCGCGCTATCGATCGCGAGCTGGCGTTTACCTTCCTGCCCCAAGGCCACGATCAACTCCACGGCAGTCTCTGCAAGGTGTTCGAACTCCGCTTCCGAGCGAAACCCGGCATCGGCGAGCAGTTGTGTGGGAAGATCGCCGGTGCTGTCCTTGACCGCTTCCAGCAGAGGCGCCAAGCAGCCGCTATCAGCAGCGTTGTTGGTCAGCTCGGCCGCAACGATGATGTGTGCCTGGTCATCCACGGCGGCAAAGGCGTTATAGCTATAGTCGAAGCCGCCGCCCGCACGCTTCATCACCCGGCTGTCGCTATCGGTGAAACTCTCCTGCGCGTCGGGCTTAGGGGTGCCGAACTCGCGTTTGTAGCGCGGCCCCTTCGTGAGCGTGCCATCAGGCCCGCGACCCCGACGCTCATCATCGGGCGTTCGCCCCCGCGCCGCATCGGCCTCGCGGCTACGCTGCTCCAGACGCTCTTTGGCGGCACGGATTACCGCGAGCCGGTTCTCGCGGCGCGCGATCTCGGCCGGCACATCGAGCTCCGGTTCGTTCTTTTCGGTTTCATCCACCGCACGCACACGTGCCAACAGAGCGTCGATCTGCGCCGTGAGCTCCGTTTCGGCCTTTTGCATGCGCTCGTAGCTCATCGCCTTGTGCCGCGAGGCGTTGGCCTTGATCTTGGTGCCGTCCACCGCGATGGTGCCCAGCTTCACCAGCCCGCATTCGCGCGCGAGCTTCACGACCTGCACAAACAATCCGGACAGCTCTTCCAGGTGCAGTGCCCGAAAGTCGCAGATCGTCCGATGCGCCGGGTAGTTGCCTGCCGCCAGCACTCGAAACGCCACATCCTCGTGCAGCTTGCGCGCCAGCTTGCGCGAGGAGAACACTCCTGTCGCGTAGCCATACACCAACACCTTGACCATCATCGCCGGATGATACGGCTGGTTGCGCGCTCCGCCCTGGGCGTAGCGCGCGTGAAACGCGCTCAGCTCCAGGCTGTCGATCGTGTCGCTGATGAAGTAGGCCAGATGCCCCTCCGGCAACCACTCTTGCAGCGCCGCCGGCAGCAGCATCTGCTGCCCCGGCGCATACGGAAGATAGCTTGTCGTCATCCCAAATCAACGTACCATGCGGTTTAATCGATGACAGCACACCTCAAAGTCTTCTGCCGCGCAGACTCCTAGTGCCGAATTGCTACAATTGTTGATTCACAGCAAGTTTTAGTCGTCGGCAACTCACAATTGGCTTCCATGAAAAGCGAGCCGCAGCCAAGCGAGAGCGTTACGGCTGAACCCGCCGACGCGCGGCTTCGCGAACAGCAATCGCTCCTCGAAACGCTCATGCGCTACTTCCCGGGGGTCGTGCTGCAGCTCGTGAGCACGGGGCCGCAGACCTACGACTTCTCTCTCGTGAGCGAAGGATGCTTCGATCTGCTCGAGCTCTCGCCCGAGACGTTGCGCGCGGACTCCCAGGCTTTTTTCCGTCTCCTCGAGCAGCCCGACGCCGCGAGCCTCGCCTCCCAGATGAAGCGCTCGGGCGAAAAGCTGCGCGCGGTGAACTGGGAGGGGCGGCTGCGCACGGCCGACGACGGCCACCACAAGTGGGTGAACATGCGCCTTACGCCGCGGCGCATCGACGATCGCGTGGTGTGGGAAGGTTTCATGGCGAACATCACCCGAAACAAGCAGCACGAGCAGGAAATCGTGCGCTCGCGCAAGCGGTTGCGCGAGCTCTCCTCGCATCTCGAGAAAGCGAAGGAGCACGAGCGCGAGCGCATCGCGCGCGAGCTGCACGACGAGATCGGCGGCAACCTGAGCGCGATCAAGATGTCGCTCGCCTGGCTGCCGACGCGCGCCTGCCGAAGGGCGACGCAAAATCCGCGAGAAGATGGAAGCGCTCGAAGCGCTCGTCGACGATACGGCCGCGACGATCATGCGCATCGGCCAGGACCTGCGCCCGGGAATACTCGACCTCGGACTCGTCGCCGCGATCGAGTGGCAGGCGCTCGAGTTCTCGAACCGCATGGGTGTCGCGTGCGCACGGATCTCGCGGCGAGTCCGCTCGAGCTCGACCGTGATGCCGAGGCCGCGCTCTTCAGCATCTTCCGCGAAACGCTGACCAACGTAGCGAAGCACGCGCACGCGACCGAAGTGAAGGTCGAGGCTCGAGCCGCCGCGGCGAGGACCTCGAGCTCGCCGTAGAGGATAATGGCAAGGGTATGGCGTCGGTGGACAGATTGAAGGCAAGCTCCTTCGGCTTGCGCGGCATGGAGGAACGCGCGACCCAGCTCGGCGGCAGCCTGACCGTGAGCTGGGTGGAGCCGAGTGGAACCTGCATCGCCGTGCGGGTGCCGCAGCCTGCGCTCGCGCGCGGAGGTGTCGATGCTTAAGCGCTCCGCGGAGCCGATTCGTGTCCTGATCGCCGACGATCACGCGATCCTGCGCCGGGGGCTGCGCGAGATCATCGAGGAGACGGAGGACATCCGCGTCGTCGGCGAGGCCGAATCGAGCGCGGAGACACTGAAGAACGTGCGCGCCCAGCGCTGCGACGTCGTCCTGCTCGACATCTCCATGCCCGACCGCAACGGCATCGACACGCTCGGCATCATCAAGAAGGAGCATCCCGGCGTCGCGGTGCTGATGCTTTCGACCTATCCCGAGAACCAGTACGCGATCCGCGCGTTGCGGGCGGGCGCGTCAGGCTATCTCACCAAGCAGAGCGCGCCGGCACAGCTCGTGAGCGCGATCAGGCAGGTCGCGCTCGGCAAGAAATTCGTAACGCCCGGCGGTCGCCGAAGAGCTCGCACGCAACGTCGGTCAGGACCCCGACCGTCCACCCCACGAGCTGCTCTCGAATCGCGAGTATCAGACGATGCGCCTGATCGCCGCCGGGCGCACGGTCTCGGAAATCGCACAGCAGCTCTCGCTCAGCGTGAAGACCGTGAGCGTCTACCGCGCCCGCATCCTGCAGAAGCTCGGTGTGACCAGCACGGCTGCGATCGCGCACTATGCGATAACGAACAAACTGATCGAGTAGCCGCCGCATCGCAATGAGCGAACAGAAGAATACGCAGCAGCTGTACGACATCGGAGTGCCGGCCGATTTTGTCGTCGACTCGCGGCTCGGGATCGAGGCGGTCCTGCTGGCGCTCGTGCGGGCGAGGCGTCCTGCCCGGATCGCTTCCCGAACGACCCGTGAGCGGGTAACGGCGCGCCTGCTCGAAATAGACACACGTGGGGCGCGGATCGTCTTCGTGCCGCTCTCGGCGGGCCCGATGCAGACATGGCTGAAGGACGCGCGTGAGATCGTATTCAATACGGATCACGATGGGGTGCCGATCGAGTTCACGTGTCAGCGCCCGTCGCCGACACCAGGCGATCCGGAGACGTACTCGGTGGGTTTCCCCTCCCACATCATTCGACTGCAGCGCCGGAATGCGTACCGTCTGCCTGCTCCGGCCATCCTATGCACGCTCCGGGACGAGTCGAGCGGGGGCGCGGATGTTAAGCCCAGAGTGCTCGACGTGAGCGCCGGCGGCGTGGACATCGTGATGCCGCTCACCGATCCCCCGTTGAACCGGGATGTAACGTATGCATGCACGATCGTGCTGCCGGGGCACGGGACGGTATGGGTGCCCGTGAGAATCGTCTCTGCCTTCAAGACAGCCGATGCGCGGCGGTACGGATGCCAGTTCGTCGATCTGCCGGCCGCTTCGGAGCTGCTCCTGCAGCGCTACATACTGGAAGAGCAGCGTGCCCGGCGTCGAACGTGGCAAGCGCCGCCGAAACCCGGCACCTGACGCACGGCCACTCCCCCGACCGCGGCATTCCATACGCCGCAGCCGTGCCGCGCTATCACGCAATGATGTCTGCCTGAGGGCGAGCAGCGCGCGGGCCACATGCACGAGCCGCACCGGTGCGGCGCTGTCATCCGCGCCGGTTCGCCAGGGCCTTCAATAGACGGCGCGCATTCACCTGCCCCTGGTCTTCGAAGTTCGTGTTGAGCAGCACGTGCACGCTCGCGGCCTCCTCGCTCACCGCCTGGATCGGGCGCGCGAGCGCCGCGAGTTCCTCTTCCGGGTAGAGATAGTTGAAGCGATCGGACGCAGCCGCGAGCCCCTTCTTCATCCACGTTGCGCGGTTACGCCCGTGCAGGCGCACAACCGCGACTTCCGGTGATGTGACTTCCCAGATCGGCGGGATCGAGCTCTTGAAACCCTGCGGCTCGTCCACGACGACATGCGCGATGCCATGCTCGCGCTCGAACGCGAGGGTCCGCTCCCGCGTACGTTCGTAAAACCATGTCTCGTTGCGAAACTCGACCGCCAGCCTGAATCCCTCCATGCGCTCGGAGCAGTGCTCGATGTGTGCAAGGCTTGTCTTGTTCGCGAGGAACCAGGGCGGGAACTGAAACAGGATCACGCCGAGCTTGCCGGCTGCCTTCAGCGGTAGCAGCGTGTTACGAAATTCATTCCACAGCGCATCAAGAAGCTCTGCGGGCATGTCTTTGTAGTACAGCGACCTCTTCGCCTGCGGCAGCGATTCGCGGATGTACTTCGGCAGCACGCTCGGCGCGGTCTGGTGTTGCGTGAAGAGCCGGAACGCCTTCACGTCGAAAATGAAGTGCTGCGGCGTTCGCTCTACCCAGAGCCGGGCTGTCTGCTCGCTCGGGATCGCGTAGTAGCTGCTGTCGACTTCGACGATGGGAAACTCGGCCGCGTAATAGCGAAGCCGATCTTCCGCGGTTTTCACGTTGGCCGGATAGTAGCGGCCACATTGAACGAGCGACTTGTCCGTCCAGGAGGCGGTACCGACGGCGATGTTGCCCATGTTGTCTTCAGAGCGCCCGGCTTCGCTCTTGTTGGTCGAGCATGGAAAAGCACTTCGTAAAGAAGTCCGGCGAGCCGAAGTTACCGGATTTCAGCGCCAGGAGAATGGCTTTGCCGCCCCGGGTCGCGGTCCATGGCACGCCCGGATCGATTTGCGGGCCGATGCGCAAGGCGGTGACACCGAGCGCCTGCACGACGGCTCCGGAGGTTTCACCGCCCGCGACGACGAGCTGTGACACGCCGGCGTCCACGAGCGCTATTGCGATCGATGCAAGGGCCTGTTCGATCAGCGTGCCCGCGTTCCAAGCGCCGAGCCGCTCCTGCACGTGCGCGACGCGGCCGGCTTCGGCAGTCGAGTAGATCAAAACGGGCTGATCGGCGAGCTGCGGAAGCGCCCACACGATCGCGCGTTCGATCTCCTGTTGACCCGCGGCGAGTTTCAGCGGATCCAGCGCAAAAGCCGCGCCGCCGCGCTGGATGAAGTTCAGTACTTGCGCGTTCGGTTGCGAGCGAGCAACTCCCGGAGAGAATGGCGCGGCGCCCGGGATGGCGCGGCAGAACGGTCGCGTCCGCGGCGTGCGTCAAGCTGAAGTTCGGATGAAGACCGATGGCGACACCGGATCCGGCGGTGACAAGTGGCACATCGCGAAGCGCGGGACCGAGCCCGCGCAGATCGTCGTCGCTGATTGCATCGACAATGGCGATACCAACGCCGCCTGCTCTGAGCGCTGTAATCCGCGCGCGAATGGCTTCCTCACCTCGCGCGACGATATCGTAGGGAATGTGCCCGACCTTCAGCTTCGTCTGTGCCTGGAGCACCCGGATCAGATTCGAGTCGTGCATCGGCGTGAGCGGGTGATTGCGCATACCCGATTCGCTCAGAAGGTCGTCGCCCACGAACAGGTGACCCTTGAAGACCGCACGCCCGTTCTCCGGAAAAGCCGGACACGCAATCGTGAAATCACACCCGAGTGCTTCCATGAGCGCTTCGGTGACCGGACCGATGTTTCCCGCCGGCGTGGAATCGAATGTGGAGCAGTACTTGAAGTAGATCTGCCGGGCGCCGCCCGCTTGCAGGTACTCGAGCGCGCTCAGCGACTGAGCCACCGCTTCCGCAGCGGGAATGGTCCGCGACTTGAGCGCCACGACCACTGCGTCCGCATCGAGGTCGAGTGACTCTCGCGGCACGCCGATCGTCTGAACTGTTCGCATGCCGCCCCGAACCAGATTGTTCGCAAGGTCGGTAGCGCCGGTAAAGTCATCTGCGATACAGCCGAGCAACATGGCGGTTATTTATAACACCTCCATGTCTCGTCGAGTAGCGCGCCCGGAGAGGAGCGCTTCGGGGGCGATGACCCGTGTCGTCGCGCCCTTACGCGTCGCCGGGGTCCGGCCTCATAGCCGCCCGGGTCTCGCGCCGCGTGGTCGATAACTCCAGTCGCTACACCTGCATGTTCATGATTTCGTGATACGCCTGCACGAGGCGGTTGCGAACCTGCACGGCCTGCTGAAACGAAATCGTGGACTTCTGCATGGCGATCATGACGTCGTGCAGATTCGTGTTCGGATCGCCGACGCTGAAGTCCTGCGACAGCTTGGCCGATTCCTGCTGGACGCGGTTCACCTGCTCGAGCGAGTTCTTGAGCACATTGGCGAAGTCGGTTTTCGGGGCCGCCCCGTTTGCGCCGTTCGTGCCGTTCGGCTCGACGCCGGACGGCGCCTGCGGCTTGCGCGAGGCGAGAGCCTGCGCCGTGCGCAACTGCGCGAGCATTCTGTCTATTCCGGATATCTCCATCGCGAAGCTCCTGCTAGTTGAGCCGAACGATACGCGCGCGCGCGAGGCGGCGGACCCCTGAATAGGCGCCGAAAAGGGCGCGTATTCGAAGGCTTGGTCGGACACGTCTTGTCGATAATGTGTCAGTCCGTCCAAAGTGCGCGAAACACCCATGTCTAATTCACCCGAGGGCACGCTCGCCCGGCGGCTGCCCGCGTGGACTCGTATCCCGCCGCAGCAGATGCTGAGCCTCATGCTCGTCGTGGCCGCAGGTCTTGCGCTGATCGTCGGCGGCTGGATGTGGAGCACCACCCCGGATTACAGCGTGCTCTACGCCAATCTGGCCGATCGCGACGGCGGCGCGGTGATCGCAGCGCTGCAGCAGATGAACGTGCCCTACAAGTTCGCGGAAGGCGGCGGCGCCCTGCTCGTTCCCGCAGAATCTCGTCCACGACGCGCGCCTGAAGCTCGCTGCGCAGGGGCTGCCCAAAGGCGGCCTGGTCGGCTTCGAGCTGATGGAAGGTCAGCGCTTCGGCGCGAGCCAGTTCCTCGAGCAGGTGAACTATCAGCGCGGCCTCGAGGGCGAGCTCGCGCGCTCGATCCAGACGCTGCAAGCGGTGCAGAGCGCGCGCGTGCATCTCGCGCTCTCGCAAGGCTCCGCTTTCCTGCGCGAGCAGGCCAAGCCCAGCGCGTCGGTCCTCGTCCATCTGTATCCCGGCCGTACGCTCGACGCGATGCAGGTCGCAGCGATCGTGCATCTTGTCTCGAACAGCGTGCCGGGCCTCTCGACTCGCAACGTGAGCGTGGTCGACCAGAACGGGACGCTTCTGTCCGGCGAGGCGAACGCGCCGGGCAGCGGCGTCGACAAAGCGCAGCTCAAGTACCGCAACGAGATGGAGCAGAGCTACGTCCAGCGCATCGAGGCGATACTCGTTCCGATCGTCGGCGCGGGTAACGTGAGGGCGCAGGTCTCGGCCGACCTCGACTTCTCTGAAATCGAGCAGGCCGAAGAGATCTACAAGCCGAACCAGAAGCCGGACGCGGCCTCGGTGCGGGCACAGCAGACAAGCGAGCGCGCCGGCGGCGGCAATGGCGGGGCTTGCCGGCGTTCCGGGCGCGCTCACCAATCAGCCGCCGGGACCGGCGGTCGCGCCGATCACCGCGGACCAGGCAAAAGGCGCCGGTCGCGAGCTCCGGAGCCGCTTCGTCCTCGCACCAGCGGGATGCGAGCGTGACCTACGAAGTGGACAAGAGCATCCGGCATACGAAGCTCGCGCAGGGCCGCCTGAAACGCCTCTCGGTCGCCGTCGTCCTCAACGATCGCACCGTCGTGGAAGGCGGCAAGCCCGTAGCAAGCCCCTCACCGACGCCGAGAAGGAGCAGATCACCGAGCTCGTGAAAGGCGTCGTGGGCTACGACAAGGAGCGCGGCGACATGCTTTCGGTGCATCAACAGCGCCTTCAAGGCGCGTGAAGTCGAACCGGTCGTCGACGTGCCGTTCTGGAAGAGCCCTCGACGATCGACATCGCGAAGGATGCGGGCAAGTTTCTTCTCATCGCTGCGCTCATCCTGTTCGTCCTGCTGAAAGTGCTGAAGCCGATGGTGACGAACCTCTCGCGCGTGCCGGAGGCGCCGGCGATCGAGCTGCTGCCGAGCCCGCCCACCGCCGGCTCGCAGCAGCGCGCAGACGCTACGAGAACTCGCTGCAAACGGCCCGCCAGATCGCGAAACAGGATCCGAAGATCGTCGCCAACGTAGTCAAGGACTGGGTTGCCGGCAATGAGCAGTGACGGTATCCACAAGAGCGCGATCCTCCTGATGTCTCTCGGCGAGGACGAGGCGGCGGAAGTATTCAAGTTTCTCGGGCCGCGAGAAGTGCAGAAGATCGGCACGGCGATGGCGGCGCTGAAGAGCGTCTCGCGCGACGAGATCAGCACCGTGCGTGAGCGAGTTCTGCACCGCAGGCGAACGAAAAAAGCACGCTGGGCATGAGCTCGACCGACTACCTGCGGAGCGGTGCTGAGGAAAGCGCTTGGCGACGACCGCTCGGCGAGCCTGATCGAGCGCATCCTGCAGGGCGGCGACACGAGCGGCATCGAAGGCCTCAAGTGGATGGATTCGGCCGGCGTCGCGGAGCTCGTGAGGAACGAGCATCCGCAGATCATCGCGACCATCCTCGTCCACCTCGACCGCGATCAGGCCTCCGAGATCCTCACGCATTTCACCGAGCGGCTGCGCAACGACGTGCTGCTGCGCATCGCGACGCTCGACGGCATCCAGCCGGCGGCGCTGCGCGAGCTGAACGACGTGCTGACGAAGCTCCTCTCCGGCAGCGACAACATCAAGAAGAGCGGCGATGGGCGGCGCGCGTGCCGCCGCGGAGATCCTGAACTTCATGCCGGCGACGTTCGAGCCCAGCGTGATCGAAGGCGTGAAGGCGTTCGATCCGGACCTCGCGCAGAAGATCCTCGATCAGATGTTCACGTGGGAAAACGTGCTCGAGCTCGACGACCGCGGCATGCAGCTGCTGCTGCGCGAAGTCCAGTCCGAAGCGCTCGTCACTCGCGCTGAAGGGCTCGTCCCAGGAGTTGAGCGAAAAGATCTTCAAGAACATGTCGCAGCGCGCGGCGGAAACACTGAAGGAAGATCTCGACGCGAAAGGCATGGTGCGCGTCTCCGAAGTGGAAGCGCAGCAGAAGGAGATCCTCAAGATCGTGCGGCGCCTCGCCGACGAAGGCCAGATCGTGCTCGGCGGCAAGGCTGAGGAGGCCTTCGTCTGATGGCGAAGCCCGGTCATCCCGAAGGAGACAGCTCGTCGGCGTTACCAGCGCTGGGAGCATGGGCTCGTTCGACACGGCCTCGAAGGCCGCCGAGCGCGCGCGCCACCGCGAGCGCGATCGCCGACCACGCAGCCGCGCCGAAGGGCTGGCAGGCGGGACATCGCGAAGGCCTCGAAGCCGGCCGGCGGGAAGCGCTCGACGAGAATGCCGCGCGCGTCTCGCGCCTGGATGCGCTCCTGTGCGCGCTCACAGCCGACATCACGCGCGCTCGATGCGGAGCTCGCCCGCGAAGTCGTGCAGCTCGGCCTCGACCGTCGCGCGCAAGATCATCGGCGCGGCGCTCGAGGTGCAGCCCGGAGATGGTCCTGCACGCGGTCGAGGAAGCGCTGCGGCAGGTCGGGCAGCGTTCACGGCGAAATCCAGGTCCTCGTCCATCCCGAAGACGCGTCCATCGTGGCGCCCCATCTTCACGCGCACGGCGCGCGCGCGCACGTGGTCGCTCAGGGAAGACGCGACGATCGCTCGCGGCGGCTGCCGCATCGATCTCGAGCGGCAGCGAGATCGACGCGACGACTCGCGCACCGCTGGCAGCGCATCACCGCCGCGCTGGGCAAGCCGCTCAGGACTGGGTCGGATGAACGCGCCGCTCGAACGCATCGCGGAGCTGAAGCGCACGGTCCGGGCGAATGCTTCGCAGGCCGCGCTGCGCCGACGCCGGTGATCGCGAGCGGCCGGCTGACGCGCGTGACCGGACTCGTCATGGAAGCCGTGGGCTTGCGTCTCGCCGTCGGCAGCTGTGCTCGGTGCATGCTGCCGAACGGCGAGACGATCGAAGCCGAAGTCGTCGGCTTCGCCGACGATCGGCTGTTCCTGATGCCGATATCGGAGCTTCTACGGCGTCGTGCCCGGCGCGCGCGTGCGTGCCGCTCGACGCGATGGAGCCCGATCCGCGTCGGACGGCCTGCCCCATCCGCGCCGCCGCGCGTCCGACCAGGCGAAGCACGTTCCGGTCGGGCGCGCATTGCTGGGCCGCGTGCTCGACAGCACGGGCAAGCCGCTCGACGGCCAGGGCACGCTCGTCGCCGAGCGCAACGTCTCGCTGCACAACCGGCCGCTCAATCCGCTCGAGCGCGCGCCGATCACGCAAGGTGCTCGACGTCGGCGTGCGCGCGATCAACGCGCTCACGACCGTGGGGCGCGGCCAGCGCATGGGCCTTTTCGCCGGCAGCGGCGTGGGCAAGAGCGTGCTGCTCGGCATGATGGCGCGCTACACCGCAGCCGACGTGATCGTCGTCGGGTTGATCGGCGAGCGGGGCCGCGAGGTGAAGGAATTCATCGAGAACATCCTCGGGCCGCAGGGACGCGCCCGCTCGGTGGTCGTCGCCGCGCCCGCCGACGTGAGCCCGCTCCTGCGTTTGCAGGGCGCCGCGTACGCGACCGCGATCGCCGAGTATTTCCGCGATCAGGGCAAGCACGTGCTGCTGATCATGGATTCGCTCACCCGCTACGCGATGGCGCAGCGCGAGATCGCGCTCGCGATCGGCGAGCCGCCGGTCACGAAGGGCTATCCGCCTTCGGTCTTCGCGCAGACTTCCGCAGCTCGTCGAGCGCGCCGGCAACGGCAGGGAAGGCGGCGGCTCGATCACGGCTTTCTACACCGTGCTCGTCGAAGGCGACGATCAGCAGGATCCCGGTGGGCGACTCCGCGCGCGCGATCCTGGACGGCCACATCGTGCTCTCGCGCGCGCTCGCCGATCAGGGCCACTATCCGGCGATCGACATCGAGAGCTCGGTGAGCCGCGCGCTGACCAGTCTCATCGGACCCGGAGCAGCTCGGGCTCGTGCGCCGCTTCAAATCCATGTATTCGCGTTACCAGCGCAACCGCGACCTGATCACCGTGGGCGCCTACTCCGCCGGCACCGATCCAGCGATCGATCAGGCGATTGCGCTCCAGCCCGCCATGGAGAGCTTTCTGCAGCAGGACATCGGCGAGAAAGCGCCTTACACGCAGGCGCTCTCGCAGCTCAATGCCACCATGGCCAACAACGCACCATTCGCGAACTGATCGAAACGCAAATGACTACGCAATTCCGGTTAAAGGCAGTGCACGAGCTCGCACAGCAGCGGAAGCGAAGATGCAGCCGTGCAGCTCGGGTCACTCAATTCCGAAGCGGCGAGGGCGCAAGCCAAGCTCGACCTGCTGCTCCAGTATCGCAACGAGTACCACGCGCGCTACCGGTCCGCGGTCCAGAGCAATCTCCACAGCGCCGGCTGGCAGAACTTTCGCGACTTCCTGGACAAGCTCGACGAGGCGATCGAGCAGCAACGGGCCGCGCTGCGCGTTTCACACGAGGCCGTGCAGAAAGGACGCGTCGAATGGCAGTCCACGCAGCGCGACGTGAGGGCCTACGACACGCTCGCCGAACGACACAACCGCGCCGCAGCCGACCGCCTGAAGCGCATCGATCAACGCGTGACCGACGAGCTCGCTTCGCGCAAACACAACACGAAACGGTGACGACATGGATCTGAACCTCATGACCGCGATGGTGGCGCCGGCTTCGGCCGAGCCGCCCGATGCACGTGCCAGCCTCAAAGGAGAGGATGCGGACGCCCTTCCGTTCGAGCTCGCCCTCCAGACCGAGCTCGAACTGCTTGCGCCCCTCGCCGACGTCGCGCTCGGCAAGGGCATCGACGCGGGCGAGACGTCGGACCTCACGGACGCCCTCACCGCGTCGGATAAGTCCGATAGCAGCCAGCCCGCCTGCTCGCTCGCCATCCTCGCCGCCGCCGAGTCGCTGCTGCAACCCACCGCCGCCACGCCGCAGCTCATCCTGCCGGCGCTCACGCCACCGCCCCCGCCCCCGCTCGCCACGCCTTCTGCGGAGGAACCGGTCGCGCCGGCAATCGCAGCGGCAACTTCTGCGACCGCGGCGAGCGCAACGCTCGTTCCGATGGCCATGGCCCAGCTCCGATCGGCAGAGCCCGCGTCGACCGGGCCCGTCGAGCGCGCGAGCGAGAAAACCTTCGCCCGGCACACCGGCGTTGCCGCCATTCCGACGGCCACGCCAGCCGCGGAGCCGGGTGAAAAAGGCCTCGAGGGCCCCGGCGCCGGATCGACCGGGGCCTCTGAGGTGCCGCGCGACGCCGGGCCGGCCCCGACGCGGCCGCGCTTGCCGGAGACCGCCAATGAAGCGCAGCCAGACAAGCGGCACGTGCGCGGAGAGTCCCCGACCGAAGTCCAGGCATCGGCGCCGCGCGTAGAGGCAGAGCGCGCACCGGTCCGGCTCGAGCAGCCGCTCGCCGTGGAGATGCGCCCCGACGCCCCTGTAACGCCCTCGCCTGCGGCGAATGTTTCGACAACGCCTGCTCCGACGTTCACGGCGCCCCACGTGTCCCAATACACGGCGCCTCAGTCACCGGCCGCGGCGACGGCGCACATCCAGACGCCGTTCGGCCAGACCGAATGGACCGAGCAGTTCCGCGAGAAAGTCGTCTGGCTCGTCGACCGTCAGCAGCAAACGGCCGAGCTCCACATCCACCCGCCGCATCTCGGACCGGTGGAAGTGATGCTCACGCTGAACGACGACCGGACGAGCATCGCGTTCGTCTCTCCGCATCCGGCCGTGCGCGAGGCGATCGAGGCGTCGTTCGCCGATCTGCGTGCAACGCTCGAAGAGCGCGGCCTGAATCTCGGCCACGCGAGCGTGAGCGCGGATGCGCGAGACGCGCGCGAGCAGTTGCCTCAGAACGCGCAGTCCTCGGGCCGCCGGTTTCCCGGCGGAATTGCGACGGCTGAAGACATGCCCCTCCAGCGTGCGCTCCTCCAGCGCGGCCTCGTCGACACCTTCGCCTGAGGGACGCGGCGCTCGCGTTCGGCTCGGGCCTCGCCACGTGCTGCTCTAGGCCTCGTACACTCGGACGAGAGTGCTAACGACGCCGGAATGCTACGTTCGCGGGGCCCCGCTGCTTCGCAGCCCCCGCTCGTTCTGCCTTAGCCCTCGTACGATCGGACGAGAGTGCTAAACGTCGCCGGAATGCTACGTTCGCGGGGCCCCGCTGCTTCGCAGCCCCCGCTCACCAGAAAGGGGTGGTTCTAACTATCGAGATAGCGCGCTTTATCGCTTCTTCTTTCGCCTTTCTCGCAGGCGGTCTCCACGGATAATGCTCCTCGAACCACTGCGGAGACACCATGGCTGCTCAGCCGGAACCACCGAAGACCGCTGCGAAATCATCCAAGCCCGGCTGACCCGAAAGCGCCTGCCGCCGGCAAGGCTCCCGCCGCAGGGAGAAAAGCCAAAGCGCAGAAGCGGGAAGCTCGTCGGTACTGATCGTCATCCTCGTTCTTTTGATCGGGGGTGGCGCGGGCGCTTTCGTCTTACTCTCCGGCGAAGAGTCGGGCCGAGAACACCGAGGCCGCCGCGGCACCGGAGCAGCCGGCCGTGTTCGTGCCTCTCGAGACATTCACGGTCAACCTGCTGCCGACCGATGGCCTGCACCAGTACTTGCAGACCAGCGTGACCCTCAAAGTGGGGAGTCAGACAACCGCCGACGCGGTGAAAACGCGCATGCCGGAAGTGCGCAACCGCATCCTGATGATTCTTTCGGCGAAGCGGCCGAACGAGCTCATGCCCTCCGCCGGAAAACAGAAACTCGCCACCGAGATCGGCGAGGCCGTGCACGGTATGGTCGAGCGGCCAAAAGCAACGGAAGGGACATCCGGGAAAGCGGCCGCGACGCCGGTGTCCGCGCCAGCCGCGGAGAGCGCGGGTACGAACGGCAACGACGCCCGTCCGCGCCCCGTCGAAGTGCTCTTCACCGCGTTCATCATTCAGTAACGCGATGGCCAAAGATTTCCTGTCGCAGGACGAAGTCGACGCGCTGCTGAACGGCGTAACGGGCGAAGTCGACGAGCCGAACCAGGAGGAGCAGGCGGGCGGCATACGCCCGTACAACCTCGCGACGCAGGAACGCATCGTGCGCGGGCGCATGCCCACGCTCGAGATCATCAACGAGCGCTTCGCGCGGCTGCTGCGCATCGGCCTCTTCAACTTCGTGCGCCGCACGGCCGAAATCTCCGTCGGCCCGGTGCGCGTCGTGAAGTACAGCGAGTTCGTCCGCAACCTCGTCGTGCCGACGAATCTGAACCTGGTGCAGGCGAAGCCGCTCCGCGGCACGGCGCTCTTCATCTTCGACCCGAACTCGTCTATCTCGTCATCGACAACCTGTTCGGCGGCAACGGCCAGTTTCACACGCGCGTCGAAGGCCGGGACTTCACCGTCACCGAGCAGCGCATCATTCAGCGGCTGCTGCGCGTCGTGTTCGAAGATCTCGAGAAAGCGTGGGCGCCCGTGCATCCGCTCAAGTTCGAGTACGTGCGCTCGGAGATGAACACGCAGTTCGCGAACATCGCCACGCCGAACGAAGTCGTCGTCGTGACGACTTTCAACATCGAGCTCGGCAGCGGCGGCGGCGAGTTCCACATCTGCATGCCCTACGCGATGATCGAGCCGATCCGCGACGTGCTCTACAGCAGCCTTCAGGGCGAGCAGCTCGATGCGGACAAGCGATGGGTGAAGCTCCTGTCGAGGCAGGTGCAGTCGGCCGACGTCGAGCTCGTCGTGAACCTCGGAACGGTCGAGCTCACGCTGCAGGAGGTGCTCAACATGCAGCCGGGCGACGTGATCTCGATGGACATTCCGCAGCCGCTCATGGCCGAAGTCGACGGCGTGCCGGTGATGGGATGCAAGTGCGGCGTCTTCAACGGCCACTACGCGCTGCGAGGTGGAAAAGCTGCTGAACTCTGAAGAACGCGACATCTGATGGATGGAGAATCGAATGACTGAAGAAACAATGAGTCCGGGCACGGGCGAAGAGATGGACTGGGCCGCCGCGATGGCCGAGCAGACCGCCGCCGACGCGAGCGCCGCCGGCCCGTCGTCCCGCTTCCGCCGTGTTCGAGCAGTTCTCGCCCGCGCCGGGGAAAGCCGCGGGCGCGAACGACATCGAGCTCATCCTCGACATTCCGGTGCAGCTCACGGTGGAGCTCGGGCGCACGAAGATCGCGATCAAGAATCTGCTCCAGCTCGCGCAGGGCTCGGTCGTCGAGCTCGACGGCCTCGCCGGCGAGCCGATGGACGTCTTCGTGAACGGCTGCCTGATTGCGCAGGGCGAGGTCGTAGTCGTGAACGAGAAGTTCGGCATTCGCCTGACCGACATCATCACGCCGTCCGAGCGCATCCGGAAGCTCAAGCGATGAAGCTCCGCCTACCTGCCGTGTCGAGGCTCTCGGCAAGCCTTGCGGCGCTCGGCGCGTGGGCGCTCTGCGGGCTCGCGCAGGCCGCCAAGCCGGTCGTGCCGGTTGCGCCCGCCGAAGTCGTGTCGCCGGGCAGCATGCTGCAGTTCGCGCTCGGCCTCGCGGTCGTGCTCGGCCTCATCGTCGCCGCGGGCTGGTTCATGAAGCGCTTGTCGCTCGGCCCATCGGCTTCGGGAATGATCAAGGTCATCGCCGGCGCCGCCGTCGGTCAACGCGAGCGCGTGGTCATCGTCGAGGTCGGCGATAGTGGATGGTGCTCGGCGTCGCGCCCGGACACGTGACCGCGCTGCACACGATGCCGCGCGGAAGTGCGCAAGCATGAAGGCGATCACGCAGGCGCTGCCGCGGAGCTGAAAGCGTGGCTGCAGGAGTCCCGCCGTGCGAACTAGATCGTGGCTCGTCGCGGCAGCGGCGCTCGCGTGTGCCATCGCACTGCCCGCGTGGGCGGCGCAGGGCCCGGCGGGCCTTGCCGCGTTCACGAGCACGCCTGCCGCGGGCGGCGGTCAGACGTACTCGCTGAGCCTGCAGACGCTGCTGCTGCTGACGTCGCTCACGTTCCTGCCGGCCGTCGTGCTCATGATGACGGGCTTCACCCGCATCGTGATCGTGCTCTCGCTCATGCGCCAGGCGCTCGGCACGCCCGCCTCGCCGCCGAACCAGGTGCTGATCGGGCTCTCGCTCTTCCTCACGTTCTTCGTGATGTCGCCCGTGCTCGACCGCATTTACACCGATGCCTACAAGCCGCTCTCCGAGAACAGCATCACGATGGAAGAGGCGCTCGACCGCGGCGCCGTGCCGCTGCGCACGTTCATGCTGCGCCAGACGCGCGAGGCGGACCTCGCGCTCTTCGTGAAGCTTTCGAGCGAGCCCGCTCCCGAGCGAGTCGAGGACATTTCGATGAAGGTGCTGATTCCGGCCTACGTGACGAGCGAGCTGAAGACCGCGTTCCAGATCGGCTTCGCCGTGTTCATCCCGTTCCTCATCATCGACATGCTGGTCGCGAGCGTGCTGATGTCGATGGGGATGATGATGGTCTCGCCGGTGCTGATCGCGCTGCCGTTCAAGATCATGCTGTTCGTGCTGGTGGACGGCTGGAACCTGCTCATCGGCTCGCTCGCCCAGAGCTTCGGCTGACGTCCCGAGGCCGCGGAGAACACTCGCCATGAATTCCACCGCAGTCATCGCGATGGTCAGCGAGGCGCTCGAGCTGACGCTCCTCGTCTCCGCGCCGCTGCTCCTCACCGCGCTCGCGGTCGGTCTCGTCGTCAGCGTCTTCCAGGCCGCGACCCAGATCAACGAGATGACGCTCTCGTTCATCCCGAAGCTGATCGGCGTGTTCGTCGCCGTGGTCGTCGCGGGTCCCTGGATACTGCAACTGCTGGTCGACTACACCCAGCGGCTCTTCGCGAACATTCCGGCGCTCGCTGGCTGATGGGGTTCTGAGGGAGGCCTCGTACATTTGATGGAAATGCTAATTGGCGCTGGAGGGCTACGTTCGCGGGGGCCCCTCTGCTCCGCAGCCCCCGCTCGTTCCGCTGCAGGCCTCGTACATCTTGATGGGAATACTAACTGGCGCCGGAATGCTACGCGAGCGGGAGCCCCTCTGCTCCGCAGCCCCCGCTCGTTCTGCTGCAGGCCTCGTACTTCTTGATGGAAATACTAATTGGCGGCGGAATGCTACGTGAGCGGGGACCCCGCCGCTCCGCAGCCCCCGCTCACCAGCTAGCGGTGGTTCCCAGCAGACTTTTCCGCGCATGATCTCCTTCACCTCGGCACAGCTCGACGCCTGGCTCGTCGCGTTCGTATGGCCGTTCACGCGCATTCTCGGCCTGCTTGCGACCGCGCCGGTGACGGGCGGACCGCAGTTTCCCGCGCGCGCGAAGGTCGCGCTGGCGCTCTTCGTGACGATCGTCGTCGCGCCGACCCTTCCGCCGCTGCCCACCATCGATCCGTCGTCCTGGGGCGGGCTCGCGATGCTCGTCCGCGAGCTCGCGATCGGGCTCGTCATCGGCTTCATGATGCGTCTTGTTTTCGTCGCCGTGGAGATGGCGGCGGAGATCATGGGAACGCAGATGGGTCTGGGGTTCGCGCAGTTCTACGACTTCCATCTCGCCGCGCCCGTGCCGGTCCTCGGACGCTTCTTCGGGCTGGCCGCGACACTCACGTTCCTTGCGATCGACGGGCACCTGCTCCTGCTATCGGTGCTGGTGGAAACATTCACGACGATGCCCGTCGGTGGGGCCATGCAGGCGAGTTTCTGGCAGGCCGCCGCCTCGACCGGCGGCTTCTTCATCTATGCCGCACTGTCGCTCGCGCTGCCCGTGATCGCCGCATTGCTCGTGACGAACCTCGCGCTCGGCGTGCTGAGCCGCGCCGCGCCCCAGCTCAACATCTTCGCCATCGGCTTCCCGGTGACGCTCATGCTCGGGCTTCGCGGCGGTGCTGCTCTCGATCCCCTACTTCCTGCCGATCTTCGAGCAGCTCGTGCGCCGTGCGGCGGAGATGCTGCTCGGATTGAGGTGACGCTCATCACCCGTCGCCGTCCGGGAATGGCTGGACGCACGCTGTCGTTCTTTGAGAGCCCCGCAGCGCGGAGTGTGGATCATGGGACGGCGTCTACCTTCCTTCGGCGTGCCCGTCCGCTTTACGGCTTGCCCCCCGGCACTTCGCCACGCAAAATGGCTCCATCGCGCCGTAGAGCGCACCTGACAGGGGTCGCCAATGTCTTCTGTGCAAGGCAGCGAAAAGGATGGAACCGAGCCATGGGGGTCGAGGAATCGACGCACGTTCCCAAAGCGCCGCGCGATCAACCGCCGGCGGTGGATTCTTTGGAAGCAGGCGTGGGACTGACCCAAGCACTGAAGATGGAAGCTCCGTCGAAGACATCATAGGCTCAGTTCGGCACCGGCACCCAGCTACGGCACACGGTTCCCGAGGAGTGCGAAGTAACACGGAACCCGAGGAGACCCGCAGCCCACCTGCCGCCGGCGATATCAACAGCAGGACCGTTTTTGATCGTCTCGGCGGCGATGCGGTAGCGCCTCGCTCACCTTATAACGAGCTGCGGCTGGGGTCCGCGAAAATCGAAGTGGAGCGACACAAGGCTGATCCGGCCAGGACGGTCAGGGTGCCGTTGCGACGCACAGCGCGCAGGCGTGCGCAAGCGTCGTTCAACCGGATTGCTGCGGCAGTGGGCGCCAGCTTCCTCCTCGCGATCGGCATGCTCGTCTATGGGGCATTACGCAGCCCTGTTCATCTCGCTTCGCCTGTTCACACCGCTTTTGCCCGGTGAGGAGGCGACATCGACCGAGGGCGGCGCTCTTGCACAACGCGGGATCACCAGCCAGGATGAATCCGTGCCGGCGATTCCATCCATCCACTCTGCACAACAACCCGCACCGGCTAAACTCGAATCGACGATTCCATTTCCTTTGACGGAAGTGACGGGCCGTGCCACACCTCGAGATGGCGATGCGATCGTGAGTGAACCCGTCAAGCCTGATTCCATCCACGCCACTGTACAAAGCAGCGTCGCGGGCGGGGCGGCCGGGAGGGTCACCGACATTGCGGCAGCATGCAGCGCTGGCGGGGTCGCGCTTGGCCTGTGCCCATCCCAATCGGGACAGGCGCAGCCAGCCACCGAGATCAGATCTTCGACCGATCTCGCACACTGGCCGAAGAACGACCCCGCCGCGGGGCAGTGCAACAAGGCCGTCGTCGCTCTCGGCCTCTGTGCACAATAACGACTAATGAACGAGCGGGGGACGGACTAGCATGTTCAAGCAACGCATTGGTGCGCTCGCCGGTGGCTCACTGCTTTCATTCACATTCGCTTGTGGAACTGCGGCGGCCATCGAATACAAGATCGTCACGGCCGACCCGAAAGGCACGTATTACGCCATCGGGCAGGATCTCGCAAAGTACGTCGCGCCGGACGCGGGTATCGACCTGGAAGTCCTGCCCACGGACGGCTCCGCTGCCAATATCAAGCATCTGCGTTATGACCCCGGAGTGAAACTCGCCATCGTGCAGGCGGACGTGTATCAGGCATTTATCGATCGAGCGGGTGCGGGCAACCGCGAGGCGGCTACGATGATCGCCCCGTTGCGCGTGGTCCTGCCGCTTTACAACACGGAGATTCATTTCGTAGCGCGCGCAAACTCTCCAATGAACCACATTCACGACATGAGTGCCGCGAAAATCAACGGCGGCCTCGTCGGCAGCGGTGCGGCCTTCATCACACACACGCTCTACAGGATGATGTTCGGGAAACCCATTCCAGAGGGCAACGGCAGCTTCCTCTCGAATGCCGACGCGCTCGTGAAGTTGATCTCCGACGAAAGCGTCGATGTCGTCGTCGTAGCCGCAGGTCAGCCGGCCCCGCTCATCGTGAACATGCGTCCGGAAGCACAGAGGTTTATCAAGTTCCTCAAGTTCGATCCGACGCATCCCTCGGCGAAGCTGCCGCTGACCATCTATACGCAGTCCGTCGTGCGGCCGGAAAGCTACCCGCACTTGTTGAAAGAAAGTTTCACGACTGTCGCTGTAGGCGCCTATCTCGTGACCTACAATTTCTCGCAGCCCGACACGGGCAATAACCTCGCGCGTTTCGCGCGTGCGCTGTGCAAGAACTTCCCCACATTGCAGTCGAAGGGGCACCCCAAATGGCGTGAGGTCAGCCTCTCGCCAGCCAAGCTGCCTCCCGGCTGGACGTACTACTCGCCGACAGTGAGACAGATAAACGCCTGCGCAGACCCTGCAAAGCCGCGGGTGCGCGCGAAAGTCTGCTCTGCCGAGGAGCGCATTCTCGGTTTGTGCGATTGACGGCGGAGACTTTCCAGCGTCGGGCCCTTCGAGCTCGGGATCCGCAAGCTCGAGTTGCGGGATGTCTGCCCTGCTTACCGCAACTGCACCACCGCGTGCGCCACGCGCTGCGCGATCGGCACGCGGGATTCGATCCCTTCGGTGAGCTCCAGGATGACGAATTCGCGCGACGCAGGTGTCGCGCCGCAACTTCTCCGCCGTGCGCCTGAGCACGGGGCCAACCTCGCCTTCGCCGCCCGTGATGAAGCGCTTCATCGTCATCGCGACTCGGAAGCGCTGCTCTCCGAGCGCTTCGACTTCGACCTGCCAGTTGGGCGCGAGCGGATCGACGAACCAGTAGATGATGACGCCGGCCGCGATCGTTTCGGCGGGGATGGTGAGCGACGGGCTGATGTTCAGCGTCTTGTTGGGAATCAGCGTGGTCGGGCCGTCCTCGTCGATCGTGCTGCACCCGGCCAGCCCGAATGCGACGACGATCGCCGCCGCCAAAGACAGCGCCCGCTTCACAGCAGATCGAACAGCCTGAGGCTGTTCACGAGCATGAACGACTTCTGCGCCGCTTCGAGATTGAACTGGCGCCGCTGGAGATCGGTGAGCGCCTGCGCGTAGTCGAGATCCTGCAGCCGCGAGAGCTCTTCCTCGTAATGGACGGCGAGGTTCTCGGTCGTCGTCTGCAGCGCATCGATCTCCTGCAGCCGGCTGCCGATGGACGAGCGCGCCGTGAGCACCTGATCGAGCCCGCGGTCGATGTTGGTCATCGCCTGATTCAACTTGTTCTGGTACGCCGCGTGGGACGAGGCGGCCGTCGACGTGCCGCTTTCCAGCGCCGAGATAACGTCGTTCAAGCTCGCGAAGATGTCGCGCGTTCCGGCCTGCCGCAGCTGGATCGTGTCCCCGCTTGCCGGCGTACCCGTGACGCTGATCTGCGCGCCTGCATCGAAGGCACCGAGTGCCGGGTCGCCCGCCTGCCGTTGCAGCGCAATCGTCCCGCCGGGCTGAAAAGCCCGCGCATGAGGCCCCGCGACCGCCGCAACGCCCGTGAGCATCGACGTTCCGCTCGAGTTGTCCACGATGTCGTAGGTCGTCGAAGGCACCGCGCTGGGATCGACATGAAAGCGGATCATGTAGTCCTGACTGTTGGCAGGATTCGCCCACGCCTGAGGATTCGTGACCGTGCCGCCGTTCGGAACCAGCGTGCCGCCGTTTGCCGCCGCCGCGGACGTGACGAAAGTTCCGTTTCCTTCCCTGATGCGCTGGAAGATCTCGGCGCCGTTGTCGCCCGACGGCGATTCTGCGCTGCGGCCCGATCTGCATAAGGCGCGCGCCTTCGTCCCCCGCGTAGGCGACCACGCCCGGCGCGGTTTCACTGAACGGCTGCGTGCCGCCCTGCAATCCGGAGAACAGATATTGTCCGCTGCCATCGGTTCGATTGGCGACGCCGAGGAGCTCGGCATAGAGGCCGCGCAGGCTCGTGGCGATGCTCACCCGGTCGGCATTCTGGAGGCTCGCGTTGCCCGGCGCTCACGGTGAGCGTTTTCACGTCCTGCAGCACCCGCGTCACCTGGGAGAGCGCGTCGTCTTCCTGCGAGAGCGCGCTCTGGGCATTCACCGCGTTGGTTGCGTACTGCGCGTTCACGCCCTTCGCCTGCCGCACGAGTGTCGCGCCGGCGGCGCTGATCGGATCGTCGGACGGCTTCAGGACGCGGCGTCCGGCCGCGACTTTCTGCTGGAGCTCCGAGAGCTCGCTCTGGTGGCGCTGGATATTCTGCGTGCCCGCGTCATAGAGCATGCTGGTCGAGATGCGCATGTCAGTTCCCCAGCGAAAGGATCGTGTCGAACAGCACGGTGGCGACCTGGATCGTTTTAGCCGACGCCTGATACGCCTGCTGGTAGCGCATGAGGTTCGCCGCTTCTTCGTCGAGATTCACGCCGGAGACCGATTGCTGCGCCTCGACCGCACGGGCGGCGATCGCTTCCTGCGCTTTCGAAGCGATGTTCATCTCGCGCGTCGTATTGCCGATGAAACCGGTCAACTGACCGTAGGCGCCCTGGAAGGAGCTCGTGCCGCCGGCGAGCGTGTTCGTGGTCTGAAGCTGCGCGAGCGCGAGGGCGTTGCGGTTGTCCGCGGTGCCATTGGTGTTGGGCTCGACTCTGAACGTGTCGCCCGCGGCCGGCGTCCCGGAGATCTTGACCGTCCAGCCGTTGTAGGAGATATCGTCGCCCGACGTATAGGCGAGGCCCACCGGATTGCCCGTGCCCACGCCCGTCACGCTGAAAGTCGTAGGACTCGTGAACGTGATCGTGACCGGCTGCTGGACGTTCGCGTCGAGCGGCGCTGCCACGGTGCCCTGGTTGACGCTGGCGGTGCCGGTGTTGGCTGCGCCCGAGCCGGTGCGCATCGGCGCCGCGGCTGCGATGAGCGACGTGTCGTGGATCGCGACACTCATGTTGCGCGCGACATAACGTCCGGGCTCGACGAGGAAGCTGTCGCCGTCCGCGGGGACGCCGCCCGCGAGCTGGAGCGTGACGCCATCGACCGTCTGCGGCAGGCCGGCGAAGTTGGTCGTGTTGCCGTCGGAGAGGCGGGTGACCCGATAGTTGCCGGCCGAAAACGTGATGCGGTAATCGCTCGCCACGAGCGCGTCCGCGTCCACGAGCGTTGCCGTGAGGTCCGCGCTGCCGTTATTGTCGGTGCGCGCGCTGACAGCCGCCTTGGGCGGGGAGAAGAAGTCGGTGCCGGCTCCGCCGCGCAGATCCTGTCCGAGACGGTGCTGCTCGTTGAACGTGAGCTGCAGTCCCGCCGCGATGCGTCCGAGCTGGTTGCGCGTATCGGTCAGCGCGTCGGCGCGGAACGCAAGCAGCGCACCGAGGCTCCCGCCGGACAGCGCATTCGGCGAGAGCAGAACCGAGCCGCCGCCGACGCCGTACGCGACGTCGATCTGCTCCGGCACGTCCGGAGACGACACCGCGCTCAAGCGGAAGAACTCCTGGCCCACGACGAGGCTCTGGCCGGAGCCCATCGAGATATTCACCGTGCCGTCGGCGTTCGTGATGACGCTCGTCCCGACGAGCGGAGTTCAGCTCGCCGACGAGCCGGTCGCGGTCATCGAGAAGATCGTTCGGCGGCTGCTCCTGTCCCGCCGCGGCGATGCGCCCATTGAGATTCGCGATCTCGCGCGCGTACGCGGTCACGCTCGAGGCGGTGCTCTCGATCTGGGCATTGATGCTCTGGTTGATCTCGTTCAGCCGATTGTCGAGCGCCTGGAAACGGGCGACGAGCGAAGAGGCGCCGGCGAGCATCGCCTGCCGCGAGGGTGCGGAAGCCGGATTGGACGCGACGTCGTTCACGGCCGCGAAGAAGCGCTCGAGCTCCGGTGCGAGTCCCGCGTCCGGATCGCTCAGGAGGTTGTCGATCTGACCGATCTGTCCTTCATAGGTCGTGTAATAGGCCGCCTGGGCCTGGGCGCGGGCCGCCTGCTGATCGATCAACTCGCTGTAGACGCGGCGCACCGTGTCCACTTCCACACCGCGGCCGATGAAGCCGGCACCGCTGAATTGCGCGGGCGCGTTCGACTGCACCAGCACCTGCCGGTGAAAGCCCGGGGTGTTGGCGTTGGCGATGTTATGCCCGGTGGTGGCGAGTCCCGCCTGCGCTGCTCTCAGTCCCGATGCGGCGACGCCGAAGATTCCATTGGCCATAATGTGCTCACGATCACCCCTTTAACGGCTCAATCTCCGCGAACTTGGGGATTACGTCGAAAGCCCTCCTCGCAGGACGCTGCCGGTGATGACGCGTGTGAGCTTCGAGGCATAGTCGGGATCGGTCGCGTAGCCGGCCTTCTGCAGCTCGCGCGCGAACTGGGCCGGATCGTTGCCCGACTGAAGCACGCCCGCATACCGGCTGTTGGTCTTGAGCAGCGTCGCGTAATCCCGGAACGCCTCGGCGTACGAGCCGTAGGACCTGAACCGCGCCGACGACTTTCTGGGCCCCGCCGCCGACGTATTCGGTGGTCGCCGCTTCCGCGCTTCCGCCGCGCCAGGCCTGCCCGGCCTTGATGTTGAAGAGGTTATGCGTGGGCGCCCCGTCCGCGCCGCGCGTCTCGCGCGCGCCCCAGCCCGACTCGAGCGCCGCCTGGCCCAGGATGAACTGGGCCGGCAGCCCCGTTTCGCGTGAGGCCTCGAGCGCGTGCGGCCAGAAGCGGTTCACGAAATCGCGGCTGCGCGACGCGATCGATGACCTTGGAGCGACCTCGGAAGTCCCCTGGGTCGCGGGTTTCTCCGTCACGGGCGTCGGTTCGGTGGCGCTGCCTGGCGCGCCGGTCGTGAGCGATTTCTCCGCACTTACCGTCGCTGCGTTGCGCGAAAGCTGGCGCACCATGATGTCGGCGAGCCCGATGCCGCGGGAACCCATCGCCTGCGCGAGCTGCTGATCGAGCATGCCCGTGTACATCCGGGTCTGATCGCTGTCGAGCGGGCCGTCCTGCGGTGCGGCGTCGCGCATGCTTTTCAGCAGCATGTTCATGAACAGCACCTCGAACTGCTTTGCGGCTTCACGCAGCGCCTTCTCGGGTGCGGCGCCGGCGTTGGTCCGCAGCCGGTCGAGCGCGCGAGGGTCTAGCGCGAGAGAACGCGAGCTCGAAGGGATGTCGTTCGCAGCCACGCGCGCCCTCAGATGATTTCCAGCTCCGCCCGCAACGCGCCGGCGGCTTTCATCGCCTGGAGGATGGAGAGCAGATCCTGGGGCGTTGCTCCGACCGCGTTCAACGCCTTCACGACCGCTCCGAGATCCGCGCCGCGCACCATCGTGAGCCCGGCCTTTTCTTCACGGATCTCCACGCGCGACTTCTCGGCGACAACCGTGTCGCCGCGCCGCGCAAACGGGGCCGGCTGGCTGATCACGGGCTCGGTCGCGATCACGACCGAGAGATTTCCGTGCGCGACGGCGCAGGTGTCCACCGTGACCGTCTGATTCATTACCACCGAACCCGTGCGAGCGTTGACGATCACTTTCGCAGCCGCCAAGCCGGGCGTCACGTCGAGCCCCTCGACGCGTGCGATGAAGGCGACGCGTTGCGCCGGATGTTCGGGTGCGGCCACGCGGACCGTGCGGCCGTCGATGGCGATGGCCACACCATCGCCGAACGCCGAGTTGATCGCAGTCACGATGCGCTCGGTCGTCGTGAAATCGGTGGCGTTGACGGCGAGCGTCAGGTAACCGTCCTGGGCGAACTGCCCTGGAACCGACCGCTCGACCGTTGCGCCTCCCGTGATGCGGCCCACGCTCAGGTGGTTGACGGTGACGCTCGTGCCCGCGCTCGAGGCGCCGACACCGCCGACCAGCAGGCTGCCCTGGGCGAGCGCATACACCTGACCGTCGGCGGCTTTGAGCGGCGTCAGCAGCAGCGTTCCGCCGCGCAGCGATTTCGCGTTACCCAGCGACGAAACAGTGACATCCATCGGCTGGCCCGGTCGGGCGAACGCGGGCAGCGTGGCCGTGACCATCACCGCAGCGACGTTCTTCAGTTGCAGACCACTGGAGCTGCCCGGCGGCAACGTGATGCCGAGCTGCGAGAGCATGCTCCCGAGACTCTGCACTGTGAAAGGAGTCTGCGTGGTCTGGTCGCCCGTGCCGTCGAGGCCCACGACGAGCCCATAGCCGAGCAGCGCGTTCGAGCGCACGCCCTGTATGGTGACCAGGTCCTTGATGCGCTCGGCGAATGCCTGCGGCAGCGACAGCAGCAGAGCGGCTGCGAGGATCGAGAGCATCGAGCACGTTTTACGGAACATGCGAGCTCCGATGTCAGAACGGCAGCACGTTGAGGAAGAAGCGCGTCAGCCAACCGGTCTTCTGGTTTTCGTCCACGGCGCCGTTGGATCGATATTCGATGCGTGCATCCGCGACCTGCGTCGAGAGCACGCTGTTCGCACCCGTGAGCTGGAGCGGATTGACGATGCCCGAGAGCCGGATGAATTCGGAACCTTGATTGATACCGACCTGCTTCTCCCCGCTGACGAGCAGATTCCCATTGGCGAGCACTTCCGTAACGGTGACCGTGATCGTGCCGGTGAAGTCGTTGTTGCTCGCGCTTTCGCCTTTGCCGTCGAACGAGAAGTTGGACGTGGCGCCTAACGTCGAGCCGAGGAAGGTCTTGCCCGGCAATCCGGCAAGGGCGTTCACGCCGAACGCGTTGTTGCTTGCCCGGCCGGTGTTGGTGTTGGATTTCTTGCTCGCATCGGTCTTTTCGGCAATGACCACGACGAGCGTATCGCCGACATTGCGCGCCCGGCGGTCTTCGAACAGAAAGCTGGTCGAGTAGCCGGCGTGATAGATCGCGCCGTCGGCGGGCGCGAGCTGCTGCCGGGGTGTGGGACGCACGCTCACCGGTTGATGCAGGCTCGTCGGTGGCGTCGTGGAGACGCAGCCGGCGAGCGACAGGAGGCACACCGCGACTGATGCAAATCTCGTTTTCACAATGGCTTTCCGCTTGGCTCGGGCGCTTACAGTTGCGTGAGCTTCTGGAGCATCTGGTCCGAGGCCTGTATGGCCTTGGAGTTGATCTCGTAGGCACGCTGTGTCTGGATCATCCCCACGAGCTCCTCGACCACGTTCACGTTCGATGTCTCGACGTAGCCCTGAGCGACCAGCCCCATGCCGTTCGTGCCGGGGGCGCTCACGCTCGGCGTTCCGGAAGAGGCCGTCTCGATGAAGAGGTTCTCGCCCATGCCCTGGAGGCCGGCGGGATTCACGAAGCTCACGAGCTGCAGCGCGCCGAGCTGAGTGGAGCTCGTCGTTCCGGCGCGCTGGGCCGAGACGATCCCGTCGCGGCTGATGGTGACCGACAGGGTATTGGGGGGAATGGTGATCGCCGGCTGAATAGGGAAGCCGCTGGCGGTCACGAGCTGCCCTTGCGCATCGAGTTGCAGCGCACCGCTGCGGGTGTACGCCGTGCTGCCGTCGGGCATCAGCACCTGGAAGAACCCGTGGCCCTGAATCGCGAGATCGAGCGGGTTACCGGTCTGCTGGAGATTGCCTTGAGTGTAGATGCGCTCGCTCGCGACGGGACGCACACCCGTTCCGAGCTGGAGCCCGGAAGGTAGTTGCGTTTGTTGTGAGGACTGCGCCCCCGGCTGGCGCAGCGTCTGGTACAGCAGGTCTTCGAAAACGGCGCGGCTCCGCTTGAACCCGTTCGTGCTCACGTTCGCGAGGTTGTTCGCGGTCACGTCCATCTGGGTCTGCTGCGCATCGAGGCCCGTCTTCGATATCCACAATGATCGGATCATGTCTGCCGTCTCCGTTCGTCTACCGGTTCATCGAGAGGAGCTGCGCGGCGCGCTGCTCGTTCGAGTCGGCGTTCTGTAGCAACTTCATCTGCATGTCGAACTGGCGCGAGAGGGCGATCATGCTCACCATCGCGTCCACTACATTCACGTTGCTGCCTTCGACCGCACCGCCCTGGAGCTTCACAGCCGCGTCGGGTTGCGCCGGCGCGCCGCTGCGCAGTCTGAACAGCCCATCGTCGCCGCGAACGAGCTCGTTCTCCGGAGGATTCACGAGCTTGATGCGGCCGATCGGCGTCATCTGTGTCGGCCGCCCGCCGCTCGGCACCGTCGACACGCTGCCGTCGCGCCCGACTGTCACGAGCGTGTCCGCCGGAATCGCGATCGGACCGCCATCGCCCATCACGTTCATGCCGGAGCGCGTCTGCAACACGCCGTTCACGCTCACCTGGAGGCTACCGCTGCGCGTATACGCTTCGGATCCGTTGGGAAGCTGAACGGCTATCCAGCCCGCCCCTTCGACCGCCACATCGAGATCGCGGCCGGTGTGCTGGATGGGACCGGGCGTGAAGTCCGAGCCCGGTGTCGAATCAACGACGAAGCTGCGCGTCGGCATACCGTCTCCGAGCACCTGGGCGGCGCGAAACGCCGCCGTCTGCGCGCGGTAGCCGGTCGTGGACGCGTTGGCGAGATTGTGCGCAACCGTACCCTGCTGATTCAGGGTCTGCTTCGCGCCGCTCATCGCGACGTAGATCAGTCGATCCATCCTCGCCTCGTTAGTCGTTCACTCGTTACTCGTTTGCTCGTTGCTGGTTGCTGGTTGCTGGTTGCTGGTCACCTTGCCGACGAGCCAACCAGTCAACGGGCCGCTAGCCATCGTTACCGCAAGTTGACCAACGTCTGCAGCACCTGGTCCTGCGTCTTGATCGTCTGCGCGTTGGCCTGATAGACACGCTGCGCCATGATCATGTTGACGAGTTCCTGGGAAAGGTCCACGTTCGAATCCTCGACCGCCGCGGACTGAATCGAACCGAGGCTTCCGGTCTGCGGCGTTCCGATGACTGCCGGACCGGACCCTGCCGTCTCTTCCCACAGGTTGTTGCCCGTCGAGCGCAGACCCTGCGGATTCGCGAAGTTCGCGAGCACGATCTGGCCCAGCGTATTCGCCTGCCCGTTCGAATAGCGGCCCTGGATGATGCCCTTGTCGGACACGGTGAAGTTCGTCAGCCGTCCGGAGGTGTAACCGTCCTGCCCCAGCGCGCTCACGCTGAAGTCCGAGCCGTATTGCGTCGTGCCCGTGAAATCGATCTCCATGGCAAGCGGTGTGATGGCGCCGTTCGTGAGCTGCATGTTGACGGCGCCAAACGGCATCGTGGTCGTGAGCGCGCCGCTGCTGTTGAAGGCGAGCGTTACGGTCGTGCCCGCGGAACCGGGTGGAACCGCGGTCCCGGCGAGGTCAACGGGCGTGACGAGGTTGCCGTCCGTCACCGTCGCATTCACCTCCCATTGACTGGTGGCCACAGTGGCAGGGACGGGCGGCACTGCAAGGGGATCGCCCGGATTGAACGGCGTGGACCTGTTCGTGAAATACACCGTGAACGTATGTGCGTTGCCGAGCGAATCGTAGACCGCTCCCGCGGTCGAGCTCGTGTAGGTCGTCGCAACGGTCGGGTTGAACGCAGTTGCAGCGGGAACGGCTGCCGATCGCGAATCGAGGTTGAGCGTCACGTCTATGAGCTCCGTGGCATGGGGCGCGATGTCGCTCGTGGAAAGCTGCAGGGGCACCGGCGCCGAGGCGACGATGTTCCCCGTCCCGTCGACCGGATAGCCCGTCAGGCGCAGATTGTCGCCGTTGACGATGAAGCCTCTCTCGTCGAGGTGCAGCTGCCCGTTGCGCGAGTAGCCCACCGAGCCGTTGTTGTCGAGCCTCAGGAAGCCGCGCCCGTTGACCGCGAGATCCAGCGGGTTGGCGGTCACGGTGAGGTTCCCCTGCGTGAACTCCTGCTGCACCTGCGCGACTTTCGTGCCGATACCGATATTGCTCGCGCCCGCGCCCGCAAGCGAGCTCGCGAACACGTCGGCAAATACCGCGCGCGAGGCCTTGAACCCGACCGTGTTCGAGTTCGCGACGTTGTTTCCGATCACGTCGAGATTCTTCGCCGATGCATTAAGGCCGCTCAGGCCGGACTGGAAACCCATGGTTCACGCTCCTTAGAAAATGCGTTTGATGTCGTTCAGCGCGACAGTGCCGCCGCTGTCGAGAGTGAGCTTCATCCCGTCGCTCACGGATACTCCGCTTACCTTCCCTACCGCGAGCGGCTCGACGGCCACCACCGTATTACCTCGCACTGCGCTCACTTGGAATACATAAGTGCCGGCCGGCGCTTTCACGCCGGCGTCGTTCTTCCCGTCCCACTCGAACGTGCTGGTTCCCACGGGCCGGGCACCGAGATCCATGCGGCGCACCACCGCGCCGTTCGCGTCCGCGATCACGACGCTCACATTGGTCGCGGCTTCCTTCACATCCACCGCGCCCGAGGCTTTGCTGCCGGCCGCGGCGAGCGTGAGTGTCGATCCGGCGGCATACACCTGGCGTCCGATGAGGGCCGCGGACTGCGCCGACTGCGCGCTCATGAGCGACGTCGTGAGCCCGCTGAGCGAGGCGTTCAACTTGTCGAGTCCGCTCACCGTGCTGATCTGCGCGAGCTGCGTCGTGACCTGCGCATTGTCGAGAGGATTGAGCGGGTCCTGATGCTTCATCTGCGCAACGAGAAGCTTCAGGAACCGGTCCTGTATCTCCGCCGCGGTCGCCGGGCTGCTGCTCGATCCACTGGGGCTCGAAGTCGACTGGGTCGTCGAGCTCGATTCCGTCGAGCTCGTCTTGCTCGAGCTGTCGGTAAGATTCTTGAGCGCGCTGATCGCGGAGAGTCCCGCGCCGATCGCCTGAATGATGGGTGCCACCATTGCTTATTCTCCTTACTGGCCGATCTGGAGCGTCTTGAGCAGCAGCGTCTTCGCCGTGTTCATGAGCTCGACATTGGTTTGGTATGAACGGGAAGCCGAGATCATGTTGACCATCTCGTCGACGACGTTCACGTTGGGCAGATTCACGTAACCCTTGTCGTCCGCGAGCGGGTGGGCGGGATCGTGGACACGCCGCGGCGGCGACAGGTCCTCGACGACGCCGGTGACTCGCACGCCGACCGCGTCCTGCGCCGCGAGCGGCTGGGAGCTGAAGATCACGTGTTTCGCTCGATAGGTCTCGCCGCTCGCGCTCGTCACGCTCTCCGCGTTCGCCAGATTGCTCGCGATGGTGTTGAGCCGCTGCGACTGCGCAGTCAGCGCGGTTCCCGAGACGTCGAATACCTTGAAGAGGGACATGCGTGCTAGCCTTGGATCGCCGCGAGCATCGACTTCACCTGCGAGCTCACGAACATGAGGTTGGCTTCATAGCGGACGGCGTTGTCGGCGAACTTCGCTCGCTCGACGTCCAGGTCGACCGTGTTGTTGTCGACGCTCGGCTGCACCGCGGTCCGGTACAGGAGCTCGGCCCCGAGCGGCCCATCGCCGTTGCGGGGGGGCGTGACGGGCGCCGCGCCGTTCGCCGCCGGCTTGTGCGCCGCCGTGGCCCGTTGCAGCGCCGCGCTGAAGTCGATGTCGCGCGCCTGGTAACCCGGCGTATCGGCGTTCGCGATGTTGGACGCGAGCAGTTGCTGCCGATAAGCACGCAGATTCAGGGCGTCCTGGGAGAACCTGAAAAGCGCGTCGAGACGGGTGTTCATGGCTCATTCGTCCTACTCCATGGCGTGCCCGCATCTTAGAAGGAGGGGCGTGCGCGCGAAGCGTGGATCAGGGGCGGAAAAGCCGGTCAATTCGAGCGTTGGTAAGGCGCTCCATGCGGGCAGAATCCACGCTGACCTTGCCATGCGCCGATGGAACGTCCGCGGCGCCACGAACGGAGCGGCACATGAAACGGCTGTATACGACGATCGCGTCGGGCCTCGTCTTTATCGTGGCTTGCCTCGCCTTGAACATGCTCGTCCATGCGAGCAGCCCGCAGGCGCACGCGTCGATCCAGCAGGCGATCGAAGACTTCCTCCGCGTGCAGACAGGCGGACTGCCCGGCGAAGTGACGTTCAACGTCGGCGCCATCGACCCGCGGACCGTGCTGGCGCACTGTGCCGCCCTGGACGTGTTCGCGCCCCCCGGCACCCGGCTCTGGGGCACAAGCTCGGTGGGTGTGCGTTGCACGGCGCCCCAGCCGTGGACGATCTACGTGGGCGTAACCGTGCGCGTGAAAGGCCCCTACCTCGCGAGTGCGCGTGGAATTGCCGGCGGCCAGACGCTCACCCACAACGACTTGACCACCCTGCACGGCGATCTCACGCAGATGCCGGCGGGGGTGGTCACCGACCCCGCCCAGGCCGTCGGCAAGACGACAGCGGCCTCGGTTGCGGCCGGGCAGCCGCTGCGCGCGGACCTCTTGCGCACGCGATTCGCCGTCCAGCAGGGACAGGCCGTCAAGGTCTTCACGTCGGGACCCGGGTTTCGTGTGAGTGCCGAAGGCCGGGCGCTCGTCAACGCGGCCCCGGGACAGGTCGCCCAAGTCCGAAGCGCCAGCGGCCAGACTGTCTCCGGTATCGCGCGGGATGATGGAAGCGTCGAGGTGCGCTTTTAATCAATAGCTTGCACTTCATTCCTCAAGCCCTCACTGAAGGAGAAGGCCACTGTCGGCCAGCGCGCGCTTGACCCGACCGAGTTTCCGAGGCAGCGCCCTGAGCTTGTCGATCATCGGCTTGAGCTGCTGCTTGTCGTTGGCCGCTTGCGTCAGATCGTTGGCTACGATGAGCAAACTTCCGGTGGCCACTGCGGCCTGCGCGTTGTAGCACTGGTCGAACCCGCCGCCGGCAACCGGCATGATGCGCGAGTCCTCATCGGTCAGGTTGATCTGTTCCTGGTCCTCGACCGCACCACTGGGTGGCGCCGGTGGCCGGCCGGGTGGCTTCCGGCCGGTGCGCTTCTGCTGCTCGGCTCGCGCTGCAAGCTTCTGCTGATACTGCGCCTGCTGTTCTTCTTTGACGCGCGCTTCGATCTTGTTCTTCGCCTCGGCAATGGCGGCCAGGCGCGCCTCGCGTCGTTCCAGTTCTTCAGGAATCGACATTCCATCGGGAATGTCCGCGGCATCGGCTCGCTCGGCGAGCTTCAGCAACTGCTGCACTTCTCGCTTAAGCTGCTTCTCCAGCTTCTTGGCATGACCGTAGGAAAGCGCACTGTGTCGGCTTGCATTGGCGTGGATCTTGGTACCATCCAACCCCACCGTACCGAGCTGGAGCATCCCCATCGTGCGTGCCAGCTTCAACACCTCGACGAACAGCGCCTCGATCTGCGGCAGAAAGCGCCTACGAAAGCTCGCAATGGTGTCGTGATCGGGATGCGCGTTGGCGGCAATGAAGCGAAAGGCCACCGAATCGTAGCTCGCCCGCTCGATCGCCCGGCTCGAAAACACTTTGGTGGCGTAGCCGTAAATCAGCAGCGAGAGCAGCATCGCCGGGTGATACGAGGCCGAGCCCGAGCCGCGGTAGGACCTCACCATCTCCGACAGATCCAGCCCCTCAACCACTTCCACCACATAGCGCGCCAAGTGTCGTTGCGGCAGCCACTCATCCACCGACGGCGGGAACAGAAACCCGGTATCGCGATCGATCGGCCGGAAGTTGCTCATCGTGTCTTCGTTTGCTCTCCAAAAGGCAAGCGTGATTATCTCCGATCCATCATCATTAAGTCCGACAGGCTGCTAGCCGCCGCCCTCCTACCCGCCCCCCTCGCTCAAGTTCCTTTTTCGGGCGCCGTTATTCCCATCAAGACGCTAGGTGGGACTTGAGTGCCATGAAAATCGATCCAACAACAATGAAGGTTCCGACGGTCGGCGCAGTGTCCGACGAACGGCCTCGCGCGACCAAGAACGACGCACCACCTCGACAACCGGGTGCAACCGTCAAGGTGAGCCCGCTCGCCTCGCAACTGCAGTCGATCGATACCCGCGCCGACGCGGGCGAATCGGTCGATGCGTCCCGCATCGCCGAGGTGAAGCTCGCGATCGCGGAAGGACGCTACCGGATCGACGCCGAGAAAATAGCCGACCGGCTGCTCGAGAGCGCGCGCGAATCCCTGCGCGGACCGAAGTCATGACCCGACAGCCGACGATCGGCGCCGATATTCCCGCGTCGCTCGCGGTCGAGCGCGCGGCCGTCGAAGCGCTGGTCGCAGCGCTCGCGCTGGAGCGCAAGGCGCTCGGCGCCGGCGATATCGATCACCTGGAGCGGGCCGCGCCGCGCAAGCGCGAACTGCTGATGGCGGTCGCCGCCGCCGACGAGCAACGCAATCGCCTGCTCGAGCGGATGGGCGCCGGCGCGGGCCGGCGCGGCATGGAAGCCTGGTTCGGCCGCCATCATGGCGATTCCTCCACGCGCGAAAACTGGCATGCCCTGTTGAGCCTCACGGAACGTGCGCGGCGCCTGAACGAGGAAAACGGTGTCTTCATCAACGCCGGAATCCATGCAAATCAGCAGGCGCTTTCCGGTTTGCTGGTGGCTGCGCGCTCGACGAGCGTCTACGGCCCGGGCGGCCGCACTCTGAATCCCCTCTCCTCTCGTCCGCTCGCCTCCGCCTGAGGGGCCGCGCTCGCCTTCGGCTCGGGCCTCGCGGCGCTATTGCAGGAAGCCGTTTTTCACGTCGTCGTGAGAGAGTAGCCGGATCGGGACGGGCTCGATCTGCCAGATGTCGCTGCAATACTGGCGAATCGTCCGGTCGGACGAAAACTTGCCACAGCGCGCGGCGTTCAGAATCGACATGCGCGTCCAGCGGCGGGAGTCGAGGTAGGCTTCGTCCACGCGCTCCTGGCATGCCTCGTAGAGCGGGAAGTCCGCGAGCACGAGGTAAGGGTCGCTCGTGAGCAGGTTATCGATGAGGGGCCGAAAGAGGCTCGTCTCCCCGCGCGAAAAGAAGCCCGAGGCGATCAGATCGATGGTCTCGCGCAGGATGGGATCGGCGAGATAACAGTCCGTCGGCCGGTAGCCCTGGGCCTTCATGGCTGCGACCTCGTGCGCCGTCAATCCGAAGAGAAAGAAGTTGTCTGCACCGACCTCGTCGCGTATCTCGATATTGGCGCCATCCAGCGTGCCGATCGTCAGCGCCCCGTTCAGCGAGAACTTCATATTTCCCGTGCCCGACGCCTCCTTGCCGGCGGTCGAGATCTGTTCCGACAGATCGGCCGCCGGATAGACACGCTGTCCGCTGCTTACGTTGTAATTCGGCAGAAACACGACGCGCAGCCGATCGCGCGCCTCGCCATCGCGCTCCAGCACGTCGCCCACGGACGTGATGAGCTTGATGATGAGCTTCGCCATGTGATACCCCGGCGCGGCCTTCCCGCCGAAAACATAAGTACGTGACGGTCCGTCGCGCAGGACGCCGGATTTGAGGCGAATATATTCGGCCACGATGTGCAGCGCGTTCAGATGCTGGCGCTTGTACTCATGGATGCGCTTGACCTGCACGTCGAACATCGACTGCGGATCGACCGCGATGCCGGTTCTCTGGCGCACGAAGCCGGCAAACTCTTCCTTGTTCGCCTGCTTCACCTGCCGCCAGCGGTCGCCGAAATGCGTGTCCCGTGCGAGCGGCTCGAGCCGCCGCAGCTCGTCCAGGTCGGTGATCCAGCGGTTGCCGATGGCATGGCTCACGAGAGCGGCGAGCCGCGGATTGCTGAGCGCGATCCAGCGCCTCGGCGTGACGCCATTCGTCTTGTTACGGAACTTCTCGGGCCACAGGTCGTGGAAGTCGCGCAGCACATCGTCCTTCAGCAGCTCCGAATGCAGCTCGGCCACACCGTTGATCGCGTGCGAACCGACACATGCGAGGTGGGCCATGCGCACGTGGCGCTCGCCCGATTCATCGATCAGCGACAGGCGCCCGATCCGCTGCGTCATCGCCCCAGAAGCGGATGCGTGCCTCGTCGAGAAAGCGCGCGTTGATTTCATAGATGATGTCCAGGTGTCGCGGGAGGAGCTTCGCGAGCATGCGCAGCGGCCAGCATTCGAGCGCCTCCGGCATGAGCGTGTGATTGGTGTAACCGAAGGTCGTGCGCGTGATGTCCCAGCTCTCCTCCCACGCGAGCCCCTCCTCGTCCACGAGCAGCCGCATCAGTTCCGCGACGGCGATCGCAGGATGGGTGTCGTTCAGCTGAACGCAGAACTTCTCGTGAAAGCGCTCCGCGGGAATCTTCTGTCCGCGCATGATGCGCAGCATGTCCTGGAGCGAGCACGAGACGAAGAAGAACTGCTGCTCGAGCCGCAGCTCCTTGCCCTGGATCGCTTCGTCGTTGGGATAGAGCACCTTGGTGAGATTTTCGGAGACGATCTTCTGGTTGACCGCGCCGTAGTAGTCGCCCCGGTTGAACACCGCGAAATCGAAGGACTCCGCCGCTTCGGCGCGCCACAGGCGCAGCGTGTTGGCGGTGTTGTTGTGATAGCCGAGTACGGGCGTGTCATAGGGAACGCCGACGACGATGCGCTCCGGGACCCACCGCACGCGCAGCCGGCCGTCCTCGTCGGTCCACTGCTGGGTGTGGCCGCCGAACTTGACTTCGACCGCCCATTCCGGACGCGCGACATCCCAGGGCGTTCCGTAGCGCAGCCACTTGTCGGTGCGCTCGACTTGCCAGCCGTCGATGATGTCCTGCTCGAAGATGCCGTACTCGTAGCGAATGCCGTAGCCGAGCGCCGGGATCTCGAGGGTCGCCATCGAATCCAGGAAGCACGCGGCGAGACGGCCGAGGCCGCCGTTGCCCAAACCGGGCTCTTCCTCCTGCTGCAGCAGTCCGTCGAGATCGAGGCCGAGCTCCGCGACGGCCTGCTCGACCTCAGCCAGGATTCCGAGGTTTACGAGGTTGTTGCCGAGATGCGGCCCGATCAGGAACTCGGCCGAGAAGTACGCGACGGTGCGCGAACGCTGCGCGGTGTAGACGGTGGCCGTGCTCACCCAGCGCTGAAGCAGGCGGTCGCGGACCACGTAGGCGAGCGCGAGATAATAGTCGCGCTTCGTTGCCAGCGCGGGGAACTTCCCCTGCATGTAGAACAAATTCTCGAGGAACGCGCGCTTCAGCGCCTCCTTGTTCAAAGCCGTACGCTCGTCTTGAGACGAGACCGCGCCCGGCGTTTCGACCGGCATGTTCATTGGAAGCATCCGCGACGGTGAGGATGTTGTGCCGGCGCAAGAATCATGCACGCGGTCTTGGCCGCGGCGCGCCGCGGGGCCACACGCACGATCTCCGTGAAGCAGCGGCGCGTTCGGCCCGGTGGGACCAACCCGCCCGCCGGAACCTTCACTTCTCACACGGGGAAAGCGACGCACCGCGATGGCGCGCCGAGCATCACGCCCGCTCGGACGTGGTGCGTTACAGGGGATTTACCTGCGGCGAATCCTCAGGCACGCAGCCGCGCCCGCAACCGCGCGATGCTTTGCGTATGGATCTGGCAGACGCGTGACTCGCTCACGCCCAGCACTTCGCCGATCTCGCGCAGATTGAACTCCTGCTCGTAGTAGAGCGACATCACGAGTTTCTCGCGCTCGGGGAGCTCCTCGATGCCTTCGACGAGCGCTTCGCGCAGCTTCCGGTCTTCGAGCATCTTCAGCGGATCGCCTTCGGAACCGGCCGAGTAACGCTCGAGGAACGGAGTCATCCTCATCGCTGCCGAAGTCCTCGTAGGACGACGATCTGGTATCCGCGTGCATCGTGGAGCAGCCGCTGGTATTCGGAGAGGTTCATGCCCAGTGCTTCCGCAAGCTCGGCTTCGCCCGGCGGGCGGCCGTTCTTCTGTTCGAGACGGGAGATCATCTTTTCCACGCGCCGCAAGCTGCGGCGCACCGCGCGCGGCACCCAGTCGCACTGGCGCAGGCCGTCGAGCATCGCGCCACGGATGCGCTGCACCGCGTAGGTCTCGAACTGCGCGCCCTGCGTGCTCTGATAGCGCCGCGCCGCATCGAGCAGGCCCATCATGCCGGACTGGATGAGGTCGTCGAGCTCGACGGAGGGCGGCAGCGCGGCCATCATGTGATGGGCGATCCTGCGCACGAGCGGTGCGAGATCGACGCACCCGGGTTTGGACTTCGCGTTCATTCAATGCCGTATACATGATTTAAGCTCCTGCGCCGGAGATTCCAAGGCGGCTGCCGTGGATGGCGCGTTGCATGAAGCTGTCGAGTCGACTCGTGTGATCGCCGGGGCTGCCCAGCGTGCGATGTTTGCTGCCTGTTCCAGAAATCGTTGCGAGGCCGTGGATGCCGGTGCAGCTGCACGACCGAGCCGTTGCGCCGCGCGCACCGGGCACGGCGGCGTCGTGCGGAACCGCGCCCATGAACTCGAGCGCGGTGTTCAGGTGCCGGTTCGCGACGTGCGCCATGTTCTCGTGGATGAGCGCCGCGGTGTCGCGGTCGGCCGCGCGATTCACGAGCAGGCGGAAGCGGCTGCGGCCATGCGCGTGCGTCATGCGCTTGATCGCCGCGTAGCCGCCGGTGATCGAGGACGGGCCGGGCGAGACGACGACGATCACTTCCTGCGCTGCGCGCGCGAAAGCCGAAGGCTCGGCCGCGTCGTTGCTCGCGTCGAGCAACACGATGTCGGCGGCGCGATCGAGCTTGCCGAAGCAGTCCACTGCGCGTTGCTGAGCGGCCGCATCGAGGTGCGGCAGCGCGCGCGCGGCGTGGGCGGCCGGCAGGAGCGTCACGCTCGTCGGGCCCTGGAGCAGCACGTCTTCGAGCGCGCAGTCGCCTTCGATCACGTGTTCGAAGTCGAAGCCGGCCTTGATCCCGAGCGCTTGCGCGACGTTCGCGCCGCCGTTCTCGTCGACGATGAGCACGCGTTTGCAGGCCGGCCGCGAGCGCGCAGGCGATGTTCACGACGCAGCTCGTCGCGCCCGCGCCGCGCGTGCCGGCGACGACCGCGATCGTGCGGGCGCGCGAGAACGCGAGGATCTGCCGCAGGCCTTCGGCCTGATCTCCGGCGTTACTAACCAAGTGCCACCCCCGCGGCCGTTCCGTTCGCAAGGGACGCGGTCAGCAGAGGGAAATCCTCGCGCGAAACCGTGAGCGCGTCGCGCGACAGCGGGCTCGATGGCTTCACGCACGAGCTCCGCACGATCCGGCAGGCGCAGGTCTTCCGGAACGCGCTGGCCGTCCGTGACGTAGTGCAGCGGCATCTGGTGGCGCACGATCACGTCGAGCGCCGCGGCAAGGCCCACCGCCTCGTCGGTCTTCGTGAGGATGCAGCCGTCGACGCCCGTGCTTTCGTAGGCGGTGACGACCTCTTCGAGCGTGCGCGTGCTGGACGTCGTCTGAAGGAGCAGCAGGCGCTTCACGTCGCCGCTTGCGGCGAGCATCGCGGCGTGCTCGCGAGACCATGGATCGCGCTGGCTCATGCCGATCGTGTCGATCAGCACGAGATGACGCCCGCGCAGCTCGGAAAGCATGCTGCGAGAGATCGGCCTGCGTCGCGGACCGCGTGCACCGGCACGCTCGAGGATGCGGCCGTAGATGCGCAGCTGGTCGTGCGCGCCGATCCGGTAGCCGTCGGTCGTGAGCAGCGCGACGTTCGCGGCGCCGAAGCGCACGACGGCGCGCGCCGCGAGCTTCGCGACGGTGGTGGTCTTGCCGACGCCGGTCGGGACCGACGAGCGCGTAGACGCCGCCGTGGTTGACGACTTCATCCGTCTCGGCAAGCGATCAGCGGATTGTTGCAGCCGATTCGGCCACCGCCGAGGCGGCCGGCGCTGCGCTTTCGTGTTGCTGCCGGATTCCGCCGAGCGCTTGGCGAGCTGCGCGCTGAAGCCGGCGTTGAGCAGGCTGCCCGGAGAGCATCGCGATCCGCCGGCGCGGCGGCTGTCTCGCGTTCGCGAGCAGCGCGATGTCGCGCTCGAGCACGACCTTCACGCGCTGGATCTCACTCCGCAGCTCATCGAGCTCGGCCTGGCATGTACGCCGAGAGCGAAGCTTCGCATCGCTGCCGCGACCGGCGCTTGCTGGCGCAGGCGCTCGCGGCGCTCGAAGCCGCTGGCGCCGGCACGGCTCGCTGCACGGTTCGCCTGCGGGTGCGCGGTGCGGGTGCGGACAATGCGCCCTGTCGCCGCCAATGTCGAGCTCGTATCGCCGGCGGCGAGCGCCATGATCTCGATGCGCCCGTCGGCCTCGGCGATTCGAAACGATCATGGCATCGTCTCCGAGGGCCTGCTTCACTTTGGCAGGACCTCGCGGGAGGTCGCTGCCGAAAAATTTGTGCGTTCTCATCATGGATTCCCCTCGACTATGGATACGACCTTGATCGCGCGCGTATCGGGTACTTCGGCGTGCGACATGACTTTCAGCTGCGGGATGGCGCGGCGCAGGAAGCGCGAGAGCAGCACGCGCAGCGGCGCGGGCACGAGCAGCAGCGCGGGCAGGCCGAACTGCTCCTGGCTCGGCGGCGGCGCGCGCGTCGGCGACGAGTTGCTCGGCGAGCTGCGGCTCGATGACCGCGGTATCGACTCGCGGCGGCCTGCAGCAGCGAGCCGCTCGAGCGCGGGATCGAGCACCATCACCTGGATCTCGCGCGTGCCCGGGAACATCTGCTGCACGATCGCGCGGCCGAGCGCGACGCGCACCTGCGCGGTCAGCTCGATCGGGTCCTGCGTGCGCACCGGCGGCTCGACGAGCGCTTCGACGATCGTGCGCATGTCGCGGATGTGGACGCTGCTCTTCGAGCAGGTTCTGCAGCACGTTCTGCAGGGACGGCAGCGGCAGCAGCTTCGGCACGAGGTCTTCGGTGAGCTTCGGCGATCTTCGCGCGTGAGATGATCGAGCAAGCTGCTGCAGCTCCTGGCGGCCGAGCAGCTCGGAGGCGTGCGCGTTCATGATCTGCGAGAGGTGCGTCGCGACGACGGTGCTCGCGTCGACGACGGTGTAGCCCGCGTCCTGCGCGGCGTCGCGCGCGGTCTGCTTCGATCCACACGGCGGGCAGGCCGAACGCCGGATCGGTCGTCGCGATGCCGGGGACTCCGATGCGACACGTCCCGGATTGATCGCGAGGTACATGCCGGCGTGCGCTTCGCGAGTGCGCGATCTCGACGCCCTTCAGCAGGATGCGGTAGGCGGCCGGCCGCAGTTCCAGGTTGTCGCGGATGTGAATCGGCGGCGGCAGGAAGCCGATGTCCTGCGCGAACTTCTTGCGGATCGCCTTGATGCGGCGGAGCAGCTCGCCATCCTGGCCACGGTCGACCAGCGGCACGAGGCGATAGCCGACTTCCAGGCCGAGCACGTCGACCGGGACGACGTCCTGCCAGCTGACCTCGGCCGATTCCTCCGGCCGGCGTCGGCGTGTCCGGTGCGGCGACTTCGGTCTGCGGCGCCGCCTTCTTGCTGGAGCAGGTAGTACGCGACCGCCTCCGAGCAGCGCCGCGAGCGCGAGGAACGCGAAGTGCGGCATGCCCGGCACGAGGCCCAGCGCGCCGATGATGCCGCGCGGTGATCGCGTAAGCCTCGGGGCGCGCGAAGATCTGGCTCGCGAGCTGCTGCGCCCATGTTCTCTTCGCTGCCGACGCGGCTCACCACGAGACCGGCCGCCGTCGAGATGATGAGCGCGGGAATCTGCGCGACGAGGCCGTCGCCGATCGCGAGCAGAGAGTAGTTCTTCGCCGCAACCGCGATCGGCATGCCGTGCTGAAGCGTGCCGATGACCAGGCCGCCGATGAGATTGATGACCATGATGAGAATGCCGGCGATCGCATCGCCGCGGACGAACTTGCTCGCGCCGTCCATCGCGCCGTAGAAGTCCGCTTCCTGCGTGACCAGTGACCTGCGCTGCCGCGCTTCGTCTTCGCCGATCAGTCCGGCGTTCAGGTCGGCGTCGATCGCCATCTGCTTGCCGGGCAGAGCGTCCAGCGTGAAGCGCGCGCCGACTTCGGCGATCCGTCCCGCGCCTTTCGTGATCACGACGAAATTGATGACCACCAGGATCACGAAGACGACGACGCCGACCGCGTAGCTGTCGCCGACCACGAAGTGGCCGAAGGACTCGATCACCTTGCCCGCCGCGCCCGGCCCCATATGGCCGTCGATGAGCACGACGCGGGTGGAGGCGACGTTGAGCGACAGGCGCAGCAGCGTGGTCACGAGCAGCACCGTCGGGAAGACGGCGAACTCGAGCGGCTTCACGTGTGTACATGCGCCGTCAACAGCACCATCACCGCGAAGGCGATGTTGAACGTGAAGAGCAGATCGAGAACGAACGGCGGCAGCGGCAGGATCATCATCGCGAGGATCATGACGATGAGGAGCGGCCCTCCGAGGCCGCGGGCGAGCTCGCCCATGCGCATGCCGGGGAGCGCGACGGCGCTCATGCTTTCCTCGCCTGCGGATCGAGCTCAGCGGGCACTTCGATCTCGCCGAGCGGCGCCTGTTCGGGACCGCCGAAGCGTTCGCGGTGACGCAGGCGGAAGACGTAGGCCAGCACCTCGGCGACGGCCGTATAGAGCTTCTCCGGAATCTGCTCGCCGATTTCGGTATGGGTGAAGAGCACGCGCGCGAGCCGCGGCGCTTCGAGGATCGGCACGTGACTCGTTTCGGCGAGCCCGCGGATGCGGGCGGCGACGAGATCGGCGCCCTTGGCAACCACGGTCGGCGCGCGCATCGACGTTTCGTCGTACTTCAGCGCCACGGCATAGTGCGTCGGGTTGGTGACGACGACGTCGGCCGTCGGCACCGCGGCCATCATGCGCTTGCGTGCGGCCGCGCGCTGCTGGGCGCGGATCGCGGCCTTCACGTGCGGATCGCCTTCCATCTCCTTCGCTTCGCGCTTGAGCTCGTCCTTGCTCATGCGCAGACCCCGCGCGTGCTGCCAGAGCTGGAGCGGCACGTCGACGGCCACGATCGCGACCATGACGGCCGCCACCGCAAGCGCGCTGCTCATGACGAGCTCGCCGACCACGGCGAGCGCGACATCGAGCGGCTGGCCGGCGACGGCGAGCATCGAGTCCTTGGTCTTCCACAGCACGACGGCGGACGCCGATCCCGATCACCAGCGCCTTCAGGACCGCCTTGAGCAGCTCGGTCGCGCCGCGCAGGGAAAAGAGTCGCGTGATGCCTTTCAGCGGGTCGATGCGCTGAAAATCAACCTTAAAGGCGAACGCCCAGCCGCCGATAAGAAGGGGAGCAACCAGCGCCGCGGCCACCACGGCGATGAGCACCGGTGCCGCGATGAAGACCGCATCGAAGGCGGCGCCCGAGAGCCGCGAGAACATCGCCGCCGGGTCGTGCGCGGCGACGGAGTCGAAAGAAAGCGACTGGGTGAGGAGCTGTGCGAGGCCCTTCATGACGGGCCCGCTCATGACCCAGAGGGTCGCGAGCGCTGCCAGCATGACGCTGAAAGCCGAAAGCTCGGGCGAGCGGGCGATCTGGCCTTCTTCGCGCGCCTGCTCAAGCCTTCGCTCTGATGCTGGCTCGTTGCGTTCGAGATCGGATTCTTCTGCCATCGGGGGGTCCAGTGGCAGCGATTATGGGTGGCGCCCCTCTGGGACCGACCGCCGAATACGGGCCGATTACGGCTCTATTTCATCGCTAGGGAGCGAACCCCTTTTTTAGAACCACCCCCTTCGGTGAGCGGGGGCTGCGGAGCAGCGGGGCCCCGCGAACGAAGCATTCCGGCGTCCGTCAGTATTTCCATCAATGTGTCCGAGGGCTCGAGGAGCACGAGCGGGGGCTGCGGAGCAGCGGGCTCGCGAACGAAGCATTCCGGCGGCGCCGTAGCCTAATGCGCCGGCTCGAGGACCTGCGCGGCTGCGTAGCGAGCCCTGGGGCGGCTATCGCGGCCGCTCTTCGGCCACCAGTCTGTTCGCAGACTCCGGCACCCGGGCGCCCGGCGGGATCAATCCGTACCAGTTCTCCCTCTCGGCCGCCTGTGCGGCAAGCCGCATCACGCGCTCGCGCGCCTGTCCCGACGTGAGGCTCAGCAGCCGCCCGATCGCCTCGAAATCATCGGGCAAGGCCGCGTCATGCCAGCTCGCGGCGCTGTGGCGTGACACGGCGACTGCGAGACTCACGTTCAGGCCCCGGGGCGTGGCGGCATGGCGGACGTCCATGAGGCCGCAGAGCAGCTTGGGAAGCTGCCATTCCCGGGCGAGCTCGAGCTGAAGCGCGATCAACGGAAACCCCAGCACCGCCCGCTGGGCGGCTTCGCTGCGCAGTTGCTGCTCCTGCTTCAGCTTCTCGATGAGTCGCGCAAGCCTTGGCGCCCAGCACCAGAGCAGGAGCTCGGCAAGGTCGTGAAGCAGCGCGGCGATGATCACTTCGTCGACTTCGATGTCGTGACGCAGGACGGCCCAGTCCCTCGCGTAGATCCCCGCATGGCGCGCCCGGGAGATCACCGAGAGAGCACCGCGGAGCGAGTCCGGATCCTGCGCAAGAAAAGACTGCAGGATGGGCTGGCGGGTGAAATGGGTCAGGAACGGATCGATGCCGACCATCATCAGCGCGTGCGCGATCGTCGTGATGTCCACCATCTGACTGCGGTGGCGCCGCTCCTGGATGTATCTGAGCACCTTGAACGTCATGAGGGGATCACGCAGGACGACGCCGGAAATGCGTTGCGGGCTCACATTGTCCGAATCGGAGCTCAGGCGTTCGAGCTCCTCGACGGTGGCCGAGAGCACCGGCAGCTCGGTCCGGCCGAACTGGTGCACCCAGTAGCTGGGGCCGCGCTCCGTCATGGCTGCCGCCCCGCTCCGCGAGCGCGGGGCCAAAGGAAAGGAGGTTACGGAGGGAAACCACGGGTGTCCTGTTGGGCGGTGAGGCCCGAGCCGAAGGCGAGCGCCGCCCCCCTGCAGCGCCGCCCCCCTTACCGAGGCGTGTCGACTGTCTCTGGCTTGAGTTCATCCTGAGAGCTCACGTTGGCAACGCTCCCGTCCTGTTCCAGGATCTGCTGCGCGTCGCGATTCATGACCATGAGACTGATGCGCCGGTTCATTGCGTTGGTCGGATCCTTTTTGTCGAGTGGCACGACCGAGGCCATGCCGATCACCCGCACGATCTGCTTTTCGTCCAGTCCGCCCGCGATCAGTGCGCGCCGCGACGCATTCGCCCGATCGGCAGAGAGCTCCCAGTTGCTGTAGCTGCGTTCCCCCAAGGCATAGGGGGTCGCATCGGTGTGGCCGCTCAAGCTCACTTTGTTCTGCACGCCTTTCAGCATGCGGCCGATCTCGAGGAGCAGCTCACGCGCATACGGTTGGAGCTCGGCGCGGCCGATCGCGAACATCGGCCGGTTCTGCTCGTCGATCACCTGGACACGCAATCCGTCGGAGGTGATGTCGAGCAGGAGCTGGTTGCGGGACTGGCGCAATATCCCGTCCTTCTCGATCGCTGTTTCGATGCGCTGTTTCAACTCGGCGAGCTTCTTCTGGTCGGCGCGCGCGGCTTCCGCCTGCCCGGGCCGCAGACTGATGGAAGCGCGCTGCGAAGGCGTGTCGCTGCGTGCCTCCTGACCGGCACTCCGGCTGAGGTCCTTGCCCCCGCCTTTGATGATGTGCGAGCTGTCGCCGCTGCCGCTGCCGCCCTGGAGCGCAACCTTGAGCGGCGTCTGGAAGTACTCCGCGATGCCCGTCGAGGTCGCCTTTGGCAGTGGAGCCGAGGAGCCACATCAGCAGGAAGAAGGCCATCATCGCCGTCACGAAGTCGGCATACGCGATCTTCCACGCGCCTCCGTGGTGAGCGTGGGCTTTCTTCTTCTTGCGCCGGACGATGATCGGGCGCTGGGAGTCGTCTGCCATGGCCGGCGCCTCAGGTCTTCACCGGCGGCTTGTGCTTCACGTGCCGCTCGAGCTCGATGAAGGACGGACGCTCCGTCGAATAGAGCACCTTGCGGCCGAACTCGACCGCGAGCGCCGGCGAATAGCCGTTGAGACTCGCGAGCAACGTCACCTTGACGCATTCCAGGATCTTCGTCTGCTCGGCCAACTTCTGTTCGAGCAGGGTCGCGAGCGGCCCGACGAACCCGTAGGCGAGCAGGATACCGAGGAACGTGCCGACGAGGGCGTGCGCGATGAGGATGCCGAGTTCCGCCGGCGGGAGCCCCACCGACGCCATCGTGTGCACCACACCCATCACCGCCGCGACGATGCCGAAAGCGGGCATGCCGTCGCCGGTCTTCTGGATCGCCTGCACGGGCACTTCGCCTTCCTGGTGGTGGGTTTCGATTTCGTTGTCCATCAGGTTTTCGATCTCGAACGTGTTCAGGTTGCCTCCCACCATGAGCCGGAGGTAGTCCGTCAGGAATTCCATCAGATGGTGGTCCGCGACGATCCGTGGATACTTGTTGAAGAGCGCGCTCTTTGCGGGCTCTTCGACGTCGTTCTCGATCGTCATGAGGCCCTCCTTGCGCACCTTCGAAAGGATGTCGTAGAGGAGCGCCATCAAGTCCATGTACAGCTCTTTGGTGTAGACCGACCCCTTCAGCACGGTGGGCAGCATTTTCAGCGTCGCCTTGATCGCCTTGGCGCTGTTTCCCACGACGAACGCACCGACCGCGGCGCCGCCGATGATGATCAGCTCGTTCGGCTGAACGAGCGCGCCCAGGTGCCCGCCCGCCATGGCGAAGCCGCCGAGGACGGAACCCAGAACCAGCACATAACCTACGATGACCAGCACTATCGAACCCCTGAATGCGACGCGTCCGGCATGAGCGGTCCGCGAGCGGATGGCGGCTCGGCCCAAAGCCGTGATGGCCTTAACGACCGCTGACAGAGGGGGTTTAGTGTGGTTTCCGGGCCGTGAAGTGCTGCCGCGTCAATATGCTACGTGCGGCAGAAGGTGGCCGGTCGGCTGCGTCGCGAGCCGGGGATGCTACGCCGCGATCGCGATCGAGACGTCGGGCTGCGGCTGCTCGGCTTCCGTCGCTTTGCGTGTCTTGCCTGCGCGGGAAGGCACGTTGCACAGGCCGCAGACGTAGTTCTGATGCAGATCGAGCGTATGCACGACGTAGTGACCGCCGCACTTCTTGCAGGGCGCTGTCTCGAGAAGCTTTCCCTCGCAGAAGCGCAGCAGGCTCCAGGCGCGCGTGAACGAAAGCACGTGCTCGAGTCCGTGCACTTCCACGTGCTCGAGGTAGAGCGCGGTAGGCACGCAGCGCCGCCTTGATCCCCTGAAGAGAGGTGTGGCGGCGCAAGTACTTATGGATGTTCATGAAGATCGAGGCGTGAATGTTCGGCATCCAGCTCATGAACCAGTCGGTCGAGAACGGCAGCATGCCTTTCGGGGGCGAGACGCCGCGCACTTCCTTGTAGAGGCGCAGCAGTCGCTCGCGCGACAGGTCCGTCTCGGTTTCGAGGACTTGCAGCCGGGCGCCGAGCGAGGCGAGCTCGGCAGCGAGCTGCACCTGTTCTGCATCGGACAAAACGCTCTTCGCGCGGGCAGCCATGTCATTTCTCCTAAGCGGTCAAACCGGCTGCAGGCCGATCTGCCATCAATACAGCGGCGTGAGACCCGGCCATCAACTTGCCGCTGCCATGGTCGCTCAACATGCCGACGATCAGACGATCGTCGAACCGGAAGCGGAAGAGCAGCATGTTGGAGGCGGCCATGCGCACGAGCTGTGCGGGGCTCAGGCGCCCGATGATGCTGGCGACGTCCTCGCTCACGCCAAGCCGGAAGATCGCGGCGTCCTTGTCTTCCCTGATCATGCTCTGCGCGAGCATGAGGTAGGAAAGATTCGCTTCGCGGATTTCTTCCATGAGCTGTTCGGTTTTCATTGCTTGCTTCTCCACAACGGTTCGATCCATCACGGCGGTAATTCTGCCTGAGAGAGCCGGTCCAGCTGAATTGGACGAGCACTGAGAATTCCATGCGAATGGCGCCAAATCACTTGTAGGTGTTTGTCTGACGTGCGGTGGCGGCGCTCGCCTCCGGCTCGGGCCTCGCCGCCTACGGAACAGAGGGACCCCAACCGCTCTTCCTCGGTTTCCCTCCATTACCCTCCCTTCCTCGCCACGATGCGACGCTCGCCAGCCGTCGGCCGCCCGCCTAAGCCGGGCCACCGCCGCCTCAAGCTCAAGTCGGTCGGCAAGCGCCGTAAAGCACAGGGCGATGAAGGTTCGATCCGGCGCGGCCGAGCGCCAGGAAACTCCGTTGGGGAGACACTATGTTCTTCGGGAACACCACTATTGCGCAGCGGCTGAAAGTCATGGCGGCGCTGCCCCTCCTTATCCTGCTCTGCGTCTCGCTCGCCGCCGGATGGGCGATGAGGTCGGGCGCCGGTATGCTCGAGCAGGTCTACGACGACAGCGCGACGAACCGCAATCTCGTGAAGCGCGGTGGCCGATATGTTCCGGCTGCGCCTCGCGCTCGTCAGCGGAGCGACCGCCCAGACATCTGCGCAAGCGGAAGCCTTCGCCCGTGACGCTGAAGGGCACGCCGCCGACATCGGGAATCGCTGGCTCAACTTTGCCGGCAGCACAATCCCGTCAGAGGAACGCGCCCTCGCCGATCGGGCGAGCAAAGACGTCGGGCGCCTGCTCGAAGCGGTCGTGCCCCAGGCGGTTGCGGCCCTTCGCGAGCACGACCGGGCGGAGGCGTACGAGTTCCTGATGAAGCCCGAGAATCACGATCTGAACGCGAAGGTCGCCGACGTACTCGACGAGCTCTCCGCGATCCAGCAGCGCAGTCTGGTCGAGCAGCGTGAGCTGACCCAGCGTCGCGCCGCCTCCTTCGAATACGGGGTGATCGCTGCGTTCCTGCTCGCGGCGTTCGCCGTGGGCACGTTCACCTGGCGCACGCAGCGCGCGATCCTGAAGCCCGTTCGAGAAATGCAGGCGGCGCTCGCCGAAGCCCAGCGCGAAAACGATCTTACGAAGCGTGTCGCGGTCGCCGGCAGCGACGAGATTGCGGACATGGCACACGCGTTCAACGCGCTCATGGCGAGCCTCCAGGGCACGCTCGTTCGCGTTCGCGAAGGCGCCGAGCAGGTGTCCACGCGCGGCCACGCAGATGGTGGCCGCATCGGGACACATCACCGACAGCTCGCGCGTGCAATCGGAATCGGCTGCTTCGACCGCCGCTGCCGTCGAGCAGGTGACGGTGAGCATCAATCAGGTCGCGGAGAACAGCCGCGAGACACGCGGCGTTTCGGAGCAGGCGTGCAAGCTCTCGAGCGAAGGCGAGCAGAGCGCGCGTGCAGCGGCCGACCAGATGCTCGATACCGCCGAGTCGGTGGGACACTCGATGCAGTTGATCGAACAGCTCTCCCAGCGCTCGCTCGAGATCTCCGGCATCGTCAAAGTCATCCGGGACATCGCCGAACAGACGAATCTGCTCGCGCTGAACGCCGCCATCGAAGCGGCCCGCGCAGGCGAACAGGGACGCGGCTTCGCCGTGGTCGCCGACGAAGTGAGAAAGCTCGCCGAGCGTACCGCGAGCTCGACCAGCGAGATCTCTTCGATGATCGAAGCGATCCAGTCCGAGGTCGCCCGTGCGGTCGAGAACCTGAAGGAGAACAACGAGCAGGTCGGGCGTGGCAAGTCGCTTGCCGAGCAGGTCGCGGCGACGCTCGCACGCATCAACGAGGGTGCGCGGATCACCATGGAGCGCATCAACGACATCAGCTCCGCGGCGGCCGAACAGGGCACCGCTTCCAACGACATCGCGCGCAACGTCGAGAAGATCGCGCAGATGACCGAGGAGACGAGCCTGTCGGTGTCGCAGGCTTCGGTCAGCGCTCAGGCGCTCCAGTCGCTCGCGTCTCAGCTGCACGGCGAAGTGGCCCAGTTCAGAACTTGAATCGCGATCGGATTCCCTTCACCGGATGATCAACGAGCGAGATCGCTCCATGTCGCAACTGCTAAAGAACGTCGACGCGCGCACGAAGCTCGCCGGCACGAACAAGCTCGAAATACTGCTGTTCACGCTCGGCCCCGATCCGGCGAGCGGGCGGCGCGAGCTCTTCGGCATCAATGTATTCAAGGTGCGCGAGGTGATGCGCGCGCCGTCGGTCACTCGCGCACCCGACATGCCGCCTGCCGTGGAAGGCATGGTGAGCCTGCGCGGGGCGCTCGTCCCGGTGATCGACCTCGCGAAATACACCGGTCGTCAGCGCCCGCAATCCGACCATCCTGATCGTCACCGAATACAACGGCCGCACGCAGGGCTTTCTGGTCGAGGCCGTGGAGAGCATTCTGCGCGTCGACTGGGCCGATATGCGCGTTCCGCCGGAGCTGATCGCCGGCAAGACGGCGGCGCTCGTGACCGCGGTGACCGAACTGGCCGACCGCCGGCTCGTGATGATGCTCGACGTGGAACAGGTGCTCGCCGCGACCTCCCCCGTCGATTATGAAGGGCTCTACGAGGCGATCGATACGAAGGTGCCGCCGGGCCGCACCGTTCTCTTCGCCGACGACTCCGCCGTCGCCCGCAAGCAGATCGCCCGCACGCTCGAGGCATTGAACGTTCGCCAGGTCTGCACGAGCAATGGCGTGCACGCGTGGAATACGTTGACCGAGATCGCGGCGACCGCGGCAGCAAGCGGACGCGGCGTCCGCGACATGGTGCAGCTCGTGCTGACGGACGTCGAGATGCCCGAGATGGACGGCTACATGCTCGCGAAGAAGATCAAGGCCGATCCGCGGTTCGACGGCGTGCCGGTGATCATGCATTCCTCGCTCTCCGGCGCATCGAACCAGCAGCTTGGCCGCTCGGTCGGCGTCGACGAGTACGTGTCCAAGTTCGAGCCGGCGAAGCTCGCGAGCGTTCTGTCGCGAATGCTGGCGTGATGCGGAAGGCAGCCCATGGGATCCGATAATTTCCGACTGCATGCGCTCGCCAATGCGAGCGTGCTCGACAGCGTGGACGCGCGCACGAGGCTCGCCGGCTCCAACATGATGGAGCTGCTGCTGTTCTCGCTCGGCACAGAGGAGGTTTTCGGGATCAACGTATTCAAGGTGCGCGAGATCACGCACACGCCCAAGATCACGCGTGCGCCGAACCTGCCGCCTGCCATAGCCGGGCTCGTGTGCCTGCGGGGCAGCATCATCCCGGTGATCTCGCTCGCTGCGATCGTGGTCGGCGGCGCGAGCTCCTGCTCGAACGAGATGATGATGGTGACGGAATTCAACCGCCACGTGCAGGGCTTCCTCATGCAGGGGATCGAGCGCATCGTGCGTGTCGAATGGAGCTGCGTGCGCGCACCCGATGCCATGCTTACCGGCGACAACTACATCACCGCCGTCACCCAGCTGCCGGATGGAACGCTCGTCACCGTGCTCGATGTCGAGCAGGTACTCGCAACCGCCTATGGCGAGACGGAGGTGCCGGAGCTCGCGCCGGCGCCCTCCTCGGACGCGACCGTTTTCTTCGCGGATGACTCCGCCGTGGCGCGCAAGGAGATCGCACGCGTGCTCGATCGGCCTCGGTGTGCGCTATCAGCACGCGAAGAATGGGCGCGAAGCCTGGGAACGGCTGCAGTCCCTCGCCGCGCACGCGCAAGCCGCCGGCGAACCTCTCACGAACGCGGTTCAGATCGTGCTCACGGACGCCGAAATGCCGGAAATGGACGGCTACGTGCTCACGCGCAACATCAAGAACGATGCGCGCTTCAACGGTGTCCCCGTCGTCATGCATTCCTCACTCTCGTCGGTCGCCAACCGCTCGATGGGCGCTAGCGTGGGGGTGGACGCATACGTGGCTAAATTCGACCCGAATGTACTCGCGGATACGCTGCGTCCGATGCTCGGATCGGCAACCGCATCAGCTTGATAGATGGAGCGAACCTCATGGAAAAACCTTCCACCCGTTTTCTCGTGGTAGACGATTTCTCGACGATGCGCCGCATCGTGCGCAATCTGCTGAAGGAACTGGGCTACACGAACGTCGAGGAAGCCGAAGACGGCGCGGCCGCCCTGCAGCGGCTGCGTGGTGACCACTTCGATTTCGTCGTGTCCGACTGGAACATGCCGAACATGACAGGACTCCAGCTCCTCCAGGCGATACGCGCGGATGCCACGCTCAAAACGCTTCCGGTGCTCATGATCACGGCCGAGGCGCGCAAAGAGAACATCATCGAAGCAGCGCAGGCCGGAGCGAACGGCTACATCGTGAAGCCCTTCACGGCGGCTACGCTCGACGAGAAGCTTGCGAAAATATTCAAGAACCTCGAAAAAAAGGCGGCGTAACATGAACATGGAGGCATCCAACGACAACGCCGAGCTCGAAGACCTGTTCGACAGCATCGCGTACGGCAACGCTGCCCCGACGCCGGCCGCACCGGCGTGCGAGGCGGAAGCCCCCGCCCCGGTCTGCTCGACGAACCCGGATCACCATTGCTCCGTCGAGAAGCCGGCGAACTGCCATGCCGCGAACTGCCCGGCCGACAAGATCATCGATTCCGTCGGACACTTGACGCGGCGTCTTCACGATACGCTGATCGAGCTCGGCTACGATCGCCAGCTCCAGGAATGCGCGGCAGGCGCGCTGCCGGATGCGCGGCAGCGGCTCGCCTACGTCGCGACATTGACCGAACAGGCTGCCAGCCGTTCCCTGAATGCCGTCGAGCTCGCGGCGCCCCTCCAGGCGCAGCTCGCGTCGGAGGCGACCACGCTGGCGGCGCGCTGGGACGAAGTGTTCGCCGGGCGCGGCGACCCGCAGGAGTTGAAGGCGATCGCCGAACAAACGCGGGCTTATCTGAAAGCCGTCCCCGGTCGCACCGATGAAACGCGCTCCCACCTTCGCGAAGTGATGATGGCGCAGGAGTTCCAGGATCTCACGGGCCAGGTGCTGAAGCGCGTGACCGAGCTCGCGGAGGACCTCGAGAAGCAGCTCCTCATGCTTCTGGTGGAAAACGCATCCGGTTCGGTGAAGCGCCCCGAACTGAACGGGCTGCACGGGCCGCACCTCGGCGGTCCGGGATCGACCGATGCGCTGACGGATCAAGCCCAGGTCGATGCGCTGCTCGAGAGCCTCGGATTCTAAAAGGCGGATACGCGAACCATGGACGAGCTGCTGCAGGATTTTCTCACTGAAGCCGGCGAGCTTCTGGCGGATGTGGACCTGAAGCTGGTCGAACTGGAGAAGCGCCCGGGAGACTCGACGCTTCTCAACGATGTCTTTCGCGGCTTCCACACGATCAAAGGCGGAGCCGGGTTCGTCGACCTGCCCGCGCTCGTCGAACTGTGCCACCTCACGGAGAACATTTTCGACCTGCTGCGCAAGCGCGAGCTCTCGCTTGACGCGCTCATCATGGATTCGATCCTCGCGGCGACGGCCTCCGTGCGGCGGATCTTCGACGAAGTCGCGGGGGGCCAGAAACCGGCCCCCGCGGACGCGGCGTTGCTCGCGCGCCTGCGTGCCGTCGCGAAAAAGGAAACGCCTGCGCCCGCCGCACCACAGCCTGGTGCGTCCTCCGGCCCGACCGTGCGAACGGTCGAGGTCACCTCGAGCGCACCAGCCAAGAGCGCGGAAAAGCACGGCGCTGACTGGGACGCTTTCTACAAGCTGATTACGGAAGCGCCAGCCACAGCACCCGAGACACCCGCGGCACCCGAGACACCCGCGGCACCCGCGGCGGCAGCATCGCCCGAACGCGTGCAGTCACCGGGCCGGCGCGCGAGCGACGACCCCGCCGTGGAAGAAACGCCCGCCGGCCGAAGGGCCACGGACAAAGTCGCCGTCACGCGCGAGAGCACGATCCGTGTGGACACTGCGCGGTTAGACCAGGTGCTGACGCTCTCGGGCGAGCTCGGCCTTGCGAAGAACCGCGTGATGTGTCTGCGGCACGTAATGTCCGCGGCATGCAAGGACAGCGATCTCGCGCGCAATCTCGAGGAAGCCACTCGTCAGCTCGATCTCGTCGTCGCCGACCTGCAACGGGCGGTGATGAAGACACGCATGCAGCCGGTCGGCCGCCTGTTTCAGAAATACCCGCGCATCGCACGCGATCTCGCGCGCCAGCTCGGCAAGGACGTCGAGCTCGTCATAGAAGGCGAAGAGACCGAGCTCGATCGTTCGATGATCGACGATCTGTCGGAACCGCTCGTCCACCTGGTACGCAACGCGGTCGACCACGGCGTCGAAACCAGGGCCGATCGTATGGCCTCGGGCAAGAGCGCACAGGCGCAGGTCAAGCTCTCCGCCCGGCAGGAAGGCGATCACGTCGTCATCGAGATCTCCGACGACGGACGCGGGATGGATCCCGACGTCCTGCGCCGCAAAGCCATCGAGAAGGGACTGATGGACGCGGAAACCGCACATCGCCTCGACTCGTCCCAGGCCTTCCAGCTCATCTTTCTGCCCGGCTTCTCGACGAAGGAACAGGTGACGAACGTCTCCGGTCGTGGCGTCGGCATGGATGTCGTGAAAACCACGATGGACAAGCTGAACGGCCGAATCACGATCGAATCGAAGCTCGGCGTCGGCACGAGCATCCTCATCGCTCTGCCTCTCACGCTCGCCATTCTGCCGGTTCTCGTCCTGAGGCATGCGGAGCAGTCGTTCGCAGTGCCGCTCTCGATGGTGCACGAGATCATCCCGCTCGACGTGTCGCAGCTTCAGCGCGTCGGCGGCCGCTTGACACTGGTCGTTCGCGGTGACGTTCTGCCCGTGCGATCGTTCGCGGGGCTGCTGGGGTGGAGCTCGGCCGCGCAGTCCCGCTACGGCGTGGTCATGCACGCGTGCGGCACGACCTTCCTTCTCGCTGTAGACGGTTACGTCGGGCGCGAAGATGTCGTCATCAAGCCGCTCCCTGCCGTAAAGCCACTGGGTGTCGCCGGCGCGACGCTCGCCGGCGACGGCTCGATCGTCCTTATCCTCGATGTCGAAGCGCTGCTGCGCGCGACTCCGCTGGAACCACTCCACACCGTTTAGAACGACCCTCTTGTTGGTGAGCGGGGGCTGCGGAGCAGCGGGGTCCCCGCGCACGAACATTCCGGGGCCGGTGGGTACTCTCGTCCGACTCAGGCCGCAGCGGCGTCGGCGCCGGGCGCTTCATCGCGGAGCGTTTTGGGCGCGGGCGCCGCGAGTGCGCTGCGCACTGTCGCGAGCAGACGCGCCGCGTTGAACGGCTTCACCACGAAACCGGAGGCACCGAGCGCGAATGCCTGCTGGACGATGCTGCTCGTGGCGTGGCCGGTAACCAGGACAAAGCGCATTTCCGGATGCACTGCCCGCAGGGCGCGAAGGATCGCGATGCCGTCCAGTCCGGGCAGCAACACGTCCAGACAGATCAGGTCGGGATGCAGCTTCTCTGCGAGATCGATAGCGCTCTCGCCGGTGGATGCTTCACCCACCACGATCAAATCCGCGTCGTGGCGCATGATTCCGCGTAGCAGGTCGCGAATCACCCGGTTGTCCTCGACAATGAGGATGCGTGCCCTATGGTCGCGCGCGTGTTCCTTGGAAAAGAATTCCGTATGCATGTGACTTGGTACCTAGAACTGATGGTCTGTGGAATGGAGCATGGTGGGATCTTCGAGGTAGCCGATGAGCTCTCTCACGAGCTTATCGACATGGCCGGCGATCGGAACGATCTGAGTCAGATCGCCTGATTTCGCCGCATTTTCCAATTCACCCAGGGATGCGACCGCCGCGGGCGCTTCGAACACGGACGTCGCGCCCTTTAGAGAATGGGCTTCGCGATAGACCTTGTCCAGATTTCCATCCGCCAGTGCCGCACCGATCACCTGAAGCTGCGCACGCGCGGTGGCCGCATAAAGCTTCGCGATTTCGATGAGCAGCGCGACGTCGCCCCCGAGCCGCTCCAGGGTTATGGCGCGATCGAATGTGTTCATGACGAGAAGCCCCTCGTAGCTCGCCTGCTATTCAGGTCCTGACGCCCTCCCCCGGGCGTCTCGGCTACGGCCTGCGAAACGGCGCGACACGGCGCTTTCCCTCGAGTATTTCGTCGATGCCCTGGAAAAACGCGGTGACGCATTCCGGATCGAAATGTGAGCCGCTGTCATTCTTCAGCATCTCGCATGCACGCTCTGCATCCCACGCCGGCTTATACGGCCGCGGACTCGTGAGAGCGTCGAAAACGTCGGCAACAGCAACGATCCGGCCGTAGAGCGGGATGTCGGTTCCGGGGATGCCGCACGGATAGCCGGTGCCGTCGAGCTTCTCGTGATGGGAGATCGCGATCTGCGCATCGGTGCGCAGCACCGGTGACGCGCTGTTGGCGGGGATACGCTCCCCAATCACTGTGTGCTGATTCATCACCTCGAACTCCCCGGGCGCGAGCTTGCCGGGTTCAGCAGGATGTGATCCGCTATGCCGATCTTGCCGATGTCGTGCAAAGTCGATGCGAGCGGCAGCAGCTCGACTCGTCGTGGAAGACCGAGGCGGCGCGCGATGATCGCGCTGTACTGGGACATGCGCATGACGTGCTTGTGGGTGTCCTGATCGCGATGCTCGGCGGCGCGGCCGATGCATATCAACGTCTCGCGTTCCCGGGCGGCGATCTCCCTCGTTGCCCTTGCCACCTCATCGGCCAGCAGCAAGGCACGGCTCGCGAGCTTCTTCTGACCCGCCCGCAGCGCGAGCATGTTGCGGGCGCGCGCGTGCAGTTCCACGCCATCGAACGGTTTGTTCAGGAAGTCGTTGATGCCCAGTTGCAGCGCCCGGTGCCGCAGCTCGCGATCGGCGGTTGCGGTCAGCATGAGGAGCGGCGTGTGCGCTTTCCCTTCCAGGCGGCGAAAGCGCTCCGCGAACTGTAACCCGTTCAGGTCTGGCATCAGGTAGTCGACCATCACGAGGTCCGGATCGTGCGCCGCACACCACTCGAGCGCCTGCGTCGAGCTGGTGAACTCGAGGGCTCGGCACTCCGGGAGGCTCGCGACCAGCTTCTTCAGGAGCATGACCATGACGGGCGAGTCATCGACGATCACGACGTCCATCGGCTGCGAGGCGACATCCGGGTCCGGCGGGAGGATGCCGGCATCGTCGAGCGCCGCCGCCATCGCGCCTCCGCGATCGTGGGCTCGGTCGCGCTATCGCCGCAGAAGATGGATCCGGCTGCCGCGGTCATTGGAGCGATGCGCTCGTGCATAGAAACTCCGTGGACGCAGATCGTTCGCCTTCAGCGCATCGCGAACTTAGTGTCGAAGCTCGCCACGTCGAGAATCTCGCGGACGATTCCGCTGCAGTGGAGCAGCGTGATCGGAAGGCTTCGGGCCTCGGCTTTTTCCCACAGGAGCAGCAGCATGCCGAGCGCCGAGCTGTCGAGATAGTCGACCCCGCGCAAATCGATGTCGATCTTCCGTACGGCCGGTTCTCCGAGTGCCTGTTCGTAGCACCGTTTGAATTCGCGGTGCCCTCCGAAGTCGAAGCGACCCGTGAGACGGATCACCGCCGTCTCTCTTTCTTTTCGCAAGCTGGCGCGCATGAGCAAACCCCTCTGATCGGCAAAGGCTTAACGGCTTCCTGGCCGTCCTCTTGAGCGGCTGCGGCCGGTCAGACCCGGTTCGTTCGCATGCCGCTCGCGGTCAGGCGCGCGAGGACGGCAGGCGCGATGGCATGGATCGGGAGAACTTCGTCCGCCCCACCCAGCGCGATCGCCTCCTTCGGCATGCCGAATACAACGCACGACTGTTCGTCCTGCGCATACGTGTAGGCCCCCGCGCGATGGAGCTCGAGCATGCCGGCCGCGCCGTCTTTTCCCATACCCGTCAGAATGATCGCGATCGCGTTCTTGCCGGCGCATTCGGTCGCCGATCGAAACAGCACGTCGACGGAAGGCCGATGGCGGTTGACCGGCTCGGACTGCGACAACTGCGTAACGTAGTTGGCGCCGTTTCGCTTCAGCATGAGATGGGAGTGTCCCGGCGCGATGTAGGCGTGTCCGGGAAGCACGCGCTCGCCACAGGTCGCCTCCTTCACGGTGATCCGGCACAAGGAGTCGAGCCGCGCGGCAAACGAGCGGGTGAACGCCTCCGGCATGTGCTGCGTCACCAGCACGCCCGGGGCATCGAATGGCAGCTCGATGAGCACGTCCTTGATCGCTTCGGTGCCGCCGGTCGAGGCGCCGATGACGATCACTTTCTCGGTCGAACCAATGCGTACTGGTGCGGCGGTGGCTAGGGGTGTTACGGGCGTCACGCGTGGTTTCGCCGCGAGGTCGCGCATGACCTGACGCGGCCGCGCCGCGGCGGCGCACCGGATTTTCTCGGTGATCTGTGCCGCGTATTCCCGGATTCCGCTCGAGATACCGATGCGCGGCTTCGGAATGAAGTCGACCGCACCGAGCTCGAGCGCGCGCAGCGTGGCCTCCGATCCGCGTTCCGTAAGGGTCGAGATCATGACGACCGGCATCGGCCGCAGTCGCATCAGCTTCTCGAGGAAATCGAGGCCGTCCATGCGCGGCATCTCGATGTCCAGCGTGATCACGTCCGGCGACAGGTTACGAATCATCTCGCGGGCGGCGAGCGGGTCGGGCGCCGCGCCAATCGCCCGCATGCCGGGTTCCTGATTGATGATTTCCGTGAGCAGGCTTCTCACGAGCGCCGAATCGTCGACGATCAACACGCGTATGTCTGCCATGGCGTTCACCCGAAAAGCTCCACATCTCCGGTGACGGGCACTTCGAGCTGCCGCCGGTAATCACTCTCCCGCGCGACTACGGTGTCGCTGTTCGTTCGCGCGAGCTGCTTCACACGAACGCGCCCGTTCTGCGCAAACTGATAGATCTTGCGCGGATGCAAGCCCCCGAGATCACGCGCCGCCACGTGAATGCGCTCGGTCGCGAGATACTCCAGCACGAACGCGGCGTTGCGCTCGCCGACGTTGCTGAGGGTGAGACCGGGCAGAACGTTGCCGCCGCCGAAGACCTTCGCCTCGAGCGCGCTGCGGCGCGCCCCGATCTTCAGGAGCTGATTGATGAGAAGCTCCATCGCATAGCTACCGTAACGAGCGGAGGCGGAAAGGACGCCATCGCCGTCGCGGCCCTCGGGCAACATGAAATGATTCATCCCCGCGACACCGACTTTCGGATCGCGGATGCACGCCGATACGCACGAGCCGAGCACGGTCACGAGCAGCATGTCGCGGTTAGTGACGTAATACTCGCCGGGCAGAATCTTCACTGCCTGCTTGGCATGCGCTGCGTCGTAGTAGAGCGTGGTGGCGACATGCTCGTCAGGCTGGACGCTGGACATGGTGCTCCTTGGCGCTGCGCATCGCGTTGTCCGCGACGGCCGCCGCGCGAGTCGGTTCGTAAACAGTCTTTCCGCGCAGGCGCACGATATCCGCGGCATGCACGAAGCATTCGGAGTGCCCGGCGAAGAGCAGCCCATGCGGGTGCAGCAACGGCGCCAGCTTCTGCAGGATCTGGCGCTGCGTGGCCTTGTCGAAGTAGATCATCACGTTCCTGCAGAAGATCGCGTCGAACGGGCCGTTGACGGCCCATTTCGGATCGAGCAGGTTGAAGCTGGCCGAAGGTAACGAGCGAGCGCAGTTCGCCGCGCACCTTGACCGTGCCTTCGTGCTTTCCGGCGCCTCTCAGGAAAAAACGTCGTCGCTGAGAGTCCGAGAGCTTGGCGATGCGATCGGCCGCATAGACGCCCCGCTCGGCATGCGCGAGCACATTCGTATCGATGTCGGTCGCGTACACGGACACCGGTGGCGTGAAGCTGCCGTAGGCGTCGATCAGCGTCATCACGATCGAATACGGCTCTTCGCCGGTCGACGACGCGCAGTCCATACCTTGAATTCGCGCGAGCCCGCCTGGCGACAGCGCTCCACGAGCTCGGCGAGCTCGTCGAAATGGTGCGCTTCGCGGAAGAAGGCCGTCAGATTGGTCGTGAGCGCGTTCACGAACGACTCGCGCTCGACGCTGTCGTCTTCCACGATGTCGAGATACTCTGCGAAGGCCTTCAGTCCGCGGGCGCGCACGCGGCGCGCAAGCCGGCTGTAGACCATCTCCTGTTTCGTCACCGAGAGCGATATCCCCGCGCATTGATAGATCAGTTGGCGAACTCGCTGGAAGTCGGCGCCCGTGAAATCGAGATCACGCAGCGGAGCCGGACTTTCGGGCAGCACGAGTCGCTGTGAGTTGGCAGTCATATCCCGCGTGATCCCCCGGTGGTGGTACGGCGCTGTTAACATCCCACCCGCAGCCGCCGGAAGATCCGTCGCAAGGCGCTTTCATGTTCACCGGACGCGTGATGACAGCAAGGCGCGGGCAGGTCGTGGAACGACACCTGCATTAACGACACACGTTTCCGGTCCTTTACGGGGAGCGGCAATGCAGTCGCGCATAAGGGCCCGGGCACCCGTGAGCGAAGCACTTCCTCGGAGCGGCGCAATCGGGTAGGGAGCGCGGTTACCCGCGCCGCCCTCCCACACCACCGTACGTGCGGTTCCGCATACGGCGGTTCATGAGGCACGCTGGAGGCGCCGCACGGTATCGAGCAGCGACACCAGCCCCAAGGTATCAAACCACGACTTCGGGAAGGCCGCGTTCATGTGCGAGGCACCCGCATTCCACCACGGTCCTCGTCCGTTCGTTGCCGAACGCCATGCCCGGTCTGCCGTCAGTCCACGCCGCATCAGGTTACGGGCGCGTGCCGCCGCCCGCTTCCATTGCCGCCACAAGACGCAACGCAGTTTCCGCCTGATCCAGCCATCGAGCGTCTCCAATGCCTGCTTGCCGCTGGCGAGCTTAAAGTACGCTGCCCAGCCGCGCAGCAGCGGGTTCAACTGCTCGATGGTGTAGCCCAGGCTTCTACCACGTGCGCCGCGCAGCCGTGCGCGTCCTTTATCCGTCATACGCTTTAAGCTCGGCTTCGCAATGCGCAGTTGCGGCGCCCTGTGCCAGGTGAGGCTGTAGCCCAGGAATTTGCGTCGCCACGGCACGTCCACCGCGCTCTTGGCCGCATTCACCTTGAGTTTGAGCCGTTCCGAGATGAAGCGGGTAAGGCTTGCCAGCGCCCGCTTGCCTGCCTGTTGGCTGCGCACATACACGTTGCAGTCATCGGCATAGCGGCAGAAGGTATGGCCGCGCCGTTCCAGTTCCCGGTCCAACTCGGTGAGCACAATGTTCGACAAGAGCGGTGAGAGTGGCCCGCCTTGGGGCGTGCCTTCCGTTCGCGGACTCACCAGCCCGTCTTGCATCATGCCCGCCTCAAGATAGCGGCGGATCAGTTTGAGCACGCGTGCATCGTCGATCTTGTCTGCCAATTTGCTCATCAGTCGGTCGTGATTGACCCGGTCGAAGAACTTCTCCAGGTCGATGTCCACCACCCAGCGCTTGCCATCTGCCACGTGGTTCTGTGCAGCTTTCAGCGCCTGATGTGCGTTCCTACCCGGCCGAAAGCCGTAGCTCGCCTCCGAGAAGGTCGGCTCGAAGATCGGGGAGAGCACTTGATGCAGCGCCTGCTGGATCAGGCGGTCGAATCACCGTCGGTATGACCTTGCCCCAGTTCCACGTGCATCAGATTTGTGGGTAAATACTGATGAACGGAGGGTTCGATGGGCAAGAAAGAGGTTGCAGATCGGCGCTATTCCGATGAGTTCAAAGTAGAGGCAGTTCGATTAGCCGAATCGATCGGCGGCAACCAGGCCGCTAAACGGTTGGGGATGCCGGAGTCGAGTCTGCACAATTGGGTTCGACTGAAGCGTGCTGGCAAGCTGAGAGCACTCAACGGTGCAGCAGTATCCGCGAAACGCCCGGTGAGCGAGCTCGAGGCCGAGAACGCGCGATTGCGCCGGGAGCTCGCGAGCACGAAGCTTGATCTTGAAATCGTAAAAAAGGCGGCGGCGTATTTCGCGAAGGAGTCGCGGTGAAGTACGCCTGGATCGAAATGCACAGCGACCTTTTCTGGGTGAGCCGGATGTGCCGTGTCTTGGGCGTTTCGCGCACGGGATTTTGTCAGTGGCGGGTGCGTGCGCCGAGCGAGCGCTCGATCGCCAATGCGGCGCTGGATGCGCAAGTCGCAGCGATTCACGCGGCGACCAAGCGCAGCTACGGTCGGCCGCGCATCGTGCGGGATCTGCACGCACGCGGCGTTCGCGTAGGCCACGAGAGGGTGCGTAAGAGTCTGCAACGACAGACTTTGCATCCCGTCTATAAACGCCCTTATCGGGTGACGACCGATTCTGCGCATCGGAAGCCCATCGCGCCCAATCTTCTGAATCGACGCTTTGACGGCTGGCAGGTGAATCAGGCGTGGGTGGCCGACATCACGTACATCGCCACGGCAGAAGGGTGGCTTTACCTTGCCTGCATCATGGATTTGGCCAGCCGCAGAATCGTGGGCTGGTCGATGAGCGATCGGATGAAGGCCGATCTGGTATGTCAGGCGTTGAAGTCGGCATACTGGAAGCGCAAGCCCGCGGCGGGGCTCCTCATGCATTCGGACCGCGGCAGTCAGTATGCGAGTGACGAGCACCGCCGGCTGATCAAAGATTACCGGATGATCCAGTCGATGAGCCGACGCGCCAACTGCTGGGACAATGCGCCGATGGAAAGCTTCTTCAAGACGCTGAAGGTTGAGCGTGTTTATCAACTGCGCTACGACACACGAGCGGATGCGAGGCTCGACATCGTTGATTGGATCGAAGGCTTCTATAATCGTCAGCGTATGCATTCGTCGGTCGGCTATCAAACACCAGCTGGTGCAGATTGCAGCCTCACGGCTGCGTGACCTGGTGTTCGTGGAATCGAGGCAGGGTCAGTATGCCGAGCGTCCTCAGCCCACCATCGGGCTTCGGGATGTCCACTCGACGCACCGCCGAAGGCACATACGCCCCCGCCAGCAGCTTGGCCCGAATTGAAGGCCAGTGTTGCTTCAGATGGTCTTTGAGTTCGGCCACCGTGATGTCGTCGACACCCGCGGCACCCTTGTTCTCCACCACCCGCTGATACGCAAGCTGAAGGTTACGGCGTTCTACTACCGCTTCCATCAGCCCGCTCGCCTCCGCTTTCGTCTGCATGCGGTCCGCCGCGCTCGCCTCGGCACTCACGCAAACCTCACCGGCTTCCGTCCGGTTCCGCCCACGTAAGCCTCATCTACTCGATGTGCTTCTGCCGTCATCGACTCACACGTGTCACCGCCGCCTACTCGCGGCACTTCATGTTCGGCCCTTCGGTGTTGCCACCTACTATGGCCTCTGCTGACTTCTGGTGCCCCATTGCCACGCCTCTCGACGTCGCTAGCTCAAGGCAGAGCACCAGATCTCCCCGGGTATGACGCACTCACCTTCACGCTTATGCCTGTCGGATCTACGCCGCATCGTTCCGTGCATGTATCGGGCTTCGCACTTCTTTGCCTGCTCACCCCGATGCAGCGCCTCTATCCGCTTCCTGTTCGTCAGGCCAGCGCTTTGCCTTCGGCTTCCTCCGGATTCGCAGTCGCCCGCGACACCCTTGCCTTCAGCTAACACTTCCCCATGCCGGGTGTGTAGAGGACTCTCACCTCCAAGTGAGTGCGCCCTGCCGGGCGCACAAAAAACCCCCGGCTTATAACCGGGGGGGTGCCGCACATCCTGCGGGCCCGTGCGCTGGGACAAGCGGCAGAGTGCCCATCTGCGTAGGTGGTGCGTGAATCCGGAGTCGCCGCGAGCCGCTTTTCTTCTGCTGGTTTCGCGATCCAGACGACTCGCGCAGCGCCTCGGGTAGCTCGTTCGCAACTATAGGGACATCAACCTGACGTGTGTTGATTCACATCAAGTTTGCTCATCGCCGGTTCCATCGGGACGATACCCGCGCTCGAGCGGGTTCCATGCGACATGCGCGTAATCGACCTGCTTCGCCACGGATCTCAGAACTGCATCGAGAAGCCGACTGCCCACGACAGGTCCGGCGTATCGCCGTTGGCACCCCATGACAGCGCGGAGTCGATCTGCACGGTGTCGCGCAGGAGATACGCTCCGCCCAGGTTGTACGTCACGGTCGATCCGCCGTTGCGCGCGGAGGCGATGCGTTCGGCGGCAGCCTCGACGTATGTCTGAAAACGCGGCGTCCATGCTTTGCCGAGCGCGACGCCAAGCGTGGCGGAGGCGTGTCGCCGGCCGTCGGTCTTGTCGTAGACGACGCCCTGCATCGCGCCGAGCGAGACATCGTCCGACAGCCGCCAGTCAACCGTTCCGCGGAGCGACGGTCTCACAGCTTCGTCCTTGAACACCGCCCGCGATCCCGCCTCGATGTCGCCCTGCACGAGCACCGCGACGCGCAGGCCGTCGCCTTCGACCACATGTACCTTCACGCCTGCCGAAGGATCCGCGGCGTCTGTCTCATTCGCACCGACATACACGACCGGCTCACGCGCGCTCATGCGGGACAGGCTTCGAGCGTCGCCCGAACGAACTTCCAGATCGTCGTTCAGACCGTACCGCAGCAGCGTGGATGTCGGGAGAAGCGGCGTCTTTGCATTCGCATCGAGATGGCGGAGGCGTGCGAAGCTCGTTCCGATTCGAAGAGTGCCCCGCCCCGCCGTCGCACTCGACTCGACGACATGGGGGCCTTCGGTGCCTGTCGCCTCTGCCGCTGCTAAAGGCGCGGCAAAGGCGATGCCGAAGGCGATCAGAGTGCAGGCCACCTCTCGGGACCGCGCTTGCATCTGTCGACTCCTTCTTTCCTTGTCGTACCCGGCCTCGCGCGGCTTTAGCGCCGCTGAAACTTCAAATGGAGGGCCGATTCCTTAGACACCGTTTTGCCCTGCAGAGGCCCGTTCGTCAAACGATTTGCGGGCGTGACTGTGTCATCTTTAACGGCCGGCGTGACGCGCTACTCCTTCCATGAACGCGCGTCAGGCGCGAGCCTTCTCCAAGCGATGTCCTACGCGTCGTGCGTGCCGGTCCTGGAGGAAGCGAACTCGTCGGAATCGACTGCGTCGGTCGTCGCATCGATCCGCTTCCCGCTCTTTCCGGCCGCGCCGTGTTTTCTGCGCACCGCGCGCTCGGGTCTCACCTCGGCTTCGCCGATCTGGAAGATCGACAACGCGTCGGAGAGGAGCTTTGCCTGCGCTTCCAGCGATTCCGCCGATTCCGCCGACTCGCCCACGAGCGTCGCGTTCTGCTGTGTCATCTGGTCCATGTGAGCGACGGCCTCGTTCACCTGTTCGATGCCGCAACTCTGTTCGTGCGAGGCGGTCGCGATCTCGCCTACGATGTTCGTGACCCGCTTCACTGCCGAGACGATTTCGTCCATGGTGCTGCCGGCGTCGCTCGCGAGACGCGTCCCCGCGTGCACGGTGTCGACCGACTCGGAGATGAGCGCCTTGATCTCCTTCGCCGCCGCGGCACTCCTTTGGGCGAGATTGCGCACTTCCGATGCGACGACGGCGAAGCTGCGACCCTGCTCCCCGGCGCGCGCCGCTTCGACCGCAGCGTTGAGCGCGAGGATGTTGGTCTGGAAGGCGATTCCGTCGATGATGCCGGTGATCTCGGCGATCTTCTGAGACGATACGGAGAGCGCGTCCATCGTGCTCACGACCTGCGCGACAGCCTCTCCACCGCGCACCGCAATGGCGGACGCCCCCGTGGCGAACTCGTTCGCCTGCTTCGCGTTGTCCGCGTTCTGTTTGACCGTGCTCGTGAGCTCTTCCATCGACGCCGCCGTTTCTTCGAGCGACGCCGCCTGCTCTTCGGTGCGCTTCGCGAGATCGTTGCTGCCCGTCGCGATGCTCGCCGCCGCTTCCTCGACGCTGCCGGTGCTCGAGCGAACGTCCCGCAGCACGCCGATGAGCTTCCCGTTCATCTGGTCGAGCATGCGGAAAAGTTTGACCAGCTCAGGGTCGCCCTTCGTCGGAAACGTGGCGGCGACGTCACCCATCACCACGCGATTGGCGATGTCGAGCGCACTCACGACCGGCGTGCCCATCTGGCTGGCCGACCACACACCGAACGCAAGAGATCCGAGAATGCCCGCCGCCGCGAGTCCAAGCATCGCGGTCGAAGCACTCGGCGCCGCGAGGGTCAGAGCGGCCACCGCGATGAAGAGCGAGGCCAGCCCCGCCGCGGTCCACCAGCACCGCGCATGGAAGGACGTCCGGTGCAGCCGCTGAAAGAAGCCGCGCACACCGGTGTAAACAAGCTCTCCGCCCTCGAGCCGCTGGCCGCGCAGCGCGCCCGACTGCATGCGGCTGTGGAGCTGTGCTGCAGCGTCGATCTCTTCTCGCGAGGGCTTCGTGCGGACTGATATGTAACCGAGGATCTTACCGCCCGCCGCGATCGGCGAGACATTCGCCCGCACCCAGTAGAAGCCGCCATCCTTGCGGCGGTTCTTCACGACTGCCGTCCAGGGTCGGCCCGACTTTATCGTCTGCCACAGGTCCGCGAACGCAGCCTGCGGCATGTCGGGATGGCGCACGAGGTTGTGTGCCTGGCCGAGCAGCTCGTCCCGGGAGAATCCGCTGCTGCGAACGAACGCATCGTTCGCGTAGGTGATCACGCCTTTCGGAGTGGTCCGGGATACGATGATCTCACCGTCGGAAAGGATGTACTCCTCGTCGGTGACCGGCAGGTTGACTCGCATCGTCTGATCCTGTTTAGCGTTTGTTCGGTTCGTTACTTGCGTCGCGTGGAGGCTCGATCCGACGGGGCTACGCCGCTGCGGCGAGGCTCCCGATCTCCGAGGCGGACTTCCCGTCACCTCGCTGTGACAGGGCGGTCGCGTCGAGTATCAGCGCAACCCGCCCGTCGCCCAGTATGGTCGCGCCTGAAACGCCCGATACCTTGCGGTAGTTCGATTCGAGGCTTTTGATGACGACCTGCTGCTGGCCGACCAGCGCGTCGACGAGAAGCGCCGTTTTGCATCCGTCGGCTTCGATGATGACCACGATGCCCTGTTCGACACTCATGCATTGCGTCTCGAGGTCGAAGAGCTCGTGCAGCGCGACGATCGGCAGGTACTCACCGCGCACACGCACGGTGCGGCCGACTCCGGCGATCGTGTTGATGTCTTTCGCCGCGGGCTGGAGAGACTCGACGATACAGGCGAGCGGCAGGATATAGAGCTCGTTCCCCACGGCGACGGAGAGACCGTCGAGGATGGCGAGCGTGAGCGGCAGGCGCACGGTGACGCGCGTCCCCTTGCCGGCTTCGCTCTCCACGTCCACCCGACCGCCCAGCGCCTTGATGTTGCGCGCGACGACGTCGAGGCCGACACCGCGCCCGGATACGTCCGTCACCACTGCGGCCGTCGAGAAGCCGGGCTGGAACACGAGCTCCCAGACTTCCGCGTCGCTCATCGTGTCCGTCACGGCCATTCCCCGCTCTCGCGCCTTGGCGAGGATCCGCTCGCGATTGAGCCCCGCGCCGTCGTCTTCCACACGCACGAAGACGCTGCCGCCCTGCTGGAAGGCGCTCAGCTTGAGCGTGCCGTGGGCGGGCTTGCCTGCTGCGACTCGCACCTCGGGCAGCTCAAATCCATGGTCCACGCTGTTGCGCACGAGGTGCGTCAACGGATCGGCCAGCTTCTCGATCACGCCTTTGTCGAGCTCGGTCGCTTCCCCTTCGGTCTTCAGTTCGATCTTCTTGCCCAACTTCGTCGCGAGATCGCGTACTACGCGCGGGTAGCGACTGAACGCGAAGGACATCGGCATCATCCTGATCGACATCACCGATTCCTGCAGGTCGCGCGTATTGCGATCGAGCTGGAGCAGACCGTCGAGGAGCTTGCTGTGCAGCACCGGGTCCAGCTCGCGCCCGCTCTGGACGATCATCGCCTGAGTGATCACGAGCTCGCCGACGAGATTGATCAGCTTGTCGACCTTGTCCACCCCGACGCGGATCGAGGACGCCTCCGCCTGGGCCGAGACGGCGACCTTGTCGTTCGCGCGTCGACCGGTGCGGGCGACCGCCGCGCTCGGATCATCGGAGGCACGCCGCCCGGGAGACTGATGCCGCGCTCTCCACGGGTGTGCCAGGCGCGTCGTCGAAAAAGCCGTACGCGGTCTCCGACGCCGGCTCGGCGACCGAGGGCAGATCCACGAAGAAACCATACGCTTCCTCGGCAGGCGCCGCGGAAGCCGCGTCGTGCGCTTCCTCGGCAGGGGCCGCGGGAGATGCGTGTTGCGTATCGTCGATGCGGCAGGCCGCGGCGGATACGACGAATTCGCAGAGCTCGCGCAGCTTCGCGATCGGGGCGGCTGTATTCAGCACGAGGCGCGCGGTTGCCTCACCCGCGGCCGGGTGCCTCGACTCGACCTTCCCGAATTCGGCAAGCTCGTCGAAAAGCCGGTCAACCTGCACAGCATCGGCTGCCGCGCCGTCGATTTCGATCGTAACGGCACGCGTCGGCTCCGCACGCACTTCCGGTGCAGCGCCTGGAGCACGCGCAGACTGGCTCACCGCTTTCAGTTTCGCCGTGACGTCGGCCGCCGGTCCACTCGCAGCGATGCGGCCGCTGCGGTGCGCTTCGAGCTGGTCCTTCAATACGTCGCGCGACTCCAGGAACGCGTCAATCATCTCCGGAACGACGGCGATCTCGTGCTTGCGGATCCGATCGAGCAGCGTCTCGAGCTCGTGCGTCACCTCGGTCATATCAGTGAAGCCGAACGTGCCGCTGCTGCCCTTGATGGAGTGAGCCGCCCTGAAGATCGCGTTGAGATCGTCGTCTTCAGGAGAGGCCAAATCGAGACCCAGCAGCAGGCGTTCCATTGCCGCAAGATGCTCCTCGGTCTCGTCGAAGAAAACTTGGTAGAACCTCGTCATGTCGATGGTCATGGCCTGTCCCGCGGGTAGATGATGGATCGAGCGGCTTCTAGCCGATGACTTTCTTGACGACCTCGACCAGCTTGGCCGGGTCGAACGGTTTCACCAGCCAGCCGGTGGCGCCCGCCGCCTTGCCCTGAGCTTTCATGGCATCGCCGGATTCCGTTGTCAGCATCAGTATCGGGACAGCCTTGTACTGAGGCAGCGCACGCAGCGATCGAATGAGGGTGAGGCCGTCCATCCTCGGCATGTTCTGGTCCGTCAGGACGAGATTGACGCCGGCGGATTTGGCCTTGGTAAGACCGTCCTCTCCGTCCGTCGCTTCGACCACCTGGTATCCGGCGCTCTTCAGCGTGAACGCCACCATCTGACGGATGGATGCCGAATCGTCTACCGCAAGAACTGTCTTTGTCATGTCTGACTCTCCGTGCGAGCTCCTAGAACAGCTCGACTTCTCCGCTTTGCATGGACTGCTGTTTGACTGGATTGCGTTCTGTCGAATTGCGTGCGTTCGCGAGCGCCTCGTCGATCGCTCGCTGCGCCGCTTCGCGCGCAGGCGCGTCGTCCGGCCGCAGCCTGGCGAGCGGCGCGAGCGCTGCCGTGACATCGCTTACCGCGTGGATGCGCTTGCCGACGTGCCCCAGCAACTGAGTCACGATGTCCTGGAACTGAAGGTTCGTAACGGCCGCGTTGACATCGTGCTCGAGTTTCGCCGTGCGCTCGGCGAGCTGCGATGCCGCTTGCGTGGCCGCGCCGTGAACCGCATGGATTTCCGCCACCATGTTGTCGATGCGCCGCTTCGATTGCAGCGCCACGTTCATGTCCCGCGAAGCGATGTCGGCAATCGTGCGCTCCGCGTCCGTGGCGGCCGTGTGCATGCAGCTGATGTGCTCGTGAATCTGGCGGCTGAAGTCGCCCGTCCGGCTGGAGAGCGCCCGCACCTCGTCGGCGACGATCGCAAACCCTCTGCCCGCTTCGCCGGCGCGTGCGGCCTCGATCGCCGCATTCAGCGCGAGCAGATTCGTCTGCTTGGCGATGGCCTCCATGTCGACCAGGGCGGACTGGATGCGTGTCGCGTAGCCGGCGACGTCCTCCACGAGGTCGATGAGACGCATCGCGAGCTTGCCGTTCTGGACCGTCGCGTTCACGAAGAACTGGAGCGTCCCCGAAGTCTCGCCGACGAACGCATTGAAGCTGCGGGTGAGCTGGTTTCCGTCCTCGCCGTTCGCGCCTTCGCCGCCCGTCGCGAGATCGAGCGCGAGCGCCTGCTGCTCGCGCGACTGCATCTGTATATCGTTGAAGCTCCCGATGAGACGCCCGATCGCCTGGAGAAAGAGCACCTGCACCTGCTCGATTTCATCCTTCGCGAACGTGAGCTGCTCCTGAAGTCCGTCGGTGCAGGCCGGCAGCATTTCGGTCGCGATCGATTTGGCCGGCTCCGGGGCGACCGGTTCCGGCGCGAGCGTTGCCACGGGGCGTGAAGCCCCCAGGCGCCCCACCATGCCGAGAATCCCCACGAGCACCAGTGCGGTGACGGCGAGGGCTTTGGACGCCGGCATGACGGCAACGACGCTCGCGGCGGCAAAGCTCGCCAGCATGAGACGCGTCGGCCATTGCATGTCAGGAAGTCGGATGGACTGGATGATTGCGTTCACGTCTTCTGGGCGTCTCTCCCACCACGTGACGGTCCGGCCTGTCCGCACGGGGGTGGGTTTAGGGTTGTTCGCAAAGTTCGAGCTCGAGCGCTCCGGTCGCTCCGGGCCAATAACGACCGAAATGCGCCGGGCTTTACAGCCCTATCGTTTCTTTCGGCGGTGACGTTAAAGGGTGACCAGCCCAGAGCACGCCGGGTCGACGTCCCGCATCACGCGATGACGAAAGAAGGGCCGACGCGCGCCGCTCCGGTCGGGCACCGCCGATCCGAGCGGGACAGACGAGCGCCTCTACGCCGCCCAACCCGCTGATTTCAGGTGTTTTTCTTCGCGAAGACGCGACGGGAGTCGCACGGCTCGGACGAAGCACGCCTACATATATGCAGAGAAGGTAGAAGTCCCTCGGCGGGCGTATTACTCAAAACAAGGCCTAAAGTCGCTTAGAGAGCGGCCGTAATTGCCTTCGCGACGGCGGTTAATTGTCTTCGACCTAACCGAAGTCCCCGGCCGATAGGGCCGTAACTTACTTCACAAAGGAGCTGAAGATGCCTCAAGTAATCAACACCAACGTCGCTTCGCTGAATGCGCAGCGGAACCTGAACCAATCGCAGAGCGCCCTCGCCACCTCGTTGCAGCGTATGTCCTCGGGCATGCGGATCAACAGCGCGAAGGACGATTCCGCCGGTCTGGCGATCTCCGAGCGGATGACCGCCCAGATCCGTGGCCTGAACCAGGCCGCCCGCAATGCGAACGACGGTATTTCGCTTGCGCAAACCGCGGAAGGCGCGATGGGCGAGATCGGTAACAACCTGCAGCGCCTGCGCGAGCTGGCGGTGCAATCCGCGAATGCGACGAACAGCCTGAGCGACCGCGCCTCCATCGACGCAGAAGCGCAGCAGCTGACCTCGGAGATCACGCGCGTTGCCAGCCAGACCTCGTTCAACGGCACGAACCTGCTCGACGGCTCGTTCACGTCCCAGAGCTTCCAGGTCGGCGCGAATGCGAACCAGACGATCGACATCAGCAGGATTGCCGACGCACGTGCGACCGGGCTCGGCAGCAACACGCTGGCGCTTGCCGGCACGGCGATGGGCGTCTGCGACAGCGGCCGCGGCGGACCTGACAGCGCTGGCAACGGCGTCGCTGGTCGAAGCAGATCTGACGCTCACGACGCAAAACGGTGGAACGACCGCGGCGTTCGGTTATGCCGCCGGTGCCGATGCCAAAGCCATCGCCGCCGCCATCAATACGAACGCGTCGAGCATCGGTGTCACGGCGACCGCGACGAACAGCACCACGTTGAGCGGGCTTTCGCTCGCAGGCACGGTGAGCTTCAGCCTGAATGGCGCGGCAGTCTCGGCAGTCGTCGCAGATCCGACCGATCTCACGGCGCTCATGGGTGCGATCAACGGTGCGCAAGGCGCGACCGGAGTCACGGCAACGTTCAGCCGACCTCGGCCAAAAGACAGCCTTACGCTGACGTCGAGCGACGGACGCGATATCGGCGTCGTTGATACTTCGCCAGCACGGGCGCGGGCAACCAAACGATGGTGCTCGACTGCGGCCGGCAGCAACATAACACTTACGGAAGGCGGTAACGATTCGTCGATCAAGACCGGCACCGTTAGCCTGAGCAGCAGCAAAGGCGCGATTACGGCGGCGAACTCGAACGCAACCGTGTTCAACACCGCCACCAGCACGTTCTCGTCGGTTGCCAGCATGAGCCTCGCCGGCGCGACTGGCGCGAATGCTCAGAACGCGATTTCGGTGATCGACTCGGCGCTCGCGCAGATCAACTCCTCGCGCGCGGACCTCGGTGCGGTTCAGAACCGTTTCGGCTCGGCCATTGCGAACCTCGCAACGACGGCTGAAAACCTGTCGGCCTCTCGCAGCCGGATTCAGGACGCGGACTTTGCGGCGGAATCCGCCGGCATGACCCGCAACCAGATCCTGCAGCAAGCCGGCACCGCGATGCTCGCGCAAGCGAACTCGCTGCCGCAGAACGTCCTCTCGCTCCTCCGCGGATAATCTTCGCTGACGAAGCACTCGACCGCGGGACGGCCCAAAAGGCCGTCCCGCGGTTTTTTTTGTTGTTAAAGAACCGCAACCGGCAGCCGTAAATACAGGAGCACCCAAGGACCAAAACGGATGGCCATCTCAACCCCAGGCGTCGGATCCGGCCTCGATGTGAACGGCATCGTGAGCCAGTTGATGGCGCTGGAGCGCCGCTCGCTCACGGCCATCGCTTCGAAGGAAGCCAAGTTTCAGACGCAGCTCACGGCCTTCGGCAGCCTGAAAGGCGCGCTATCCGCGTTCCAGACGGCTGTGGCGGCACTTGCGAGTCCCTCGAAATTCACCGCAGTCAAGACAAGCGTGGGCGACACTGCCGTCGCATCGGCGACAGCCACGAACGCACCGGCGGGCAGCTATTCACTCGAAGTCCAGACGCTCGCCCAGGCGCAGAAAATCAGGTCGACCACGTTTACCGCCACCACCGATACGGTCGGCGCCGGCAAGTTCACCGTGTCCTTCGGCAAGTACGAAGGCGACACGTTCACGCCCAACGTCGACAAGCCCGCCAAGGAGATCGTGATCGCGGAGGGGCAGGACAGCCTCGCGGCGGTGCGCGACGCGATCAACGCGGCGGACCCAGGCGTCACGGCCACCATCCTGAACGACGGCACCCACTACCGTCTGGTCGTGAGCTCGAAGGACACGGGTCTCGCGAATGCAATGCGGATCACGGTCGAAGACGCGGACGGCACGCACACCGACATGTCGGGTTTGTCCCGGCTGGCGTACGACGGCCGCACGGTGAGCGGCATCAGCAACCTCACGCAGACGGTCGAAGCACAGAATGCCACGGCGCTGGTCGACGGCATTCCCATCAGCAAGGCCTCGAACTCCTTCAGCGACGTGATCGAAGGCGTGACGCTGAACCTGCTGAAAGAGAACACCCCTGAGAAGACAACCGTGACCGTCAGCCGCGACACGGCCGGCGTTCAGGCATCGGTCCAGTCCTTCGTCAAGGCATACAACGATCTCAACAAGACAATCACCGATCTCACGAAGTACGACGCGGCCAACCAGAGGGCGTCGACGCTGACCGGCGATGCCACGGTGCGTTCGCTCCAGACTCGGCTGCGCACTGTCTTCAATACCGCGCTCGAGACATCGGGCGGCGGATTGACCGCGCTCAGCGACATCGGAATCACGTTTCAGGTCGACGGTACGCTCAAGCTCGATACGACCAAGTTGAGCACGGTGCTCGCGGATCCCAGCAAGGACGTGTCCACCCTGTTCGCCGCACTGGGCAAATCGACGGACAGCCTTGTTTCCTTCAAAGCCTCCACCGCCGACACGAAGAACGGCGCCTACGGCATCAACATCACGACGCTCGCGACGCAAGGCAAGGCGATTGCAAGCGCGCCCGCGGTTTTGACGATTGCGGCTGCGACGAACGACGCGCTCGATCTCACGATCGACGGCGTCGCGGCCACCGTGACGCTCGCACCGGGGACGTACACCGCGTCGGCGCTGGCGGCCGAAATCCAGTCCAAGGTCAACGCCGTGAGCGGGCTCGTCACAGCGGACGCGAGCGTCCTGGTATCGGAGACGGGCGGGGTCCTGACGATGACCTCGAAGCGCTACGGCGCCGCATCCACGATTGCGATCACGGGTGGCAACGCCAAGGCCGATCTCTTCGGCACGCCGGCCGAAACAGCGGGCGTAAACGTCGCCGGGATGATCGGCAACAACCCCGCCCTCGGATCCGGTCAGGTGCTCACCGGAACGGGCGACGCATCCGGCCTCGAAATCACGGTGAGCGGCGGCGTGACGGGCGAGCGGGGCACGATCAAGTTCGCACGCGGCTACGCGTACGAGCTCGACCAGCTCGCCAGCAAGCTCCTGGAGAACGACAGTCTGCTCGATGGGCGGATGGACGGCATCAACGCCTCCATCAAGGACATCGGGAAAAAACGCGAGCAGTTGAATCTGAGGCTCGAGAGCGTCGAAAAGCGCTATCGGGCGCAATTCAACGCACTCGATACATTGATGGCCCGCATGCAGCAAACCAGCACGTTTCTGCAGCAGCAGCTTGCGAGCCTACCCACAGCGAGTTCCAACGAATGATGACCTCTGCCGGAAGGGCGATCAACGCCTACGTAAAAACGGGAGTCGAGACCGGAGTTCCGGATGCGGATCCCCATCGACTCGTGCTCATGCTCTTCGAAGGCGCGCTGGCGGCGATCGCGCAGGCGCGCCTGAAGTTGAGCACCGGCGACGTGGCCGGCCGCGGCAAGGCCATCTCCAAAGCCATCTCGATCATCCAGGACGGTCTGCGCACGAGCCTCGACATGCAGAAGGGTGGCGATCTCGCGCAGCGGCTGGGCGCGCTCTACGAATACGTGACGATGCGCCTCCTCGACGCGAACCTTCACGCCCGGCAGGAAGCGCTCGACGAAGCGGCTCACCTCATCTCCGAACTCCACGCAGGATGGGCGGCGATCGCCCCGAGCAAACATGCGGCCACTCCCGCCATCCGCGCCTGACAGCGACGGACCGCGCGCGCGCGAGATCCTCGACGCGTACGAGTCGCTCTGCGCCGTGACCGCCCGCATGCGGCAGGCGGCGCAGGCCTCGGACTGGGACGCGTTGATCGCGCTCGAGGGCCAGTGCGCTTCGATCTTTTCGCGGCTCACGTACATCGAGGACAGCGCCGCGCGCAGCGAGGGTTATCAGCGACGCAAAGCCGAGCTCATCTGCCGCGTTCTCGACGATGATGCACAAATTCGCGAACGCACCCGCAAACGCCTTTCAGAAATGTGGAGGATTGCCGATGGTAATGACAGTGTGAGGCGGCTCGAATCGGCCTACCGCAACGCCGGAGGCTGAAGCACACGTCACTATCAGGGGATGCAGGCATCATGATCAAAATACTCGTCAAAGGCGCTCTGTCCTGCCCGATCTTCAATTGCGACGTCTGCGGGGACATGATCGGAGACATCAACGAAGGCACCGCCCTCTACGGCTATCCCGAGGCGATGGGCGAGCACGTGAAGCTCGACGTGCAGCACGTCCACAAGCATCACTGCCGCGAAGTCGCCGAACGCAAGATGAATCATAAGTGCGATTCGCAGAGCCTCGGCGCGCATCTGTATTTCCTGTGCGCGAACACCGAGCTCGACGCGAAGCAGTTCGAAAAGTTGAAGCGCGCGCACGGCGCGAGCGCGGAGTAGACACGCCGGGCCCGATTGCAGCGACGGGGCACGCTGCGGCATACTTCTCGTCCGGCATCCGCATACGATCAGCAGGCCGTCCAGGGATGGACGGCCTGCTCCCTTTCCATCGACCTTTCGAGTAGAGCGCGCGGTTTTGCGCCTGGACGAATGCACCTCGTCACGCCCTGGTATCAGCTCGGTTACGTCATTCCCCACCTCTATACGGACCTCGACGCCTATCAGTTCTATCGCGTCGCGCCCGAGGGCATGATGCTTTCGACGACGGGCCTCGATCTGAAGGACTACACGCTCGCCGCGGTGGAGGCGGAACTGCCACTGCTCTGGCAGCGCTTCGAGCTGCTCGCGAAGAAGGCCGACCGGGTCTCCTTGAGTGGCGTTCCTGTCGCCTCGGCGCTCGGCCGCAGGAAAATGCTGGAGATCCTGGCGGAAGGCAAAGATCGGACGGGCCTCGTGTGCGATACGGACCTCGAAGCGCATATCGCGACCCTCCGGCATTTCGGCGCGACCCGCATCGCCGTCGCAACGCGCTGGCCGGAACCGGTCAATGAGGCCCTGACCCGCTATCTCGCCGAGGCGGGCATCGAGGTGATCGCCCGGCGTTCGCGCGGCCGTTCACTCCAGGAGAACAAGGTGGCGAGCGCCGCGGCCGACCACGCGCTCGCGCTCGAGCTCGGCCGCGAGGCATTTCGGGCCGCGCCGGATGCGCAGGCACTGCTCATGCCTGGAGGCCTGTGGTTCGCCATTCACGCGGTGCCCATACTGGAGTCGGAGTTCGAGCGGCCGGTTCTGCTCAACATACTCTCGACCACATGGGCTGCGCTCGATACGGTCCGCGACCGCCTGGTCGTGCGACCCGATGCGCGCTGGGGAAGGGTTCTTGCCGACTTGTCGGCGGAGTAGTCCAGACCTGGCCACGCCTCAGGGCATCGCGTAGCCGCCGTTCACGCTCAGCACTTGTCCGGTAATCCATGACGCCTCGCTGCTCGCGAGGAACGCAATCGCCGAAGCAATGTCCCGCGGCTCTCCGATGCGGCTGGTCGGATACATCCGCCGCACGCTTTGGACGCGGCCTTCCCGATATTGAGGCACACTCGGGGGCCTCCAGCGACGAGGCTCCGCTCTACGTCTGCGGCCGGGCGGAGCAGCGAGCAGTTTCGTTTTCAAACATCGCCACGAAGGAGAAGTGAGATGGCACAAGCGGCAACCGCGGAAAAACACGGTCACCAGACGGAACAGGCGGACAATCGGTACACGCGCAGGATCGCGCAGTTCGTTTCCGGTTTGAGTTACGAGAAGATCCCTGCGGAGGTCCGCGCCCGCATCAAGCTGCTGATCCTCGACTCGATCGGATGCGGCATCTACGGCGCGATCAAAGAGCACAGCGAGCTCGCGGTCAAAGGGATCGCCGCGATGGACGACAGCGGGATGTGCGGGCTCTGGGGACTCTCTCAGAGGGCGTCCGCGCCTCATGCGGCGCTGCTCAACGGCACATTCGTGCAGGGCTTCGAGCTCGACGACATCCATCGCCGCGGCGCGATGCACGTCGGCTCCACCACGCTGCCCGCGATCGTTGCGCTCTCCGAGCTGCGCAGCGGCATGTCCGGCAAGCGCTTCCTGACCGCGGCCGTGGCAGGCTACGAGATCGGACCACGCGTCGGTATGACGATGGGTCCCAATCACCTCGGCCAGGGCTGGCACTCGGGCGCGACCGTCGGCGCGTTCGCCGGCGCTGCCGCTTCGGCCGCTGCGCTTGGCCTGTCGGAAGATCAGACGATCGACGCGCTGGGCATCGCCGGCACGTACGCCTCGGGCATCATGGCGGTCCAGTACGGCTCCATGGTAAAGCGCATGAACCATGGACGCTCCGCGCAGAACGGCATTACGGCCGCCATGCTGGCGAGCGTCGGTTACACCGGAATCAAGAACGTGTTCGAAAGCGAATACGGCGGGTTCTGCACCACCTTCTCGCGCCAGCGCGAATGGATCAAGTGGGAAGAGCTCACGAAAGGACTCGGCGAGAACTGGGAAACGATGATGGATTCGCTCAAGTTCTATTCCGCGGCCGCGAGCAATCACACGACGCTCGACGCGATCCGCATCATGCGTGAACGCAAGCCCTTTACCGCCGACGACGTCGAGCGGATCGTCGTGCATGGCTCCCAGGTCACCAAGGACCACGTGTTCTGGAAGTACGAGCCTTCGGGCAGCACCAACATGCAGTTCTGCATGCCCTACATCGTGGCGACGCTGCTGCTCGAAGGCGACTTCTTCGTCGATCAATGCGACGAATCGATGATGGCCGATCCGCAGCGCATCGCGCATTCGCGCAAGGTCGAATTCATCGCCGAGCCGGAAATCACAGCGATGGGGCAGCGCTACTACGTCCGGGTCGAGATCTTCCTGAAGGACGGCACCCACATGGAAGAAACGGTCGAAGCGCAGCGCGGCAGCGAAGTCAGGTTTGCAGCGGAGGCCGACGTCGTCGGCAAATTCGAAAAGCTCGGGAAGCACGTATTCCCCGAGAAGCAGGTGGCCGCGATTCGCGACACGATCCTGGGGCTCGAGAACGTGGACGATGCGTCGAAGCTCGCCAGGCTGCTGGTCAAGGCCGCGTGACGGCGAGGGCTCGCCGTCTCGCGTGGCGACATCGAATCTCTGCCCCCCTCCGCAATCGGTTGCAGTCCGAGTTACTTCTTCGCCCGCGTCGATCGGATCAGCAGCACGGGCACCTCGGCGCGCTGCACGACGGCTTCGGCGTCGCTGCCAAGCACCGCGTGGCGCACGCCACGACGTCCGTGAGTGCCCATGACGATCACTTCGGCGCGCCACTTCCTCGCCTCTTCCACGATCAGGTCCGCGACACGACCCGTGAAATTCTCGTGCAGTACGACCGACGGCGCGAGTCCCTCGGCCGCTGCGATGCTGCGTGCGTCCTCCAATATGGACTTGCCGGCCTGGGCGAAATCGGCCACGAGTGGCGCGGCCGCGATCCCGGTCTCCGGGGTCAAAGCGAGCGGTGAATCGTCGACGATGTGCACGAGGCGCAGCTCGCCGCCCAATGCTTTGGAGAGCCTGATGGCTTCGTGTAATCCACGGTCCGATGCATCGCTGCCGTCCACCGGCACCAGAATGCGTTCATACATGACGGCATCCTCATGGGCAAAAAGGTCGAGGAAGCATTGTTGCACGCCGCAAGGAGACTTCGACGCGATGACTGCAACCGTATCGAAGCCTCGGCAATGAAAAAGGCTCCGGGCCCTCTAACCATGCAACAGACCCGGAGCCAATTGGATCGCTCTCCAGGGGGAGTAAGAGCGACGGGCGGAGTCTCTCATGAAGGTTCTGTGACGATATGTCGAAAAACCGACATACATCAAAAAAGTGGAAAGGCGAACTGCCCATACGTGTAATGGATGACGAAACCGCTCAGGACAAAGAACAGCCTCATGCCCGCCCTGCCGAATTCGCGAATCTCGATGATTAGCCGGGGCATATCCGCGAATTGCAGATTGTGTTCGAGCCGATTCTAACAATCGGCCGCAGACGGTGAGGATCTCAACAGAGCTCTATGGGAGGTGGCCACGCGGCACGCGTTATGGCGCGTCATGAAGTGATCAATTGTCGTACAGCAACAGCGCCGTCCTCAGAACGCAGTCACGTCCGGATGGAACATCGACGCAGAGACGAGTTTGCCGAAGGCCGAGACTGATGCGGCGGTTCTCCCTGGCTGTAGCAGAGAAAGAAGCGGCGCTGGAAAGTGGTTGGCGGTGGACGCAGTCCAGTGCGAACCCGTCTCTGCAGAACAGGGAAATCTACCAGGGTATGGGGCGCCCCTTACAAGCCCAGGGCGAGAGACGTATCGATCTTCTCAGTAAAATCGCTGACTTGAAGTCGCGGATGCGCCAAGTGAAGTGCGAGAACAGGGAACGGGAAATGGCCTATCAGCGAACAATTTGCGTTCGAGCAGCGAAGCACATGCCGCGCGAAGCGCTCTGACTTCCTTTCACTCGTCCTCAAGCGGCGCGCCCCCGACCAACTGCTTACGGGGAATAAAAAGGCCGCGCACGAGAACAACCGTGCACGGCCCCTGCCCTGCTCCAAGTTTGTGTGACTTACCTTCTCATCAGCGCGCCCTGGGGCCGGAAGCTTCCACGCGGCCGAACGCGGCCGGTCGGACGCCGCATCGGATCCGGATACGGTCTGTCACGCACCTGGTCGATGTGGCGCTTCAAGAAGTTGAGCCCGTGTACCAATGCATCCACCATGTCATCGTTCGCGCCGTGCGGAAACGACCGTACCTCACGCATAAACGCACTCAGCCACTGCGCATCATGCGGTAGGTAGACGTCGCCATTCTCGAGCATCGGGGCCACCACGATCGCGCGCTCTTCCTTTGATCGCCGCGTCGACACCCCGGTGACATGCATTGCGTATTGTCGCCGGAGCTCCTGCCTAAGCGCGATACCCGAGTTTGCCGCCTCCACGATCACGTGTGCACCCCGATAGGCACGGGTGAGTTCACGCACCATCATGAGCTGTTCGACGAACGAGATCTTGTCTCGTTCGACCCGCAGCACGTGAATGCGGTGGCCGTACCGACCGAGGACAACGCAGGCGGTGTAGTCGTTCCCCTCACCGGTTTCCATCGCTGTGTCGACCGCGATCACCACCTCATCGTAGTTTCGACGCGGCTCGTCGTATCGACTTACGTTGCCAAGCCGTAGCAAGGCGCCTTCAGCTGGCTGTGGGTCCTGCTGATACTGCGCGCCGTACACGACCGCGCCTACGGTTCGACTGATCTCTCGGGCAAGCTCAACCGGTACACGCGCGGGGTCGAAGGGGATCCCTGCCGTACGGTGTTCGACCCGCTCGGCGTCCAGCGGGACCGCCTGCTCGGCCTCTGCCACGAGCGGCAACCGCAACTCATGCCAGCCGCCCTCGGCGAGCAAGTGACCGACCAGGTCCTCCTCGTGCAGGCGTTGCATCACCACCAGGATCGCCCCCCTCGCTGGATCGTTGAGCCGGGAACGCAGCCCCTCATTGAAGGTACGGATACAGCGTTCGCGCTGGGTCTCAGAGAAGCTCGACTGGGCACGCAACGGATCGTCAACGATGATCAGGTCCGCCCCCATGCCGGTGAAGCCGGCGGAGAAGGACGTGGCGGTGACTTGACCACCCCACCCCGTCTGGACAGATCCGCGCGGTTGATACGCAGCGTCTCGGCCACACCCGGGAAGGTTGCGCGGTACCAGGGATGCGCCATCAGCATGCGCACTTTACCGAGCAGCTCTTTCGCTAAGGCCTTCGAGTACGAGACCAGCATGATCTTGATCGCCGGATCTTGGCCCAGACGCCACGCGATCTGTTCAACCGTGACGACGGTCGACTTCAGATGCCGGGGCGGGACGGTGACGATCGCACGGCGGCAGCGGCCCGCGGCGATTTCACTCACCAGATGCGACATGGCTTCGACGTGCCGTAGGAGCTTCCCCGGGGCGTCTGATCCCAGCAGAATGTGAATGCCCATGTGCGCAAACGCAGCGAAGTTGTGGCGTGCCAGGAGCGGCAGCACGCCCGCCTTCTGCTGGAGCGCCTCGAGGACGCTCGAGTCGCATGGAAGCTGCCGATCACTCCGAATCGGATTCATCGCCGCCTCCTTGTGCCGTAAAGAACTGGGCGAGAATTGCCCGTTCTCTTGCGTTGAGTTCCGGGTCAGAGCCAGCGTCCGCGGAGACGCCGAGATGGCTTTCCATGAGCGTGAGCACCATAGCCTGCGCTTTGAACTCACCCGAGACGGCAGCGCCGAACAGCTTGCGCAAGACGGCTTCCCCCATGGTGATCTGCTTCGCGGAGCCGGAAATCGTCACTTTGCGGTTGACGATCTCCCGCACCATGGTGTCGAAGCCCTTCCGGCCCTTGGGCCGCCCGCGGGGATTGCCGGATTGTCCCTGTTCGAAGCGGTGCTCTGTGGGCGGACGTCTAAAGCCAACCTTGTAGTCCTTCTTGCGCGCGCTCATGACCGCTCTCCTGTCGCCTCAGGTGCGAACTCATTGAGGCGCTCGGCGGCCACCTCCGCAAACGTTTGCCCGGTCGAGGCCAGAATCGCGGATTTGCCGGTGAACTTTTGCCAGCGTTCGATCGTCAGATCGCAGTACAAAGGATCGATTTCAATGCCGGCCGCTCGGCGGTGCGTCTGCTCGGCTGAGATAAAGATCGTGCCACCGCCCACGAATGAATCGAGGACCCAATCGTTGAGCCTCGAAGCGTCCCGAATGAAGTCGGCAATGAGCTTTATGGGCTTCGAGGTCGGGTGACGGGCCAATTCTTCGTCGCGACCGGCGCGGAACGTATTCGCGCCCGCGACCTCGATGACATTCGTCCGGTAGCGCCCGTTCGCGCCCAGCCGGACATTATTAACGTGTGGTTTTTTACCGTTGCGGTAGAGGAATACGAGTTCGTGCTGACTGCGATAGAAACTTCCCATCCCGCCCGCTGTCTTCTTCCACACGAGCAGGTTGAGTCGACTGTCATACACCGCATCGCCAGCCGCGAGGATCTCGCCCATGTGGCGATGGTCCATGAATAGATAGTGAAGCGAGCCGTCGACGGAGTAGGTGGCGAGGTGGGTGAAGACGGTTCTGAGAAACTGCGTGAACCTCAGCCGGCGTCATCTCACCGCTCGCCATGGCGAACTCACGGTGTTGGTGTCGGCCGAGCCCCGAGATATCGGAGACGCGCACGTTATACGGGCTGTCGGTCACCACGAGCTGCACGCGCTCGCTTCCGAGCAGGTGCTCATAGACCAACGCGTCGCGTGCATCACCACAGATCAGCCGGCCAGCCCCCAGCTGCCACAGATCAGCGACGCACGTGACAGCGCGTTTGCGCAACGCGGGCAGGACGTCTTCGCTGTCGGCCCCGGTGATCTCGGGACTCTGATCGTCGCCGTGGAGGATCACGTCGACTTCCACATCGTCGAAGCCAATCAACTCGAAGTTGTAGTCGAGCTCTACGGCCAGCTCTGAAAGCTCAATCCTGAGAACATCCAGGTCCCATTCGGAGCCTTCGGCGAACTTATTGTCCGCGAGCATGAACTCGCGAATCTGCTGCTCGCTCAGATGGCTCAGACAGATCGTGGGAATGTGCGTGAGGCCCATCTCCAAGGCTGCCACCACGCGCGCGTGGCCTGCGATAATGACGCCGTGTGCGTCAACCGCGACCGGCGTGTTGAAACCGAGCCGCCCGATGGATGCCATCAGACGCTCGATTTTCTTGCGGGGATGTCGCTTCGCGCGTCGCGAGCTGAACTTCAGGTCTGCGGGCGCACGATACTCGACGACGAGCTCGTGAGAAGCGAAGGTGTGGAGGTCAGAACTCGGCAGCGCCGATTGAACGGCGGCTACGACAGGGCGAGTGCGGGTTCTAACACCTTTTTGTACGACATTCATGGCAAACCCTTTCTGGGATTGCGTGAATGCCGCACCCGGTAGAACCGGACGGACTGCCACAGGGTTGAAAAAAAAGCTACTTCGGTTACTTCCCGAGTGCGCCGCTATTCTGCCAGGAGGCCACCGCGCTTGTCAACATTAAGTCACTGATTCCATTTGACAAAGGATCGGTATTTGGTATGCCCAAATGTGAAAAAATGGGGGCCGGTTACCCGTTATTTCCCACGATCGGTTTGCCTCGCGCACTCCTTCAGCCGGTCGCAACAAACGGCTACGCGCTCTCCTCCCGGGAGCGCCTCCTGGAATCCCCGCCACCCACAGCCCGCTTGGTCCTGCTGCAACGAAATGGCATGGACCAGTCGGGGCGCGGGCCGCTGACGGACATCTTCGGCGCGTGATCACTAAGAATGATCCGGCCGGCGCCGCCCTGAATCTCGGCTGCCGTATCAGTCACGGCATCGCCTTTCGGCCGCACCCGTCTACCCTCGTTACTTAGCTCCGGGTAAAGGTGCCCTGAGAGCGGACTTCGACATGAGGAGTGAGATTGGCCGGACTGGGGCGCCGGCCATCTCGGCTCGCTACTTCAGATTCATGCAGTTGGCGTAATACGTAACAGTCGCCGGCCAGTCTGAGAAGATGCCGAGGATCTTCACCTCCCGCGCTAGCACGTCCAGCGCCTTGTACATATCGCTGTCCTTCTTGATCGCCGCGCCGGTCGGATCGAAGTCATAGTAGAAGCCAGCTTTCGAAGCGCCCTGGCGGAGGTCGGCTCGCTCAAAGGTCCACGTGATGAGGTCGAAGCCCATCGCCTTTAGATTCTTTGCAAGCTGCGAGGGCACGACGCGGTCTCCGTTGACTGCAAGGAGCGCCGGCATTGCCGGGGCGATGATCTGAACCTTGCGCTTACGCAGCTCCGCAAAGAAGTTCAGCTGATCCTGGCGGTTTTCGATCTGCTTGCCGGTCGTGTCGAAGAGAAGGATGTTGTCCTTGGCCGCGTCGTAGTCAACGAGGAACACCGCCTGTGTGCCGTACTCTGTATTACCGACCCAGTACAACACGTCATTCACATTGAACGACTGCGGAAATGCATCGCGAGGTTTCACGCCGCCCGCCTGGAGCGCGCGGGCGAATTCCCGCGCGTAGCTCTCCTGGCTGCCGAATACGCGAGCGATCGCCCCGGAGTCGGCCGCCTTCAGCTCCGGCGTGTGCTTCACGCCTTTCTTTTCGTTCAGTTCGATGCTCTCGCGCAGCGTCATCAGCGTGCCGCGGCCCGTATAGAGGTCGGTGCGCCACGACGCCGTGCCAGCAAAGAACTGCTCGACCGTGCGCGCGGCCGGATTGAACGCGTCCATCTTGCCGGTCAGGCTCTTGAACTCGGAGAGCGTTAGATCGGTGGTGCGACATTCCGCGCTGGCCGGTGTGATCACGTTTCCATTCAAATCCAGGACTGCCGCGGTGAACTGCTTGACACATTTCGCAGCGAGCGGTGTGAGCAGGATGTTGGTCGTGGTGGCGAGATCGTTGTCGGCGTGGCGGCAGACAAAGTGGCCGTCTGTGGTGAAGGTGACATCGCACTCGACGATACCCGCGCCCATACGTGCGCCGGCCTGATACGACTCTTTCGTGTGCTCGGGGAACTGCAGCGCAGCGCCACGATGGGCAATCGAGAAGTCAGTGCGACGGAACGGGCCGTCCTTGCACTGCAACAGCTTCTGTTTAAGCGGACCCTCGTCCATCCCCTCGACGAGATAGAACGGGCGCGGCCCGAGCTGTATGGAATCACGTTCGTGGCCTGATCGGCGATCATCGTCCCGATCGGCGTTCGATGTAGTCGCGAAGCCGGTGAACACAGCCAAGCCGGCCGTGAGGACGGCTACCCGCATGACGTTATGCATGGAACCTCCCTTGTTTACCAGCGGGGCGCACCACGGACCCCTGACCTGATGCTAGATATTGCACGTTAAGGAACTGTGAAGGCGAGGAAGTCAAGTATGGGTGTAAGGAGTCACACCGCGGAACTGCGAAACGCTTTTGTATAGCCGAGTTATCGGGGGGTTGATAAATCGTAGGGCAAGCATGGCAGAACGCCGCCACCTGCGACAATCTGAAACGCCAACAGCAGCGGCTCCAACCTGAGGCATGTCATCGTCAGAGGAACTGTGCTCCGCAATTATTTATTATCGGCTCGCGGGTTCGACCGCCGGTTTCTCGACAAACGATTACGACCGCGCCGGCGGCTCGAGGATTATGTCCCTGCACGGTGCGCGGGTGCTCGGAGTGGAGATAGACAAACTGATCGACGAGAGACGCATGATTCACGAGCATTGCGACGAATATGCCAGCAACGATCGGTGTGGACCGAGCCTAACGGGCGGCGAGAACGAATGCGAGAAGGTGGTCTTGGCGCCCATTTCCGCCAGCGCGACGATGCCCATCGAGAGAGCTTCCACGTAGACTCCACGCGAACTCCTGCAATGTTACGTTCCAGCTCTCCAACGCTGCCGCACCGTCAGCACCGTCGGCCCCAGCGAAGCGAGGTGCCCGAAATGCTCGAAGCCGTATTGTCCAGAAACTCGGTCGGCCCGTCACGCAGCTGCCCGGTTATGATAGTTGAACATTCCGCCGAGTCGTACATGGCGCTGAATCAGTGCAGCATTCGGCGCACGCCTCGATGTCGGTCGGATCAGCCTGTTCCCCAGCCCCTGATGATTGCGCTCTTCGTGGTAGTGAGTCATATACTCGCCATGGCTCGACGCAACGACGCCTGCCCGCGTCACGAGGAAATTCGATTGGCATGGGCTGAATCGACTGTGAGCGCGAGGTTACATGGCTACCAACGAGCAGCGTAGCTGTACCGACACTCTGACACGCTACGGAGCGAAGTGTGAGGAGCATCTGGCCCGAGTGCGTCTTTCACACGCACTAGCGTTGAAACAGCTGGAATCGCTAGATCGGGTTGCCGATGTGGATATCGACCCTCTCATACAAGCCGCGATCACTCCGAACGCACCGGGTGCCTTGTTTGAGAAGTTGCGGCGGCACGTGAATGAAGTGCACCTCATTGCGCTTAAGCTCAATTTTGAGCTCTACCTGAATCGTCTAATGACCTCGCTGTGGCGCAGCCATTTCGCGCAACTGGCAGCTAAATTCAACGAGAAACACATCCTGACCCTGCCTCGATTCCACGAACACCAGGTCACGCAGCCGTGAGGCTGCAATCTGCACCAGCTGGTGTTTGATAGCCGACCGACGAATGCATACGCTGACGATTATAGAAGCCTTCGATCCAATCAACGATGTCGAGCCTCGCATCCGCTCGTGTGTCGTAGCGCAGTTGATAAACACGCTCAACCTTCAGCGTCTTGAAGAAGCTTTCCATCGGCGCATTGTCCCAGCAGTTGGCGCGTCGGCTCATCGACTGGATCATCCGGTAATCTTTGATCAGCCGGCGGTGCTCGTCACTCGCATACTGACTGCCGCGGTCCGAATGCATGAGGAGCCCCGCCGCGGGCTTGCGCTTCCAGTATGCCGACTTCAACGCCTGACATACCAGATCGGCCTTCATCCGATCGCTCATCGACCAGCCCACGATTCTGCGGCTGGCCAAATCCATGATGCAGGCAAGGTAAAGCCACCCTTCTGCCGTGGCGATGTACGTGATGTCGGCCACCCACGCCTGATTCACCTGCCAGCCGTCAAAGCGTCGATTCAGAAGATTGGGCGCGATGGGCTTCCGATGCGCAGAATCGGTCGTCACCCGATAAGGGCGTTTATAGACGGGATGCAAAGTCTGTCGTTGCAGACTCTTACGCACCCTCTCGTGGCCTACGCGAACGCCGCGTGCGTGCAGATCCCGCACGATGCGCGGCCGACCGTAGCTGCGCTTGGTCGCCGCGTGAATCGCTGCGACTTGCGCATCCAGCGCCGCATTGGCGATCGAGCGCTCGCTCGGCGCACGCACCCGCCACTGACAAAATCCCGTGCGCGAAACGCCCAAGACACGGCACATCCGGCTCACCCAGAAAAGGTCGCTGTGCATTTCGATCCAGGCGTACTTCACCGCGACTCCTTCGCGAAATACGCCGCCGCCTTTTTTACGATTTCAAGATCAAGCTTCGTGCTCGCGAGCTCCCGGCGCAATCGCGCGTTCTCGGCCTCGAGCTCGCTCACCGGGCGTTTCGCGGATACTGCTGCACCGTTGAGTGCTCTCAGCTTGCCAGCACGCTTCAGTCGAACCCAATTGTGCAGACTCGACTCCGGCATCCCCAACCGTTTAGCGGCCTGGTTGCCGCCGATCGATTCGGCTAATCGAACTGCCTCTACTTTGAACTCATCGGAATAGCGCCGATCTGCAGCCTCTTTCTTGCCCATCGAACCCTCCGTTCATCAGTATTTACCCACAAATCTGATGCACGTGGAACTGGGGCAAGGTCATCCTGCTGGGAAGACTTGCAGAATCATTGGGCGGCTGCCGCGTGAAGGACGCACGTGAGGTCGTCATCGATGACATTGTCCCGCGGTTCGGCCTAGACACTCTCGGCAAAGCTATAAAACAGACAATCGGGATCGAACTCGAGAAGCTATTTGAGCCTGCCAATTTTCAGCACTGGGCCCAAACGCTAATGGCATTCTAGGTTCGGCACCTGATTGAACATCGAGACAACAAGATCGACGTCACATTCGTCAACAAAGTAGGAAAATTTTGGGCGAGCAGTAGCTGGGCGCGTCACGGTGCACTTGAGGGAACTGACCAAAATCGAAGTCGACGATCAAGGCGTTATTGAAACGTATATTGCGATGAACGCCGCGGCGTGTCTATTGACCCGCGAATTGTGCGCCGCGAACCTCATATCCACTGATGCGGTTGCGTTTCGCGATACGGCGTGCCGTCAGGGTGACATAGCGGGCGTACAATACAAATGCTCGATCGACACTACTCACGCCGCTGCTTCAGCATATTCTTAATAAACGTTGATCAGCGTGTGCTCCGACCGTGGACGCGATCGTCGTTGACTTGGGCGGCGATGTAGCATCGAGCTCTAGAGCCAACAAACAAGATCAGGAACAACATGGCACTCGTCATTGCAGGACGTCTCGCACCTCTTGACCGAACGGATCCTGACGGCGTGTTTAAGGGGCGTGTCTACCTCGACGACAGCGGCTCGATCGACAATGTCACCGCGGGCAACGCGCCGGTCCCGGCTGGCTTTGCGACCGCGCCGGTCATCGATGTCGGAGATGCGTTCGTCTTGCCAGGTCTGATCCGATCTGCACAATCACATCGGTTACAACACGCTGCCTCTTTGGGTAGAGCCAACACAAACGACGCCGTTTAAGCACCACAACAGCTGGACAGGCGAGGCGAGTTATCAGCGCTCTGTGAGTTGGCCGGCTAACGCATTGATCCAAGCCGAACCAGAGGCAGTCCTTGGATACGTCCAATTGCGCGCCCTGGTTGGCGGCACGACGGCTATTCAAGGCTGGCCGATCACGAATCGAAAGCACATACAAGTGCTTCGCGATATCGATGACGAGACGGCGGGCAGCACGGGCCGCAATCTGATCTTCACCTCGGCGCTGACCAAGCGCCCCCTCGAACTCGCCAAGATCGCTCAGGAACAACGCAATGGCGCAGGCTTCATCTATCAGGAGTGGCTCCGCAAAACTGAACAGCGCCATAAGTGGAAACTCCGGGTATAAAGCTGGACCGAGATCGGTCCGGCAAGAAGGAGTTTCTGATGGTGAAGAGAAGGCATCGGGGCGGCGCACTCGCCGCACCCACAACGCGGCGTTCAAGGCGCGCGTGGCGTTGGCGGCGTTGCGAGAAGATCGCACCCTGGCCGAGCTGTGCGAACAGTTCGAGCTGCATCCGAACCAGATCGTCGAATGGAAGCGCCAGCTGCTCGAGCGAGCTGCGGAGGTCTTTGACGGAGGCACCCGGCCGCAGCCGGTGAATCTGGCGCCGCTGCACGCCAAGATCGGCCAATTGGCACTGGAGAATGATTTTTTAGAAGGCGCGCTCACCAAAGCGGGATTGCTGAGCGAAAAGCCATGATTGACCGTGACCACAAGCTGAGCATCACACGCCAGGCGCGCCTGCTCAACATCAGTCGGGGAAACGGTGTATTACCTGCCCCAGCCGGTGAGCCCGGCAGATCTCGCGCTCATGCGCCGCATCGACGAGTTGCACCTGGAGCACCCGTTCATGGGCGGCGTATGTTGTGCGATCAGTTGAACCGGCAGGGCTTCGCCGTGGGCCGGCGTCACGTCAGAACGCTGATGCTGCGCATGGGCATCGAGGCGCTCACGCCGCAGCCGGGCACCAGCCAGGCGGCGCCGGGCCACAAGGTCACCCGTATCTGCTGCGCAAACTGGCGATCACGCACTCCAATCAGGTGTGGGCATTGGATACCACGTATGTTCCGATGGCGCGCGGCTTCGTCTATCTCACCGCGGTGGTAGACGTGGCCAGCCGTAAGGTGCTGGCGCACAAGGTGGCGATCACGCTGGAGGCCGTTCACGCCACGGACGTGATCGAACAGGCCTTTGCCCGCTACGGCACACCTGAGATCGTCAACACCGATCAGGGCAGCCAGTTCACGGCCAACGAATTCACCCGGAGCGTGCTCGACTGCGGCTGCAAGCTGTCGATGGACGGACGTGGCGCGTGGCGCGACAACGTGTTCGTCGAGCGGCTGTGGCGCAGCGTGAAGTATGAACGCGTGTATCTGAAGGCCTACGACGCGGTGAGCGCGGCACGCGCTGACATCGCCGACTATCTGGACTGGGACAACGCGCATCGCCCTCACAGCAGTGTGGAGCGGCTCACGCCGGCTGAAAAGTATGTAGCCGAACTGCCCACGATGAAGCTGGCAGCTTAAGATGACGTTTCCGGTGCACTCCCTTGCACCTTCCATGATCGGCCCGCAGTCCACTTATAAATCGGGAAAGTTGTTCAGATAACCGGTGCGACTTCTATCACTGTGCCGAAGGGCAAGTTGGCACTATCGTTGCGCGTGAGTTCGTTGACGCTGCGAATGCCGGCTGTTTAGAGAAAACCTTTATCGGAATCCACTGCAATGCGCTAGCAAGCTCCGAATGGCAACGCTGGGCAAAGGCTAAGGCGGGTGCGGTCTGTTTGGTCCCCTCTCAAACTTGTGGCTCTATGGCACGACCACAGACATCGGAGCGGCACGAGCCCGGGACGTGTCAATTTGCCTCGGCTCTGA
>CAWEHH010000041.1:0-136835 GCA_963808765.1 uncultured beta proteobacterium
TGCGAGTTTCACCCACCCCGACTACCCGGGAGAGCGGCGGGTCGCGTGTCGTAATCCGAAGCTTGCGCAATCGCGGTGCCAAGCGTGCCGAGTTGCTGAGGGCGACCGCTGCGACCTGGATCAGGTGCGCACGATGGTCGAGCATGCGAAGCTTGTCGGCGCCGACAAGATCGACCTGCGCGTAGGCCGGGTGCAACAAATACAAAATCGCCAAGCACTTCGATACCACCGTCGAGCGGCGCCCTCGGCTATCGCATTGACGAGCAAAGGTCGCTAGGAGGCGGCGCTCGACGGCATTTACGTCTGCGCACCCCGCTCGGTCCCCAGATCATCGATACGGCCGATATCGTGCGCAGCTAAAGTCATTGAGCCATGTCGAACGCGCCTTCCGATCCTTGAAGACAATCGATCTGAAGGTGCGCCCCATCCACCACCGTCTGCCGGATCGCGTGCGCGCACATATTCTGCTCCGCATGCTTGCCTACTAACTCAGTGGCACTGCGCGAAGCCTGGCGTGGCATGCTGTTCGCCGACGAGGATCAAGCGGCCAAAGTGACACGCGATCCGGTGGCACCGGCCACGCGCTCTGAAGAGGCCCAGCACAAGGCGCATACCCATACCTTGAGCGACGGCACCTCGGCACACGGCTTCCGCACCTGCTCGATGAACTCTCGACGATCGTGCGCAACACCTGCCGCGCCACCACCGATACCGATTCAGCCCGCGCGCCTACCTTCACGATCGTGACGCAGCCCGATGCAACCAGAGCGCGCACTCAAGCTGCTCGGACGATCACCGTGTAGCCAAGCGCGTGTACCTCAGAAACCACACCTACAGAGGGAAAATGCGCGCTCAGCGGGCAAGAACTTCAGTCTAGTGTTGTGTCGTTAAAATAACTGGAGCTTTGCGATTTCTGCTGCGCGGTGACGTTCGTGTTCGCGCCGGAATTGTTTTGATGTGCATCAAAAAGGCACTTTCGTCATCGGGTAGTCTGCATGCGGTTGGCGGGTATCTTTCGCACGCGACGGTGTTCACGGCGGTCTTGCTTGCCACCTGGTATTGCGGCGTTGGACCTGCGGTCCTTTCGCGTTGCTCGGGTATCCAGCCGTCGAATTCGTGATACACATCGGGCGGCCGTTCGAGGGAACAATCGCGCATGAGGCCACGAGTGCGGGGCTCTACGTGAGCCCCTGTGCAATTATGGTTTACTTCGTTGGTCGCTTCCGTTACGAGCATGATGAGCTCGAACGAGCGCTCGAGGAACGCCGGGCACATCAAGATGAGCTCTACCATCAAGCCCATTTCGACGACCTGACCGGGCTCGCCAAGCGCGTTCTGTTTTTCGACCGGCTTTCACAAGCGCTCATCCACGCGAAGCGCTCGGGCAACTCCACCGCACTTCTATTTCTGGACCTTGACCATTTCAAGTCAGTGAACGACACGCTCGGCCACCACGCGGGGGACGAACTACTGAGAAGAGTGGCGCAAGGGCTTGTGAGCAGCGTGCGGGCCGCAGACACCGTGGGGCGGCTGGGCGGCGACGAGTTTGCGATCATTCTGCCATCCGTGGCGCAACGCGAACACGCATTGCGCATTGCGCAGAAAGTGCTGCGCGCCGTTCGCGAGTGCTGCAAACGCGCAGGCAAAGAGGTGGATGTGACGGTAAGCGTAGGTGTGGTGCTTTCGGCTGACATCGTAGATGCGGACGCGGAAGCGCTGGTAAAGGCAGCAGACTTCGCGATGTTTGCGGCGAAGAAGCATGGCCGCAACACTTATCAGGTCTTCCAGCCGGAGATGCTTGTGGATGCAGCACGCAACGCTGAAGCACCGTCGAGACCCAGGCGGATCACGCCAGAACAGGCGGCGGCCGGACGACATGGCCTCTTCGGGTACTGCCATACGGCCGCGCGCCCATCGCCGTCCGGCCCACAGAGGGGTGCGCTAGAGCTCGGCACCGGTCTTCAACCGTGACGTAGGGCAGCCGCGCTCGAAGCGCTCGTGCATTCGCAGTCCCGAGTGCGATTCCCGAACAGGCCGGCGTGACGAATGCCCCTTTCGGGCAAATGCCGTGCGAGCCGCCGCTCTTTTCTTGATCCTTATCAGCCGATGCGCGGCTGCGGATCCGATAATCACTCTCAGAAGAAATAAAACATAGAGGTCGCGGGGAACGCCGCTCTGTGTGCTCGATACTCGCCCCGGTCAGCTCTCCGTTATAAGAAGACGCCTGCCGGGGCTCTTCTTGTCCACACAATCCCCCTCTGGCGAGCCTTCGGCGCCCGCTTTCCACCTGACGTACGCTCGGCTTTTTTCTGCTGTTCCAGCTTGGCTTGGCTAACTCGTCGACTCAGTTTTCTTCATCCGGAATTGCGCCCTCTTCTTGATGCATGTCGGCTTTCTTGAACATCCTCACAAAGCCTTCGTGACACACTTCGCGCCGGCCGCTCTTCTCCCCTGTAGAGCGGCGCGCTTTGCCCCGGGCCCAACCGAATTCCCGAGCACCACGGCCCGGGGCTTTTTTTACCACCGCGCGCAACCCCTCGCTCCCCAACCCCCATTCGCGATCCGCTGGGCCGTCATCGGCGCATCCTCATGCCCGAGAACGCCTTGGCGTACCACGCCTACTCATTGCGGCCAGCAGTCGACCGCGATTCGCGAGTAGACGCAGACGCGCGATCGGCTCGCCTATAGTAGTTTCCGCCCCGAGGGAGGTTCCCGAGCGGGGCCATGGGCCTTCCGCTTGCTCCCACACGGTTAACCGGCCTGAGGGGGTCGCAGTCAAGCGAATCCGGGGACCATCGCGCCGCGTTTCCTGCTGTGCGGCTCCTGTCGTTGCGAACACTCGCGACCTCACCCCCGCGTGGGCGGCTATGAATCGCTTCGGGACTTTGCACTGCGAACCTGGCCGGGACGGCTGTTTCAACCGTGAATATCCCGGAAATCGGGCTTCCCGGGCTCAGGAAGCGGGGCGGAATTCGTTAGCCATGCAGACGTCGCAAGCAAACCACGGGCGCCACAGGCTCCGCCGGTAGATTGTTTTTCCAGTCTGTGACACTGTAGGGGGACGAGTTTTCGGCTGGAAATGCGGGGCCGGCGCCGGCCCCGATCGTCCCCGGCAACCCGATACGAGGTGAGAGACCATCCATGTACAACGAGCTTCAGGCGTTCGTCCTCAAAGTGGCGCTGCTCGTCGTCGCCGGCGCGTTCGTGCTGGTGTTCGTGCTGGTTCGTTGATTCGCATGCGCATGCGAGCACGCTAGGCCCATGCGGATTGCGGGGAAAGCAGGCTTCCTAAACACCGTCGCGTCGATCAGCGCCGTTCTGGTCAGTGGATGTGCGCACATTCCGGGCGAAACGCTCGCACCGCGGGGTCTGCAGGGCGAAATCCGCGACCGCATCTATGCACATGCGCGCGCGATCGATCCGAAATGCCGCCAGCAGAAGATCGCGAACACCGAAATCCTCGAGCTGCACCCCGCTGGTCAGGCGGCCGAAGAGCGCTGGGTGCTTGAGAACTGCGGGCGGAAGGCCGTTTACATCGTGTCGTATCCGCGAAGTCCGACAGGCGGGACGCGCTTCCAGGTAAGTCCGGAACGCTGAGCGCCCGGCATGCGGCTCGACGGTGGAACGCGAGCGTCGGCAGTGGCTTGCGAGCATCCTCGAAACATCGGGCCGGTCGCGCATTGAAACTTTGCGGGTCTTTCGATAGTCTTAAGCCGTAGCACTCTAACCCCCAGGAGGGATGACTATGCAACCAGAACTGCACCCGCGCGCAAGCTACACGGGCGCCGGCGAACTCAGCCTGCAGCAGAACGGGTACTCCGTAACACGTACCTGCTGCTCGCCCTGACGATGGTGCCGACCGTCATCGGCGCCATGATCGGCATGGCGACGGGCGGCATCATCATGCAGCATCCGATCATCAGCACCCTGGTCATGCTGGGCGCCGTCATCGGATTGCAATTCGCGATCGCGGCGAACCGCAACAGCGGCCTGGGCGTCGTCCTGCTCCTCGGCATGACGTTCCTGCTCGGCTGGTGGCTGGGCCCGCTGCTCACGGTCGCGCTCGCGCTGCGCAATGGGCCTCAGCTCGTCGGGCTTCGCCGCCGCTGGAACGGGCGCGATCTTCTTCGTCATGGCCGGCATCGCCACGACGACCAAGCGCGATTTCTCGTTCATGGGCAAGTTTCTGTTCGTCGGCATGATCGTGCTGCTGATCGCGATGCTCGCGAACATGTTCCTGCAGATCCCGGCGCTCGCGCTGACGATCTCGGCGCTCGTGATCGTGGTGTTCTCGCTGTTCCTGCTGCACGACGTGAGCCGGATCGTGAACGGTGGCGAGACCAACTACGTCATGGCGACGACGGGCGTCTACCTGAGCCTCTTCAACATCTTCGCCAACCTGCTGCAGCTCCTGATGGCGCTTGCAGGCGAGCGGGATTAGAGGCTGACGCCGCAAGCAGCGAAAAAGGCGCCTTCGGGCGCCTTTTTTTCGCCTTTGAGTACGGACCTGGTTCATCTGCTCTAGGCGACCAGCCGTACGAGCGCCGCCCCCTAGCGCTCGAAGAGCGCGATCGATTCCACGTGCGCGGTGTGCGGGAACATGTTCACCACCCCGGCGGCTTTCAACTCGAAGCCTTTCGCGTGCACGAGCACCGCGGCGTCGCGTGCCAGCGTGGCCGGGTTGCACGAGACGTAGACGATGCGCCTCGGCGCTCGTCGTCGAAGCGACTTCACGAGCTCGACCGCGCCATCGCGCGGCGGGATCGATCAGCATGCGGTCGAAGTGGCCGAGCGCGCCGAGCGTTTCCGCGTCGAGTTCGAAAAGATTCATCGCCTCGAATCGCGCACGCTCGCCAAGGCCGTTGCGCCGTGCGTTTTCACGGGCGCGCTGCAACCAGCGACGCGCTGCCTTCGATGCCGACGACCTGGGCGCCGGAACGCGCGATCGGCAGCGCGAAATTGCCGAGCCCGCAGAAGATGTCGGCGATGCGCTCGCCCGGCCGCGGCCCGAGCAACGGGATCGCGCGGCGCACGAGCACCCGGTTCATGGCGTGGTTGACCTGCGTGAAATCGGTCGGCTCGAAGTAGATGCGCACGTCGAATTCCGGCAGCGCGTAGTGCAGGTCGGGGCCCGTGGATGGATGGAACGGCTGCGCGGTATCGGGGCCGCCCGGTTGAAGGTAGACGAACACCGCGTTGCGGTCGGCGAAGTCTCTCAGCACTGGCTTCATCGGCTGACGAGAGCGGCTCGAGAACCCGGAACACCAGCACGTCCGCGCCTTCGCCCACGGAAAGCTCGACCTGCGGCACGCGGCGGTAGATCGAAAGCCCCGCGATGAGCGCACGCAGCTTCGGAAGCAGCGAGGAAATACGCTCGGGCACGACTTGGCAGCTCGTCATGTCCGCCACGTAGCTGCTGCGCTTCTCGTGGAAGCCGACGAGCATCCCGCCTTTTTTCGGCACGTGCCTGACCGTGAATCGCGCGCGATGGCGATAGCGCCAGGCCGGTCCGCGGATGGCCGAAAGCATCTGCTGCGGCACGCACTTTGCCGATGTGCCACAGCGCGTCCTCGAGCACCCGCTGCTTCACCGCGACCTGCGCGGACTCGTCGAGATGCTGCAAAGCGCAGCCGCCGCAGGTCCCGAAATAGGAACAGGGCGGAACGACGCGGCTCGCGCTCGACTTCAGCACGGCGCGTGCCGTTGCAAGCTCGAATGTGGGCTTGCGGCGATAGACCGAGGCGGTGACGCGCTCCCCGGGCAGCGCGCCTTCGACGAAGATCGTCTTGCCGTCGCGTCGCGCGACGCCGCGGCCTTCCTGGTCGAGCGATTCGATCTCGAGCGGCTCGGATGCCTTGGCGGCGTCAGGCATTTTCACGGCGATACACGGACGCGCAGACAACAGATACGCGTGGAGAAAATGGCGCGCGGCAGGTCAGCGGCTTAAGGGCGATCAGGGGATCGGAGGACTCACCGTGCCAATGCGCAAGGAATTCTCCCCAGTGAGGCTCCAGAGAACGGGCGAGCGTCGAGCGCACGAGCTCGCATTCGGCCGTGTATTCGTCCCGCGTCACTGCGCCGCGCATCGCCTGGAAGCGCAGGAACACGAGATACGTGTTGACGACGTCGGTCTCGCAGTAGTTGCGGATGTCGGCGAGCCGCCCCGCCTGATACGCGTCCCAGACGCTGGGAGCCGCCCATGCCGAGCTTGCCCGGAAGGCCGAGCAGCTGCGCGATCTCGTCCAGCGGCGCGACGGCCCGGCCCTGGTACAGCGCGAGCAGGTCCATCAGATCGCAATGCCGCATGTGATAGCGGCTGATGTAGTTGTTGTAGCGGAAGTCCCGGTCGTCGTCGCCCGTGTCCCAGTAGCGCGGCGCGCGCACGCCGTGCATCAGCCCGCGGTAGTGCAGCACCGGCAGGTCGAAGCCGCCGCCGTTCCACGACACGAGCTGCGGCGTGTACTTCTCGATGCCGTCGAAGAAGCGCTGGATGATCTCCGCTTCCGGTTCGCCGCCTCCGCCGAGCGACCAGACGCGGAACGCATCGCGTTCGCGCAGCGCGCACGAGATCGCGACGACGCGCTGCAGATGCAGCGGCAGGAAATCGTGGCCTGCCGTCTGGCGCCGCAGCTGAAACGCCATGGCGGCGACGTCCGCGTCGGAGAGCTCCTGCGGCACGCCGTGGAGCTTCCGCAGGCCGGCGACGTCCGGAACGGTCTCGATGTCGAAGACGAGGACCGGGTTCAAACGATCGATCTCGCGCGAAGATTCAGGCGGGGAACACGCCGGTCGACAGGTAGCGGTCGCCGCGGTCGCAGACGATGAAGACGATCACCGCGTTCTCGACGGCCTTCGACACCTGCAGCGCGGCCCACAGCGCGCCGCCCGACGAGATGCCGGCGAAGATGCCTTCCTCGCGCGCGAGCCGGCGCGTCGTCTCTTCGGCGTCGGCCTGCGTCACCTCGATCACGCGGTCGACGCGGCCCCAGTCGCAGATCTTCGGCAGGTAGGCCTGCGGCCACTTGCGGATGCCGGGAATCTGCGAGCCCTCGCTCGGCTGGCAGCCGACGATCTGGATCGCCGGATTCTTCTCCTTGAGGAACTGCGACACGCCCATGATCGTGCCGGTCGTGCCCATGCTGCTCACGAAATGCGTGATGCGCCCGTCGGTGTCGCGCCAGATCTCGGGCCCGGTGCCTTCGTAGTGCGCGAGCGGATTGTCCGGATTGGCGAACTGGTCGAGGATCACGCCCGCCCTTCGTCGCGCATCTTCTCGGCGACGTCGCGCGCCATCTCCATGCCGCCTTCCTTCGGCGTCAGCACGAACTCCGCGCCGAACGCGCGCCATGGTCTGGCGGCGCTCGACCGACAGGTGCTCGGGCATGACCAGGATCATCCGGTAGCCCATCATCGCCGCGCACATCGCGAGCGCGATGCCGGTGTTGCCGCTGGTGGGCTCGATCAGCGTGTCGCCGGGCTTGATGTCGCCGCGCTCCTGCGCGCGCCGGATCATCGACAGCGCGGGCCGGTCCTTCACCGAGCCCGCCGGATTGTTGCCTTCGAGCTTGGCGAGCAGCACGTTGCTCGTGCGTGCCCGGCAGGCGCTTCAGGCGCACGAGCGGCGTGTTGCCGACGAAATCTTCGAGCGTTTGTCTATGGCGATCGCGATGTCGCGTTCTGCAGCAGCAGTCGCTGCGCTCGCAGCTAGCGCTACGCGACGCCCTGCTCGACGGTCAGGAAAGGCGCCGCATACCCGGCCGCGCGCAGCGCCGAGATGTCGGCCTGCGTGTAGCTCTGGTACCTGCCCTCCAGGTCCTGCGGGAAACGGGATGTAGCGGATGATGCCCTGCCGCCTGCATCTCGTCGAGCGTCAGCGCGCGCTTCGCCGCGCGCTGCCCGGCAGGCGTTGACGCGTCGCGACCGCGACATCGTTGAAGCTCTGGGCGGCGCCGGTGCCGACGTTGAAGATGCCCGAGTGCTCGGGGTGATCGAGGAAGAAGCAGATTCACCCGCACGACGTCCTCGACCGAGACGAAATCGCGCCGCTGCTCGCCGTCGCCGTAGCCGCCGCTGCCTTCGAAGAGCCTCACGCTGCCGGTCGCGCGATACTGGTTGAAGAAATGAAAAGCGACCGAAGCCATGCGTCCTTTGTGCTGCTCGCGCGTCGCCGTAGACGTTGAAATAGCGCAGACCCACGACCTGCGCGGTGCGCTCCGCCGCACTGCGCGCGCACGATACTGGTCGAACAGCAGCTTCGAGTAGCCGTACACGTTGAGCGGCGCCTCGGACTCGGGGTTTTCGCGGAAGCCCGTGCGCGCGCCGTAAACCGCGGCCGACGAGGCGTAGATGAACGGCATCGCTCGCTCCGTGCAGAACTCGAGCAGCGCCTTCGAATAGTCGTAGTTGTTGCGCATCATGTAGCGGCCGTCGCGCTCGGTCGTGTCCGAGCACGCGCCCTGATGCAGCACGGCCTCGACCGCGCCGTCGAAGTCGCCCTTCCCGGACGCTCGAGGAACTCGTCCTTGTCGAGGTAGTCGGCGATCTCGCAGTCGGCGAGGTTCACGAACTTGTCGCCCTCGGTGCAGATCGTCGACGGCGATGATGTCGGTGACGCCGCGATCGTTCAGCGCCCGCACGAGGTTCGAGCCGATGAATCCGGCCGCACCGGTCACGACGTAGTACATGCGTCATCGCTCTCAGCCGCGTTTCCGTCGCTTCAGTCGCACTGCCGAACAAGCTCCTCGGGGCGCACCACCGCCGTGCCGAACTTGCCGACGACGATGCCCGCCGCGCGGTTCGCGCACGCGCACCGCCTCGTCGAGCGCCGCGCCGCTCGCGAGCATGACGCCGAGCGTGGCGATCACCGTATCGCCGGCGCCGCTCACGTCGAAGACTTCGCGCGCCTGCGCGGGCACGTGCAGCCGCGCGCCCGCGCCGGTAGAGCGTCATGCCTTCTTCGCTGCGCGTGATGCAGCAGCGCGCCGATGCTGCAGCTCGCGCATGAGCTCGTGCGCCTTGCGCGTGAGCTCCGCTTCGTTCTTCCAGCTGCCCGCGACTTCGCGGAACTCCGCGCGGTTCGGCGTGATCAGCGTTGCGCCGCGATAGCGCGAATAGTCGTCGCCTTTCGGATCGACCAGCACCGGCTTGCCCGGCCGCGCGCGCCATGCGGATCATGCTGCACGATGTGCGTGAGCCCGCCTTTGCCGTAGTCGGACAGGATCACCGACGTCGCATGCTGCGCAGCAGCCGCTGGAAATCGCGCAGCTTGGACGCGAGCGCTTCGTGGCTCGGCGCGGTCTCGAAATCGATGCGCACGAGCTGCTGCTGGCGGCCGATCACGCGCAGCTTGATCGTGGTCCGCAGCGCCGCGTCGCGTGTGCAGCTGCGCGTGATGCGCTCGCTGCGCAGCAGCGTGCGCAGCAGTCGCGCCGGCCTCGTCGCGTCCGACGACCGAGAGCAGGCTCACCTGCGCCCCGAGCGCCGCGGCATTGCGCGCGACGTTCGCCGCGCCGCCGGGACGCTCTTCGATGCGATCGATCTTCACCACCGGCACCGGCGCTTCCGGCGAGATGCGGCCGACTTCGCCGAACCAGTAGCGGTCGAGCATGACGTCGCCGACCACCAGCACGCGCGCGCGCCCGATGCGCGACTGCGTGACGGCGTCGAGCCTGCCGCCGCTCGCTTGCGCTCGGATCAGGGTGCCGCTTCCGGCGCGCTCGCGTGCGCCGATTTCATGATGCGCGCATTGTACCGGCGATGTCGCGTTGATGCGCTGCAAGCGCCGCCAGCGGATCGGCTGCGCGCGTGATCGGCCGGCCGATGACGAGATAGCTCGCGCCGGCGCGATCGCGTCCGCGGGCGTCATGACGCGCTGCTGGTCGTCCGCGCCGGCGCCGGCCGGGCGTATGCCCGGCGTGACCAGCGCAGAAGTCGCGGCCGCACGCGCTTCGCAGCGCCGCCGCTTCCTGCGCCGAGCACACGACGCCGTCGAGCCCGCACGCTTTGCGCGAGCCGCGCGAGCCGCAGCACGACCTCCGTCGGCGTGCCGCTCATGCCGATCTCGGCGAGATCGCGATGCGCTCATGCTCGTGAGCAGCGTCACCGCGATCAGCTTCGGCGCGCCTGGCGTCGCGTGCGGCATCGCCTCGCGCGCCGCTTCCAGCATCGCCCTGCCGCCCGATGCGTGCACGTTCAGCATCCACACGCCGAGCGCCGCGGCGGCGCGGCACGCCGCCGCGACCGTGTTCGGAATGTCGTGAAACTTGAGGTCGAGGAAGACACCGAAGCCCCGCTGCACCAGGTCTCGACCAGCGCCGGTCCCGCCGCGGTGAAGAGCTCCTTGCCGACTTTCACGCGGCACTGCGCGGGATCGAGACGCTGCGCGAGCGTCGAGCGCGCTCTTCGCGTCCGGCGAAGTCGAGCGCGACGATGACGCTAGGATCATGGGCCGTCGTTCATGCCGGCAACGCCTTTCTCTTCGGTGCGCCGCGGCGAATAGGTCTCCCACGCCGCGCACGCCGGGCAGTGCCAGTAGTACTGGCGCGCGCGGAAGCCGCAGTTGTCGCACTTGTACATGGCGAGGCTCTGCGTGTGCTGGTTCACGAGTCCTTGACGAGCTCGAGGTCGCGCCGGCGCTCGAGCGGCGCCTCGAGCAGCTGCGCCTCGAGCAGCTTGTCGAGCCCGAGCAGCGTCGGCGTGCGCCGCAGCTCGTCGCGCACCAGCCGGTACGCGGGCTCGGCGCCCTGCTGCTCGAGCGTCGCCTGGAAGACGACGTTGAGCGCGTCGAGCGAAGGGTATTTCTCGAGATAGCCGCGCAGGAGATTCAGGCCCTCCTCGCGCGCGGCCCGAGCTGCTTGTAGGCGTTGTAGATGCGCTCGGCGACCAGCGCGAGGATAGCCGGGATTCTGGCTTTCGATCCGCTTCCACGCGTCGATCGCCGCCTCGGCGTTGCCGAGCGCGAGCTCGAGGTCGCCGAGCAGGATGTTCGCGCGCACGCACAGGCGGTGGTGCGCGAGCGCGGCGTCGAGATGCGGGCGCGCGCGCCTCGGGCCGCGAATGCATGATCTCGCTGCTCGCGAGCTCGCAGTAGAAGTTGGCGATCTCCTTCTGATGCGAGCGGCCGCGTGACCGACTTCCAGCTGCTCCGCGATGTCGATCGCCTTCTGCCAGTCCTTCTCCTGCTGGTAGATCTCGAGCAGGAACTTGAGCGCCGGCTCGGCGTGCGGCGTGCCGTCGAGCTTGAGGAAGAGCTCCTCGGCGCGGTCGAGCAGCCCCGCCTTGAGATAATCCTGCGCGAGCTCGAAGAGCGCGGCGAGCTTCTGCTCCTGCTGCGAGGTCGGTGCGCTCGACGAGGTTCTGGTGCATGCGGATCGCGCGCTCGACTTCGCCGCGCCGGCGGAAGAGGCTGCCCAGCGCGAAATGCAGCTCGACCGTCTGCGGGTCGACTTTGACCACTTCGATGAACGCCTCGATCGCCTTGTCGGGCTGCTCGTTCAGCAGAAAGTTGAGCCCCTTGAAATAGGACATCGGCAGCGTGCGCGATTCGGACACGAGCTGCTTGATGTCGATGCGCGCGGCGAGCCAGCCGAGCGCGAAGAACAGCGGCAGCGCGAGCAGCCACCAGTACTCGAATTCCATGTCGGCTGCCGCGGCGCGCTCACACGGCCCGCGACGTCGGGCGGCGGCGGCTCGCGCGCCGGCGCGGCGCGCGCGCGCTGCAGCTCGCGCTTCAGGCGCGACGATCTCGCGCCGCTGGCGGACGATCTGCCCGAGCGCCGCGAGAAGCCCGAGCGCGGCGCCGACCAGAAGAACACGAGCAGCACGAAGATGAGCGGCGCGCGCCATTCGTGCCCGAGGAAATAGCGCACGGCGACCGGATCGGTGTTCTTCACCGCGAACGTCAGCACGAACACGAACAGCGCGAGCTGCACGATCCACAGCACGTAGCGCATGGGCGTCGAGGATACCGATCGTAGCAGCCGCATCGAAAAAAAAGCGGCACGCGTCTTTCGACGTGCCGCTCGCGAGCTCAGCGCTGCACGAGTCGCCGCTCAGTCTTTCTTGAGGTCGACGCGCTCGCGCAGTTCCTTGCCCGCCTTGAAGTGCGGAACGTATTTCGCCGGCACCTGCACCTTCTCGCCCGACTTCGGGTTGCGCCCGGTGCGCGGCGGCCGGTAGTTCAGTCCGAAGCTGCCGAAGCCCCTGATCTCGATGCGCTGACCCTCGGCGAGACTCTTCGCCATCGCGTCGAGGATCATCTTCACCGCGAGCTCGGCGTCCTTCGCGACGAGCTGCGGATAGCGCGCCGCGAGCTTCGCGATCAGCTCCGACTTGGTCATGGCGCTCCCTTGGTCCTGATTATTGTTGGGTGTTCGCTACATCCAGCTTGGCCTTGAGCAGCGCTCCCAGGTTGGTCGTGCCGGCGCTGCTCTTGTCCGCGGCGTGCTTCTGCATCGCCTCGGCCTCCTCCGCCATGTCTTTCGCCTTGATCGAAAGGTTGATCGTGCGGTTCTTGCGGTCGACGTTGATGATCATCGCGGTCACCGAATCGCCTTCCTTCAGCCGCGTGCGGATGTCTTCCACCCGGTCGCGCGAGACTTCGGACGCGCGCAGATAGCCTTCGATGTCGCCGTCGAGCGCGATCACCGCGCCTTTGGCGTCGATCGCCTTCACGGTGCCGGTCACGATCGATGTTCTTCTCGTGCGACGCGACGTAGTTCGTTGAACGGATCGCCTTCGAGCTGCTTCACGCCGAGCGAAATGCGCTCGCGCTCGACGTCGATCGACAGCACCATCGCCTCGGTCTTCTTCGCCTTTCTTGTAGTTGCGCACGGCTTCTTCGCCGGGCAGCGACCACGAAAGGTCGGACAGATGCACGAGCCCGTCGATGCCGCCGGGCAGCCCGATGAAGATGCCGAAGTCGGTGATCGACTTGATCTGGCCGCGAACCTTGTCGCCCTTCTTGTGGTTCATCGCGAACTCTTCCCACGGGTTCGGCATGCACTGCTTCATGCCGAGCGAGATGCGGCGGCGGTCCTCGTCGATCTCGAGCACCATGACTTCGACTTCGTCGCCGAGCTGCACGACTTTCGACGGATGCACGTTCTTGTTGGTCCAGTCCATCTCGGAGACGTGCACCAGGCCTTCGATGCCGGACTCGATCTCGACGAACGCGCCGTAGTCGGTGAGATTGCTGACCTTGCCGAAGAGGCGCGTGCCCGGCGGGTAGCGGCGCGAGAGGCCGACCCACGGATCTTCGCCGAGCTGCTTCATGCCGAGCGAGACGCGGTTCTTCTCCTGGTCGAACTTGAGCACCTTCGCCTGCACTTCGTCGCCGACCGTCGAGGATCTCGGACGGATGCTTCACGCGGCGCCACGCGAGATCGGTGATGTGCAGCAGGCCGTCGATGCCGCCCAGGTCGACGAACGCGCCGTAGTCGGTGATGTTCTTGACGATGCCTTTGACGACCGCGCCTTCCTGCAGCGTCTCGAGCAGCTTCTGGCGCTCTTCGCCCTGGTTCGCTTCGAGCACGGCGCGGCGCGACACCACCACGTTGTTGCGCTTGCGGTCGAGCTTGATGACCTTGAAATCCATCTGCTTGTTTTCGTACGGCGTGGTGTCCTTCACCGGCCGGATGTCGACCAGCGAGCCGGGCAGGAAGGCGCGGATGCCGTTCACCATGACGGTGAGGCCGCCCTTGACCTTGCCGTTGATCGTGCCCTGCACGACGCGTGCCCTTCTCGAGCGCGTCTTCGAGCTCGTGCCACGCCGCGAGGCGCTTCGCCTTGTCGCGCGAGAGCCGCGTCTCGCCGTAGCCGTCTTCGAGCGACTCGATCGCGACGCTGACGAAATCGCCGGGCTTCGCTTCGACCTCGCCGCGGTCGTTGCGGAATTCTTCGGCGGCGATGTAGCTTTCGGACTTGAGTCCGGCGTTGACCACGACGAAGTTGTCGTCGACGCGGATCACTTCGGCGGTGATGACTTCGCCGATGCGCATTTCCTTGCGGGAAAGGCTTTCTTCGAACAGCGCGGCGAAACTTTCGGTCTGCGTGGCGGACAGCGTAGCCGGGGTAGGAGTTTTCATCATTGGGAATTCAGGAGTTAGGTTACCGTCCGTGCCGGACGGGTCAGTTGAAAAAACCATGAGCCGGGGGGCTCATGGCGCCTGCTGATGCCCTTTCGTCTGTTGTACAGCGCGAGAACCTGCGCCACCGCCTCGTCCACGCTGATGTCCGTGGTGTCGAGCTCGATGGCATCCGCACACTTCTGCAGGGGGGCGGCCGCGCGCTGGCTGTCGCGCGCGTCGCGCTCCCGAATCTCCTGCAAAAGGGCGTCCATACTAGCACTCATTCCTTTTTCCATCAACTGTTTATAGCGTCTCCGCGCCCGCTCGGCGGCGTCCGCCGTGAGGAAGATTTTGAGCGTCGCGTCGGGGAAAACGACCGAGCCCATGTCGCGTCCGTCGGCGACCAGGCCCGGGCGGCTGGCGGAACGCGCGCTGGCGCTCGAGCAGCGCCTCGCGCACCGGCTGCGAGCGCGGCGACGCGGGAGGCGGCGGCGCTCACGCGCTCGGCGCGGATCGCGTCGGTCACGTCCCGGCCGTCGAGGGAAATCGACGTCGCCCTCGAACTCGACGTCGAGACTCGCGGGCGATCGCCGCGACCTCCGGCACGTCGTCGAGCGTCGACGCCGCGTTCCAGCGCCGCCAGCGCCGACCAGCCGATAGAGCGCGCCGCTGTCGAGGAAGTGAAAGCCCAGCGCGCTCTGCGACTTTCTGCGGCCACGGTGCCTTTGCCCGAGGCCGAAGGGCCGTCGATCGCGATGACGGGCGCGCTCGCTGGAGCTGCGCTGTGTCTCGCGAAATCGACGCGAGCACGTCGAAGTACTCGGGAAAGGTCTTGCGCACGCACCGGGATCGTTGATGCGCACCGGCACGCCCGCCGAGCGCCACCAGCGAAAAGCACATCGCCATGCGATGGTCGTCGTAGGTGTCGATCGGACGGCGTTGCGGCGTGAGGCGCGAGCGCGCGACGGGCGGCGTGATCCGCAGATAGTCCGCGCCCTCCTCCACCGTCGCGCCGAGCTTGCGCAGCTCGGTCGCCATCGCGGCGATGCGGTCGGTCTCCTTCACGCGCCAGCTGCCGATGTTGCGCAGCGTGCTCGTGCCGTCGGCGAAGAGCGCCGCGCACCGCCGCGGTCATCGCGGCGTCGGGAATGTGATTGAGATCGGCGTCGAGCGCCTTCAGCCTGCCGCGCCGCGCGCCTCGTCGCCCGGCGTCCGCCTCGATCCAGTTCTCGCCCATCGCGATCCGCGCGCCCATGCGCTCGAGCACTTCGGTGAAGCGCACGTCGCCCTGGATGCTCGCGCGTCCGACGCCTTCCACCCGCACCGGACCGCCGCCGCTGAAGCCGCTGATCGCGCCCGCGGCGAGAAAATACGAAGCCGAGGACGCGTCGCCTTCGACGAAGATTTCGCCCGGGCTGCGATAACCGCGCGCTGTCGGGCATGCTCGAAGCGCGCCCAGTCGCGCCGCTCGACGTCGACGCCGAAGCGCGCGCAGCGTGTTCAGCGTGATCTCGACGTACGGCTTGGAGATGAGCTCGCCTTCGATCTCGACCGCGCACCGCGCTGCCGGCGAGCGGCAGCGCCATCAGGAGCGCCGGTCACGAACTGGCTCGAGACGTTGCCGCGCACGCTGCACCGGCGCGGTCAGATCGAGATCTGCCCGCGCCGATATGCAGCGGCGGATAGCCGTGCTTGCCCGAGATAATCGATCCGCGCGCCGATGCGGCGCAGCGCGTCGACGAGATCGCCGATCGGCCGCTCGTGCATGCGCGGCACGCCGGAGAGCCGGTAGTCGCCGCCAGCACAGCGCGAGCACCGCGGTCAGCGGCCGGAACGCCGTGCCGGCGTTGCCGAGAAAGAGCTCGGCTTCGACGCACGGGAAACGGCCGGCCGCGCCCGCGATGCGAATGCAGTCGTTGCCTTCGCGCGGCATTGCACGCCGAGCGCGCGCAGCGCGTCGAGCATGTGGCGCGTGTCGTCGGAATCGAGCACGTCGCGCACGCGCGTCTCGCCTTCGGCGAGCGCCGCGAGCAGCAGCGTGCGATTGGAGATGCTCTTCGAGCCCGGCAGGCGGACCGTGCCGTGCACCGACGCGATCGGCGCGAGATCGAGGTGCGTCATGTCAGCGCTCTCAGCCTGTTCCTTGAGCAGCCAGCGCCGGCGCGCGGTGCGCGCGCGCTCGAACATGCTCGTTCGAGCGCATCGGCGTCGCCGCTCTGGATCGCGCGCGCGGGCGATCTCGAGCTCCTCGACATAGTCGTCGAGCAGATCGATCAGCGCTTCGCGGTTCGCGATGCAGATGTCGCGCCACATCTCCGGCGAGCTGCCCGCGATGCGCACGGTGTCGCGCAAGCCCGCCGCCCGAAAAGCCGAGCAGCTCGGCGCGTCCTCGCGCTTGGCGAGCATGCTCACGAGCGCGAACGCGACACGTGCGGCAGATGGCTCACCGCCGCGAAGATCTCGTCGTGGCGCGCGGCGTCGAGCTCGCACGATGCGCGCGCCGCACGCTTCCCATGCGCTGCGCACGCGCTCAACCGCGCGAGCGCCGCGTCTCCGCGCTGCGGCGCGAGGATCACGTTGCGATCGCGATAGAGCTCCGGCGAAGCGCGGCCGTCGCGCCGCTCTTCTCGGTGCCGGCGATCGGATGCGCCGGCACGAAGCGCTCGAAGTGCGCGCCGAGGAACCGCTTCGCGTAGGCGATCACGTCCTGCTTGGTGCTGCCGCCATCGGTGACGACCGTGCGGCGTCGGCAAGCGCAGGCGCGATCTGCGCCATGACTTCGGGCATCTGGCCGACCGGCGTCGCGATGAGCACGAGGTCGGCATCGCGCACCGCGGCGCCGCATCGTCGGCTCGCTTCGTCGATCACGCCGCAGCGCGATCGCCGCGTCGAGATTCTTGCGCGTGCGGCCGACGCCGACGACGTGCCTCGACCGCGCCGGCTTTCTTGAGCGCCAGCGCGAACGAGCCGCCGATCAGCCCGACGCCGATCACGACGAGCTTGCCGATCGCGGAGCTTCCCGCGAGCTGCGCGACGCTCATCGCAATCGCCTGCTCGAGGCTTTCGAGGAAGCGCGCGTTCTCCGGTTTCGAGCCCGATCGTCACGCGCAGATGCTCCGGCATGCCGTAGCCCGCGATCGGCCGCACGATCACGCCCGCCTCGAGCAGCCGCTGGAAGACGCTCCGCGCCGTCGCGGCACCCTGAAGCTCACGAAATTGCCGAACGAAGGAATGAATTCGAGCCCGAGGCGCGTGAGCCCGCTCGGTGAGCTGTCTCATGCCGGCGAGATTGAGCTCGTAGCTGCGCGCGCACGAAATCGCGATCGCTCGAGCGCCGCCGCGGCCGCCGGCGAGCGCGACGCTGTTCACGTTGAACGGCTCGCGCACGCGGTTCATGAGGTCGGCGACGTCGGGCGCAGCGAACGCGTAGCCCACGCGCAGGCCCGCGAGCCCGTACACTTTCGAGAACGTGCGCGTGATGACGAGATTCGGGTAACGTTGCGCAGCCAGGCGACGCGTATCCGTCCGCACGCTCGTGCGGCAGGTATTCGTTGTACGCCTCGTCGAGCACGACGAGCACGTGCGCCGGCAGCGCGGCGAGAACAGCCTCGAGCTCGTCCGCCGCACGAACGTGCCGGTCGGATTGTTCGGGTTGGCGATGAACACGATGCGCGTTCGCGGCGTGACGGCGCGCGCCATCGCGTCGAGATCGTGCCCGTAGTCGCGCGCCGGCACTTCGATGCCCGCGCGCGCCGATCGCCTGGATCGCGAGCGGATACACCGCGAACGCGTGCTGCGCATACACCGCTTCGTCCTGCGGCGTGAGGAACGCGCGCGCGGCAAGATCGAGCACGTCGTTCGAGCCGTTGCCGAGAACGATCGCGTCGGCGGCGACGCCGTAGCGGCGGCTCAAGCGCCTGCTTCAGCTCGAAGCCGTTGCCGTCGGGATAGCGCGAAAGGTCCGCGAAGCACGGCGCGGATCGCGTGCCTGCGCGCGCGGGCTCACGCCGAGCGGATTCTCGTTCGACGCGAGCTTGACGATGCTCGACTCGTCGAGCCCCATCTCGCGCGCGAGCTCGGAGATCGGCTTGCCGGGCTGATACGGCGCGATCGACCGGATGTACGTCGGAGCGAGTCGCGAGATCGTGCATGATTGCGGCATGCTGGTCATTCAGCTCAGACGCGCCGCCGGGATACGAACCGAGGTTCTTGAAGAGCGAAGCCTTGCGCTCGAGCTCGCGCCAGCGCGCGCGCACGTTCGTCATCGCTGCGGTGGCCCTTCGATGTCGACGTAGAACACGTATTCCCACAGGCCCGTGCGCGCGGGCCGCGATTCGAGCTGCGTCATGCTGACGCCGTTGCGCGCGAGCGGCGTGAGCAGGTCGTGCATCGCGCCGGGGACGTTGCGCGTCGCCAGGATCGAGCGAAGTCTTGTCGTGGCCGGACGGCCCGGCGTCGTGGCTGCCGAGGACGAGGAAGCGCGTCGTGTTGTTCGGCTCGTCCTCGATGTTGCGCGCGACGAGCTCGCAGGCCATACAGCGCCGCGGCCGTCTGCTCGCGATCGCCGCCGCGCCGCGCTCTTTCGCGCGCGAGGCGCGCCGCTTCGCATTGCTCACGACGGCGACCTGCTCGGCCCGCGGCAGTGCGCTGCGCGAGCCAGCGCTGGCACTGCGCGAGGCTCTGGGTGTGCGAATACACCTTGCGTATCGCGCGCGACATTCCCCGCGTTCGCTCATCAGGCACTGGTGTATCGGGCAGCATGACTTCGCCGCAGACGCGCGGCATCGGTCGCGAGCAGCAGATCGAGCGTGCGGCCGACCGCGCCTTCGGTCGAGTTCTCGACCGGCACGACCGCGTAGCCGACCGCGCCCGTTTCCACCTGCCGGAAGACTTCGTCGATGCGAAGCGCACGGCGCGAGCGGCACGACGCCGCCGAAATGCTTGAGCGCGGCCTCCTGGCTGAAGGTGCCTTCGGGCCCGAGGAACGCGACGCGTCATGCTGGTCTTCGAGCGCGCGGCACGCCGACATGATCTCGGTGTAGACGCGCTGCAGCGCGCGATCGGGCAGCGGACCGGCGTTCAGCTCGCGCGACGCGGCGCAGGACCTGCGCTTCGCGCTCGGGCGGTAGACCGCCGCGCCCTGCTTGACCTGGCCGACGTGCTGCGCGAGCCGCGCGCGCGCGGACAGCAGCTTCACGAGGCGCGCGTCGAGCGCGTCGATCTTGTCGCGCAGGCTTTTGAGCTTGTCGGTCATCGACGTTGCAAGAGGTCTGCTGCACCCGCTCGCCTTATCCGGGCCAGCGCCAGCCTCGACGGCCGGTCCGTCGGCAACTTCCGCGGCTGCTGTCACTGCTGCGGCAGGTAGCGCACCGACAGCACGCCCTTGATCTGCGCGAGCTCGTGCGAGGAGCTCGCTCCGGCACGCTGCTGTCGACGTCGACCAGCGTGTACGCCATCTCGCCTTTCGACTTGTTCAGCATGTCATGGATGTTGAGTCCCGCGCGCGCCATCGCGGTGGAGATCTGCCCGAGCATGTTCGGCACGTTCGCGTTGGCGATCGCGACGCGATACGGCGCTTCGCGCGCGAGCATCGACATCCGGGAAGTTGACGGCGTTCGACGATGTTGCCGTGCTCGAGAAAATCGCGCACCTGATCGACCACCATCACCGCGCAGTTGTCTTCCGCTTCGCGGGTCGACGCGCCGAGATGCGGCAGCGCAACGACCTCGCGGATGGCCTTGCAGCGCCTGCGCGGGAAAGTCGCACACGTAATAGCGCAGGCGCTTCGCGCTCGAGCGCCTCGACCACCGCCGCGTCGTCGACGAGGCCGTCGCGCGCGAAGTTGAGCAGGATCGCGCCGTGCTTCATGAGCTTGAGGCGCTCGGCGATCGATCAGGTTGCGCGTCGCGTCGAGCAGCGGCACGTGCAGCGTCACGTAATCGCCGCCTTTCAGCACTTCCTCGATGCTAGTGCGCTTTGCGCACCTGCGAAGGCAGGCTCCACGCCGCATCGACGGTGATGTGCGGATCGTAGCCGAGCACGTTCATGCCGAGCTTGATCGCGGCGTCGGCGACGAGGCTGCCGATCTTGCCGAGCCCGATGATGCCGAGCGTATGGCGCGGCAGCTCGGTGCCGACGAACTGCTTCTTGCCGTCCTCCACGAGCTTGTGCAGCGTCGTCGTCGTCGCCTTCGAGGCCCTTCGACGAAGCGATGCGCCGGGACGAGGTTGCGCGCGGCGATCAGCATCGCCGGCGATCACGAGCTCCTTCACCGCATTCGCATTGGCGCCGGGCGCATTGAATACCGGCACGCCGCGCTCGCTCATCGCCGCGACCGGGATGTTGTTGGTGCCCGCGCCGGCGCGGCCGATCGCTTTCACGCTGCGGGGAATGTCCATGCGGTGCATGTCGTGCGAGCGCACGAGGATCGCGTCGGGATCCGCGAGCGTGGGCGCCGACCGTGTAGCGCCCGGCGGGAAAGCGCTTGAGTCCGACGCGGCGAGATCGAATTGAGCGTGAGTATGCGGAAAGGCTCAGCCATGCTTACGCTCGAATTCGCGCATGAATTGCACCAGCGCCTGCACGCCCTGCGACCGGCATCGCGTTGTAGATCGATGCGCGCATGCCGCCGACCGAGCGATGACCCTTGAGCTGCATCAGGCCCTGCGCTCTCGGCGTCCTTCAGGAAGGCATCGTCGAGCTCGTCGTTGCGCAGCGTGAACGGGATGTTCATGCGCGAGCGGTCTTCCTTCGCCACCGGCGAGTGGTAGAACTCGGTCTGGTCGAGATAGTCGTAGAGCAGGTTCGCCTTCGCGATGTTGAGCTCTTCCATCTTTGCGCAGCCCGCCCAGCTCTTTCAGCCACTGGAAGACGAGCCCGGCGATGTAGATCGCGTAGGTCGGCGGCGTGTTGTACATCGAATCGTTTTCGGCCTGCACCTTGTAGTCGAACACGGTCGGCGTGACCGGCAGCGGCGTGGCCGATCAGATCGTCGCGCACGATGACGATCGTGAGGCCCGCCGGGCCGATGTTTTTCTGCGCGCCCGCGTAGATCAGGCCGTAGCGGCTCACGTCGATCGGCCGCGACAGGATGTGCGAGGACGCATCGGCGACGAGCGGCACGCCGCCGGTGTCGGGCGTCCAGTGGAATTCGACGCCGCCGATCGTCTCGTTCGTCGTGATGTGCACGTACGCCGCATCGGGGTCGAGCTTCCAGCGTCGACTGCTTCGGCACGTAGGTGAAGTTCGCGTCCTCCGAGCTCGCGGCGACGTTCACCTTGCAGTACGTCTTCGCTTCGCTGATCGCTTTTTTCGACCACTGGCCGGTGTTCACGTAGTCCGCGCCCGTTTTGCCGCGCAGCAGATTCATCGGGATCGATCGCGAACTGCGCCGCCGCGCCGCCCTGCAGGAAAAGCACCTTGTAGTTCTTCGGGATCGCCGAGCAGCTCGCGCAGGTCGGCTTCGGCCTGCGCGTGGATCGCGATGAACTCCTTGCCGCGATGGCTCATCTCCATGACCGACATGCCGCTGCCGTGCCAGTCGAGCATTTCGTCGCGCGGCCTGCTCGAGCACCGGCTCGGGCAAGCACCGCCGGACCGGCGCTGAAATTGAATACGCGTGCCATTAGACGTTCGACCTTTCAGTGTTCAATGTACGAAAGTCAGGCGACCGTGATCGCCGTCGGCGTCGTCGCGACGCAGTCGGCGCATGACCGTGCCGCTCGCACGCGGATGGCCGGCTCCGTGCGCCGCGGCATCGTGCCATTCGCCGTTCGCCGTTGGCGCTCGTCCTCGCGGCTCCACGATTTTCTCGAGGCCCGCGAGCGCTTCGTCCTCGCCGAGATTGATGAGCCTGCACGCCCTGCGTCGAGCGGCCGGCTTCGCGGATCTCGGAAACGCGCGTGCGGATCAGCACGCCGCCGGTGGTGATCAGCATGATCTCGTCGTCTCCCGAAACGAGCTGCGCGGCGACGAGCTTGCCGTTGCGCTCGCTGCACTGGATCGCGATCATGCCCTGCGTGCCGCGGCCGTGGCGCGTGTACTCGGCGATCGGCGTGCGCTTGCCGTAGCCGTTCTGCGTCGCGGTGAGCACCGACAGCGTTTCGTCGGCGGCAGCGATGAGCGAGATCACCTGCTGGCCCGTGCGCAAGCCGCATGCCGCGCACGCCGCCTGCATTGCGTCCCATCGGCGCGCACTTCGGCTTCGGCGAAGCGCACCGCTTTGCCCGCGTCGGAGAACAGCATGATGTCCTGCTTGCCGTCGGTCAGCGCGACGCCGATCAGGTAATCGCCTTCGTCGAGATTGACCGCGATGATGCCTCGCGCCATCGGCCGCGAGAACGACGACAGCGCCGTCTTCTTCACCGTGCCGTTGGCGGTCGCCATGAAAACGAAGTGCTCGTCGTCGAACTCCTTGACCGGCAGCACCGCGGTGATCTTCTCGTTCTCCATCAGCGGCACGAGATTGACGATGGGCTTGCCGCGCGAGCTGCGGCTGCCTTGCGGCACTTCGTAGACCTTCAGCCAGTAGACGCGCCCGCGGTTGGAAAAGCACAGGATGTAGTCGTGCGTGTTCGCGATGAAGAGCTTCTCGACGAAATCGTCTTCCTTGGTCGTCGTCGCCTGCCGGCCGCGCCCGCCGCGCTTCTGCGCGCGATAGTCGGCGACCGGCTGCGATTTCATGTAGCCGCCGTGCGACAGCGTGACGACGACGTCCTCCGGCGTGATGAAGTCCTCCGTGCCGAGGTCCTGCGTGGTCGTGACGATCTCGCTGCGGCGCTCGTCGCCGTACTGCTTCTTGATCTCGGCGAGCTCGTCCGAGATGATGCTGGTCACGCGCGCGGGATTCGACAGGATGTCGAGGAGATCGACGATCTTGTCCATCGTCTCGCGGTATTCGGTGACGATCTTGTCCTGCTCGAGCGCGGTCAGGTTCTGCAGCCGCATCTCCAGGATGCGCTGCGCCTGCGCGTCCGAGAGCCTGTAGCCGTCGGCGTGCAGGCCGAATTCGGCGCGAGACGCCTTCGGGGCGCGACAGCGGACTCGCGCTGCGCGCGAGCATCTCCTCGACCAGCGTCGGAGCGCCACGTAGCGCGCCATCAGCTGCGCTCTTGCGCTTCGGCGGGACTCGCCGCCGCCTTGATGAGCGCGATGACTTCGTCGACGTTGGACAGCGCGACGGCAAGGCCTTCGAGGATGTGGCCGCGCTCGCGCGCCTTGCGCAGCTCGAACACCGTGCGCCGCGTGACGACTTCGCGGCGGTGGCGCAGGAACGCTTCGAGGAACTGCTTCAGATTGAGCAGCCGCGGCTGGCCGTCGACCAGCGCGACCATGTTCATGCCGAAGGTGTCCTGGAGCTGCGTCTCTTTCCACAGCCGGTTCAGGATGATGTCGGGGACTTCGCCGCGCTTCAGCTCGATCACCGCGCGCATGCCGCGCTTGTCGGACTCGTCGCGGATGTCGGAGATGCCCTCGAGGCGCTTCTCGCGCACCAGCTCGCCGATGCGCATGAGCAGATTGGCCTTGTTCACCTGATACGGCAGCTCGTCGATGATGATCGAGACGCGCCCGCCCTTGTCGGCCTCCTCGAAATGCGTGCGCGCGCGCATGACGATGCGGCCGCGTCCGGTGCGATAGCCTTCGCGCACGCCCTGAGACGCCGTAGATGATGCCGCGCGTCGGGAAATCGGGCGCCGGGACGATCTCGATCAGCTCATCGATCGATGAGCTGCGGGTTCTTGAGCAGCGCCTGGCACGCGTCGATCACTTCGCCGAGATTGTGCGGCGGGATGTTGGTCGCCATGCCCACCGCGATGCCCGGAGGAGCCGTTGACGAGCAGGTTCGGGATGCGCGTGGGCAGCGTGACCGGCTCGCGCTCCTTGCCGTCGTAATTCGGCACGAAATCGACGGTTTCCATGTCGATGTCGGCCAGCATCTCGGAGGTGATCTTCGCGAGCCGGCACTCGGTATAGCGATACGCCGCCGGCGAATCGCCGTCGACCGAGCCGAAATTGCCCTGCCCGTCGATCAGCGTATAGCGCATCGAGAAGTCCTGCGCCATGCGCACCAGCGCCTCGTAGGTGGCGGTGTCGCCGTGCGGGTGGTACTTCCCGAGCACGTCGCCCACCACGCGGGCGCATTTCACGTACGGGCGGTTCCAGACGTTGTTCGCTTCGTGCATCGCAAACAGGATGCGGCGATGCACGGGTTTCAGGCCGTCGCGAACGTCGGGCAGCGCCCGCCCGACGATCACGCTCATCGCGTAATCGAGATACGAGCGCCGCATTTCCTCTTCGAGACTGACGGGAAGCGTTTCTTTGGCGACTTGATCCATTTGGCCCGGACGGGAAGAACCGGTGCTGCGAGAGATAAAAAGTGTCAATTTTACCATGCGCCACTGCATACAACGCAGCCGGCGCGGTGTCGAAAAACGTCGCACGAACAATGGCAGTTAGCGCTCGGCCGAAGCCACCGCACCGCTCCCGCGCGACACCGGGCGCGCACGCGCGTCGCGACCTTTTTGCGCATCGCCGCTGGCGTGGTCGCGACAGAACGGGCGCAGAAGTTGCGTCGACTGCCGGTGCTTCAAAGGGGAACTCACGAACTTGAAACGCCTCCGCTCGCGCGTGAGCCAAACTGGGCCGCGGGTCTACCCGGTAGACGGCCACTTCGCCGCCAAGTTGGGTGCTATCGCAGCATCGTACGCGACGGGAATCGAAGCTGCGGCTGCACGCGATCACACGCGACACGGCATCTTCCGAGCGGCACGGCAACGCCATCAAAGCGTTTCATTTACGCAACATCCGCGGTGCTTTGCCAGTCAAACCATGATATGATTCCGGCATGTTTGCTTTGACATGCCGCTTATGATATTAAGTGGATCGCAAGGGGAGAATCTCTTTAGCTTCCGGCGTTTAGGTGGTCAGACTTCATCGTAAATCAGGAGGAACAAGAACATGAGTTCATTATTTCGGATTACCCTCGCGAGCGTCGCCACATGCGCGGCGCTGCTGCCGGCCACGGGGTCCGCAGCCACGGCCGAAAGGAAGGACGGCTACTTGACCGACACGCAGGGCGGCGTCGTGCGTGCGATCGGCGCCGGGGTATGTGTCCGGACCAGCCAATGGACGCCCGCGCTGGCAGTGCCGAGTGCGATCCGGACCTCGTGCCGAAGCCCGCTCCGAAGCCGGCGCCGAAACCCGAAGCGAAGCCCGAACCGAAGCCCGAAGCGAAGCCGGAGGCGAAGCCCGAAGCGAAGCCGAAGCCCGCGAAGCCGGAGATGATGAACATCGAGCGCAAGATCGAGCTGCAGGGCATGCCGTTCGACAAGGCCGAGATGACGCCGGACAACGTGAAAGAGCTCGACGAGTTCCTGGCCGATCTCAAGCCAGTTACGCTCGGCGCGGTGATCGTGACGGGTCACACCGACCGTATCGGCAGCCTGCGCTACAACCAGCGTCTGTCCGAGCGTCGCGCCGTGGTGGTCAAGGACTACGTCGTCAGCAAGGGCATCGATCCGAAGCTGATCTTCTGGGAAGGCAAGGCGTTCAAGCAGCCGATCCCGGTGACCAAGTTCTGCTCGAACAAGATGAAGCGCAAGCAGCTCATCGAGTGTCTTGCTCCGAACCGTCGCGTGACGGTCGAAGCAGTCGGAGTGCAGCCGAAGCCGCCGGCGAAGAAGCCTGCGGCCAAGCCGCAAGCCGACAAGCCTGAAGCGAAGCCCGAGGCAAAACCGGAAGCCAAGCCGGAAGCGAAGCCGTAAGCCTTCACCTCACCTCGAAAAGCCCTGCTTCGGCAGGGCTTTTTTTATGGCATAAAGCGCTATGGAAAACGTCGACACGCTCATCGACGCGCGCTGGATCGTTCCTATCGAACCTCCTGGAGCGGTGCTCGAAGGACATTCGATCGCCGTTCGTCAGGGAAGGATCGTCGGCCTCGGGCCTACCGACGCAGTGCACGCGCGTTTCTCGGGTGCTGCACGTTTCGAGCTTGCGAATCACGTGCTCATGCCGGGCCTCGTCAATCTGCACACGCACGCGGCGATGACGCTCATGCGCGGCTACGGCGACGACCGGCCGCTGATGGAGTGGCTGCGCCGCTACATCTGGCCCGTCGAAACCCGTCACGTCTCTCACACGTTCGTGCGCGACGGCACGCTGCTCGCCTGCGCGGAGATGCTGCGTAGCGGCATCACGTGCTTCAGCGACATGTACTTCTTCCCGGAGGCAGCCGCGGAGGCGGCGATCGACGCCGGCATGCGCGCCGCCATCGGGATCATCGTCATCGAAATGCCCTCGCCCTACGCAAGCGACGCGCGGGACTACCTTGCGAAAGGGCTCGCGATGCGCGATGCGCTGCGTGACGAGCCGCTGCTCTCCTTCTGTTTCGCGCCGCATGCGCCGTATACCGTTTCCGACGCGACGCTCGAACGTATCGCGACTTACGCGGCGGAGCTCGACCTGCCGGTGCACACGCACGTTCACGAGTCGGCCGACGAGATCCGGGAGAGCCTCGCCTCCCATGGCGTTCGGCCGCTCCAGCGCCTGGATCAACTGGGGCTTCTCGGGCCTGGTCTGATCGCGGTGCACGCCGTGCATCTCGAGCACTACGAGATGGCGCTGCTGGCGCAGCACGGATGCAGCGTCGCGCATTGCCCTTCTTCCAATCTGAAGCTCGCGAGCGGTATCGCGCCGGTGGCGAGAATGCTCGCGGGCGGCATCAATGTGGGGCTCGGCACGGATGGCGCTGCGAGCAACAACCGACTCGACGTGCTGAACGAGTGTCGCACGGCCGCGCTGCTCGCTAAGGGCACGAGCGGCGACGCGAGCATCTTGCCTGCGCACCAGGCACTGCGCATGGCGACGTTGTCCGGCGCGAAAGCCCTTGGCCTGGATCATCGCATCGGATCGCTCGCGATCGGCAAGTGCGCCGACATGATGGCCGTCGATCTGTCAGGCATCGACGTCGTGCCATGCTACGACCCGGTATCCGACGTCGTCTACGCCGCCGGCCGCGAGCACGTATCCCATGTGTGGGTGAACGGCCGTTTGCGCGTCGAGGACGGAACGCTTATTGGTCTCGATGCGCGCGAGTTGCAGGTCAAAGCGACACAGTGGCGAGACCGCATCAGGACCTGAGTTCGTAGATGCCTCTTTCAGTACAATCCACTCAACCTTCTGGCAACAAACCTCTTCCAATGATCAATGTCGATCCGCGCGAGCTCGAAAAATTCAGCCAGCTCGCCCACCGCTGGTGGGATCCCGAAAGCGAATTCAAGCCGCTGCATGACATCAATCCGCTGCGGCTCGATCACATCGACCGCATCGCGAGCCTCCCGGGCAAGCGCGTGCTCGACGTGGGCTGCGGCGGCGGTATACTCAGCGAAGCGATGGCCGAACGCGGCGCGCTGGTGACAGGCATCGATCTCGCCGAGAAGCCGCTCAAAGTCGCGCAGCTCCACCTGCTCGAATCCGGGCAGGACGTGGAGTACATCAAGATCTCCACGGAAGAGCTCGCCAGAACGCGGGCTGAGAGCTACGACGTCGTCACATGCATGGAGCTCCTCGAGCACGTTCCTGATCCCGCTGCGACGGTGCGCGCCTGCGCGCATCTCGTGAAACCGGGCGGCTGGGTATTCTTCGCGACCATCAACCGGAACCCGAAAGCATACTTGTTCGCCGTCATCGGCGCGGAGTACGTTCTCAGACTGCTGCCGCGAGGCACGCACGACTACGCGAAGTTCATCAAGCCTTCCGAACTTGCCGCGATGTGCCGGGACAGCGATCTGTCCGTCGCGGGTATCACGGGCATGACTTACAACCCGCTCACCCGCATCTATTCCCTCGGCGGCGATACCGACGTGAACTACATACTGCACGCGCAGAAATAGGCGCGAGCCCCAGCCTGCGCTCGAAGCTCGACGGTTCCCACCACCGGACCGCGTTCGGCGCGATCGCGACACCCCCACCACCACCGGCGCGGATGATGATCAAGGCGGTTCTCTTCGACCTCGACGGCACGTTCGCCGACACGGCGCCCGATCTCGCGCATGCGCTTAACATGATGCGCGCAGCACGGGGGCTGCCTGCCGTCCCGGTCGAACGGACGCGCCCGGTCACTTCCACCGGCGCGCGCGGTCTATTGCGCGTGGGCTTCGGCATGGAACCCGGCGATCCGGACTACGCCGCCATGCGGGAAGAGTTTCTCGGCTATACGCTCAAAATCTCTGCCGTGAAAGCACGCTGTTCCGCGGGATGGAGGCCTTGCTCGAAGGCATCGAAGCGCGCAGCATCAAGTGGGGCATCGTCACGAACAAGGCGGAGTGGCTGGCAAAGCCGCTCGTCGAGCAGTTGGGGCTCGCCCGACGCTGCGCGTGTGTTGTCGGAGGCGATACGACCGGGCGACTGAAGCCCAACCCGGCCCCTCTACTCGCCGCGAGCGCAGCTCTGGGGATTGCCCCCGAAGCATGCTGCTATGTCGGCGATGACCGTCGCGATGTCGAGGCAGGGCGCGCCGCGGGGATGAAGACGATCGCCGTGCGGTATGGCTATCTCAACGGCGGCGTGCCCGAGCAGTGGGGCGCAGACCTCGTCGTGGATTGTCCGGGGGACGTGCTGACCCACCTCGACGGCCCGGACGAGCACCCGGCGGAACCTTTCGGTCGCTGACTGCTCAAAACGTTTCTGCTTGAACGTCAGCGCGGCGACACCATATGCGATACTGTCTCCGCCGCAACACGAACTGGGGGCGACCTGGTTTCGACGTGGGTTACGAAGCAGCGCAGGGCATGCCAAGGTCCAGTCACCTTGTTAAACAGCTGGAACACACTAAACGCCAACGACGAGCGTTACGCTCTAGCCGCCTAACACCGGCTAGACGCTGCACTAATCTGCTGATGGGTTAGGCCCGGAAGCAGACGATCGAGTCTGCCAACGGGTGCAGCGTCATTTACATCAGCCTCTCTGCACGGTCTGGTCGCTTGGCCGTGTGGATCCGTCGAAGCGACTGGCCGAGCGTCAGCCTGCCGGCCGGCGGGCGCAAGGCGAGACCCAAATGACCAGGCTAAGCATGTAGTCCTGACTGTAGAGGGCTTGCGGACGCGGGTTCGATTCTCGCCGCCTCCACCACAATACCCCCATCTCTTCACTCTTACGGCGCCTCAAAAGCGCCGTTTTTCATTCTGCGCTAGAGGGAGCTCCACTTGTCCCTCCGCGTCGCTGCGCGTCCCTAGACTTCCCAGACAATTGGGGGTATGGTTGCGGGGTATTTCCAATTCCGAACCGAGGGAGACAACCATGGATGGGGGTATCAGCGGCAGAGCGACAGACAAGCTCAGCGACAGGCGCGTGAAGGCGTTCACGAAAACGGCAGCCCCAGGCGCTAAGCTCTTTGACGGTGGCGGCATGTTCCTTTTCGTGACCACTGCCGGCAGCCCGATATGGCGCCTGAAGTATCGCTTCGAGGGCAAAGAGCGCCTTTATGTGATCGGCGAATACCCCACGGTTTCTCTCGAGGTTGCCCGACGCGAGCGCGATCGGGTGAAGCACGGGCTCAAGGGCGGTGAAGATCCTGTCGTGATGAGGCGCGTGGCCAAACGCGAAACCGTTGACGCCATCGGCACCACGTTCGCCGCCGTCGCCGCCGAATGGCTGGCCAAAGAGAAGCCCGGTTGGAGCGTGAGCCACTACACCAAATCCAAACGCGCCTTGGAGCGCGATATCTTCCCCGCGATCGGCAAGCTGCCTGTGAGCCACATACAGCCGGCGATGGTGGCGAGTGCCATCGAAGCCATCGTCAAGCGTGGCGCAGTGGTCACCGCGGCCAACATCCTGAATCACACCAGAGACGTTTTCAGCTACGCGCGGGCGAAGGGCAAGCTCAAAGGGCCGAATCCGGCTGATGACGCGCACCATGTAGTTCCGGCACCGGACACTGATAGCCACCCTGCCCTTCTCACGTGGCCAGAGCTTGGCGACGTGCTGAGAAGGGCTGAGACGGCACGCGTATCGCCCGCCGTGCGTCTGGCGCATAGGTTGGCCGCGTTCACTGCGGCCCGCATCGGCAACATCGTGAGGGCTCAGTGGGACGAGTTCGACTTAGATGCTGACGTGCCTACGTGGACGATTCCGAGGCGGCAGATGAAAGTCAAGAAAAGCAAACAGCGCCGACACGACCACGTGATAATTCTCGGCGCCACAATCGCCGCGGAGCTTCGCCAGTGGCAGGCGCTCGTCGGTGGCAAGGGTTACGTGTTTGCATCGGCGTCCAAGAAAGGACACATCACGCCGGACGGACTTGAAAAGTTCTACCGTGAGACTTTGAAGTTGAGAGACAAGCACTCACCGCACGGTTGGCGCGCATCGTTCTCGACACTGGCGAAGGACAACCACAAAGACAAAGACGCGGTGAACATCGCGCTTGACCACCTGCATACCGGCGAAGTGCAGGGCAGATATGACCGCGGCGATCGGCGCCCGCTTCGCATCGAGCTCGCCCGCTGGTGGGACGAACGCTTGATGGAGGCGCAGCGCGGCGCCGATGTGGTGAAGATGCCGAGGAAGACCGCCTAAAAAGTCACGTTTCCCCTCAAATAGTTTCTCGCCTCAAACAGCGCCCGCCCCCTCAAAGGCGGGCGTTTTCGCGTCATGACGTTGCGATATCCGCAAACATTTCGGCGCCCTGTCGAAGCGTAAGTCTCTGATCCGTCAGCAAGCGTCCTGCGTTACGTCGGAAGCAATGGATAACGCGCGCACGCACGCGCGCTTATGTCGTTGATGTTGAAGGGTTTTTGGCAATTCGGTAGAGTGGAGGCATGAAGTTTTTCCACTGCCAGCCATATCTAGAGATGCCAATGGACTACTTAGCTTTAGACCCGCTAGCGCAGGTTTGTCAGACGACCGGCCGTTCCCGGTCACACATCTACAGACTCATCAAAGCCGGGCTGTTCGTGCCGGGCGTGCCTCTCACGAAATCGGGCGCATCAGTCGCATACCCGCGGCATGAGGTTCAGCACCTGGTCGCCGCGACTATTGCCGGTCTCGATGACGACCAAATCCGCGAGCTCGTGAAGACGCTGGTAGCCCAGCGCGCGCATGCGCTCGAGCAGTTAGCAGCAACGTAACCCTTTCCTCAAACCTCAATGGACATCAATCATGAGATCCAAGCCCAAGCAGCCCCAAAAGCTTCGCCCCGTTCCTGCCGACCAGAGCCCGCGCATCCTCGATGTGTTCGAGGACCGCAGAGTGCGTTTCAACGAAGGCGAAGAGTTAACGCCCGACGAAACCATCCTGATGGTTCCTGCGGCGGGTGGCGCGGAGGCCAGGTTCCTGATGCGCGATCTGCGCTTCACGATCAAATACCCGGCGGGCTACGACCCGTTCGACGCCGACGGCACGGTGAAGCCCGTGCGTCCGCCGGATGTAAAGCTCTCGTGGTCCTACGCGACGCCCTATGATTTCCGCTTCGCCGGTTTCCCGAAGCCGAATTCTCAAGACTTAACGCCCGAAGAGGCACGCGGCTTCATGGATGTGTGCCACAAGCTCATCGCCGACAACATCCACGTCACCAAGCCGCTTATTGCGGCGAACGGTCTCACCGTGCAGGCCGACCGGTTGGGGCTGTGGTTCACGATGGTCCACAAGGGCGTGCACACCACCATCTTCCTGCACGCCGAAGGCTACAAGCCCTACACCAGTCGGAACGGCGGCAAGTGGTTCCTGCCCCCGGCTGACGCGAAGCCTTTCGGGCTTGCGTGGGGGAGCAAGGTGCAAGCATGAGCGCGGCCGCCATTCCCTTCGCGGACCCGTTCGCGCCGAGCGCCAACGACGAGCAGCACAAGGCCAACGTTGTGGCGTTCCCCGGCAGCAAGCTCGAGCAGGCATTGCAGCTTGCGCGCATGGGGTTCTACGTCATACAGCTTCCGCCGAACCAAAAGAAACCGCCGTGTGAAACCGGTTGGCAGACGTGGGCGACGCGCGACGAAGACAAGATTCGCGCCGCGTGGACGACGCGCCCCAACCGCAACATCGGCATAAGCACATCGCGTTTTGGCGACGATAGGGCGCTTCTCGTGGTGGATGTGGATGTCCGGGACGGCAAGCCCGGCGAAGCGTCTCTGACGACGCTACAGGCTGAATACGGGGCTCTGCCGGAGACACTCACCGTGCGCACGCCTACAGGGGGAACGCACTACTTTCTCGTCGTGGATCACGCGGTCAAACAAGACGCCGGCAAGCTGGGTGTTGGACTGGACACCCGCTCGCAGGGTGGATATGTCGTCGCAGCCGGCTCCACCACCAAAGACGGCACCTACGCTTTCGTGGATGCATCGGTGCAGATCGCGAGTGCCCCGAACTGGCTCATCGAGAAGTGCGGGCAGCCGCGCGTGAAGGATGCGAACGCGAGCAAGCCTGTGGAAGGCATAGACCGGGACGCCGCGCGTGCCCGTGTCATTCACTACCTACAGCACGAAGCGCCGATTGCGATCGAAGGGCGGGCGGGTGACGAGCAGACCTTCAAGACTGCGGCACGTTGCAAAGACCTCGGCGCGACCGAAGCCGAATGCAACGAACTCATGTGGGAAATCTATAACCCGAGATGCGAACCGCCATGGGCGCCCGAGGACTTAGCGAAGAAGGTCTGCAACGCGTATGCGTATGGCACCGAAGCGCCCGGCGCCAGTGCACCTGAAGCTGTGTTCCCGGCCGTGCCAGGGGGCGAGCAGAAGCCCAACAGGTTCACGCCCATTGCGGCAGCGGCATTCATGGCTGCGGGCAAGCCGCTTCAATGGTGGATCAAAGGCGTCATCCCCAAGGCGGACATCGGCACGATTTACGGCCAATGGTCGGCGGGCAAATCGTTTTTCGCTCTCGACATGGCCGTCGCCATCGCTGCGGGCGCCGGCAAGTGGTTCGACCGCAAGGTTGTAGGTGGACGTGTCTGTTACCTGGTGGCAGAAGGCGCCCCGGGCCTCCGGGGCCGACTGAAGGCGATCGCCAAAGAGCGGCGCGTTGATCTCAGCGGTTTGGATGTGATCGAGTGTCCGCCGGATCTGATGAAGCTTGACGACGCGAAAGCGCTCGCAGCGGCCATCAAAGCGGCTGGCAACTACGACTTGCTCTTCATCGACACGCTTGCGCAGTCAACGACCGGCGACGAGAACTCGGCGAAGGACATGAGTGTCGTGATCCGCCATTGTCGCGCGATACGGCATGCGACTGGCACGATGGTGGTCCTGATCCACCACAGCGGCAAAGACGGCTCCAAGGGGCCGCGCGGCTCGTCATCGTTCCCCGGCGCAATGGACGTGTCGATTGAGATCACCCGGAAGGGCGACAACCGCACGGCCATCGTCGCGAAGATGAAAGACGGTGGCGACACTGACAGGTTCGACTTCCGGCTGAAGGTGGTTGAGCTCGACGAGCGCGACGACGATGGCGATGCGATCACCAGTTGCGTAGTTGTCGAAAGCGGCCGGAGCGCTGAGGAAGCATTCAAGCCCAAGGCGCCGCTGAAGCCCGATACCGTCCTATGCAAGGCGCTACAGACGTTGCAGGACTTGAGCATGGGCGGCAGCAGCGTGCCGGTCGCGAAGTGGCAGGAAGAGTTCCGTCGCGTCCACTATCCCAAGAGCAAACGTAAAGACGTAGGCGACACGTTCCGGCGCGCGAAAGAGACATTGCGCAACGACCAGTGGGTAACGATCGAGAATGACCATGCCTTCGTTTCCGAGTAAAGCGACAGCGACAGGCATGGCGACAAGACGCACCCACTACGTGGGTGCTGTCGCTGGTTGTCGCCACCATTGCCGGCGACAAGATTTGGAGTTGTCGCCGTTTTGTCGCCGTTTTGTCGCCGTGGCCGGTTTCGGTCAGAAATTGGCGACAAAACGGACTTGTCGCCGTCGTCGCCGAGTTGTCGCCGCGCAGCCCCCAAATTCCCCCGACGCCTTCGTGCGCGTGATCGGGCCGCGCCGGTGCTGCTCACGCACGACGACGGCTCCGACAGCCCCAGGCCGGTGGGATGTGAGAAACCGAACTCGCAGCCCGTTTTCCCTATGTGGGATGCGATCGGTGCCGCCCGCGGCTTCAGAAGATACCCCCAATTGAACCCCCAACCATGAAAGGAAACAGCCCCAATGAACATGTTCGATGCAGTCCTTAAAACCCTTGGCCAGTTGCGTGAAGACCCCCGTGCGCAGTTGGCAGCCCTCGAGACGCGCCTTGCCGCCGCGGAAGCCGAACTGAAGCGCGAGGAAGACGCCGACGCCGAAGCCCTGCTGGATGGCAGGCCGCGCGATCCGGCAGCCCTCAAAGCAGCGGCAGATCACGTTGCCGAGCTTCGCCGTGCGATCACCGTGGTGGAGGTGCGCGTGCGGCAGTTGGAGATTGCTGAATCGAAGGGCGCGAAGGATCAGCACAAGCGCATCGACGATGCCAACTGCGCCGCGCTGCGCGATGCGGCCGCGCATCTCCAAGGGCTCATTGATGGTCCGCTTGCCGCGGCCATCGCAGACTTCCTTCAGAAGAATGCGACGTTCTACGGCTACACCAAGCGCCAGGACGTGCCGGGCATATTCAAAGCGAAGCCAGCAATCGACCGTGCCATCAATGACGCCATCGACCGCGCGCTTCGCGGAGAGCCGTCCGTCAAGCCGCGCACGCTGATGGACGAAATGCCGGCGCTACGTGCCGCAGGAAAGGATGCGTGATCCATTTGAGTAGGCGATGTCAGCTCACCGCCGAGTAAGCATGCTTTTGCCTGGCGGGGGTGGCGGGTGTAGTGGGGGGCAAACGCGCCGCTCGATGCCATATCAACGGGCTTGCCGAGACGTCTGGATCAGATTTTTTATGAAGGCCGGCTCGCGGAAATTTTTTGCGAATGTCACACAAACCCCCCGTCGCCACCACATCAGGAGATTGACATGGCAGTTGGCAGGTGGCCGCAAAACATAGCGCGCTCTTGAAAGGATGTTCCGAATGAACACAGAAATTGAAAAGCTAGCGCGCGAGGCCGCCGACGCAGAGCAGGCCGCCAATGAGACGCGCGACAGATGGTCTGCACTCTGGCTTGCGATCGATGTCCGAAGCCGCGCACATAACACGCTGGCCGATGCGCAGCGTGCGTGCCGTTCGTTCGCTGCCGCTTTGGGTATTCACGCGCTGCCGATCGCAACGGAAGCCCTGGCAGCCGCACGCATGGCCGCCGAGAACGACGCGCACGAACGACTGAAGCAAGCCAAGCTGCGGTTATTGGCAGCGACATTGACACGTAAACCCGAAAGGACAAGATGATGGATCAGCAAAGCCCGAACACCCCGGACGCGCAAGCGCCGGCTGCGGAGAGCACGCCGGACCCGATGGCGGTAATGTGGCGCGAGCACGCGGAAGCCGATTTCAAGGCCGGCAGGATAACGGCTGAACAACACGCGGGCATCATGGGCGAGCTTGGTTTGAACAACGAGCAGGCGCCGGCTGCGGCAGCGCCGGATCAGGTTGGCGACTACCTCACCGCCGAAGGTTTCCCGCCCGCGCAGGAAAAAACGCTTCGGCTGCGCGAACACCTCGCGACGGCGGACGAAAAGTTGACGCCCGAGATGCGCGCGACCGAAAGCACCATCACGGCGTTTATTTTGGATTCGAAAATGCCCGCGGGCGTTGCGAATCATCTTATAGCTGAAGTGGCAAAAAAAACCGGCCCGCGCTGGCAGGCCATGACGGAAGTAGAGCGAGTGCTACATGGCGAGACAACGCGGGCGCACTTGCAGAAGATGTGGGGCGCCGCATACGGCGACAACTTGGCGCTCGCGCAGTCGTTCGTAAAGGAACTCGACGCGAAGCACGGCGGCAAGGTTTCGGAAATACTCAAGCAGACCGGCGCCGGCTCAAGTCTGGCCGTTATCGCGAACGTGTTTCTGCACGCGCAACGCTTGGCAGCGAGACATGGAAAGCAAAAGTAGGCTCACCGGTAGGTCCGCGCTCTTCGTCGCCAACGTCGCGAAGGGGATGACGCAGCTGGCGGCCGCCGAAGCCGCGGGCTACAGCAAGGCATCGGCGCGAGACCTGATGGCGCGGCCCGACATCAAGGTTGCGCTCGCAGACACCCGATCGACGCTTCAGAAAGCTACGGCATACGATCTACAGGCGTTCATTGACGAGCTTGACGCGTTCATCGCGGAGAGCAAGCTCGACAAGCAGATAAACCGCCAGGCAGTTTTCAAGGCCATTGAGGCGAAGGGTCGCGCTCATGGGCACCTTATCGAACGGCTGCAGGTGGAGCAGAAGGGCGACCTTGGTCTCGATCTTCTGCTGGCGCAGTCGCGCGCGATCGATGACGTGGGCAATGTGCTTCGCAAGCTCGAGGCCCTGGCGGCAGCCGGGCGCCTGAGCTCCGAACACTACGACCGAATCGCCAAGCTGCTGCCGGTGGAAGTGGAGTATGCGATGGTCCCGCGCGGGCAAGTGGACCCGTTCAGCGTGTAAGGTGCCGCGCCGGACTGCGGTAGAATGGTGGCTGTGTCATGGTGTTTTTCTCTTTGCCCCGCCGTTCCTGGCCGGGGCTTTTTTCTTCGCCATCCTGTTTAGCTAGTGTTACGTCTGCGAAATGACTGGCTTTTCGCAAATGGTTGAAAAGTACGGGAACAGGCTCCCCGCAGGGCCGCCGAGTAGTACAAGTCATTTCGCGGACAGAACACTAGCGGTAGAAGTGCGGGCGCTCGACTCGATCGCAGGCGACCGCGTATCGCATGATCGCCTGACGCACATCTTCTGAAGCCGCAGTCACAGTCGCGTCTGTCGGCCCTACTCGACATTCCGCGATCCTGTCGGCGCAGGCGTAAAGCGGCTTCTTCAGCGACGCCGACCATGCGGGCAGCTTCGCGCGTTTCGTGCGAAACTTGTTGGCAGCTTTCATTGCAGGCCCTCCTTGCAGTGAGAGTTAGGCCGGGGCGGGACGTTCACAGCGTTCCGTCTCGGCCGCCGCATCGATGACCGATGTCAGCAGCCCCAAGACTACCCGCCCGGCAATCGCCAGCGCCTTGATAAAAATCATGGACAAAACAGTAGACGTTCGCTCAACGCGTTGACGTTTTCTCAACGCATGGCGTGGAGCATACAAACTCGAGTTCATTTCGTGCAGGGGGTATGGATGGGGGTATCGTTCGAAATTCCGCGAGACCTTACGCGGTTCTTTCATAGGGGAAAGGCGGTCTGCGTGCGGTTGCCGCCGTCCCACCATTACCTTTTTCGAGTTTCCTCAATCAGGCGCGGCGTACTATCTGGCGTGCGCGATCAGGCACGTGCACCGGTCGCGGTCGGAATGGCCCCCGGACACGCCGGGTCTTGAATGCTGAGCGGTCAGTTCCAGGTTGAAAAAGAGAAGAACATGAACATCCTGAAATGCGGGGTCGGGTGCGCGATCTCTGCTACGTTGATGGTTGCTTGCGCGCCCGCCTATGCGGCAACGGCAAGCGAGTATCCCACGCGTCCGATCCGCATCGTCGTCCCGCAGGGTGCAGGCGGCTCGACCGAGTTTCGCAGGAACCGATGGATGCGCAACCACAAGATTCTAGAAAGAATCCATAGGGGAATTGATCGCGCTGGCGAAGCGAAGCCCGGCCAACTCAGCTTTGCGTCCAGCGGAGTAGCGGCGGGCCCTCACGTTTCGGCGGAGCTCTTCAAGCACATGGCTGGAATCGACATGATCCACGTGCCCTTCAAGGGCGCGGCGCCCGCGAACAATGCCGTGCTCGCCGGCGAGGTTCAGTTGGTCATCGCCTCCACGGTTGCACTGCTTCTACATGTCCGCGCCGGGAAGTTGCGGGGGCTTGCGGTTACGACATCCCGTCGCTCTCCGGTCGCGCCCGACATTCCGGCGGTGATGGAATCCGGCCTCCCCAAGTATGAGCACAACGACTGGAACGGCATGTTCGCCCCGGCGCGGACGCCGCGTGAACTCATTGCCCGTGTGAACGCCGAGGTTGCCCGAATCCTCCAGATGCAGGATGTGGTCCGCCTTCTTCCTGCAGCGGGGATCGGAGACGGCGGGCAATTCACTGAAGAGTTCACCGCCTTCATACGGAGCTACACGCCCAAGTGGGAGAAAGTCATCAAGGCGGCCGGAATCACTGTCAACTGAGAGGAGGATCAAGCGATGGCGAGCAAGCGATATCACGCACCTTCAGATGCACGTTCGACGACCCAGCGCGCGTACTCTAAAGCGGTCATCACGGAAGGCGGCAAGACGATCTGGCTCGCGGGTCAGACGGCGCAGGAGCGCAACGCCGATTTCGACGCCCAGGTGCGCGAGATTTTCGAGCGGCTCGCGGACACGATCGAAGCGTGTGGCGGCAGCGGTCTTCATGATATGGTCACGATGACCGTCTTCCTGAAGGACGCGCGTTACGGAGACCGCTTCGTGCAACTGCGGCGGGAGATCTTCAACGACAGGGATTTTCCTGCCAGCGCGCTCATCACCGTCACCGGGTTCGCGAGGACGGAGACGCTCGTCGAAGTTCAGGGCGTTGCGGTCGTGGCCGGCTGAACCGCTACACGAAGCGAAAACGTACCAGCAACACTTCCGAGGAAACTGAATGCCCCATCCGGACTATACGCGCGCCGCACGCCACGTGACCGAGGATGCAGTGCGCGACACGCTGATGGCGATGGTCGATATCGTCAGCCCGACAGGTCGGGAGGGGGTGCTCGCCCAATACGTCGTCGAGCGGCTCCGAAACGCGGGTTTTCACGCGTATCTGCAGGAAGTGAGCGAGGGGCGGCCGAATGCGGTGGGCGTGCGCCCCGGCTCGGGCGACGGCATCAACCTCCTGTTCACGGGTCACATGGACACGTCCTACGACGGCGACGAGCCTTATCTCAAGGGCGATGGATTCAAGGCGAAGGCCGTGCACCGCGACGGCTGGATCTGGGGCCTCGGCGCGAACAACATGAAAAGCGGCCTCGCCTCGGCTCTCGTGGCGGTCGAAGCCATCGCGCGCGAAGATATCGCGCTCAAAGGTGACATCCTCTACGGCGCCGTCGTCGGTGAGACGGAAAAGGCGCCGGTAGATGAATTCAGGGGCAGCTCCACGTCGGGCTACGGCGTCGGCACGCGGCACATGGTGCTGCACGGCATCACCGCCGATTACGCGATCCTGTGCGAGCCCACGTCGCTTCGGCTCTGCACGGCGAATATGGGCGTGCTGTGGCTGAAAATCACGCTGGGCGGAACGGTGAGCCACGCAGCTTACTCACGCGATCCGAGTGTCGTGAACGCAATCCGCGAAATGCATGCGCTCCAGACCGCGTTGGAGCAATGGATCGCGGACTACGAAGCTACACACGTCTATCTCGGTGAGCACCCCAACGTCACCATCGCGGCTATTCGCGGTGGCATGCCATGGCGTCTGGCGCGAAATGCCTTCGAATGCAGCCTCTTCCTCGATATCAGGACCGTGCCGGGCCAGACCCCCGAAGACGTGAAGCGCTCCTTGCGCAAGCTACTGCGCGACTTCGCGGCCTCGCGCGGCCAGCCCGAAGCCGTCCTCGAGATGCTCGTGAATGACCCTCCGACGACAATCGCTGAAACGGAACTGATCACGCAGGTGCTGGGCGAATCGCACCGCAGCGTCACGGGCAAGCCGTCTCCTTACATCATGCGGCGTACGGGCGCGGACTCGACGCACCTGAATCGCTACGACGTGCCCTGCATCACGTACGGACCGGGCGGGCGCACGCACCCGGATACGAAGGCTCTGATGCACGCCGTGGGCGAGCATGCGTCAGTCGAATACCTGCTCACTGCAGCACGCGTCTACCTCGATTGCGCCCTCTCCCTTTGCAGCCAGCCCGCGACAAAGCGCACCGGGTGCGCAGCCCAATGATCCGTGCCGAAACTGGAAATATGGTGAAGAAGACCTTCACGACAATTCGCTTCATCGGCGTTTGCGCGGCCTTGTGCATTGCGGGCGGTGCAGCGGCCCAGACGTATCCCGACAAGCCCGTCCGTTTTGTGATCGCCTTCCCGCCCGGTGGTTTCTCGGACATCGTCGCGCGCATCGTGACGCAGAAGCTCGCCGACCGGGTCGCGCAGCCAATCATCGTGGACAACAGGCCGGGCGCGAGCGGCAACATTGGCGCGGAGATCGTCGCGCGAGCCGCGCCCGACGGCTATACGCTGCTCGCGAATGCAATCAATTTCGTGATCAATCCGAGCGTCATCAAGGCGTCCTTCGATCCCATCAAGGACTTTGCGGGCGTGAGCCTGATCGCGAACGGGCCGCCACAGGTCGTCACCGTGAGTTCCGCCTCGCCATGGCACTCGATCAAGGACGTGATCGGGGCGGCGAAGGCACAGCCCGGCAAGCTCAACTTCGGTACCTCCGGGCTGGGCAGCTCCGCGCATCTATCGACCGAGCTCCTGAAGTCGATGACCGGCATCGATGTCGTTATGGTGCCCTTCAAAGGCGCCACGCTCGCCCTGAGTTCGGTCGTGAGCGGCGATGTCTCCGTGATCTTCCCGAACCTCCCCGTTGTCGTGCCGCAACTGAAGAGCGGGCGCCTGCGCGCCCTGGCAGTCACGAGTCTGAAGCGCTCTCCCGCATTGCCCGATGTGCCCACGATGGCCGAATCCGGGCTGCCGGGCTTCGACAGCGAGAACTTTCTCGGGCTGCTCGCGCCCGCGAAAACGCCAGGGCCCATCATGAGGAAGTTGAGTGCGGAGCTTGCGGAGATCGCGAAGCAGCCGGACGTGATCGAGCGCTATGCGACCTTCGGGATGCAGGCGGTCGGTAGCACGCCCGAAGACATGGATCGCTTCACGCGCAACCAGATCGAGAAGTCACTCGAAAGTGCTGAAGGCTGCGGGCTATACGCCTCAATAGGCCGGGCGCCCCTCCTCGCCTCGCCAGGCGTGGAGTTGCCACTTGGCGAGCCGGGTGGATCCGAGCAAGGTCCAGAATCGTCCAACTCAGCCAAGTAGCGCCGTGGTGGGACCAGATCGATCTCAAACAGGGGCTGCTGCATGTGAATCGGGTCAAGAACGGAGTGCCGAGCACACACCCACTGCGCGGCCCCGAACTACGCACCATGCGGCAGCTTCAGCGTGATTACCCCGGTCCGTACTTTTTCTCGACGGAACGTGGCGGGCCAATGACCACTGCGACGGTGCGCAAGATGGTCGCGAGAGCGGGCGAGGTCGCGAAGCTCGCGTTCCCGATCCATCCGCACATGCTGCGCCACGCCTGCGGCTACAAGCTGGCGAACGACGGCCACGATACGCGGGCGCTGCAGCACTACCTCGGTCACAAGAACATTCAGCACACCGTCCGATACACCGAAATGGCGCCGGATCGATTCAAGAACTTTTGGCGCGATTGAACGTTCGATCGGTGGGAGGCAATGCGCAGCTCTCTCACTCGATCATCGCGCCGCTGATCTTCACGACTTCGGCGTACTTCGCGGTAGTCGGACTCGAGTCGCTCCACGAACTGCTCGGGCGTGGAGTAGAGCGGATCGAGCGTCTGTGATGCGAGCTTTGAGGCAATCTCCGCGTCTTCGAGGGCTTTCTTGAGCGCGGCGTTGAGGGCGTCGACGACCACCCGCGGCGTGCCCGCCGGCACAAAGCATCCGACCCAGCCCACGAAGTCGTAGCCTTTTACGAACTCGGCGATGGCTGGAATCTCCGGAAACTGTTTCGAACGGTCAGTGGAGGTGACCCCGAGCGCGCGCACCCGTCCCTGATTGATGTAGTTCACGACCGAGCCGAGCGAAGTGAGCAGCACCTGAGTCTCACCCGCGACGAGCGCGATATTCGCCGGGCCGCCGCCCTTGTAGGGGACGTGCACCATCTTCACGCCTGCCATCGACATGAAGAGCGCCATGGCCATGTGAGCGTAGCTGCCGTTGCCTGAGGACGCATAGACGAGGTCGCCCGGCCGCCGCTTCGCCAGCGCGATCAGTTCTCTGCCAGTCTTCGTCGGCAGCGAGGGGTGCACGAGCAGGACGCCAACCTGTCGCGCGAGCGTCGTCACGCCGATGAAGTCTTTCAGCACGTCGTAAGGCAGCTTCCTATAGAGATGCGCGTTGGCGACATGCGTCGTGGACTGAACCATCACAGTGTAGCCGTCGGGCGGGCTCTTCGCGACGAGCTCGGAGCCGATGGTGCCGGCCGCGCCGCCGCGGTTCTCCAGAACGAACTGCTGGCCCGTAATAGCAGGCATCTTGCTGAACACGATGCGCGCCGTAACGTCATTCGAGCCGCCGGGCGGAAAGACGATGAACACACGCACCGGCTTGGACGGGTAAAGCTGCGCGAACGCCGGGAGCGCACATGCCGCGATGAGCGCAGCGACAGTCAGCGTGAAGAGTGCTTTCATATTCCTCCTCGGTGGTGTCCGCGTCTCACGCCAGCTATTCGATCACCATGGCCGCGGTCTTCGCCTCATCAAGCCGGGTATCGCGATCATGCTCACGACAGTCCTACGCCGCAGGCGCGCACCTTGATGAGCGCCTCGTTCGGACCGACCTTCGGCATCGGCACTTCCTTGAGCTCGAGCGGCGCCCCGAACTTCTCGAGGACCATTGCCTTCATCGCTGTTCCTCCTTTGAGCGGCTGGACTACGTTTCGAGCGGCAGCCGCGCCGGCTTGCCGCCGGACGTGACCGAGCGTTGAATCGCGATCGTGGTCTCCAGAACGAGTCTTGCTTCCCTGGGCGTCGCGTGCGCGGTGGGCCTCCCCGTGACAAGGTGGTCGAGCCACTGACGCGTTTCGTTTCCGAGGGGCCCCCAGTATTCGTCGAGCGCCCAGTCACCGGAGGGATTGCTGCCGCTGAAGGCGAGATTGATCTTGTGTCCCGGCACGTAGGCGTGCCCCACGCCCTTTTCGGTGTAGAGGATGTGCTCACGATGATCGTCGTCGATCATGATCGTGCCGTCGGAACCGAGCAGCTCTACCCGGTCCGCCTGCCCCAGCGTCGGATAGCCGGCCGGCAGGGCGTAGCTGATCCCCAGATTGATGACGGCTCCATCCGCAAGCGTGACGATGGCCCACGTGACGTCGTGCACATCGAATCCGGCCTTCTTGAAAATGCCGTGCTGGGCGCGAGCCACCGCCTCGACCGGCGGATTGCCAGCGTTGAACCACAGCATCAGGTCCACGAAGTAGGTGAGCACGTCTACCACCGGCGTCGCCGCCGAATTACGCTTCAGGATCTCCATCGCCTGCGCCCGGGTGTTGTAGACCCGCGCCGTGCCCCCGCAGATCGTGCCGAGGTGACCATCCAGGACCTGCTGCTTGGCGCGCGCGAAGCAACGCTTAAAACGGCGGATATAGCCGATGCGCAGGTGGCCCCGAGTCTTCTCCACCTTGGCGAGGATCTGGTCGGCGTCCGTGAGCGTCAGGCCCAGGGGTTTCTCCATGAGCACCGGCTTGCCGAGCTCTAGTGCCTGGCAGACTGGCTCAACGTGCTCGTGCTCGGGCGTCGAGACGATCACGGCGTTCACTTCGGGCCGGGAGATCATCTCGTAGTTGTCGGTGGACCAAACGTCGGCGCCGGATCGCTCCGCGAGCGCTTTCGCGTTCGAGGGGTTGATGTCGGACACCGCAATAAAATGCACCGATGGGTGACGCGCCGCGAGCAGTGCTCTCACGCTGCCGATGCGTCCCGACCCGATCACCGCGACACCAAGCTCCCTGCGCTTCGCTGCTTTATCCATCCTCAGAATCCGTAAAGCGAAGCGCCCGGCGCCGCGAGCCCTTGCGCCGCACGCAGCAGGCAGAGCTGGTTGGTGCCGTCGGAGTGCAGGAAGCTCGCCGCGTCTCGCAGATACTTCTCGACCGGGTGCTCGTGCATGATCGCCGCGCCGCCGAGGATCTCGCTCGCGAGCCTGCACGCTTCGAAAGCGGTCTCGGAGGCATTGACCTTGGCGAGCAGCCCCAGCGTGCGTGCCTCGGGCTGCTTGCGATCGGCGAGCCACGCCGCGCGCCAGATCTGGGTGCGCGCGGCGTCGATCTTCATCGCCATCTGCGCGAGCATCATCGCGACCGCCTGCTGCTCCACGATCGGCTTGCCGCCCTGCACGCGCTGTTTCGCGTACTCGAGCGCGTACTCGTAGGCGGCGCGTCCGACGCCGAGCGCGGTCGCCGCCGCTTCGGCCTTGCTGCCCCGCATGTAATCCGACCGCAGGCGGGACATGAGGCCCTCGCCGCCGAGCAGGTTCGCGGCCGGCACGCGGCAGTTCTCGAAGTGGAAGGTGCCGTTGGTCGCGAGGCGCTGGCTGCTCTTCTCGTGAAAGAAGCCAGCGCGGAAGCCCGGGGTGTCGGCGGGCACGATGAAGACGCTGCCGCCCTCGCGCAGCGTTTTGCCCGTATCGGTGCGCGCCACGACGAAATAAAGCTTCGCCATGCAGCCGTTCGAGACGTAGCGCTTGGTGCCGTTGATCACGTAGTGGTCGCCGTCGCGCACGGCGGTCGTGCGGAAGTCGATGTCCGGCGAGTCGTAATAGCCCTGGTGGTCGGAGCCCGCGCCGGGCTCGGTGAAGCCGATCGCAAAGGTCGCCTCGGGATCTTTGACGAAAGGCGGAATGAAGCGCACCTGCTGCTCCGGCGTCATGGCGTCGGCGAGGATGTGCGCCATTTTCCAGCACTGGTCCATGATGACCGCGAAGCCGAGGTCGCCGACCGCGAGCTCCTCGCCGACGAGGCACAGCGTGAGGATGTCCGCGCCGGCGCCGCCGAACTTCTTCGGGATGCCGAGCGTGCGGAGTCCCAGCCCGTCCGCCTCGCGTATCCAGTCCCACGGAATGCGCTCCGCGGCGCTCGGCAGCCGGTCGCGGCGCAGAACGTCGGGCTTGATGGTCTTTTGGGCAAAATCGCGCGCGATCGCGCGCCAGCGCTGCTGCTCCTCCGATAGGCTGAAATCCACCATTCATTCCCCATTTGGCTGCCGATGCGATGCTATTTGTCCGGACATATAATTGTCAACGCATGGCGAAGACAACCACACCGGAGAAGCACGTGCCGCGTTATCGTGGCATCGCCGATGTGCTGCGCGAGGCGATCGCCCGCGGCGACTATCCGATCGGTGCGTCGCTGCCTCCCGAGCTGCGCCTTTGCCGCATGTTCGGTGCGAGCCGTCATACCGTGCGAGAGGCGTTGCGAACGCTGACCGCAGAAGAGCTGATCGTGCGGCGCAAGCGCGCGGGCTCGATAGTCGTCGCCGCGCATTCACCCACGGTCTACTCCCAGAGCGTGACCTCGGTCCGGCAGCTGCTCAACTATCCCGAGACCTGGCGCAAGACTGTGGCGAGCGGCGAAGTGCGCGCCGACGCCGAGCTTGCGGCGCTACTCGGATGCAAACCCGGGAGCCGCTGGTTCCTACTCTCCACGCTGCGCCACCCGGCAGGATCGACGACCCCGCTGTGCTGGATCGACATCTTTCTGCAGCCGCGATACGCCGGTGTGATCCGCCACCGAAACCATGACCACACGCTGATCTGCGACCAAGTCATGGAAATGTATTGCGAGACGCTGGATCGCGTGCAGGTAGAGCTGAGCGCCGGTCGTGTGCCCGGGCGCATGGCGAAGCGCCTAAACGTAGATGCTGGATCGCCTGCGCTCTTCGTGCTGCGCCGCTATCTCAACCCCGCGGGCGAGGCATTCGAGCTCACGCTCAGCGTGCATCCTTCGCAGCGTTATCGCTACACCTTCGAGGTTAAGCGATCCAACGCGAGCGTGGCCGCACGGCAGGCATCGGGCGTGGCCCTCGCACTGGCTTAGGAAAGATTCGAGTTGACTGTCACCACAACAGAGGAGCTGATTCCATGGCAAGACTGCCTTTGATCCGGGACCACGAAGCGACCGGCGTCGTCGCCGCCGCGTTCGAGGCGGCGAACCGTTTCAACGGGCGCGTCGCAAACTCGATGCGGATGTACGCGCACTCGCCGGCGATTCTGAAGTTCCTACTGCCGCTCCAGGCCGTTCTCCAGAAAGATGGGTTGGGCTGCAAGCTCGACGCCAAAACGCGTGCGCTCGCGATGAACAAGGTCTCCGCGCTCAACGCTTGCCGGTATTGAATAAAGCACAATCGCCTGGTCGGGCGATCGGCAGGATGGAGCGAGGAGCAGCTCGACGTTCTGAGCGGCGAGGATTATATGAGCAGCTCGCTCTTCGACGAGCGTGAAAAAGCTGTCATCCGCTGGGGCGAGCTCGTGGCGAAGAACGAGGCGCGCTACGACATGGACACGTTCAACACGCTTTCGAAATACTTCGATGCGACGGAGATTGTCGAGCTGACGACGGTGGCGGCATTTCGCGGGTTGATGAACCGGTTCATGGATTCGCTGCAGATCGAGCTCGAGGGGCCGGAGATGCAGGCGCGGGGCGGCCGGGCGACGGCAAGCGCCGAAGACCTCCATGCCTACTTGGAGCATATCATCGAACCGAATTAGAAGCGGCCGCACACCTGAACCGCAAGATCAAGCCGTGAATGTGACGATCTTGTGCGATCGCGTGTGCGCGCTCGCCAGCGAACCGTTCGTACTGCGACTGTTCGATCCGATCATGCGCATTGCCGCGCAGACACTCGGCCGTGCGCCCATCGCCTATCGCAGCCCCGGCGCTGCAGTGCTCGAGCGCTACTATGACAAACTTCCCCGCCTCCACGTTCGTACGCGACCACGGCATGCATGTGCCTAAGCTTCTTGAGGCGCCGTGAGTCGCGCGGTTACGCTTATATTCGTCCCCGGCACGGCGCGCGAGCAGATCCGTACATGGTGCGCAAAATCTGTCAGAGCAGTTTGGTCGGATAGCTCTGTGCGTGCTCTTCGGTTGCTGCGCCAAATAAGGCTAGGAGTCTGCGCGGCAGACAGCCGCGCGACGAGTTGAATGGTTGATACGGCTGCGCGAGCGAGCATTTTTGGGCGAACGTGCGTGTGGTGCCTTGGCGCAGGGGATCTCGAACGGTGCTCGCAGCATGACGGGCGTGATCAACAGGCGTTTTCTCTCGGATGTTGCGATCAACCCGGCATCATGCGGGCCATTCTGCGCAGGTTCAGCGCAGTGCACACGAGCCGCCACTCGGCTTTGACCTTGGCCAATCCGCGCAGGCTGAACTGACGGAAGCCCAGCACGTTCTTCACCCAGCCGTTGGGCGGCTCGGAGAGCCACTTGCGGCGGCGGTAAGCTGCTCGCGCCTCATCCGTTTGCAGCTTGGCGGCTATCTGGGCGGTGTGCGGGTATTTCGCGCTATCGATCGCGAGCTGGCGTTTACCTTCCTGCCCCAAGGCCACGATCAACTCCACGGCAGTCTCTGCAAGGTGTTCGAACTCCGCTTCCGAGCGAAACCCGGCATCGGCGAGCAGTTGTGTGGGAAGATCGCCGGTGCTGTCCTTGACCGCTTCCAGCAGAGGCGCCAAGCAGCCGCTATCAGCAGCGTTGTTGGTCAGCTCGGCCGCAACGATGATGTGTGCCTGGTCATCCACGGCGGCAAAGGCGTTATAGCTATAGTCGAAGCCGCCGCCCGCACGCTTCATCACCCGGCTGTCGCTATCGGTGAAACTCTCCTGCGCGTCGGGCTTAGGGGTGCCGAACTCGCGTTTGTAGCGCGGCCCCTTCGTGAGCGTGCCATCAGGCCCGCGACCCCGACGCTCATCATCGGGCGTTCGCCCCCGCGCCGCATCGGCCTCGCGGCTACGCTGCTCCAGACGTTCTTTGGCGGCACGGATCACCGCGAGCCGGTCCTCGTGCCGCGCGATCTCGGCCGGCACATCGAGCTCCGGTTCGTTCTTTTCGGTTTCATCCACCACACGCGCACGTGCCAACAGAGCGTCGATCTGCGCCGTGAGCTCCGTTTCGGCCTTTTGCATGCGCTCGTAGCTCATCGCCTTGTGCCGCGAGGCGTTGGCCTTGATCTTGGTGCCGTCCACCGCGATGGTGCCCAGCTTCACCAGCCCGCATTCGCGCGCGAGCTTCACGACCTGCACAAACAATCCGGACAGCTCTTCCAGGTGCAGTGCCCGAAAGTCGCAGATCGTCCGATGCGCCGGGTAGTTGCCCGCCGCCAGCACTCGAAACGCCACATCCTCGTGCAGCTTGCGCGCCAGCTTGCGCGAGGAGAACACTCCTGTCGCGTAGCCATACACCAACACCTTGACCATCATCGCCGGATGATACGGCTGGTTGCGCGCTCCGCCCTGGGCGTAGCGCGCGTGAAACGCGCTCAGCTCCAGGCTGTCGATCGTGTCGCTGATGAAGTAGGCCAGATGCCCCTCCGGCAACCAGTCTTGCAGCGCCGCCGGCAGCAGCATCTGCTGCCCCGGCGCATATGGAAGATAGCTTGTCGTCATCCCAAATCAACGTACCATGCGGTCTAATCGATGACAGCACACCTCAAAGTCTTCTGCCGCGCAGACTCTAGCTGACTGCCACACCCGATCCAGGCCGGGTTCATTTTTTGCGGAACCTATGGCTCCCGAAATCCTCATGGGCGGCCACGTCAAGGCTACGCCAGACAGGGATCGATCTGCGGAAATACGGTCGGCCAGTCGAAGACGACTTGCTCCAGATAAGCCTTCAACTTCACGGGATTTGCCGTTAGAGACTGGTAAAGCACCGTTAGGTCCGCAGCCGGCTCGACCGGCACGCGCAGCGCGTTATAAATCAGGTCCGCATTGCTGGCGATAGCGCATAGCGCTGTTATTTCAACTACCTCGGCATCTTTGAAATGCGTTTTCAGGTCCTCGAAAACGGCTTCGTCGCGCTTGGCGGTGTTGCGCGCCAGTAACCATCCCCGGCAGAGCCGGGGGCTTTCGTTTGTGAGCCGCTCAAAGCGGCTATACGGGGTCGCTAACGCGACCCCGCCGTTGTCGGGCCACCTTATGGTGGCCCATTAGCGCCACAGGTTCATCTGATCGAGTCGCTTATCTTCGTGCTCTTGGTGTCGAATGTACTCTCGAATCACCGCCTCATCGCGACCGACTGTGGAAACGAAATACCCTCGGGCCCAGAAATGCTGACCCACGAAGTTCCGCTTCCGCTCGCCGTATACCCGAGCCAAATGAATCGCACTCTTGCCCTTGATGAACCCCACTACCTGCGACACCGCATACTTCGGTGGGATCGAAATCATCATATGCACGTGATCCGACATCAAGTGCCCTTCTTCGATTCGGCTCTCCTTCTGCTCAGCCAACCGGCGGAACACTTCTCCAAGATGCTGTCGCAGCTGCTCATACAACGCTTTTCTACGAAACTTCGGGATGAAAATGACGTGGTATTTGCACTCCCACTTCGTGTGGCTTAGGCTCTCTTGCTCGTCCATCGTGGAACTCCTTTCGTGGTGCTTGGCGGCTCACGATTGCGAGTTTCACTGATGGACTCCTGCAAATGTCAAACTGCTACTGCCTCCCCGGCAGAGCCGGGGGGTCTCCTGTTTTTGGCTAGGGCGGCCCAAGCAATGGCCGCACGCTCTGCCGGAGAGAATTCCTCGGCACTCGCCGCATCGGCACGGGACAAGGCAGCCAATTGTGCTTCGGAGAGCCCCGCAACGCGGCCGAGCACGGTGTGATGAGCGATCGTGTATCTGGCCCCATGCATGTGATGCGTCTTCAATAGAATCATGAGCCGCAACGGCGCCGGGAGCATGCTGCCGACGCCATCGCGCTCGAAAGAAAAATAAAACGGCAAAAACATCTTGGCGACGTGTGGCGTGTGCGCCCACACCCTCACCGCGTTAGTCGCACGGCCAAGCAGTGTCTCCGCGGCGGCGATGAACCGCCGGGCGTCTTCGCCCGCCGAGTTCGCGTCGAGCAGGGCCACGCGGCAGTGGCGACCGTCTCCGGCCGGCAGGGCAGTCGACACAGCGCTGCTTTTGACGGGCGACGCAGCTGGAAAGTCGTTTGGCCAAAATGCGACCATGCGCTCGAGATACCCTTTCAGCCGCACCGGATCAGCGCGTACCGAGGTGCGGATCTTGTCCACTTCATGCTGCTCCTCGATCGGCAGGCGCATCGAATCCTGAAAACGGTTCGACTGACCGAACAGGCCACAAACGGCGGTGAGCTCGACGAACTCCGCGTCACTGAAGTGACGCTTAACCTCGGCGGCTACATCGTCGCGTTCGCGCGCGGTGTTCTTTGCAACATGCTCCGCCCACAACACCGCGGCGCGCTCCCGCGGCGTGAAGCACGTCGAGGTGAGATACTCGTCCGAGCTGATCGCTGTGACCTGCTCGTCTGTGATGCCTGACGCTTGCCCGAGCGCCGTGTTGTGCGCAATTCAATAACTGCAGGTGTTGACGTGGCTGGTCTTCAGAATTGCCATTTCCTTGATGCGGCACGACAGCACGCCGCCGGCGCCCTCGCGTTGTAATACGGTGCCCGCAGGCAACTGGAATTTGGCGAGGTAGGGAATGTGTCCCCAAACGCGAGTCGAATTCGGCACGCGGCCTCGCATCTGCGCGCTGGCCTCGAAAAAGCGCGCCGTCTCACCGATCGCCGTTTCGAGTTGCAGAATCGGTGCTCTCACTTCGTAGCCCATGCTGATCTCCCAACTGAATTGAAGGTGGCGCTTTAGTCGGTTCTCACGCCGATGGCGCGGAAACTCCGGGTCAGGTTTTCGATGTCGCTCTTCATGTGGGCGGCAAACTCCTGCGGCTGGTCGCCGACGGCGACATAACCTAGATCGGTAAGCCGGCGGCTGGTGTCGGGATTTGCGAGCGCCGCGAGTGCCGCGTTGCGCAGCGTGACGACGATGCTGTGCGGTGCCTTGAGTGGCACGACCAATCCATACCAGTTGCCAGCATCGTATTTCAGGGTACCCTGCCTCGGCGATGGTGGGCGTGTCAGGAAGCAGCGGAATGCGCTTGTTGGAAGTCAGCGCCAGCAGGCGCAGTGAGCCGCGCCGGATATGCGGCAGCGTGGATGCGATCGGACCGAACATCAATTGCGTTTCACCGGTGAGTACGGCGGTGAGCGCCTCGCCTCCGCCGCGGTATGGCACATGCAGCAGATCGATACCCGCCATCGCCGCAAATAGCGCTGCGGCCGAGTACGATGGAGCGCCGGTGCCGGCCGAACCGAAGCTCACCGCACCAGGTTTTGCCTTCGCGAGCTTGACAAGTTCGCGGATCGATTGTGCCGGTAGGGAAGGATGCGCGACGACGGCGTTCGGTGCATTGGCAAACTGAGTCACCGGCGCAAAGTCGCGCAGCAGATCGTAAGGGAGTTTGTTCGACAACGCCGCGGCGACCGCATGGGTCGCGCTGACCTGGAGGACCGTGTATCCATCCGGCGCCGACCTCGCAACATACTCGGAGCCGATGCTACCGGAGGCGCCGGTGCGGTTCTCCACGACAACCTGCTGACCGAGTGCCGGGCTCATGCCCGCGGCGATGAGGCGCCCGATCACGTCCGCACCGCTGCCGGCCGACGTCGATACCACAAAGCGCACTGGTTTGGTCGGATAAGTCTGCGCACGACCTGGGCACGCGTAAACGAAGATCAGGGCGGCCGCCACGGTGAACGTGCGGATTCGAGTTGCCGGCGCCATATTTGAGGAACTCCTATCAACATGTCTTCCTAGACTCGCTCTACGTTAACATAGCCCACTCCTTCTCACGCCGAGAAAACGATGCCACAGAGACTGCACGGCATCGCGAATCAAGAAGCCACCTGGGAGGGCGAGGAGGTTCTCGATTCGTGCAACCGCTTGCTTGGACGTGTCGCCGATCTGCAGCGCATCTTAACCATAGTCCTGAGCTCAAGAGGGGGTGCTTGGTCTCCTCATCGCTGTCAAACAACCGGCAGCAGGCGCAGTATCTGACGGTAGGGTGCGCAAGCTGGCAACGCTGAAAACATCGAGACCCAACGGCTGCAATCATTGAACGGAACACATCGGGTGCTTGGTCAAGCCGGGAAGCGTTGTGATGAACATCTACTCGACTGCGCAGGCTATTTGTCTTGTGACGCTCACCTTCCATGGAGCGTTTACCCTCGCGCAGACTTATCCGAATCGGCCGGTGCGCATCGTCGTGCCATCGTCCCCCCGCCGGGACGAGCGATATCCTCGGCCGAATCTTCGCCAGACGACAGGCCCGCAGTCGCGTGCGATCGCATACACTCAGGGCGCCAGCGCCTCCCTCGATGAGCCGGGGCCGCTGACTACGCTCCGACGCACGAGCCGTCTGTTTCGTAGCAGCTCACGCATTGGCTCTGTCGTACGGGACCTTTACATAAGCACCCGAATGCGTGGCGCATAGCTGCCAACCGCCGCAACTTTCCCATTTTCAGTTGGTCGGCGAGCCCTTCAAATTGCGCACCTAACTAACACTGTAGGAAACCTAACGGACTTTCCCATAAACAATCGGAAATGGGACTCCATAGTCCGACACGTCCGTCACCGAAAGGAATACAGAGCTTCAAGGCAAAGCTGACGGTTTGCTAATAGCCTTGCGAGCGCGCTGTTCCCAACGTCCGGTTCGACGAGAGGGAAGGATCGTCCTGCGGTTTGACACCGCTTCTCTTCTACTCTACCGGCGGTGAAGCTTTACCTGGACGGAATGATCGGCAGCAACAGATGCGCCCGCTGGTCGCATCCCACATGCAGCGTCACTTTGCGACTGAAAATCTCAGGCGGCCGATCGCGGTTATCGTCATGCCGAAAAGGCCCCACACCTGTGAATTGCGTGTACATCGCAGCAAGCCCGGCGCCGGCGCCACAGGGATGGGAATAATCTTCGCCCTGGACCGTTAAACCGATGCGAAAGCCCACCGGCACCACGATACAGGTCGGCCATATTTCCACGTCGAGCTCGTACACTTTGCCGGGAGTCAGTGGCTGTTTCTCATCGTGCGTGTGGTATGGCCGGTAGGGAAGCGTCAATTCCGGGGCGAGCTTACGGTGAGAGGCGCGCAGCCAGCCTTGTCCGAGCGGTGTTCGCGGGTCGAGTGCTCCCTGAAATGTCACCTCCGACATATTCGGTGAAAAAACCCGCACAATGAGAAAAAGATCGGCATCTTCGGCCTCGCAAGAGACGAAGAGCTTCGCTGCCAGTGGACCGGTGATTTCGGTTTGCTCGGTCATTGGCGCTGTAAGAAACGTCACCCCGTCGCCCAGTCCTTCGTACGCAATCGTCCCTTCGGCCGCGGGTGGTTTGCGGTCGAGGCTGTAATCGTCGGCGAGATAGAACTTCGTCCATTGCGTGCGCGCGAGCGGCCATTCCTGCTCGTGGCGTTCGACGAACTTCTCTCCGGGATGCCGGACCTGGAGCTGCACGCGCGGCTGCTTCTCCCAGCCCGTGTTCTCGCCCTTCAGGAAATGGCCAAAGAAGCGCTTCTGGAGCTTCACGCCATAGGCGGTATAGAAATGGGTCCAGTGCTCGAGTCCGTGCACTTCGAGCCACTTGTCCCGCGAGGCTGCCCGCACGAAACCCTCGAAGTTTCCGCGCGGGTGTATCCCTTGTCCGCCCCAGTTGGCGGCGGAAAGCAACGGCACGGTCACCTTGGACCAATCAGGCATGCGGGCGCGCCAGTAATCATCGAAGAGTTCATGGCTCAAAACGTCTTCGCCTAGGAGTCTGCGCGGCAGAAGACTTTGAGGTGTGCTGTCATCGATTAGACCGCATGGTACGTTGATTTGGGATGACGACAAGCTATCTTCCGTATGCGCCGGGGCAGCAGATGCTGCTGCCGGCGGCGCTGCAAGAGTGGTTGCCGGAGGGGCATCTGGCCTACTTCATCAGCGACACGATCGACAGCCTGGAGCTGAGCGCGTTTCACGCGCGCTACGCCCAGGGCGGAGCGCGCAACCAGCCGTATCATCCGGCGATGATGGTCAAGGTGTTGGTGTATGGCTACGCGACAGGAGTGTTCTCCTCGCGCAAGCTGGCGCGCAAGCTGCACGAGGATGTGGCGTTTCGAGTGCTGGCGGCGGGCAACTACCCGGCGCATCGGACGATCTGCGACTTTCGGGCACTGCACCTGGAAGAGCTGTCCGGATTGTTTGTGCAGGTCGTGAAGCTCGCGCGCGAATGCGGGCTGGTGAAGCTGGGCACCATCGCGGTGGACGGCACCAAGATCAAGGCCAACGCCTCGCGGCACAAGGCGATGAGCTACGAGCGCATGCAAAAGGCCGAAACGGAGCTCACGGCGCAGATCGACGCTCTGTTGGCACGTGCGCGTGTGGTGGATGAAACCGAAAAGAACGAACCGGAGCTCGATGTGCCGGCCGAGATCGCGCGGCACGAGGACCGGCTCGCGGTGATCCGTGCCGCCAAAGAACGTCTGGAGCAGCGTAGCCGCGAGGCCGATGCGGCGCGGGGGCGAACGCCCGATGATGAGCGTCGGGGTCGCGGGCCTGATGGCACGCTCACGAAGGGGCCGCGCTACAAACGCGAGTTCGGCACCCCGGAGCCCGACGCGCAGGAGAGTTTCACCGATAGCGACAGCCGGGTGATGAAGCGTGCGGGCGGCGGCTTCGACTATAGCTATAACGCCTTTGCCGCCGTGGATGATCAGGCACACATCATCGTTGCGGCCGAGCTGACCAACAACGCTGCTGATAGCGGGTGCTTGGCGCCTATGCTGGAGGCGGTCAAGGACAGCACCGGCGATCTTCCCACACAACTGCTCGCCGATGCCGGGTTTCGCTCGGAAGCGGAGTTCGAACACCTTGCAGAGACTGCCGTGGAGTTGATCGTGGCCTTGGGGCAGGAAGGTAAACACCAGCTCGCGATCGATAGCGCGAAATACCCGCACACCGCCCAGATAGCCGCCAAGCTGCAAACGGATGAGGCGCGAGCAGCTTACCGCCGCCGCAAGTGGCTCTCCGAGCCGCCCAACGGCTGGGTGAAGAACGTGCTGGGCTTCCGTCAGTTCAGCCTGCGCGGATTGGCCAAGGTCAAAGCCGAGTGGCGGCTCGTGTGCACTGCGCTGAACCTGCGCAGAATGGCCCGCATGATGCCGGGCTGATCGCAACATCCGAGAGAAAACGCCCGTTGATCACGCCCGTCATGCCGCAAGCACCGTTCGAGATCCCCTGCGCCAAGGCACCACACGCACGATCGCCAAAAAAATGCTCGCTCGCGCCGCAGTATCAACCATTCAACTCGTCGCGCGGCTGTCTGCCGCGCAGACTCCTAGGTCGCACCGATTGGCTTTCAGTTCCTCCTCTGAGAGCGTCTCGGGACCGCACGCCCATTCATCGGTCATGCGGCTCTTGTGGCCGCGTTCTCCGCGGCCGTGTTGTTTGGGCGTGGCTCTGTTCTGATACCAGTTGGCGATATAAGTACAGAAGATGCCGCCATGATGGCCGAAGTCCCTGTAGTAGTCGGCTGCCCCTTCCCACGCGCATATCGCAGCGAGGTGCGGCGGCTTCAAGCACGCCACCTGCCACTGATTCATTGCATAGTACGAGATACCGTTCAGCCCGACCTTGCCGTTGCTCCATGACTGTTGGGCAGCCCATTCGATGCAGTGGTAGAGGTCCTTCGTCTCCCGAGGAGAGAACGGTTCGAAATAGCCGGGAGAGCGCCCTGCCCCGCGTGAGTCGATACGCGCGCAGGCATAACCATCCGCCACCCACTTCTCCGGATCCACGACTTCCCAGTGCTGGTATTTGTTGCTCGATCCCGCAGCAACATCCGGATGCCCTTCAATCATCCGTTTCCATGGTTCGGGGCGGTCGTCTTGGAAGGCAATCCACTTACCGTAAACGCCGTAATTCATAATCGCCGGATAATGGCCCTCCTCGACGGGCCGGAAGACATCAGCACGCAAAACCACACCATCGTCCATCTCGATGGGCACGTCCCACTCGATTCGCATTCCGTCCTTGATCTCGGTCTTCCGTGGCTTCATTTCGGAGCGCTTCTCCCCCTCCTGCGCATTTCGATCCTGGGAGGTCATTGTCACTTCTTCGCACCTCTGCGCGGTGACCTTAATGCTTTCCCGTTACTCCACAAGTTCGATCTTCACTTCCTTGACGATTTTCTGCCAGCGCGCGACCTCGCCCTCGAACCAGGTCTTGGCCTCGGCAAGCGAGGCGTTCGGCCGGCTTCGGATATTCTGCTTGCCATACGCGTCGATCACCTTCGGTGACTTCAAGGACTGTGTCACCGCGCTCTGCAGGGTCTGCAGGACGTCGCTTGGCGTCGCGGCCGGCGCAAAAAGCCCGGCCCACAATGTCGTCCCGACCCCCAGGAAGCCCGCTTCCGCGAGGGTTGGCACATCCGGGTAAGCGGGTAGACGCTCGTCCGCCACCAGCGCCAGTGCCTTCACTTTGCCGCCCGTGATCATCGGCCCCCCGGTTGCGACATTCACGAGAGCGAGCTGCACGTCGCCATTTGCCATCTCGCTAAGAAATGCGGTCGGCCCCGCCTTGAAATGGATCGCCTTCATCTCGATGCCAGCACGCCGGCTGAGCACCTCCATATCGAAGTGCGGAAAACTGCCGGCTCCCGGGGTTGCATAGTTGAGCTTCCCGGGATTCTTCTTCGCATACGCGACGACTTCCGCCATCGTCTTCGGCGGGAAGTCCTTGGTGGTCGCCAGCAGAAAATTCGATATTTCCGTCATTCGCGTGATCGGTACGATGTCCTTTAGGTAGTTAATCTTCATTCTGTTTGCGAACAGAAACGGCGTGATCGCGTTGGTCGACACATTTCCGACCTGCAACGTATAGCCATTCGGCCGTGAGCGCGCTACGTCCTCGATCGCCAGTATGCCGAATGCGCCAGGCTTGTTGTCGACGATGCACGTCTGACCAAGGATCTGGCGCAGCTCTTCGCACATGATGCGCGTGGTGATGTCGGTTGCCGTGCCCGGACCGTAGGGCAGGACGAACCTGATGGGGCTCGAAGGGAATTTATCTTGTGCCTCGGCAACAGCCATACTGAGAGCAACGCCGAGGATCGACAACAAGACGATGGCCAGTTTATTCATGACGCCTCCCATGAGCGCTCTGGGTCAGTATAGCTGTTTCTTTTTCATCGAAGTTACCTTCGCCTGATTCTCAGATTCATTGCCGTGTAGGCGCCGACGCGATGCGACGACTTGCCGCGGACGCGACTCCGAGTCGATGTAGATCGTACACATATGCTCACCTCCCTCCCGGTTACTTGATCTGCATGCGAATCGTTCCAACGACGTGCTTCCACGCAAGCCCGTGAGCCGAGGCGGTTAGGTTCGTGAACGCGCCATCGCTGATCGAACAGAACTCCTTGTGCTGTCGCAGTTGCCGAGGAGAACGGGCTCCAGTCGCTGCGATCAGTCATTGAGGACGGCGACCGCGTCGCGGCCGGCATCGGGTAGGTCTCCCGACGCGGCGTCCCTACGTCGCTGCCCGTCGCGCGCACGAGTCGCCGGGTCGTCCGCTCTCCTCGTTCAGCGTGGATGTAGCCACTTCGGCAGGAAGCTGTAAGCGTCGGCCTTTTTGCTACTGTCGAAGGAGACGCCGTTGGTCTCCAGCAGCTGTTGCAGGCGCCCATCGTTAAAGGCATCGAACGTTTCAGTACAGCCGCCGATGTATTCGCCGCCGACGAAGATCTGCGGGATGGTCGGGGAACCGATCTTCTGGCGTAGCGCTGCACGAATGTCGCCGCCGCGGTTGTCCTTCTGATAGGCAGCCGAGTCGAGGTCGATCGAGCGGTACGGGATGCCGAACTCCTTCATCAGGCGGCGCACGGACCAGCAGAATTCGCACCATTCGAGAGCGAACATCACCACGACCTGCGACTTGTCATTGACCGCCTGCTCGACAAAGGCGACAGCCTCGGGGGTCGCGGCTTCGGAGCCGGCGCCGCTCGGCGCAGGAGCCGTCGCGACGTCAAAGCGATATCGCGGGGTCGAGGCGGCGATTTCTAATTCCTCTTTCGTCATAGCTTCGGAAATACCCTCAAACAGCGGTGTGGACAGATAGCGTTCACCCGTGTCGGGGAGCATCGCCAGAATCTTCGCCCCTGCTTGTGCGGTTCTTGCCACTTCGAGTGCGCCGGCGAAGGTTGCACCGGCCGAAATCCCGCAGAAGATCCCTTCCCTCTGCGCGAGGTCGCGTGCGCATTGCAAGGCATCGCCGCCGCGGATCGCAATGAAGCGGTCTATCAGGCCCGCCGATCGGGCGTCGTTCGCCAGCTTCGGAATGAAGTCCGGCGACCACCCCTGCATCAAATGCGGACGAAAGCCAGGCTGGCTCGCCGCCGGACTGCCGTCGTCCAGATAGCCCTGCACGACCTCAGCGCCGAGGAGCTGCGAGTTGTCCGGCTCGCAGACGACAACCCGAGTGTCCGGGCTTCGCGCCTTGAGGACTCGGGCCACGCCTTTGAGCGTGCCGCCGGTGCCGACTCCTGTGATCCAATAGTCGAGGCCGTTGGGACCGAAATCGGATAGGATTTCCTCCGCCGTCGTGCGGCTGTGCATGTCGGCGTTCGCTTCGTTCTCGAACTGGTGGGACAGGAACCAGCCGTGTTTTTCGGCGAGTTCACGGGCCTTCGCCAGCATGCCGCTGCCTTTCTCGGACGCGGGGGTGAGGATCACCTTGGCGCCGAGAAACCGCATCAGTTTGCGCCGCTCGATGCTGAAATTTTCCGCCATCGTCACCACCAGCGGGTAGCGCTTCTGGGCACACACCATCGCCAGCCCGATACCGGTGTTGCCGCTCGTGGCCTCGATGACGGTTTGCCCTGGTTTGAGCGAGCCGTCGCGTTCAGCCGCCTCGATGACGCCTAATGCCAGCCGGTCCTTGACCGAGCCGAGCGGGTTGAATGCCTCGAGCTTAGCGAAGAGCTCCACGCCCGGCGGCGCAATGTTGTTGATCCGCACGACCGGTGTGTTGCCGACGGTATCGAGTATGGAGTTCCTGATCCCGCGCATCATGTTTTCCTCCATTGTCACGCCCGCAGCGCGCGAAAGTCAGATGTTCGAAAGCTGGAAATCCAGCGCCACTCGCGGCAGTGTTGGGGTTCTGTTCGGCGCAGTCAACTGCCGACTCATGCGCGTTTTACGCGCGTCCCGAATAGCGAACGTGGTGGCGCTTGTGTATCGTGCGATGATCGACTGTCCTGGTTGAGGGGTTGAGTAAGAGATCAGAAGGGAAGGTTCTCGGCCGGCCTCGGGTTCCGGCGAGAATAGAGATGCAGGTCAGAAGCCTGCGTGCAAAAGGCAGGCGGATTCACGCCATTGCGAAGGAAGCGGGCGTGGGTGTCGGCACCGTCCAGAGGATTATCAATGCTACGGCAGCGATACGAGACGCGTAGTCGATGTGATCGTTAGGCCACGGTCCCAGCTTCTGTGTAGACAGCTACGGCCCATAGCAATCCTGACAGAAGTGATCAGTTCGCCCGCACCATCTCGCGCTGCCTTAGGATCTTGCCCCAACGCGCAATCTCGGACTGGATGTGCGCAGCGAAATGCGCGGGAGACGAGGCGATGATCTCGCCACCCTCATAGGAGAAGCGGTCGGCGATTTCAGGCGAGCGCATCGCGGTCATGACATATCCGTGTACGGTATCGCGGAGGCCGGTGGATATCCCGGCGGGCGCGAGCACCCCGTACCAGGTCGAGAACGTGTAGCCGGGAACGCCTGCTTCCGCCACGGCCGGCACGTCCGGCAGGAGCGAGGAGCGCTTCGGCGTCGTGATTGCGAGCGCACGCAACCTGCCGGCAATGATGTGCGGCACGACATTAGGCGGATTGCCGAAGCCCACGTGCACTTCGCCAGCGAGCAGCGCGATCTGCCCCGGCCCGCCGCCGCGGTAGGGCACATCGACTATATCGATAGCCGCCATGCTCTTGAACAACTCCATCGATAAGTGCGAGTTGGTTCCCTTGCCCGCTGAGGCATAGTTCAGCTTGCCCGGATGCGCCTTCGCGAAGGCGATCAGTTCCTTTACCGATTTCACCGGCACCGATGGGTGGACCGTCAGCACCAGCGGCGCCGCGGCAATCAGGGATATGGGCGCGAGATCGCGAACTGGGTCGAAGGGCACTTTGGGAAAGAGGAACTGATTTACCGTGAGCGTCATCGAGACGATCAGTAGCGTGTAGCCGTCCGGCGCCGCGCGGGCCGCAATCTCGGTGCCGATGTTGCCGGACGCACCACCGCGATTATCCACCACGACCTGCTGCCCCATCGTCTCGGACAGCTTCTGCGCGAGCGCGCGCGCCATCGTATCGACGCTACCGCCCGGCACCAGCGGAACAATCATGCGCACCGGCTTTACAGGGTAACCTTGTGCAGCCGCGAACTGGGCAGCGAGCCCCACCGCGAGGCCACTGATTGCCATTGTTACTTTCGTCATCCGGTGCCTCCTCGTGGTTGTGCGAGAACACGTTTCATCATCCGGTCGCCGGATGATGCTCATGCGCCAACCTCGATGCGCCTGAGGAACAACATAGTATGGAGCCGATTTGCTGACCGACGCTGATTGATCCCATTGCACGCGGCGCTATGAACGTCAGCTCGACACATGCGCATCCGCTCAGCAATTTATGCGTGGGTCTAATGTGAATGGTAGTGTTTGCGCGAGGGCGGAGCGGGAATGGGGTTGAGCACTGAACTTGTGTCGCTTACGCCTTCCACTGTTCTCCAGGAGGCTGGGCGCGCCGGATCGTCGGCGACATAACCGGGTCCGAGATTGGCCCTAACGGATACAGCCGCACGCCTTTCCGCAGCCGCTGATAGCTGTATTTTGTCGGGTCGACTATATGCCCACCCGGCGCCACCGCCACCAGCACCTTCTCCGCGATCGGCTCGAAATCGGCGCGGAAGTGCACCGTGCTCTTGAGCACCAGAATCTTCTGATGTGTCGGATCCACGCCTAGATGACGGAACGGCGCCTGGTCGTGTGCCTGCATGCGCTTGCTGCTCACCACCACGCTGACGCCGCCGATGCGTAACAGCGCCATAAGGCCCAGGTCGATGTTGCGGCCGCCGGCGCAGGGTCCGGTCGTTCGCATCTTGCCGTCCTCTAGCTTTGCGACCTTGAACCTCGCATGGTAAGGCTCGGAACCCACGGGTCCGTACTTGCCGCCGAGCGCGATCTCGATGTCCGCACCCTCCCCGGCCTTGTGCGCGGCTGCCGCGGCAGCCGCGTCATGGAAGATCCCGAGCACCGCGTCTTGCGCGTTGTTGCGCACCAGCGCGGTGAGCATGCCCGTCGTGTCCCCCGTGCCGCCAGCGCCCGGGTTGTCCTGTGTATCCGCGATCACCACCGGACGAGAGGCGGTCTGCGCGATGCGCATCGCCTCCTGGACGGCCTCGTTCGGATCCAGCAGAGGCGCCGCGAAGCTCGCCTCCTTCGCTTCGATTTCGCCTGCCAGTTCGTCGGCGAGCTCATCTGCTTTCGCCTGCGTGTACGCGTGCACGACCACGGCCGGGCCGCATTCCGCGAGATCCGCGGGTGGAAAGCCTGCGAGGTACGACACGTTCAGTACCTGGTCGCCGCGCTCGAGCTGCGCAGAACGCTCGATGACCCCCTTCGACGGCTCGACCATCGTGCACTGTGAGTTGAGGGGAATGAGGAAGGGCAGCCGGCGCAGAGCGCGGCCCTCGGGCTGGCCCTGCTCGAGAATCATCTTCATCACGCGCGCGGCGCGCCCGCCTGTCTCGACGCGATCGACGTGCGGATATGTCCAATAGCCAACGAGCCCGTCAGTGAGCTCGACCATCTGCCGCGTCACGTTCGCGTGATAGTCGAGGCTGATGACGATCGGCACGTCGGGCCACACGCAAGCTCGAATGCGGCGCAGGAGCTCGCCTTCCAGATCCTCGAAGTCTTCGGACACGCCTGCGCCATGAAGATCCAGGTAGATTGCATCCACCGGCATCTGCTGGGAGAGCATGCCCACCATCTCGCCGGCGATGCGCTCGAAGGCATCGCGCGTGACCATCCCGCCAGCGCCACCGCTCGCCCACACGAGCGGCACGTATTCGTGCACATCGCCCATGTCCGAGAAGAATCCGGACAGGGCGAATGTCGTGTTCGTCAGCCACTTGAGTACGTCCGGTCCGCGCACGAGCGGCGGGCGGTCGCGATGCTCCGCGAAATATGCGAAGTCCGTCTTCGGCTCGACGAAGCAGTTCGTCTCGTGGTGGAAGCCGCCCACAGCGATGCGTGCCATCGTTTATTCCGGCTTGATGCCGGCAGTGCGGACGATCTTGTCGATCTTCGCCGCGTCGGCTTTCGCCAACTCAAGCATCTGCTCGGGCGTGTTGGACTTTGGTTCGAGCCCGCCGTCAATCGTGCGCTGCCGGTATTCCGGAGAGGCGACCGCCTTCGCAGCCGCATCGGCGAGTTTGAGCACGATCTCCCGAGGCGTCGCCGCGGGTACGATCAGCGCGTAAAACGCATCGAACTCGAATCCGGGTACGCCGGCTTCCGCAATGGTCGGCACATCGGGCAACTGGGGAACGCGCTTCGCACCGGACACACCCAGCGGGCGAACCCTGCCGTTCTTGATGTGCGGCATCGCACTCGAGACGACCGTGGACCCGAGCTCGATGCGGCCGCCGAAGAGATCGATGTACATGGGTCCCGCGCCTTTGTAGGGCACGTGCAGGATGTTCACCTTTGCCGCGGCCTTGAAGTATTCGCCGACGAGGTGCGGTGTCGCGCCGATACCCGATGAGCCATAGGAAAGCTGACCCGGCCGGCTGCGTGCAAGCGCGATCAGATCCTTCAGCGTTTTCACTGGAAGCGTCGGATGCGCCACGAGCATGAGCTGGTAGTTCACGACCTGTGAAACCCACGCGTAATCGCGCCAGGGATCGATCGCCGCGTCCGGGCGCAGGCTCTTCACGGCGCCGAGCCCGGAGGCCGCGAGGAATAACGTATAGCCGTCAGGCGTCGACTTCGCGACGATCTCCCAGGCGACGAGGCCGCCGGCGCCGGTACGGTAGTCGACAATGACCTGCTGCCCCAACGTCTCCGGCATTTTCTGTGCGAGAAGGCGGCCGAGCAAGTCGTCTGTGCCTCCAGGCGGCGAGCGCAACACGAGGCGCACCGGCTTCACGGGAAAGCCTTGCGCCACGGCGGCGCACGACATGCTACAAACCAGTACCGCGAGAAGAACGCGAGCGCAGTGCATCGCGGAGTCACTCCGTCAAAGAAGAGAACGGCGCGCCAATTATAGGGTTGACTGCCCTCAGTCCCCTTAGCGCGGCGTCGTTCGTTCCACTTGTTCCACGTCCTCCCTAGCCTGAGGTCCTGGTCCTCGAAACGGCCGACTGGAAAGCCGCAGCACCGCCGGTTCACGACAGCCCGTTTCCGTCAGCCGACGCCGCGCGTCGACAGTCGTACACACCTGCCTGAAGACGTCATGAGTAGAATAGCTCACTAACCCGATTGCGTCCCCGGCGACGGGTTTACCTTGCAAACACGTACACGAAAGCCCGCGGGCCTTATCTATGCCGTAGATGAGTCGCCGCCGTTGCTGATCGCGTTGATGAACGCGAGTCAGCATGTGGCGCTTGTGGCGATCTTCTTGATTTTTCCCCTACTCGTTTTTCGAGTAGCAGGGCTTCCCGAACCGCTCATCGCCAATCTGCTTGCGATTTCTACGCTTGTGATCGGCATTGGCACCTTGCTCCAGGCCGTGCGCGTTGGTCCGCTAGGCTCAGGCTATATGTGCCCAACCACATTTACGGCAGCTTACCTCGGCCCGTCGTTGATCGCCGTCAAGACGGGTGGGCTTCCCCTCCTATTCGGCATGACTGCTTTTGCCGGCATTCTGGAAGCTGCGCTTTCGAAGCTGCTCGATCGCATGCGCCCACTGTTCCCACCGGAGGTAGCGGGCATCGTTATCTTCCTGGTCGGCTGGAGCGGCGGAATCGCGGCATTACGGACGTTGCTCAGCACGGATGCGACCCCGCTGCGAGCCGAAGAGTTCTGGATATCGGTTATCACGCTCTCGACAATGGTGGGCCTCCACGTATGGGCTAAAGGCATAGTGCGTATGCTGTGTGCGCTCATTGGCCTGGTCGTAGGCTATGCAGCCGCCGCCGCATTCGGAATGCTCGAACGGGATCAGCTTGCAATTGTGCTGGGCGCGCCGTGGATTGGTGTGCCCAGCTTCGATCATCTCTCCTGGTCTTTCGATGCCGCGCTCATTGTTCCCTTCGCTGTCGGCTGCATCGCAGTGGCAATGAAAGCGATCGGGACACTCACGATATGCCAGCGCATGAACGATGCTGATTGGGTGCGACTGGACATGAAGTCGGCAACACGGGGGGTATTCTCCGACGGTGTGGCAACGATGATTTCGGGCGGTTTAGGCTCGATCGGCACGACGACTTCGGCAGGTGAACCGCCCCGACTTTTCCGGAGGCCTCCGGGTTTGAGTCAGGCTGCCATGGGCAGCTGACCCGTTGAATAATAGTACGCCGCCTCAAGCTCCACCGGCGGGATATTTCCGATCGGCTCGAGCAGTCGTCGATGATTGAACCAGTCCACCCATTCGAGCGTGGCGTATTCCACCGCCTCCAGATGACGCCAAGGGCCGCGACGATGAATCACCTCGGTTTTGTAGAGACCGATGATCGTCTCGGCGAGCGCGTTATCGTAGGAATCGCCGACGCTGCCCACCGAGGGTTCAGCACCGGCTTCAGCGAGCCGTTCGGAGTAGCGAATCGACAGATACTGACTGCCGCGGACGCCCTTCTATGTGTCAAGCCATGACCCGAGTCTGCCGGATCTCTTGTGTACGCTGACGAATAATGGCGAATACCTCGCGTGCAATATATCGCTTCAGACAGCGGATCGCCTCGAGCTTGGAATGGCCCTCGGCGATTCGCCGAGCAACATAGGCCTTCGTTCTCGGATCGGTGCGAAGTCGGCAGATGGCAATAATGTGAAGCGCGCTGTTCGCCGCCCGATCGCCGCCCCGATTCAGACGGTGACGAGTCACCTTCCCAGAAGAGGCTGGCACGGGGCTCACGCCGCAAAGTGCGGCAAAGCCGGACTCTGAATTAAACCGTTCTGTGTTATGGCCTGCAGTCAACAGCAGTTGCGCGGCACACTCATGGCCGATCGAGTTGCGCGCGACGAGTGCCGGAGCGAGTTCGTCGACAATGGCACGGATCATGGTGTCCAAATCTGCGATCTCGTCATGTAACTCCAGATATCGCCGGCCGAGTGATTTGAGCGTGATTCGGTAGGCCGATATCATGCTGCGATAGTCAGACAGGTCCGGGCGCCAGGCAGCGAGCGTCCGGATGAGTTGCATACGTGTCAACGTGCGCAGGGTCTCGCGCAGCTCGTCGGGTGCGCACACGATCGTGTTGTGAATCATCTGGAGTGCGACGCGACGCGCTGCAACTGCTGTCTTGCGACATGCTTTGAGCACTCGTAGAGACTCGATCATCCCGTCTCGGCTCTTGGGCGTAACCGTGCGTTTGCCGGCGAAGGCCGCATGCGCTGCGTTTTGGGCATCCAGATCGTCGTCCTTGCCGCGCCGGCGACGATCGTGCTTGTCTGGTGTCGTTACCTCTAAGACTTCGACGCCGGCATTCTGCATGTAGCGTTGTAGCCCTGCGCCGTAGGTGCCGGTTGACTCAATGCCGATGCATCGGACTTCGCCGAAGGAGCGCATCCATACCAGCATTTGCTTGTAGCCCTGTCGCGTCGTTGCGAAGCAATGGCTTTCCAGAACACTATCGGTTGCATCAACAACGGCGGCCACATGCAGATCCTTGTGTGTGTCGACTCCACCTACGACGATGCGAGCGGCAGTTCCTTGACGATCTTCCATAGCGATCCTCCAGTTCGACGGCAGTATCAACGGCTTCGCCGAGACCGGATGCTTGGACAGGACAGTAACGAGACAGAAGTCAGGCCCTTCTTGGGTCACACGCATCGGCGAGGCAAGCCCTCGCCGCAAGATGTTCCCGGGCAGCCGACAGGTCCGGGGAAAGACACGGATCAGGGTCGGTCGGAGTGCGGGTCAGGCGACCCAGGACACCCGGCGGCACCAGCCCCGGTCGGTCCATCGCTGTGAGGGTCAGGCCGCCCAGGAACAAGGTAGAGCATTCTTACTATCGCTGTGATGGACGACGCCGGTGATTCCCGATCGCGACCACAGCGCTTGCTCCAGCGCATCCAGCACCAGCTCGGCGTGCATAGATCGCGCTACGCGCCAGCCGATGATGCGCCGGGCGAATACGTCGATAACAAAAGCGACGTACACGAAACCCGACCACGTGGCGACATATGTAAAGTCTGCCACCCACAGCTGATTAGGTCGGCTCGCCTGGAACTGGCGATTCACTCGATCGAGCGGTCGCTCAGTGCAATCCGCTGGGATCGTTGTGCGACATCTACGACCGTGTACCACGCCTTGAATGCCAAGCGAACGCATCAGGCGCTCCACCGTACAACGAGCAACGGGAAAACGCTGGCGGCCGAGCTGGCGCCACACCTTGCGCGCGCCATAGACGCCGAGATTCTCCTCGTGAATGCGGCGGATTTCCGGCACCAGCCCCCGGTCGTGCTGCAACCGCGGCGGCAAGCGCGTCGGATCGGCCTCACGCGCTTTATGCTCGTAGGACGCGATGGGGCAATCGGCAATTGAGCGCAGATCGACTCGACCCGGTACTCGGCACGATGGGCATCGATGAACGACACCATCACTTCGGTCGGCGGTCGAGCTCCGCCTGGGCGAAAAACGCCGACGCCTTGCGCAAAATCTCGTTCGCCCGCTTCAATTCCCGGTTCTCGCGCTCGAGCTCTTTGAGCCGCTCACGCTCCGTGCTCGTTAATCCTGAACGTCGGCCTTGGTCACGTTCTGTCTGCCGAACCCATTTACGCAACGTCTCGGCTGTGCAGCCCATCTTCGACGCAATCGAGCCGATCGCTGCCCACTGCGAGTCATATTCAGGCTCGTGTTCGAATACGAGACGGACCGCCCGCTCCCGCACTTCCGGGGAATACCTCTTCGATGTGCTCATAGACTCCATCCTCTCAAGAATTGGAGTCTCCGGGAATCCCGGGGCGGTTCAAGGCTCGGTTGGAGTCGCGGCTGCCACTGGAGTGGGCAGCCGTCGCGTGGCATATGTCACTGGCGTCACTCTGCTGTTGTTGGGCCTTCTACCCAAGCTCGCAACCTTGCTCGCGATCATGCCGCGCTCTGTTGTGACTGCGGCACTACTGTTCGCGGTGACCTTCATTATCATCAACGGTCTGCAGGTGATGACGTCGCGCCTTCTGGATGCGCGCCGCACGCTTGTTATTGGCCTATCGATTCTCGCGGGCGCTGCAGTAGAAGTGTTTGCTCAGCTCGCGGCGTCCGCGCCGCAACCATTGGTGTCACTTTTCAGCTCCTCGATTGCGTTGTCGACGTCGATCGCGCTTGTGCTCAATCTGCTCTTCCGAATCGGAATCAACAGAACGGTCACGCTGATTCTTCAGCCCGGTGAGGTCAATCCTCAGACCGTGGAAGACTTCTTCGAACAGGCGGGTCGCACCTGGGGTGCGCGGCCGGATGTGATGAGTCGCGCAACATTCGCGATGATCCAGTTGCTCGACGCTGTGCAAGACGCCTGCTGGCATAGCGGGCAGATCGAGATCAAAGCGACCTTCGACGAATTCAACCTGAACGTGCAGGCACGTTACGACGGCGAGCCGCTTGAACTTCCTTTGAATCGGCCGACGGATCGCGAAATCAGAAGCGAGAATGGCGCGCGCCTACTCGCAGGCTTCATGCTGCGTCGATGCGCGGATCAACTGCACTTGAAGTCTAACGATGGCACGATCGACGTATTCCTACACTACGACCATTAGCCAACCAGCCCCGGGAGATCCCCCGGCTCTCTGCGAGCTCGGCCGGACCGCTTCACAGGCAAGCTGTCGCCGCTGCTTCTCGGCCTCTGATCGCGTCACCCCCAATATGCAATCAGCGACGGACGCGCCTTTGTACGGCAAATGGTTGTTTTCCGTAGGTGAGGAACCGAGTTCGCCGATGTCTGATTTGCTATGGCTTTTGCGGTCGATTTCAGGGGAATTTCCGTATACCGGCTGGCGGGCTGATTAGCACCTCCGCGTACGAGTCGCATATTCCAATGCCCGGGGGGCGGCGACCATCGCGCGAGAACGCTGGCGCGCCGCCAATCGGGCGCGTAATCCGAGCTGGGAGCAGAGCGGTGAACACCTGGAGCCCGTTACGCTGAACGCGTGGTCGAATCGTGAAGAGCGCCATCCTGCTCAAGAATTTCAACAAACGCGGGGCTTGACCGACAACACAGAATTTGCCCCTACGTCAGATCCTGCTCTTGCGCAGAGCGAGTTCCGTTTCGCGATTAGGCCCTCGCGCGTCTCCCTGAGCGACGGAAACTAGCACTAGGAGCAACATCTGACGGATGTGATGGTGTTGCGGTAAAGCCCGATGGTGTTGCGCTCGACGCCAGTTTGGTGTTGCACGACGCGCAATCTAACAGTCTTATGAACATCAAAGAGAACATCAGAACCGACCGGGAAGACCGCCGGATCGCTTCGGAAACACCACAAGAGGTCAACAACGCCATGCGTTCCGGCACCCTCGCGCCGATAATCGTCGCCGACGCCGAGAAGCTGGGCATACCGCCGCGACTCGAGAACGAAAGCACTGCAGCAGCGCTGATCCGCATCGGGAAGGCCAAGCACGCGGCGGAGACGAGTCCGCGAAGTCCAGGAAGCCACACACCTCGTTGAATACAAGCCGCAGCGTTCTGACGGCAGCAACGGCCGCGCAGCCTCGGCTTTGGCGGTCCGAAGCCAAGGGCCGGACCCGCGTCAGTTCGCCACCGACGGGGATACCGCCGGCCTGCGGTGCCATCGCTCACGACACTGACAGTCCGACGCTTTTGGCTGCGACCGGCTGCATCCGGCGCCGGCGTCGACTTCGTGCGAGAGCGAGTGATGCTCTCAGGGTAGGTGCAAAATCGCGGTCCATCAGGGGGGTCGGTAGACAGGACCGATAGCGAACTCGACCGCCTTACTCGCGACCGATCAAGCGCCTACGTTCCGAACACGGTTCGCTGGCCCCCGTTACCCCTCTGTTACCCCGAAGGGCACCCGCAAAGCCTTCCCCTTTCGCGCCAGGAAAGGGCCGAAGGGACAACTCCCAGACGGGCGGCCGCCCTTGCCCACGACCCGAGGGGGCTATGTTCCCCCCTGCCCCGCCCTCGGCGAACGAGCGGGTGTGGCTTTCAACGGTGCGCCGACTTTTCACCGGGCGTTTTCCTGGAAATATTTCGGTCGTTCTTTGGTTGGAGCTGTCTCCGCATTTTTGGGTGGGTGTCTTTCTCCTCGCCCGATTGCCATTGGAAACCATGTCGGCAGGCGGGGTTCATTTCTGTGGCGTGCCCTTTGGCACGCAGATGCCGATGATGCCTGCTCGAGGCGGTGTGTCCGCAGTGATTCGGGACTGAAACTTCGCTGCGGCAGCCTCGCACGCGACGTAGTCATCGAATTCAGCCGTCGTCACGCCTCGCGGTTCCCAGTTTGCTCCGGTTGTCCCGAGCATGATGATAAGGATGTATTTCATGGCGGCTCCCTGACTGGTGGTCGGGTGATCGTAATGGGGGCGCGCGCGTGCCGACAACCCGATTTCAGACGATCGCCGAGATCGATCTTCCAGCTCGCGCGCCGAAGCTCGTGAAGGCGCCGCCGGTCCCGAGGATTCGCCAAGTCGCTCAACTGTTCGCGCCGATACCGCCGCGCGCCTTGCAGGACGAGCGGCTCTCGAATGCGCACATTCGGCTGCTCGCTGCGTGTGGTGCGCACGCGTCTTACTGGGGCGTGTTCTATCCACGGATTGCGCGGCTTGCGACCGTTGCGGGGCGTGGCCGCACGTGGACAGTCGCGGGGTTGCGGGAGCTCCAGGCGCTCGGTTACATCCGTCGCCTCCAATCGTTCAGCAAGAAGAAGCGCCGCGCGATCACCCGGCAGGTTGTGTGGATCGAGGGCTGGCCGCTGCCGCCGAGTTCGAGGAAGCGATCGACCCGACGCTGCGTACCACGTCGCTGCGGCGGCGTTCGGGATTGTTTGCAGCACGTCAGCTAGCGAGTCATCACCACGAATGTTCGGCCTTTAACTTCGTCGATCTTTACGAAATCGCCCGGCACGAGGAATGGTGTGATTGTCGGCGGCGCTGGCGAACTGATATCCACAGCGCCCGGAAACTCACGGAGCACCTCACCCGTGAAGACGAACGTATGCGTGATTGCGAATCCGACATTGGTTTCAAGCAACGATCTCGACGCTGTTATCGCGATTCAATCGCCAGCGCGTGTAGCACGTCAGGCAGATCGCCTCACCGTGGATGTCCGAAAGGCCGGGCGTGCCATCGCGCGGATGCATGACGTGAGTGGGCAGAGCGTGAATACCGTCGCGTCTCGAATGCGAGCGTAGGTCGCGAGGAGTCGTTCTTGTTCACGATGATGAATGTCAGCCGGCAATCAGGACAGCAACGCGAGCGGGAGTATAGGGGGGCCGGACGCGCGAACCAAAGCAGCATAGAAAAAGGAACCCGCGGGCCCGGTGCGCGCAGGGCAAGGCGCTCGTGCGCGCGGCGAAGCGGTGAACAGAACAAGCCGAGCTTCGCGGGAGTGCGCGGCTCGGCCAAGGTCGTTGCGACCGCTCCCGCGAGGAACGTATGCGTGGCGGGAGAGCCGCGGATTGTGTCAGCGCTCGCTCAGCGATGAGCGGGAGTTTGTCTGTGTTCGTCGGCAATTCGCCAAGTAGCGATTTACATCAAGGGGGCGAGTGCGCTCTGCCGACCGAAGCCATCTTTGGGCTGCCGGCACTACAACAAGCCACGTCGCAAGTAGGGCAACCAAATACCATCCCGACGGCCAAGCGGGCCAGAAGAGCAGTCCCGGAAGAAAGACTGCGAACAACCAGAAGCAGTTGGCCATCTTGAATCGTCGCTCAATGCGTTCAGAGCGCACGAAATACACGCGACACAATTGCTCGTATCTCACTGTCGTTGGCCTCCAGTCACGGCGGACGCCCTTTCAGCGACTTAGAAGTATGCACCGACTGCCACGCTTGTGCTTCATGCGGCTGGCCGTGATGCACACCTGCCCGATTTCTGGCACCGTCACGTAGCAGTTCATCATTGCACCGTCGTCAGCATCCTCGGCGGGCGTAAGCGTCTGCAACACCTCGGCGATATAGCCGACCGGATGCTTGAAAAAATGCCCCGAGCGTCAAGAATGAGCAGTCGGCTCATTCGTCTGCATTGGCGGGCGTTTCACGGAACCGTACGCAAGGCCGCTCCCCGGCTTTGATCGTTCGCTCGCCCCGGCCAGTGGAACGTCACACTACGCGACGATCTCGGCCGTCTGGCCGCAAGGCAACTACGCGGGCGCATACTCAATGCCGTGTTGGATCGTCGTCCCGGCAAGATCGGCCCTCCTGCTGCGCTGCCTTATGTTCCCAATCGAATAGCCACTCCTGAGCCTCTAATGGCAACACGGCGCGTGCCGCCTCGATCGCGGCAGCGAATGCGTCCTTGGCTTTGATGTACTCCTGCCAAGCCACCGCCGCCTCTTCAAACGCAGGCCCTGCGTCGATACTCAATCCATAGGACGTCAGGACGTGGCCAGCCTTGGCAGCCGCGGCTGACTCGTGCGTGAGCGCCCAGGCCCGGCGATCTGCTGCCTGGTAGGCATCCTTCGCCCGATACATCACGTCCCGGCACTCAATGCACTTCCGGTTCGCAATTTCCCAGGCGTCGTATGGCTCCGGCATGTCAGGGGCAATTATAGGCAGACGATGCGAGAGTCAGAGTGAGAGAGATGGCGCCTGAAAGGGGTAACGACAGGAATGCGACCTCTTCCGTGCCCCCGATTTTCATAGTGAGAACGGCGCGCGAGTTCGATTCTCGCCGCCCCACCATTACCCGGGGCGCCGGCCGCCGACCGACGCATTCTTTCTGTCCAGTAATCGGGCGAGGTTTACCGCCTTTCGCCCGACAAGCGCTCCACGAGACAGTCGGGCAAGCTCCACGATGTCCCCGGCCGTGCTCGCCGCCCGCTCAAGTCCGCGTTTGCGATCGCGCCGTCACGGCCAACGCGTCGGCGACGGCCTGGCGTACAAGCCGCGCCACGGCTCGATTCACGAATACGGCAGCGACTCTTCAGCCAGCCAGGAAGCGCCTCAACTCATCCGGGCGCCCACGCCTCGCAATCAGCGCGCCTTCACGAACAAACTGCAGAAGCTCGGCGAAATCGAAGATCCAGGTAATGATCATGGTCGCTCTCCAGTCGATGACGTCTGCATAGTAGTCGCGTGCAACGGCTGGGTTTTTGATCCAACTCAATTCTGGTTCTTGCCTTTTGCCAACTCGTGTGAACTGAAACACGGTTGGCAAGCTGGACAGTGATCGGTTTTCGGAAGTCTCGATCCCCGACCTGTCTCCCAAAGCTATGGTCCGCGTGACGGTTGACTCTGGTCGGCATCCCGCACGAAGAACGTCCATCACCGACCATCGCAGAGTCGCTGGTCGAAGAAGACACCGGCGGCTTCCCACCCGCGCCAGAATCGTTACGCCGTCGGTGTCAAAACCGGAACAATGTTCCGGAAACATGTCCTCAGTCGTGCTGGAATGCGCACCTATCGAGCTGCAAAGTCACACCGTGTGACACCCTGCCGCACGGCGCCGTGAAAGACGCTGGTCGTGCGGCTCGCGTTTGTGTTCGTAGTGCATAAGACGAAAAAGAACAACGGGGACACTATGAAGTCGCGCAAACATCTCAAGACAATCTTGTTCGTCGCCGGCATGCTCGCCGTGGGCACGACGATGGGCGCAGCGCTGTTGATCGAACGGCAGGCAGGCGGGTCGCAGGGGTCCGGCAAACAGGACCAGTCGCGCGGAGCGGTGGGGCGTCCCACGCACGCACCGACAGCGGCCTCCGGCATTCATCCCCCAGCTATGGAGGCACAGGACGACGCAGTCGGGCTCGGCAATTCGCGTTGGAGCCCGCCAGCCTTCGTTTCATGGCCGCAGGGCGCCATCGCCGGCGGCGGCGCTATGGCTCGATCGGCGCGGAGCACGAGTGGCCCGAATACTACGGAGGCTACGCTCGCGAGTCCGGCTACAGTGGTGCGACTTACACGATCGTGGGCGCCGGGCCGGACAACACGGCGGCAGGTCGTGTTTCATTCAACCGCGGGGCAGAAAGCGCTCCTGTCATGGGAAGCCTTTTCAATGCCGTCCCGGCTTCGCTGAGCCCCGCGTCGGCGAGCAGCCCCGATGTGATTACGACGCCTACTACGCGGGTCACCCCGCCGGTGCCAGAACCCGCGGAATGGGCCATGCTCCTCGCCGGCCTGATCTTCGTAGGAGCAGTGGCGCGACGCCGAAATCGTCGGGCACCAGCGCACCCACACGGGTCCTGAGGACAACCCCCACGCTCGTGCGCGGGTTCTGCCCCGCACGAGCATCAGAAGTGTTCGACGCGGCTTTGATGCCGCGCCATCAAGCGCGGCTCAGCTACGCTGCGATCTCGCGCAGACGCGTCACCAATTGCTCGCGCATTTCCTTAGCATAGCTTTGCAGCTCGGGTGGCGGCTGCATCCCGCCAAGGCTCTCGTGCGCCGCTGTTCCGGTACTGCTCGAAAAGCTCCAGGGCCGTTTGCTGCGACTCCTGCGGCAATGCTGCCGCTAGGGACAAGCTGAGCGCCTTCAGAAGCTCGATTTCGATCTTCAATCGCATTTCGGTGCTGTCGGGGATCACAGAGGCTCCTTCATCCAGGTAAAAAGCAAGCCGATTGTAAGGGTATGCCACGTATCTGGGTAACAAATGCTCGGAGCCCCGCGACCCGTAAGTGCTCGATCAGCAAAGCTCTTTCGCCGGACGCGCTCCGATGCAGGCGTCACGCGTGCAGCCCACGGGCAAACAAAGCGGGTATCACCGCCTGCCCCCAGATCGACCTTCGTAAATCCAGCGGCACGCCGAGCGCGTCGATCAGCCAGCAAGCGCCCCGGGGCGCATCCGCGACCGGGACATCGGCTCGTACGTCGTGCAGGCCCGCAGAGCCGTCTCACCAAGAGAAGAGGCCTCGTTGGTTTCCCAGCGCGTTTTCAAGCATTGGAATCAAAGCCGGTCCCGGCGACGGAACTCGGCCGCATACTTCCTGCGGTAGTACCACTTTACGAGCGCATCTCGAATGCGCCTGAACAAGGTGGCGACTATGACCAGGACGATGATGCTTACGACGATGAGGGCGACGGTCCCGAGCGCCAGTGCGGCGTCGGATTCCTGGACAACGGTTGACAAAGCGCGCTCCCGGCTCGACTCCAAATCCGCACGATAGCATGCACCTGCCTCGGGAGGCTCATGAGCGGAAACCAGCCTGCGGGTGAGCGGTGTGATACCTTACGCGGCGCCGACATGGCGGCACTCTAACTGCAGAGCGAGGGCATGGGCACGCAACGATCGAAGCGCCTCAGAAGCGGGTTTGTCGCCGGCTGCCTCGTCACGTCCATGCTACCGGCCACGGCCTTCACTGCGGTCGACGCAGACAAGGTCTGGCTGGTGTCGAAGAGCGCCGCGAAGCGCCCGGGAGCCGTGACCCGACCGGCCGCGTCCACGGCGCTGCGCAGCCCCACCGAGGTTACGGTCGTCACTGGGCTCGCCGGCGAAGCGGGCTACGTGCATTACTTCGTGATCACCGGCCCCGACGGCGAACCCGAAACGCAAGTCGGCATCGAGCTCGAAGACGGTCGCATCGCATGGTCCTTTCCCGAAGGCGGCGTGTTCGTCGCCCCTTTTTTCGCTGCCGGCACCTTCACGGTAGGAAACACTCGCTACGAGATCGAGCATCTGTATGGTCTTCGCCCGTTCCGTGACGATGCGTCTATGCGGACGCTGGGGCGCGAGCTCAGCGCGCGGATCGCCCCCTATATCGAGGACAAGACCCCCTACTGCGACGAAAGCGGCAACGCCGATCGCTTCTGCCTGAGCTGCCTCGGGTTCGTTCTGCGCGTGCTATACCCGGGCAACACGCGCGCGTATCCCGCCCTGCCAGCCGACTTCAAATCTGCGCGCAAGACCATGTACTCGACCGAAGACTTCCTGCTGTATCTGACCGGCGTTCCCGTCGATGCGCCGCGTTCTACGCGCACACGCCGAATCGAAACGCTTGCGGTCCCCGAATCCTTGCGTGAGGAGCTGACGCGGATCTCCACCGGGATCGAGCAGATCGCGCCTGCCGTCGCGGCTTCCAGGCCGAGGCGCAGTACGTCTCCGAAAGCGCGTGCAGCGGCGCAGCCCTCCGACACTGCGCGTCGAGCCGCGGGCCGTCGTTCGTAAGTCCAGGGGGTGTCACGATCAAGCGACAGGATGCGGCGCCTTGAAGGCGACGCCGTCGCGGCATTCGACTTGCATCGTCGAGTCGCATCCCTCTTTGACTTCACTGAGGTGACTCCCATGGATCTGCGAACCTGGCTCATGGCAGCGGCCGCCATGCTGGCTCTGCCGGCTTTGGCACAAACCGGCAGCGCGCCGGCGAGCGCCCTACCCGGGGCGGCGCCGTCGATCAGCGGCAGCACCCCTTCTCCTGTCGGAGCGACGCCATCCGTATCGGGCTCGCTCACCACGGGCAGCACGCCCTCGATCACCGGCACCACGCCTTCGATCAGCACGCCCGCACCGGTGAGCAGTGTGCCGCCGGTGGTCGGCAGTACGCCTCCTGCGCCGATCGTGCCCTCCGCGCCGGTCATCAGCAGTCCCTCGATCAGCACGCCGTCGACCGTCGGGACCACGGCGCCATCCGCAGTCGGCAGTGTGCCAGCCATTACCGGCAGCATCCCTCAGACCATAGGTGGAACGGTCGATTCAGGCACCGGTGAAAGCAACTCCAACATCCTGAGTCGGCCCGTGGGCGGCGCGGCCGTAGGTTCGGGCGTGGGCGGCACCGGAACCGTTGGAGCCGGCGCGCTCGGCGCCGGGGCGACGAGTATCGGCGCCGGCGGCGGAATTGGCACTGCGCCGAGCGGCGGCCGCTAGCAGGTGGCGATTCAGAAGCACCAAAAAAAGGCACCCCGAGGTGCCATCTTCATTTTCGCGCCGGCGGCTTCAGCCTTTCATGCGGCTGCGATATTCTCCGGTGCGCGTGTCGATTTCGATCCTGTCACCGGTCGCGCAGAATAGCGGCACCTGCACGACGAAGCCCGTCTTGAGGCGCGCGGGTTTCAACACTTTGCCGGAGGTGTCGCCGCGCACGGCGGGCTCCGTGTACTCGATCTCGCGCACGACGGTCTGAGGAATCTCCACGGAGATGGGCCGTCCATCGTAGATCACGACCTCGATGTTCATGCCGTCCTCGAGGTAGTTCAGCGTGTCTCCCATGTTCTCCTTGTCGACCTCGTACTGGTTGAACTCGGGATCCATGAAGACGTAAGTCGGGTCGGCGTAGTACCGAATACGTCACTTCCTTGCGCTCGAGCGTAACGACGTCGAACTTCTCGTCGGCACGGTAAACCGTTTCTGTCGTGCTGCCGGAAAGCAGGTTACGCAGTTTCATTTTGACGACGGAAGCATTGCGCCCCGACTTGCTGAACTCGGCCCGGAGGACGACCAGGGGATCCTTGCCCACCATGATGACGTTACCGACCCGAAGCTCCTGTGCGATTTTCATGAGGGCCCTGTGGCTGCCGAATCAAACGGATATTTTAGCTTGTCCTCGCAGAACGCGGCGAGATTGTCCGCGAGGTCTCCCAGTGCACCAACCTGCTCCGCCCAGCTTCGTGTATGTCTCGCGAGATCCTTCCTGCACGGCTCGAAAGCCGCCCAGGCGGACGCGACCGAATCTCCGCGAGCGGCCCCGTTCCAGCTCATCATGAGCGAGCGTGCCGCACGCCGGATCTCGGCCGGAGCAGCCTCGCAATAACGATCGAGGAAGGCTTCGAGTTTCGGCTGATGCGAGCCGTCTTCCTGCGGATAGATCTGCCACACGAAAGGCCGGCCGGCCCACTGCGCACGCACGAAGCTGTCTTCGCCCCGCACGAAGTTCACGTCGCATGACCAGAGCAGCTCGTCGTAACGCGCTTGAGGCACGAAGGGGATCACCCGCACTTGCAGCGCCGCGTGCTCGATGACGCCTCGCGGGGGTGCAGTTGAAACTCCGAAGTATCCGAGTACGGTCGCCAGCAACCTCCCCTCAGGCACGGCCGCGACAATCGGAAAAGGCGACCGCTCCCATGCCTCGAGCAATTCCGTCACCGGCGCCGTTTCGTACGCGAACAGCGAAACCGTCGTCGCGTTCGCAGCCGGCATGTCGTGACCCGCGCTTGTCCAGAATCTCCGCTGGCCTGCCTCCCCGAAAGCGTCGCGTCGGGCAAAAAGATCCGGCTCGCGCAGGACACCCCCCGTCCCTGCGGCGAATCCAGGGAAGAAGAAAAAACGTTGCAGGTTCAGGCGCGGATGCGGAGAGGGCAAGCCGTGGTGTGCGGCCACCCACGATTCGGCGCTGAGATATTCGAGCACGATCCACAGGCAAGCGGGACGTGCGTTCGCCATGGCTACGGCATAGGCTTCCGGCAGCCCGCACCCGAAGGCTTCGATCACGACCTCGGCGGGCGGCGTGGCGAGAAGCTCGTCGCGCAGCGCGCGTATCTCGATGCCCTCCACGGACTGAATCGCAGCCAACCTCACAGCGGAATGCAGCCGTTCAAGGGTGGGGAGATCATCGATCCAGAGACGAACGGCCCCGCCCTTCTGGGCCAAGCGCCGCGCGAGGCGCCAGCACACGCCGGCATCGCCGTAGTTATCGACGACGCGGCAAAAGATGTCCCACGTTCTCGGCGTTGCCATACGGTTGTTCGATCTCGAGTGTTAAGGCTTGCCGAACCCTGCGCTCGACGCTGAACCTCGAGCACCGCCGGGTCGGTCTGTGCGAAAATCATCCGCATGGTGCCGCGGATCAACCTGAATGGCGACATGGGCGAGAGCTTCGGGCGCTACGTGATCGGCGACGACGAAGCGCTGATCGGACTCGTCCGCTCCGCGAGCATCGCATGCGGCTTCCATGCCGGCGACCCGGCCGTGATGGCGCAATCGGTGATGCTTGCGAAGGCGCACGGCGTTTCCGTCGGCGCGCATCCCAGTTTTCCCGACCTTCAGGGATTCGGCCGGCGTGCCATGCGGATGAAGCCATCCGAGATCGAAGCGATGGTCGCGTATCAGCTCGGCGCGCTTCAGGCGATCGCTGCTGTCCACGGCGTCAAGGTGACGCACGTGAAGCCTCATGGCGCGCTCAACAACATCGCACACGATGACGCAGAGTGCGCGCGTGCAATCGCCCGCGCCATCCGGGCCGTCGATCGCGATCTGATTTTCGTGGCGAATGCGCTCTCGCAAATGGTCACAGCCGGCGAAGCCGAAGGATTATGCGTCGCGCATGAAGCCTACGCGGACCGCACGTACGACGAGCAGGGACGGCTCACTTCGCGGCAACTCGAAGGCGCCCTCATTCGCGATCCCGATACCGCGGTGAGGCAGGTGCTCCGTTTTCTCGAGAGCGGCGCTCTGGTCTCGGCGAGCGGCCGGACGATGCCGACCCGCATCGATACCTTCTGTGCGCACGGAGACGAGCCTACGGGCGTTCCAGTGATGCGCGCAGTGAGACGCGCGCTCGAAGCGAACGGCATCGCGATCGTCACGTTGCCCGAACTGATGCAATAAGCCGCCTCGGAAAACCTGGGGCGGCCCACCATGAAAAAAGCCGGGCGTTGCGCCCGGCTTTCCGAATGGGGGTCTTACTTAGACCGCCTGGATGTTGCTCGCCTGCTTCTTGCCTTTGTTGCCGGCGGTGATCTCGAAGCTGACCTTCTGGCCTTCCTTCAATGTCTTGAATCCCGGCATGTTGATCGCCGAGAAATGAGCAAAGAGATCTTCGCCGCCACCGTCAGGCGTGATGAAACCAAACCCCTTCGAATCGTTGAACCACTTCACAGTACCCGTTGCCATCTATTGCCGTCCTTCCAGAAATTAAACGAGAGCTTTACGCTCGGCCGATGTTTAATCTCCAAGCCTCCGAAGAACGCACGCTGGCGAATGTCAGAGTCAACATTCTCTAGAACTTAGAACTAAACACGGCGCCACGGTATACGCGCTTAAAGACGCCGTCAAGCGAAATCTGGTCTGCACGTGGCGAGCACGGAAAAACCGTGGCGGACGCTCAACTTGCGTGCGACGTCGCATGCGGCGGCGCACGTGTTTCCATGACGTCTTCGCCCAGAACGACGCTGCGAATCGCGTCTTTTTTGGGCAGTGCCGAGACGTCGAGCGCGATATGGCGAACGCCCGTCGCGCTGAACCATGTCTCGGGCGTCGCCGCCTCTGCCGCCATCGCGTGTGATGCCGCTGCGAGCTGGACGACGGCGACCGGCTGCATGTTGCGATCGCTCACGAGGAAATCGATCGTGCGCGCGCCGAGCGCTCTCAGCGATTCCTCGCGCGCATGCGTCGACAGGCCGGGCGCAGGCTCGAGGATCGACGCGAGGGGGACCTGGACGAGTATGACGTAGTCCGGCAGCGCCGTTCTGAGCAGGTAATACACGAGCGTGTGTGAAGGGTCGAGAACGCGGTTGCGTCGAGCGTAGACGGACGTGCGCCTCGGTGCGTCGCTCGCCGCGTCCGACGATGGCACCGCCGATACGTTTGGGTCCTGATCACTGCGCACACGATCGACCGCCCCCAGCATCTGCTGGAGCCGACCCGCACTGGCTGCGTCGCGCGCGGCCGCCTTGCGCTTGTGATCCCAGAGGAGGTACGCGATGACCGCGACCGGTATGACGAAGAGCAGGAGGTAAACAGACAGCACCTCAACCTTCCGCGGCCGCCCGTGCGGTGTCCAGAAGCTTCAGATCGACGCGGCTCGCTGCCGAACGCCGGAAAGTGTTGTCGCTGAAGTGCAGAAACTGCGGTCCGAGCTCCGGGACACTGCGCGCACCCACGAGCGCCATCACGCGCGAGATTTCTTCACGCAGCAGTTCGAGCGCGCGCGCAGCACCGGCCTCGCCTCCCGCGGCGACTCCGTAGAGTGGCGCGCGGCCGACGAGCACCGCATGCGCGCCGAGTGCGAGCGCTTTCACGACGTCCGAGCCGCGGCGGAAGCCACCGTCAACCATCACCGCGATCCGGTTGCCGACGGCGTCCACGACGTCCGGCAGCGCTTCGAGCGGCGCCATCGATCCGTCGAGATTGCGCCCCCCATGATTCGATACGACTACGCCATCGGCTCCGCAATCGGCCGCAAGGACCGCGTCCTGTGGATGCGCGATACCCTTTACCATGAGCGTTCCGGGCCACAGTCTGCGCAGGACTTTCAGGTCTTCCCAGTTGAGCGAGTCGTTCTTCATCTGCGAGCGGCCCATCGGCGCCGCGGTCACCTTGTACTTGATCTCGCTCGGATAGTTCTCGTAGCGCGGCATTCCCGTCGTCATGACGTAGCGAGCGAGCACGCTCACGAGCCAGCGCGGATGCAGCAGCACATCGGTGATGTTCCCGCGCGTGAAGGTGAATGGAATCGTGAACCCGCTGCGCAGGTTGTATTCGCGGTTGGGGGACACGGCGCCGTCCACGGTCACGACCAGCGCCTCGAAGCCGGCTGCCCGTGCACGCTCGACGAGCTTGTGCGACATCGACTTGTCGGGCCACATGTAGAGCTGGAACCACAACCGCCCACCCGCTTCGGCGGCAACGCGTTCCATTGCGGTCATCGATCCCGTCGCAAGACAGAACGGAATGCCCGCTGCTTTCGCCGCGCGCGCGAGCGCGATCTCGCCTTCGTACCACATGAGGCCGGCCGTCCCCGTCGGCGCGACGCAAATCGGCATCTTCTGCGTGTGGCCGAAGAGCGTGATCTCCTGCGTGCGCTTCGATACATCGATCAGCGTGCGGGGCTTGAACTTGATGCGGTCGAATACAGCGCGATTGTTGCGCAGCGAGACTTCGTCTTCCGTTCCGCGATCGACGAAGTCGAACAATCCTCGCGGAACGCGGCGCAGCGCGATCTCACGCAGATCGAAGATGTTGTAGGCGCCAAGTGTCCTGTCAGCCATGAGCCTCTCCGGAACGCGCGCTTCGCGGCGCCCATTTTCCTTCATCCCACCCCGCGCCCGAGGGGAGAAGGACTCGTGCCCTGTCGTGTGCATCCGCTACGAAACCAGGTCTTTATTTTACGGCCTTTGATGCAGGGCGCGAACGTGTCCCCCGCGCCACGGCATCGCGCTTGCTGGAGGGCACCATCGAAAGAGAGAGGGATCTCACATGGCCGACACACGAAGAAACTACACGACGTGGATCATCGTCGCCGTCATCGCTATTGTCGTGCTCGTCTTCGCAGGGCTCCTGCCGTTGCCGGGGCAGAAGGACAACGTGACCCCGCACTCGCAGCCCGCGGCCGGCGGAGGAGAACCCGCCGCGCAGATACCGACAGGCCCGCCGCCGAGCCCCCCGAGCGAGCCGGGACAGGGTACGCAGCCTCCTCCGGGCGGCACGCCCTCACCTTCACCGGGAAGCGCGACCGCGGGGACGTCTTCTGCAACCGTGAAGGACGTGGGGCCGGGCGCTGAGAGGTGCCCGAGAGCCTCACTCGCGCGCGGTGCTTGGCACGTGACGCGCAAGTCTGTAGCACTGGATACGCAGCGCGGGCGCGAGTTGGAAAACGGCTAGCGCCGCGTCATCAACAGCCCGAGCACGAGTCCGATGACAGCCGCGACGCCGATCGCGCGCCACGGATTCTCGTGCACGTACTCATCCGTGTAGCGGGCTGCCTGCGCGCCGCGCTCTTTGAGAACGGCTTCGGCTTCGGCGAGTTTCACCTTCGCCTGGTGAAGGCTGTCCTCGATCCGCTCGCGGGCAACGCCGATTTTCTCGCCTGCCTGATTCGCCGTGGCCCGCAGTAACTCCTCTGCATCGGAAATCACCATCCTCATGTCCTGCACGAACTTGTCGCGGCCGGCGGAATTCGCGGGGTTCTCACTCATGGCATCCTCGGTTTTTGGGTGAAGCAAATGGGGGGATAGGCGCTGCTTAGCCTACCGGCTTTCAGATTGTGCAGCAACCATCGGGCCGCTCATCAGGAGATCGTCTGGTAGTAGAGGTTCTGAGGGTGCCGCGCCTGCGCCAAGAAATACCAGCGTTCCGCGACGAGACCCGCATACTGAATGAGCGAACGCGGCCAGCGCCAACCCGCCCACGTTCCAATGCGCAGCCGCGAGCAGCAGCGGCACCGGAACACCGAACGCGCACGTCAGGAAGAACCACTTCACCGCCCGCACGAACGACGGCGTGCGGCCGTGAAAGAACTCCCGCGTGTTGAACGAGCCGCCCATGAAGCCCTGCGCTTTCTGGACGAGCCTGGGATGCTTCACGCCGATCGCGGTCTGCAGGGTCGACTTCGGCTTGATCCGGCTGTTGCGCACGAGGCTTGCCGCGCGAGTGAAGAACGCGCCGACCGTGAAGATCACCGCCCAGCGGATGAAGCTTTCCTCCAGTGCCGGCGCGGCGAAGTCGGCGTATGCGGCGGCGAACGTGAATCCCGAAGCGCATCCGAGCAGGGTGAAATTGACGACGGTGAGCGGGTGCGCCCATTCCTGAAGAAAGCGGATGCACGCATAGATCATGGCGGTGCAGATGAAGAGCGCGATGGAGGCGACGACGCCGGCCGCGCCCAGCACGAGCGTGCCCTCCATCTCTTCGTAGTGCATCAGCGCGTAGGCGAGCGTGACGATGATGAAGAGCGGCAGCACGATCACTTCGCGCGACAGCCACGAAGTGCGCCACATGGCCGCTGCACGCCATGCGCGCTCCGGCCGGCCCAGATGGAAGAACGAAGCGACCAGTCCCGCCGTGAGGAACAGACACGCGAGGACGCTGCCCATGGCGTAGAAACTTGCCGTCGCAGTCGGCAACCAGTCGAAACCGGTGCCCACCTCGGCGGCATACAGCGCGAAGAAGAGTCCCTGCCCGACGCCGATGAGCGTGGTGAGGAAAATGACCGAGAACGCCGGATTCACCGCAGTCGCTCCGGTTGCATCACCAGGAAGTCACGTCGTCGAGGGACGGCGCCTTCTCCGCGACGTCCGGCGCGAGTCCGTCGATCTTCAGCGGATTGTCGGCGCGCTCGAGCTCGATCTTCGTGGAGCTGGAATTCGGTCTTGCGCCGCGGCAGATAGTGATTCGCCGGCTGCGTGCCCCACTCGGGCATGAGCTGGTAGCCGCCGTTTTCGCGTATCGCTTTCGAGACGACCGACTCGGGATCGTGGATGTCGCCGAAGAGCCGCGCATTGGTCGGGCAGGCGATGCACGCAGGCGGGCTTGCGGTCGGCCTCGGGCAGCGCTGCGTTGTCGATGCGGTCCACGCACAGCGTGCACTTGCCCATCACCTTGCGGTTTTCGTCGAGCTCGCGCACGCCGTAGGGACACGCCCACGCGCAATACTTGCAGCCGATGCACTTGTCGTAATCGACCAGCACCAGCCCGTCCTCGGGCGCTTGAAGCTCGCGCCCGTGGGGCACACCGGCACGCACGGCGGGTCTTCGCAATGCAGGCACGACTTCGGAAAGTGCACCGTCTGCGTGTTCGGAAATTCGCCGACCTCGAACGTCTGCACGCGGTTGAAGAACGTGCCGGTGGGGTCGCGGTCGTACGGCCGTTCGTCGACGAGGCTGCCCGCCGTGCCCGACGTGTTCCATTCCTTGCAGCTCGTCACGCACGCGTGGCAGCCGACGCAGACGTTGAGATCGATGACGAGAGCGAGTTGTGTCACTTCCACTCTCCCGTTCCGGCGACGAAGGCCTGCCACAGGCGACGCCCGCGCTGCGTGCCGGGCGCGGACGGGGCGCCTCGAACTGAGGCCAGGTCTCGCGTGCTTCATCGGCGCCGGCCTTGTAGATCCGCACGCGCACGTCGTACCAGCCCGCCTGGCCCGTGATCGGATCGGAGTTCGACATGCGCCTGTCGGCCGCGCCGCCGGCGACGGGCAACTCGTCCGAGATCAGGTGATTCAGCAGAAAGCCGCGCTGCGACTCGTTGGCGTCGGGCGCGAGATGCCACGCGCCGCGCGCTTTGCCGATCGCGTTCCAGGTCCACACCGTGCCCGGCTCGACCGCTTCGCTGTAGCGGCACATGCAGCGCACCTTGCCGTGCATGGATTCGACCCACATCCAGTCGCCGTCGCCGATGCCGTGCTCGCGGCCAGCCGCCGGATTGACGAAGAGATAGTTGTGCGCGTGGATCTGCCGCAGCCACGCGTTCTGCGAATCCCACGAGTGATACATCGCCATCGGCCGCTGCGTGATCGCGGCGAGCGGATAGCGCGCCGTGTCCGTCGCCTGCATCTTCGAGCGGCGCGATAGTAGAACGGCAGCGGATCGAAATAGGTCTCGATGCGTTCGCGCGAGCTCGGGCGGCGGCCGCCGCTCCGACGGGCCTCTGCCCCTGCGCCGCGAGGCGAAACTTCTGCAGCACCTCCGAATAGATCTGGATCACGATCGGATCGGAATAGCGGCGCAGCCGCGTGCGGCTCGCCCACTCGTGATAGCCCTTGTTCCAGTTGCGCATGTACTGGTACGAGGCGCGGCAGCTGGTAGTGGAAGACGCAGTTGTTCTTCGCGTACATCTCCCACTGGCGCGGGTTGGGCTCGCCGCGCATCGACTTGCTCGCCGTCCTTGCCGCGCCATCCCGCGAGAAAACCGATCCCCGAGCCGGGCTCGGTCTCGAAGTTGACGATGAAGTCGGGGTAGTCGCGGATACTTGCGCGAGCCGTCGGCGTTGACGAACGCCGGAAGCTTCAGCCGCGTACCCGAGCTCGATCAGCACTTCCTGGAACGGCTTGCATTCGCCTTTCGGCGGCACCACCGGAACGCGCACCGAGTCGCACGGGCCCTCGAACTCCGAGATCGGCCGGTCGAGCATCGACATCACGTCGTGGCGCTCGAGATACGTCGTGTCGGGCAGCACGAGATCGGCGAACGCCGTCATCTCGGACTGGAACGCGTCGCACACGATGAGGAACGGAATCTTGTATTCGCCGTCTCTCGTCGCGGTCGTTCAGCATCCTGCGCACGTCGACCGTGTTCATCGTCGAGTTCCACGCCATGTTCGCCATGAAGATCATCAGCGTGTCGATCCGGTACGGATCGCCGCGCCAGGCGTTGGTGATGACGTTGTGCATCATGCCGTGCACGGCGAGCGGGTATTCCCACGAGAACGCCTTGTCGATGCGCACCGGCCGGCCCGCTCGTCGACGAACAGATCGTCGGGCCCGCCGGGCCAGCCGAGCGGCGAGCGCCGCCGAGCGGCGTGTCGGGCTTCACCGCCTCGGGGCTGTTCGGCGGCTTTTGCGGTCGGCGGTATCGCGCGCGGGAAAGGCGCCTTGTGCCGGAAGCCGCCGGGACGATCGATCGTGCCGAGCAGCGACATCAGGATCGCGAGCGCGCGTATGGTCTGAAAGCCGTTCGAATGCGCCGCGAGTCCGCGCATCGCGTGGAACGCGACCGGATTGCCGGTCACGGTCTCGTGCTCGACGCCCCAGCTGTCGGTCCAGGCGATCGGCAGCTCGATCTTCTCGTCGCGCGCGGTGACGCCCATCTCGTGCGCGAGGCGGCGGATGGTCGCCGCGGGTATGCCGGTGATCTCCGCCGCCCATTCCGGCGTGTATTGCTTGACGCGTTCGATCAGGAGCTGGAATGCGGGCTTCACCGGCTTGCCGTCGGGCAGCCGGAATTCGCCCGCGAGATACGGATCGGCGCCGGGCGTGTGATTGACGACCGGCGCGTTGCTGATGCGGTCCCACCACAGCTCGTCGTGCGCGAAATGCGGGATTGCCGTGGCCGGATCTTCGCCGGTGCGCACGGGCAATGCCGATAGCCGCTCGCTCTCCGGGTCGACGTCGATCAGGTAGCCCGCGTTGGTATAGCGCGCGAGGAACCGCGGTCGTAGAGCCCGTTCTGCGATGATCTCGTGCGCGAGCGCCAGCAGCAGCGCGCCATCGGTGCCGGGACGGATCGGTACCCACTCGTCGGCGATCGCCGAATAGCCGGTGCGCACCGGATTGATCGAGATGAAGCGGCCGCCGCGGCGCTTGAACTTGGAGATCGCGATCTTCAGCGGATTGGAGTGATGGTCTTCCGCCGTGCCGATCATCACGAAGAGCTTCGCGCGCTCGAGATCGGGGCCGCCGAATTCCCAGAACGAGCCGCCGATCGTGTAGATCATGCCGGCGGCCATGTTGACCGAGCAGAAGCCGCCGTGCGCCGCGTAGTTCGGCGTGCCGAACTGCCGCGCGAACAAGACCGGTCAGCGCCTGCATCTGGTCGCGGCCGGTGAAGAACGCGAATTTCTTCGGATCGGTCGCGCGAATTTGCGCGAGGCGCTCGGTGATCAGCGCGAACGCCTCCTCCCACGAGATCGGCTCGAACTCCGCCTCGCCGCGCTCGGCGCCCGCCTTGCGCCTGCAGCGGCTGCGTCAGCCGCGCCGGCGAGTACTGCTTCATGATGCCGGACGCGCCCTTGGCGCAGATCACGCCCTTGTTGATCGGGTGCTCGGGGTTGCCGTCGATGTAGCGGACCTCGCCGCCGCGCAAATGCACGCGTATGCCGCAGCGGCACGCGCACATGTAGCACGTGGTCTTGCGGATTTCGGTCGGCTGCTCGGACGCGGCTTGGGGAGTGGGAGGCATCGGAAGACGCACTGAATGCCGCGGCATTGTAAACAGCGGATCGATGCCGCACCCTTCGAAATTCCTTATGTGCGTATAAGCACGGGACGCTCGCCGGCGAAGATCGCTGCTTGCGTCCCCGGCGCGGGAGTCCTCGCCTGTCCGCGGCTTTGGCGGCTACAATGCCGCGCACCGGAAAGCCATCCCAAGAGGGCGCCATGGAGCTTACGACGATCGTCCTGCTCGCCGTGCTGGCCGTCGCGGTCGTCTACTTCGCGATGCTCTACAACCAGCTCGTGCAGATCAAACACAACGTCTCCAAGGCATGGGCGAACATCGACGTTCTGCTCAAGCAACGCCACGACGAGCTCCCGAAGCTCGTCGAGACGTGCAAGCAGTACATGCAGTTCGAGCAGGAGACGCTCACGCGCGTCATGCAGGCGCGTTCCAGCGTCTCGGACGCGCGCGAGCACCGCGAACGTGCCCGCGCTCGGGGCGGCGGAAGGCGAGCTCCGCGGCGCCCTGGGGCGGCTGTTCGCCGTGGCCGAGGCGTATCCGGATCTGAAGACGAACGAAACGTTCCGCCATCTTCAGGGACGCATCTCGGGGCTCGAGAATGCGATCGCCGATCGCCGCGAGTTCTACAACGAGTCCGTGAACGTGAACAACGTTCGTATCGAGCAGTTCCCCGACTCGATCGTCGCGGCGATCTTCAGCTTCCGCAGCTTCGAGCTCCTCAAGTTTTCGAGCGAGCAGACGCGCGACGTCGACATGAAGGAGCTCTTTCCGCGCCTAGCGGCGGCGCTCGCCTTCGGCTCGGGCCTCGCCGCCCTTACGCGGCGTTCTGTCGGAGAGCCTCGTACATCTTGCACGGGAGTTCTGACTGACGCCGGAATGCTTCGTTCGCGGGGCCCCTCCTCCTCAACGCGACCGGCTCCCGGCTCCCGACTAGGTTCTCCGAATCCTTGAGGTTCGCGCGGCATCGTATCGACTGGCTGACGGGCGGCGCGCATCTCGTTATCCTGTGGATCGCGATCGAATCGGAGACGAAAGCCATATGGCCCTATGCGCTCATCGCGATGGCGCTGGTCAGCTTCTTCGCGTGGATCGGCAACTACCGGCGCTTTCGCGGCGTGCACGATCTGCCCACCTCGCGCATCGCTTCGGCGGCGCAGGGCTATGTGGAGCTCTTCGGCCGCTCGGCGCTCATCCCCGACTCTGCGGTCACGTCGCCGTGCTCCGGCCTGCCCTGCTGCTGGTTCAGCTATTGCGTGGAGCGCAAGACCAGCGGCGACAAATGGGTGCAGGAAGATCACGGCGAGAGCGTCGCCCATTTTCTCCTGCGGGACGGCACGGGTGAGTGCGTGATCTCGCCCGACGGCGCCGAAGTGCTGTATGCGCGCAAGAGCGTCTGGACGCAGGACGAGCGCCGCTTCACCGAGTGGCTGCTGCTCCCGGAAGGCCCGTTGTATGCGATCGGGGAGTTCACGACCGCCGGCGGCGCGGACCTCGAGTTGAACGAGAATCGCGACGTCGGTGAACTGCTCGCGGAATGGAAGAAAGATCGCGTGCAACTGCTCGCACGCTTCGACCGCGACCAGAGCGGCGACGTGGATCTCGCGGAATGGGAACACGCCCGGCTCGAAGCGCGCCGCGAAGTTCAGACGCGGCATGCCGAACTGCGTTCGACCCCCGGTATACACCTGATGCGCAAGCCCTCCGACGGGCGTGTGTTCATCCTTGCGTCCGCGCTGCCGGGCAAGATCGGCCGGCGCTTCAAAGTGTGGAGCGGCGTCCACCTTGCCTTCATGCTGGCATCGGGCATCGCCGCCCTGGTGCTTCTGACCTCGCGATGAAAGAAGGCTCCGTTCTCTGCCTCGACTCGTCGGGCTTCCATCGCATGCACTACTACGAGTGGGGCGACGAAGACAATCCGCGGGTGCTCATCTGCGTCCATGGTCTCACGCGCACCGGCCGCGATTTCGATTTTCTGGCGCAGGCGCTCGAGCGCGACTACCGCATCGTGTGCCCGGACGTGGCAGGTCGTGGACGCAGCGAATGGCTCGAAACGAAGTCCGACTACAGTTACGCGCAGTACTGCGCCGACATGACCGCGCTCATCGCGCGCGTCACGGCCGGCAGCGAACGCACGATCGACTGGCTCGGCACCTCGATGGGCGCGCTTATCGGCATCATCATGGCCGCGCGCCGCGGCACGCCGATCTGCAAGCTCGTCCTGAACGATGCGGGCATGCTCGTGCCCAAGGCGGCGCTCGAGCGCCTCGGGCGCTACGTCGGACTCGATGTGCGTTTTCCCACGCTCGAAGCGCTGGAGGCGAGCTTGCGGCGGGTGTGTGCGCCATTCGGTCCGCTCAGTGACGAACATTGGCGCCATCTCACGATCCATTCCGCGAAGCAGCACGCAGACGGTTCCTGGAGCGCAAACTACGACCTTGCGATCCGGGCGCCGTTCGACGGCGAGATCGTGGACGTGGATCTGTCGGCGTACTGGAACGCGGTGCGCTGCCCCACGCTCCTCATCCGCGGCGCGCAGTCCGACGTGCTCCTTCGGGAGACAGCGGCAGCCATGACCGCCTCCGGACCCAAAGCCCGGCTCGCGGAGATCGAAGGCGTCGGACACGCGCCGATGCTGACGGTCCCGGAGCAGATCGAGATCGTGCGCGCATTCCTGCTGGAGCGGCGCAGCTCGCGTGACGATGGTATGACAAGACCGTCTGTGAGAGCGGCATGGTCTCGAATGACGTTCATCACGACTGCCCGCCTCGGCCTCGCGCGTCCGTATCCTACCCCGGGCAGCGGGATCGCGATCGCGTCAGGCGCTCGATGTCGTGCTTCTCGCATGCGCGCTCGCCGCCTGCACGCGTGAGGGCGAATGGAAGGAGCTCACCGTGCACGAGGGGGGATTCAACATCCTCATGCGCGGACAACCTCAGTATCAGCGGCAGATGCTCGATACGCCCGCCGGCAGGATGGAGGCGCATCTCTACAGCTCGGACCGTCCTGACGCTTATTTCGCCGTCGGCTATTCCGACTACCCTCTCGCGCTCATCCTCGGCGGTTCGCCACAGGAGCTCTTCGCGGGCGTGCGCGATACCTGGGTGCGTCGACTCGAAGGCCGGCTCACGTCAGCCGACGATCGAATCACCGCGGGCCCGTATCCCGGTTATGCGTTCTCTGCGGAGGGCAAGGCGAAAGGCGCCGACGCGATCCTCGATGCGCGGCTATACCTCGTCGATCAGCGTCTCTACCAGATCGTCGCGATCAGCCGCAAGCACGCAGTGTCCCAGGGTATCGTCAATCGCTATCTCGCCTCCTTCAGGCTGTTCGAAGCGGCGCAGGTGGGCACGGTCCGCGTCGAGCCGCGCAGGGAAATAAGCGCAGCGCTTCAGCCTTCGCTCGCAGTCTTCGACGCCTGCTCCATCGCCTTCAGCAGCGTGTCCGGATCCTGCGCGCCCGACACGCCCACACGCCGGTTGAAGATGAAGAACGGGACGCCGCCGATGCCCGCGGTGCGCGCCTCGATGTCGGCCTGCGCCACGAGCTCCCGGTCCTGATCGCTTTCGAGATACGCGCGCACGGCCTCGCGGTCGAGCCCGCCTCGTGCGCCGATGTCCGCCAGCGTGTCCTGGTCCGTCAGATTGGCGCCATCGATGAAATACGCCTTGAACAGCACTTCCGCGACTTCGTCCTGCCGGCCCTGCTGATCGGCGTAGGTGAGCAGCCGATGCGCTGCCAGCGTATTCGGCTGGACCTCGATGTTCTCGAACGCGAAGGGAATTCCGACGGTTTGTCCCACCGCCTGAAACGCGTGAATACACCTCGGGGCCGCGGCCCGGCCCCCATTTGCGCTCGATGTATTCGCGCCGCGAAATGCCCGTCTCGGGCAGGTCCGGATTCAACTGAAAGGGCAGCCAGCGCACGGCCGGCTTCGGCTCATCGGGATGCTTCTCGGTCCAGGCCGCGAGGGCCTTCTCGAGCTTGCGCTTCCCGATGTAGCACCAGGGTCAGACTACATCCGAGACGATGTCGATGCGAAGTGCTTCAGCCATGTCGGTTCTCCTGGGTCGTTGCGTGTACAGTCTCGTCACGCGCCAGCATCCGCGCGTCCGCGGCATCCATATCGTGCATGAGATTCACGCCGGCGGCAGCAAAACGTCGCGCGGCGGCGAGCGGACGCCGATCACGTTCATTCTCCACGCACCACTGCGCATGGCGGGCGAGCAACGCCAGCGCAAACGTGCGGCCCAGCGTGAGCCCGAAGCGCCGCGCGCCGGCCTCGAGCTTCGGCACGTCCTGCAAGTTTCGGGCGAGCCAGTCCTTCGCTCCCTCCAGCGTCTGTTCGACGCGCGCCGAGATGCGCACGAGATCGGGTTCGCGAACGCCCTGCAGAACGAACCGCGCCTCGCGTTCGATCACGTCGAGCCCGCCGCACGCCTCGATCGAGCGCAGCGTTTCCAGCGCGAGGACATTCGTCGTCCCTTCCCAGATCGGCAGCACGTGCGCGTCGCGGAGCAGCATCGGCACACCGGTGTCCTCGACGTAACCTGCGCCGCCGAAGCTTTCGACGATCTCGGACAGCACGGCCACCGCCTGCCGCCCGGTGGTGAGCTTCGCGACCGGCGTCATGATCCGCAGGAGCGCCGCCTGCTCCGCACTCGCCCGTCCGCTTTCCAGCCGGCCGAGAAGCTCGACCACGAAGAACGTGAGGTGGAACGCGGCCTCGAACTCCGCCTGCACGCCGGCGAGCGTATCGACGTGAAGCGGCTTTTCGGAGAGCGGCGCGCCGAACGCGATCCGGCGCGTCGCGAAGTTGCGAGCGAGCCCAAGCCCACGGCGCATGAGGGCGACGGCGCTCACACTGTTCCATGTCCGTGTGACGTTGAGCATCGGCGCGATGTTCCTCACACCGTCGGACGTGCCGCAGACGAGCGCGGCGGGCGTGCCTTGGAGCTCGAGCTCGGCCGTCGGGACCTTGCGTGTCCCGAGCTTGTCCTTCAGGCGGTTGACGAGGATCCCGTTCGGGATGCCGCGCGCGTCGCGTGTCTCGACACAGAACAGCGCAAGACCCTTGCCGCCAGGCGGATTGCCTTCGGGCCGAGCCAGCGTGAGGGCCATCTGCGAGGCGATCGCCGAGGTGAACCACTTGCGTCCGTAGAGTCGCCAGCCGTCGCCTTCGCGGCGCGCGACAGTCTCGGTCAGCCCCACATCAGAGCCGCCGGTTGCCTCCGTCATCCACTGGCCGCTCGTCCAGAGCGTGGCCGGGTCACGGCTCGTGAGATGGGGAACAGCGCGATCGATGAGCACCTGATTGCCCGATGCGAGAAGCGCGGACGCGGCGCCATCGCTCATCGCGAGCGGGCAACTGTAGAGGTCCGTCGAAGGCGTAAAGAGATACGCGAGCGAAAACTGGTGAACGCGCGAATACGCGCCATGCCTGCGTTCATACGCGGCGGCGATGACGCCGTGCTCCGCGGCGATGCGTTCAGCTTTCCGCCAGAGCGGCGTCACTTCGATGCGGTCGACGCGCGTGCCCCACGCGTCCCACTGCACGAGGCGTGGCTCGTTGTGGAGGTCGCTCAGTTGCTCGCGGTAGAGCTCCCCGCCCGCAAGCCCGCCCATCTCGTGCAGTTCGCTCTCGATGTCCGTACGCACGTCGGCCGGCAGAGTACGCCGGAGATACGAACGCAGCAGGCGATCGTCTGCGTACTGATTGCCAAGCTCCGGGGGCGCCTGAGTGAATGGCATCTCCGGCTTTTAGCACGGCGGGGAAGCTGGGGAAAGCGGCGGGAGGGCTTAACGCTACAGGCTCGCAAACTGCGTTCCGGATTCCGGCCGCCGCGCCGGAATGACGTACTTGGCGTCATCCCGGGGCGTGCGGGGCGCACGGACCCGAGTGCCGCTGACCACCCCTCTCCTTTCCGGTCAGCGTTGCCCCAGAACGGCGCGCTTCGCCTTTTCTCAGCCGCGCAGCGCCGACAGATCGATCGGCGCGTCGAAGAATTTCGGCACGCCACGCAAAAAGGCTTCCATGCGGTCCGTGCTCCAGCCGCCGAATGCGCAGTTGCCGCGAAACTTGTCCTCGATCTCGCCGCGCGTCAGCGGCTCGTGGGCGCCGCCCCGAATATGGCCCTGCCGTTCCTCGACGACGCTACCGTCCTTCAGCGTCATGCGGATGTGGCCCGTGTAAGCCTTCGGATACGGATTGTTCGGATCGACGACGTAGCGCACTTTCGACGCGAGCGCGAGGATCTTCGGATCACGCACCGTTTCTTCGGTGAAGGCCGAAAGCCCCGCGCCGCCCGTCACGAACGCAACCGCGACGTTGAACGGCGTGCTGAACTTCGCCGCGTATTCGTTCGCGGGCCGGTGCTTCGATTCGAGCGGGTCCCACAGCCGGTGCACATAGCCTTCCGCCGTTTCGCACAGTACGTCGGTCACGTCTTCGGCCCGGATGCCCTTCTTCGAAAGCCGGACCGCGCAATCGATGTACGGCTGGTTCATCGTGCCGGTCGCGTACGGCTTGAAGGTGATGCCCTCGATGTACCACTTGCGCCCGAAGTCTTCCGTGAGCACTTCATAGGCGCCGCGCGACGAATGCGCGAACGCCTGAAACAGCCCGTGCGTGCCTTCGAACACCGTGCGCGGTCCGAGGAAACCCTGCTCGCCGAGCCGCGCCGATTGCACGCCCGCATGCGCGGCCCAGCCCGGATGCAGGCGCTTCGTCCACGCTCCCTCCGCCAGATATTCGATGATGCCGCTCGAGAGACTCCCCGCATTGCCGAGCGCGTCCACGGTCTGCTGGCGGTTCAACCCGAGCGCCACACTCGCGCCCAACGTCGCGCCGATCGTACCCAGCACGCTCGTGGGATGAAACCCCGCCTTGTGGATCGCCTTCGGGACGACCATCGAGAGCCTGCACGTCGCTTCGACGCCAGTCAGAAGTCCCAGCAGCGCAGAGCGCCCGTCGCGCTGAAAACGCTCACAGATCGCGAGTACCGCAGGCGCTACCGTCGCACTGCTATGAACCGGGCCGCCCTCGAACGTGTCGTCGAAGTCTTCGCCGTGCACGGCCGTTCCGTTGATGATCGCGGCCTGGTCGGGGCTGTACGTGCCGGCGTGTCCGATCGCCGTGCAGGCGCCGTTCGGATCCATCGCGCGGATGAGCGCCTTCACGTAGTCAGTGTTACGCGCGGCGACACACAGGCCGACGACGTCGATCAGCAACTCTTCCGCACGTTCTCGCACCGATTGCGGAATTGCCTCGGCCGTGAGCGCGAGCGCACTTTCGGCGAGTTGCTCGGCGACAGCACGACCGGGACTCGGCAGACTCATGTGAATTCTCCTCTGGACGCGCGCACGGCGAAACCGGGTTCAGCGGTAGACCTTTACGCCCGCCTCGGTCAGGAGCGGCCGCACGCGATCGGCGAATTCGTCGATGAACTTCGCGAACTCGGCGCTCTTCTGATAGCCGTCATCGAAGAAGTTCTCCTCGAGATACTTCTTCCATGACCCGGTCTGCACGAGGCGTGCGAAATAGTCTTCGTAGTACGCCACCGCCTCGCGGGGCATGGCCGGCGGCCCCACGATGCCGCGGAACACCGCATAGTTCGGGACATCGAAACCAGCTTCGCGCACAGTGGGCACGTCCGCAAACGCCTTGAGCCTGCGCTCCGACACTTGCGCGATCACGCGCATGTTGCCGTTGCGGATGTGCTCGCCCGCCTCCTGCGGCTCGACGATCATCAGCTCGACATGCCCGCCGAGGAGAGCCGCGATGCGCTCGCCGCCGCCGGGGAACGAAATGAACGCCCACTGGCCGCCGCTCGCCTTCTGGAGCAAGTGGCGCATGACGCCGTCGCGGCTCATGGGCGACCCACCGGATTGTTTCAGCTTGCCGGGGTTCTTCCGCGCCGCGTCGGTGAAGTCCTTGAGCGTCTTGAAAGGCGAGTCCGTCCGCACCGCAATCACGGCCGGCTCCGTGACCAGACGCACGATCGGCGTCATGTCCTTCCAGCTCACCTTTGCTTCGGCGCTCGTCATCGGCGCCGTGAGCCACGTATTCGCGAAGGCGGCGATCGTCTGCGGATCGCCCTTCTTCTCAGCGACGTAGACCATGGCGGTCACCGAGCCGCCGCCCGGCTTGTTGACGACCTGCAACCTGACCGGAAGCAGCTTCTCCTGCTCGGTCATCGCGGCGATCCGTCGTGCGAGCACGTCGTTGCCGCCGCCGGGCCCGGTGTGCGTGATGAAATCGATCGGGCGCGCCGGTTTGAAAGCCTGTCCGTACGCGGGCGTCAGAGCGCAATACAGCGCGAGCAGCGCCGCGCATCGCCAGCCCGTGCTCCTTGCATTGCTTCCCGACACGCTGCGGGATGCATCCAAATTCGTTTCCGCACACATGCTCATGACCTTTTAGCGAACCAGTTTCGCGCCCGCTTCCTTGAGGATGTCGCGCATCTGGTTGGTGAACTCGTCGACGAATCCGGCAAGCTCCTTGCTGCGCTGGAAGCCGTCCTCGAACTGGTTGTCCTCCAGATACTTCTTCCAGGTGGCGGTTTTCACGAGCCGCCCGAAAAGATCCTCGTAATAGGCGACCGCATCCGCCGGTATGCCCGGCGGCGCGAGGATTCCGCGGACCTGAGGCACGACGGGAACGTCGACGCCTGCTTCCTTCAACGTCGGCACGTTCGGGAAGACTCGGCAGGCGCTTGTCGGTCACCTGCGCGAGCACGCGCATGTTGCCGGCGCGCAGGTGCTCGCCTGCTTCCTGCGGCTCGATCACCATCATGTTCACGTGGCCGCCGAGCAGCGCCGCGATGCGCTCCCCGCCTCCGGGAAACGAAATGAACGCCCAGTTTGCGCCCGTGTTCTTCATCATCAGTTGCCGGACGACATTGTCGCGGCTCGTGATCGATCCGCCGGACTGTTTCATTTGTCCGGGCGATTTCTTCGCGGCTTCGATGAAGTCCTTCAGCGTCTTGTAAGGCGCGTCGTTCTTCACGACGACCACCGCGGGCTCGAGCACGAGACGCACGACCGGCGTCATGTCCTTCACCGTCACCTTGGCCTCGGACTGCGTCAGCGGGTTCGTGAGCCACACGCCGGTGAAGACCGCGATAGCGTGCGCATCGCCTTTCTTCTCGACCACGAAGTTCATGGCGGTCAATCCGCCGCCGCCCGGCTTATTGTTAACCTGCATGCGCACCGGCGCGAGCTTTTCCTTCTCCACCGTCTGGGAGATGAAGCGCGCCAGCACGTCGCCGCCCCCGCCCGGTCCGGTGTGGACGATGATCTCGATCGGCTTCGAGGGTTTGAACTGCGCGGCAGCCGGCGCCGCGATGCACGCGAAAGCGACGCAACCGATCGCGGCCGCGAGCGAACGATAATTCATGTGGTTCCTCCGGGGTTAGGGGGCGGCGCTCGCCTTCGACTCGGGCCTCGCCGCCTTTCCTTTTGCGCGTGCCGGATGCCAGACGACACGCTGCTATCCGCCTTCCTCGAGCGCTTTGACGCGCCAGGTGTTGGCTTTCTTGAAAAGCGGCAGCAATAGTATCACCGCCGTCAGCGCGAGCATCGTCGCCGAGAGCGGCCGTGACACGAGTATGCCGAGCTCGCCCTGAGACATCATGAGCGACTGCCGCAGCGCGCGCTCCATGCTGTCGCCGAGCACGAGCCCGAGTATGAGCGGGGCGGAAGGATAGTCGAGCTTGCGCATGAGATAGCCGATCAGGCCGAAGCCCGCCAGCATCCAGATGTCGAAGAGACTGCTCGAAACGCTGTAGACGCCGACGATCGCGATGCCGAAGATCACCGGATAGAGAATCGCCACCGGGAGCTTCAGGATCTGCGCGAAGAGCGGGATCAGCGGAATGTTCAGGATGAGCAGCATGACGTTGCCCACGTACATGCTCGCGACGAGCCCCCAGAAGAGCGTCGGGTTGTCCTGGATCATGAGCGGGCCGGGCTTGAGTCCCCACAGGATCAGCGCCGCGAGCAGGATGGCGGTCGTCGACGAGCCGGGAATGCCCAGCGTGAGCATCGGCACGAGTGCGCCGCCGGTCTCCGAATTGTTCGCGCCTTCCGGCGCCGCGACGCCTTCGGGTACCCCGGTCCCGAATTTTTCGGGATGCTTCGAGACCGCTTTCTCGACGCCGTAGGAGATGAACGACGCGACGGTCGAACCCGCGCCAGGCAGTATTCCGATGATGAAGCCGATCACGGACCCGTTCAGGAACGCAAAGCGGCAGGCCTTGAGCTCCTCCATCGTGGGCAGCAGGTTGCGCAGCCCCTTCGGCACCGGCAGGACCTCTCCGCCCTCGCGGACCTCCATGTTCCCGAACACTTCGCCCAGCGCGAAGATGCCGATCGCCACGATCACGAAGTCGACGCCGTCGAGAAGCTCGGACAATCCGAAGGTAAATCGCGACTGCGCGGTGAAGAGGTCCGTTCCCATGCTCGCGATCCACAGCCCGACGAGCATCGCGAGCAGCGCCTTCACGAGCGATTTCCCCGCGAGAAGCACGACCATCGCGAGGCCGAGCGACATGAGGGCGAAATATTCCGGCGAGCTGAACGACAGCGCGAACTTGGCGAGCGGCGGCGAGATCAGCATGAGCGCGATGACGCCGACCGTGCCTGCGATGAACGAAGCAATCGCGGCGATGCCGAGCGCCGCGCCTGCGCGGCCCTTGCGCGCCATCTGATAGCCGTCGAGACACGTGACCACCGAGGCGGATTCGCCGGGGACGTTCAGCAGGATCGACGTGGTGGAACCGCCGTACTTCGCGCCGTAGTAGATGCCGGCGAGCATGATGATCGCGCTCGTCGGGTCCATCTGAAACGTGAGCGGCAGGAGCATCGCGATCGTCGCTGCGGGCCCGAGACCGGGCATCACGCCGACGATCGTGCCGAAGAGACAGCCGATGAAACACCACATGAGATTGCCCGGCGTCAACGCCACCGCGAAACCCTGGATGAGGCCGTCTGCGATATCCATTCAGAAGTCCTGCAGGTTCATGTGAAGCACGCGAGGCGCGGTGAGCCGTTGCTCGACGATGGAGACGTCGATCGATGAAATGGGCGAACGCTGCACTATTGCGCCCTCAGAAGCCAAGGAAGCCGATCGGGAGCGCGACGTTGAGCGCCAGCGGAAAGATCAGGTAGAACGCGGCCGCCGCGCCCAGCGCCGACGTGCCCGCGAATACGACGGACCGGCGATACATCACCCACACCACGAAGAACGTGAGCAGCGCGAAGCTCACGATGAAGCCGAGCAACTTGATCGACGCGATGCATGCAGTGAGCGCTGCCCATGCCAGGAGCGCGCGTCCGATGCCCCCCCAATCGAGCGCGCCGCCCTTGTCCTGACCGCGCTTCGCGATTGCCTGCACCGCGACCGCCACCGACAACACGACGAGCGCAAGCCCGTACCACATCGGGAAGAAGCCGGGACCCGGCCCTTCCGGCGTCAGGTATTCCCATTTACGCGCTTCGAACACCACGAACAGACCGAGGCCGGCCAGTACCGCGCCGGACACGAGATCGCCGTTCTTCAGTAACGATGAGGCCATTCGTGCATCTCGAGTGCGCGAACGCATCGCGCCGCGCCGGTTGATGGAAAGAACGCAGGCTTGCAGCGGCTCAGTCGTCGACGAGCCGCTTGTAGCGGCCCTTCGGCACGAGCTCGGCAACCGTGCCGCCCGGCGCGCGGAACTTGACCGGAATCACGCCCGGATCGCTGATCATCTCGCAGCCGTAGCTCTCGAGCTCCTTCCAGTACTTCTCGAGGTCGTCGACTTCGATCGCGAAGTGATGAATGCACGGGCCCTCGCCGGACGCGCGGGACTCCGCCGAATCCGATCCTTCGTCGTACTTGATCAGCGTGAAATCGATCGCGCCGTCGGTCAGGTGACGTGACAGATGATCGCGCGTCTTGCGCGTTTCCACTTCGCGGAAGCCGAACACGTTCTGATAGAAGTCGGTGGTTTTATCCAGGTCTTCGACCTTCAGTGCGAGGTGCACGATACGGTTCATGATCGTCCTTCGGATTGACTCATGATGAGCGCCGCGCGAGACACTACAAGCCGCGATGCGGAGCAGGCGAATGTTAACCTGCTTCGTAGCCCGCTTCCCGAAGCAGTGCGCGCGCCGCGTCTCCCGAATAGCGCGCAAGCAGGTCTCTCGCGAGTCGGGGCTCGGCCGCCCTGACCACGAGCGCCGCGGAATACACCGTCTTCATCTGGTGCTCCGGCGGCAGCGGGCCGGCGTAGGTCACGCCTTTATTCGGCAGTATTTCCGTTACCTGTGTGATCCCGATGTCGGTCGCGGTGCCCTCCCCCGCGAGCCAGCGCATCGCCGCGTAGCCGTTGGGGAAGAAGCGCAGCCGTTCTTTTGCGGCCTCGGTGATCCCGAGCGTCTCCATGAGCGCCATGACGACCTTGCCCGCGGTCGCGATCGCGGGGTCCGGGCACACGATCGTCGGGGCATCAAGGATGGCGTTGCGCAGGCGCTCCGAGGTTTGCACGTCCGGGCGAGCCGCGCCCGCTCGCACGGCGACACCGGTCCCGACGGTGCCGAGATCGACGCGCGAACCGCGCTCTACCACGCTCGCCTGTTCGAGCTCGTCGATCATCGCGCGGGTGAGGATGATCACGTCTGTCCCTTCGCCCACGCCGAGTTTCGACTTCATTGCGCCCACTGCGCCGAATTCGGCCATCACCTCGCAGCCCGTGTCGCGCTTGAACGCGTCGAGGATGCGCTCGGTGACGGCTTGCGCGGCGCCGGCACTCAGGATACGCAGAGTGGGCATGGGCTCGTATCTATGCTGTAGCGACGGCGGTCGCGATCGCTTCGCCCATGTCTCGCGTGGACGCCGTGCCGCCGAGATCGGGCGTAATGGCGCGCTTCTCCCGAATGACGCGCTCGACAGCGCGCTCGATGACGCCGGCCGCTTCCACGGCTTTCGGCTGCGCGTGCTTGTGTCCCAGCCACGCGAGCAGCATCTGGCCCGAGATGATCATGGCATAGGGGTTCGCAATGCCCTTCCCCGCGATGTCGGGCGCCGAGCCGTGTGTCGCCTGGGCCATCGCGCGTTCCGGGCCCGCCGAAAGCCCCGGCGCAAGGCCGAGCCCGCCGACGAGCCCCGCTGCGGCATCGGACAGAATGTCGCCGAACGTATTCGTCGTCACGATGACATCGAATTGCTGCGGCTTCATCACGAGCTTCATCGCGAACGTATCCACGAGCACCTCGTCGTAGGCGACGTCGGGATACTCCTGCGCGAGCTTCCGGCATTCCTCGGCGAACATGCCGCAGGCGAGCTTGAACACGGTGTCCTTGTGGACCGAAGTGAGATGCTTGCGGGGGCGCTGCCGCGCAAGCTCGAAAGCGGCTCGCGCCACCTTGCTCGAGCCCTGCCTCGTAATCACCCGCACGCCGATGGTCATGTCGGGCGTAGGGCGAAACTCGCCGTTGCCCATAAACATATTGCGATCCGGCGGCATGCCCTCGTTGTTTTCGCGCACGATGACGAGGTCGACGTCGTCATAAACGGCTTTCACACCGGGCAGCGACTTCGCCGGACGGATATTCGCGAAAAGGTCGTAATGCTTGCGCAGGATCGGGTGAGGATTGATCGCCTTCGGCACGCCCTTGGGATACGCCTGATGCCCGATCGGCCCGAGCACCCAGCCGTCGAGCGTGTCGAGCTTTTCGAGCGTGCCCGGCGGCAGCGTGTAGCCGAGCTCATCGAAGGCCTTGCGGCCGATCGGCGTCGGATGCCAATCGATGTCGAGCCCGCAACGTTGCGCCGCCGCGCGCATGACCTTGATCGTCTCGGGCACGACTTCCAGACCGATGTCGTCGCCTTCCAGTATGCCGATGCGAAGCGGGCGGCTCACGTGAGGATTCCTCGGGGGATAACCGGGCGATCGACAGCGTGCTTCGTGTCGACCCGGCGCCTGAATTCTAGCATGTGGCCATGCGTCTTCTCCGCTGGATGTGAGGGGTTTAAGATCGCGTGAGCATGGATGGACAAACGAGAACAGGCGCCATTCTCGCGCGGCATGGAGCGATGAGCACGTGAAGCAGATTCACGCCGCGCGCCATGCCGTCGAAGCGCACCTCGTGCGTGGATACCTCGACTCGCACGGCATCGCCGCCGAGGTCCGCGGAGAGTATCTGACGAGCGGCTGGGGCGAGCTGCCGGTCGACGTCTGCTCGGTATGGATCGTCGACGAAGCGCAGTACGAAGCCGCGAACGCGCTCGTGACGGCGTTACTGAAGGGCGCGCAGCCCGACGCCTCGCGAGCGGAGCATTGGAGCTGTCCCGCGTGCGGCGAAAAGCTCGAAGCGCAGTTCACAGAGTGCTGGGCATGCGGAACGGCGAAAGCGTGAACGGCGCGGCAAGCGGTGTCATCCGCACGCTGCCGGCAAACGGTTGCATACGGCCGGTGATGCGAATCCCGGCCCTCATGCTGTTTTCGCTCATCGTGTGGCTCATCGCTCCACTCGATGCCGCGGGTCACGCGACGTCGGAGGCAACGCGTGGAAACATCCGGCTCGTCGCCGAAGGTCCGCCCGTCAAGCGAGTTCCTCCGGACGAGCACATCGACCGCGTGTACGAAGCGAAGTCGCTCCGCGAAGCGCAGGCTGCGGAGCGAATCCGGCATCAGGACGCGATGGAACAGTTATTGGCCTTCCAGAAGCGCGCGCGCGAACGCTACAACGACGACATGAAGCGGTGTCGCGACAGGGAGCTCGGCCACGAATCGGAGTGCATGAGAACCGCGGCGGCGCGCCACCGGCAGGCGAGGGGCGAGTCGCAGCAATTGCATCGGCGAGAGATGGATCTCTACAACTACAATCTCGCGTTCATCAATCGCGTGTGGGCGGAGCCAGGACCGCGGCGGGAAGCGAATGCGCAACCGCCCCGGCAAAGCGAGGCACGGCTCGACGCCCGATCGCGAATCGAGGCTCACGACTGGGCACGCGCTGAGGCCCGGGCGGCCGAAGCCGAGCGCCGCGCGTTCCACGAGCGCGATCAGCGCGAGAAGCAGCGATTGATCGAGGAGCAGCGCGCGTTCGACCGTGCGCTGCGTCAGGCGCAGCAGCCCCGAAGCACGGGAACCTCTGAATAAGCCCCGCGCGGGCGCGACGGAGGCGAGATGGGATGCAGTTCTAGGAGGAGGCCCGAAGCAATATGTCGATATTGCGAGGGGTGACGACGACGAAATGCGCCCATGTTGCCCCGTCCCTTCGGGTTATGGCCAGAACCCGCGTCTGCTGCGTCGCGTCGCTTGCAAATATCGACATATTTGCTGCGCTCCACTCCTTGCATCCATCGTGTTATGGCCATAACGCGCTCCGCGTGGGACTTATTCAGAGGTTCCTTTAGCTCGCGAGCGCGCGCATCACCCGACAGAGCGCGGCCTTCGCTTCGAAACCGATGCCCGGGACGTCAGGCAGCCGCACGTGACTGTCCTCGACCGGCGTCGCGTCCGCGAATCCCCCGAACGGCTGAAAGACGTCGGGATAAGACTCGTTGCCGCCGAGGCCGAGTCCCGCCGCGATGTTGAGCGAGAGCTGATGTCCTCCGTGCGGAACGCAGCGGCGTGAGGACCAGCCGTTCTCCTTCAGCATCGCCAGCGTGCGCCGGTATTCGACGAACCCGTACGACAACGCGCAGTCGAACTGCAGCCAATCGCGGTCCGGCCGCATTGCGCCGTAACGAACGAGGTTGCGCGCATCCTGCATGGAAAAAAGATTCTCGCCTGTTGCCATCGGGTGCGTGTAGTGTGCGGCGAGCGCCGCCTGGAGATCGAAGTCGAGCGGGTCGCCGGCTTCTTCGTACCAGAACAGGCCGTAGGGCTCCAGAGCCTTCGCATACTCCACCGCCGTATCGAGGTCGAACCGGCCGTTCGCGTCGACCGCGACCTTCGAAGGTGAACCGACGACCTTGATGACCGCATCGATGCGCCGCAGATCGTCGTCCAGAGGCTCGCCGCCGATCTTCATCTTGACCACCGAGTAGCCGAGGTCGAGATACTTGCGCATTTCGTCCTCGAGCGCCGCCACGTTCTTGCCGGGGTAGTAGTAACCGCCGGCCGCATACACGAACACTTTCTCGTCGCAGCGACCGCCGTTGAAGCGATCCGCGAGCAGGCGATAGAGCGGCTTGCCTTCGATCTTCGCCACGGCATCCCACACCGCCATGTCGAGCACGCCGACCGCAACCGAGCGCTCGCCGTGACCGCCCGGCTTCTCGTTCGCCATCATGCAGGCCCAGATGCGCTCCGGGTCGAGATTGTCTCCGGCGTCATTCACAAGCGACCCCGCGTCCGCTTCCATGACGCGCGGAATGAAACGCTCCGAGAGCAATCCGACCTGCGCATAGCGACCGTTCGAATTGAATCCGTAGCCGACCACGCGCCGGCCGTCCCGGACGACATCCGTCACGACCGCCACCACGCTTGCGTTCATCTTCGAGAAATCGATGTACGCGTTGCGGATCTCGGATGCGATCGGAACGGCTTTCGAATGGATGGCGGTAATCTTCAATGCGAGGCGCTCCGGCTGCAAGCGTGGAGTCGGCGGCATCTTAGCATGTGCTATGATCGATTGCCCCGCCCGCTCCCTCAAGCTTTTCGCTCACGTCGCCCCTATGAACGCGAACACCGAGCGCATTTCACCGCTCATGCAAACGCTGAGCATGTATATCGCCACCGCGCTCCATGTGAAGGTGCCCGATGCGGTGTGTGAGCGCGCCCGCATTCACATCGTCGACACGTTCGCGGCGATGATCTCCGGCTCGCGCCTGCTGCCGGGCAGACAGGCGATCCGGTACGTGAAAGCGCTGGGCGGCATCGAGCAGTCGGGCGTCATGGGCACGAGGATCGTGACCTCGAGCCTCGCGGCGGCCCTTGCGAACGGCATGTTCGGACACGCGGACGAAACCGACGACACGCATCCGCCGTCGCTCACGCATCCCGGCACGAGCGTCGTTCCGGCGGCAATGGCGATCGGCGAGATGCGCGGCATGACGGGGCTCCAGGTCCTGCGCGCGATCGTGCTTGGCTACGATATCTGCGCGCGTCTCCTGCTCGCGTTGAAACCGATGCCCTTCCTGCGCTCGGGTCATCACGCGGGCGCGTTCGGGCAACTCTTCGGCGCAGCCGCGGCGGCGAGCACGCTCCTCGATCTCGATCCACGGCAAGTGCGTTTCGCCCTCTCCTATGCGGCGCAGCAGGCCTCCGGGCTCTATACGATGTTCCGCGATCCCGAGCACATCGAGAAGGCGTATGCCATGGGCGGCATGCCGGCGCACAACGGCACGCAGGCCGCGCTGATGGCGGCGAATGGATTCACCGGCGTGGAGGATGTCTTCTCGGGCGAGCGCGACTTCTTCTTCACCTTCTCGCCCGAAGCCGATCGCGAAGCGCTCGTGCGCGGGCTCGGCACGCTATTCGAATCATGCGCGGCGGGATCAAGCGCTGGCCCGTCGGCGGCCCGATCCAGGGTCCGCTGCACGTGCTGCGCGACCTCGTGCAGCGAGCACGGGCTCACTGCCGATTCGGTAGAGCGGCTGACCGCGCGCATGCCGGACAAAGAACTCGAAATCGTGAACAACCGCGAGATGCCCGACATCTGCGTTCAGCATCTGCTGGCGGTCATGCTGCGCGATGGCAATGTGACGTTCGCGTCCGCGCACGACTTTGCCCGCATGCGCGATCCCGAGGTGCTGAAGCTGCGGGAGCGCATCGAAGTGCTCGGGGATCCGGCGTTGACCGACGAACAGCGGCGGTGGCGCTGCGTCATGGAAGTGAAGCTGCATGACGGCCGGATGCTCCGCCACGAGACGATGGCGGCGAAGGGCAGCTTCGAAAATCCCCTCACCCGCGAAGAGGAAGAAGAGAAGGCGCTCGACCTGATCGTGCCGGTGCTCGGGCAGGGACGCAGTACGGAACTGCTCGCGCAACTGTGGAACTTCGAATCGATCGCCGACATAAGGACCCTGCGACTGCTCTACCAGCACTGAACCTGGCGGACCGCCGCGTCAGGTGATCAACTGGACATCTGCTCCGTGCGGCAGCGCCCGCTGGCGACGACGACGCGAGCCTTTCAGGGGACGGCGCGTTTCCATGACTTCACTGCCCATGCCAGTGTGCGCCGTCCTTTCAGCTCGATGCGGTCGAGCACTCTCGCCACCCAGAACGATTCCTCGGCCATCATCGAGGCACCGACGAAGACGACGATGCATCCCGGACCCGGCGCCGGCAGCATGACGAGCCCGATGAGAAAGACACAGAGCCCGGCCGTCATATACAGCGGCTTCGCGAAATAACTGCGGCGGCGCTGCTCGCGCGCCCGCCAGCGTCGCTTGAAGCGGGTGCCGGGGCGGCCGCACTTCAGGTGCCGCCACTGCAGTTTCAGCCACCTGAGCATGCCGGAATTACCGCAACGCGTGTACCCGGCCGACAGCGCTGGTGAAAGTACCGCACGTACCCAGCAAGCGTGTCGGAGCCATCCGGTATCAGGTCGACTTGTTATAGCGGCCCCAAGGGAAGGCGAGCGGCGCCCCCTTACTCGGCCTTGATCCCCGCGCTCTGAATCACCTCCGCCCACGTCGCGGTCTCCGCGCGAATGCGCGCGGCCAGTTCCTGCGGCGTGCTCGTTTGCGCTTCCAGGCCTTGCGGCGCCATGAGACTCCGAACGTCAGGACGGTTGATCGCCTTCACGCCTTCGCTGTGCAACCGTTTGCTGATTGCGGCGGGGGTGCCGCCGGGCACCATCAGCGAATACCAGGTGCTCACATCGAAGCCGCCGAAGCCGAGCTCGATCATCGTCGGCAGCTCCGGCGCCACTTTCGACCGCGCAACGCCCGTCGTTGCGAACGCTTTCAGCCTGCCTGATTTCACGTGCGGCAGGGACGAGGCGATGCTCCCGAAGAGCACCTGCGCCTCCCCGGCGAGGACTGCCGCGGCCGCCGGAGCGCCGCCCTTGTAAGGAATATGGACGAGTTGCACACCTGCCCGCTTCTGGAAGAGCTCGCACGCGAGGTGGAGCGGACTGCCGACGCCGGCGGACGCGCAGTTGAGCGACCTGGGCTTCGCCTTGAGCAGCTCGACCAGCTCCTTCACGCCGTTCGCCTGAACACCCGGGTGGAGCACGAGGATGTATTGCGCGGCGGCGAGCAGCGTGACCGGCTCGAGATCCTTCGCCATGTCGAAGCCGAGCTTGTACAGAGTGGGATTCACCGTAAGCACCGTGCTGAAGCCCATGAACACCGTGTAGCCGTCGGGCGCGGCGCGCGCCACCGTTTCGGCCGCGATGTTGCCGCCCGCGCCGCCGCGGTTGTCGACAACCCACTGCTGCCCCATCGATTCGCTCAGCTTCGGCGTCACGATCCGGGCGAGCGTGTCGGCGCCGCCGCCGGGCGCGAAAGGCACGAGCAGGCGGATGGGCCGCGCGGGATAGGCATCAGCCGAGGCGGCCGACGTGTGGCCGGAGACGATGCCTGATGCGACGAGAAGCCCGGCAACGATACAACGACTCGAGAACCGCATGGTTCCTCCTCAATGGTGATGAGCTCTCTGGCGAAAGCGGACAACCGGTTTCTGGCGTAAGCGTGACAGATCCTTTCGCCCAGAGCGCAACCGACCGTATCGGCGATAAGGCGGTCGCCTGGTGCACCACTGCGGGGGATGAATCGTTGAATCGGAGCCCCGCCGTAGATCGACTGAGTTGGTCGACCAGACTTGTCATAAATCAAAACGTCCTTCTTCCGTCCGGCATATGTTACCTGCGGCATTTCGACCGGTTCGGCAAGGGCCAGGTGGCCAGGTAGCTAAGGAAAGGAGGTTACGGAGGGAACCATCGGTGCCCCTCTGGTCCGTAGGTCGGCGAGGCTCGAGCGAAAGGCGAGCGCCAATGCAATAGCGCGGACGCTTGGTAACCGCGGTTCGGCCCATACCTATCAGGGCGCTACACCTGGTTCAGGCAATATGCAACAATCCTACACACGGGGAGTTTGTTTCTTGAGGCAAGACCGCGAATGCAGCCGCCCGCATCCGGCGTGACGCGCGCGCGTTCCACGACGCGCTCGAAGCTCCTTAACGCCTCTCTGATCCTGATCGGCTTCGCGCTCCTGGCCTTCGCCGTCTATACGGAGCTCAACTCGTCGAGGCTGCAAGCCCGCTATTTCTCGGGCCTCGCCCATGACATGAAGTTCGTGGTGGAGCCGGGGCCGAGCGCTTCCATCCGCTTCCCGCAGGACGGTCCGTACGATCATCGCCTGGGCTACAGCGAGATGCCGCGCTTTCTCGAGCGGCTTCAGGCGAGGGGATTCGAGATCGACGCGCAGGCGCGCCTCACGCGTCCGCTCGCGGACCTGATCGAGGCAGGGTACGCGCCGCCTTATCCGGAGAAAACGCAGGGCGGCCTCCAGATCCTCGATTGCCGCGACGAGCCTCTTTTCCAGTTCGCTTATCCGGAGCGGGTCTACGCGGATTTCGGTACGGTTCCTCCAACGGTCGCGCAGGCGCTGCTCTTCATCGAGAACCGCGAGCTGCTCGACGATACGTATCCGACCCGCAATCCGGCGATCGAATGGACGCGTCTCGCGCGCGCCGTCGGTTCCCAGTTCATGAAGGTGGTCGATGCCGACTACGACGCGCCGGGCGGCAGCACGCTCGCCACGCAGATCGAGAAGTATCGGCACTCGCCTTCCGGCATCACGAACTCGATTGTCGACAAGCTTCGCCAGATGTATTCAGCCACCCTGCGCGCCTATTCGCGAGGGCCCGATACGTCGGCTCAGCGCCGGCAGATCGGTACTCGAATATCTGAATACGGTTCCGCTCGCCGCGGCCGCCGATTACGGCGAGGTCTCGGGTATCGGCGATGGGCTGTGGGCCTGGTACGGCGCCGATTTCCGTCACGTGAACGAGCTTCTGCACCGGCCTGCCGCGAACGAACAACTCGTGCTGAGCGCGCAGGCGAAAGCCTATCGCCAGGTTTTGAGCCTCCTGATCGCGCAACGCCGGCCGACGCATTTTCTTGGCCCGGGCCGCGAGCACCTGGCCACGCTCACCGACAGCTACCTGAGGCTCACCGCCGCGCACGGCATCATCCCGGAATCCCTGCGCGACGCGGCACTCGCCGTCAAACTCGATTTCCGCACCGACCACGCCTCGCACCACGCCACCATCCGCTCCTGGAAAGGCGCGAATGCCATTCGCAATCGCCTGGTGACGACGATCCAGACGCCGCGGCTCTACGACGTCGATCGACTCGACCTGAAAGTGACGAGCTCGATCGACGCGGACATGCAGGACACCGTCACGGGCATGCTTCGCAAGCTCCAGGACCGCGCCTACGTGAAGTCCGCCAACCTCGCTGAGGTCCGTCTGCTCGGCACGGCCGATCCCGCGGCCGTGGCCTACACCTTCACGCTCTTCGAGCGCGGCAAGGACGCGAACTACGTGCGCGTTCAGACGGACAACTCGAGCCAGCCGTTCGACACGAACGAGGGCGCCAAGCTCGAGCTCGGCTCCACGGCGAAACTGCGCACGCTCGTGACCTATCTCGACTTGATCGCGACGCTGCACGAAAAGTACGCCCCCTCTGAGCGCGAAGGAACTCCGGGCGGTCGAAGTGGATTCGCGCGATCGCCTGACCCGCTTTACGATCGATTTCCTCCTGACTTCGCCGGAGCAAAGCCTCAAGGCAACGCTCGCAGCGGCCATGCAGCGGCGGTATTCCGCGAGTCCCGGCGAGACATTCTTCACCGGCGCGGGCGCGCACACGTTCTCCAATTTCAAGCGGGAAGACGACAGGAAGAACCCCACCGTGCAGGAGGCGCTGCGCGAGTCCATCAACCTCGCGTTCATCCGCATCATGCGCGACGTGGTCTACCATCACATGTACAAGCCGCCGGACAATCCGGGGCGTGTTCTCCAGGACCCGCGCCACCCCGAACGCGGCACGTATCTCGCGCGCTTCGCCGATCACGAGGGCCGCGTCTTCATTCGCCACTTCTACCGGAAGTACCACGATTTGAAGCGTGACGAGATGCTGGACGAGCTGCTCGAAGGCTTGCGTCCGGCGCCCCACCGCTACGCCGTCATCTTCCGCTCGGTCGCCCCCGAAGCGGATCTCGCCACCTTCGTAAGCTTCATGCGCAAGCGTTTCCCCGGCTCGACCTTCAGCGACGCGGATCTCGCTTCGATGTATTCGAAATACGGCGTCGACAAGTTCAACCTGCACGATCGCGGCTATCTCGCGCGCATCCATCCGCTGGAGCTCTGGGTGCTTGCGTATCTGCGCCAGAATCCGGATGCGACTCTGCGCCAGGTGAACGATGCGAGCCAATCGGAGCGCCAGGCGGTCTATCAGTGGCTCTTCAGGAGCAAGGCGAAGGCCGCGCAGGACAGCCGCATCCGCACGCTCCTCGAGATGGAAGCCTTCACGGAAATTCACAAGCAGTGGAAGCGGGTCGGCTACCCGTTCAGCTCCCTCGTGTCCTCGTATGCGACCGCCATCGGTGTTTCCGGCGACCGCCCGGCGGCGCTCGCGGAGCTGATGGGTATCATCCTGAATGACGGCGTGCGCCTGCCGACTTCGCGGATCGAGGAGCTTCATTTCGCTGCCCAGACGCCGTACGAGACCGTCCTGCGCCGCAAGCCCAATCAGGCCGAGCGCGTGATGCACTCGGAAGTCGCTTCGGCCCTCAAGGCCGCGGTGACCGATGTGGTGGATTCGGGTACTGCGCGCCGTTTGAAGGGCAGCTTCAGGCTCGCGGACAAGACGGAGCTCACGGTCGGCGGCAAGACCGGCACCGGCGACAACCGGGTGGAAGTCTTCGGCGCGGGCGGGCATCTCATCAAGTCGCGCGCCGTAAGTCGTACGGCGACATTCGCGTTCTTCATCGGAGATCGCTACTTCGGTGTGATCACGGCTTACGTTCCCGGCGAGACCGCGCAGAACTACAACTTCACGAGCGCGCTGCCCGTGCAGATTCTGAAAAACCTCGCCCCCGAGTTAAATCCCTATCTCGATCCGGCGGTCACGCCCGGATGCACGACGGACCGCGCGTCGCGCATCACGGAAAGCAGCGCGTCGGCGGCGCCGGTCGAAAAAACAAATTAGCGTGAGCGTCGAAAGGGCGCGCCGCGCCGCTCAAACCAGAAAATCGTGCACGTCTTTTTCGTCGCGCAGCCGCCACACGCGCGCGATCACGTCGCGCATCTCGGCTTCCGTCGCCCCGCCCGCGTAGTGCGCGAGGCGCAGCGCCTTGTCTTCCAGCTCGCCGCGGCTCAAGCAGTTATCCGGATCGCCCTTGGGCGACGTGATGCGCTTCTCCAGCATTCGGCCATCGCGCGTGCGGACCGTCACGCGGCCGATCCAGCGGCCCGGATACGCCGCGTCGATCTCGGGATCGAGCACCATCTCGACCTTGTCATGGAACGCACGAACCTGCGCATCGTGCAAGGCCGCGTCGTTGAAGTCCGCCAGCCCGGCGCGGCCATACAGGGCGATCAGCGCGAGCACGAAACCCATCGAGAACTTCGACTGATGCAGGGTCTGCGGGTCGGTGACGGGCCCGAGGACATCGAGCGCGCCCTGGTGAACGTGCGCGGTCACCTTCACGACGTCGGCTGCGCTCACGCGATGCTCGTTCATGAGCTCGAGCAGCGCGTCGGCGGCGGGATGGGTATGCCGGCACGAGGAATGGAACTTGAAGGAGGTCTCGGCGAGCGCCCACCGCGTGCCGAGCCCCGCAGTGAGCCGGCGCGGATCGGCGTCGGTTGACATGCCTGCCGCCATGCCCTGCTTTCCTTCGAGGATCTGTTTCGCACCCGTGAAGCCGTCCCGCGCGAGGTAGGCGGCCATGAGCCCGTCGGCCGCGGCTTTGGCCGTATGCAGTTGCTTAGAGTCGGCGGCGTCGCGCAGGAATTCCCACAAGCCGGCCGCCATGGTGCCCGCCGAGCCAAGGCAATCCTGCGTGTGCTTCGCATCGAGTCGCAGAACGTGGGCAACGCCGGCAGCCGCCGCGAGCTTTCCTGCGGTGCCGGTCGTGTGAAAGATCCTGTAGTGCGACCGCCCCAGGAACTCACCGACCCGCACGCCGCATTCATAGCCCGCGACCGCTGCTTCGATCAGCGCCTTCCCGGAAATTGCGGCATGCTGGCCCGCTGCGAGCACCGCCGGGAAAACCACGGTGCCCGGATGGAGCACGGAGCTATTGTGAAGATCGTCCTGCTCGACGAAATGCGACGCGGCGCCGTTCACGAGCGCAGCGAAGAACGGCGAGCTGCGCCGGCGTGAAGTGAGAAGCTCGCTCGCGCCGTGCGATGGCCCCATTACGTTCGCGAACTGCTCGATCGCGACGATCGGCCGCGCATGGCGACCCGCAAGCGCCGACGCGAGCCAGTCGAGGAACAACTCTTCGGTGCGCGCGACCACCTGCTCGGGCAGCGCCTCGAATCGAATGGAAGAGAGAAACTCGCACAGCGCCTCAGTGGGACTCGCGAGAGCTTTCGCGGGCGACTTGACGGGCATCTGCATGCTGAAACCTTCCGTTCCGCGGCAAAGGGAGATTCTAGGGTATTCTCAAGATTGAAACGTGCGACCCTCACCCTGCCCTCTCTCTGCTCCAGGGAGAGGGTAAGCACGCCCTCGCCCGGAGTCGGGGAGAGGTTGGGGAGCGGAGCGGTCGGGAGGGGAACCGAAGGGAAAGTCATGGCAAAACGCATCGCATTCGTAGGAACCGGCGCGCTGGGCGGTTACGTCGGCGGCTATCTCGCGCATCACGGTCACGACGTGACGCTGATCGACATGTGGCCCGAGAACATCGAAGCGATCCGTTCGCGGGGACTGGAGCTCGACGGCCTCACGCCGGAAGAGAAATTCACCGTGACCAACGCCAAAACGATGCACATCACGGAAGTTCAATCATTGGCCAGGCAGAAGCCGATCGACATCGCATTCGTATCGGTGAAATCGTACGACACGGAATGGGCAGCGACGCTGATCCGCCCGTATCTCGCGCCCGACGGGTACGTCGTCTCGCTCCAGAACTGCGTGAACGAAGAAAAAATCGCGGGCATCGTCGGATGGGGCAAGACGCTCGGCGTGGTGGCGTCGCTCATTTCAGTGGATATGTTCGAGGCAGCCCGCATCCGCCGCACCGTGCCCAAAGGGGGCGAGAAGCACATCGTGTTTCGCGTCGGCGAGGTGCACGGAAACGTGACGAAGCGCGTGCTGGAGCTGGTGGAGATGTTCAAGGCGATCGACAGCTCCAAGCCGACCACCAACCTGTGGGGCGAGCGCTGGTCGAAGCTCTCGCAGAATGGCATGAAGAACGGCGTGTCCGCGCTCACGGGCCTCTCGAGCCCGCAATGCGATCTGAATCCGGCACTGCGTCGTTTTTCGATTCAGCTCGGCGGCGAAGCAGTGCGCGTCGCGCAGGCGCTCGGTTACGAGCTGGAGAAGATCGCGGGGGTCAAACCCGAGGTGCTCGCGCTCGCCGCGGGCGGCAATCACGATGCGATGGCCGAAGTGGAAGAACATACGATCGCGCATGCCAAGGCGAATCCGCGCGCGGACATTCAGCGCCCATCGATGGCGCAGGACATCCGCAAAGGCCGCCGCACCGAGATCGACTTCATGAACGGTTTCATTGTCGACAAGGGCCGGCTGATGGGAATCCCCACGCCGTTTCATGAAAAGCTGGTCGAGCTCGTGAGAAAAGTCGAGCGCGGCGAGATCACGCCCTCGCCGGCTCACCTCGGCGGCTGACGGGATTCGTCATCCTGGGTGGCTGCGTCAGCGTGTCCTGGATCCCGGATCCGCGTGCCCGCTGCACGTCCGGGATGACGATCTCGTAAAGAGGGCACCCGATGCTCGATCAAACGATCAAACCCAGTTCGATCGTCGCCTATCTCGACGAGTTCGTGATCGGACAGGACGAGGCCAAGAGCATCCTCGCCGTCGCCGTGTACGCGCATTATCGAAAGGTCGCACAGGCGCAGCGCGATTCGGTCGAGATCGCAAAGAGCAACGTTCTGCTGATCGGTCCTTCGGGCACCGGCAAGACGCTCACGTGCGAGAGACTCTCCCGATTTCTGAACGTCCCCTTCGTCACGGCCGATGCAACCTCACTCGCTCAGACGCGCTGGGTGAACGAGGAGATCGAGGCGATCCTGCAAAGGCTCGTGGACAAGGCGGACGGCGACCTCACCCGCGCCGAGCGCGGCATCGTGTTCATCGACGAGATCGACAAGCTGAAGACACCGACAGGACAGCCGCGCGGCACTTCGGGCGAAAGCGTGCAGCACGCGCTGCTCAAAATCATGGAGGGCGCGCCGGTGCGGCTCGGCAGCGGCCGCTACATCGATACCACGCACACCCTCTTCATCTGCGGCGGCGCGTTCGTGGGACTCGAAGACATCATGTCGAAGACCCATGGCTACGGCTTCATCTCGGTCTCCGACGAGGACAACCAGAACATCCTCGATCGCCTCAACACGCGTGTGAAGCCCACCGATCTGTTCGAATTCGGATTGATCCCGGAATTCACCGGCCGTCTGCCGATCATCGCGACGTTCCGGGATCTCACGCGTCCGATGCTCGTGCGCATCATGGTCGAGCCCCGCAACTGCCTCTACAATCAGTTCCGGGAAGTGTTCAGAAACGAAGGCGTCGAGCTCTCGATCGATCGCAGAGTCTTTGAACAGATCGCGGAGCTCGCATTCGAATACAAGACCGGGGCGCGAAGTCTGCGCGGCATTTTCGAGGAGATGATCACGCCGATCCTGTATGTCATACCCGATCGCAAGGATGTCGCGCGGGTCGAGATCGCATCGCTTTTCCGCGAGCCTTCTTTCTCGAGCGAACACGATTGACCGGGCGTCCGGCGCAGCGGATCCGACCGCAGTCGTGACGCGAGACTTCTTTTTCCATTCCCGAAGCCAAGGACAGACACATGGCACAAGCCGCTCCATCGCTCGTCAAGGATTTCGCCCCCAACGGCACGTTGCGCGTTGGCCTCAACATGTCGAACTTTCTGCTCACGCGAACTGAGACGAACGGATCGCCCGCCGGTGTCGCGCCGGATCTGGGCCGCGAGCTCGCCCGCCGTCTCGGCGTGCCCGTCGAGCTCGTGCCGTTCCCGAATCCGGGCGCGCTGGCGGACGCGGCAAAGAGCGGCGTGTGGGACGTGGCATTTCTCGGCGCGGAGCCGCAGCGCGCGAACGAGATCGATTTCACCGCGGCGTACGTGGAGATCGAGGCGACCTACCTCGTCCCGGGCGATTCGAACATCCGCTCCGTCGAAGAGGTCGACCGGCAGGGCATTCGCATCGCGGTGCCGGACCGCGCGGCCTACGAGCTTTATCTCACTCGCAACGTGAAGCACGCGGAGCTGGTGCGCGAGAAAGGCGCTGATAACGCGTTCAAACGCTTCGTCGCCGACAAGCTCGACGCGCTGGCGGGTCTCCGGCCAAGGCTCGTGACCGATCAGGCGAACCTGCCGGGATCGCGCATCCTCGACGGACGTTTCACGGCCGTTCAGCAGGCGGCCGGCTTACCGAAAGGACGCAGCGCCGCAGCCGTTCAATACCTGCGCGACTTCATCGAAGACGTGAAGGCGAGCGGACTCGTGGCGAAGACGATCGAGAACAACAACGTGCGGGGCCTCACGGTCGCCGCCGCGGCCAGGTAGCTGGAGCAGCGCGCGGCGTACCGCCGCCCGGGATGACGGCGCTCAGGCAAACGCCATCTCCCGGCGCCGGGCGTTCCCCGCCGCCTTCGTGAATCAGGCCTGCGCGTACTTCCCGGTCAGTTGCGGCGTGGTGCCTTTCAGACCTTTCTGTTCCCGGTCGAGTCGCGTCTCACGCGACCAGGTGCGCTTCAGCTCGTCCTTCACTTTCACCGCGAGCCGCCCGAGACGCTCGATTTCGAGCTCCACCGTGTCGCCGTCCTGGAACGCGGAAAGCCCTCGATGATTCGTCCCGGTCGCGAGCACGTCGCCGGGCTCGAGATCGTGGATCGTCGTGATCCACTCGATGCAGCGCGGGATCTTGTGCGCCATGTCGTCCGTGTTGAAATTCTGCTTGAGCGTCCCGTTGATCCACAGCCGCACCTGGAGCTTGTGCGGATCGGGGATTTCGTCGGCGGTCACGAGGTAGGGCCCGATCGGTGCGAACGTCGCGCGCGACTTCATCTGGTAGAACGTGTTGCCGGGCGGCAGCACGCCGCGCGCCGAGCCGTCGATGAAGTTCACGTAGCCGAAAACGTAGTCCATCGCTCTTGCCGCCGGAACGTTGCTCGCCTTTCTGCCGATGACGACCGCAAGCTCCGCTTCGCCCTCGAAAATCGTCGCCGCGAGGTCCGGCAGCACCATCGTTTCGCCGTGTCCCACGACACATCCGGGAGACTTGTGGAAGGCGTTGATCGGCGCCGGCTTCTCACGCGTGCCGTCTTCCATGTAATTCACGGCCATGCAATCGACATTCACCGGCTTCGGCAGCGGCGGGCGGATTTTCACCTCGCTCACCGGCACGCCTTTGCCGGTGCTCGCCGCTTTGTCGAGCAGACCGCGGTATTCGGCCCAGCGCGCGATGAGGCCGTTCATGAGATCGCCCGGACCGGTATGCGGAATTTTCTGCACGACCGAGGTGACATCGACGACCGCGTCGCCTTTGAGCACACCGAGACGGAAATCGTTGAAGTACAGAAGTTTCATGCGGCCTCCGATGGGAACAGGACAGCAGTCCGGGCGCGAACCCCTCGAAACTCGCGCTTTATCGTTGCTTCTTTTGGGCGGCATCTTATTCCAACGCGGGATACACCGGCAAACGATTCCGCCGTATGATTCTCGCGTCGCCGCAGGCAGTTCCTGCGGGGATCGGTGTTCAGCCGGCATCGTTTCATGGAGGGGAGCACGATGAATTCGAAACCCGTATCGCTGCGCCGCAGGCAACTCATGCTGGCGGGGGCCGCAGGTATCGCGGCGCCGAGCGGCGTCTTTGCATTGCAGCCGGTCTCCGGGTTCCTGCCCGGCGAGATGCTTCTCGTGTCCGGGCGCATCGTCGACGGGAACGGAAAGCCGATCGCCGGCGCCTGGGTGACCGGGACCGGTGGAAACCCATCCGATACGCCCGCACGAACCGACGGAGACGGTCGCTTCATGCTGGAGACGCAGGTCTCAGGCGCGGGGACCTATGTCGAGTACGGCGTCGGCGACCTGCGTTCCGGCGCGTCGAAGCGGGTCAGCGTCTCCTATCGCGAGGCGCCCGCGCGTTTCAAGCGCGACGAGCAAGGTGTCTGGCGCACCACGTTCACGTTGACGGCGGTCTGACGCCTCCCGACTTCGCGGCCGACATGCGCAAGCTGCTGGCCCCGCTCGCGGCCGTGGGCGCCCTGTGCGCATGCCCGGCGGGCGCTCAGGAATTTCCTACGCGCCAAGTCCGGATCGTCGTGCCTTTTCCCGCGGGAGGCTCGTTCGACATCATGTCGCGCATGCTCGCGCAGCGCATGCAGCTCGGACAGAGCGTGCTAGTGGAGAACCGTCCCGGCGGAGGCACCGTCATCGGCACCGAATACGTGGCGCGCCAGCCGGCCGACGGTCACACGATCCTTTGCATCGGTCCGAGCTTCACCATGCATCACGCCGTGCGCAGCAAAGTGCCGTTCGACACCGAACGCGATTTCAAGGCCGTGAGCCAGGCAATGGGGCTCACCATGGTCGTCGCGGTCAACGCCTCGCTGCCGGTGAAGAATATGAAGGAGTACATCGCGCTCGCTCGCGCGCGTCCTGGCGAAATCAGTTATGGCACCTCGGGCCCGGGCACCAGCCACAACATGCTCGGCGAGGCGCTCAAGCTCGCGGCCAAGGTGAACATCACGCATGCGCCTTATCAGGGTGAAGCCCCCGCGGTAATCGCGGCGGTGGGTGGCCATATCACCGGGGTGCTGGTGAATCTGTTCTCCACCGCGCCGTTCATCAAGACCGGCAAGCTGCGCGGACTTGCCGTTACAACCGACGAGCGCGATGCCCTGCTCCCGGATATTCCGACCGCACGCGAGGTCGGCTATCCCGACATCGAGGCGGTGAACTGGTCGGGGTACGTCGTTTATTCCGGCACGCCGGCAAGCGCGGTCTCGCGCCTGAACGCCGAGATCGTGAAGGTGCTGAATCTGCCCGAGGTCCGCGAGAGCATGCGCGCACAAGGCCTCAATGCCGCGCCCAGCACGCCTCAGGAGTTTGCCGCACTGCTGAAGAGCGACGGCGCGCGTTACACGAAGATCGCCCGCGCGGCGAACATCCGGCTCGATTAGCGCCTTCGCGCCGGCGCGCACATTACAAGGGAGGAAGCACGAGTGAAATCGTCTCGCGGCGGCGCAGCCGCCCTGGTGTTGTTGGCAGTGTCCTGTGGCGGCGTCATGGCGCAGGAGAAGTGGCCCACGAAGCCTATCCGCATGATCGTCCCCTTCCCCAACACGGCCGCGAGCGATGCACTGAGCCGTATCCTGGGAGATCGGCTCGCTCAACTTTACGGTCAGCAGTTCGTCGTGGACAATCGTCCCGGTGCGGGAGGCCTCATCGGAAGCGAGCTGATTCGCAATGCGGCGCCGGATGGCTACACGTTCGGCATGGTCGGCCAGCCGCATCTTTCGAACGTGCTCATGCGCGAGCCCAAGCCCTACGATCCGCTGAAGGACTTCGCGGCCGTCGGTCTCGTCGGGATCACACCCAACGTGATCGTCGTCGGCAAAGGCGTGGAAGCGAAGACGATCCCCGACCTGATCGCACTCGCGAAAGCGAAGCCCGGCGCGTTGAACTACGGCTCCGCGGGCGTGGGAAGCTCCTCGCATCTCGCGGGCGCGCTGTTCACATCGAAAGCCGGGATCGACGTCGTTCACGTGCCGTTTCGCGTAGGCGGCGACAGCCGCAGCGCTTTGCTGGCAGGCGCCATTCAGTTCTACGTCTTCCCCTTGCCGGCGATCGTGGGCGGCATCCGCGCCGGACAGTTTCGCGCGCTGGCCGTCGCTTCTCCGAAGCGAGCCGAGGCGCTGCCGGACCTTCCGACGAGCGCCGAAGCGGGCTTCCCTCAGGTACATCTCGGAGTCCTGGTTCGGCATCGTCGCGCCGCGTGCCTTGCCGCGCCAGTTCATCACCCGGCTCAACGCGGACACCGTGAAGGCATTGCAGGAGCCGCAGACACGCGAGAAGGTCGTGCGCTCCGGCGCTGAGCCGCGTCCGACCACGCCCGAAGCGTTCGCGAAGCTCCAGCGCGATGAATACGTCGAGCTCGGCAAGCTGATCAAGGAAACGGGAATGAAGGTGCAGTGACGCGGTGAAGGAGTGAAAGAACATGAAAGAACCGAGTGAAGAAGCGATCGATGACGGACAAGACACGCCCTCGCCCCGCGTGCGGGGGGTTGGGGGTGAGGGGAAGCCGACGTGAGTTCACCTATGGGTAAAGAAGAGCTTCTGACACAGCATGATGTGAATCATCTCGGCCAGCCCGTCGGCTTCATCGTGCCGGACTGGAAGCCGGCGCGGCCTCCCACACGCGAGCCTCTGGAGGGACGCTACTGTCGCGTGGAGCGCCTCGATCCTGAGCGGCACGCCGAATCGCTGTTCAACGCGAACGCGCTCGATCGCGAGGGGCGGATGTGGACCTATCTCTCGTACGGCCCCTTCGAGCGCCTGAACTCATATCGGGAGTGGGCCGAGCAGCACGCTGGCAGTCAGGACCCGCTCTTTTACGCGATCGTCGACCGGGGCTCCGAACGAGCAATCGGCATCGCGAGCTATCTCCGGATCGACATGCAAAACGGCGTCATCGAAGTGGGCCACCTCGCGTTCTCGCCTCTGCTCCAGCGCACGCGCGCGGCGACGGAAGCGATGTATCTCATGATGAAGCACGCGTTCGACTCGGGCTATCGGCGTTACGAGTGGAAATGCAACTCGCTGAACGCGCCGTCGCGGGCGGCAGCGCAGCGGCTCGGCTTCACATTCGAGGGCATATTCCGCCAGGCTGTCATGTGGCGAAGGCGTAACCGCGACACGGCATGGTTCTCGATCATCGATACCGAATGGCCTCGGCTCGATGCGGCATTTCAGCGTTGGCTCGATCCGGAAACCTTCGACGCAGCGGGGAAGCAGAAGCTCAGGCTGTCGGATCTGACTGCGCAGCCCGACCCCTCGTGCGGCTGATAGCCCGTTCGCTTCGTGCAACGTTCCATTGTGCCACCGGCGGTTTCGGTTGCTCGTCGGTTCAACGAGACCGACCCACGACGTGCAGCCTCGATTTCCGCGTCACAGCCGTGAGCACCGTGCTGTGTGTGCTATGGCTCGCCACCGGCGTGCAGGCGGCGACGAGCCCCGCGGCTTATCCCGCGCAGCCGGTCCGCTTTCTCGTTCCCAATCCGCCCGGCGGCGCAAGCGATGCATTGGCGCGCATCCTTGCCCAGAAGCTCACCGAATCGTTCGGGCAACAGGTGATCGTCGACAATCGCGCCGGCGGAGGCGGCATGATCGCGACGGAGATCGCGGCGCGCGCGACACCCGACGGCTACACGATGCTGCTCGGGTTCAACGGCAACCTCGCGTTCAATCCCGCGATCCAGCGCGTTCCTTACGATCCCATCCGCGATTTCGCGCCCGTGGGGCTCGTCGCCACGTCGCAGTACATCGTCGTCAGCCACCCTTCCGCGCCGCGCTCGCTTACGGAGTTCGTCGCATACGCGAAAGCACGGCCGGCGCAGTTGAACTACTCGACGGCGGGCAGCGGGTCGCCTTCCCATCTGGGCGCCGAGTTGCTCAAGCAGGCGACGGGGATGAACCTCATTCATGTGCCATACAAGGGAGGTGCGCCTGCTGCCACGGCGGTCATCACGGGCGAAGCGCATCTGCTGGTCGCAAGCATTCCTGCGACTCTGCCGCAGGTGAAGGCGGGCAAGCTGAATGCGCTCGGCGTGACCGGTCCGAAGCGCGCGACCATCGCACCCGACATTCCGACCATCGCGGAGGTTGGCTATCCAGGATTCGAAATGACGGCGTGGTACGGCATCGTCTTTCCGGCGCGGACTCACGCCACGCAGGTGCAGAGAATGAATGCCGAGCTCATGAAGGCGCTGCGTCTGCCCGACACGGTGGAGCAGATGAATCGTCAGGGACTTGATGTGAGCGGCAGCAGCCCCGACGCCTTCGCGGCGCATCTCAAACGCGAGATCCCGAAGTGGGCGCGCGTGGTGAAGGAGGCGGGGATCAAGGGGGAGTGAGTAAGACAAACGGCGGAAAGGCGACGTGAAATAGGAAGCCAACCCGCGATTACCTGAGTATTAGTGATGAAGATGACAAAACGTGAAGCGACTCTGGAAGACGAAGTGCTCCAGGCTTATGACAAAGGCCAGCTGAAGTCGACCTCGCCATCCAAAGCCCGGCTAAAACATTTCAAGACAAGCGCGCGTGCCACGTTCATAAAGGACCGGCGCGTGAACGTTCGACTGTCTTCGCCTGATCTGATGGATATCCAAGCCCGGGCAGCCGAGGAGGGCGTGCCTTATCAGACGCTCATTTCGAGCGTCTTGCACAAATCTGAAGAACTGCAAGCGCCCCGGACCTCGGCGCTGTTTCTGCCTTGGGTGGAGCAGCGGCGCTGCGCGGCCGCATGCGGCCACTTCTTTCACGCCTCGTAAGCTTCCAAATGGGTTGCCGTAGTTGGGTGGTCGAAACGCACATTCTTGGAGTTCGACCTGGCAGGCAGGCGCGTCGAAGAAAGACCACTACCTCACTCCACCTTGATATTCGCCTGCTTCACGACCTTCCCCCAGCGCTCGTAGTCCGCCTTGATGATCTGCCCGAACTCCGCCGGCGTGGTCGGCTGCGGATACTGGCCAAGCGAGGCGATGCGCTTCAGAACGTCCGGGGCGTTCAACGCCTTCACCACCGCCGCGTTGAGTCTCGCGACGTGTCGGCCGGCGTCGCAGCCGGCGCCACGACGCCATACCACTCGTTCACGTTGCCGAGTTCCGGATAGCCGGCTTCGATCGCCGTCGGCACAGCCGGCATCGCATCGATGCGCTTCGCTCCGAGGATCGTGATGGGCCGTAGCTTGCCCGCCTGTACGTGCGGCACGCTCGCGAACGGCACGCTGAACATGATCGTCACGTAACCCGTGAGGAGATCGATCACGGCCGGCCCTCCGCCTTTGTACGGCACGTGAAGCATCTGGGTCTTCGTGGTAAGTTTGAACAGTTCGCCGACCACCCACGGTCCGGCGGAAGTGGACGCGAACGTGAGTTTGCCGGGGTTCTGACGTGCAAGGGCCGCAAGCTCTTTCATAGTCGTAACCGGCACCGAAGGATGCACGATGAGGAGGAACGGCATGTTGACGCCGCCCGAGACCGGTGCGAAATCCTTCAGCGTGTCGTAGCCCGTGTTGCTGTATAGATGGGGATTGATGGCGAGCGATCCGGAGTGCGCCAGCGTGATCGTGTAACCATCGGACGGCGCCTTTGCGCCGGCGGCGGTGCCGACGCTGCCCTGTGCGCCGGCACGGTTGTCGATGATGACCTGCTGGTTCCAGAATTCGGTGAGCTTGGCGCCGAGAATTCGTGCGAGGCCGTCCGTTCCGCCACCCGGCGGAAACGGCACGACGAACCGAAGCGGTTTCTCGGGATAACTTTCGGCAGCGTGGGCGGCAGAAACGGCGACGAACGCGGCAAGAGCAAGCGAGACGATGCGGTAAGCCATGTATCTCCTCAAGACGGCGTGGGCTGGTTTTCCACCACAAGCTTAAGGGGTGAGGGAGCGAGACCAGATGGAGCACGCACCCGAATTCGACTTCATCATCGTCGGTGCAGGCAGCGCGGGTGCGTGCTCGCCCATCGATTGACGGAGTCGGGCAGACACCGCGTGCTGCTCCTCGAGGCGGGCGGCCCCGATCGCGACCCGTGGATCCACATCCCGCTCGGCTACGGGAGGCACTTCGGCAACCCGAAAGTGAACTGGCTCTACACGAGCGAGCCCGATGAGAACAGCGGCAACCGCCGCATCGCGCAGCCCCGCGGCAAGGTCCTCGGCGGCACGAGCTCGATCAACGGCCTCGTGTGGACATCTCGTGCTCGAAAGGCGATCGTCGATGCAGCGCTACGTCGCGCGCCCGCACGATCCGCCGCACCCGGTCGGAAACGACGCCGAATGGCAGGACTATCTGCGGACGCGGGCGGGATCAGCTTTCATCCCGTCGGCACGTGTCGCATGGGCAGTGACGAGGACGCGGTCGTCGACGAGCGGCTGCGGGTCCGCGGCTTCGAGGGCTTACGCGTCGTGGATGCCTCGATCATGCCCACGCTCGTTTCAGGCAATACGAACGCGCCGACGATCATGATCGGCGAGAAAGGGGCCAACATGATTCTTCAGGACTCCTCCTGAAAACGGGACAGACCCATTTATCCGGAAAACGGGTCTGTCCCGTTTTTGACTCTTGATTGATACGACCTCACTGGAGAACCGCCGTGCAAGATCACCGAGCCTCACCTCTGCCGCCCACAACACACGCCTGGTCGGATTTCACGATCTTCAGGGGCGCGAATCGCTGCAAGTCACGCTACAGGGAGACTGGTGCTACGTCGGCCACCTGCCGGGCCGTCTTCCCAATCCGCTCACCGGCCGCGACGAAGACAGCGGGACGTCCATCCTCGATATTTCGGACCCCTCGAAGCCCACGCTGGTAGCGCACATTCCGTCCGCGCCGGGCGCCAATTGCCGCGCCGTGCAGGTGATCGACAATCCGCGCGACGGGAAGCGCTATCTCGCGCGCAACCATGAAACGACCGCCGCATGCAGCTTTCAGGTCTTCGACATCACGGACCGCGCGAAGCCGAAGATGGTCGCCGACGTGAAAGAGACGCCCGCGGGGCCGCTGAACATCGCGCACAAGGGCTGGTGGGACGCGGAAGCGGCCTGTATTTCGGCAGCGCCACGAACCCGGCTTTCGTCCCGGCGCCCATCTCGCGATCTGGGATTTTTCCAATCCCGCGGAAGCCCCGATACGTCACGAACTCACTGGCTGCCGGGCCAGCTGCTCTCCGAGCCTGAGACACGCGAGAAGGGACTCAACCTGCACCATCCGGTGGCCGACATGGACGTCGAACCGCGTCTATCTCTCCTACGCGCGCGGCGGGGACGTCGCGGTGCTCGACATCCGCAACGTGAGCAAGCCCGAGCTCATCTTCGATTACTCGATCGAACCTCAATTCAAGGGTCCCGCACACCTCGATGCCGTTCTTCGGCGTGAAGACGCCGAACTTCACGCCCGGCTTCGGCGACGTGCGCGACTACATCATCGTGTGCAACGAAGCGAGCGACGCCAAGTACCAGGGGCTCGAAGTGCGCTGCATGGTGTACATGCTCGACGTGACCGCATGGAAGAACCCGATGATGGCGGACATTTTCCGCGTGCCCGACGCCGATTTCTTGACGCAAGGCGGCCGCTTCGGCCCACACCAGTTCAACGAAACACAGAACAACAAGCTCTACCGGCCGCAGGATAATCGCAATCTGCTGTACGTCGCGTACTTCGCCGGAGGGATGCGCGTGCTCGACATCTCCGACCCGTATGACATGAAGGAAGTCGGCTACTACGTGCCGAAGACGACCTCGACGACGATCCCGCGGCTGAAGACCATGCATCCAGACGAACGACGTCGATCTCGACTATCGCGGGCTCGCGTACATCAGCGACCGGGCGGGAACGGGGTTACATGTCATCGAGTATCTTGGATGAGGACGGGAGACGCGTCCGCCCGTCTCTCGATCATCCCGGCGCGTGTGTGGGTACTTCGCGTGAACGGATGCGCACCGCTCGGGGTCGACCCGATTCCAAGCCCCCGGTCCGAGCGCTACGTTCAGGTTCGCAGCAGTCCGCTCAAGCGACGGCGAATGATCTCGTCTGCCTCCGCGGCGATCGTCTCGACGAGTTCTGCCGCCGGCGCGATCGAATCGATCAGCCCGGCGTCCTGACCGAAGAGGAGCGTCGTGTTGTACACGTCTCCGGCCTTGCGCGCGTCGGCGAGCGCCTTCGCGACCTCCTCGCGGTTCTCACGGATGAACCATTCCCGTCCGATGAGCCGCTCTACTGCTGCGTTGCGTTGAACGCGTGCCATAGCCCCCGGCCACACCTGACCGCTCGCCAGATCGTGGATCTCGGTGAGCAGGGTGTCGTGACCATCGCTCTCGACGATCGCCCGCTTGAAGTTCTCATGGATCGGCGCCTCGGGTGTCGCGAGGAATCGCGTGCCGAGCAGAACACCTTGCGCACCCAACGCCAGTGACGCAACGAGGCCGCGTCCATCGGCGATGCCGCCCGCGGCGAGCACCGGTAGCGGCGCCACGGCACTCACGACCATCGGCACGATCACGATCGTCGCCATCCAGCCGACGTGTCCACCGCCTTCGCTGCCCTGCGCCACGATCACATCAGCGCCGGCCTCCGCCGCACGCAGCGCTTCGTCATGGCTCGATGCCATGTACATCACCTTGCTGCCGGCATCCTGCGCGCGCTTGAAGTAGCTCCCGAGGTCCTGCTCCCTGCGCGCCCACGCGAAAGCCACCACGGACGGGCGTGCCGCGAGCGTCGCGGCAAAGTCTTCGTCCTTCACCCTGAAGAGCAGATGATTGATGCCGAAGGGCTTGTCGGTCGCTTCCCGGATCGCCTTCGCCGCCGCCGTGATTTGCTGGGCCGAGAAGACCGAGGTGCCGAGCGTGCCGAGGCCACCGGCGTTCGACACGGCAGCGACCAGCTCGGGCGAAGTTGCCGAACCCATACCGCCAAGAACGATTGGGTGGCGGATGCCGAGCAGGTCGCAAATGGGTGTGTGGATCATGATTCCCAAAGCCTCGTACATATGATGGAAATGCTAACTGACGCTGGAATGCTTCGTTCGCGGGGGGCCCGCCGCTCCGCGCCCCCGCTCACCAAAGCGGACGGTGGTTCTAACACAATTAGTCTGCTTCTATCCTCGCTGTTCGAGCGACTTTGGTCCACTTCGCAATCTCGTCCTGTATGAACGTCCCGAACTGCTCCGGCGAACTGGACGCGACATTCATGCCGACCGCCGCAAGCGTCTTCTTCACATCCGGCATCGCCATCACTTTCGCACTCGTCTCGTGGAGCTGCTTCACGATCGGCTGAGGTGTCCGCGCCGGCGCGAGCAGTCCGATCCAGCTCACCATCTCGAACCCCGGCAACGTATCGGCTACCGCAGGCAGTTGCGGCATCTCGTCGACGCGCTGCAACGTGGTCACCGCCAACGCCCGGATCTTGCCCGACTGAATGTGCGGCTGCGACAGAGCAAGCGTCGGGAACAGGACCGCGACTTCGCCCGTAAGCACGCCCATGATGGACGCGCCGCTTCCCTTGTAAGGGACGTGGATCGTGTTCAGGTTACCCGCCATGATCTTGAAAAGCTCGGTCGCGAGATGCTGCGAGCTGCCGTTGCCCTGCGTGCCGATGCGCAGCTCACCGGGCTTCGATTTCACGAGGGCGATGAGCTCCTTCGTGCTCTGAACCGGAACCGACGGATGCACGACGAGCACGTTCGGGATCGTCACCCACAGGGTGATCGGCGCGAAATCCTTCACCGCATCGAAAGGAAGCTTGCGATAGAGCGCCGGGACCGTCCCATGCGAGGAGATGCTCGCGACGCAGAGCGTGTAGCCGTCGGGTTGCGCCTTGGCGCCGAGTTCCGTGCCCGTCAAGCCGCCGGCGCCCGCGCGATTGTCGACGATCAACTGCTGCCCGAGCAGGCCGGACATGCGCTGGCCCACCACGCGCGCGACGGTATCGCTCGCGCTCCCGGCGGACTGCGGAACGATCATGCGAACCGGCTTGGCGGGATAACCCTGCGCTTTCGCAGTCGGCACGTTGCCGGCCAGTATCATCAACACGGCGGCCGCGCACGCGGCGGCGTCATGCCACACTTTTTTCATCTGTGTCTCCAACATCAAGTCATTCTGGTGTGTCCCTGATTCTGACTCGGTTCGACAAGACTCTGGATGCCGGATGTGCGTGCAGTGCACCTCCGGAATGACGTCTCTTGTCGTCATTGCGGCGTGACAGGTACACCCCGGACCACTCGTCACGAGTGCGATCCGGGGCCGCAATCCAGGCGCCTCAAACCGGCCAGATTCTCGGCCCGATCGTCGGCGACCCGGGCGTGTGCACGGTGTTTCCCGTGATCTGCGAGCCTCCAGTGCGTTTTGTCGAGCGACAGCGACTCGTGCGGCTCCTCGAAATGCTTGAGGCGCATCTCGGCCGACTCGAATTCATATAGCACCGCGTGCTTCGCCCAGCCCGCGACACAGATCAGCTTGCGCGTGCCGATGCAGCCCGGCATCTGCGCCATATACGGCAGCCGGAACTGCGCATACCAGCGACCGAGCTCGAACTCCTGCTCCGGCGAGCGCATACGAAAGCTGCCCATCTGGATGTACGGCCCGGGCGTCGATCCCGGATTCCCTTGCGACGCCGCCGGCCCCGTCACGCGCGCTTCTTCGGTGAAGATCGCGGTCCTCACGCCCTGCCGCAGGGCCTGCATCTTCGCAAACGCGTCCGGGTACTTGATCTCCGAGAGCGTGGGCTTGAAGAACGTGTGTGCCGCCGCCGCGCCGACCAGAACGACGTATTGAGAGCCGCTGCCGATGTCCTCGTCCGTGTGTCCGACGACCGTTTCTGCGACGCGCTTCATCTTCGCGCCACCGCCTTCGTGCCGGTAGTGCGCAACCCACGCGTAGCCCGGCAGTTGTTTGAGGAACGGAAGGTAGGTCTCGTGCGCCCACTCGAGATACGAGTCACGCGTATCGTCGGCAAGGTTGTACCAGGTAGCCCAGATTCCATTGTCCATACGATATCGCTCTCCTGTCTGTGCGGCTCGATTCGGATGACCGGACCATCTGCGCGCGATCGCGCTGGAGGGCCGGAATCCGGCGCGAATCTATTGCTCGACCACGGCCTCCGCCGGTGACGTAGTTCGCAAATCACTATACTAACGGGCAATCTTCAGCGCGGCCCGCCCGATCACTTCGCCACGTTCGACCTTTTCGTGCACGGCTTCGGCTTCCTCCAGCGGCCGCACTTCGGTGACGAGCGGCCAGACCTCACGACGCGCGACCAGTTCCAACGTATCGACGATCTCCGAACGCGTGACGTAGCGGCTGCCCAACAGCGACTGCTCTTTCAGCAGCATGTCGTGAGACGAGACATTGAATGACTTTCCGGCGCCGCCCAGCGTAACGAGCCGCCCGCGCCGGCCCAGCGCTTTCGCGCCCGCCTCGAGCGTCGACGTCGCCGAGACGTAATCAACGACCACATCCACGCCCCGTCCGCCGGTCAAATCGAGCAGTGCCTCCGCCGTTCGTCCCTCCGAGGCGTCGACGACCTCGTCCGCACCCGCTTTGCGGATTGCATCGAACTTGCTGCGGGCGGTGTCCACTGCAATCACCCGCGCATGCGCCCATTTCGCCATCATGACCTGGTGGATGCCGAGGCCGCCACCCGCCCCGATCACCGCGACGGTGTCGGCCGCCGTCACGCTTGCGCGCTTCAGCACCTTGTAGGGGGTCGCAAGCGCATCCATGATTACGCCGCATTCAGCCGGGTGCGCCTTGTAGTCGAGCCCCGGTGGGAACTTGATGAAGAGATGCGCGGGCAGCTTGATGTATTCGGCGTAACCGCCGTTGCACGTGACTCCGACATTGCCGCCGGAGTTCTCGCACAGCGGCTCGAGATTCGCGTAGCACCAGCGGCAGTGCCCGCAGTTGAGATAGTAGTACGACGTGACGCCATCGCCTTCCTCGAAGGCCGTGACACCCGCGCCGACCTGAACGATCTCCGCCGTGATCTCGTGGCCGATGATGATCGGGAAACGCGCGCCGATCCGTCCCGCCTTGATGTGCTGAATCGTGAGCCCCGAGCCGCAGGCAAGCACGCGCGCCACCGCTTCGCCCGGACCGGCGACAGGGTCGGGCACTTCGGTGAGAGCGAACGGCTGGTTGGGTCCCTTCAGGACGAGCGCCTTCATGCGCCTTAGCCCACAACGTCCGCAAACATGAAGTTGGCCGCCTTGAGAAACAGCGTGCGATTCACGCCGTCGGAGTGCAGGAACGCCGCCGCGTCGCGCAACAGCTTCTCCACGCCGAACTCTTTCATGTAGCCGTGGCCGCCGTGGATCTCCATGGTCCACGTCGCAATCTTCCAGCAGGCCTGCGCTGCCATCGCTTTCGGCAGCGCGCCGAGCGTCTTGTCCCACGCGTGCTCGCGGTGGTCTGCGAGCCAGCAGGCGCGATGCACGTACGAGCGCGACGCGTCGATCAGCATGCGCATCTCCGCAAGCTGCGCGCGGATCTCTCCGTGCTCGATCAACGGCTTTCCGCCCTGCACGCGAACGCGCGCCCAGTCGAGCGACTTCCGGAAGAGCGCCTCCGCAACGCCGATTACCGTCGCGCCCGCATAGGCGTTGCTTTGCGGGAAGAAGTCGGCGAGCACCTTGAATCCCCGGCTCACTTCGCCGACGACGTTCTCGTCCGGAATGAAGCAGTCCTGGAAGACGAGCTCGGCGTTGTTCGCGAGCCGCTCGCCCATCTTGTCGTGGACGCGGCCGATCGTGAAGCCGGGACGATCCCGTTCAACCAGGAAACAGGTGGAGCCCTCGGCAAGTGGCTTCCCGCGCTCGGTCTGAACGAACAGGAGATAGAAGCTCGCGCGATTGCCGTTCGAGATGAAGTGCTTCATCCCGTTCACGACCCAGCCGCCCTGCGCTTTGGTCGCAGTCGTGCGAAAGGGCGTCGGATGCGGCAGGAAGTAGTTCGACGCGTTGTCGGGCTCCGTGATGCCGATCGCGAGCATCCCGCGCGGATCCTCCGCGAATATCGGCAGGACGCGCGCCTGCTGCTCGCGGCTCAATGCCTTCTCCATGATCTGCGCGATCTTGAGCGTCTGCGCGAAGATGACCGATACGCCGATGTCGCCCTTCGCAAGCTCCTCGATCACCATGGAGGTCGTGAGCGAATCGGTACCGAGGCCGCCCCACTGTCTCCGAAAGCGTCATCGTACGGATGCCGAGTGCGTGCGCCTTCTCGACGATCTCCCATGAGAATCCGGCAGCCGGATCCGGATCGGCGTCGAGTTTCGCGGCGCGCGGCTTCACTTCCTCTTCGACAAAACGTTTGACCGTCTCGAGGATCGCGCGCTGTTCTTCATTGACGATGAAAATGGCTTCCATACTTCGTCCGTAAGGTCACGTAAGCACGACAGTCGCTTACGTCACGAATCTCCCCTCGCCCTGTGGGAGAGGGGTCGGAGGTGTGAGGGTGAGGGATTGCCGCGTCACGCAGCCATGCCGTCTATGACCGGGCTCTCGAATCGATGATGATGCGCAGAATGCGGCTTGGATTGCCCTCGTATTCCTTGAACGCTTCGGCCGCCTGCTCGAGCGGATACGTATTCGAGACGAATCCGGAAACATCGATCTTGCCTGCTCCGACGAGGTCGATCGACGCCTTGATGTCCGCCGCGGTCAGCGCCCGGGAGCCGATGATGCTGACTTCCTTGTAGTAGAGGGGGAAGGCGCTCACGCCCGCGAAGGGCTCGTGACTCAACGAGAACGAACAGAAGCGCCCGCCCGGCCGCAGCATCTCGATGCCGGCGCGCATCGTGTCCGCGCCGCCGGCCGTGTCGATCACGACGTCGGCACCGGCTCCGCTCGTGAGCCGCAGCACTTCCTGCACCGCGTCTTTCGCATCGCGTTCGACGGCATGGCGCGCCCCCATCGCCATCGCACGCTCGAGTTTCCATTTCGTGCGCGAAACCGCGATCACCGGATCGCAGCCCGTCAGGACCGCGAGCCTCGTGTGCAAAAGCCCGCTCGTCCCTTGCCCCAGGACGACGACCGACTCCCCGGCTTTCAACTGCGCCCGCTCCTGCGCATGGCGCACCGTCGCCAGTGTCTCGACGATCGTCGCATCGTCGAACGGCAGTTTCGGAGGCAGCGGGTAGAGATAACGCGTGGCGAGCGTCACGTACTCGCTCAGCGACCCATCGATCTCGCGGCCGAAGAGACCCGCGTTTCGGCACAGGTGTTCGAGGCCGCGCTCGCACGAGTCGCAATGACCGCAGGTGATCACGGGATTGATGAGCACCGTCTGCCCCGGCGTCAAACCCGAGCCCTCGGATGCGACCGCCTCGACCGTGCCGGTCGATTCGTGACCGAGCACCACCGGATAGCGCACCGACTTGTTGCTGCCGGTGTACATGTCGAGGTCGGTATGGCACACGGCCGTCGCGGCAATCCGGATCAGGGCCTCGCCCTCACGCGGCGTCGGTCTCGCGCGTTCGACGAGGTCGAATTTTCTCGGGCCGCTCAATACGGCCACTCGCGATTCTGCTGTCAAGTGATGGTCTCCTCGCGGCGCCGAAGCCCGCTGTCGGTCGAGCGGAGCGTCGCGGCGCTGAATGGTTGGCGCGACGCGCTTGCGAATCCGTGACACTGGAAGCTACTCTGTGCCCGAAGCCTGCGTCAATCGCCGCGGCTTCGCGGCGTTAGAAGCCCACACGAGGATCCCCACAATGACCACGCGAGACAGCGCAGCCGACTCCGCCCCCGACGACGTCGTGGAGCGCTTCATCAGGGAACGCGGTGATCTCTTCGAAGAGTTCCATCTCTTCGCACGCGAGGCGCCGGACACGGTGGACCTCGTGCGGAGGACCGCGGGCTACGTCCACTTCTACGAAAACCAGACGACGCCCGACCAGAATCTCTCTGGGCCCATGCGCGAGCTGATCGCCACCTGCCAGCTCTGTGCGAAGAACGACGATCGCTTCGCGCCCAATCACGTGCGGCGGCTCTACAGGATGGGCGTCACCAACCGCGTCATCTTCGAGGCGGGCGATGCGATCGCGCCCATCGTGGGATGGTCGACGGTCGCGCATATCGCCAAGGCAATCCTCACGGCAAACGATCCGGCCTATCCGTACGGCGCGCTGCCGGAAGGCGGCGAGCCGAAGACGCTCACGCCGTTCCCTGAGCTCGAGCTGGGGCGCGACGCGAAGCAGCCCATCTCCGAGGCGCTGCTGGATACCCCCGAGTGGGGCTATATCGCAGGCATCGATCCGGAGCTGGCCCGGCGCGCCGGCGCGTTCGTCGATCACTGCCTGCTCGCCGGAGGGTCGCATGACAAGCTGCTCGGCGCGGGGGCGCGCGAGTTGATCGCGATTGCCGCCCTGTGCGTTCGCGGAGAGCAGGACATGGCCGCACAGCACATCCGGCGTGCCTATGCTTACGGCGTCACGCGCCATCAGGTGCTGGAAGCGGTCTCGTGTGTGCTCCCGATGACGGGCGCGATCACCGTTCAGATCGGCGCGCGGGCCATGCAACAGGTCGATGCGGACATGCGACGGGAGGGCGCGAAGCGGTAAACGACTGAACTGGAGTGAACCGTGTCGTGTGTGAGGATCGGCGTGGCTCGATCGGAGTATGATCCCGGCCACACTCAAGGGAGGCGTTATGACAAAGGCGTACGCATGCGCCATCGCCGCGCTCGGATTCGCCTGCGCGGCCCTGCCCGCGGTGGCTCAGAACGTGAAGGTGACGCCGCTCGGCACTCACGCCGGCGAACTGTGCGACCGCGACCGCGCGACACTCTTCGAAGATCCGACGGGCGTGCGCATCCTCTACGACGTCGGCCATTCGCTCGCCGGAGCGGACGATTCGCGGCTCGGTGACGTGCACGCCGTGCTGCTCTCCCATGCTCACGGCGACCATATCGGCGACCGCAAATTGAAGGCGGCCGGCGCGGGCACGTGTGCCGCTCCCGACACGATCTCCGCGGGCAGTCATTCGATGACGGCCGAAGTCGCGGCCGCAAAGAACGCCGCCATCGTCGCTGTGGTCGATCTCGCCGTGTTTCTGTCGAAGAAAGTCGAGAACATCCGCGGCAAGCCGGTCGGTACCTGTCCGCAGTCCGGCGGCGTGGTCAACGTGCCCGTCGCCGCGCCCTGCCGCTCGAACGCGCATCTGGGCGGGACCATCGCGTTGCGAGCGCCGAACGCGACGCAGGCCGTGCTGATCACGAAAGTGTTCGCTTCACATGCGAACAGCGTCGCACCGAGCCTGCTCTCGGAGCAGTTGAGAACGGCGGCGGCGGCCGACGCGGCCGGCATCACCCTTGGACCGCCGATCGGATTCGTCGTGAGGTTCACGAACGGCCTGACGGTCTATCTCACCGGCGACACGGGCATCCACACCGAGATGAAAAGCGTTGTCGCCGATTACCACAAGGCGAATCTGACGCTCTTCAACCTCGGACCGAACGCGATGGACGCGAAGGCCGCGGCCTATGCGGTGAACGAGCTGATTCGTCCGCAGTCCGTCATCCTCTCGCACGTGAACGAAGCCGCGACCGAGGGCGGGAAGCTGCGTGCGAACTCGCGCACGGCGGCGTTTGTGAAGCTCGCGAATATGTTCATTCACCCTGCCATCAGTGAGCGCACGATGGAGTTCGACGGCAAGGGGCGCTGTGTGGCGGGGTGCCTGTGAGACACATCCGCTCGTGGCGAGGAGGGCGAGCGTCTCGAACCACGAACGACCACGGTTCGCCCGTCGAGACGGGCCCTTGCCCGCGCCGCGTCAGGCCGAACGGAACAGAAACTTTCTAACCGTGCGTGTCGATCCTGATGTTCGCGCGCCTCACCACGTCCTGCCAGCGCGCGACGTCGCGGGCAAGCCGTGTCCCGAAGTCTTCCGGCGTGGACTGCGTCGGAACGAAGCCATCGGCGAGGATCCGATCGCGGATCTCCGGCGCGTTCAGCGCCCTGTTCACCGCCTGATTGAGACGCGTCACGATATCCCGCGGAATGCCGCGAGGACCCCATAGTCCGTACCAGTGCTCGGCGCTGTAACCGGTCACGATTTCGCCGATCGCCGGCACGCCGGGCAACGCATCGATACGCTTCTCCGTCGTCACGCCGTACGCGCGCAGCCGGCCCGCCTTGACGTGCGCGACAACGGCGACCGCGGTGTAGTAACCTAGATTCAGGTTGCCCCCGAGCATATCGACGAGCGCCGGCGCGACGCCTTTATACGGCACGTGCAGCATCTCGGCGCCGGTCATCTGCGTAAACATCGCGCCGACGAGGTGGGCGAGGCTGCCGACGCCGGTCGAGCCATACGTGAGGCTGTTCGGTTTCGCCCTCGCCGCCGCAATCAGCTCTTTAAGATCGGTTGCCGGCACCTTGGGATTGCCGATCAGCACCAGCGGTCCCACCGCGAGCAGATTGATCGGGGCGATGCCTTTCACCGGATCGTACGGCAGCTTGTATAGCGCGGGGTTCGCGCTGTAACTCGCCGACACCATGCTGAGCGTGTATCCGTCCGGGTTCGCGCGCGCCACCATTTCCGCGCCGATCGTGCCGCCTGCCCCGGCGCGGTTGTCGATAACGAACTGCTGGCCGAAAGCCTCCGTGAGCTTTTGACCGAGCGCTCGCGCGATGTTGTCCGTGCCGCCTCCGGCCGCGAACGGCACGACGATGCGAATCGGCTTCGTCGGCCATGTCGCCTCGGCAGCGAAAGCCGATACGGACGACACACTCACGGCGCACGCGAGCAGCGCGCGTGCGAACACTTTCCTGCACGATCTCATGAGACTCCTCGGGGTTTCAAACCGGATCATTCAGGACACGCCGGAAGCGTATCCCCCTCGGCAATCCGAGCATACCTGACGCCGATGCGATTCCGGCGCTGTGACAACCACCATCTCAGCAGCGACGCGACCGCCGTCGACTGTCGTCCATCGCATCGCCGCCGAGGTCCTGCAGTTCGCTCTAGTTTAACTCGCGGTGCACGAATTCGATGATGCGGTCGAGGTCCCCCGTTCCGTAGGGCGGCGAGGTACGAGCCGAAGGCAAGCGCCGCCCCCTAGCTAGCTAGGAAGCCTTGCGCAGCGCTTCTTCGCGCAGCCCGTTGAGGATCGCCAGCGCACGCTCCATCGAGAACTCGCGCGTCTTGCGATCGAACGCCTTCGCGCTCGCCGGCATCATGTAGCCGTGCTGGATGCCAGGAAAAATATGCACTTCCACATTCTTCATGCGCTTCGGAACTTCGCGGTAGGCCTCGAGCACCGGCGGCGGCGCCTGATGATCCTGATCGCCCCAGATGACGCACACGGGCGCGGTCACACCGTCGAGTTCCCCGATGTAATCGAGCATCTGCGTGCCGTGACAGGAAATGCCGCCCTCGAAGCCGAGGCGTTTCGGGCCCAGGATCGCATACGGGCCGCCGTAGCAGAAGCCGATCGTCGCCGCACGTCCGTTGAACTGCGGTTGCCCGCGCAACTCGGCGAGCGTGTCGGTCAGATCTGTCTCGCCTTCCTTGATCCGCTGGAGTCGCGGCTGCGAGCGCGTCCTCGTGCGCTCGTCGTCGCGTCCCAACGGGCCCGGCACCGTGCGCCAGAAGAGATCCGGCGCCGCGGCGATGTAGCCGTGAGATGCGAACTCGTCCGCTATGTCCCGGATGTCCTTGTCCACGCCGTGCACCGCCGAGGCGAGCACGATCGCGGGCACCTTGCCTGACGCGCTCGGCAGTGAGAGATAACAGTCGAACTGCCCCGCGCCCGTGCTCGACGCGATGCGGATGTCTTTGCCGCTCATGCTTTCCCCTCCGTGTCTCAGAGCGCCTTTGGAGGCGCGGGTGGAAATTGCAGGACCGCAACAGTAACATCTTACGCCGCTCCTCCGGCGTTGCGGCTCGCGCCGCGCTGCCTGCGGGCGCAACTACACCGCTTAGGCGCCTTGCGGCGCTATCTCCTATCTGCCGCTCCTCCGGCGTTGCGGCTCGCGGCGCTATGTCCTATCGGCGCGCCGCGAGGCGCAAGCCGCGCTGGAAAGTACGAGTACCATTCGGCCACTCCCATTCCACTTCCGACGGAGACATCCATGCCGGCTACGTACAAGATCCTGATCATGGGCGCTTCCTACGGCTCGCTCCTCGGCGCCAAGCTGCTCGCGGCCGGCCATCACGGTCAAGCTCGTCTGCCTGCCCGCCGAAGCGGAGCTCATCAACGAGGAAGGCGCGCGCATCCGCATGCCGGTGAAAGGCCGCGAAGGGCTGGTCGAAATCGATACGCGCAAGCTGCCCGGCAAGATGTCGGCCGGCGGGCCCAGCCGCGGTCAACCCCGCCGACTACGACCTCGTCGCGCTCGCGATGCAGGAGCCGCAATATCGCTCGCCCGGCGTGCGCGAGCTGCTCGACGCGGTGGCGAAAGCGAAAGTGCCGTGCATGTCGATCATGAACATGCCGCCGCTGCCGTACCTCGCGCGCATTCCCGGCCTCGACGCTCGAAGCCTGCCGGGTCGCCTACACGGACGCCGACGCGTGTGGGACAGCTTCGATCCGAAATACATGACGCTGTGCAGCCCGGACCCGCAGGCGTTCCGCCCGCCCGAGGACAAAGTGAACGTGCTGCAGGTGCGGCTGCCGACGAACTTCAAGTCCGCGCGCTTCGATTCGGACGCGCACACGCGATCCTGAAGCACCTCGAAGCCGGCGTCGAAGCGGCGCGCTTCGATGCGGGCGACGGCACGAAGATCGAGCTGCCGGTGAAGTTGAAGGTGCACGAGTCGGTGTTCGTGCCGCTCGCGAAATGGACCATGCTGCTCGCCGGCAACTACCGCTGCGTGCAGAAGGACGGCATGCGCTCGATCAAGGACGCGGTGCACAGCGACCTCGAAGCGTCGCGCGCGGTCTACGACTGGGTGGTCGAGCTGTGCAAGAAGCTCGGCGCGGACGCGAAAGACCTCGTGCCTTTCGAGAAGTACGCGAAAGCCGCGCTATCGCTGCTGAGCGCCTTCTTCGGCGGCGCGCGCGCTCGCGGCCGGTGCGCCGAACATCGAGCGCGTCGACCGGCTCGTGCAGACGATCGCGCAGCCAGAAAGGCATGCAGAACTCGGAAGTCGACCAGACCGTCGCGCTCGTCGACGGGTGGGTCGAGAAAAATCGCAAGGCGGCGAAGTAGCAGGGGGCCGCGGCACATTCGAACGCAGGCGAGCGATGCATATCCGGGGAGAGACCCGCATCGCGAGAGGAGGCGTGACGAGAATCGTGAATACGGCATCGTGCGCGGCTGCACTCGTCTGCGTTTTCGCGCTCGCGAATGCACCCGCCGCCGCGCAGACCTATCCCACTCAGCAGATCCGGATCATCTGCCCGTTTCCCGCGGGCGGCGGCACCGATCTCACCGCGCGCCTGCTCGGCGAACAGTTGCAGAAGGCTCGGCCAGCCCGTCGTCGTCGACAACCGGACCGGCGCGAGCGGCATGATCGGCACCGACGCTCGCAGCGAAGGCGAAGCCCGACGGCTACACGCTGCTCGTCGCGTCGGGCGAGATCGCGCTAATCCGCACCTCTACCCGAAGATGGCGTACGACTGGGACCGCGACCTCCAGCCGATCACACTGCTCGTGAAAGTGCCGAACGTGCTCGCGGTCAACATGGACGTGCCCGCGAAGACCGTCGGCGGAGCTGATCGCGTATGCGAAGCAGAACCCGGAAGCTCACGTTCTCGTCGAGCGGCGTCGGCAACCCGCAGCAGCTCACCGGCGAGCTCTTCAACAAGATGGCCGGCGTGCAGATCAGGCACGTGCCGTACAAGGGTGCGGCGCCGCAGATCGCCGGCGCTCGCGGGCAAGCGACATGACGATGACTTACGTGAGCATCGGCGCGGCGAAGCCGTTCATCGACGGCAACCGCATCCGCCCGATCGGCGTCACGTCGACCTCGCGGGTCGCGGCGCTGCCCGACGTGCCCGCGATCGCCGAGCATCCGCCGCTCGCGGGCTTCGAGCTCGTCAACTTCTTCGGCTTCTTCGGGCCCGCCGGGCTGCCGGATCCGATCCTGCGCAGGCTCAACGCGGCCGCGGTGCAGACCATGAAGATGCCCGAGATCGCCGCGAAGTTCAGGGGCCTCGGCTTCGAGCCCTCGCCCGAACACGCCCGAGCAGTTCCGCGAGTTCATCCGCGGCGAGTCGGCGAAGTTCGGCGAAGATCATCGCC
>CAWEHH010000042.1:0-82063 GCA_963808765.1 uncultured beta proteobacterium
GTCCTCGAAATAACCGGAGTTTTCTTCTTCCGGCTTCGAGGCGCGGTGCAGCCGGGTTTAATCTGCTCGAGCGTGTCACGACTGCGCGTGTGTTTAGCGAGAATCGAGTCAACGCTCGCAGTCCAGACGAATGGGTTTGGCTGTTCGTTCCACGTCTCGAGGAACTGTGTGATGGCGCGTTGCAGATCATGGACGCTGCTGAATGTGCCCCGGCGCACTGCCTTGTTAGTCAATTCGGCAAACCAACACTCCACCAGATTCAGCCATGAACCCGAGGTCGGGGTGAAATGGAATTCAAAGCGCCGATGACGCGTCCACCACGCTTGCACCTTGGGGTGCTTGTGAGTGCCATAGTTGTCCATAATCAGATGCAGCGGCACGTCCCCGGGAAACTCCCGATCCAGACGACGCAGGAACTTCAAGAACTCCTGATGCCGATGGCGAGCGTGGCACTCCCCGATCACTTTGCCTTGCAGGACTTCAAGCGCAGCAAACAGGCAGGTCGTGCCATGGCGTTTGTAGTCATGCGTCATCGTGCCCAATCGGCCTTTCTGAAGCGGCAGGCCCGGCTGCGTGCGATCGAGCGCCTGAATCTGGGTTTTCTCGTCTACACACAGCACGATCGCTTGCTCCGGCGGATTCAGATACAGCCCCACCACGTCGGTGAGCTTCTCCACGAAGCGCGCATCGCGCGAGAGCTTGAAGTTTTTGACCCGATGCGGCTTCAGGTTATGGCTGCGCCAGATGTCGCTGACCATGGACTTGCCAACACCTTGTGCTCGCGCCATGTCGCGGCAACTCCAGTGCGTCTTGCCACGCGGTTTGGTATGCAGAGTGGCCTCGACGATCGCCTTGATCTTGTCCGCTTCGTAGACCGGCTTGCGCCCGCGCCCCGGCGCCACATGCCACAGGCTCTCCGGTCCGGCTGCAGCAAAGCGCTTGCGCCACAGCGCGACGGTCTTCACATCAACGCCAGCCGCCGTGGCGATCGCCACATTGTCCTCACCGCGCCCCGCGGCCAACACGATGCGGCAGCGAAGTGCCACTTGCTGAGGCGTCGTATGTGCCGTCGCCCACTGCTCGAACTGTTCTCGGGCTTGCGTCATCAATTTACAGGGGAAGCTTTTCTCGGCATGCTTCAGCATAGCTGGGCTCCGAAAGATCTACAAGTCATTTCGCGGACAGAACACTAGAGTCCTTGATTGAGTAGGTTCTGGTTTTTTGAGTCAAGTTTTACGCGGCAAGTTTCGCCTCATCGCACCACGAATAGATGGTGTCGTTCATGGCGCTGAAGCGCCGACGCGTAGGCGAATCGCAGTCGATCGCCGCTGGGCTGAGCATCGCGAGGCCGGGACGCAGGATGCGGTTATAGACGCGGCTGTAGAACATGGCGGTTCGGAGTCCGTGTTCGGTGATGCGGTAGCGGTGGCTGTGTGGAAGGCGCTCGATGAGGCCATGCAATCGCAGACGCCGCAGATCGTAAGTCATCTTGCCCGGGCGCCATTGGCCGGGATCGCAGCCCAGCAGAGGAGCGAGGTGCTCGCGCAGTTCGCGATTGCAAAAGCCATGGGGCAAGAGGACGAACAACAGCAGCGCCTGCATCAAGGCCTGCACGCGCGTATCGGCGAAACGTAGCGCCGAAGCGCGTTGCCCGTTGATCTCCACGGGTCGCTGATGGCGTTGGAGATCGGCTTCGCCCAAGGCACAGTCGTGGCTGATCGTTTGGACCTCGAGCAGGCGTCGGTTGGCGTTAAAGCCGACCTGGCGCAGCGCCGCCAGGTTATGCAGCCGCCGGCCGAGGGCGAAGTCGCGAGTATCGTTGATGGTGGTTTCGGTGCGCAGCGCCTGGTTGTGCTTGTGATACTGCTTGATGCGGCTGTGCTTGTAGTCCACATGCAGGGAAGGCGTTATACCGTCGGTGATGACGCGGGTGCGAAAGCGTCCCGGGGTACGCTTGCTCACGCGCCGATCGAAGATCAGTTGCACCTGACCGGGGCGGCCGATATCCAGATTCTCGCGGATCACGTCCTCAAAGAACACGCGACCGCTCACCGGCTGATCCAGCACTTGGGTGAGAGAGAACTCGGCCTGCAGGATGGACAATGCATAACGGCAGCCGGCTGCGCGATCCTGTTTCGAGAACGGATGCGGCAGGCGCGCGAGCCACTTGCGCAGCAGTGCGATCGATCCGGGCGGCGTTGAGGCCGTCGCAGATTCTCTGCAGCGTCTTGGGCTTGTCGCAGGCGCGCACGCCGTTGTCGAGCGCTTCAAAGCCGATGCGGCGCTTGCGCAACTGGCACTTGGCGTATTCGTTGCCGTTCAGGCACAGCTTCGCGTTATACGGGAAGTAGGTGCAGAACTTGATGAAGAAGGGACCAAAGTCTTCGTCCACGCAGTAGAAGTAGACGTGACTGACCATCGCCGTGGATTCCACGACCCACGGATAGGTGGTCCCGCTGCGAGTGCGCCGGCGCTCGGTGCGCATTACGCGCGCCTTCTCCTGCGCTTTGCCGATGTAGAGCACGCCTTCAGTGTGCCGGAAACGTGCGAGGTATTTCTGCGTCACATCGTCCTTGCGCTGCCACTTCGCGAAATGCACGACATCGACCTTCTGCTGTTTGGCAAAACGCTCGACGGCTTGCACGAACGCGTCAGTCATCGGCGCCAGCGCCGTGGTCGAGGCAAAGCGCTGCCCTTTATGCGCATGCAGATAGCCCACCACCCCGCCCACGCTCTGCAACTGCGGCACATACGCGTTCAGATACATCCGGTCGATCACTTCAGTTTCCAGCGTGACGTGCTCGCGCAGGACTTCAGACACCGTTTGTGCTACGTTCATGCTTGGCTCCGGCCGCCCACGGATCTACGGATCCTACTGACCCTTTCGAGGTCCGACCTTTCGAGGTCACACGACCAGGGGCTCGTCCCCTGCCGGCTCCGGCCGGAGCCGCCCAGGCTTTGCGCAACCTTCAAAACGTCGGATGCGAAACCATACACCTCGTCGGTCTGAGGCGGAGCCTCGCTAGCTCTGGATTCCGGCCTGCGCCGGAATGACGAATGTGCGGTGAATTCACGAGTCAGGACACCAGTTCGGGACGGTAGATAAGCTGCTGCCGGCGACGAAGGTAACGAGTATGCCAACACGAGCGCGCGAAAAATCCGGGCGGCTGCGCATCGCCGTGGACATCGGCGGCACTTTCACTGACGGACTTGCCGCGACGACGCCGGGCGGCGAGATCTGGGTCGCGAAGACGCTGACGACGCCGCGAGATCCGGGGGAGGCGGTGACGACCGTGATCGCCGATCTCCTGAAGCAGATCGCGGCGCGACCCGAAAACGGGAGGCGCCCCGTCAGCGAAGTCGTGCACGGCACGACGCTCGTCACGAACACGCTGATCGAGCGCAAAGGCGCGCCGACGGGGCTCGTCGTCACCAAAGGCACGCGCGACGTGCTCGACATCGGCCGCGAGTGGCGCTACGACCTCTACGATCTGAATCTCGAGCTCCCGCAGCCGCTCGCCGCGCTCGAGAACCGCCGCGAAGTCGACGAGCGTCTCGACGCGCGCGGCGAAGCGGTCACGACGCTCACCGACACCGAGCTCGACCGACTCATGAGCAACATCGCAGCGGCTCGACGTGGAGGCCGTCGCCGTATGCCTGCTTCACGCTTACGTGAACGATCAGCATGAGAAGGAAGATCGCGGACGCCATACGCCGGCGCTTCCCGCAGCTCGCAGTATCGATCTCGTCGGGAATCGCGCGCGAGATCCGCGAATACGAACGCATGTCGACTACGGTCGCGAACGCGTACGTGCAGCCGCTCGTCGCCGAATACCTGCGGCGGCTCGACCAGCGCGTGAAGGATCTCGCGCCGGATGCGCCGCTGCGCATCATGGTTTCGAGCGGCGGATTCACTTCGGGCGAAGCGGCAGCAGAAACGCCGATACTGCTGCTCGAGTCGGGGCCCGCGGGCGGCGTGCTGTCGGCCCTGAATACCGCGCGCAACAACGGCATCGATCGGATCCTTGCGTTCGACATGGGCGGCACGACGGCGAAGGCTTGCGTCGCGGTCGGAGGCGAGCCGCTGATCGCGCACAGCTTCGAGGCTGCGCGCGTGCATCGATTCAAGCGCGGCTCGGGACTGCCTATCCTGATTCCGAGCATCGATCTGATCGAGATCGGCGCGGGCGGCGGCTCGATCGCGCACGTGAACGAGCTGGGGCTGCTCAACGTCGGGCCGGAGAGCGCAGGCGCAGACCCGGGACCCGCATGTTACGGACAGGGCGGCACGCAGCCGACCGTCACGGACGCCGACCTCGTGCTCGGGCTATCTCAATCCCGAGAACTTTCTCGGCGGCGAGATGAAGCTCGAGCGGGAGGCTGCCGAGACCGCACTGGCGAAGCTCGCAGCCCGGCTCAGGATGAGCAGCGCAGAAGTCGCGTGGGGCATCTGCGACATCGTCAACGAGAACATGGCCGCCGCGGCCCGCATACACATCGCGGAAAAAGGACACGACCCGCGCGAGTTCGCGATGGTCGCAACAGGCGGCGCGGGACCGGTGCACGTCGTCGAAGTCGCGCGCAAGCTCCAGATTCCGCGGGTGCTTGCGACGATCGCGGCCGGTGCGGGCTCGTGCCTGGGGCTCCTCGCGGCGCCTGCGCGCGTGGATCGAAGCTGGTCGAATCCGAGTCTCGTAAAGGACATCGACTGGAAACGCGTCGCGCAGGTATTCCGCGAGCTGCGGCAGGATGCGGAAAGCGAGCTCGCCTCGGCCGGCGCACGCGAGGGTGCGCTCAAGTGGTGGATCGGTGCCGAAATGCGCTACGCAGGGCAGGGCCACAACGTCTCGGTGACGCTGCCGTGGCACGAGATCGGAAAATCGAGCGCGCCCCGCATCATGAACGAATTCGAGAAGCGCTACCGGCAGCTCTATGGCCATCTGGTTCCGAACGCGGCGCCGCAGGTCATCACCTGGCGGCTCACCGGGCGCTCGGTCGTGAAAAGTCATCGATTCACGTGGGGCGATGCGCGGGGTTCGCCGAACGCGCTCATGCGCGGCAGGCGCGACATCTACCTGCCGCTGCGCCGGAAATACGCGCCGGTGCCGGTGTACGAACGCTACTCGCTCAAGCCGGGCACACGTCTCAAGGGTCCGCTGATTCTGGAAGAGCGTGAATCGACGCTGGTGGTGCCGGTCGCGTCGAACGTGACGGTGTTGCCGGATTACACGGTATGCGTCGATATCACATGAAAAAGCCCAGGATCGATCCGATATCGCTCGAAATCCAATGGAAGCGCCTCGTCAGCATGGTAGACGAAGCGGCGACGGCATTTATCCGCACGTCTTTCTCGGTTCTCGTGCGCGAAGCAAACGACTTCGCGGTGGTGCTGACCGATGCGCAAGGTCGCTCGCTTGCGCAGTCGACCATGTCGATCGCATCCTTCATCGGGAGCCTGCCCGCCACCGTCAAGCATTTCCTGAAGGTCTTTCCGGCGCATACGCTGAAGCCCGGCGACGTGATGATCACGAACGATCCGTGGATGGGCACGGGGCACATACACGACGTGAATATCGCGATGCCGATATTTCATAAACGGAAAGCTCGTCGCGTTTGCCGCGGTCGTATCGCACATGCCGGACATCGGCGGGCGTTTGCGCAACGCGGGCGTGCGCGAGATTTTCGAGGAAGGCCTGCAGATCCCGCGTCTGAAGCTGATCGACGGCGGCAAGCCGAACCAGACGCTGTTCGACATGATCGCCCAGAACGTGCGCGTGCCGGAGATGACGCTGGGCGACATCTGGGCGCAGGTTGCGGCGTGCAAGATGCTGGAGGAGCGCCTGCAGCCGCTGCTGCGTGATTACCGACCTCGCCGCGCTCGGCGCACGAGATCCGGCGCCGCTCTGAAGCCGCGATGCGCAAAGCGATCCGCGAAGTGCCCGATGGCGTGTACCACTCGCGTCTCGAACACGACGGTTTCGAGCAGCCGATCGTCATCAACTGCACGGTCACCGTGCAGGGCGATTCGATCTCGATCGACTACACCGGCTCGTCGCAGCAGGTGCCGCGCGCGGTGAACGTCGTTCCGATCTACTGTTTCGCGTATTCGGCGTATGCGGTGAAAGCGCTGCTGTCGCCCGACGTGCCGAACAACGAAGGCAGCTTCGTGATGATCAGGACGTCCGCGCCGCTCGGCTCGATTTTCAATCCGCGATACCCCGCGGCGAGCGGCGGGCGCGGCATGATCGGCCACATGATGGTGCCGGCGATCATCATGGCGCTGGCGCAGGCGCTTCCCGACAAAGCCATCGCCGAGGGCTCTTCGAACTCGTCGATCACGGTCGCGGGCGAGCACGACGGGCGGGCCGTACTCGTCCATCTGCTTCATGAACGCGGGGCAGGGCGCGACCAGGTATCGCGACGGCTACGACGTGCTTTCGTTCCCTTCGAATCTCGGCAACACGCCGATCGAGGTCTTCGAGCAGCAGGCGCCGCTGCGCGTGATCGAGCGCAGCATCCGGCGCGACAGCGGCGGCGCCGGACTGCATCGCGGCGGCGGCGGTCTGCACTTCGAGATCGAAGTCGACCGGCGATTCGATGCTCGCATCGATGATCATGACGCGCTTCCGCTCGGCGCCCCAGGGGATACTCGGCGGCGGTAACGGCAAGGTCGGCGCGCTGACGCTGAACGGCAAACCCATCGATCCGGCCGATCACTGGGTCTTGAAGAGCGGCGACCGTGTGGTCATGCAGACGGCGGGCGGTGGGGGATACGGCAAAGCATGAAGCTTCACGAGCTCGCCACGCGTATCACAACTGCGTGACCGGATTGTGACGCCGTCCTGTGCTTGCAAGCCGGAACGGAAGTTGGAGTTGCCCCGCTTCGGTGCCATGCCGCACCAATTCTTCCCCTTGAACCGTGCAACCCCGCACCGCGGAGATGCATGCGCCGTTCGCATTCTCTGCGAGGGTGCCGAGCGCATCCGGACATCATCAGATCGTGTAGCCTCTATCACGGAGATACTGTTTTCAGAGGAGCAATCGTGGCAAAGAAGGAGGTAACGAAGACACACCCAGTTCGCCAGGCGGTGAGCGGCGCCGCGGTGCCCGCTGTGAATACGGCCGAGGCGGTTTCAAAAAAAGCAACGGTGCGGCGCCAAAGGCCGGCGGCCAAACCCGCGGCAGAAGGCGCAGCGTCAGACGTACAACAACCTCTTCAGGCCACGGCCGAGGCCGGCGTTGCTCGGGACAATGCCGGCCCAAAGCTCGATACGATCATGGCGGAGCTTCGCGGCGTGAAGCGGCTCGTTGAACAGCTCGCGACCCCGCCGAGTGAAAGCGATGCCGGACTCGACGCGTCGGTGGATTCACTGCGTCGATTGCTGAGCGAGCTATTGGAGCAACGCATGGAGTCGGTCATCAAGGATCTGGTCGAGGTGCGGCGCGAAGCCGCGAGCCTCGCGCAAGACGATGGCCAGAGGATAGTCGTGCGCCTGGAGGCGTTGCTGGAGCGCCTCGGCGCCGTACACTTCGAGGCCGAGCCGCTGGATGTCGTCGACCCGTTGATACACGTCGTGGTGGATGAGCGGCGGCAGGCGAACGTGCCGGAGGGGTTGATCCTGGAGACGCTGCGGCCGGGATACCGCACGGCGCGCGGACTCGTGGTTTCGAAGGCGGCAGTAGCCGTCAACCAGAGGCCGTGAGATGGCGCGGCTGGGCATCGACTTCGGGACGACCAATACTGTGGTCGTGTGCAGTGATCGCGGGCGTTATCCGGTGGTCCCGCACGTGGTGGAGACGGCTATCGGTCGGGTGGTCAGCGAGGTGTTTCCGTCCGTTGTCGCATTCGAGCACGACACTGGCGCTTTGGTGTACGGCTCGGACGCCGAGCGCGCCCTGGGGCGCCCCGGCGCCGAGAAGCACTACAGCGCAATACGGTCGCTCAAGCGGTTGCTGCGCACCCACACCGGCGGCGGGCGCTTTGCTTTCGACGTGCATCCGGTCGGCTTCGACACGGCGGAAGTCCTGCGCGGGTTCGCCGCCGCGCTGCGTGAATCCGTGGATCGGTCGGGTCTTTTCGATGCGGCGGAGCCCCTGGAGGCGGTGCTGACCTGGCCTGCGAACGCGAACGGTGCGCAGCGCTACGTCACGCGCGAGTGTTTCAGGGCCGCCGGTTTCGATGTGATCGGTACGCTCAACGAGCCCACGGCGGCTGCGGTCGAGTTTGCCGACCGGGTCGTGCACGGCAATCGCACGGCGGCGCGAAAGGTGTCCGCGTCGGTAGCGATCTTCGATCTGGGCGGCGGCACCTTCGATTGCTCGCTGGTGAAGATCACCCCCCGGGAATTTACCGTGATCGATACGGCCGGCATCGACGAGCTCGGCGGCGACGATCTGGACCGCGTGCTGGCCGACATGTTTGCGCGGCAGCTGAAGACCGACCTCGAGGCGTTGTCACGCCTGCGGCGCGAGCAGTTGCTGCGTCATGCCTGCCAGCAGAAGGAGAGCATTTCGTCGGGATCGGTGCGAAGCCTGATGCTCGTCCCCGCCGATATCGGGCTCAAAGGGAGCGCCTGCATCGTCGCGGTAGCCGAGTACTTCGAGCTCGCGCAACCCCTGATCGCACCCGCTGTCGAGGCGCTCGAGACGCTGTTGAATGGTGCGGCGGCACATGCGGCAGGCATGAAGCCGGAGACGCTCGACGCGATTTATCTGGTGGGCGGGTCTTCAAAGCTGCCCCTGGTGGCCGAGATGATCAGCGCGCGTTTTCCGAAGGCACATCTCGTGATGACCGACAAGCCGTTCACCGCCACTGCGATGGGCGCAGCGATTCAGAGCGCCGAACACCTGACGATGCACGACATCCTGTCACGGCACTTCGGCGTGGTGCGGCTGGCCGATCATGGCACTCGCGAATACTTTGCTACGATCTTTCGTGCGGGAACACAGCTGCCGCCGCAGGCCGGCAAACCTCTCGAACGAATTGTGCAGTACGCGCCGCGTCACAACATCGGGCACCTGCGCTATCTCGAATGCGCTGCCGTGGACGCGCAGGGCAGACCCGGAACGGGGGTGCGGACCTGGTCCGACGTGCTGTTTCCCTACGACCCGTCGATTCCCGTCGAGCGCACCCTGACGCCGGCCGCAATCCACGCGCGCGACGATCTGGCGGACACGACGGTGCGCGAAACCTACGCATGCGACCGCGATGGCGTCATCACCGTCCGGGTAACGCGTGAGAGCGACGGCGCGAGCGGCTGCTACGAAATCTTCAGAAATTGAAAGAGGATCTTTGAATTCTCGCGCGTTTCGGCGCGAGCTTCACGCGCTTCGTCGCGGATCTCCGGGGGCTCAGGCCTTGCTGCGCCTTCCGGCCACCGGCAGCTTGCGCGGCTCGGCGGGTTTGTCCGGACCCCACACGCGGCTGTAGTAGGAGTCGGCGAGTTGCAATGCCGCGACCGGGTTGTGCCCGAGGACCCGGTCCTTCGCGACCAGCACCGTCGTGAGTCCCGTCGCGTGCTTGAAGAACAGGCTGTCGTGGCCGACACAAAGCCCCATCACGACGTTGAACTCGCAGCCGTGCGCGTTGAGCAGTTCGGCCTGACAGATCGGATTGCATAGGGACTCGAACTGACCCGGGCGCACTTTCTCGTGATCGGCGATCCCAAGCTCTTCCTTTGGGATGCTGCCAGTCTTGCACGCCACCGAGACGACGTCGAACCCATGGCTTTCGAGGATGCCCGAGAGCACGTGCGCGTGATCGACGAAGCTGATGCAGTTCGCGACACCGATCCTGCGAAATCCCATCCGCTTCGCGAACTGCACGATCTCTTCGACCCGTGTCCATTGGCAGTAGCCCTGCGATTCGACCACCGCGGACTCGCGTGAGACTTTGCGCGCCTCTGGCTCCTCGTACATCGCGCGCGCTTTCGCCTGGACTTCCGGGTCCACCTTGGTCGGGCAGAAGCCCGGGCCGCGCTCCCTGGCTTCACCGTGGCGGCATGCCCTTACGTTGGGTGGACAGTACGCGCAAGCGGGATCGTGGTACTTCATGGCAGGCGCTCCTCCGGGACTATGCGTGGCATCGTAGGCTGCTCTGGGGAGCGGCAGTCTGCTGTAAATCAAGAGTTTGGCGGTTGGTGGCCGGAGATGCGGGGCCTGAGAGGGGTATCGGATCTGCGCGGTGCTAACGGTTCTTATTGCTTCACCTGACCGTCCTCCTTTACCGACCGATGTCCCAGAACGAGCATCAGCGCTCGCAGGTCGGGCAGGGACTCCAGCGACTCGGCCATGCCGATGACGCGCTCGATGTCGGCGGAGTCGAGACTGCGCTTGGCGCAGTCTCTGAGCTTGGCGAGACGCTCCTCGCGATCCATCGGATTGGCAATCGAGCCGCGGTAATGACGGCATGTTTCGCTGAGCACGCGTCCGTCCGGCAGCCCAACTCGGGCCACGGCCCAGTTGTCAGGCGGATTTCTCGGAATGTCGGGATTGCGCTTGATGCGGACTTTTCTCAGAATGGATTCCACTCCGGCGAGAACCGCGTAGCGTCGCTGAACGAGTCGATGTCGACTCGCCCGTCGGCAATCGCCACCGCGCCACAATAGGCGAAATCGAACTTGCCATCGAGACCGCTGCTTGCGGCGCCCTCATGGCCTGATCGCTCGTGGCTTCCCGGAACTTCCAATTCCAGATAGGTGATGTCCTCCGGGCGAAACTCATGCCGCTGCCGCAAAGTAAGAGCCGCTTCGATCGCCCACTGCATGAAGATTTGAGCCGGAAAGCGCTTGATATTGAACCCGGGGTCGACGAACTGAAACCGTGTGCCCAGATCGCGTGTGAGCTCATCCCAGTCGAATCCGGCGCCAAAAAGCGTTTCGACGAAGCCTCGCCTGACTTCCAGGATGCCGTCGCGGCTGACAAACCCTGCCTGCGCGAGCAAAGCGGATTCAACGCCGGTGCGTGCCGCAGCACCCGGATGCGTCGACTTGACCATGGTTCCGGTGTTGGCAGAAAGCCCACCTGTATGCGAAGCCGCGATCCCGAACGCCATCCGGACTCCGGCAGCATCCAGTCCCAACATCTTGGCGCTTGCCGCTGCGCCGGCCAGCGGGCCGATCAAGCCTGGGGGGTGGTAGCCGCGCGTGTCGCAGCGCACCGAAGCCTTGCGCAGGCGTGCGTTGATTTCCCATCCGATGACATAGGCTTCGATCAGCCGGGCCCCCGACGCACCGGACATTTCCCCAAGAGCGAGCGCGGCGGGCAGGATGTTCGAGGTGCCATGGGCAACCGGCTGGCCTTGAATTTCGTAATCCAGACAGTGCAGGAAGATTCCGTTGGCGAACGCCGCGGAGGGCGCATTCGTCCGGAAATCCTGGCCCACTACAGCGCACTGCGGGTTGCCGCCAATCTGCTTCAGGTAGGCGCCTATGATGGCCGCCAGCGGTTGCGTAGCCCCTGCGAGCATGTTGGCGATGCCGTCCAATATGCCAACTTTTGCTGCCGCGACCACTTCGGCCGGTAGAGCGTCGTAGCTGGTTTCAGTGACAAATCGAGCCAGCGTCTCGGTTGCTCCTGCCCCACGATCAGCTTGTTGCACGATGGCCTGGCCTCATTTGAACGATCAATGGTGCGGACAATATCGCGCGCTGCATTGCATTCTAACAATGCTGACGTGATGGCCCGGCAAGGGCCTGAGGCGCCACGACCGATAGCCGAACGCAAAGCGGCTATTCGTTTCTGATTTCCGAGGTTCACGCCTTCGACGACGGAAACGGACGAGTCTCGCGCCTCGTCATAATAGCGATTTGTCAGCAACCAGCCCGCTCCACTGATCGAGCCGGAGCGCTTCACCGCGGTCTAACGCAAGGCGGGCGGCAGGATCGAGCCCGTGTATATCGATCAGCCTGCGCGCGCGACCGATGCGTCCCGCGATCCCGTCAAGAGTAGTTGCGTGCGATGCTTCCGGTTACCTTCCGAGCTGGCCTTTGCAATCGCGGTTGATGTATGCGAGCGCGTCGGCCGCGTTTGCTGCCGTGAACGCGCTCCTGATCTTTGACAGTTCCGTTTGACAGCTTGACGCGTCGGAGAGCGCCGCTTTTCCGTCCCGGGCCCGCCCGTGCTTGTTTGCCAGTTCGGCCAAGTCCATTGCCGCCTTATGCCGTGCTTGCCACCGGCAATAGTCAGTTGCCATATTCCTCTGACCATAGGAGGTCAGTGCTTGATCTTTGTATTCAGCGTATTCCTTGAAATCGCATGACATACCGAAACATGGTGCGGACAAACACAGTGTGAGGACGGCCACATGCAGGACTGATTTCATTTCGGCTGTCTCCCTTACGAACGTGGTAACGCTCCAACCGGGAGTTTACCGATAGCGCCCTTTGGAAAGCACCCGCCTTGAGTGTTGCCTCGGCCTCGCGTGATGCGTGGCCTCTCGTGCTGTATGAGGTCCTCCGAGAAATTCACGCTGAATGCCGTGTTCCCGTCGCCGCTTTCGGCAAGAGAGTCGAACGACGCTCGATACGCAGCTATTGGATAGTTGAAATGGGTCGTAGTCGCGATCGGCGATCCAGCGGCGGAGCTGCCTCACGTTGAACGTGTTCAGGCGATGATCAAAAGTGCGCCGGTACCGGCTCGGCGCGGGTACTGCGGACAGTCGATTCGGCGTCCGAGTGAAAACGCGCTATCGCACGTCGCCCTTCCTCCGAGCGCGCTTCAAGTAGTCCTGGAATCAGGCCGAAATTCTTCCGCTTCCAATTGCGCAGCACCCAACGATACTCGTGGCACTGCCCGCGACGGCGGTAGGTACGAGACATGACGAGCTCCATTCAAGGGTCGCTACGTCATGGCTTGTTCCTTTCTCTTTAGGATTCTCGTGCTGGGCTCTCGCGAAGTCTTTGATTTCGGGCGCACCTGGAAAAATTGCACGATCAGGTTCCCGCTCTCAGCGAAGCCGCAGGATAGCTGCGGGACCGCCTCCAGCAGACGGAAAGGCACTTCCTTGTGGTGCTTGACGACGCCCTCTTTGCCGATCCAGTTCAGCGCGGGCATTCAGGTTCTCGGTAATTCATGTTCGGACAACTCTGCCTTGCTACTGCTGGGCATTCCGGTTCAGAGGCTCACGAGGAAAGATCAACCCAGGCGAGCCCATCCACCTCGACAAGTGAGCATCGAACGACAGCAAGTCGGCGCCCGTCTCCATCGCATGCGCTGCGATCCAGATATCGTTCGTAGGAATCGGGCGGCCCTTCGCGCGCAGTGTCGCAGCGATCCGGCCGAAGCGGTCCGCGGTGACGTAGGAAACCGGTACCACTGTTACGTGCGGGTTGTCGATGAATGCTTCCAGCTCGGCGAGGTTCTTGCGCAGGCGGGTGCCCTGGCGGAAGCCGGCCAGCAACTCGCCGGCGACGATCGTGGAAAGAAAAACCGTTTCGGAGCGAGTCACACGCCGGACTACCATATCGACTCCGCGTTTCAGGGCCGAATAGGCATTTGTGTCCAGCAGGACTTTCATTTCCAAAAATCCGGATCGACCTCCTCGAACGGCCGGACGGCGCGGCGGAACTCCTCTTCCTCCTCGCGCGACCAGGTGCCGATCAACTCTTTCATGGAATCGCCAACGCAGGGAGAGATTCGGCGGGGGCCAGGCCAGCGCCTTGGCGGATCAGTAGCACAGCAGCCTGGTTGAGCGACAGGCCGCGCGCCTTCGCCACTTCGCGAATGCGCCGCGCGAGTGCCGGATCGAAGCCGCGCACGGTCAGTTGATTCATCGATGCCTCACGAGTGAGTCACCAGTGACGCAGTGTAGACGGGCCGGCGCCGCGGGTCAAAGGACCAGGCGCGTCCCGGCCGACCAATGCCGCATCCCTGACAGAGGCACTCGGCTGAGGCACTACCCCGCCGGCCCAAACACCGGCAGGTTGTATTCGCCGAACTTGTCCTGACCGTCCGTCCAGCGCAGCGTGAGCACCATGCTCACGCAGGTCGCTCACGTCCACATCGACGGGATAGGAGACGAAGAGCGGCCCTTCGTCGAGCTCGAGGACGATCACGGTATGCGGCGCGGGATATTCGTCGAAGTATTTGCGGCGGAAGGTCGTCCAGGAGAGGACCTTGCCGCGGCCTGCGACGGGGGCCCACTCGACGTTATCGGAGAGGCACTTGTCGCACGTCGGCCCCGGTGGCCAGCGGAACTTGCCGCAGTCCGAGCACTTCTGGAGCCGCAGCTCCTTCTTCTGCGTGTATGCCCAGAACTGCCCGGCATACGGATCCATCGAGCGAACCGGACGCGCTGTGCCGCCACGATAGACTCATCGTGGACATCAAAGACGCCCGGCGTCTTTCGCTTCGAGGATGGCGGCCTGAAGGGCCCTTTTGTGTTTCTCGTCCCTGAGGTCGAGGATACCGCGCTTGGGGTGGTCGCCGAACCGGCGGTTCGGCGACGGTGCGAACCACTCGGTATCGAACGGCAGTCGCACCGTGTTACCGAGATCGAACTTAGTGTCCCGCTCGAGGCCAGCCGTCGGGTCTGTCGCGCGAAGCGTGAATTCGCCCGGGTACCGCCGCTCGATGTTCTGCGAGGTTCCGTAGGCGACGCGAACGATCGAAGCCGTTAAGTCCTCCGGGTCTTCTTCGACTTCGATTACAAGTGCGGGACGATCCTTCGGTCCTGGGCTTCCGACTCTTGCTTCCGGAAACCGGCACTGAACGATATCACCGGCCTTTGGTCTTGGCGCCCATGGGCGCGCGCTCATCTGAGCAGGCTACTAAGAACTCGGCCCTTGCGCTTTGGCTCCTCTCTGCGGATCGCGGCGAGCTGCGCTTTAGTCAACGACGGATAAGCCGCCTCACCTTCGCCACGTAACGCATCCTCACGCAAACGGGCGAGCGCAAAGTGCACGGCTTGGGTTTCGGAGAATCCGAGTGCCTTGGCGATCCGACGCAAGGTCCCACGGCTGACTGTGGTCAGGGTGTCGACCTTGAAGTTGACCAACAGCGCCTCTTTCCTGGTCGAGTCGGTGGTCATGATATCAGCTGTCCATCGATTTCATATATAAGCAATATATATGCAGGTGACCGTACATTTCAAGGCCGTGGAAGCGGTTAAGATTCCCATCCCGAACCGGATCATTTTCGCGTGGACGATCGGCCGCGACAAAGCGGCGCTCCCCTGGATCGCACGTCTCGAGGGGGGAGAAGCCCCTGCGGGTCGTCGACTGAAGTGCAGCGTACCGAGCCGGCATGGCTAAGAAAAGGGGTCCAACTGCGAAAACGCCAGAAGACCAGCGCGAAGCATTGCGCGGTCGGACTGCGGAAGAGCTGGCGACGCTGCTCGCCGAGCTCGCCGCCAGGCATCCGGAGGTCGAGGAGCGTCTCGCCAGGCATACGCTTGCAGCCGATCCGGCTCGCCTCGCCACGGCGTTCCGCAAGCGATTGCAGAGCTGGAAGCGTTCCAATCGCTTCTATTGGAGCACCTCTGCTCGCAGCTTCGGCCAGGAACTCGAACGCTGGCTGGACGAGATCGAGCACGAGCTGCTTCCGCTCGACGCGGCGAAAGCACACGAGCTCGCAGATGCGTTCGTGCGCAGTGACGTGCATTTCTTCGAGCAGGCCGACGATTCGGACGGCGCAATCGGAGATGCGATCCGGGCGGGCTGCGAGCTGTGGCTCCGCGCTGCGAAAGCGCAACAGAACCGCGAATCTGCCGAATGGATCGACCGTGTCTACGCGCTCGTGACGGGCGACGAGTACGGCGCGCGCGAGGCGCTGCTGAGGTCTTCGGACCTGCTGTTCGACGAGCCGGGCTTGCGTGCGCTCGCGAGTCGATTCGAGGTGGATCTGGAGCCGGCGTTACGCGCGCGCAGCGCCGCCAAGGGTCGCGATTCTGCGATATTCAAGACGATCGGCGCCATTGGGCTTATCGGCGATGCGCTGCGCGATCCCGATCTTTACACGCAGGCAACGCTGCGCCATAGCCCGAACCCGAACCCTTTGCAAAAGCAGCACTTCGCCGAGCGTTATATCCGCTATGGCCGGCCCGCCGAAGCGCTGGCGTGGCTCGAAGGCGAATGGGATCGGTGGGAGGCTGACCGTGAACGGCTGCTCGCAGACGCCTATGCGGCGCTCGGAGACACGGAGCGTCTGCAAGCGGTGCGCCGTGCGCTCTTCGACCGCACCGGATCGCCGAGCGATTTCGAGGCCTGGCATCAAAGCCTCGAGCCAAGCGACCGTCCGAGTGCGTACGCCGTCGCGCGGGCGCGAGCGGAAACACTGGAGGATCCAGTCGCCAGCGCGCAATTGCTTCTTTCAATCGATGACGACGGGGCGGCCGAGGCGTTGCTTCTTGCTCGTTACACAGGAGTGAAGGGCGAATATTACGTAGAGCTCGTCCCGCTCGCGCAAGAGCTCGAGAAGAAGGGGCGGTTGCTCGGCGCGATCGTGTGCTACCGCGCGCTATTGCTGGCTATTCTCGCGCGAGCCTATTCGAGAGCGTACGGCCATGCCGCGGAATATCTGCGCGTGCTGCGTCGCCTCGATGCGCGCGTGCTTCACTACGGCCCGCTCGCCACCCATCGCGAATTCGAGTCTTCGATCAGCAGCGTTCACGGTCGCAAGGTCAGCTTCTGGAATCGGGTGCGCACGTAGCTGCCTGGCTCGTGCGGCTTGTGATGCCGGTTGCCACGGGAGACTCGAACGACCTCGTCGCGCGCGAGGCGCAGCCCCCGAGCAATCAACGCGAAAGCTACCCCACCGGCCCAAACACCGGCAGGTTGTATTCGCCGAACTTGTCCTGGCCATCGGTCCACCGCAGCGTGAGCACCATGCTCTCACGCAGGTCGCCCACGTTCACGTCGACGGGGTAGGAAACGAAGAGCGGTCCTTCGTCGAGCTCGAGGACGATCACCGTGTGCGGCGCCGGGTATTCGTCGAAGTACTTGCGGCGGAAGGTCGTCCAGGAGAGGACCTTGCCGCGGCCGGCGATGGGGGCCCACTCGGTGTTATCGGAGAGGCACTTGTCGCACGTCGGCCCCGGTGGCCAGCGGAACTTGCCGCAGTCCGAGCATTTCTGGAGCCGCAGCTCCTTCTTCTGCGTGTATGCCCAGAACTGCTCGGCATACGGATCCATCGAGCGAACCGGACGCACTGTCGCCATCGCTCAGCTCCCTTTCGTGTAGATGATGCTCTTGCACTTGCCCGCGACGTCGTGCACGTACTGCCCGACCTCCGCGCCCTGCACCTGCCGTGCGCCCAAGCCGCCTCGTAACTGGCGCACGAGCTCGGGCTGATGGTTCCAGCTCTGCATGTAGCTCTCGGACAACATGCCGCCGCTCGTGTTGCAGGGAAGCTCGCCGCCGATCTCAATACGCCCGTTCTGCACGAACGCACCGCCTTCGCCTTCCTTGCAGAAGCCGAAGCCTTCGAGTGAGGCCAGCAGGTGCACGCTGAAGCTGTCGTAGGTGGCGAACACGTCGACGTCCTTCGGTGTCACGCCGGCCATCGGATAGACCTGCGCGACCACCTCGTGATGCGCCGTGTGATAGAAATCTTTCAGACGCGGCCGGAGCTGCGTCGCGTCGACGTTCTCCTCGGACCATCCGAAGCCGCTCACCATGACGGGCTTGTGCCTGAGGTCTTTCGCCATGTCGGCACGGCGCACGATGATCGCGACTCCACCGTCGTTCACGAGGCAGTAGTCGAAGAGGCGCAGCGGCTCCGCGACGTAACGCGCGTTCAGATAATCGTCGATGGTGAGCGGCTTCTGCATCACCGCGTTGGGATTCAGGCACGCGTGCTTTCGGAAGGCCACCGCGATGGCGCCGAGCTGTTCGTCTGTCGTGCCATAGAGCAGCTTGTGGCGCTGGAAGAAGAGCGCGTAGAGCGCGCCCTGCGAGGTCAAGCCCCACGGCGCGTAATAGAAATACGACGTGATGCCGCCGCCGGTCACCCGCGCGCCGCCGTACGCCGTGTCCATCGAGCGCTGGGCGTTTCCGTAGACGAGCGCCACGGTCGTGCACAGGCCGCAGTTGATGGCCATCGCCGCTTCGATGATGCACTGGGCGGCATCACCGCCGCCGCTCCAGCGCGGGTTCAGTCCCCACAGCTCGCAGGCCCGCTCTCCCGACAAGGTGTGGCCGGTGCACAGGCCGTCGATGTCGTCCTTCTCGAGCCCCGCGTCGTCGAGCGCGCGTTTCAGCGCTTGCGAGGCGAGCGTGTAATGGTCGTAACGAGCCTCGCCCTTCTTCGCGGCCTGGCCGCCCGCACCGCGGTAGTCGGCGCCATAGTCGGTCTCGCCGACGCCGACGATGGCCACGGTGTCCTTCAGGGAGCCAAGCCGCTCCCGGTCGAAGCGAACCGCCATGAGCTGTGTTCTCCTTCAGATCACTTCTCGTTCGCGAAGCCCCGCGATCTCCGCGTCGGTCATGCCGAGAAGATCGCCGTAGACGTACTGGTTGTGCTCGGCCAGCATCGGCGCGCGTCCGTGCACGAACGCGGGCGTACGCGACATCTTCACCGGATAGCCCTCGTAAGGACAGTCGCCGAGCTCCGGATGATTGATGATCGGATGCATCTCGCGGTGCTGGAGTTGGCTGTCGTATTCGACGCGATCTTCAGCGCTCTGCACGACGGCCGAGACGATGCCGGCCGCCTGGCATCGGCGCATGATGTCGTAGCGGCGGCGTGCGCGTGTCCAGTGGCCGATGATTCCGTCGAGCGCGTCCTGGTTCGACACTCGTGCCTCGTTCGTCGCGAACTTCGGATCGAGCGCGAGACCGGGCTCACCCATGAGCGCACAGAGCGCCTCGAACTGAGGCTGCGTCTCGCACGCGATGAAGACCCACCAGACCTGCCCGTTGCGGTCCCTGCCCGCGCAGCGATACGTGTTGTGCGGTGCTACCGAGGGAAAAATGGATCGGTTGCCGGGCGGGAAATCGGGGCGCCGCGTGCGCCGGCCGTTCACCTGATAGTCGAGCATGTAGGTGCCGAGCATCGACATCGCGCCTTCCGTCACCGAATAGTCGATGTAGAAACCCTTGCCGGTTTTCTTCGCCTGCAGCAGACCCTGTACGAGCGCGAGGCCGCCCATCCACCCGCCCATCACGTCGAGATACGAGAAGCCCCAGCCGGCGGGCGGCTTGCCGGGCAAGCCCGACGCGAGCGACAGACCCGACTGTGCGGCGGCGGTCGGTCCGAAACTGCGATAGCCCTTCCAGTCGCCCGTGTGCCCGAAACCCGATGCGCTCATGTAAACCAGCCGCGGGTTGAGCTGATGGATGCGCTCCCACGTAAGGCCCCAGTTCGGCAGGACCTCGGCGCTGAAATTCTCGACGAGCGCGTCGCAAATGCCGATGAGGCGCTCGACGATCTTCAAGCCCTCGGGATTTCTCGTGTTGAGACTGATCGCGAGCTTGCCGTGATGCAGTGTGTTGAAGTAGGGCGCGGCGTAGAGCTTTTTCTGTCCCGGGGCCTGGGCAGCCGGCGGCTCTTCGCGCAACGTGTTGAATTGAGGGTCCGCGTAGATCTTTTTCGTGCCCGGCAACTCGGCCGCCTGCGGCTCGTCGCTGACGATGCTCGGCGTCGCGTTGTAGCGATGGTCGTCATAGCCGCCTGCGCGTTCGACGTGTATGACCTCGGCGCCGTAATGCGTGAGAAGCCGCGGCGCCCACGGGCCGACGGTTTTCCAGGTGAAGTCGAGAACACGGATGCCGCTCAGGACGCCCGGAGTCACTGGGGATCGTGCGCTCATCGTATCGCTCCCGACGCGGTCAATGATGCGATGTCTTCATCGCTCAGAGCCGAGGTCCTGTTGCAGAACCTGCCTCGTGTGCTCTCCGAGATGAGGTGCGCGGCGCCTGGGCTCGATTCCAATCGCATCGCACGCGACCGGCCCGCGCGGATAGGGGATGGCGCGGCCGATCTCCGGGTGCTCGATCGAGCGCCAGTAGTTGCGCTGCCGGTAATGCGCGATGTCGTAATTCTCTTCGGCGGCATGCACGAGACCCCAGGAGATGCCGTACGACTGCGCGCGATGGAAGCATTCTTCGCCGTTGCTGGCGGCGATGAGGCGCGCGATGGCGTCACGTACGACGGTGCCCGTACCGGTACTCGGACATGCGGAACGCCTCGTCCTGGTACTTGGGATCATGCAGCTCGCCGGTTACGCCTTTCTCGTCCATCCACTTGATCAGCCTTTCCCACACCCGCGGACCGAAGTTTTGCATCACCGCGATCATGTACTTGCCATCAGCGGTCGGTAGCTGCAGGGGAGGCTGCCGCTTGGGATTGGCATGCATGCCCGTCTGCCGGAACATCGTCTCGCCGTAGTACATCCACTGCGGAACGGCGGCCTCGGTGCCGATCGCGCAAGCGTCGTGGATCGAGACGTCGATGTACTGGCCTTCGCCGGAAGTCATGCGATCGAAGAGCGCGACGGTGATGCCGTGAAGGACGAACGCGCAGCCCATGTGCCACGCCTGGTGGCCCTTTCCACCGATCGGCGTGATCTTCGGATCCGAGTAGCCCGAGCTCGACATCTGCCCGCCGAGCGCGAGATGCGCGGCGTCGTTCATCTGGTAATCGCGCCACGGTCCGTCCTGACCGAAGTCGGTAAGCGATGCGTAGATGAGCGCGCGATTGCCGGCAACCGACTCGTAGCCCAATCCGAGCTTCTTCAGCGTGCCGGGCGCGGTACTCTCCAGGAAGATATCAGCGCGGCCGAGAAGCTTCCTCGCGAGATCCTGCGCGGGCTTGCGCTCCAGATCGAGCGCGACGCTCTGCTTGCCGGTATTGTTCCACCAGTAATCGAGACAACCGTCGGGATCGACCTTGTCTTTGACGAAGGGACCGCACCAGCGGCCGGGACTACCCTGAATGGGCTCGATCTGGATGACGCGCGCGCCGCCATCGGACAGGAGCTTCCCCGCCCACTGGTTGCGGCGATCGGCAAGCTCCACGACCGTGAGGTCTTCGTAAACCCCGCTCATGCGCAACTCCTGTGCTGGCGAACTTCTGAGAGGCCCTGCGCTCCACGTAGGGCTCGTTCATAGATTGCATGGCTTCATCTTTGATGCCTTACGTCGAAACTGCGACGCGCGGTTTGGCGGCTTCCTTGTAACGGCGTCCGCGGTCGCGTGTGCGCCGCTGCCGTACGAGCTGCATGACGGGCACGCCATAGCCGCAGCTCGTCATCGTCTTTTCGATCTGGACTTCGATCACCTGCCGCGCCGCTCCCTTCGGCTCATCCGACGATGAAGGGCTCAACAGCTCCGCCAACGGCGAATCGGCAAGCGCTGTAGCGCGAGCCGTGCCGAACAGACGAACGATCGCCGCGTCGTGTTCCTCGAACGAGCAGATCATTACCGTGACGGGACCGCCCGCCGTGCAATGCCGGGCCGTCTCATTGCCCGACCCGCGGTAATCCAGATACGCGACTCGGTTGGAGTCGAGAATATGCAGTGGAACGCCGCCCTTCGGCGAGACATTCACAGGCCCGGTTCCGTCGGGACCGTCCGCCAGCCGTGGGTCCGCGCTGGCGACAAAAAACATCGTGGCGTTGCGGATCAGCGCCGCCTGTTCGTCGGTGATGGACGGATGATAGGTCGCCATGCATCGGCTCCTCTGAGGGTTGATAGACCGCCTGCGCACCGTCGTACGAGCGCCATGCGTCGCAGGATATCGCGACGACAATAGGCTTGGTGGAATCCTTCATTCATTGACGCGCGCGGTCTCGTGAGAATAGCACGCGTCGGCGAGCGCGCCGGACGTCCGGCATGAGGACGCGTTCCGTTTGGTTATGGCGGCCAGTCGGCCCGGAATGGCGTCCGTTTCACGCACCCCTTGTCGAAGCGGCGTGCGACCTGTTGCAATACCCGAGGACCCCCACAGCAAAGGAGCCTTGACGATGGCGATCATCGATTCTCAAGTCCACGCGTATGAAGCGAACACACCGAAGCGGCCCTGGGCGAGTGTCCCGAACTGGCCGGATCACGTTACCGGCGACGAGATGGTCGCGGCGATGGACAAGCTCGGCATCGACGGCGCGATCCTGATTTCGCCTTTTGCGATGTACCGCTACGACGCGAGCTATGCCGTCGAGGTGCAGCGGGCGCATCCGGACCGGTTCGCGATCGTGAAGCCGGTCGACCCCGACGATCCGGCGGTGGCGGATGTCATCACGGAATGGAAGAAGACGCCCGGCACCGTGGGCATCCGCATCATGCTGCCGAAGGACTCGAAGCATCAGCCCGGCCATCCCGGTCTCGATCGCATTCTGCGCGAAGCGGTCCGGCACGATTTTCCCGTGAACATCCTCCCCTGGGGCAACCTCGACGCGGGAACGGCGTTGATCGATCGCCATCCCGACACGCGATTCATCATCGACCATCTGGCACTCATGCAGCCGCGCACGCCGCCCGCGCCGCCGGAACCCTGGGCCGAGCTGCCGAAGGTGCTGGAGCTCGCGAAGCGCCCCAACGCCGTGATCAAGGTGAGCGGCGCCTGCACCCTATCGAAAGAGCCCTATCCGTATAACGACATCTGGGATCCGCTCGCGCGCGTGTTCGACGCGTGGGGCTTCGAGCGCTGCCTGTGGGGCACCGACTGGACGCGCGCTTACGCCGTCGTCAACTTCGAGCAGGCTGTCGAGCCGTTCCGGCAGACTGATCGCCTGAGCGAGAGCGAGCGTGCGATGTTGATGGGCGGTGCGTGCGAGAAGGCGTATGGGTGGGCGCCGAAGCGGGGCACGTAGGCGTTCAAGACGTTCGTGATCCGCGATGCGTCTCGAAGCACCAACACAGGGGCGCTCACGGTCGGCAGCGTAGAATAAGCGCCCACCGCCCACGACTCCGCCCCATCGGCACATTGGGAGATCTCCTTGATCGAAATTCGCGAAAAGCCCGCGGCGGGTCTCGCCATCCGCCTGCACGAAAACGACAACGTTCTCATCGCCCGCAGCGACCTGCCGATCGGCGCGCGGCTCGAGCGCGAAGGCCTCACGGTCCGCAGCCAGGTGCCCGCGGGCAACAAGATCGCGGCGCGGCCGATCCGCAAGGGCGAGCCGATCCTCAAGTACAACGTCGTCATCGGATTCGCTGCGGCGGACATCGCGGCGGGCACGTTCGTGCATTCGCACAACATGGAGTTTCGCGAGTTCGACCGCGACTACGCGTTCGCGCGCGATTACCGGCCCGTCGAACTGCTTGCCGCGAAAGCGAACGCGCGAGCTTCATGGGCATCGTGCGCGAGAACGGGCAGGTCGCGACGCGCAACTACGTCGGCGTGCTTTCAACGGTGAACTGTTCGGCGACCGTGGTTCACAAGATCGCGGAGTGGTTCACGCCGGAGCGGCTCGCCGAGTATCCGAATATCGACGGCGTTGTCGCCTTCGCGCACGACACGGGCTGCGGCATGGAGATGACGGGCGAGCCGATGGACCTCCTGCGCCGCACGATGGCGGGCTACGCCCGTCACGCGAATCTCGCCGGCGCGCTCATCGTGGGCCTCGGCTGCGAGCGCAACCAGATCAGCGGGCTCATGAAGGAGCAGGGGCTCGAAGCCGGATCGCGCCTGCGCACGCTGGTCATGCAGGAGACCGGCGGCACGCGCAAGACGATCGAGGCGGGCGTCGCGGCGGTGAAAGAGATGCTGCCGGAAGCGAATCGCGTCACCCGCACGCGCGTTTCCGCGAGTCACATCATGGTCGGGCCTGCAGTGCGGCGGATCGGACGGCTTCTCGGCGATCACCGCGAACCCGGCGCTCGGCGCGGCGGTGGATCTCCTCGTGCGTCACGGCGGCACCGGCATACTCTCCGAGACGCCGGAGATCTACGGCGTCGAGCACACGCTCACGAGCCGCGCACGCTCGCGCGAAGTCGGCGAGAAGCTCGTCGAGCGCATCCGCTGGTGGAAAGACGAATACACGCCCGGGCGCGATGCGCAGATCAACGGCCGCGTAAGTCCCGGCAACCAGTACGGCGGCCTTGCGAACATCTTCGAGAAATCGCTCGGCTCATCCATGAAAGGCGGCACCGGACCGCTCATGGAGGTTTACCGCTACGCCGAGCCGGTCACGCAGAAAGGGTTCGTCTTCATGGACACGCCCGGATTCGATCCGTGCTCCGCGACCGGTCAGATCGCGGGCGGTGCGAACCTGATCGCGTTCACGACGGGCCGCGGCTCGTGTTCGGCGCGAAGCCGGTGCCTTCGATCAAGCTCGCGACGAATACGCCGATGTTCCGGCGCCTGGAAGAGGACATGGACATCAACTGCGGCACGATCCTCGACGGCGAAGCGACCGTGCAGGAGATGGGCAAGGCGATCTTCGAGTTGATGCTGCGCGTTGCCTCGGGCGAGAAGACGAAGAGCGAGCTGCTCGGGCTTGGCGACCACGAATTCGTGCCGTGGAATATCGGGATCGTGAGTTGAGCGATGAAGCGGGGAGGCGGCTATGGGGGCCCTACGAATCCTGGGTCCCTTTGGAGTAATTCAGCCCCTCAACCGCGAACCGTCGAAGGCGCTGGAAAAGGTGCTCGAATACGTCGCACTGGGCGGCTGGTGGCCTGAGGCGTTGAACCTATCGCCCATTACGATCGTAATGGTCGATATGGTCGTTATGAGGTAGGGTTCAATGATGGCAGCGCGGTATTCGATCGTGACGCCGGCGGAGTTCTGGATGAAGCATGGCGCCTGATCGATGAACGACGGCAGCGCGCCATGTGTGTAATCACGCGCCCCTTGGCTTCGAGCTCTTCAGCCGTGATGCATGCGAAGAAACTTCCGGAAACTAAAAAATAGAACCCAGCGGGCTTCCGCGGGCATGTTACTCCGCCGATCTCCGCGCTGAACGCATCACCGGTCAAGCCGCAGCGCCCAGCAATTCGCGGAACAGACCCTGCGTAGCGGCCGGGCGCGGTTTGTCCATCTCGTAGAACCGCACTGCGTCAGCAGCCGGGCCGAGGGCCGCTCGTACGAAAGCGCGATCCGTCGCGGTGTCGACGACCAGCACGATACGTTGCGGCGCGAGACGCGCGGGCAGCTCGCGCAGCTCGAATTCGCAGCCGCGCTGCCGGCTCGTGATGCCCCGCAGATCCATGAGCACGACGTCGGCACGATCCATGAGCGCGGTGACCGTTGCCCGCCAGGTCGTATCGGCGCAGCAGAAATCGTTCACGCGAAAACGCCCGTCGGGATCGCGCCGCGTATCGAGCGTTGCGAGCCTGCGCTCCAGGTCCGCGGCCGAACGCACGAAGTTCTCATCAATCGCGCCGACCATGTAGTACAGGAAATCGGCGGGATCGATGCTGCGGGCGACGACGTCCGGCGCAGCGATCATGGTGACCGGACCGAAATATCGCCAGCGCGCGCCGACACGATCGAAGAGTTTCTCTGTTCGCCTCGTATACCCGAAGACGCGCAACAGAAGCAGCGTACGAGGCGGCCGGTTTTCCGCCGCAAGACCGACCCACCGGAAGGCGTAGCGATTGACCACGAGGAACACGGGATACGCCGCCGCGCATGCAATCACCGCCCACAGCGGGGCCGCTTTTTGATTCAGGATCTCCATGGCGAGCGTGGCTATGAACATGAGCCACCACGCGCGTGCAAGCAGTTGCGCGTCCGAAAATCCCTTCACTTCGTATTCCCGCGCGATCGCGTGCAGGCGTTTCCATGCGACCCAGCCCGTGGGTAGCGCGATCACGATGAAAGCGGCGTGCAAGCCGACGGTGCTGACGGTGCCGAGCAGGAACTCGGTGCCGGCGCGAGACTCTGCGAGCAGTTGCGTCGCCCGCGAGCCGAGAATCGGCGCGAGCCCGAAAACCAGCAGGCCGGCAAAAGTGATCGGCACGACGCCGCGGAGCCTTCCCGAGCCGCTCGCGAGAAGCAGCAGCAGCGGGACGCTCGACAAAACCGCGGCGACCTGAAAGAAAGGCACGACGTTAAGAAACTGATCCAGAGTGGGCGCAGCACCGCGAGCAAGGCGCTGGAGCATCGAAACCACGACGGTCAAGAACGGCGCCGGCAAGCAGCAGCGCGAGCCAGAAAAGGAGGCCGCGCTTCCAGGTCCACCCGAGCGATACCGCAATCATCGGGACAGCGGCGCCGACGACGATCGCGGAGGTCATGACGAGGGTCGTAGCCGAGAGGGGTTCGCTCGACAGGTAAGCCACTGCGATGAGCGGCGCCGGGATTGCCACCGTCAGCAGCCACGCGAGAATCGCGCGGCGGTGCGTTGCGCGCTCCCACGCGAGCGTCGCGGCATCGCCGGCGGTGACAGGCGCCGGCGCGGCACGTGCGACGGGCTGGGGTGTGATCGCGAGAGTTTCACCCGACGCGAAGCTCATGCCTTTCAGCACCGCCACGCGGTAGCGCCACAGAACGAACATTGCCACGATGGCCGTGATGATCATCGTGAGCATGAAATGAAACATCAATTCACCAGCGAGCATGATGGCGCCTCGAAAGCTCGTGTCGCGCGATGTCTCGCTCACTATACTCGTGGAGGGCGGCGTAGACTTCCTTTGCGAGGCGAGTCCCATGGTTTCGACGACTCCGAAGACGCGACACGGCGGCATGCGCCGCATGCTCGTCGCGACGATCGCGCTCACTCTGCTCTACATCGCGCTGCAGGAGTTGCTGCTCGGGAGCGCGAACGTGCTGTTCTCGGGGGGCTGGATGGCGACAGTATTCCAGCGCGATCTCGATCAGGAGGCCAGGCGCGTCGCCGAGGCCTCCGCGACGCGGGAGGCGCAACTCACCGCCGAGCACCGCGTTGCCGCCTGGTGGCTCGGTGTGCACCTGGGCTACCTGAGCCAGTACCTCGGCAGCTACGGTTCGTCGGAGACGCCCGTGAAGCAGCAGGCACTTGCGGCTTCAGCGCGGCGTATCGCGGCTGCACAGGATCTCGCCGATTTGCTCGGCATCGGCCCGGTTCATCCGCTCGAGTCGTCCACCGCCGCACAATTCTCCAATCTCACGGCGCGGATCGAAGCCGATGAAGGCGGGGTCGGCGCACGCATCGCGGAGCGCATGACGCCACGCCACAAGCATCTCTACCTGATGGGCATGCACGTCGGGATGACGCGCGCGTCGATGCAAGGCGAGGGCTGGCGCCGCGGTATCGTGCCGAGCCAGCAGATCGCACGCCATGCCACACTCGCCGGGCTTGCCCGTGAGCAATGGGAGCCGCTCGTCCGGCTGCCGAGCGGTGCTACACGGGCGGAAGTCATCGCGTCTTACGAGGCGTCGGAGCGGGTCGTCCAGCAGGCGATCCTCTCGGCGAACTCCTGGGCGAAACACTAACGCCCATCGCGAAGCTCAAGACGCTTCAGGTGCCAAGCCGCGATGAAGGAACTGCGCGTGCGGCCATGAAGCGCCTCGCGAGGGGCCACAGCATGACCGCGATCGCGAGCGCCATGATGGTGCCGGACACCGGCCTGGTGACGAAGATCGAAGGGTCGGTCTGCGACATCTTGAGCGATTGACGCAGCGCCACTTCGAGCGGGCCACCCAGCACCAGCGCTAGCACGAGCGGGGCGAGCGGATAGTCGATCTTGTTCGCGAGATAGCCGATCAGGCCGAAAACCAGCATGAGCCACAGGTCGAGCACGCTGTAATTCACGCTGTAGACGCCGACCACACAGAAGATCGCGATGAGCGGCGCGAGCACGGTGTAGGGCACGCGAAGCACCGAGACGAAGGCCGGCACGAAAGCGGTGTTGAGCACGAGCAGCATTGCGTTGCCGATGTACATGGACGCGATGAGCCCCCATACGAAGTCGGGGTTCTTGGTGAAGAGGAGCGGCCCTGGCTGCAGGCTGAACAGCGTGAGCGCGCCCAGCATGACCGCGGTCGTTCCGGACCCCGGGATGCCCAGCGTAAGGAGCGGAATCATCGCGCCGCCGGTGGACGCATTGTTTGCGGCTTCCGGGGCTGCCACGCCCTGGATGACTCCGGTGCCGAACGCTTCGGGCGTCCTCGACAACTTCTTCTCGGCCGCATAGGCGAGGAACGACGCGATGGTCGCGCCCGCGCCGGGAAGCACGCCCACGGCGAACCCGATGATCGTTCCACGCACGATCGGCATCGCGCTGTCGCGGAGATCCTGCTTCGTGATGAGCATTTCCCTGAGCGTCGTCTTCATGATCTCGATGTGCAGCGTCTTGTCGATCATGTTGAGCACCGTTCCGATGCCGAAGAGGCCGACCGCGATCGGCAGGAAGCCCACGCCGTCCATCAGCTCGAGATTCCTGAAGGTGAAGCGCGGATCGGCGGTCATCGGATCGAGCCCGATCATTGCGAGCGCGAGGCCGATGGATGCCATCGCATAGCCTTTGGCGGTCGAGCTTCCGGTGAGCCCGCTGATCGCGGTCAGGCCGAGCAACATGAGCGCGAAGTACTCGGGCGGACCAAAGCTCAATGCCGCTTCCGCGATCGGCGGCGCGAGCAGCGTCAGCATCACCACGCTGAAGGTGCCGGCCACGAAGGAGCCGATTGCCGAAATCGTGAGCGCCGGTCCCGCGCGGCCGTTTCTCGCCATCGCGTAACCGTCCACGCACGTCATGATCGTCGAGGATTCGCCCGGTACGTTCATCAGCACCGAAGTGATCGTGCCCCCGTACATGCAGCCGTAGTAGATGCCGCACATGAGGATCATCGCGGTCGTCGGATTCATGCCGAACGAAAGCGGGAGGAGAATCGCGATGCCCGCGACGGGACCGATGCCGGGGAGCGCCCCGATCAGCGTGCCCGCGACGACGCCGAGCGTCACGAACAGCAGGTTCATCGGGCTGAACGCGATGGAGAAGCCCATCGCGAGGTGTTCGAGGAATTCCATGCGTCAGCCGATGAACGTGATGAGGCCCTTGGGAAGCGGCACGCGCAGCCACACCGCGAAAACCACGTAGAGCGCGACCGCCGAAAGCGGCGGCACGATCAGGAGCATGCGCCACGAGCGGTCGCCGAGGGCGTAGATCATCACGGCCATGAACAGCGTGGTCGCGATGAGAAAGCCGAGCTCTTCCAGAAACAGGAACACAGCCGCCATCGCGACGAGCATGAGCCCCACGTGCCACCATCCGGCAAGCGAGGGCCAGCGCGGCTTCTCGACGATTCTCGATCCGCGCAGTGCGCCGGCGAGTAGCGCCAGGCCCGAGACGATGATGCCGACCGAGATCAACACCGGCAGAAAGCCGGGCCCCGGCGTGCCGGCGCTGAGGAAGGGAAATCCGAGCGCCGCCCCGAGCAGGGAGATGCCGAGCGCGAGCACGAGGCCGGCGGCAGTGACTTCGGCCTTGCTCACAGGCGCTTGGCCATGACGTGAGACCCAGCCCGGGCAGCCGTTGCGGCGTGCGGCCTACTTCTGGGTGAGCAGCGGCACGATTTTCTTCAACTGTCGCGCTCGCGCTCCAGGATACTTGCCGTACTCCTCGCCCGGCAGGAACTTGACGCTCATCGCGTTCGAGTTGGCATATTCCGCCCACGCCTTGGTCTGCGTGATCTTGCGCATGAGGTCGACCAGAAACTTCTCCTGATCTTTCGGTATGCCCGCGGCCCCGATCACGCCGCGGCCTACATCGCACGACCACGTCGTGACCGAGCTCCTTCATCGTGGGCGTGTCTTTGAGGATGGGCAGGCGCTGAGGCGAGAACACCGCGAGCGGCACGAGCTTCTTCGCGTCGATGTGCGGCACGAGCTCGTTCGGATTGCTGATCGCGAGCTCGACGTGGCCGCCGAGGATCGCGGCGGCTGCTTCACCACCGCTCTGGAACGGAATGTAGTTCAGCTTGATCTTCAGCGCGTCGTTGATGAGCGCGGTCGAGATCGCGTCGCTGCCGGTGGCGCCGGTGCCGGAAACCCGGATCGCGTCCGGGCTCTTCTTCGCCGCCTCGATCACGTCTTTCATCGATTTGAACTTGGCGCCGGGCTGCGTCACGATGAGCGCGGTGTCGGTGAGCATGAGCGCGATCGGCGTGAAATCTTTCGGGCTGACCTGGACCTGTTTGCCGAGCACGAAAGCGGCGTTGAAAGAAGCCGTTGCCGTCGCGATGACGTAACCGCCCTCGCGTTTGCGCGTGGCGAGATGAGTCCATCCGACCTGCCCGGATGCGCCGGGCTTGTAGGAGATCGTCAGCGGCTGCGGCGAAAGCTTCTCGTCCGTGACGATCTTCTTCATGAGCTCGCCCGTGATGCCGCTGCCCCCGCCGGGCGCGAACGGCACGATCAACTCGATGGGACGATCGGGGAAAGCAGCGGCCGCGAAAGCTTCCGGCAGGACGAGCGCAGCGGCAACGACGGCAAGGGGCAATCCGAGAGCTTTCTTCATGAGAATCCTCCTCGTTCTTCGGGTCGAACGCGCAGCGGCGTCTCGTCTCGAGCCAGCCGGGCGCATGGTTCGAGCTTAAGGGACTTGACGCGAAGGATGCAAATCGCAATGTTCGGGGCTTTCCGAAGGAAGGGAGCGCGTGATGCGAAGCGGCCACGGGGGCAAAACGGTATACGGAGCGCGCGTCGGCATACTCATGCTGGACACCAAGTGGCCGCGTCCACCGGGCGACACCGGCAACGCGGCGACGTGGCCGTTCCCGGTTCTCTACAAAGTCGTGCGCGGCGCAACCGCCCGTGTGGTCATTCACGAGCAGGGCAGAGGCCTCGGGCCTGCTTTCCTCGAAGCCGCCGCCGATCTCGTGCGTGAAGGCGCCGACGGCATTACCACCACCGGCGGTTTCCTCGCGCTTTTCCAAAAGGAGCTCGCCGCGCACGTGAACGTGCCCGTTGCGAGCTCGTCACTCATGCAGATTCCAGTCGTGCAGGCCCTGCTGCCGCCCGGCAAACGCGTCGGCGTGCTGTCGGTGCACGGCGATCGCCTTACGCCGGCGCATTGGGACGCCGTCGGTGCGCCTCACGACACGCCGGTGTTGGGTACCGAAAACGGCACCGAATTCACGCGAGTCATGCTGAACGACGAGATCGATCTCGATTACGAAGCGGCGGAGCGCGACATTCTGGAGGCCGGCGAAACGCTCCTGCGCAAGCACCCGGAAGTCGGCGCGATCGTGTGCGAGAACCACAACATGGCGCCGTACGCGGCAGCGCTGAACGCGCGGTTGCGTGTGCCCATCTTCACGGTCTACACGTTCGTCACGTGGTTTCACGCCGGGCTCGCGCCACGGGATTTCGGCCATCCGGGCAGCGCGCAGCCAGAGGTGTGGCGGGAACGCTAGTCACTCCACCTCGATTCCCCGGCTCGCGACGATCTGCTTCCACTTCGCGACGTCGCTTGCGACCTTCTTCGTGAAGTCTTCCGGCGTCGTGGGCCGGATCTCGTTGCCCTGCTCGACGAGGCGCTTGCGGATTTCGGGTTCGGCAAGCACGGCATGCATCTCGCGGTTCACGCGCATGACGATCGCGCGCGGCGTCGCGCGCGGCGCGCCGATGCCGTTGAACGACATGACTTCGTAGCCGGGCACAGTCTGGGCGAGCGTCGGCAGCCGTGGAAGCTGCGGCCACGGCTTCAATGAAGTCACCGCGAGCGCGCGCATGCGCTTCGCTTCGACGTGCGGCATTCCGCTCGTCGTGGTGGTGAAGATCACGTCGAGGCGTCCCGCCAGGAGCTCGGTGTTGGGCTATGCGCCGCCTTTGAACGGGATGTGCGTCATCTCGGTTCCCGTCATCGCACCGAAGAGCTCCGCGGCGAGATGGAAAACCGAGCCCGTGCCCACCGAGCCGTAATTCAGCTTGCGCGGATTCTTCTTCGCCGTCGCGATGAGGTCGCTCACGTTCTGCATCGGCGAATCCGCTTTCACGACGACGATGAACGGATACGTGAGCACCATCGAGATCCACGCGAAATCGCGCGACCGGGTCGTAGGGCAGGTTCTTCGTGACCGCGGAGTGCGCCGTGAACGCGCCGCTGATGAAGAGCAGCGTGTGTCCGTCGGGCGTCGCTTTCGCGACGGACGCGGTGCCGATCATGCCGCCCGCGCCCGGGCGGTTCTCGATGATGACGTTCTGGCCAAGGCGCTCCGAAAGGCGCGGCGCGAGGAGACGACCGACGGTGTCGGTGCTGCCGCCTGCGGCGAAGGGCGAGACGAGGCGGAGCGGGCGCGAGGGGAAGTATTTGGGCGCGTCGGCAGCGTGAGCTGTCCCGGAGGCGAGCAGGACGCGGCAGAAGCGCAGGCGCGCAGTGAGCGCCGAGCCGGTTTCCGCTCACCCCGGCCCGCCTCTCCCGACTCGGGCGAGGGAGCGTTTCGCGGTTTCGCCTCACGCCCGGCCCTCGGGGCGAGGGAGCGTTTCCCGGTTTCCCCTCACGGGCGAATTCCTTGCCGAGCGGTATTTGCGCGAACTCGGCTTCCCGGCCCTCTCCCCGACTCAGGGCGAGGCAGCGCTACGCCGCAACAGCCGCTTTCGCGCTACGGCGGCGACTGGCCGCCTGCGCGATCTTCTTCTCGATCTCGGCCTGCCACGCGACGCGCGTCTTGAATCCCGGCAGCGCGCGGGCGTCCCGCTCGAGCGTGGCCCACAACTCGTCGTCGGGCAGCGAGAGATCGACCGGGATGCGGCAGGGCTGCGGCACGTACCACGGCGTGTCGATGAGGAGCTCGACGCGGTTCTTCTCGGGTCGTGGAAATACACCGACAGCGCGTTGCCGTGCGACACGGGCCCGAGCTCGTCATGTGCTCGTCGTCGAGTCCCGCGCTGCAGCTCGCGCAGCGTGTCGAGGCTGTCGACGCGGAACGAGAGCTGGTTGACGATGTTGAAGTTCATGTCCTCGGGGCGGCCGTTCGCCATCACGAACTGATGATGCTCGCGCGGATCGCGCGTCATGAAGACGATCTCGCCGCCGCCGCGCGACTGGCCGCGGTCGCTCACCGCGAAGCCGAGGAAGCCGGTGTAGAAGTCGAGCATCTTCGGCATGTCGGTGACGAAGACGCCGACATGGCTCAGGGTCAGGTGGTATGACATGGATCCTCCTCGGTGTCGACGTCAGGGCCGTGCGAGTGGCGCATCCGGTGTTGTCGCACTGCGCGATTACGCGTTGACGCTAACGGCATGCCTACGTCCTACGCGTTCTTCGCGTACTTGCCCGTCAACTGCGGCGTCGTCGGCACCTCGAGCTTCTTGTTCTGGCGATCGAGGCGCGTCTCGCGGCCCCACGTGCGCTTCAGCTCATCGCTCACGTTGAACTTCAGCCGCCCGAGCCCTTCGGTCTCGATCTCGACCGTGTCGCCGTCCTGGAACGCGCTCAGGCCGCGATGATTGGTGCCGGTCGCGAGGATGTCGCCGGGCTCGAGCGTATGGATCAGCCGTCACCCACTCGATGCAGCGCGGGATCTTGTGCGCCATGTCGCTCGTGTTGAAGTTCTGCTTCACTTCGCCGTTAACCCACAGCTTGATCTGGAGCTTGTGCGGATCGCGGATCTCGTCAGCGGTGACGATGCACGGCCCGATCGGCGCGAACGTCTCGCGCGACTTCATCTGGTAGAACGTGTTGCCGGTGGGCGGCAGCCCGCGCGCGGAGCCGTCGATGAAGTTCATGTAGCCGAAGATGTAGCTGCATCGCGTCGGCCTGATGACACGTTCGTCGCGCGCTTGCCGATGACGAGCGCGACTTCCGCTTCGCCTTCGAAGATCGTCGCGGGCGCGTCGGGAAGCACCATCGTGTCGCCGTTGCCGATGATGCCGCTCGGTGATTTGTGGAACGCGTTGATCGGCGCCGGCGCTTCGCGCGTGCCCGTCTTCCATGTAGTTCACCGCCATGCAATCGATGTTGTAGGGCTTCGGCAGCGGCGGCCTGATGCGCACGTCGGACAGCGGAACGCCTTTGCCTTCGCTGCCGCCTCCTCGAGCTTGCTCCGGTATTCGCCGAAACGCTCGATGAGACCCGTGATGAGATTGTGCGGGCCCGTGTGCGGGATGTCGCGCACGACGTCCATCACGTCGACGACGTTGTCGCCCTTCAGCACGCCGAGCCGGAAATCATTGAAGTAGAGAAGTTTCATCTGCGTGGTCCTCCCGGGGATGGTGGCGCGAGTATACCGCCGCCGCCGGACTCGACACGGCCCTGCGGCGCTCGCGGGTTGCCCCGATTCTCAGCGGATCCGGAATGCCGGTGATCTGGATATGCATACAGTTCTTCGCCATAATCGCCCTCCATGGCAAAGACAGCGAACGCACCAGCGGCAGAGCGCGATTGGCTCGGCGCACTCAACGCGGCGCAGCGCCGGGCAGCGACGTATGGCGAGGCGCACGCAAACGGGGTGTTGAGCGCCGGCCCGCTTCTGATCATCGCGGGCGCCGGCACGGGAAAGACGAACACGCTGGCCCATCGCGTCGCGCACCTGATCGTCCACGGTGTCGCGCCGGAGCGGCTGCTTCTGCTGACGTTCTCCCGCCGCGCCTCGCAGGAGATGATCGAGCGCGCTCAGCGCATCGTTGCGCAGGCCCTTGCGGGGCGGGCTGATCACCCGCGGCGACAAGCGCCGGCGATCGCGCGGCTCGCGTGGGCGGGCACGTTTCACTCGGTCGCGAATCGGCTGCTGCGCCACTACGCCGCCCAGGTTGGACTGGGGTCCGCCTTCAGCGTCGTGGACAGGGGTGACTCCGCGGACTTGATGGACCTCGCGCGCCAGGACCTCTCGCTCTCGCGCAGGGATCAGCGCTTCCCGCGCAAGGACACGTGCCTCGCGATCTATTCTCACTGTGTCAACACGCGCCGTGCGCTCGAGCACACCCTCGCCGATGTGTTTCCCTGGTGCGCGCAGTGGCACGACGAGCTGAAGCGCCTGTTCGCTCGCTACGTCGACATGAAGCTCAACCAGCAGGTGCTGGACTTCGACGATCTGCTCCTCTACTGGCACGCACTCGTCAGTGACCCAAGACTCGCTCAGGACATCGGCGCGCGCTTCGATCACGTCCTGGTGGACGAGTACCAGGACACGAACACGCTGCAAGCCGAGATTCTGCTCGCGCTCAAACCGACCGGCGCCGGTTTGTGCGTCGTGGGCGACGACGCGCAGTCGATCTATTCGTTCCGGGCTGCGACGGTCGAGAACATCCTCGAGTTCCCCGAAAGCTTCGTGCCGCGCGCGGAGGTCGTTACGCTCGAAGAGAACTATCGTTCGAGCCAGCCCATCCTCGACGCGGCGAACGCCTTGATCGCTGAGGCGCCGCGGCAGTTTCGCAAGGCGCTCAGGTCGGCACGCATGTCGGGCTCGCAGCCGCGCTACGTGAGTGTGCTCGACGATCAGGCACAGGCGCATTACGTGTGCGAGCAGGTGCTGAAGGCCCGCGAGGAGGGCACGCTTCTCAAGCGTCAGGCCGTTCTCTTCAGGAGCTCGCATCACAGCGACGTGCTGGAGCTCGAGCTCGTGCGTCGCAGGATCCCCTACGTGAAATACGGCGGCCTCAAGTTCCTCGAAGCCGCGCACGTGAAGGACCTGCTTGCTCTGCTGCGCTGGGCCGACAATCCGCGCAATCGAATCGCCGCCTTCCGCGTGCTGCAACTCCAGCCGGGCGTGGGGCCGGCCGGCGCCGAGAAGTGTCTCAACGCGTTCGAAGCGGCTTCGCACGACTGGCAGGCGCTCGCGCGCTACCGCCTCGCGGGTGCGGATCGGGAAGAGTGGCAGCGCCTTGTCGGGCTCGTGACTGGCCTCGCCGCGCCCGATCTTGCATGGGAAGGGCAGGTGAGCGCGGCACGGGTGTGGTACGAGCCGCACGTCGCGCGACTTTACGACGCACCGGCGCCCCGCATCGCCGACCTCGAACAACTGGAGCGCATCGCGAGCCAGTTCGGCACCCGGGAGCGCTTCCTGACCGAGCTCACGCTCGACCCGCCACGCGCCACCGGCGACTTCGCGGGCCCGCCGCTGCTCGACGAGGATTACCTCGTGCTCTCCACGATCCATTCGGCGAAAGGGCAGGAGTGGGATCGCGTTCACGTCCTGCACGTCACGGACGGCACGTTCCCTTCGGAGTTCGCGACGGGCAAAGCCGAATCGATCGAGGAGGAGCGCCGCCTGCTCTACGTCGCCATGACGCGCGCCCGCCACGCGCTGGATCTCATCGCGCCGCTCAAGTATTACGTCGCCCAGCAACCGCGCTACGGCGACACGCACGTCTACGGCACCCGCTCGCGCTTTCTGACCGGTCGCGTGATGGAGACTTTCGAGCCGCTCACGTGGGCAGAGGAGGCGCCCGCGGCCGAGACGGGCGCGCCCGGCGAGCTTCCGCGCATCGATGTCGCAGGGCGGCTTCGTAACTTCTGGGTTTGAGGACGCCGGCCGTGCGGTGACCGTGAAACCGCAACGTCGGCCTTGCGGCTGACGTTTGCGTCTGCTCCTCCGGCATGGGGGTGCAAAGGCATGAGTGTCCCTCTGCCAGTGGGCTTCCGAGCTTCCCGAAACGCTCGACCTGTCCCTGATTCGACGCGTAGATTTTGCACACCGCGCCTTGCTTTGCAGTCTCGGGGATCTCCATCTCGTCCGCAAGGTCTTGTGCCGCCGACTCTTTTCCTTCTGGTACGCGCTTTGCGTAGCGACCCGGTTGCGCCTGCGACCCGCAGCGCGCCGAGGGGGGACCCGAAGAATCGTGCGTTGGCGTGACGCGAAAAGATGCTTCGATTAGAGAACGTAGAAACGAAGAAACACGTGCGACGGCGGTGCGCGTTCCGCGAACACCCGTCCCGTCCGCACGTCCCGACGACCTAACCTGACGCCCCGGCTATGAACACGATGACCTCTGGCGAAATGCTGGTCCAACCGACGCCGGTTCCCCTCGAGGGCGAGCATCCGCCGCAGCTCCGGGAGCTTCTGCTTGCATTGCAGCAGGTGCGGCAAGGCGACTTCTCCGCGCAGCTCCCGGGAGACTGGACGGGCCTCTACGGGAAGGTCGCCGACACCTTCAATGACATCGTGCGATCGAACCGGCGCGTGTCCGACGAACTGGCGCGGGTCGGCCAGTCCGTAGGAAAGGAGGGGCGAACCCGCCAGCGGCTGCGCACCGACCGCCGCGACGGCGCATGGGGTGAGATGGAATCGTCCGTGAACACGCTGATCGACGACCTGCTGTGGCCAACGGCCGAGGTGACGCGGACCATCTCCGCGGTCGCGAAGGGCGATCTGTCGCGCACGATGCGGCTCGACGTGGACGGGCGGCCGCTCCAGGGCGAATTCCTCCGCTCCGCCACCATCGTCAACACGATGATCGAGCAGATGAGCGTCTTCACCTCCGAAGTGACGCGGGTGGCGCGCGAGGTCGGCACGGACGGGAAGTTAGGCGGCCAGGCGCAGGTGAAAGGCGTGTCGGGTGCGTGGAAGGACCTGACCGACAACGTGAACTACATGGCGAACAACCTGACCGCCCAGGTGCGCAACATCGCCGAGGTGACGATCGCGGTCGCGAACGGCGATCTCTCGCGCAAGATCACGGTGGACGTGCGCGGCGAGATTCTCCAGTTGAAGGAAGCCATCAACACCATGGTGGACCAGCTTCGCTCCTTCGCCTCCGAAGTGACGAGGGTGGCGCGCGAGGTGGGCACGGAGGGGAAACTCGGCGGTCAGGCGATCGTCCCGGGTGTCGCCGGCACCTGGAAAGACCTGACCGACTCGGTGAATGCGATGGCGACCAACCTGACCGGCCAGGTGCGCAACATCGCGGAAGTCACGACGGCGGTCGCGCGCGGCGACCTCTCGCGCAAGATCACGGTGGACGTGAAGGGCGAGATCCTGGAGCTCAAGAACACCATCAACACGATGGTGGACCAGTTGAACGCGTTCGCGGCGGAGGTGACACGGGTTGCTCGCGAGGTCGGCACCGAGGGCAAGTTGGGTGGCCAGGCGCAAGTGCCGGGCGTCGCGGGCACGTGGAAGGATCTGACCGACAACGTGAACTCGATGGCCGGCAACCTGACCGGGCAGGTAAGGAACATCGCGGAGGTTGCGACCGCCATCGCCAGCGGCGACCTGTCGCGCAAGATCACGGTGGACGTGAAGGGCGAGATCCTGCAACTGAAGGAGACGCTCAACACGATGGTGGAACAGTTGCGCTCGTTCGCCTCCGAGGTGACGCGTGTGGCGCGCGAGGTGGGCACCGAAGGCTCGCTCGGCGGCCAGGCCATCGTGCCGGGCGTCGGCGGCACGTGGAAGGATCTGACCGACTCGGTCAACGCGATGGCGACGAACCTGACGGCCCAGGTGCGGAACATCGCGGAAGTGACGACGGCGGTGGCGCGCGGGGACTTGTCGCGCAAGATCACGGTCGACGTGAAAGGCGAGATCCTGCAACTCAAGGAAACCATCAACACGATGGTGGATCAGTTGAATTCGTTCGCCTCCGAGGTGACCCGCGTCGCGCGTGAGGTCGGGACGGAAGGCAAGCTCGGCGGCCAGGCGCAGGTCCCCGGCGTGGGCGGCACGTGGAAGGACCTGACCGACTCGGTGAACGCGATGGCGACCAACCTGACCGCGCAGGTGAGGAACATCGCCGAGGTGACGACGGCCGTCGCGCGCGGAGACTTATCGCGCAAGATCACGGTGGACGTGAAGGGCGAGATCCTGCAACTGAAGGAAACCATCAACACCATGGTGGACCAGTTGAACTCGTTCGCGGGCGAAGTCTCACGCGTGGCGAGAGAGGTCGGCACGGAAGGCAAGCTCGGGGGACAGGCGCTGGTGCCGGGTGTCGCGGGCACGTGGAAAGACCTGACCGACAACGTGAACTCGATGGCCGGGAACCTCACCGCCCAGGTGCGCAACATCGCGGAAGTCGCGACGGCGATTGCGAATGGCGACCTGTCGCGCAAGATCACGGTGGACGTGCGCGGCGAGATTCTGGAGCTGAAGAACACGCTGAACACGATGGTCGACCAGTTGAATTCGTTCGCCGGGGAAGTCTCGCGGGTGGCGCGTGAGGTCGGCACCGAAGGCAAGTTGGGCGGCCAGGCGCAGGTGCGCGGTGTCGCGGGCACGTGGAAAGACCTGACCGACAACGTGAACTGGATGGCCGGCAACCTGACCGCTCAGGTGCGCAACATCGCCGAGGTGGCCACCGCCGTTGCCCGCGGCGACCTCTCACGCAAGATCACGGTCGACGTGAAGGGCGAGATTCTGGAGCTCAAGAACACGCTCAACACGATGGTCGATCAGCTGAACGCGTTCGCTTCCGAAGTGACGCGCGTGGCGAGAGAGGTCGGCACCGAAGGCAAGTTGGGCGGCCAGGCGCAGGTGCCGGGTGTGGCAGGCACGTGGAAGGACCTGACCGACAACGTCAACTCGATGGCCGGGAACCTCACCGCCCAGGTGCGCAACATCGCTGAGGTTGCAACGGCCATTGCGACCGGCGACCTCTCGCGCAAGATCACGGTGGACGTGCGCGGCGAGATCCTGCAACTGAAAGAAACCATCAACACGATGGTGGACCAGTTGAACTCGTTCGCCGGCGAAGTCTCACGCGTCGCACGCGAGGTCGGAACCGAAGGCAAGCTCGGCGGGCAGGCGCAGGTGCCGGGTGTCGCGGGCACGTGGAAGGACCTGACCGACAACGTGAACTGGATGGCGGGTAACCTGACCGCCCAGGTGCGCAACATCGCGGAGGTGACGACGGCGGTCGCGCGGGGCGACCTCTCGCGCAAGATCACGGTGGACGTGAAAGGCGAGATCCTGCAACTGAAAGAGACCATCAACACGATGGTGGACCAGTTGAACTCGTTCGCGTCCGAGGTGACGCGCGTCGCACGCGAGGTCGGCACGGAAGGCAAGCTCGCGGGACAGGCGCAGGTGCCCGGTGTCGCCGGCACATGGAAGGACCTGACCGATAACGTGAACGTGATGGCCGCGAATCTCACGAACCAGGTGCGCGGCATCGTGAAAGTGGTGACGGCAGTCGCGAACGGCGACCTGCGGCAGAAGTACACCGTCGAATCCAAAGGCGAGGTCGCGGCGCTCGCCGACACGATCAACAGCATGACCGACACGCTCGCGACGTTCGCCGAGCAGGTGACGACGGTCGCGCGCGAGGTGGGCGTGGAAGGCCGCCTCGGCGGGCAGGCGAACGTGCCGGGCGCGGCCGGCACCTGGAAAGACCTGACCGCGAACGTGAACCTGCTCGCCGCGAACCTGACGACGCAGGTGCGCGCCATCGCGGAGGTGGCGACCGCGGTGACCAAGGGCGACCTGACACGCTACATCCAGGTCGACGCATCGGGCGAAGTGGCGGAGTTGAAGGACTACATCAACGCGATGATCGGCAACCTGCGGGCGACCACCGACCGCAACACCGAACAGGACTGGTTGAAGACCAATCTCGCGAAATTCAGCCGGATGATGCAGGGCCAGCGCGATCTCTACACCGTCGCGCAGATGCTGCTTTCGGAGCTCGTGCCTCTGGTCAATGCGCACCAGGGCGTCATGTACATCATGGACGCGAACGATCACGAGCAGTGTCTGAAGCAGCTCGCGGGCTACGCCGACACGCCGCTCGGGGGTGAACCGCGGCGCTACCGCGTCGGCGAGGGCCTCGTCGGACAGTGCGCGGTCGAGAAGCAGCGGCTGATGCTCTCCGACATTCCCGAGGAATCGATCCGCATCGCCACCGGGCTCCTCACGGCGCGGCCGCGCAACGTGATCGTGCTGCCGGTGCTGTTCGAAGGACAGGTGAAAGCGGTTATCGAGCTTGCATCGCTCACGGGATTCACGGCCCCGCACATCGCCTTCCTCGAGCAGCTCACCGGCTCGATCGGCATCGTGCTGAATACGATCGAAGCGACGATGCGCACCGAGGGGCTGCTGAAGCAATCGCAGGAGCTGGCGGGGGAACTGCAGGCGCAGCAGAAGGAGCTCCAGCAGACGAACGACGAGCTCGCGCAGAAGGCGCGGCTCCTCGCGGCCCAGAACGCGGAGGTCGAGCGCAAGAACCAGGAGATCGACCAGGCGCGGCGCGCGGTGGAGGAGAAGGCGGCCGAGCTCGCGCTCACCTCGCGCTACAAATCCGAGTTCCTCGCGAACATGTCGCACGAGTTGCGCACGCCGCTGAATTCCATCCTGATACTCGGCCAGCAGCTTGCCCAGAATGCCGAACGCAATCTGTCTCCGCGCCAGGTGGAGTTCGCACAGACGATACACGGCGCCGGCACCGATCTGCTGAACCTGATCAGCGACATTCTCGACCTCTCCAAGATCGAATCCGGCACGGTGACCGTCGAGTGCGAGGAACTGCCGTTCTCGAACCTGCGCGACCTCGTGCAGCGCAACTTCGGCCACGTGGCCGAAGCACGCAAGCTCATGTTCAACAACGATTTCGATCCGGCTCTCGCCGCGGGCCAGATGGCGACCGATCCGAAACGGCTGCTGCAGGTGCTGAAGAACCTGCTGTCGAACGCTTTCAAGTTCACCGACCAGGGCGGCGTGCGTCTCGAAGTGGCATCGGCCACCGGCGGCTGGTCGCAGGATCATCCGGTGCTGAGCAAGGCGGAGTCCGTCGTGCGCTTCAGTGTCTCCGACAGCGGCATCGGTATTCCGGCGGAGAAGCAGAAACTCATTTTCGAAGCGTTCCAGCAGGCCGACGCGGGCACCTCACGCAAGTACGGCGGAACGGGGTTGGGGCTCGCCATCAGCCGAGAGCTCGCGAATCTGCTCGGCGGCGAGATCAGGCTTTCTTCGGTGCCCGGGGTGGGCAGCACATTCACCTTGTATCTGCCGCTGCGGTACGTCGGACCCGCTTCGTCCAAGGCTTCGGCATTCAAGGCGGCCGAGGCGGATGCGCCGAACTTCCAGCCGATCGTCATGCCCGCCGCTCGCGTCGAGGAAATCCCGGACGATCGCGCGAACCTGCGTCCGGGCGACCCTGTGCTGCTGATCGCGGAGGACGATCCGCACTATGCGCGCACGCTCCTCGCGCTCGCGCGCGACCACGGCTTCAAGGCGATCGTTGCGATGCGTGGGGCGGACGCGCTCGCACTGGCGCGCCATTACAAGCCGACCGCGGTCTCGCTCGACATCTTCCTGCCCGATATGCTCGGCTGGACCGTGCTCTCGCAGTTGAAGCAGGATCCTGCGACCCGGCACATCCCGGTGCAGATCTGCACGGTGGAGGAAGAGCGCCAGCATGGGCTCGAGCGGGGCGCGTTTGCCTACCTCAACAAGCCGATTACCACCGACAGCATCGAGGCGGCGTTCGACCGCATCAGGCAGTTCGCGCAGCCGCGCACGCGTCAGCTTCTCATCGTCGAGGATGATGCCGCCGAGCGCATGAGCATCGAGGAACTGATCAGCCACGGCGACATCCACATCACCGCCGTCGGCACCGGGGCGCAAGCACTCGCCGCACTGCACGAACGCGATTACGACTGCGTCGTGCTCGACCTCAAGCTTCCGGACATCTCGGGGTTCGAGCTGCTCGCCGAGATTCAGAAGGAGCCGAAGCTGCGGGAGGTGCCGATCGTGGTGTTCACCGGCCGCGAGCTCGCCGCGGACGAAGAGACTCAGCTTCGAAGGATGGCGAAGAGCATCGTGCTGAAAGGGGTGCAATCGCCGGAGCGCCTGCTCGACGAGACGGCGCTCTTCCTGCACCGCGTCGTGGCCGATCTGCCGCCGGACAAGCAGCGCATGCTGGAGAGCCTCAATCAGAGCGACGAGGCGCTCATCGGGAAGAAGGTGCTCGTCGTCGACGACGACGTGCGCAACATCTTCGCATTGACGAGCCTGCTCGAACGCCATCACATGCAGACGGTCGTCGCCGGCTCGGGCGAGGAAGCCATCAACGTCATGCAGAAGAACGACGGCATCTCACTCATTCTGATGGACATCATGATGCCGGAAATGGACGGCTACGAGACGATGCGTCGCATCCGGCAGGAGCCGCGCTTCCGCCTGCTGCCGATCGTCGCGCTCACGGCCAAGGCGATGAAGGGTGATCGCGAGAAATGCCTCGAAGCGGGCGCTTCGGATTACATCGCGAAGCCGGTGAATACCGATCAGTTGCTGTCGCTCATGCGCATGTGGCTGCATCGGTGATGGTGGTGGCGAGCGACGAGCGACGCGAAGTGACGGGGGACGATCAAAAACCTGCCCTCGCCCCGCACGCGGGGATAGGGTTGGGGAGCGGAGCGGTCGGGGAGGGGTAACCGAAATCGTGACAGCTGAAGAAAAAGTCAACATTCTCCTCGTGGACGATCAGCCCGGTCGGCTGCTCTCCTACGACGCGATCCTGTCCGTCCTCGGGCAGAACCTCGTGCACGCGAAAAGCGGCACCGAGGCTTTGCAGCGGCTCATGGAAAAGGAGTTCGCGGCGATCCTGCTCGACGTGAACATGCCGGGCATGGACGGCTTCGAGACCGCGGCGCTCATCCACCAGCACCCGCGTTTCGAGAAGACGCCGATCATCTTCGTCACGGCCGTGCACGTCACCGACCTCGATCAGTTGAAGGGTTATCAGCTCGGCGCTGTCGATTACGTATACGTGCCGGTCGTTCCCGAAATCCTGCGCGGCAAAGTCGACGTCCTGGTCCAGCTTTACCTCCAGCGCCGGCAGCTCGAACGGCTCAATTCGCAGCTCGCGACGGCGAACGACGAGCTTGCCCACGCAAATACCGCGCTGCAGGTCGAAAAAGCGCGTGAGCTGGAGGCGCTGAATGTGAACCTCGCCGTCGCCAACGCGGAGCTCGCGCAGGCGAACCGCACGCTGAAGGACGAGGTGGCCGAGCGCATCCGCGCGCAGGAAGCGCTGGAAGCCACCGACCGGCGCAAGGACGATTTTCTGGCGATGCTCTCGCACGAGCTGCGCAACCCGCTCGCGGCCATTCAGGGCGCGATCGAGCTCATGCAGCGCAGGCAGGTCGCCGATCCCCAGCTCGCATGGGCGCGGGACGTGGTCGCGCGTCAGAACCGCCACCTGTCGCGGCTGATCGACGATCTGCTCGACGTGTCCCGGATCACCCGGGGCAAGCTCACGCTCCATAACGAAACCGTCGAATTGCGGGAAGTCGCGAAGCATGCCGTGGAGACCGTGCGGCCGCTCATTCAGACGCGCCGCCATAACCTGACCCTGCGCCTGACCGAACACCCTCTCTACGTGCAGGGCGACGCAGTGCGGCTCGCCCAGGTGGTCAGCAACCTTCTCACGAACGCGGCCAAGTACACGCCTGAAGGCGGTCACATTCAGATCGCGGTCGAGCCTTCGTCGAGCGCGGGCAAGTACCCCGATGCGACGATACGGGTGAGAGACAACGGCGGGGGTCTCAGCGAGGAGACCCTGGCGCGCCTGTTCGAGCCCTCCACTCACGAAGAGCGCCTGAACAGCGGCTCGCACGGCGGGCTCGGCATCGGCTTGATCGTGGTGCGCGGGCTCGTCGAAATGCACGGCGGCGTCGTCGAGGCGCGCAGCGACGGGCCGATGCGCGGCAGCGAGTTCATTGTCCGCCTTCCCCTCGTCACGCCGCCCGAGCTTACGCTCACGGTCACCCCGGCGCGCGATCCGGCAGTCGTCGCGAACGACGCGAAAGACACGGCACTGCGCATCCTCGTGGTCGATGACAACGAGGATTCCGCGGCGAGCATGACGCTGCTGCTCGAGCTACAGGGGCACGAAGTCTACGTGGCGAACAGCGGCCAGCACGCGCTCGAGCTCTGCGCGGCGCGCGCGCCCGACGCGATCCTCCTCGACATCGGCATGCCGGGAATGAACGGCTACGAGGTCGCTCGCAGATTGCGGCGGCAGCCCGCATTCGCCGGGACGCTGCTCGTTGCGATCACGGGCTATGGCCGCGCTTCGGATCACGAGCAGACGCAGGCCGCCGGGTTCGATCATCATCTCGTGAAGCCGATCGATTACGAGAAGCTCCAGGCGTTGCTCGCCTCGTGCGCGAACAGCCTCGTGCGCAAGAGCCGCGCGGTAAGCCCAATAGTGGTGGAGTGACGCACCCCGCCGCGTGGGCAGCCGGCCGCGGCTCACCCCTGCTCAGCACCGATCGGGGCGAGCCAGTCGCGTAAGCCGATGACGGATCCTGATTTTCCGCAGGAGCTGCGGACGTTCATCCAGAACGCCATTCCGAACATGGAGGCAGCGGAAATCCTGCTGCTCCTCGCCCGCGAACGGCATGCCGCGCTCGGTATCGAAGCCATTGTCGACGGGTTGAAACCGACCGCGGTCGAGAGCGTTCAGGCGAGGCGCTATCTGGCGGTCTTCCAGGAGCGCGGCCTCATCGCCCAGGCCGAGGATGGCGCGTACCGCTATTCGCCCGACTCGGAAGCGCTCGAACAGGTGGTACGCGGGCTCGCCAAGGCATACAACGAGCGGCCGGTGACGCTGGTGCGCCTCATCTATACGTTGCGGGACGAGAAGATCCGGTCATTCGCGGATGCCTTCAGACTGAAGAAAGAATAGCCATGGACATGTTCAAGGTGATCCTTTTCCTGCTCGCGATCGCGACGAGCCTCGCGTGCACCGTCCTGCTCTTTCGCGGCTACATGGAGCGCCGGGTGCGCATGCTGCTGTGGAGCGCGCTGTGCTTCGTCTTTCTCACCGCGAACAATGTGTTCCTGTTCTTCGACCTGGTGGTGATGCCGGGGGAGATGGACCTGCGCGCGCTGCGCCACGCAACGGCGCTTCTGGGGGTGTCGTTCCTCCTCTACGGCTTCATCCGCGAGTCCTAGGGCCGGTGCTCGCCTTAACGCTGCCAGCCCATTGCGAGGCCCCATGCTCGACTTCCTTGCCGGCGCCGTGACCATCGCATACGCGATCGCGGCCGTGCACTTCTATCATTTCTGGAAGCGCACGGCGGATCGTCTTTTCCTGAGCTTCGCGCTGGCCTTCGTGCTGCTTGCGCTCAATCAGCTTGTCGTCTTCGCGATCGGCGCGAACGACGAGCGGGGCAACTACGCCTACATCCTCCGCGTGCTCGGCTTCGTGCTCATCCTGTATGCAATCGTGGACAAGAACACGTTCGCCCGAAGGCGGAAGTAATCGCGGCCGCGCAGTTCGCTCACGCGCCGGCCTGGAGCTGTTCCTTGCGCGCCATGAGACGCTGGCCAAGCTCCTTCAGATCGAGCTTGGTCTTACGCACCTGCGGGAAGAGCTCGTTCTGTTCCTCGCGAACGTGGTGCTTGATGTATTCGCCGAGCACCTTCACCTTGGCGTCGAAGAGCTCTTCGCCTGGACTCGCCGACTCGATCTGGGCGATGAGATCCTTGGCGCTTTGATGCTCGACAGTGGCTTCGTCGAGGAGATCTTCATCGCGGATCGCCTCGCGCGCTGCCGGATAGAAGATTTCCTCTTCGATCTGCGCGTGCACCGTAAGCTCCTTGCAGATCTGTTCGGCGATAGCGGACTTGCGGTCTTCGGCGCGTGTCTTCTCGAACTTGTCGAAGAGCTCCTGCACGAGCTGGTGGTCCGCCCTGAGCAGCGCGATCGCATCGCGGGGCGCCGCGCTCTTGCGAGCGGCGGACTTCCTTCCGGATGATTGCTTTTTTGAGGCGGACTTGCGGGCAGCCATGGATGTCTCCGGGTGAGAAAAAAGGACACGCGTTCATTGCAAGCGATGTTCCTGTGGTCACGGAACGTGTACGATGGAGACATGGCGAAAACGATCTGCGGTCACGCGAAGGGGCTCGCCGCGAGCGGCGAACGCGTGCCGCATCCTCCTTCCCGCGAGTCATGAATGAGCGAAGCCGTTTCTGAAGAGAAGAACGTCCTCGGCGGCCCGCTTCAGGCGTGCAGCTTCTCACCGCTCACCGGCTTCTTTCGCGACGGCTGCTGTGCGACCCACGGCGAGGCCGGCGTGGCCCATCTCGTCTGCGTGAAAGTCACCGCCGAGTTCCTCGAGTTCTCGAGGGAGCGCGGCAACGATCTCATCACGCCGCGGCCCGAGATGCGCTTCCGCGGCTTGCAGTCCGGCGACCGCTGGTGCCTGCACGTGCTGCGCTGGATCGAAGCGTGGGAGGCCGGGAGGGCGCCGCGCGTCGTGCTCGAGGCGACGAACGCGAAGGTGCTGGAGCTCGTGCCGCTGGAAGCGCTGAAGCGCCACGCGCTCGACTTACATTGAGCCGCCCGTGCGCCTGCGCGCACGAGGGCAATGCGGGTCAGCTGCGGTGAACGAACAGGAGGAACCCAGGTTCCTCCCGTTACCCTCTTTGCCGCGGCAAGATTCCTCGCGGGCGCAAACGCCCGCAGCCGCGGCTTGGTTACGAACGGAGGAGAACCCAGGTTCCCCTCCGTAACCTTCCCTCCTTCGGCTCCCTTGGGGTCGCCCTGCTAGTCTAAGTCTTCGGGACGGTGTTGCTGAAGGAGTCGCGCTTCGCCAGGCGTTCCGCGAGCGCGGCGAGGTTGGGGTGGGGCGTGCGCCAATCGATGTCCGGCAGCATGCGGTCAAGGTAGCCGAGCGCATACCCCGCTGCGATGTCGGCAAGGCTGAACCGGTTGCCGTAGCAGAATTCACGCTCGCCCAGGTCACGGGATACGACGGCGAGTCCGCGGGTGATTTTCAGACGCTGCCGCGCGTGCCACTCGGCTGTCTGCACCTTGTCGTAGTCGTGGGAGACGAGCACGGTCGCATCGGTGATGCCGTCACCGAGCGCTTCCCAGCGCTTCACGTCGACACGCGCTTCGGGCTCGGCGGGAATGAGCCGCGGCTCCGGCACCAGTGCATCAAGGTAATCGACGATCACCGGGGAGTCGTAAATGGCCTTGCCGTTGTCGTTTACGAGAACGGGTATCTTGGCCAGCGGGTTCAACTCCGGCACCGGCGAGTCCGGCACCGATGGCCGCGCGTGCACGTACTCGTAGGGAATGCGCTTCTCTTCCAGCACGATACGCACCTTGCGCACGAACGGGCTGCCGTCATGACCGAGGACCTTCATGATGTGCTCTCCTTTTCGGCAACGATTCTAGCGCCAGCGCCGAGCCCGCTTCCATGACAGCGCTCTCACATGTAACCGCCGCCTCGGCCCGCGTCGCGGCCACGTCGAGCCGCCTCGAGAAAATCGGGGCGCTCGCGGCCTGCCTGCGTGAGGTCGAGCCGCAGGAGATTCCGATCGCCATCGCGTATCTCTCCGGCGAGACGTGCCAGGGCAAGCTCGGCGTGAGCTACGCGGCGCTCCAGGCGGCACGGGGGCCGCCCGCCCCGGAGCCGACGCTCGGTCTCCACGACGTGGATCGCGCATTCGCGGCAATCTCCGCCATCAAGGGACCCGGCGCTGCGATCCGGCGGACCGATGCGCTGCATGCGCTATTCACGCGCGCGACAGCGGAGGAGCAGCATTTCCTCACGCGGCTGATCGTCGGCGAGCTGCGGCAGGGGGCGCTGAAAGGCATCATGGTGGACGCGATCGCGGCCGCCGCGAAGATCGCGGTCGCCAGCGTGCGCCGTGCGGCCATGTCCGCAGGCGGGCTCGGGGAAGTCGCCCGCGCCGCGTTGACGGAAGGTGAAGCGGGTCTCGCCCGCTTCACGATCCAGCTCATGCAGCCGGTATTGCCCATGCTTTCGCAGTCGGCAGAAAGTGTCGGGGAAGCCCTGGAGCGGCTCGGGACGGCGGCGTTCGAATGGAAGCTCGACGGCGCGCGCGTCCAGGTTCACAAGGCCGGCGACACCGTTCGCGTCTATACGCGCAACCTGAACGACGTCACCGCACGCGTTCCGGAAGTCGGCGAAATATTGCGCGCGTCCCCGGCAGGCGGGCTCATCCTCGACGGCGAGGTGATCGCGCTGCGGCCGGACGGTTCCCCGCTCTCGTTTCAGGTCACCATGAGCCGCTTCGGCCGCAAGCTCGATGTCGAAGCGATGCGCGCCGAGGTTCCGCTCGCCGTCTTCTTCTTCGATTGCCTCATGCGCGATGACGAGCCGCTCACCGACCGGCCCGCCACAAAGCGCTTCGCCGTGCTGGAAGCGTGCGTGCCCCGTGAGACGATCATCCCGCGGCTGGTGAGCCGCGACGCAGCCACCGCGAGCGCCTTCGAGGACGATGCGCTCGCCCGCGGTCACGAAGGCGTCATGGCGAAATCGCTCGACGCGCCCTACGAATCGGGACGGCGCGGCGCCGGATGGCTCAAGGTGAAGCGTGCGAAAACGCTCGATCTCGTGGTGCTCGCCGCCGAATGGGGGCATGGCCGGCGCACGGGCTCGCTTTCGAACCTGCACCTCGGTGCGCGCGACCCGCGGGACGGCTCGTTCGTCATGCTGGGCAAGACATTCAAGGGACTGACCGACGAAATGCTGCGCTGGCAAACGGCCGAGTTCCTGAAGCGCGAAGTCCGGCGGGACGACTGGACGGTGTACGTCCGCCCGGACATGGTCGTCGAGATCGCGTTCAACGAAATCCAGCAGAGCTCGCAATACCCCGGCGGCCTCGCGCTGCGCTTCGCGCGAGTGAAGGGTTATCGGCCCGACAAGCGGCCGGAGGAAGCCGATACGATCGAAACGGTGAGGACGCTCTACGCCGCCCAGGTCCACGCGTCGCTGGTGAACTAGGGAGGCTATGGCGTCACCCCCGCGAAGGCCGGGATCCAGAAACAAATAGCCCCTGGTTTCCGGCCCCGGAGCAGAGTCCGGGGTGTACCTGCGCCGGAATGACGAATGTGCGGCGATCTACGATTCAGGACACCGGAGCTTCACTTCGGGGCCGACTTGGTCCTCGCCTGTGCGGTTCGCGACCGATAACGTTCGGCGCACCGGTGAACCTCGGAATTGGTCGCGAAATCGAGGCATTGCCGCGCATCGACGTCGGACCGCGTGCGCGCCGCGGCTTGTTCCAGGCGTGGCGGGCGAGTCTCCTTGATCTCCCCCGAAGGCTCGACGCGGGTTTCCATAGCCGGGCTTGGCACCGCCGTGTCAGGCGGCTGCGGTTGCGCCTGAGCCGTCGCGGCAGCGGCGACGAGCGCGGCGATGAAACCGATCTGTCTCATGAGCTTAGGTCCTCGCTTTCCCATGCATCGATACTCGGGAGTTCCGAAAGTAAGCGCAAGCGGTCCCGAACGCAACGACCGTCATTCTGGCGGCGCTACCGTCTCGTCCGGGACCGCCGGCAGGCGAGTGATACGTGCATTTCCGGATCGCTCGCGCTCCTGAATGCACGTCATATTGGCGCCCTTGTCGAGCCTGGCGAAACCGCGAATTGGGCCTCTTTTCCGTCCATACTCCGGCGGCTGAGTCCGCGGCCGGGCCTCTATCCTCCCCGCCTAGGCCCACCGCTCCGGGAAACGTATTCTCCGGACGGAAATTCCCGACCAGTCAAAAGGCTCGCGAATGACTCTGACAGGTGCTATCCCGCGCTCGCGCCGCTCCGCGCTGGTCGTCGAAGACGACGATCTCACGGCACACCTCATCCAGTTGCTCCTGCGCAACGAAGGCTACGCGGTCTCGCGCGCTCCGACGGGCCAGGCAGCGCTTGCTTACATGGCGCGTTCCCGGCCGCTCGAGCTGGTGACGCTCGATGGGAAGCTGCCCGACTCGAGCGGGCCAGCCGTGCTCGAGCTGATCCGTGCGACCCCGGGCTGGGAGGACGTGCCCGTGCTCATGGTCACCGGCTCTTCGATCGATGAACAGGATCTCGCGCGCGCGCTCCAGTGGAACGGCGTGTCGTATCTCGCGAAGCCGTTCACGCCGCCGGACCTCTCCGAAGTGATCCAGCGTCTGTCGGCCCGCAACGCCCTACCCCCGAGCCACGGCCATCGCGCCGCGGCGATCGCAGCCAGGCAAGGAGAACAGCCATGGCACCCGTGAACGCGCCGCTGGTCGGTCACGGCGACGTCTACGGCCTCACGTCCCGAGGCGAGGCCGAAATCCGGGGTTCGAAGACGAACCTCCCCGCGCTCGCGCTCGAGCTTCTCGTCCGCACCGACGGACGCACTCCGGTTCACGAGCTCCAGACGAGCATGCCGGGCGTGCCGTCCGACCGCCTGGCCGACACGCTCGCGCGGCTCCTGCGCGATGAGCTCATCCAGTTTTCCAGAGTGCGTGACGATTCCCTGCACATGGACGACATCAAGGGCATCGCGCGCTCGGCCGTGCGGGCGCATCCCGTCGGCAGATTCACCCAGCGCGAGGCGACGGCCGGCTTCACTTCGCTCAAGCAGGATGGCTTCTACGTGCGTATCGCGCGCCGCCCGGATGCGCGTCCCACCCTGCCGCAGGACCGCACGCCGAGCCTGCTCGTGATCGAAGACGAGCCCCATCTTGCGCGCTTCCTGAGCCACTTCATGCGCTTCGAAGGGTTCGACGTGCGCGTTGCGAGCGACAGGAACGAGATCGTCCAGGAGTTGCGTAGGCCCCCGCGCCCCGATCTGGTGCTGCTCGACGTGATGCTCCCGGACGTGAATGGCTTCGACGTGCTCACGCGGATTCGCCAGCACGATGTGCTGCGCGACATTCCTGTGCTCATGCTCACCTCGATCGCGACGCGCGAATCGGTGATCAAGGGACTGGTCTGCGGCGCCGACGGCTACGTCACCAAACCGTTTCAGGTGGAGGTGCTCGTCAAGGCCGTCCAGACGATCTTCGGGCTGGCCCACGAACGGACGGGCGATCCGTGGGAACACGCATGAGGAGTGGATGGTAAATGGGGTCAGTGTAACTTTCTCGAACTCCGTGCGTTGAACATTGAAGTATACGCACTGGCCAGCCCATGCCACGTAGAAGTCGACTTAACCTCATCGAGGTGCCGCAACACCTCATCCAGCGCGGGAACAACCGACAGGCGACATTCTTTGCCGAAGACGATTACCGACGCTACCTCGAGTGGCTGGCCGATGCGGCAGCGAAGTACGAGTGCCGGATCCATGCCTATGTCTTGATGACCAATCACGTGCACCTGCTGGCGTCAACGGCGAGGTCCGATGGGCTTTCGCTCATGATGCAGTACGTCGGCAGACATTTTGTACGCTACATCAACCGCAGTTACCACCGCAGCGGTACGTTGTGGGAAGGCCGATTCAGAGCGAGCCTGGTGGACACCGCAACCTACTTCCTGCGTTGCTGCCGTTACATCGAATGCAATCCTGTGAGAGCCGGGATGGTGCTCAGTCCGGAAGAGTACCGCTGGTCAAGCTACCGCGCCCACGCTTTAGGTGTATCGGACGAGCTGCTTGCCATGCACGAACAATATGAACGTCTCGGCCGCTCTGATCAGCAACGCCAGCAGGCGTATCGCGATCTATTCAGAGCGGAACTTGACGCAAGAGAGCTCTCCGAGATCAGAGACACGGCCAATCGGGGATGGCCATTGGGCAGCGATCGGTTCAAGGATGGGATTGAGCGCGCGCTCAATTGCGCGGCTCGCCCGCCGCTGCGAGGCCGGCCGCCGAAGCCGCCGTTCGTCGAGCAAGGAACGGCATGCTATCGATTCGAAAAGTTACACTGACCCTGTTTGTTCTGTTCTGACCCTGTTTGTTCCCTATCAGAAGCTCGCCGTCGAGGCCGTATATGAAATAAGTGGCGATGCCTGATTTTTGCATGCGCACACGCATGTCGAGACCGTCATACGCGAACGTGTTCGCGCCTGCTGCGGTCATCTGCGAGGCATCGTTGTAAGTAAAGCCGGTGCGACCATCGTGAATGACGTTCCCACGCGCGTCGTACTGGAATGAATACGGCCTCAGCGCGTTGGTGATATCCCGCAGTCGATCGTTCTCGTAGGTATGGTTCATCGTGCGGCTGCCAATCGCCAGCCCCAGTATGTTCCCGTTGCCATCATAGGTATATGCCCGGCCTTCGCTGGCGGTGCTTGCCGTTATGAGCCTGTCGATCGGGTCGTATGTCAGCGAAGGCATGGTGTTGCTGGCATCGACGAAATCGTCGTATCTCGTGACGTTGCCGACTCCGTCGTACGTGTATTGCAAATTGGCCGCGCTGGGTCGTCGATCGATAGCCAGGGAAACCGTCTGCTGTTTCCTTGTACTGGTATGTCCAGGAACCCCCTTAGAAGAGCTTGCTTGGCTGCCTATCGCAAGTAGCGCAGACTGGTTGTCCTCACGTGCCCGTTCGGCAGAGTGTCATGGTCGATGACTGGTACCGCTCACCCATCGACCTTGATGCGGTGGCGTAAGATGCGGGTAACGTCAGGGTCTCTCCCCGTTTCGTGAGGAGGTGGCGATGTATCGGCTTACAAAAGTCGTGCTGCTCGTGGCGATCTTCGCACTGCCCGCATGCACGCGCGCGGCGGAGGAAAAGCCGGCCATCGATCCGGGCATGGTGCAGATCGAGCAGGTGGAAGTGCGTGCGACGCTCGTGGGCGCCGTCGTGCTGCTCAAGGCCGAGAGCAAAGCCATTCCCATTTTCGTCGACGGCACGGTTGCTGAATCGATCGCGGCCGCGTTAAGCGGCGGGAAGCTCATGCGGCCGCTGTCGCACGACCTCATGCGCACGATCCTCGAAAGCTTCGACGGCAAGGTGTCGCGCGTCGTGATCACGCTCAAGGGTTCGACGTTCTACGCGGACTTGACGGTGCTCATGGGCGGCACGACCAAAGTGTTCGACAGCCGCTCCTCGGACGCCATCGCGCTCGCGGTGCATTTCAAGGCGCCGGTGCTCGTGAGCCGGGAACTGTTCGAGAAGGCGGGGAAGGTGCTCGAGGAGTCGTCACCCGCAACCCCGGGTGGGACGCGGCTCTAGAAAGGAACGCGAGTGTCTCGAAGCGCGAACGGCTGAGCCCCGTTCGTCCTGCCAAACGACCCGAGGCTTCGTGCGGGCGGAGCGAAGCATGCCGGCGGCGAGGCTTTCCGCTATAGTGCGGGGCCTCCGATGTCCCTCGCAAGCTCACCGCAACGTCGTTAGCCCGCCTGCATGCCCCTCGTCACGCTCGACCAGGCGTCGCTTGCCTTCGGGGACGCACCGCTGCTCGACCACGCTCAACTCTCGCTCGAAACGGGCGAGCGCGTCGCACTGATCGGACGCAACGGTTCGGGCAAGACGACGCTCATGAAAGTCATCGCCGGCGAACGGCCGCTCGACAGCGGCATCGTTCGGCGAAGTCCCGATCTGCGTGTCGCGTTCGTCGCCCAGGAGCCGTCCCTCGACCCGCAGCACACGGTCTTCGAAGCGGTCGCGGCCGGGCTCGGCGGGCTTCAGGATCTGCTGCTCGATTACCACAACGCTTCGCACGCCGCCGGCACGGGCGGGCGGGAGGCGCTGGATCGGCTTCACACGCTTCAGCACGCGCTCGAACATGCCGACGGCTGGCGCATCAATTCGCGCGTCGATGCGTTCATCGACCGCTTCGCGCTGCCCGCGGATGCGCGCGTCGGAACGCTGTCGGGCGGAATGCGCAAGCGCGTCGCGCTGGCGCGTGCGCTCGCGATCGAGCCCGGGCTGCTCCTCCTGGACGAGCCGACGAACCACCTCGATATCGCCGCGATCGAGTGGCTCGAAACGCTGCTCGTGTCGTTAGGCGCGGCGCTCCTCTTCGTCACGCATGACCGGCGCTTCCTCGAAAACGTGGCGACGCGCGTGATCGAGCTCGACCGCGGGCAGCTCACGAGCTACGCGGGCACGTTCGCGGAGTATCAGCGGCGCAAGCAGGAGCAGCTCCATTCGGAAGCGGTCGGAAACGCGCGCTTCGACAAGCTGCTTGCGCAGGAGGAGGCGTGGATACGCAAGGGCATCGAAGCGCGGCGCACGCGCAACGAAGGGCGTGTGCGGCGTCTCGCAGCGCTGCGTGAGGAGCGTGCGGCGCGCCGCGAGCGTCTCGGCAAAGTCAATTTCGCCGTCGCGCAGGGCGAGCGATCGGGGGAGCTCGTCGTCGAGCTGCATGATGTGGAAAAGCGCTATGACGGCCGCCCCATCGTGAGGCCGTTCTCCACGCGCATCCTGCGTGGCGACAAGATCGGGCTTATCGGTCCGAACGGTTCGGGCAAGACCACGCTGCTCAAGTTGATCGTGGGCGAAATCGAGCCCGACGCGGGACGCCTGCGGCGCGGAGCGCGTATCGAGGTCGCCTACTTCGATCAGCTTCGCGAGCAACTGAGCGAAGAGGCGACGATCGTCGACACGATCAGCCAGGGCGCCGAATACATCGAGATCGGCGGCGTTCGCAAGCACGTGATGAGCTATCTCGGCGACTTCCTGTTCCGGCCGGAACGTGCGCGCGCCAAGGTTTCGGCCTTGTCTGGGGGCGAGCGCAATCGACTCCTTCTCGCGCGCCTCTTTTCGCGTCCGGCGAACATGCTCGTGCTGGACGAACCGACGAACGACCTCGACATCGAGACGCTCGAGCTCCTCGAAGCGCTCCTTCAGGATTACACGGGAACGCTTTTTCTCGTGAGTCACGACCGCGCGTTTCTCGACAACGTGGTCACGCAGTCGATCGTCTTCGAAGGCGATGGCGTGCTGCGGGAATACGTGGGCGGCTATTCGGACTGGCTGCGGCAGCGTTCGAGCGTCGTGACAGAGCAGACGCCGCGCAAACCCGATGCGCCGAAGGCAGTGCGCCAGGCCCAGCGGCAAAAGACGCAGAAGCTGACTTATAACGAAACGCGGGAGCTGGAGGCGTTGCCCGCCGCGATCGCCGTGCTCGAAGAAGAGCAGGCCGACATCACGCGCAGCCTCGCCGATGCGACGGTTTACAAGGACGAACCGCAGCGTGTCGGCGCGCTGCAGAAGCGCTATGCCGACATCGAGGCGGAATTGATGGAGCGCCTCGCGCGATGGGAAGATCTGGAGGCGAAGGCCGTGAAGGAGTGAAGACAGTTAGAACCACACTTTTGGTGAGCGGGGGCGAAGCGGGGCCCCGCGAACGACGCTTTCAGTCGCCCATTAGTATTCACATCAATTGTAGGAGGCGTTGGCGTCAAAGAGTGAGGGCGCGTGAACGGCCAAACCGTAGGTCGAGGGAAAACAGGAGACCTTTTGACGACAACGAAAGTACGTGTGAACGTGAAACGCAAGACACCGTAAAGCGATAGAGGAAAAACGAGGAGAACCCCATGAAGCACATGAACATGACGATGGCGGCGCTGCTGATCTGCGGATGCGCGAGCGGCACCGCTGCCACAGCACAAACCTATCCCACGAAGGCGCTGCGCCTCGTCGTGCCGCAGGCGCCCGGCGGCGGCAACGACGCGATCGCGCGCATGATCGGCAACAAGCTCACGCAAAGCCTGAAGCAGCAAGTGGTCGTCGACAATCGCGCCGGTGCGGGCGGGCTCATCGCAGCGGAGTACATCGCCAAGTCGCCGCCCGACGGCTACAACCTGCTGCTCGGGAACGTCGCGACGCTGACGATCATTCCCAACGTGCAGAAGAACGTGCCGTACGATCCGTTCAAGGACTTCGAGCCGGTGAGCCTGATCGCTTCGGCGCCGCTGCTCGTGGTCGTCCATCCTTCGCTGCCGGTCACGTCGGTGAAGCAGTTCGTTGCACTCGCGAAAGCCAAACCGGGTGCGCTCAACTACGCGTCGAACGGCGTCGGCAGCTCGACGCATCTCGCGACCGAGCTTTTCAAGGTGATGACGGGCACCAACATGACTCACGTGCCGTACAAGGGCCTGGCGCCCGCGACGACCGACCTTCTCAGCGGGCAGGTGCAGGTCATGTTCTCGAGTGCGGTGGCGATGTTGCCGCACGTGAAGTCGGGGCGGTTGCGCGCGATCGCGATGACGGGGAGCACGCGCTCGAAAGCGATTCCCGAAGTTCCGACGGTCGCCGAGACGGGCGTGAAGGACTACGAGGCCGGGTCATGGTACGGAATACTCGTCCCCGCGCGCACCGACAAGGCGATCGTGGACACGCTTTCGAAGGAGATCGCCGCCGCGGTGCGTTCGGCGGACATCCAGGAGCGGCTCAACAACGAGGCGGTGATTCCCGTGGGCGGCACGCCCGCGCAGTTCGCGGCGCATATCAAGAAGGAGCATGCGCGCGTCGCCCAGGTCGTGAAATCGTCGGGCGCGAAATTCGAATGACGACGACAAGACCGGGCGCACACCGATCTTGAAGATCCATAACGGCGGGAGGAATAGATGACAACGCTTCGTACGTGGTTCGGCCTGATAGCGCGGCACGCGGGAATTGCGGTCGCGTTCGCGGGCGTGATGTGGGTTACGGGATGCGCGCACCGGGACCATCACGCGGCGCAGCACGCAGGAGACTACGCGGCGCATCACGCCGCCCACCACGGCGGTGGAGCGACGGCCTCGCCGAAGAACATCATCATTCTCTTCGCGGACGGCGCCGCGGCGACGCAATGGGAGTTCGGGCGCTACACGAGCCGCGTGCTGCGCGACAAGCCGTTTGCGGTCACGGACGTTGTCTTCAAGACCGGCGTGCTCGGGCTGCTCGCCGTGCATTCGGCCGATTCGTTCGTGACCGACTCGGCGGCGGCGGCGACCGCAATGTCCATCGGATACAAGACCAACAACGGCATGACCGGCGTGACACCCGATGGCAAGCCGGCGACGACCGTGATGGAAGCCGCGAAGGCGAGCGGCAAGCGCATCGGGCTCGTCAGCACGGCGGCGATCCACGACGCCTCTCCCAGCGCGTTCAGCGTCCACGCGAAGTCGCGCCGCGAGGGGCAGAGCATCGTCGACCAGTATCTCGCGCTCGAGCCGGACGTGCTGATGGGCGGCGGCCGCGATTACTTCCTGCCGAAGGGGCAGGGCGGCGGCAAGCGCACCGACGGCAAGGACATCATCGCGGGCGTTCGCTGCCAAGGGCTATCAGGTCGTGCAGGACGCGGCCGCATTGCGTAAGGCGGGCAAGACGCGATTGCTCGGGCTCTTCGCGGACGAGGATCTGGATTTCGAGATCGATCGCAACCCGAACGAGCCTTCCACCGCGGAGATGGCGGCCGCGGCGCTGCGCGTCCTCGAGGGGAACAGTCCGAACGGCTTCGTGCTCTTCGTCGAGAACGAGAACACCGACACCGCCGGACACCGCAACGATGCCGCCGCGCTCATGCATGCGCTGTGGGCGCTCGACGACGCGCTTCAGGTCGCGCTCGACTTCCAGCGGCGCACGCCCAACGAGACGCTCATCATCGTCACGGGCGATCACGAAACCGGCGGCTTCAGCATGACGTATGCGCTGAAGGACCTCAGCTTCGCTCTCGAGCAGCAATCGCTTGTCTCCCGCGAAAGGGCAGCTCGACATGCTGGGCGGCATTCGCATGTCGCTCGAGAAAGCGCACGAGCTGCTCGGCCCGAAACCCACTGCCGACACGCTGAATAAGGTCATCGCGGAAGGCTTCCCCGGGTTCCGTCTCGATGACGATCTGCGCTCAGCCATCCTCGAGCGCCGCGCGCTGGAGCGCAATGCCTTCTACCTGCCGCACTCGGCGCTCGGGCGCATGGTCGCGAGACAGACCGGTGCGTACTGGGGCACCGCCGGACACACGACCGAGCCCGTTCCAGTCGGTGCGATCGGGCCGGGCGCGTCGGTCTTCCGCGGCTACATGGAGAACACCGATTTCGCGAAAGCGCTGCACAAGTTGATCGGCGCCGGAGGCAAACCCCGATAATCCGGAGCCGGACGGCGATGGGCGGGACCCCGGAATCGGGGACGGACTCTAAATCGTCGACCAGCCGGCCCGCGCACGCTCGGGCTATTTCACCGAGACGTGCAGATTAAATGGGTCTGTCCCATTTATCGCCAATCGTACGCGCCGAAGCGGTCGTGGCCCAGCAGTGTATAGAAGATGCCCAGCGTTGCGCGGGTCTGTGTTCTGTCGCCGATCACGGGATACTGCGCGTCGCGCCGGTTCCACATGTATTTGACCGCGATCGCGTGCTGCTTGTGTACTCGCACCGTGAACGCGGCCTCGGCGCGGATGATGTTGCTGAGCCGTATTACCGAACAGGTACGTCTCATGCGCTACCCGCAGTCCCCGTTGCCCTCACCCCCGGCATCTCTCCCAAAGGAGAGGGGCGGCACGTGTTATCGCAGCAGATCGATGAGCGACCGTACGTCGGCTGCGGCGTCGAGAGCCTGTATCGACTGGAACGCCTGCTCGGCGCGTGCCTCGGGTATGCGCCGCGCCGACCGCGCGCAATCCATGAACTTGCCGTGCAGGTCGTCCCACGAAAGCTCGCGCGCGGGGGAGCCGGGGGCTTTGTCGACGCGGATCGACCTGGAGCGGCCATCGCGCAGACGTACGTCCACCGTCACGAAGCCGCGGCTGCCGGAACTGCGCTTGTCGAACTCCGGATCATCGCCGCGGCAATCGTCGTCTTCGCGCGCCTCGATGCGTGCATAGAGCGCTTCGATTTCCGGGCGCCGCACCGCTTCATCGGTGAAGCTTGCGAGCGAATAGCCGCCGTCGAGCACGCCGGCGGCCAGCGGATAGTGCAGGCTGAACTTGCCTTCGAGTCCCGTGCGCGGACGAGGATACGTCAGGACCTGCATGCCTCCCGGCGGCATCCTGCACGTGACCCGCTCGACCGAGTCCGCGTCGAAGGCGAGGCTCTCGCGCAGCGTGAGCAGGCCATCCATCGCGCGGTGAGATGCATAGCAGCATGGAAATCTTTTCAGCGCGAGGCCGGGATCGACAATGACGAACGGTGACCCCAGCCGCTCCGCGGTGACATCGGCGCTCGACTCGTTCACGCCGAGGGTGGCATACAGGCCCGAGCTCGCTTCCAGGATGTCCGGCGCTGCGGTGAAGCCGCAGGTTGCCAACCGCCACGCCGTCAGCGCACTGCGCGCCGCGATGCCGGTGTGCAGCGGTTTCGTCATCGTGCCGAAATTGCGCCGCAGCCCGCTCGCCATGGAGGCCGCGATGCCGAAAGCCTGTCGGCTGGTCGAGACATCGGTCTCATGCAGTTTCAGCAGCGCCGCGAGTGCCGAGAACAGCGCAAGCGAGCCCGTCGCGTGGTATCCCCGGTGGTAGTGGCCGACGGTCATGCCGAGGCCGATCTTGCCCCCGACCTCGACGCCGATGACATACGCCTCGATCAATGCGCGGCCATCGAAGGCCCGATTGCCCAGGCTCGAGAGCACGGCCGCAAGAATGACCGCGCTCGGATGTGCCGGCATCATGGACAGTACGTCGTCGTAATCCAATGCGTGACCGAACGTGCCGTTTACGAGTGCGGCCGTTTCTTCCGATGCCGTCGTTCCGGTGCCGAGGATGGCGACGTCACCGTGCGTGTTCGTCGCTTCCAGGTAACGGCGCAGCGGCTCGGCCACTTCGGAGCCCGCGCCCGAGAGAATCACCGCGAACGTATCGGCGATCGCCTTCTTCGCCCGTGGCACTGCCTCGGGCGGCGCATCGTCGAGTCGTGTTTCGGAAATGAAGGAGGCGACGCGCTCGGTGGCTCCGGCCATGGTCCTGATCCCCTGGAAGTGGATGCAGGATGATAGCGGCTTTGCCCTCACCCTCCGCCCTCTCCCGCGGGGAGAGGGGACCAGCCCTTCTCCTTTGGGAGAAGGGTGGGGATGAGGGAAGCGGTCCGTCAGAACGCTTTGCGCTCGGTCGCCGCGCCGCTCGGATCGACGATCGCGCCCGATGCGGGCCCGTGCCCGTCGCGATCCTTGCCGGGCGGGGTATTGCCGCGCTGCTGTTCCTTCGCGGCCTCCGGTGTCGTGCTCATGCTTCCCGACACGGCGCCGTGGCTTCCACTCTCCGTCGCGCCGGTGGGGTGATCGATGGAACGCGTCGGCGCCGGCTTATGCACCGCCCGTGACTCCTCGCGCATCTCGTCGGTTGCTGCGGCGAGCACGTTCCAGGAACAGGCGGTAAGAACGAGGGCGGCAACACGGGCCACCGTTGGCCGGGATGCCATCAGAATATCTCCCGTAACCTCACGGCTTGGGCTGCGCGACGAGCTTGGTGTTCTCGATCGCATCCGCGATGTCGAGATGCACTTGCGTCAAGTCGACGGCGACGCCATGATCGCGTGCATCCTCGACGCAGTCGTAGAAGAGCTCGAAGGTGCGTTCGGATTTGCGCTTACCGTCCTTGCCGCGCCACTTCCATTGAAAAGTACCGCCCGCTGCGGCGACAGGATAGATATGGCAGATCATTCATTCACCTCGCTTCGGCACGCTGGCTGATTGTAAGGATAGACATTCAGGCGGCGTCTCCGACCACTACCACAGGAGAGCGCAATCCCGCCGCTTGAGCGAGCATCGACGCATAACTCAGTGCGGCATCTTTCGTTTTGAACACGGCGCCCGGAATCAGTTTGCGGGAGAACGCCACCGCCCAGGTCCGGGCGCTTGCGCGTGCGACGACAAAAGCCTCTTTCTGCTGTTGTTTCATGCTCTTTTCGCGGTTCATGTCTTGTCCTTTTCCCGGTTGCGAGGACTGCCAGCCTTTCCGGCGTCCGACGCGCTACTCTAAGCAGAAAGCGGACCACCTTCTCGAGGGCCGTGAAGTTATCGCGGCAAATCAGTGGCTAGGCTGAAGGACTCTTTCCGGGCGTCGAGATGCGAGGGCGCCACGGCATCTGAAGCGTCGTTTGGGCGCGACATTCGCGCGATTGGAGCATCGCGATTGCGGCAAAAGGTGACCCTCACGAGAGCGCGTTTGTAATTTGTGCTGCACGTGAGAGATGCGATTCAGACAGCGTTGAATTTTTTCTGCGCCACTGAAGGGGATACGGTTCGCAGTCGACTACGGCTGAATCGCTGCGAGTCAGGTACCGACTTCGGCAGCCCGAGTACTTTCTCCGCGATGAAACAAAGCACGAGCTCCGGGCTCACGGGCGCGATGCGCGGGATCAGTGCTTCGCGCAGAAAACGCTCGACGTGGTACTCCTTCGCATAACCCATCCCGCCGTGCGTCATCAGCGCCGCCTCGCATGCGCGGAAGCAGGCTTCGCCCGCAAGGTATTTCGCTGCGTTCGCTTCGGCGCCGCACGGCTTGGCCGCGTCGTAAAGTGAAGCTGCCTTGAAGACCATGAGATTCGCGGCTTCGAGCTCCATCCAGCATTTGGCGAGTGGATGCTGGATCGCCTGGTTCTGTCCGATCGGCCGGCCGAACACGATGCGCGTCTTCGCATAGTCCGCCGCACGCTCGAGCGCCGCGCGGCCGAGTCCGACCGCTTCGGAGGCGACGAGCACGCGCTCCGGGTTGAAGCCGTGCAGGATGTATTCGAAACCCCGTCCTTCTTCGCCGACGCGGTCGGAGACGGGAACGCGGAGGTCGTCGATGAACAGCAGATTCGAATCGACGGCCTTGCGTCCCATCTTTTCGATCTCGCGTACTTCGACGCGGTGACGGTCGAGGTCGGTGTAGAAGAGCGTGAGGCCGTGCGCCGGCTTGCCCGCTTCGCCGAGGGGCGTGGTGCGCGCGAGCAGCAGGATCTTGTTCGTGACCTGCGCGGTGGACGTCCAGATCTTGCGTCCGTTCACGACGTAGTGATCGCCGGCGCGCACGGCCTGCGTCTTGAGACGCGTCGTGTCGAGCCCCACGTCGGGCTCGGTCACACCGAAGCACGCCTTGTCGCGTCCCTCGATCAGTGGCGGCAGCCAGCGCTGCTTCTGTTCGGCCGTCGCGAACACGGTGACGGGGTTCAGGCTGAAAATGTTCATGTGGACGGCCGACGCGCCCGACATGCCGGCGCCCGATGCGGCGATCGTCTGCATGAGGAGCGCCGCTTCGGTGATGCCGAGTCCCGCGCCCCCGTACTCCTGTGGCATCGCGATCCCGAGCCAGCCGTCTTTCGCGAGCGCTGCGTGGAAGTCATGTGGAAAGCCGCCTTCGCGGTCGCGCTCGAGCCAGTAGTCGAGATCGAAGCGCGCGCAGGCCTTCGCGACCGCGTCGCGGATCGCTTCCTGCTCCGGTGTCAACGAGAAGTCCACCGAAGGGATTGTAAGTCGATGCAGGGCCGTTACCGTGTCCGGGGAATTCCTCATTCCGCCGCGCAGGTGCACCCGGCGAGGTTTGCAGCACCGGGGAGTACATCCGCCGCACATCATTGTGCTCCCACCCCGGACTCTGATCCGGCGCCGAATCGAGTCAATCGGACCGTACAGCGATAAGCAGGCGCTTGCGTTCATTCGGATATCCGACCGAATCGTCATTCCGTAGAAGATGTGCAGCAGCGCATCCAGCGGGCGCGGCGATGTGCGGGCTCAAAAGGTCCCCAAGGTCGGTGCTCGCGGAACGCGGCGATGTGCGGGCTCAAAGGTCCCGAGCCGGGCGCTCGGGGAACGCGGCGATGTGCGGGCTCAAAGGTCCCGAGCCGGGCGCTCGGGGAACGCGGCGATGTGCGGGCGCAAAGGTCCCGAGTCAGGCGCTCGGGGAGCGCTGCGAGTGGAAGCCCGCAAGCTAAAATAGCGACTATGCTGCCCAACGATTTCCATCCCGTCCTTCGCCGCTGGTGGGACAACCGCTTCGCGGAAAACGAGAGCGGTGTTCACCGGGTCCTCGAGCCGACCGAAGCGCAGCCGAGGGCTGGAAGGCGATCCGCGCGGACGACCACACGCTGATCGCGGCGCCGACCGGTTCCGGCAAGACGCTCGCGGCGTTTCTCACCGCGATCGACCAGCTTTTCCGCGAAGGGCTCGATCACGGCGATCTGCCCGACGAAGTGCGGGTGATCTACGTCTCGCCGCTGAAGGCGCTCTCCGCGGACATCCACAAGAATCTCGCCGAGCCGCGGCGCGAGATCCGCCGCCTCGCCGAGGAGATGGGCTATCCGCCGGTGCGCATCACCGCTGCGGTGCGCAGCGGCGACACGCCGCAGACCGAGCGTGCCGGCGATGCTGCGCAAGCCGCCGCACATCCTCGTCACCACGCCCGAGTCGCTCTACCTGCTGCTGACCGCCGAGCGCTCGCGCGAGATGCTGAAGACCGCGCGCGTCGTCATCGTCGACGAAATCCACGCCGTGCTCGAATCGCGCCGCGGCGCGCACCTCGCGCTGTCGCTCGAGCGGCTGGATCATGCGTGCGGACGCAAGCTTCAGCGCATCGGACTGTCGGCGACGCAGAAGCCCATCGAAGAAGTCGCGCGGTTCCTCGTCGGCTCGCATGGCGGCCCCTCCCCGACCGCTCCGCTCCCGACGTCCTCGCCGGGCGCGGTGGAACCCGGTTTCACGGTCGCGCGACGCTCCGCGATCGTCGATCGCGGCCACAAGCGCCGGATGGATCTCGCGATCGAAGTGCCAGGCTCGCCGCTCGAAGCGGTGATGTCGGCGGAGGTGTGGCAGGAGATCTACCAGCGCCTGGTGGAGCTGATCGAGGCGCATCGCACGACGCTCATCATGGTGAACACGCGCCGGCTCGCCGAGCGCATGGCGCATCAATTGACCGAACAACTCGGTGCCGAGCACGTCGCGGCACACCACGGCAGCCTGTCGAAGGAGAAGCGTCTCGACGCCGAGGAGCGTCTGCGCAGCGGGCAATTGAAGGTGCTGGTCTCGACGGCGTCGCTCGAGCTTGGCATCGACATCGGCCACGTCGACCTCGTGTGCCAGATCTCGTCGCCGAACCGCATCGCGACGCTGCTGCAGCGCGTCGGCCGCTCGGGCCACACGGTGCGTGGTCTGCCGAAGGGCCGTGTCTTCCCGCTCACGCGCGACGACCTCGTCGAGTGCGCGGCGATGGTGCGCGCCGCGAGCGAGGGCGAGCTCGATCGCATCAGCGTTCCCGACAAGCCGCTCGACGTGCTGGCGCAGCAGATCGTCGCCGAATCCGCCGCGCAGGAATGGGACGAGACCGCGCTGTTCGAGCTGATGCGCGGCGCGTATCCGTATCGCAATCTCGCACGCGACGAATTCGACGACGTGCTCGAGATGCTCGCGCAGGGCTACACGACGCGGCGCGGCCGCCGCGCGGCGCTCGTCCATCACGACGCGGTGAACGAGAAGGTGCGCGCACGCAAAGGCTCGCGCATGACGGCGATCATGTGCGGCGGCGCGATTCCGGAGGTTTTCGACTATCGCGTGCTGCTCGAGCCCGAAGGCACGTTCATCGGCACGCTCAACGAAGACTTCGCGATCGAGTCGATCCCCGGCGACATGTTCCAGCTCGGCAACACGTCGTGGCGCATCCTGCGCGTCGGCAGCGGCGTGGTGCGCGTGGCCGATGCGCAGGGCCAGCCGCCGTCGATGCCGTTCTGGCTGGGCGAAGCGCCGGCGCGCAGTGATGAAGTGAGCGCGGCGGTCTCGCGGCTGCGGGCGGGTGCCGACGCGCGTGCTGCCGGCCGCAGGCGAGCCGCGCAAGCCGAACGAGCTCGACGTCTGCGACGGCGTGGCTCGAAGACGAATACCGGCTGCTCGCATTCCGCCGCGGCAGCAGATCGCGGCGTACTTCGGCGAAGGCAAGCGCTGCCTGGGCGTGGTGCCGACCGGCGATCGCTCGTCGTCGAACGCTTCTTCGACGAGTCCGGCGGCATGCAGCTCGTCGTGCACGCGCCTTTCGGCAGCCGCGTGAACCGTGCGTGGGGTCTCGCGCTGCGCAAGAAGTTCTGCCAGGGCTTCAACTTCGAACTGCAGGCGGCCGCGACCGAAGAAGGCATCATCCTCTCGCTCGGGCCGTCGCATTCGTTCCCGCTCGATGACGTCTTCCGTTATCTCCACCCGAACAGCGTGCGCGAGACGCTGATCCAGGCCGTGCTCGATTCGCCGATCTTCGAGACGCGCTGGCGCTGGACGACGACGCTCGCGCTCGCGGTGCCGCGCAACCGCAACGGCACGCGCATGCCCGCGCAGGTGCAGCGCATGTACGCGGAAGACCTCTTGCAGGCGGTGTTCCCGGACGCCGCCGCGTGCTTCGAGAACATCCAGGGCGCGCGCGAGGTGCCCGACCATCCGCTCGTCAATCAGGCGATCCGCGACGCGCTGGAAGAAGCGATGGACCTGCCGCAGCTCGTGCGCATACTTGCAGCGCATCGAGCGCGGCGAGATCGAATGCTTCACGCGGGAGACGCCGGAGCCGTCGGTGTTCTGCCACGAGCTCGTCGAATTCCGCGGTCTACACGTTCCTCGACGATGCGCCGCTCGAAGAACGCCGCACGCACGCGGTGTACACGCGCCGCGCGAGCGAGCCGCGCAACGCCGACGACCTCGGCGCGCTGGATGCGGCGGCGATCGAACGCGTGCGCGAGGAAGCGTGGCCGATCGCGACGACCGCCGATGAGCTGCACGATGCGCTGTGTCTCGCCGGCTTCATTCGCGAGGAGGAAGTCGCTGCGCGCGCGTCGCAGGCGCACTGGCCCGCGTTGATGGACGAGCTCGTCGGCGCGAGGCGTGCGGTTCGCACGGGGCCGTTCTGGGTCGCGATCGAGCGATTCGAGGAGCTGAATGCCGTCGCGCCGCAAGCGACCGTGGCCGGCGATACCGGAGCGGCTGCGCAAGACCTGGACGCGCGAAGACGCCGCGCGCGAGCTGGTGCGCGGCCGGATGGAAGTGCTGGGGCCGGTCACGGCGCGAGTGCTGGAAGCGTCCTTCCGTCATGCCGGACTCGATCCGGCAACGCGTTCGGTCCTCGACAGCGCGCTTGCTCGCGCTGGAGACCGAGGGGCGCGTGCTGCGGGGTACTTCACGCCGTTCCGCTCATCCCCCACCCTTTTCTCGAGGGGAGAAGGCAGCCGCGACTCCTCTTCCCCCCGCTCAGGGGAAGGGATGAGGGGATCGCTCGAATGGTGCGACCGCCGGCTCCTCGCCCGCATCCACCGCTACACGCTCTACCGCCTGCGCGCGGAAATCGAGCCGGTCAGCTTCGGCCGACTTCATGCGCTTCCTCCTGCACTGGCAGCACGTGGCGCCCGAAGACAGCAGGTGAACGGCGTCGAAGGCCTCGCCGCGATCATCGAGCAGCTCGACGGCTACGAGCTTGCGGCTGCGGCGTGGGAGCACGACGTGCTGCCGGCGCGCGTGAGCGACTACACGTCCAGCTACATCGACATGCTGTGCCTGAGCGGGCGCGTCGCATGGGGCCGTGTGACGCCGATGGAAGGCGCGGGCAAGGCGCCGCTCAAGAGCTCGCCGATCGCGCTCATGCTGCGGGAGCACGCGGCGCCTGTGGCGCGCGGGTCGAGCAGACGCAGGACGACGCGCTCACTTCAGCGGGCCGGGCCGTGCACGAGACGCTCGCGGACGCGCGGCGCGCTCTTCTTCCACGAGATCGTGGCGGCAACGGGACTGCTGCGCACGCACGTCGAGCGTGCGCTCGGCGAGCTCGCAGGCGTGGGTCTCGTGACCGCGGACAGCTTCAGCGGGTTGCGCGCGCTGCTCACGCCGTCGGAAAAGCGCAAGAGCCTCTCGGGCGGGCGCGTCGAGCTCGCGCCGATCAGCCTACGGCGTCGATACGGCGGGGCGATGGGCGTTGCTCGCGACCGAGAGCGGACTCGACGCCGGAAGCGCACGCCGAAGCGATCGCGCGCGGGCTGCTCAAGCGCTACGGCGTCGTCTTCCGCTCGCTGCTCGCGCGCGAGTCGCGGCTGCCGACCTGGCGCGAGCTCGTCATGGTGTATCGCCGTCTGGAAGCGCGCGGCGAGATTCGGGGCGGCCGCTTCGTGGGCGGATTCGGCGGCGAGCAGTTCGCGTTGCCGGAAGCCGTCGGTCGCCTGCGCGCGATGCGCAAGCTCGAGAAAGCGGGCGAGCTCGCGGTGCTCAGCGCGGCCGATCCGCTGAACCTCGTCGGCATCCTCACGCCCGATGCGCGCGTCACCGCGATCGCGCGCAATCGCGTGCTCTTCCGGGACGGCGTCGCGATCGCAGCGTGGGAAGGCGGCGAGGTGCGCAGGCTCGCGGCGAGCGATCTCGACGAGGAAACGTTGCGCAATCTGCTCTCGCGTCGCGCCAGCGTGAAGACGCTCAAACCTCATTTCCGTACCGCGAGCCAGCGCGAACGCGAGCTGCTCATGCGCAAGCGCTTGCGGGCGGACGATCCGACGCCAGCCGAAATGGGGTCCGAAATGGGGTCAGAGTAAGATTTCAGTCGGCTCTGGAAATCTTACTCTGACCAATCCCCCAATTTGATTGGCCCTAGGAGTCTGCGCGGCAGACAGCCGCGCGACGAGTTGAATGGTTGATACGGCTGCGCGAGCGAGCATTTTTTGGCGAACGTGCGTGTGGTGCCTTGGCGCAGGGATCTCGAACGGTGCTCGCAGCATGACGGGCGTGATCAACGGGCGTTTTCTCTCGGATGTTGCGATCAACCCGGCATCATGCCGGCCATTCTGCGCAGGTTCAGCGCAGTGCACACGAGCCGCCACTCGGCTTTGACCTTGGCCAATCCGCGCAGGCTGAACTGACGGAAGCCCAGCACGTTCTTCACCCAGCCGTTGGGCGGCTCGGAGAGCCACTTGCGGCGGCGGTAAGCTGCTCGCGCCTCATCCGTTTGCAGCTTGGCGGCTATCTGGGCGGTGTGCGGGTATTTCGCGCTATCGAGCGCGAGCTGCAGTTTACCTTCCTGCCCCAAGGCCACGATCAACTCCACGGCAGTCTCTGCAAGGTGTTCGAACTCCGCTTCCGAGCGAAACCCGGCATCGGCGAGCAGTTGTGTGGGAAAATCGCCGGTGCTGTCCTTGACCGCTTCCAGCAGAGGCGCCAAGCAGCCGCTATCAGCAGCGTTGTTGGTCAGCTGGGCCGCAACGATGATGTGTTCCTGGTGCTCATCCACAGCGGCAAAGGCATTCCTAGCTATAGTCGAAGCCGCCGCCCGCACGCTTCATCACCCGGCTGTCGCTATCGGTGAAACTCTCCTGCGCGTCGGGCTTCAGGGGTGCCGAACTCGCGTTTGTAGCGCGGCCCCTTCCTGAAGCCCGTGCCATCAGGCCCGCGACCCCGACGCTCGTCATCGGGCGTTCGCCCCCGCGCCGCATCGGCCTCTCGCGGCTACGCCTGCTGCAGAGCGTTCTTTGGCGGCAGGGATCACCGCGAGCCGGTCCCTGGTGCCACGCCATGTCCGCCGCACATCGAGCTCCGGTTCGTTCTTTTCGGTTTCATCCACCACACGCGCACTTGCCAACAGAGCATCGATCTGCGCCGTGAACTGCGTTTCGGCCTTTTGCAGGCGCTCGTAGCTCATCGCCTTGTGCCGCAAGGCGTTGGCCTTGATCTTGGTGCCGTCCACCGCGATGGTGCCCAGCTTCACCAGCCCGCATTCGCGCGCAGCTCACGACCTGCACAAAACGATCCGGACAGCTCTTCCAGGTGCAGTGCCCGAAAGTCGCAGATCGTCCGATGCGCCGGGTGAGTGCCTGCCGCCAGCACTCGAAACGCCACATCCTCGTGCAGCTTGCGCGCCAGCTTGCGCGAGGAGAACACTCCTGTCGCGTAGCCATACACCAACACCTTGACCATCATCGCCGGATGATACGGCTGGTTGCGCGCTCCGCCCTGGGCGTAGCGCGCGTCAAACGCGCTCAGCTCCAGGCTGTGGATCGTGTCGCTGATGAAGTAGGCCAGATGCCCCTCCGGCAACCACTCTTGCAGCGCCGCCGGCAGCAGCATCTGCTGCCCCGGCGCATACGGAAGATAGCTTGTCGTCATCCCAAATCGACATTACATGCGGTTTAATCGATGACAGCACACCTCAAAGTCTTCTGCCGCGCAGACTCCCTAGGAGTCTGCGCGGCGAGCGCGCGCGACGAGTTGAATGGTTGATACGGCTGCGCGAGCGAGCATTTTTGGGCGAACGTGCGTGTGGTGCCTTGGCGCAGGGAACTCGAACGGTGCTCGCAGCATGACGGGCGTGATCAACAGGCGTTTTCTCTCGGATGTTGCGATCAACCCGGCATCATGCGGGCCATTCTGCGCAGGTTCAGCGCAGTGCACACGAGCCGCCACTCGGCTTTGACCTTGGCCAATCCGCGCAGGCTGAACTGACGGAAGCCCAGCACGTTCTTCACCCAGCCGTTGGGCGGCTCGGAGAGCCACTTGCGGCGGCGGTAAGCTGCTCGCGCCTCATCCGTTTGCAGCTTGGCGGCTATCTGGGCGGTGTGCGGGTATTTCGCGCTATCGATCGCGAGCTGGCGTTTACCTTCCTGCCCCAAGGCCACGATCAACTCCACGGCAGTCTCTGCAAGGTGTTCGAACTCCGCTTCCGAGCGAAACCCGGCATCGGCGAGCAGTTGTGTGGGAAGATCGCCGGTGCTGTCCTTGACCGCTTCCAGCAGAGGCGCCAAGCAGCCGCTATCAGCAGCGTTGTTGGTCAGCTCGGCCGCAACGATGATGTGTGCCTGGTCATCCACGGCGGCAAAGGCGTTATAGCTATAGTCGAAGCCGCCGCCCGCACGCTTCATCACCCGGCTGTCGCTATCGGTGAAACTCTCCTGCGCGTCGGGCTAGGGGTGCAACTCGCGTTTGTAGCGCGGCCCCTTCGTGAGCGTGCCATCAGGCCCGCGACCCCGACGCTCATCATCGGGCGTTCGCCCCCGCGCCGCATCGGCCTCGCGGCTACGCTGCTCCAGACGTTCTTTGGCGGCACGGATCACCGCGAGCCGGTCCTCGTGCCGCGCGATACCGGCCGGCACATCGAGCTCCGGTTCGTTCTTTTCGGTTTCATCCACCACACGCGCACGTGCCAACAGAGCGTCGATCTGCGCCGTGAGCTCCGTTTCGGCCTTTTGCATGCGCTCGTAGCTCATCGCCTTGTGCCGCGAGGCGTTGGCCTTGATCTTGGTGCCGTCCACCGCGATGGTGCCCAGCTTCACCAGCCCGCATTCGCGCGCGAACTTCACGACCTGCACAAACAATCCGGACAGCTCTTCCAGGTGCAGTGCCCGAAAGTCGCAGATCGTCCGATGCGCCGGGTAGTTGCCCGCCGCCAGCACTCGAAACGCCACATCCTCGTGCAGCTTGCGCGCCAGCTTGCGCGAGGAGAACACTCCTGTCGCGTAGCCATACACCAACACCTTGACCATCATCGCCGGATGATACGGCTGGTTGCGCGCTCCGCCCTGGGCGTAGCGCGCGTGAAACGCGCTCAGCTCCAGGCTGTCGATCGTGTCGCTGATGAAGTAGGCCAGATGCCCCTCCGGCAACCAGTCTTGCAGCGCCGCCGGCAGCAGCATCTGCTGCCCCGGCGCATACGGAAGATAGCTTGTCGTCATCCCAAATCAACGTACCATGCGGTTTAATCGATGACAGCACACCTCAAAGTCTTCTGCCGCGCAGACTCCTAGCCCAACTTCCACAGTTCGAAGGTCGGTATTGTGGAATATCAATAACTTAGTGTCACGGGTCGCCACTACATTTCGGCACTGTGTGGCGGGCGCAGGCGCTCCGGTAAGGTGAGGCCGAGATGCTGTAGAAGAATCGCCTGTTCGCGGTCCGGGCGCACCACACACCGCAACCGTAACTCTCTGCGCGAAGCCTCCGCGAGCGGCAGCACGATATCTGCGGCGTGAATTCGTGAGAACTCGGTCAGGATGTTACGCGGTGCATCACCGAGGCCGGCGCGCGATTGCCATTGCTGCAGCGTCTTCCACAGCGCGTAAGCGAGGAAGCAGACCAGGATGTGCGCTTTGATGCGCTCTTCCTTGTGGTGCCAGATCGGGCGGATGCATAAATCAGACTTCTGAATGCGGAAGGCAGCCTCGGCTTCGCTCAGTTGGACGTAGGTCTTCCACAGTTCCTCGTCGGACCAGTCGTGGATGTTGGTTCGCAGGATGTAGGTGCCTTCGCTCACGCCGCCCAGTCATCCCACTCGGCACGCGCGCTCCATTTCAGTCTCAGGCCCGCCGACACGGCTTCATTTTCGGTGATCGAGATCGCGTAGCGGCGAGCGGCACGCGAATGCTTTTGCAGCAGCCGGCCGATCTGTCGCTCGAGCACACCGCGATCGAGCGCACGTTTGCTCTTCTCGATGCGCCGTGCGAGTGAGTCGAGCCCCTCTTCGATGCGAGAAGCGAAGCGGCCGTGCATCGCCTTCTCTTTCTCCAGCCGGCTCGCCGAGCGACACAGCAGGAAGGTTTCGGCTCCGTCAGGGCCGCGGCAGATCTTGACCTCGACGTCTTCGCGAATGTGGCGCCAATCGTTCTTCTCAGCGAGCTCTCGGGACCAGCGCTTTAACTCCGCACGCGCGCTTCCTATGACGTAGCGCCGGCCCGTTTCATTGAGCCAGGCGATGTTCTCGGCGCTGACCATGCCCCGATCCATCACCCACACGCGCTGGGCTTTCCCGAAGCGCCGCTCCATACCGGCTACGATCTCCTGCACCGTGCTGACATCGGCCGTGTTGCCGGCGAAGATCTCGTAGCCCAGCGGCATGCCCTCGCGCGTGACCACCAGTGCGATGTTCACCTGCACGCAATCGGGACGATGATCGCGCGAATAGCCACGTCGCGCGATGTTCGGGTCGGCGACACCCTCGAAGTAGGTGCTCGTCACATCGTAGAGCAGCAGATCGTAGTCGAGCTCAAAGAGCTCACCCAGTCGTTTCACAAGGTGCTGCTCGATTGCCTCCTTGTGCGGCAACAACCGATCGAGCGCCCGGTAGAGCCGCTCGTCATAGATGTCTTCGCTCTTCACCCCGAGCAGATCTTCCAGTGCCGTGGTGCGATACCAGCGCTCGGCCACATGCAATTCACTCGAGGGCTCGCACAACCGACCAATCACCAGAATCGCAATTACATCGGCCCACGCCACCGCTTCACGACCCGGCGGCATGAGCGCGCTACACAGCTCATCGAACTTCAGTGCTTGCCACAGCAGCCAGCCCAGCCATACCGCACCGAAGCTGCGCGCGCGCTCAAGACGAACCCGATCGAGTTCTACCGCTACCGCGGCGCTCGGCTCATCGCCTTCAAAGAGCTTGCGCTGAGAATATCCACCCGCGTGACCCGATATGCTGCGCGCCAGCGCGGCCGCGCGCGCACGCCCCCGTGCATCCAGCTCACCGAGCTGCGCTACCGTCTCCTGCACCACCTTGCGGCCACGGCGCACCGAGCGCACCAATTGCCAATACACGTGCGTCTTGCCGTCTTTGCGTCGCGTCGTGTGTCGCAGATACATGAACACACATTCTCAGCACACACCCCATTCGCCGCAACCGACTGGGTCGCCACTACACGCCGCTTTTGCTATCGTTCACCCAAAATCAGCCCGCGGCATATGCATCTCGCTATGCGTTCTCACTCTGCGCACTCGTTGTTGCAGCTGCGCGACACCCCGCTGCTTTCGGCACCAGCACTACCGAACTGTGGAAGTTAGGCTAGCGCTTCAGCGCATCCCTCGATCTGAGTCAGCAGCACAATCTCTTCGGCGGCGCTGCGGGCGGTGCGGGAGGGGCGGCTTCCTGCTGCCGGCGCAACCGGTTGATCACGCGCACGAGGAGGAACACGGCGAACGCGACGATCAGGAACGTAATGATGTGGTTGATGAATAGCCCGTAGTTGACCGTGACGGCGCCGGCGGTCTGCGCGGCTTCGACGGTCAGATACGGGGAGGGGGGATTGCCTGGCTTGATTACGGCGAACAGATTCGAAAAATCCACCTGGCCGAGCATGAGCCCGATGGGCAGCATGATCACGTCCTTGACCAGTGAATCGACGATGCGCCCAACGCCGCGCCGATGATGATGCCCACGGCCATGTCCACGACATTGCCCTTTACCGCGAACTCCCTGAACTCTTTGAACATGACCCTCCCGTTTAGAGGTCGTAGACGATCGTTGCGGGCAGCCGCTATCGCGCCAGGCGAAGCAGTATCGCGAGCCGTCGATGCCCTCGTGAACAACAGCATCGATACCCGGACCCGATGATAGGCACCGAGGGCTATCAAAGTCGAGCCGGATCGATGACGGCGTCGTGCCGGGCGGAACAGAGATGCCCGCGCGTCAGCCATAATCGGCGGGTTCACACCACCGGAGGAATCGAAGAATGAACGCTCCCGAATCGCCGAAACACTTCATGTATTTTCCGGGCGACTACCGCTGGTCGGCGGAGATGCTCGTCGTGATCGGAACTGCGCAGTACGGCGGAGCCGATTTCACGGAGGCCGATCGCATCGCGCGGACGCTGCGCGGCAGCGTGGGAGATGACGACGCATGGTTTCGAGCCTGGTGCAAGGGCGCGGAGCTCAATCGCGGGCGTGCCGAGGTCGCCGAGAAACGGGGTCATCCGCTGACCGCGGCGTCGAACTACCTGCGGGCGTGCTTCTACTACCAGATCGCCGATCACTTCCGGCAGCCAAAGGACGAGGACGCGCTGGCCGCGTATCGCGTCTCCCTCGAGTGCTTCCGCAAGTTCGCGGCGCTCACCGATCGCCCCCGCATCGAGGTTGTCGAGCTGCCGTTCAGGGAAGGCGCGTTTCCGGCGTACTTCGTTCGTGGCGAGGGCGCGGAAGGGAAACCCAGGCCGTGCGTCGTGCGCTTCGGCGGCTTCGATACGCAGAAAGAGATCCAGTACGTGCGGGGAACCACGGAGCTCGTGCGCCGCGGCTTTTCGGTGCTTCTCGTGGACGGTCCGGGACAGGGCGAGTCGATACGTTTTCGCGGCATGCGCATACGCCACGATTTCGAAGTGGCAGGCAGCGCGGCGCTCGACTATCTCGCCACCCGCGCCGACGTGGACATGGACCGCGTCGCGATCATGGCGATGAGTCTCGGCGGCTATTACACGCCGCGCTGCGCCGCGATGGATCCGCGCTACAAGGCCGCGATCGCGTGGGGCGCCATCTGGGATTATTACGAACTGTGGCGCAAACGCATCGAGAGGTTGAAGCAGGCGGCGCTGCCGGTTCCCGCCGATCACCTGCTGTGGGCGTGCGGCGCGGAGACGTTCGAAGAGGCGCTTAAGAAGCTCGAAGGCTTCCGCCTGCAGGGCGTCGCCGAGAAGGTGCAGTGTCCGTTCCTGCTGCTCCATGGAGAGGAAGACGCGCAGGTGTCGATGGCGGATGCACGCAAGCTCTTCGACTCGATCGGCTCCAGGGACAAGACGTTTCGTGTCTTCGGCGCCGAGGAGGGCGGGGCGCAGCATTGCCAGCGCGATTACCTGACGCTGGCGGTCGATACGATCTGCGACTGGCTGGAGGAGAAGCTCGAATAATCCGGTACATCCGGCGCAGAGCTCATGGGAAACATAACCGAAGTGACTGGGAAGGCTCGGAGACTTACACTAACCCCATTCCCATGCTCTCGAGCGAGCGTGATTGCCCGCTCGATTTGATGTGCGTCAATCGCGATGTCCCGTTCGGGGCGTAACGTGCCTGCCATGGGAGGACAAAAGTCATAAGGCGACGTAGATCGCCTGATCCATGACCGCCTCTGCTTGCCACACGAGGGACGCCGGATGGACTTGATGGATTACGGAACGATCGCGCTGGCCGTGCTGATGGTCTGGCTGCTCTATAAAGTGACCCGCGAGACGCGCCAGTTCATCGCGTCGGACAAGCGACGTGTATTCCGCGAAGTCCGTGCGAGCGCTGCGAGTCGGCCGCGCGCTGTCGGGGCGAAAGCACGCCGTAGCTGAGGGGCGCCCGCTTCCGGCCTTCCGGGGCCCGTTCCGGTCCCGTCATCGCAACTCGCATGAGGTTGCTATGCTTTCCGGCGCGATGCCGAGCTTCGCGCGGAAAGATGACTGAACACGTAATTCAAGGCGATCTCTTCGATCGATCGTGCCCTGGACTTCCGGAAGGCTTCAGCTGCCGGCCGGCCTTCATCACATCAGGTGCCAGGACGTGATCGCGCTCACCGTCGAACCGCGTTCGGCGTACGCGATCGGTGGCCCGGCGCGCTGGGCGTGGCAGCACAGCACCTCGCCGACAGAGGCGTTGCGCTACTCGACCACCTTTCGCATCGCCCGCGGGGACACGCCGCACGGCCGGCGTTGATGCGCAAGCTGTCGCGCGCGTTCTACGATCGCGACACCGTGGTCGTCGCGCAGGCCCTGCTCGGCAAGTGTCTCTTCCATCGCAGCGAGGGTATCGAGCGAGTCGGTCGCATCGTCGAAGCGGAGGCCTACCTGGGGCCTCACGATCTTGCCGCGCATTCGTCCAAGGGCCTCACGCCTCGCACACGCACGATGTTCGGCCCGCCGGGGCACGCCTATGTCTATCTCATCTACGGCATGTATCACTGCATGAACGTGGTGACGCAGCCGGAAGGCGTCGCGTCGGCGGTGCTTCTGCGCGCCATCGAGCCGGTGAAGAACATCGAGGGTCGAACGCAGGGACCGGGCCTTCTGTGCCGCGCGATGCACATCGACAAGCGCCTGAACGGCCACGATCTCACGAGCGACGATTTTTTCCTGGCGGACGATGGTTTTCCGGAGCGCTTCCGGATCGCGAAGCGGCCCCGCATCGGCGTCGATTACGCCGGCTATCACTGGGCGCGGCGGCTGCTGCGGTTCTACGTCGACGGCAACCGCTACGTGTCGCGGCGATAAAAGCGGGTCTGTCCCACTTTTCCGATAAGTGGGTCTGTCCCGCTTATCGGAGTTTGATCTGCTCCGCCACGAGCACGGTCGCGGCGGCCACGGCGAGCTCGCTGCGCACTTCCATCCACGCTTCGACGCGGTCCGTCGCTGCCCGCAGCTCGAAGCCCATCCAGTCCGGACCGACGCGCGTGAGCAGCGCCTGCGGCGGCGGCGTCTTGAGGACATGCGGATGCCCGGCCGCCACGCGCTCGAGAATGTCGATCACGCGCGCCGGATCGGAATCGAGCACGACGGAAAGCGCCACCTCGACGCCGCGCTGCCGCTCCGAGAATGTCCAGTTCACGAGCCGCTCGGAGATGAGTTTCCCGTTCGGGACAATGATCTCGCTTCCGTTCGAGGCCCGCACGATGCTCGCCCGGATGCCGATGCGCTGCACGATGCCGGTCGCATCGTCCATCTGAACGAGGTCGCCGACCTGCACCGGGCGCTCGAACAGAAGGATCAGCCCCGATACGAAGTTGTTGAAGATGTTCTGTAACCCGAAACCGACGCCGACGGTAAAGGCGCCGGCGAGGATGGTGAACTTCGTCATGTCGAGGCCGAGCGCCGCCATCGCGATGAAGAAGCCTACGACCAGAATCAGGTAGTGCACGGTGCGCGAGATGGCATAGGGGATTCCGCGCTTCAGTCGCGCGTGCGGAAAGACCTCTTCGTCCAGAACGAAGCGGATCAAGCGCGACACGAGGAACGACGCCCAGACCGCAAGCACGAACGCGAGCACATCCGCGGTGGAGAGGCTGATCTCGCCGAGGTGGACTTCGGTGGTGAGAAGCTTTTCCAGCCCGCCCAGTACGAGGTCGCGGATTGCGAGGCGGTCCAGCACGAACAGCAGCCAGAGCACGAACGCGCCGGCATTGAGCGCGAGACGCGCGCGCCTGTGCAGCAGCTCGTGGTAGGTGCGCACCATCGCAAGCAGCGCGAGCGGACGCACGCGCAATGCGATCAGCAGGAGCGCATCGACGATCTGCACGAGCGTATAGAGGACGATCCCGAAATAGAGGCTGCGCAGCGCCGCCCCGCCAAGAAGGTTCGCGAGCGCGACATACCCGGCGGCGTTCGCCAGCGCCGTCGCGGCGAAAAACGCACACCCGACGCGCGCGCCGAAAATGATGAACGCGCGAAGGCGCGGCCGTGCGCCGAGCGACGGCGCATTGCTCCGGATCGATCGCAGGAACCACCCGAGGAACACCGCGCCGGCCATCATCTCGGTGAAGAACACGAGACGCGGGACGAGCTCGACCGACGCGGTGACTGCGCGCACCTGATCGACGAGGTAGAAAGCGAGGACGGCGTAGAGGACAGGCAGCAGATAGCGCGGCACGATCGGCCGCAGCACGAGGATCGTGGGAACGAGCGCGACCGCGCCGACGACGGCCCACATGAGACGCGGCGCCTCGGGATAGATCCAGCCCGCGCCGAGGAAGGACAGCACGAGCGCGGTTGCGAGCGGCATCGCAAAGACCGCCGCCGCGCGTTCGAGCCCGCCTTCCGTCTTCGACCAGAGCGCGATCCAGCGTCTCACGCGATACAGGAGAAATGCGATCAGCGCGACGATGACTGCGTGAAGCACGAACCGCTGCGCGTTGTTATCGAAATAGGCTTCGAGTGACGCGATCTGAGTCGCGCGCGATTCCTGGCTGTCGACGGCGATGCGCGCGCCGGCTGCGCTGAGCAGACTCGCGTCCCAGAGGGGCGCGCTGTCCCGCTGCATGACGCGGCTCAACGTCACGTTGCGGGCCGTGCGGATGGATTCGATCGATTCCGTGATACGGAAATCCTGTGCGGCGATCCGGCTCTGGAGCCTGAGCGCCTGCGAGCGCTTTGCCTCGACGTCCTTCCGCGTGCGCGCGAGCGTCGCGAGGAGCTCCTTGACGCGGCCGAGCAGTTCCGGTGGCGCTTGTTCCTTCAGGGCGGCGGCCTGCGTTTCCTTCCAGATCTTCTCGAGCTCGTCCAGGCGGGCGAGGTCGCGTTCGAACACGGCGATGCGCTGCTCGAGCTGTGCAGTTATCCCGGAGATCGTGTCGTGCTGACGCTCCCATGCGCGCTCGAGCGTACGCAGGAGCTCGAGCGAGGGCCGCTGCGAAACGATGCGTGCATTCTCCCGCACGCGCGCATCGATGATCGCGGTGAGCCGAGGCAAGCCTTTGTCGATTTCCGTGAGAGGCCCATCGGTGGCCGCTCGCGCACCGATCTCGCGCAGATTGATGGTCGCGGCCTCGGCTTGTGCGCTCAACTCCGGCACAGGAACGGCCACTGGAGCTGCACGTTCCTCGGCCGCCGCTTTTTTCGCAGGCGCACTGTCTTCTGCCGCGCGCGCGAACGTCGACACGCAGACGGCGAGCAGCAGCGCGAGTGTCAGGACAAAAAAGGGACCGGGCATCTCCGCGCGGTGCGCAGGTGCCCGCATGGAGAAGAGAGGGGGCATGGCCCCGCTACAAGCAAGGATGCTGCCGCGCGTTGCGTGCGGTCATGTGACGGCTGCGGAGCTCGGGGTCTCGCCCCGGTCTTTGTCATCGCGTAGAATCCCCGCGCCATGATTGCTCGACACCCTCTCTATGGCCGCATCGGCCTCCTGCTCGTGCTGCTCGCGTGTCTCGCCTCCGCGCGCGCGGCGGAAACCGTGCTCTACGAGAAGAAGTCCGAGTACAACACCGTCATCGTTACCGAGGATGCCTTCGGCTACCGCGTGCTGCGCTTCGAGAGCAGCGGCGCGCGACAAAGCATCGGCAAGCCGGGCGAACCGGGCTATCTGGGTTTCGCGTACACGAAGGTGGCTTTCGTCGGGCTCGCTCTTTCCCGCGAGCCGTCACGCGTTCTGGTCGTGGGGCTGGGCGGGGGGACGATGCCCATGTTCCTGCGCAAGTATTATCCCAACGCAACGATCGACGCGGTCGACATCGACCCTGAAGTCGTGCATGTCGCGCGCGAGTACTTCGGGTTCAAGGAAGACGAGCGCCTGCGCGCGCACGTGGGCGACGGCAGGCGGTTCGTCGAGCGCGTCGCGCGAGCCCTACGACGTCATTTTCCTCGATGCGTTCGGCACGCGTAACGTCCCGCAGCATCTGGCGACCCTGGAGTTCATGCGCGCCGTCAGAAAGGCCGTCAAGCCCACCGGTGTTGTTGTCGGCAACATCTGGGGGCGCGGACCGAATCCGCTGTACGACTCGATGGTGCGCACCTATCAGGAAGCCTTCGAAGAGCTTTACATCCTCGATGTGCTCGGCACGTCGAACAAGATTCTCCTCGCACTGCCGCGGAAGCAGACGCTCGACCGGCCGCAACTCGTTCAACTCGCCCGCAAGACCGGCACCGAGAAGCGCTTCGAGTTCGATCTGGGCGACATCGCCGAAGACCAGTTCTCCCACGCGACACAGAAGAACAGCGCGGGACGCGTCCTGAGGGATGCCGAGGCAGAGTCGGGCGCGCCGCGCCGAAACGCCGCGCCAGCCGCAGTCGACGCCCGGCCCTAGGGGCGGCGCTTGCTTGGACCACACCCCCTATCGGGTGAGCGGGGGGCGGCGAGGCTCGAGCGCGAAGGCGAGCGCCTTAGCAGCGTGTCGGCGCGACACGCTGCCAAAGGAAAGGAGGTTACGGAGGGAAACCATGGGTTGCCCTCTGTTCCGTAGGGCGGCGAGGCCCGAGCCGAAGGCGAGCGCCCCCCCGTCCCCCCAAAAAAGACCCGGCAACGCGTGCCGGGTCAACTCTGGAGCCTCACAGGGAGGAGAAGCAAGGCTCCTGTCCGCCACGTTGCGTGGCCCCGAATCTAATGCAACCCCGGTACCCGCTCGCGTAACCGGGGTTCGCCCCGAAAAGCGCATTTTTGATACCCTTCGTGACGCCGTCTGTCGGCGCTCGCTCGCGGGCGCCACGCCTGCCGGACGCGTATCCATTCACCTTTTCAGCGGAGATCGCATGAATCGCAGAACGTTTCTCAAGATCGGCTCGGCGTTGCCGGGCGCGGCCGCCGTGGGCGGCTTGTCACGCATCGCGTTCGCCAGTCCCGGTGAGCCGGGCTGGCGCGTATTCGAAGTCACCACCCGGGTGCACGTACCTGGAAGCGGACGGCGCAACGCGCATATGGCTGCCTGCTGCCGCTCTCGGGTGACACGACGTACTTCAAGAACCTCGGCAATGGTTGGAGCAGTGACAGCGGCAAGATCGAGTACGTGGAGGACGCGAAATACCAGTCGCCGATCGTGTCCGTGGTCTTCCCGGCTTCCGCGCAGAATCCCACCGTGCAGCTTGCGACGCGCTTCGCGACGCGCGATCGCCTCGTCGATCTGAAGAATCCGCCGCGCACGCCACCGCGTGAAGACGCGGCCGTGCTGAAGCTCGCGCTCCAGCCGACGGAGCTCATTCCGACGGACGGCATCGTGCGCAGCACCGCCGTCGAGATCACCAAGGGCAAGAAGACCGATGTCGAGAAGGCGCGCGCCATCTACGAATGGGTCGTCGAAAACACGTTCCGCGATCCGAAGGTGCGCGGCTGCGGCTGGGGCGACATCAAGACCATGCTCGAAACGCGCAACCTGGGCGGCAAATGCGGAGACCTGAACGCGCTCTTCGTCGGCCTTGCACGCTCGGTCGGTGTTTCCGCCCGCGATGTCTATGGATTGCGCGTGGCGAAGTCGAATCACGGGTTCGTGAGTCTCGGTGCGAACACGGAATCGGTCACGCGCGCGCAGCATTGCCGCGCCGAGTTCTGGTCGCAGGCGCACGGCTGGGTGCCGGTCGATCCCGCGGACGTGCGCAAAGTCGCGCTCGAAGAGCCGCCGGGCAACCTGCCGCTCGACCATCCCAAGGTGAAGGAGGCGCGCGAGCGGCTCTTCGGCTACTGGGAGATGAACTGGCTCGCGTACAACCGGGGACATGACCTGCAGCTTCCCGGCGCGTCGGGCTTCAAGGTGCCGTACTTCATGTATCCCGACGGGCAGACGGCACGCGGACGCCTCGATCCGCTCGATCCCGACAAGTTTCAGTACACGATCGTCGCGAAAGAACTGAAGCCCTTGGCCTGAAGTGCGTTGCCGCGATTCGACCGCAGAACGCTGCCTTAGGTGATGGCGGGATTCGGGCCCGCCTCACTCACCGCATATGCCGGGCAGCGTGCCCGATACGTGCCTCCCAAGCACCCGCTCCGCGACGGGACTCACGACACATCGAGCCCGGAGAGGACACGTCTATTCCGGCGCGCTCTCTTCGGAGAGCCAGCCCCGTGCTACCGCGTAGCGCACGATGTCAGCGCGGCCGCGAAGCTCGAGCTTTTCGATCGCAGCCGCCTTGTACGACTCGACCGTCTTCACGCTCAGGTTGAGCTCGTTGGCGATCTCCTTGTTGCTGCGTCCCCACGCGATCGCCCGCAGCACTTCCTCTTCGCGCAGACTGAGGACGTCTCGAGCCTGCCGCGCATCTGTCGCGGTGGACGGCCCGAAAGCGCGTCCGAGCACCTCGCGGGCAAGGCTGGGCTCCAGGTACGTGCCGCCCTGTGCCACAACGCGGATCGCGCCGATCAGGGCATCGGCGGCGCTCTTCTTGAGCACGTATCGTTCGCCCCCGCCTGGAGCAGCCGCCGTACATAGCCCGTGTTCGCGTGCCGCGTGAGCGCGACGACACGGGTGTTTTCGCAGCAGTCCCGGATCTGCTGCGCCGCTTCGGCCCCGCCGAGCCCCGGCATGGAGACGTCGAGCACCGCGACATCCACCGGCGTTTCCTTGGCGATTCGAACGGCTTCGGCTCCGTCCGACGCCTCGGCCACGACTTCCATGTCGGGCTGGCCGTTGATGAGCACCGCGAGACCCTGGCGCAGGATCGCGTGATCGTCAGCCA
>CAWEHH010000043.1:0-24189 GCA_963808765.1 uncultured beta proteobacterium
CATGGCTGCATCTCCTTCAAATGGGGGCGGCGCTTGCCTCGGCTCGGGCCTCGCCGCCCTACGGAGCGGAGGAAAACCCAGGTTTTCCTCCGCAATCTCTTTCCCTCTGGCCAGCTAGTTGTACTGTGTCACGGTTAATGCCATCATGCCGGGATCTTCATTAGCGGGGGTGAAGATTCATGGCAGATCTTGCAGAGTTTGATCGTTATATGGCGCATTTGTGTGAAGGACTGGGCTACTCGACTCGTCATCAGAGTTTGCTCGAGTATTGCAGCGGACTGATGTTGCCGATCCAGCGTAAGAGCGTGGAGCCGCTCGCGGCGCATGCTGATCCGCTGAACGTTCCTGCGAAACATCAGGCGCTGCATCACTTCGTGGCGAATGCGCGCTGGTCGGATCGGGGACTGCTGGAGCGCATTCGACAATACGTCGAGCCGCACTTGGGTCTGGAGCACGGCGTCTATTGGATCATTGACGACACTGCGCATCCGAAGTGTGGCCGGCATTCGGTAGGCGTCGCACGGCAATACTGCGGCAGGCTCGGCAAGCAGGACAACTGTCAGGTGGCGGTGAGCTTGTCGTTGGCCACGGCCGAAGCCAGTGTGCCCGTGGATTACCAGCTGTATCTGCCGCAAGATTGGGCGAGCGATGTGAAGCGCAGGCGCGAAGCGAAAGTACCGGAGACGGTGCGCTTTGCGACCAAGGCGCAGATCGCGCTGCAGCAGATCCGGGCAGCCCAGGAACGCGGGGTTGCGCCGGGTATCGTGCTGGCCGACGCGGGATACGGCAGAGACACGGCATTTCGCGAAGCTGTGGATGAGCTGGGGCTTACCTATGCAGTGGGAGTGAGCTCGGACATCACGGTATGGGCGCCGGGTAGCACTCCGATGCCGACGACATCGGCTCCAGGCCGAGGCCGGCCACCGACACGCCTGCGCCGCGGGCCGGGCCATGAGCCGCTGAGCGTGAAGCAACTCGCCTTGGCGCTGAAGCGCTCGGCGTGGAAGCGAGTCGCTTGGCGTGAAGGTACGAATAAAGTGCTCTCTTCGCGCTTTGCACGGGTGCGGGTGCGCGCGGCGCATCGCGATTACCTGCGAACGAGCCTGCGTGAAGAGCAGTGGCTGCTCATCGAATGGCCACTCAAAGAAGCCGAGCCCACGAAGTATTGGCTGTCGAATCTGCCGGTCGATATAAGCATCAGCCATCTGGTCAACACCGCGAAGATGCGCTGGCGCATCGAACAGGACTACCACGAGCTTAAATCCGAATTCGGCTTGTCTCATTACGAGGGCCGCGGCTGGACTGGCTTTCACCATCACGCAACGGTGTGCATCGCCGCCTATGGCTTTCTACTCGCACAGCGACTGCAGAATGCTTCCAAAAAAAACTCCAATCGACCAACGGCGCTTGCCTTACCCGAAGATTACAGACCTCGCGGTAGCCGGCCGAGCGCAGCGCCATGTGCCGGACTCGATTCCCACACTGCGCCATCTCGTGAGCACCGAGATCGCGCGTCGACTTCAACGATGCCCGTGCTGCGGAGCGGTCGCTCGGCGAGCGTGACACAGTACAACTAGTGTCCTGAATCGCAAATTCGCGCACAGTCGTCATTCCGGCGCAGAGCCTGCCCTGGAATGATTCAGTCCAGGGCCGGAATCCAGAGCTAGTTTGGTTCTGGACCCCGGCCTTCGCCGGGGTGACGTCACTAGGACGAACTCCCTGAATCACCATACTAGGGGCTGTTAACAATTACGCCAGCCAGATGTAGGCGGCGGCAAGGTTAAGCATCGATAGGAAATTGCGTGCGAGCTTTTCATAACGTGTGGCGATCCGGCGAAACTGCTTGAGACGACTGAAGAAGCACTCGATGAGATGGCGTTCACGGTAGGCAACGCGATCATAAGGCCGCGCTTGGCGACGGGCTTTGCGTGGCGGGATAACGGCTTGTGCGCCGCTGGCTGCGATGTGAACGACAAATGCATCCGAGTCATAGCCTTTGTCCGCGATCACTTGTTTAGGGTGAATGCCGGCGATAAGCGCCGGCGCTTGGGTGATGTCATGCACCTCACCGCCCGTAAGCAGCCATCGCACGGGATTGCCCAACGCGTCCACAGCCATGTGGATCTTGGTATCAGTCCTCCGCGCGAGCGCCCGATTGCTTGCGTGCCTTCTTTTTTTGGGCGCCAGCAGCATGCTGGTGGGCACGAACAATGGTGCTATCCAACAACAGCGCCTCCAAGTCGACATCCATACCCACCGCTTCGACCACGCGTTGCCACACGCCGCTCTTGCCCCAGCGCGAGAAGCGCGTATACACGTTATGCCAGTTGCCGAACAGCGGCGGAAGATCTCGCCAGGGACTGCCGGTGCGGGCGATCCATAAAACCGCTTCGACGAACAACCTGTTGTCCTTCGCTGTGACACCCCGATCTGTCGCTTTACCTGGCAGTAAGTGCTCGATACGTTCCCATTGGTCATTCCGCAGCATCTTGCGCATCGCCTCTGGTCCTCGCGGAAAGACCAGAATGTACCGAGAGCAATCAATTGTGTACAGGCCCTAGCTGCCGGCACCCTTCGCGAGCCCGAGCTCGGTCAGGAACCCCTTCGCCTCCTCATAGTCCTTCGCGAGGAACTTGCGGGTCGGGGCGCTGCCCTGGAAGTTCGCCTGCCAGAAGTTCTGCTCCATCTCGCTCTTCCACTCCTCGGCGTCCATCATGCGCTTCATCGTGGTTTCCCAGAACGCGAGCTGGTCGGGCGTCATGCCTTTGGGGCCGATCAGCACACGCCACTGCGAGACGACTGCATCGGCGCCTTGTTCCTTCCACGTCGGCACGTCCTTCAGGATGCCCGGCAGGCGTTGCGGCGAGGAGACGGCGAGCAGGCGCGCCTGGCCATTTCTCAGAAGCGACGAGGCAAAACCGACAGAGATCGGCACGACATCGATGTGTCCGCCCATCATCGCGGTGCTGGCGGCGCCACCGAGGGGAAGATCACGTTCTTCATTTTCTTGATGTCGATGCCCGCGGCCTTGAACGGGGCCGCGACGCCGGAGTGATTGGGTGCGCCGAGGCTCGTCGCGATGCCGTAGCTGATCGCGGTGGGATCGCGTTTCATGAAGTTGAGCAGGTCCTTGCCGGTCTTGATGGGTGAGACGGGCTTCACGGTGACCGCGATGTACTCGTCGAACAGATAGACGACCGGCGTGAACTCGCTCGGGGCCGGGCCATGGCCGGCGATATGGTTCGTGACGAACGAGCGCGAACCCATCACCATGAAATGCCCGTTGCCCGGATACTGGTTGATGTAGTTGTACGCGACGCTGCTGCCTCCGCCCGGCTTGTTGACGAGGTTCACTTGCGTCGGCACGAGCTTCTTCTCCTGCATGATCTTGATCATCATACGGCCGATGCGGTCCGAGCCGCCGCCCGGTGCGTTGGTCGCCACGACCTCGACGGGCTTCGTCGGCTTCCATTCCTGCGCTGCAGCAGCGGTCGTTCCGATCGCGGCTGCCAGTGCGACGCCACTCGCCAGGACTGTTCTGCCGAATGCGTGTGATTCCCGGACCTGACTGCTTCTTGCCATCATGCCATTCCTCCTCTAATCGGGTCCGCGAGAGGTTAGACCGAAATCAGCGTGGAAAAAAAGAGGGACGCCAATCGACGCAGGCTGCCGACGCGTTTATGCTCAATGCTTGCCGATAGCCGCTGTCGAGGGGCGAGGGCGCCGCCGAGGCGCTTCTGCGCCGCAACGGCGATGATCCTCAACCTGCCGTCGGCGGCGTGCGGGACCAGGTTGGAAACGGGTGAGGCCATCATGTCGACGTGACCCCCGAGCAGCGCTGTCAGCGCGTTGCCCGCCGCCTTCGTCGTGAGCGCGAGCGCCGCGAGTAAGCGGGTGGCGAGTCCCGGGATCGAAAGCGTGGGAAGTATACTCAACCCCCGCTTTCATCATCGATCGGCGAGTCGTCAAGTGAGCAAACCCGAGATTCTCATAACGAGACAAATTTACGTTCCCGCACTTGAGCAACTCGAGCGCGAGTGACACGGTGCACAAGGTCTGGAGCGCACCGGATCGCGAGGCGTTTATCCAGGAGATCGGGCCGCGCGTGCGCGCGGCGGTTACGACCGTTCCGGATGGTGTGAGCGGGCGCGAGATCGATCTCATGCCGAAGCTCGAGTTGATTGCGTGCTTCGGGCGAAGTCTCGCAAAGATCGACCTCGCGGCAGCGAAGCGCCGCGGCATCCGCGTAACGGACGTGCCGCATTCGGTCTCGGTGCCCGTCGCGGAGCTCGCGCTCGGTTTGATGATCGCCATCATGCGACGCGTCGTCGAAGCGGAGCGCTACGTCCGCGCGGGCAAGTGGCCCGAAGAACCGTTCCCGCCCGGGCGCGGGTTGCCGGGGAAGGTGTGCGGCATCATCGGGCTTGGAGAGATCGGACGCGAGCTCGCGAAGCGCGTCGAGGCGTGCGGGATGTCGGTGTGTTATTACGGGCCGCGGAAGAAGTCCGATGTTCCGTATCGCTACTACGAAGAGCTCGAGGGGATGGCGCGGGACGCGGACTGCCTGGTCGTCACGTGCACGGCCACGCCGCAGACGGAGAAGCTCGTGAATGAGCGCGTGCTCGAGGCGCTCGGTCCCGAAGGTTATCTCGTCAACGTCGCGCGCGGCTCGATCGTGGACGAAGATGCCTTGATCGCTGCGCTCGAGAAGCGGCGGATCGCGGGCGCGGCGGTCGACGTGCTGAAGGACGAGCCCGAGGTGCCGCCGAAACTGCTCGCGCTGGACAACGCGATCGTCGTTCCGCACATCGGCTCGACGCTCATCGAGATACGCGAAGAGCGTGCCGTGAACATCGTCGGCAACCTGCGTGCGCATTTCGCGGGCGAGCCGCTGCTGACGCCGGTGGATTTGTCGCAGTACGCCTGAGGAACGCGGGCCTTACCGGACGCGGTTGTTCGGGCTTCGAGACAGGGTCGTTCCTCAGTACGAACGGTTCTCCCCCGTTCGCGTTGAGGAGGTCGGCAAGGACCGTCTCGAAATGCGAACCGCCGCATTTATGCGTGCCCTGTGATCGTGTCGATCTGTGCCAGCTCATCCGCCGTGAGCTTCCAGTCGGCGGCCTTGATGTTGACTTCGAGCTGTTCCGGCTTCGTGGCGCCGGCGATGATGCTCGAAATCACGGGCTGCGCAGCGAGCCAACTGAAGGCGAGCTCCACCATCGTGCGTCCCCGCGCGTTGCAAAAAGCCTCGAGCTGATCGAGCACGTCCCAGTGCGGGTCCGTCAGCCACTTGTCCGAATAACGCTGTCCCTTCGTGATCCGCCCGTCGGCCGGCAGCGCTTCTCCGCGTTTGTACTTGCCCGTTAGAAATCCGCTCGCGAGAGGATAGAACGGGAGGAACCCGGCGCCATGCGCGCGCATCGCCGGAATCAACTCACGCTCGGGCTCGCGATGAAGGAGGCTGTACTCCGCCATGCACGTCGTGACCGGCGCAAGCCCGTTCGTGCGCGCCGTCCACTGCATGTCGACGAACTGCCAGCCTTTCGTCTGTGACGTGCCGATGTAGCGCACCTTCCCCTGCTTCACGAGATCGTCGAGCGCGCGCAGCGTCTCTTCGATCGGTGTTGTCGGATAACGGTGCAGTTGATAGAGATCGATCCAGTCGGTCTTCAGGCGCTTCAGGCTCGCTTCCACCGCTGACGTGATATAGCCGCGCGAGAACCCTTTGAGCGTGCCCGCTTCGTCCATCGGATTGCCGAACTTGCTCGCGAGCACGATGTCCTTGCGGCGGCCGCCGAGGAACTCTCCCAGCATCGTTTCCGATCCGCCGCGCTTCCCGTAAACGTCCGCCGTGTCGAAGAACGTGATGCCGAGGTCGAGCGCTTTGCAGATGACGGCGCGTGAGGCCTCGGCGTCGATGCGCAGGCCGAAGTTATTGCAGCCGAGCCCGACGAGCGTCACGTCGAGATCGGATGTGCCCAGTTTGCGTGTTTCCATGAATGTACGTGTCTCTAAGTCGTAGCTGGCGACTGTTGTCAGTGGCGTCATCCCGGACCCTGGACAGAATCATTCCAGGGCAAGGCTGCGTAAGCACACACGTCCGGGATCCAGAACAATCGCTTAAGAACGCCTGGATTCTGGCCCCGGATCGCATCGCGACCCGCGATTGGTCCGGGGTGTACCTGCCGCGCCAGAATGACGTCGTGGGAACGCACGGGTCAGCGATCGGGAAGCGGCAGGCGCGTTTCGGTGAGCTCGTGCGTGCGGCCCTGTTCTTCGAGGACGCGTTCGAGAATGGCGGCCGCGCGCAGACTTCTCGGCATGCCGGCATAGATCGTCGATTGCAGGGTCACTTCCAGTACCTCTCGGGGCGTCGCGCCGAGCAGGAGCGCCGCGCGAATGTGGTTCTCGTTCTGAATCTGCTCGTCGATGACCGTGCACATGCCGACCATGCACAGGACCCGGGTCTTGTCGTCCAGCACGCCGCGCGTATACATGCCGTCGTAGATGAAATCGAGCCAGTGCTTGAGGAAGTGCGGATCGATGCGATCGAGGCGCCGAACGGTTTGTGCATGGTGCGTCGGCTGAAGCCGCAGGCCGGCGCTGATGCCGCCCCAGCCGTACTTCTGCATCAACTGCTCGCGTTCGGGAAACTGCTCGTCGGGCACGCGCCACGTGCCGCGCTCCTGTTCCTTCGACCGCTTCGCGCTGGCGCCGTCGAGCGGGAGTTGCGTCTTCCTGATCTCGTCCAGACGGCCGACCTCGATCAGCACGTCGCGCAGCATGCGCGCGGCGCGTGCGCCTTTGGGATAGCCGACGTAGACCGTCGCCTGAAGCGTGACTTCGAGAACTTCCCGCGGGCTCGCATGCTCGATCGCGCTGTAAAGATGACTGCGCAACTGCTCGGTTTCGTCCTGCACGACGAACTGGCCGGTCACGACGAGCTGGCGTGTGCGCTCATCGAGGACGCCGCGGGTGTAGAGTCCCCCGTAGGTGAAGTCGAGCCAGAGCTTCGTGTAGTGCTGATCCATCTCGTCGCGCCAGTCGAGCATCTCCGGGAACCCTTTCGGGTTCAGGCGCGCGGCATTTTCCACCGCTGTTGCGCCGTATTTTTTCTTCAGGTCTTCGATTCTGTTCGGGCCTTTCGCCATCTCCTGTGCTCCCTCGGTTGTAACGCAGCGTGCGACTCTACGACGCGAGTGCGATTCGCGCCGTCCTTTCCTAGTGTCCTGTGTCACGGTTAATGCCATCATGCCGGGATCTTCATTAGCGGGGGTGAAGATTCATGGCAGATCTTGCAGAGTTTGATCGTTATATGGCGTATTTGTGCGAAGGGCTGGGCAACTCGATGCGCCATCAGAGCCTCCTTGAATATTGCAGCGGACTGATGTTGCCGATCCAGCGTAAGAGCGTAGAACCGCTCGCGGCGCATGCCGATCCGCTGAACGTTCCTGCGAAACATCAGGCGTTGCATCACTTCGTGGCGAATGCGCGCTGGTCGGATCGGGTACTGCTGGAGCGCATTCGACAATACGTCGAGCCGCACTTGGAACTGGAGCACGGCGTCTATTGGATCATTGACGACACTGCGCATCCGAAGTGTGGCCGGCACTCGGTAGGCGTCGCACGGCAATACTGCGGCAGGCTCGGCAAGCAGGACAACTGTCAGGTGGCGGTGAGCTTGTCGTTGGCCACTGCCGAAGCCAGTGTGCCCGTGGATTACCAGCTGTATCTGCCGCAAGATTGGGCGAGCGATGTGAAGCGCAGGCGCGAAGCAAAGGTACCGGAGACGGTGCTCTTTGCGACCAAGTCGCAGATCGCGCTGCAGCAGATCCGCGCCGCCCAGGAACGCGGGATTGCGCCGGGTATCGTGCTGGCCGACGCGGGATACGGCAGAGACACGGCATTTCGCGAAGCTTTGGATGAGCTGGGGCTCACCTATGCAGTAGGCGTGAGCTCGAGCACGACTGTGTGGGCACCCGGTAGCGGGCCGCTGCCGAATGCGCCATATCCTGGCATGGGCCGTCCGAGCAAACGCCTGCGCCGTGGCCCAGGCCACGAGCCGCTCAGTGTGCAGGAACTCGCCTTGACACTGAAGCGCTCGGCGTGGAAGCGAGTCGCGTGGCGTGAAGGTACGAATAAAGTGCTCTCTTCGCGCTTTGCACGAGTGCGTGTGCGCGCGGCGCATCGTGATTACCTGCGAACCAAGCTGCGTGACGAGCAGTGGCTACTCATCGAATGGCCGCTCAAAGAGACCGAGCCCACGAAGCACTGGCTGTCCAACGTGCCTGCCGATATCAGCATCACCGAATGGGTGAACACCGCGAAGATGCGCTGGCGCATCGAACAGGACTACCACGAGCTTAAATCCGAATTCGGCTTGTCTCATTACGAGGGCCGCGGCTGGACTGGCTTTCACCATCACGCAACGGTGTGCATCGCCGCCTACGGCTTTCTACTCGCACAGCGACTGCAGAATGCTTCCAAAAAAAACTCCAATCGACCAACGGCGCTTGCCCTACCCGAAGATTACAGACCTCGCGGCAGCCGGCCGAGCGCAGCGCCATGTGCCGGATTCGATTCCCACGCTGCGCCATCTCGTGAGCACCGAAATCGCGCGTCGACTTCGACGATGCCCGTGCTGCGAAGCGGTCGCGGTGCGCGCGTGACACAGTACAGACTAGCAGCCTGTCGGACTGAGATTTTCAGTGGAGACGGCAAGAGCAGGGCGACGCGCTGAATTCATGGCAGCAGCTGATCGATCTGCGAATGTGTGCTGTATGAGCGCATGGCGTGGGGTGAGTTCCCCTTTCAGGCACCGCCCAGTGCGAACATTCGCCGGATGTTCCAGCTCATCGTCACCAGATTCCACTCGCCTTTGACGTGCTCGAACCCACGCAGCAGGAATTGGCGGAAGCCCATGACCGATTTGATGATCCCGAACACCGGCTCGGGGGTTTGCTTGCGCAAGGCGTAAAGCTTTTTGCCTCGCCGGGTCTTCAGCCGATGCGCCATCTGCTGCATCGCGCTGGCCGAGTCAGGAGGCGCTTTGGGGTCTTCAGCGAAGCGCTCTTTCCAACGGGCGTTATGGCGTTCACGCTTCATCGCAATCAGTGGCTCGATCTGAGCCTGAGCACAGTGCTCGACATTCGCCTCGCTCAAGTAGCCACTGTCGGCCAGCGCGCGCTTGACCCGACCGAGTTTCCGAGGCAGCGCCCTGAGCTTGTCGATCATCGGCTTGAGCTGCTGCTTGTCGTTGGCCGCTTGCGTCAGATCGTTGGCTACGATGAGCAAACTTCCGGTGGCCACTGCGGCCTGCGCGTTGTAGCACTGGTCGAACCCGCCGCCGGCAACCGGCATGATGCGCGAGTCCTCATCGGTCAGGTTGATCTGTTCCTGGTCCTCGACCGCACCACTGGGTGGCGCCGGTGGCCGGCCGGGTGGCTTCCGGCCGGTGCGCTTCTGCTGCTCGGCTCGCGCTGCAAGCTTCTGCTGATACTGCGCCTGCTGTTCTTCTTTGACGCGCGCTTCGATCTTGTTCTTCGCCTCGGCAATGGCGGCCAGGCGCGCCTCGCGTCGTTCCAGTTCTTCAGGAATCGACATTCCATCGGGAATGTCCGCGGCATCGGCTCGCTCGGCGAGCTTCAGCAACTGCTGCACTTCTCGCTTAAGCTGCTTCTCCAGCTTCTTGGCATGACCGTAGGAAAGCGCACTGTGTCGGCTTGCATTGGCGTGGATCTTGGTACCATCCAACCCCACCGTACCGAGCTGGAGCATCCCCATCGTGCGTGCCAGCTTCAACACCTCGACGAACAGCGCCTCGATCTGCGGCAGAAAGCGCCTACGAAAGCTCGCAATGGTGTCGTGATCGGGATGCGCGTTGGCGGCAATGAAGCGAAAGGCCACCGAATCGTAGCTCGCCCGCTCGATCGCCCGGCTCGAAAACACTTTGGTGGCGTAGCCGTAAATCAGCAGCGAGAGCAGCATCGCCGGGTGATACGAGGCCGAGCCCGAGCCGCGGTAGGACCTCACCATCTCCGACAGATCCAGCCCCTCAACCACTTCCACCACATAGCGCGCCAAGTGTCGTTGCGGCAGCCACTCATCCACCGACGGCGGGAACAGAAACCCGGTATCGCGATCGATCGGCCGGAAGTTGCTCATCGTGTCTTCGTTTGCTCTCCAAAAGGCAAGCGTGATTATCTCCGATCCATCATCATTAAGTCCGACAGGCTGCTAGAGTCCTTGATTGAGTAGGTTCTGGTTTTTTGAGTCAAGTTTTACGCGGCAAGTTTCGCCTCATCGCACCACGAATAGATGGTGTCGTTCATGGCGCTGAAGCGCCGACGCGTAGGCGAATCGCAGTCGATCGCCGCTGGGCTGAGCATCGCGAGGCCGGGACGCAGGATGCGGTTGTAGACGCGGCTGTAGAACATGGCGGTTCGGAGTCCGTGTTCGGTGATGCGGTAGCGGTGGCTGTGTGGAAGGCGCTCGATGAGGCCATGCAATCGCAGACGCCGCAGATCGTAAGTCATCTTGCCCGGGCGCCATTGGCCGGGATCGCAGCCCAGCAGAGGAGCGAGGTGCTCGCGCAGCTCGCGATTGCAAAAGCCATGGGGCAAGAGGACGAACAACAGCAGCGCCTGCATCAAGGCCTGCACGCGCGTATCGGCGAAACGTAGCGCCGAAGCGCGTTGCCCGTTGATCTCCACGGGTCGCTGATGGCGTTGGAGATCGGCTTCGCCCAAGGCACAGTCGTGGCTGATCGTTTGGACCTCGAGCAGGCGTCGGTTGGCGTTAAAGCCGACCTGGCGCAGCGCCGCCAGGTTATGCAGCCGCCGGCCGAGGGCGAAGTCGCGAGTATCGTTGATGGTGGTTTCGGTGCGCAGCGCCTGGTTGTGCTTGTGATACTGCTTGATGCGGCTGTGCTTGTAGTCCACATGCAGGGAAGGCGTGACCCCGTCGGTGATGACGCGGGTGCGAAAGCGTCCCGGGGTACGCTTGCTCACGCGCCGATCGAAGATCAGTTGCACCTGACCGGGGCGGCCGATATCCAGATTCTCGCGGATCACGTCCTCAAAGAACACGCGACCGCTCACCGGCTGATCCAGCACTTGGGTGAGAGAGAACTCGGCCTGCAGGATGGACAATGCATAACGGCAGCCGGCTGCGCGATCCTGTTTCGAGAACGGATGCGGCAGGCGCGCGAGCCACTTGCGCAGCAGTCGATCGATCCGGGCGGCGTTCAGGCCGTCGCAGATTCTCTGCAGCGTCTTGGGCTTGTCGCAGGCGCGCACGCCGTTGTCGAGCGCTTCAAAGCCGATGCGGCGCTTGCGCAACTGGCACTTGGCGTATTCGTTGCCGTTCAGGCACAGCTTCGCGTTATACGGGAAGTAGGTGCAGAACTTGATGAAGAAGGGACCAAAGTCTTCGTCCACGCAGTAGAAGTAGACGTGACTGACCATCGCCGTGGATTCCACGACCCACGGATAGGTGGTCCCGCTGCGAGTGCGCCGGCGCTCGGTGCGCATTACGCGCGCCTTCTCCTGCGCTTTGCCGATGTAGAGCACGCCTTCAGTGTGCCGGAAACGTGCGAGGTATTTCTGCGTCACATCGTCCTTGCGCTGCCACTTCGCGAAATGCACGACATCGACCTTCTGCTGTTTGGCAAAACGCTCGACGGCTTGCACGAACGCGTCAGTCATCGGCGCCAGCGCCGTGGTCGAGGCAAAGCGCTGCCCTTTATGCGCATGCAGATAGCCCACCACCCCGCCCACGCTCTGCAACTGCGGCACATACGCGTTCAGATACATCCGGTCGATCGCTTCAGTTTCCAGCGTGACGTGCTCGCGCAGGACTTCAGACACCGTTTGTGCTACGTTCATGCTTGGCTCCGGCCGCCCACGGATCTACGGATCCTACTGACCCTTTCGAGGTCCGACCTTTCGAGGTCACACGACCAGGGGCTCGTCCCCTGCCGGCTCCGGCCGGAGCCGCCCAGGCTTTGCGCAACCTTCAAAACGTCGGATGCGAAACCATACACCTCGTCGGTCTGAGGCGGAGCCTCGCTAGTGTTACGTCTGCGAAATGACTGGCTTTTCGCAAATGGTTGAAAGTATGGGAACAGGCTCCCCGCAGGGCCGCCGAGTAATACAAGTCATTTCGCGGACAGAACACTAGCTTTGGTCCGTAATCTTGTCCCTGATCCCTTCCTCTGCCCGCACGCAGGCGAGGGGTGTTTGTTCATCCCTCATTCCTCGTTCACTGCTGCTGAATCCCACGCTCCTGCACGAGCTTGCGCCATTTCTCGATGTCGGCCTTGATGAACGCGGCGAACTCATCGGGGCGGTCGCCGACCGGCGTCAGCCCCATATCGTGCATGCGCTTCACGATGTCGGGCCGTTTGAGCACCGCGACCGCTGCCGCGTTGAGCACCGAGACGATGTCCTTCGGCGTTTTGGCGGGGGCCGCGAAGCCGTGCCAGTTGCTCGATTCGTAGCCGGGATAGCCGGATTCCGCGACCGTCGGAAACTCGGGCAGCGTCGGTATGCGGGCAGCGCTGCCGACCGCCAAGCCGCGCAGGCGTCCTTCGCGCACGTAGGGCAGGGCCGTCGCGACAGGCGCGAAATACACCGAGACTTCGCCCGACAGAACGGCCGTTTGTGCGGCGGCGCCGCCGCGATACGAAATCTCGACGAGGTCGATCCCCGCCATCGCCTTGAACAGCTCGGCGCCGAGGAACGTGGACGTGCCGGTGCCCGCGGATGAGTAATCGATCGCCCCCGGCTTCGCCTTGGCGAGCTTCACCAGATCGCCGATCGTTTTCACCGGCAGCGACGGATGCACGACGACGATGAGCGGCGACGAAGTCATGCGCGTGATGGGCGTGAAATCGCGGAGCACGTCGTAGCCGAGCGTGCGATAGAGGCTCACGTTCGCCGTATGCGACTGCATGAGCTGCGTCAGCGCATAGCCGTCCGCCGGTGCCTTCGCGCCGAGCTCCGCGCCGAGGTTGCTGCCGGCGCCGGGCCGCACGTCCACGAAGAATTGCTGGCCGAGCTGGTCGGTCAGTCCCTGAGCGATGAGCCGTCCCACGATCTCGGACGCGCCCGTGCTCGGCAGGATGTAGCGCACGGGCTTCGCCGGGTATGTCTGGGCGGTCGCGGTCGCGGCAATACACGAACAGGCGATGAAGAGCGGAAGCGCACGTTTTATGCGCCGCCGAAACGGTGTGTGTGTCGGTGCGCCTCCCACCTCCAGCCTCACGCCTCCCTCATCTCATACCTCATTCGCCAGCACCTCCTCCATCGTCGGCATGATCAGATGTTCGCGCTTCAAGTCGGACACGCGCGAGCAGCCGAGCAGCGCCATGACGCGATCGATTTCCTCGCGGTAGATCGCGAGCGCCCGACGGGCGCCGGCCTCGCCCGCCGTCGCAGTGCCGTGCAGGGGTGCGCGGCCGATCATCACGGCGTCCGCGCCGAGTGCGAGCGCCTTCACGACGTGGCTCCCGCGCCGGAAGCCGCTGTCGACGATCACGGCGATACGGCCGCGGACCGCCTCCACCACGTCGGGCAGCACCATGATAGTCGCCATGGAGCTGTCCAGTACGCGCCCGCCATGGTTCGACAGCACGATGGCATCGGCACCGCTTTCGACGGCAAGCAGGGCGTCCTGCACCGTCTGGATGCCTTTCACGATGAGCTTGCCGGGCCACAGCCTCCGCAGCTCGCGCACGTCGTTCCAGTCCAACGTCGCGTTGAGCGCCGTCGAGCGACCCATCGGAAGCGCCGTGATGCGCACCTGCGTCTCCGGCGGGAAATTCGCATAGCGCGGCATGCCGCTCGTGACGACGTAGCGGCCCAGTACGCCGAAGAGCCATCGCGGATGCATGAGCACGTCGGCGACGTTGCGACGCGTGAACTTGAACGGAATCGTGAAGCCGTTGCGCAGGTTGTATTCGCGGCCGGGGGCGACCGGCGTGTCCACCGTGAAGACCAGGCCCTGGAAGCCGGCATCGCGCGCCCGTGCGATGAGTGCGTGCGACTTGCTGCGGTCGGGCCACATGTAGAACTGCATCCACAGCGTCCCGCCGGCCTCCTTCGCGACTTTCTCGAGCGCCGTCATCGAACCCGACGCCGAGGGTATACGGAATATTCGCCGCGGCCGCGGCACGAGCCAGCGCGACCTCACCTTCGTACCAGGCAAGCCCGGTCGAACCCGTCGGCGCGACGATGACGGGCATCGCCTGCTTCCTGCCCATCAAGGTGATTTCCTGCGAGCGTTTCGACACGTCGACCAGCACGCGAGGCCTGAAGCGAATCGCCTCCAGCGCAGCGCGGTTGTGGCGCATCGCCACTTCGTCGTCGTTGCCGCGGTCCATGAACTCGAACAGGCCTTTGGGCAGGCGCCGCCGCGCGCCTTCCCGCAAGTCGTCGGTGTTGTAGAGGCCGAGAGAATCCTGCGCCATCAGGTTCCTCTAGTGGCGTGGGATTTTCAGCGTGGCGCGCGTCTCCTCGACGCTGGACACCTCGCGTCCGAATTCCCCCGCGATCCGCGCAATGCGTTCGACATGATCGGCGTTATCGCCGAGCACGCCCGGTTTGAGATAGGGCTCATCTTCCGTGCCGACGCGGACGTGGCCGTCGCACATCACGGCCAACGTCTCGAGTATCAGATGCTGCGTCGGCCCGGTGACGCTCGTCGCGTAATACGTGTTCTTCGGCAGGTTTGCGACGCGATGCAGAAACTCGTCCACGGTGGGTGGCGACCACGTGCCGCCGGGCCGACCGAAGAATAGCGTCACGAGGAAAGGCGGATCGACGAGCCCTTTGTCGGCGAGGTCGTTGATCATCCAGAAATCGCCGAGCGTCGTGACTTCGAATTCCGGTTTGACGCCATGGTCGCGGCACATGCGCATCAACTCCGCAAGTTCCGCCCGCGGATGCAGCATCATCAGATCGCGGCCGACGAAGGCAAGGTTGTGCGCGCCGACGGCGACCGAGATCATGTCGGGCTGGTTCTTGATGACGGCGCGCCGCTGCGCGACGGTCTGCGTCGAGATCCCATACTGGATCAGCACGTCGCAGCGTTCGCGGATCGCCTTCGTATGCGAGGCCCACGCTCCGAAGTCCTCGTTGGGTGCGTGAATGTGCGCGATCGATGCCCCGGCCTTCCACGCGGCGTGCACCGATTCCGCGAGCATGCTGGAGTCGTGGAAGCGCCCCGGCACTTCGGCGTACATGTTCGTGTCCGCCGCGCAGTTGGTAATGATGAGCTTGTCCATGGATCCCTTGGGCAGAAACGTTCTCAGGCCGCGCGACGCATCGCCGCCGCGATTTTCTCCGCCAGCATGATCGTCGGGATGTTGGTGTTGCCGGCGATGATGGTCGGCATGATAGAAGCGTCGGCGACCCTGAGTCCACTGATGCCGTAGAACGTTTCCGTCCGGATCGACGACCGCATTCTGGTCGTTCGGCCCATGCGGCAAGTGCCGACGGGATGAAACACGCCGGCTACGTTCTCGATGACGTGCTGTTCGAGGCGTGCGGGATGGGCGGCGATTTCGCGGAGGGACACGGTTTCTCCTCCTGCGCTCAGAACCCAGTCGGCCACGCGAGGCGAGAGATCGAAGAGCCGGGCAAGGAGCGCCGTCTTCATCCGGTTCTGCGTCGTGAGCTGATTCAGGTTGCGCACGCGGTCGCTGAAGCGCAGCGGGAAGGCCTCACCGCAATCGAGCGCGCCATGACAGTGGGCGGCGATTTCGAGGGTCCGCGCGACGGCCTCGGACATGCGGCGCACGTCGCGCTCGTCGGACATGAAATCGAATTCGATGGCCGGCGGCGTGCGCGGGTCCGGCGACGTGAGCCAGACGCAGCCGCGCGAGTGCGGCTTCAGCAGCGCCGGCGCGAGATTCGCGATCTGCAAGCCCAGCGCGTTCCAGGAGGTCTTGCTCTGGATGTTAACGTAGAGATCGCCGGCCGGCGGTTCATCTTCCCCAGACGAGAAGCGCAGCGAAATGCACGGCGTCGTGCGCAGCTCCGGAGCCTGCCGTGCGCCGCGCCGCAGGTGCATGCCGATGAACACCACCGGATGATTCTGCAGATTGGCGCCGACGCCGGGGCGATCCAGAAGGACCGGGATGCCGATGCGATTCAGCGATTCTCCCGGCCCGATTCCCGAACGCATGAGCAGTGCAGGCGAGAAGACGGCGCCGGCGCACAGGAGGACTTCATCCGCGGAAAACTGGCGGCGTTCTCCGTCGATGTCCGCCGCCACGCCGGTCACACGACGACCTTCGAAAAGCAGATGCGTGACGGTCGTCGAAGTCTGGATCGAGAGATTCGGCCGGGCGCGTACGGTGGCATCCAGATAACAGAGCCCACTCGATGCGCGACGCTGCGGCGTGTTGCACATCGGAACCATGCCATAGCCGTCGCGGAAATCGGCGTTCATGTCGGCGATGAACGGCATCGAGCGCGCTTTGCAGAACTGCTCGATCGCGCGCGCGAGCGGCGGCCATGAGGCGCGTGGAAGCCGCCGGATCGGCAAAGGCCCATCCTTGCCGTGCAGCGGCCCGTCGAAGTCCCGGTCGCGCTCGAGCTTGTTGAAGTACGGCAGCACGTCCTTCCACGACCAGCCGTCGGCGCCGTGCTCCGCCCATTCGTCGTAATCGCGCGGCACGCCGCGCAGCGAAACCATCCCCATCACGGAGCCGCCGCCGCCCATGATGCGCGCCTGTGGAAACGGCGTTGAAGGAGAGTTGCCGCGGTTGCGCCAGTGCGCATGCAGGCCCGGCCAGAAGTAACCGCGGTTGAAGTACGACGCGGGATAGACGTCGGTGATGTCCTCCGGTTCTGCGCCGGGCGGCGCGTCGCGTCCGGCCTCGAGCAACAGGACGTTCCTCGATGGATCTTCCGTCAAGCGGCTCGCGAGCACGCAGCCTGCGGCGCCGCTACCCACAATAATGTACGCACCCCTCATTGGTGAGCGGGGGACATCTTCACTCAGAACTACCCATAAATCCGTGAGCGGGGACTGCGGAGCAGTGGGGTCCCCGCGAACGAAGCATTCCGGCGCCGGTTAGTATTCTCATCAATATGTACGAGGCCTTGGGTAGAAGGTCAGCGCCGGGCCGTACAACGGCGGGCTTCCGCGAACGAAAGATTCCGGCTCCGGTCCACTGGCGCACATCAAGGCTCAGGTCGAAGCGTTCCGGCCGCTCACGAAGGAGACCTCCCCTCGCCCTGAACGGGGTCTGTCCCGTTTTACATGATGTTGCCCGCGTTCACGTTCAGATTCACGCCCGTGATGTAGCGCGCTTCGGGCGAGGCGAGGAAGATCGCCGCCTCCGCGCTGTCCTCCGGTTCGACGATGCAGCGCATCGGGTTCTGCTGTGCGATCTGTTTCATGCTTTCCGGACTGCGCACCTTCACCACGCGCGGCGTCGCGGTCGTGCCCGGCGAAATCGAATTCACGGTGATCCCGTACTGCCCGAGCTCCCGTGCGAGGAGCTTCGTGAAGCCGATCACGCCGGCTTTGGCCGCGCCGTACGGAATGTAGGATGGCGCGAACGGATTCGGCATGATGCCGGCACCTGACGCGATGTTGATGATGCGGCCTTTCTTGCGCTCCATCATGGTCGGCGCGACCGCGCGCGAGCAATAGAACGTGGTCGTCATGTTGATCGTGATGACGCGATTCCATTCCTCGTCGGAGATGTCCTCGATGGGCGCCAGCCGATGGAAGCCGCCCGCCGCGTTCACCAGTATGTCGACGGGGCCGAGCTTTCCGGAAACCGTCTTCACCATCGCGTTGACGGCGTCCGACTTCGTCGCGTCGGTGATGAGCACGAGCGCCTTGCCCCCGGCTTTCTCGATTTCGCCCGCCACGCGATCCGCTTCGCCCTGATTGATATCCACGAGCGCGACCGAAACGCCTTCGCGCGCAAAACCTTTGGAGATGAATTCTCCGATGCCCTGCGCCGCCGCCGTCACGATCGCGACCGAGCCTTCCAAGCGACCTGCCATGACAACTCCTTTCAGATGATCCCTTCTGCTTTCGATTCGTCGAGCTCCGCCTGGGTGAGCCCCGGCCGTCATTCCGTCACTCCTTCACCCCGACCGATATTACAATGCCCCGCCAGTCCGTCATCACAAAAGAGGAGTCACGATGCAAACGCTCATGCCCTACGCGGAGAAAGTCGCGGCGCTTCTGAAGTCGCGTAACGAAACGATTGCGGTAGCGGAATCGTCGAGCGGCGGTCTCATCTCCGCGGCGCTGCTCGCGGTGCCGGGTGCGTCGGCCTACTTCGCAGGCGGCGCGGTGCTTTATACGCGCAACGCGCTGCTCAAGCTCATGAACACGAATGAAGAGCGTATCAAGGGACCGAACCCGGGAACCGAAGCCAATGCGCTGCTCAGAGCGCAGCTCGTTCGGGAGCAGCTTTCGGCGACGTGGGGCGTCAGCGAGGCCGGCACCGCCGGACCGACAGGCAGTCGATACGGACACCCGACGGGACATTCCTGCGTTGCCGTGAGCGGACCGGCGGAGCAGGCGAAAACGATCGAGACAGGCCACGCCGATCGTCAGGCGAACATGCTGGCGTTCGCACAGGCCGCGCTCGAGCTTCTCGCCGCGAACCTCGAGAAGAGCCGCTGAGCGTGAATGATTCACGCGAGCTCGAGGGACGCGTCGCGCTCATCACGGGCGGCGCGCGCAACATCGGCCGCGCCCTCGCGCGGGAGCTCGCCGAGGCCGGCGCGGCTGTCGCCATCAACACCCGATCGTCGCTCGACGAGGCGAATGCGCTCGCCTCCGCGCTGCGCGAAGGGGGTTACAAGGCGATTGCCATTGCAGCCGATGTGCGTGATCGCAGTGCGGTCGACGCCATGGTTCGAACGATCGCCGGTGAATTCGGGCGTGTCGATATCCTCGTCAACAATGCCGTCGCGCACGGCTATACGGCGTTCGAGGAAATGAGCTTCGAGACATGGGAACGCACGCTCGCGGTGACCCTGCACGGGGCGTTTCACTGCGCGCAAGCGTGCATCCCGCATCTCGTCGCGGCGGGCGGCGGCACCATCGTCAACATGGGCGGCATGTTCGGACACAAGCCGCACCCAGGGCGCGCAGCCACCTCGACGGCGAAAGCAGGGCTGGCCGGTCTCACCCGCGCGCTCGCACTGGAGCTCGCGCCGCGCAACATCAACGTGAACTACGTTTCGCCCGGCCCGGTGAACACCGTGCGTGAGATCCCGGCGCGCGTCGATCCCTCGGGCATCCCGTTCGGACGCTTCGCCGAGATCGATGAAGTCACGGGCCTGATTCGCCTTCTCTGCAGCCCGCAAGGCCGCTACATCACCGGACAGACGATCCACGTGAACGGCGGTTCGTACATGAACGCATGAGGACACAGCCATGGGCATGAAACCGGTCAGTCATCAGGGCACCTTCGTTTTCTCGAACCTCCAGCGGATGGTGTTCGGACGTCCGGCCGCGGAGAGTGCGCGCGCCGAAGCGGACCGTATGGATGCGCGGCGGGTGTTCCTGATGGCGAGCCGGACGATGAACCGGACGACCGACGAAGTACAGAAAATGCGCACGGCGCTCGGCGACCGCTATGCCGGCTTATACGATGCGATGCCATCGCACACGCCGCGCGATGCCGTCATCGAGGCGGCGAACGCGGCGCGCGCTGCGGGCGCCGATCTGGTCATCACGTTCGGCGGCGGCTCGCTGACCGACGGCGGCAAGATGGTGAGGCTCGCCCTGCAGCATGGCGTCGACCGGCCCGAGGGTCTCGACGCATTCCGCACGCGCACGATGGGCGCCGGGACGAAGGCGGCGAGCTACGAGGGGCCGCGGATTGCGCAGATCGCGATTCCGACGACGCTTTCTGCCGGCGAATTCAATGCAAGTGCGGGCTGCACGGACACGCGCCGAAACGTGAAGGAAGGCTATCGGCACCCGCTCATGGCGCCGTCGGTGATCGTGCTCGATCCCGCGCCCACCGTTCATGCGCCGCTGGAGGTCTTTCTCTCCACCGGTATCCGCGCGCTCGATCATGCGGTGGAGGCATTCTGCTCCGGCAAGTCGAATCCGGCGAGCGATGGCATCTTTCTGCACGCCATTCGCCTGCTCGCATCCGGGCTGCCGCGCGTGAAGAGCGATCCGAATGACCTCGATGCACGCCTGCAATGCCAGCTCGCGATGTGGGTCGCGATGTCGGCGCGACAGGCGGGCCAGCCGATGGGCGCGAGCCACGCGATCGGCCATGTGCTCGGCGGCACCTGCGGCGTCGCGCATGGCGTCACGTCGTGTCTCATGCTGCCGCATGTGATGCATTACAACCGGGAGGTCAACGCCGAGCTGCAGGCACGCGTGGCGGAAGCGATGGGCCGCGCGGGCGAGGACGCGGGCGACGTGATCGGTGATTTCGTTTCTGCGCTCGGCCTGCCGCGCCGGTTGTCCGAGGTCGGCGTCACGCGCGAACACTTCCGAACGGTTGCCGAGCATTGCATGCATGAGGACTGGACGCCGACCAATCCGCGCAAGATCGAGTCGCCGGAGCAGATCATCGAAATCCTCGCAGCGGCCGCCTGACTGACTGAAGGAAAAACACATGGCGGTCCGCGCGGCGATCATCGGCCTGGGCTCGTGGGGACGGACGCTTGTCGAGTCGGTCCAGGGTCGGGTCGATACCCTGCGATTTACCGCCGGTTACACCCGCACGCCGTCGAAAGCGCAGGACTTCTGTGCGCAACACGGCATCGCGCTTGCGCCGAGCTTCGAGGCCGTTCTCGCGGACGGGCGTGTCGATGCCCTCGTGCTGACGACGCCTCACAGCCAGCATGAAGAGCAGATCAAGGCGGCTGCCGCCGCGGGCAAGCACGTCTTCTCCGAGAAGCCGCTTGCGCTCGATCGCCACGGCGTGAGAGCGGCCATCGAGGCTGCCGAACGTGCGGGTGTCGTGCTTGCCGTGGGATTCAACCGCCGCTTCCATCCTTCCATGCGTGAGCTCATCGCACGCGTGAAGCGCGAAGAGCTCGGCGCAATCGGTTCGGTCATCGCGGAGCTCACCGCGACGACAGGCCTCTATCGCAGTCTCGACTCATGGCGCGTGGATCCGAAGGAAGAGCCCGCCGGCGCGATGGCCGGCATCGGCGTGCATCTGATCGACGGCATGATCGCTGCGGTCGGACGCATCGCTGAAGTGTATTGCGTCGTCCGGCAGCGCGCGGTCGCCTACGGACCGGACACGACGAGCCTGCTGCTCACCTTCGAAAATGGCGTGACCGGACTCGCGTTCTGTTCGGCTGCCGCGGCGCGCAACTTCCGATTCGCCGTTTATGGCTCGAAAGGCTTCGCGGAGGTGCTCGGTGCGACGATGGAACGCTTCCGCTTCGTGCCCGCCGTGCAGGGCAGGGCGAGTCATCTCGCGAAACCGCCGGAGGGCGATGTCATCGAGACGGGGCACGTCAACACGACGGCGGAAGAGCTGCGGCACTTCGCGCAGTCGATCGTGGACGGCACACCGTATCCGATTCCGCTCGCTGAGGTGATGCACGGCGCATGCGTCTTCGACGCGGCGGTCGAATCGGCGCGCAGCGGCCGCCCTGTTCGCGTGCAGCGCATGAGGGTATCAGACGCCTGAAGTTCATTTTGAGAGCGGCGCCCGGCTCACGAACCCGGGCCTGACCGAGGAGGTATATGAAGGAGTGCAGAGGAGCATTTGCCGCCCTGAGGCGCGCAAATGCAATCGCGTTGAGGGGCTTGCTCGCTTCGCTGTGCGTGGCGAGCGCGTCGCATGCGCAACCGAACGCATGGCGCCCCGAGAAGCCCATCGAGCTCGTCGTTCCGACGACACCCGGCGGTGCGATCGACACGACCGCGCGGCTCATCCAGAAAGTGGCGCAGAACGGGAAGCTCGTGCCGACACCCATCGTCATCCTGAACAAACCCGGCGGCGGCCAGACGGTCGCCATGACCTACCTCGATCAGCGGGCGGGCGACGGCCATACGGTCCTCGTCTCGACGATGAGCATCATGACGAATCACATCCAGGGCCGCTCGCCGGTGAACTACACCGACTACACGGCGCTGCCGATGCTCTATGGCGAGCCGATGACGATTGTCGTGAAGACGGATTCCCCTCTGAAATCCGGGCGCGACATTCAGGAGCGCCTGAAGAAGGACCCGCAGTCGCTGGTGATCGGCGTGGGCATCGCCGTCGGCGGCACGAATCATCTCGCGGTGGCGCTGGTGCTGAGTGAAATGGGCGTCGATACGCGCAAGCTCAGGACGGTGGTCTTTCAGGCGAACGCGGAAGCGCAGACCGCGCTCATGGGCGGGCACGTCGATATCGCGCCCATGTCCACCGCCGCGGCTTTGAACGCGCAGCGCCAGGGCCGGCTTCGGGTGATCGGCATCAGCTCCGAGAAGCGTGGCGAAGGCGAGCTTGCGCAGATCCCGACGTGGAAGGAGCAGGGCTTCGACGTGGTCTTCACCAACTCGCGATTCCTGCTGGGGCCCAAGGGGCTTACGCCGGCGCAGGCAAGCTACTGGGACGGCGTGTTGGGACAGCTCGTTCAGAGCGAGGAGTGGAAAAAGGAAGTTCAGCGCAATTACTGGGAGCCGGATTTCGTGCCGAGCAAGGAGATGCCGCAGCGGCTCGCGGCGCTCTACAAGCAGCTTCAGGTGGGGCTCGTCGAAGCGGGTCTCATCAAGAAGTAGTCGCCGCACCGGCAGGCGCGACACAGGGAAAGGACCGCCATGGACTTCACGCTCACCGACGAGCAGCAGCAATGGCAGCAGAAGGCGCGGACGTTCGCGGAGGAATCGCTCCGGCCCATCGCGCTCGCGCGCGATGCGATCAGCGACCCGCGCGGGACGTTCGACTGGGATGTGATCAAGCGGGGCTCACGACTGGGCTTCCGCACGGCCGTCGTTCCGAAAGCGTGGGGCGGGCATGGCATCGATTTCGTCACGCAGGCGGCGGTGATGGCGGAGCTCGCGCGCGGCGACATGCCGATCGCGAAGACGTTCAGCCAGTGCTGGAAGTGGAGCCATCTCATCATGGCCCAGTGCAACGACGAGCAGAAAGAGCGTTTCTTAAGGCCGTTTATCGCCGACGACACGTTCCTGCTCGGTCAGGCCGGCACCGAACCCAACACCGGCTCCGACCATCGGCTCCCGCCCGAGGAGGATCCACGCGCGGGCTGGCGGCTCCGCGCCGAGCGCGCAGGGTGACGAATGGATCCTGAACGGCGAGAAGTGCTTCATCGCCAACGGATCCGTCGCGCGGCTCTTCTTCGTCAACACGCGGACCAATCCGAACGTGCGCCAGCAGGAGGGCGGCACGACGTTTCTCGTGCCCCTCGACACGCCGGGTGTGCGCATCGGCAAGATCTTCAACAAGAGCGGCTGGCGTTTCTACCAGAACGCGGAGTTGATCTTCGAGAACGCGCGTGTGCCGCATGCGAATCTGGTCGGCGAGGTGAACAAGGGCCACTACCTGCGAGCGGGCTCGGCGCGCCCGTTCGGCGATTTCGAACTGGGCGCTCATGCACTGGGCATCTGCGACGCGGCTTGCGAGCTCGCGCGGGAGCACGTGACCGAGCGCTGGCCCGAGGCCCGTTACTTCAATGACAATCAAACCGTGCAGTTGAAGCTCTCCGAGATGGGCGCGCTCACCGAGGCTTTGCGGTCATTCGTATTCCGCGTCGCGTCCGAAGGCAACCGAAAGACGCGGGCAGTATGCGAACAACGCGATCTTTCTCCAGAACTTCGCCTGCGACGTGATCCAGCGCGTGACGGCGCTCAATCTCGACATCCACGGCGAGGCGGGCGTCGCCCGCATGAGCGCGCGCGCCGACAAGCTCGTGCGCGATGCGGTGATGTGGACGCATCTCGCGGGCGACTCGGTGCAGCGTATGAAGGCGGTGCGGAAGCATTAGCAGCGTGATGATGCACACTAGAAACGTCATTCCGGCGCAGGTACACCCCGGACCAGTCGCCATCTTGGCGGGGCGATCCGGGGCCGGAATCCAGGACAACGAATTTGACACACGCAAGAACTCGCCTGGACCCCGGCCGTCGCCGGGGTGACGATTTGGTCCGTACCTGCGGCTGGACTGCTCATCCCGCGCATATCTGTTCAGGAATACTCGAGGCGAGAATCTGACCATG
>CAWEHH010000044.1:0-123588 GCA_963808765.1 uncultured beta proteobacterium
GGCGCATCGATTCGGCCAGGGAGCTCGCACGCGCGTTCATGTAGCGCTGGGTCGTCGTGATGCTGGAGTGCCCGGCGAGCAACTGCAGCTCGTGAACGGGAACGCCATCGTCGGCCAACCGTGACAACGCCTCGTGTCGGAGGTCGTGCCAGTGGAGGTCGATCTGCGCGAGCGCCTTCCGGTTCGACACTCGCTTGCCACTGCCGGCTCGCGTCGGCTTGATGCCGTTCGCCAGCAGGAGCAGCGTCTCCCAGGCTGACTTCAGGCTGGCCACGTACGCGCCGGTCGTTGCCTCGCCGAACACGTATGCATCCGGTCCGAGGAATGCGCGCCGGCGCAAGAGCTTCTCGAGCCGGCTGCCTGCCTCGAACGGAATCACACGTGCCACTTCGGTTTTCGAGTGCTCCTTGAGGATTCGGATCCAGCGGTGTCGCCAATCGACTTGCTTGTTCTGGATCTTGAGCATCTCGCCACGACGGCAGCCCGTGTCGAGGGCTCCGATGATCCGGTCGCGCATCTCGTCACCAGTGGTCAGCTTGACCTCCGGATTCCAGATGTGACCGCGGACGATCGCGCTGCACAGCGGTCGGGAGATCTTGAACGCTGCCGCGATGTCCTTTTGCTCGATGCCTGCCTGAGCTCGTGCTCGGATCTCGTGCACATCGTCCCAGGTCAGCTTCGCCATGCTGCGCGTGGGCTCGTTCAGGAGCTTGCACGCGTCGAGGAGCCGTTGTTCCTCGGCCTCGGACACGCGCCGCTCTCGCCGGCGTTCGCTCTTCGCGGGGATTCTGACGCCGCGAGGATGAAACGCCGTCTTGGTGAGGAGATCGCGACCGATCGCCCAGTTGCAGACGTGACGCAACCGAGCCAGGTAGCGATTGGTGGTCGCGATCGCGCGGTTCGCGTATCGCGCCTTGAAGTCCTCGATCGCGTCGGGACGTTCGAGCGCCGTCGCCGGCAGGGTGCCGAGTTGAGCACTGAGGACGTTCAGTTGACTCAACATCCCCGCCCGGCTCTTGAGCGGCTCGACCTCGACGTAGCGAGTGCGATACAGCTTCAGCAGGTCGGCCACCGTCGTCGGTCGTTCGAACGTCGTCTCGCGTTCGATCGGCACGCGGGGATCTTTCCCGGAGACGATCTCGGCGATGAACTTCGGTTCCCAGACCTTCTCGGCTTCCTGCTTGGACGTGACCGGCGCCGTCGCACCTCGCGCCAGCGCGAAGTCATCGACGGGCATTCGGTACCGTTCGCGGTTGTGCATGACATCCAACCACCACGGATGCTCGCAGCGCGGGCTCGACTTGCAGCCTCTGCTGCGACAGGGCTTTCGAACAGCCATACGGGTCCTCCTTTTTTTTCGGTTACGAGACCTTCGTTGGGATTCCTCGACGAATCCAGTCGAGGACGTCTGCGGGATGAAACCTCCTTCCTCTGACGCCGAAGCGTTGCGAGACCAGCAGGCCGCGCAAGTACGCGCGACGAACGGTCTCTTCGTGACAGCCGACGAATTCCGCTACCTCGAATGCGGTCAGCAGGCGATTTGGCAGTCCTTCGTACAAGGGCGCCGTCTCCGCCACCTCGCGGACCACGTTCGCAGTATGCGCCGGTTCCGGGTACGTGATGCTGGGCATGCTCGTCCTCCGCACGTTTGCGGCGCCGAACGTCGCGTTCGACGCCAGACTGTTGATGAACGTCTCGAGCCGGTAGGTCCGCAGCGCGTGATGGACCTGAGGCCGATCACGCGTCTGCGGCGGCTCGGTGCGGCGGGTTCAGAGCAGAGCATGGCTCGCACTCTGACTGGCGCCATGACGAGGCCCATCGACGCGTCACGCCAGGGTGCGACGCGTCCGGCCCCGCGGTGCTCCGCGATCACACGACATGTCCTGAGGAGCAGTCGTACGCGGAAGCGCCTGTTGTTTTAGGGGTGTGCCGGCCCTCGGTGGTGCGCATCGATGCGGCTGGTCATGATGACCGAACCGCTGATCGTGGCGAGTCGCGCTGTCTCTGGTTGCCTCGGGTCCCCTGGGGTGTCCTCGGGCTGCCTAGCTGCGACTCTCTGCACCGACCCGGCTATCGGGCGCTTCTTCCCGCTGCCCTATGGGCGATCCGGGCGGAAGCGAATTCCACGTGGCCTGTGGCCTGTCGTGGAGGGTGGCGATCGATCGCCACAAGATGTATTTGAAATTACGCCCGATGGACTTGCGTGTCAAGACGTTCACATTCTGTGTTCACATGCTGTGGCGGGTCGCCGCCCCGAGCTGGCACAGTATGCGGTGCTATTGAAGGCGGCGGCTCGGCCGTCAGCCCAACGCGCGACGCGACGCAATCGAAAACGGAACCGCCGGAAGGCGCGTTGAGCGTCTCGCGCGTTCCCGCTGCTAACACGCGCGTTTCGGCGCGACTCAGGGGCCAATCACGGCAGCGCAAACGCATTGGCTTCAGCGTCACACTTCGTATGATTTGTGAACGCCGTCATAGCATCCCCGCGCATACGCTGCGTGAGGACTGCGATGCCGAACGGAACCGGCTTGGCTCTCGGGAAGAGCGTCTAGGTTGATGTCCAGCTGCTCGCGACGCGCAAGACCATCTGTGTAACCCCGCTCGGTACGCGCATCCGGCACACTTGTGTCTGCCTGCGCCACCTTGGTCATGAGGAAGGGATTCAAACGTTGTCCAATATCGGTGGTCCTTGTCGCATTCCGCGTCCATCGTGTACTTCCGTGAAGCGCGTCCTTCCCACCAGAGGGTCGAAAGCGGTTTCGAGACAACGCCAAGTACGCAAGAGAGGTTCCCGGTCGGGCCTGACGTCGATCCCGAGCGGTTCTGCGGGGTTTTAGTAGCGCCCGGCCGGCGTCCGGTTTGAGGTAAGCGTCGGCTTCAATCGGCGGGCAAATCTCCCAGAGCCATGATGCCAGAGTCACCTCTTCTTGCGCTTCTTGGGCCATCGCGGACCCTTGCGAATGGGAGGGACTGGTTCGTCATCTGAATTGGAGATGGCGTGGGGTAAGTCGGGGAGGTTCTGTCGGCGCCTTGCTGCTCGAAGCACGGGGAATTCAATTCCATCTACTGTGCGAGGATTCCCCTTCGAATCGCCAGCGAGGATGTCCCACCAATTCCTCCGAGTCTGAGCCCTTGCGAGTCCCACTTTGCAATCAAGTGGTTGATCTTCTGTAGCGCCTTCGGATATCCGTCGTGGCCAGCCATACCCGGACGTCGTCTTCATGTGGCTGAGCAACGGGGTAAACGCTTTTCTTGCGTGCCACTATTCATTCGGCGGGTTCGGCGAACAGCCCGCCCTCCTCAGGCTCGTCGCCATCTTCCTCTTCGCGTTCCCTGTCGATCCGATAGATGTGCACTCGGTTGCGGATTCCGCTTTCAACCATCCAGACTTCTGCTTCCTTGCCGGCGACGACTTCGAGGATATTCTGCACGAACAACGCCTTAAAGAACCATCGGATGCCTTCGCCTCCTCTAAGGCATCGTTGTCCTCTGGAGCGTCGTCTGGGTCTTCGTAATTGGTGACCGCCGCTGGAGGCTCTCGCCGAATCGGCCTTCCGCATGGAAAAATGAAGCGGACAATCGCAGTAGTTTCGTCAATGAGATACGGCTTCCCTTGAGACTCAGAGGTCGCCGCTTCGACTCTTGATGTCAAGTCCTGAATTCTGAACCTGCCGTTCACAACAGCAATGGAATATCCAGAGAAGCGGTCTGAAATCCAGTCTGAAAGAGCCTCGAAGTAATCCCTATCCTTGGCTCCCTCTGGCGGGAACCACTCCCGCAGCGCCGCCTGGTCAAGCTGGTGGAGTCGATTTATGACCGCGTCGCGGTAGAAGAGGCGATCGAGCGACTGCTTGAGCGTCGTCTCGTTTGTAAGCGGCATGAAGAACTCGTACCACGAGTACGTGGTCGTGCTGAAGAAGCGTGTAGTCCGGGGCTGCGGTCGGCTCGTCGCTGCGCTTGACCTGCGTGACGAGCTCACGAAATCGCCGAAAGTCCGCATAGTCCCGGAATGCTTCTGTGACCCGATATCCGCCGCTTGAAAGCGGCGCCAAAATGCTGCGGAACTGCTTCGACCAATATGTGCCGAGAGTCTTCGGCTTCCACTGCGTGATTGCCGCAACTTCCGCTTTGGTGACCGGCTGCCCGGATGCGAACTTCTGCAGGAACAGCTCGTGAACGCGACGCTGCACCTCGATGCGAGGGTCTTTGGCCATCACAGCTTGCCAGAGTTGGCGCGGCCGATGAACGACTCGAGTGTCATGATTTCAACGCGCTCTGAATTCCAAGGTATTGTGACAGCCCGCCCTTTGTGTAAAAGTCCCGCAGTTTCCAGCCCTCGCCGCCGAGCACGACGTATGCCCTCTCGTATGGACTTTCTTCAAGTGCGTCAATCAGACAAATCACTTCAAACGGTACCTTCTGTTCCGCAGTCCCGGAGACCTGCTGCCATTTCACTGAGAGCAGAAACTGCCGGCCGTTTTTCGTGACCACGGCGTCGACGAAGTGTTTTCCGCAGCCAAGGCGCTCTCCGACTTGCACCTGCGTTTCGTATTGGTACCCGCCGTGGTCCAAGGCTGGCAGCACGATCCGCTCGAGAACACCGCCTGTGCGCGTGTTCCCTGGACTCATATTGACAGGTTCCGAATTGCTAGGACTTCTGCCGCCGGGGTCCTGTCACCTGTACAACTAATTCGCCGGGGGGCGTTCAGCTTGATCAGGTGATACCCGAGGCTTTCATACAGCTCGACGATCCGCTTGGTCGCCTGGTTCGAGAGCACGACAGGGCCGGGATGCTTCGATAGCCACTCCGCAGTCGCGACCTGCTCCTCCCAGCCAAAGCCATCCTTCGGTACTGGCGGAACTCGACGTCATATGGCGGGTCGGCGTAGACGAAGTCGTCTCGTCGAAGTGGAATCTCACTGAAGTGTGTGTTCGCGAATTCCCAACCCGCAAAAGTATCGGTATACTCCGAAAAATCGTACTTGTAGTTGATGTCGCACGTGCCGATCCGAACGGAACGTTGAACCCGCCGCTCTGGTTGAACCTGCAAAGCCCGTTGTAGCCCGTTCGATTTAGGTAGTAGAACAGCGCGGCAGCCTGCGGTGAACCTGCTTTGCCTTGCTTCAGCAGCTTGTTAAATCGGGCGCGGCTTGCGTAGTAGGCGGCGCTCTTGTTCTCGAAGCGCATGCCGTCGACGACTAGACCTGCCTTCAGGAAGCGGTAAAAGTTGATCAGGTGCGGATTGATGTCGTTCAGGAGCGCAGTTTTTGGCTGCAGGCCAAGCGTGATTGCGAGGCCGCCGCAAAATGGCTCGACGAGTCTTCGCCTCGTTTCTTTTTGCCACAGTCGCGCCACGTGCGGCACCTGCCAGCGTTTGCCGCCGGCCCACTTAAGGGGCGGGCGAACGGACTCGCGCCCACTGAGGGGGGCCCGATTCAGCGAAGCTGCCCGGGTCGATCAGGTCCTCGATGCGCTCGCGCGCATTGAGCAGACCCTCCGCCTTGCGTCTGGCGAGCTTCTCCTCACCGCCCATTGCGAGCGCCTCGGCATCCTTCTGCCGAAGCTCGTTCAACGCCTGCTCGTATGCCACTCGATCGTTTCCTGTTCGTATCCCAAATGCACGAAGCGCATCGCCCACTCACCGCGATCCCAGCGTGTTCTCCGCCCTTCAGTGTCGAAGCGCGCGCCGCGGGTTGCGTCAATCGAGCTTGATGTTCGCGGCCTTGACGACTTTCGCCCACTTCGCGAGATCCGCTTTCATCTGCGCGGTGAACTGCTCGGGCGTGTTGCCGACGGCTTCAGCCCCCTGGCTTGCGAGTCGCTCGCGCACGTCGCTCGCCTGGAGCGCCTTCACGACGATGCGATGCAGCCGGTCGACGATGTCACGCGACGTCGCAGCCGGAGCGAGCACACCGAACCAGACTGTCACGTCGAAGCCCGGCAGACCCGATTCGGACACCGTCGGCACCTCGGGCGCGGTGCTCGAGCGTTTGGCGGTGGAGACGCCCAGCGCGCGCAGCTTGCCGGCTTTCACGTGCGGCAGCGCGCTCGGCATGTTGTCGAACATCATGGGCACATGGCCGCCGAGCAGATCCGTCACCGCGGGAGCGCTGCCTTTGTAGGGCACGTGCACGATCTTCACTCCCGCCATCGACTTGAACAACTCCATCGAGAGATGCGTCGACTGTCCCGCGCCGGTCGAAGCGTAATTGAGCGCGTCCGGCTTCGATTTCGCGAGCGCGATCAGCTCCTTCACGTTGCGCGCCGGCAGCGAAGGATGAACGACGAGGAGGTTGGGCACGCCCGCGATGATGGTCACCGGCGCGAAATCCTTGAGCGGATCGAAGCCGAGCTTCGGATAAAGACTCGGGTGGATGGTGAGCGTGCTGCCGGGCGCGGTGAGCAGCGTGTATCCGTCGGGCGCCGCTTTCGCGACCTGCTCCGTTCCGATGTTGCCGCTTGCGCCGGGACGGTTGTCCGGAATCACCTGCTGTCCGAGCGCCTCACTCAGCTTCTGCGCGGCCACGCGCCCGAGGATGTCCGTGGTGCCGCCGGCGGGGAACGGGATCACCATGCGCACGGGCTTGGTCGGGTATGCCGATTCTCCGGCTGCTGCGTCCGTTGAGGCGAACATTGCCACCGCGGTCGCGGCGACGATACCGGTTAGTGATACGCGCCCTCGCCGCCCTTTACCGCGCCGGTGGTTCTGGTCTGTGCGGCTTCCTTTCGCTATCGCCATGCTTGTTTCCCCTCTCCGACCGCTCCGCTCCCCACGCCTCTCCCCGCACGCTGGGCGAGGGAGTGTCCGCTTGCCTCGTCACTCGTCACCCGTCACCTCACTGGTCACGAGGCCCACGAGCCACGAGTCACTGGTCTATTCCGCCTCACAGGTAGTCGATCATCTTCCACTCGCCAGGCTTCACGTTCACGACGTTCTTGCTCTTCCCCGGGCGGCGATCGGCATAGACGCGGCCTTCTTTCATCACGAGCTGGATGTTGTTCTTCTGTTGCAGACATGCGATGTCCTTCAGCGGATCGCCGTTCACCGCGATCACGTCGGCGAGCTTGCCCGCTTCGATTGTGCCGAGTTCACCGCCCAGCTTGATCGCCTCGGCGGCATTGCGGGTCGCGGCCAGAATCGCGTCCATCGGGGTCATGCCGAGCTTCACGTAGATCTCGAGCTCCGCCGCATTCGATCCCATGTCGGGCTCGAAGCCCATGTCGGTGCCCATGGCGATCCTGATCCCGGCCTTGTACATCTTCTGAAACGTGTCGAAGCAGAACGGCTGGAGGTACTTCATCTTGCGCAGGACGAACTCCGCCGTGCCGTGCTCGCGCCGCAGTTGGATCGCGTGATCGGTGCGATGCGAGAGCGTCGGCGTCACCGGCACGCCCGCTTCCTTGATCATGCCGATCGTCTCATCGTCATGGAACACCATGTGCTCGATCGTGTCCGCGCCCGCTTCGAGCGCCATGCGCTGCGCCTGCGTCGTGAAGCAATGCACCGCCGCGATCTTGTGAAGGGCGTGCGCTTCGTCGACGATCGCATCGAGCTCCTCCTGCGTCATGTTCCGGATGTCGGGCTCTTCCTTGTCCGTGCCTCCGCCGCCCGATGCGCAGGTCTTGATCACGTCGGCGCCTGCGAGAAGATTCTTTCGCGCAAGCTTGCGCAGCTCCCACGGGCCGTCGGCGGTGTTGAAGCCGAAGCGAACCATCGCGCGCGGCTGGATGAGATCGAGATGCGAGCCGGTCATCGTCGTGAACGCGCCGATCAGCATGCGCGGACCTTCCACGATGCCCGCGTTGATCGCGTCGCGCACCGCGCACATTTCGTCGACCAGCAGCCCGCGCGGCCCGTTCATGCCGAGATCGCGCAGCGTGGTGAACCCCATATCGAAGCAGTTCTGCGCGTGGAAGAGCGCATACATCTGCTGGAGGTGCGGCATGATCTCGAACTGCGCGACGCGGTGATTGTGAAACGTCATGCAGTTGAACATCGCCGTGTGGATGTGGAGATCCATCATGCCGGGCATGAGCGTGCAGCCCTCGGCGTCGATCGCCTGCGCGTCCTGCGGTACCTGCGTCTTGTCGCGGGCGCCGACTGCCTTGATGCGGCGGCCTTCGACTACAACGACCGGATCCTTCAGCGCAGGGCCGCCGCGGCCGTCGATCAGTGCCGCGCCTCTCACCACCTTCACCGGCCCTTTCTCGGCCTCGTCCAGAAACTCCTGCGATTTCACCGCCTCCTCCTTGTTGTGTCTGAATGCTAACGGCCGAAACCTCTCATCGCTTCGACGAACCGCGCATAGGCGGCCGGGTCGATCGCAGTCGAGCGCGGCCGGGCCGCGTAATCGAACGCAGCGAACGTGCGCTCGATGTCTTCACGCGTGATGTCACGGCCGATGACGACGATGCGCGAGCGACGATCGTCCGTCGGCCAGCTTTCGAGCATCACCGGCTCGTGCACGACCGTCTGCACCGCGTGGACGACGTAAGGCACTCCCTCCACATTGAGCAGGCCTTTCACGCGCAGCAGATTCGCGCCGCGCAGCGTGGCGAGCATGTCGAGCCACATGACGAGGCCGGCATGACTGATCTTCTTCTCCACGTAAAACGAATGCGCGCGGATGCCGTCGTGCCCCGGGTGTCTCGCAGAGCTCGGCTCGACCTGCCGTGTTTCCTTGAGCCAATGGTCGATACGCTCGCGCGACTCGGCGTCATCGCCCGGCTGCCCGCGCAGGAGAACGGCAGGATCGATCCTGCCATGCACGATCTCGTGGATTTCGGCGCCCGGATTCAACTGCGCGAGCCGTTCGCGCAGAGCGTCGACCGTGCTTCGATTCGCGAGATCCACCTTGCTCAGAAGAAGGGCGTCCGCGACGGCGACTTGCTTCAGCGATTCCGCATGAGACTCGATCTGTGCGGCGCCGTGGACGGCGTCGACCACGGTGACGACGTCCTGCAAGCGATAGATCCGCCGCAGTAGTTCGTCGCTGACGATCGATTGCAGTACGGGAACCGGATCGGCCAGTCCCGTGGTTTCGATGATGACGCTCTCGAATGGCGTCACCGTGCCGCTCGCGGCCTTCTCGTTCAGATCGCAGAGCGTCTGCACGAAATCGCCTCGCACGGTGCAGCAGAGACACCCGGTATCGAGCAGCACCATGTTCTCCGACGGGGCCGCGACGAGCAGATGGTCGATCCCGATCGCGCCGAACTCGTTCACGATGACGGCGCTGTGGGAAAGAGCCGGCTGTCCGAGCAGGTGATTGAGGAGCGTCGTCTTGCCGCTCCCGAGAAAACCGGTGATCAGCGTGACTGGCACACGCGCGTTGGGGGCGGAATGCGCCACCATGGGAGACTTCTGCTCCGTTCCGGGTTGCGGCAAACAACACCCGCTCGAGTTCATCGCGCCGCCGACATCCCTCACGATGCCGGCGGCGCGGGTGGATGCTATCGCTTCAGGCGGCTTTCGCCTGGCGTTCTTCGTTGTCCGAGTAGCGGCCCGAGCATGCGAGGCTGTTCATGCGCGCGCGATGCAGGAGCGCAGCCTGTCCCGCGGAGACGTTCGACGCGCTGCCTTTCCAGGCCTTGAGCGAAGGCGCCTGAAGCGCACGGCCATACGAGAAGGAGAGCGGCCACGGCAGTTTCCCGGCGAAGTTGCGATTCATCGCGTTGAGATGCGCGCTCGCGACTTCATCGCTTTGTCCGCCGGAGAGGAACACGATGCCGGCGACAGCGCCCGGCACCGTGCGCTTCAATATCCTGACCGTGCGCTCCGCGACCTCTTCGACACCAGCCTGCCGAGCGCAATCTTTTCCGGAGATCACCATGCTCGGCTTGAGCACCGAGCCCTCGAGCTGCACTTTGTTCAGATAAAGCGCGTCGTAAACCGCATTCAGCGTCCATTCGGTGACGTGCTCGCAGCGCTCGATCGTGTGCTCGCCGTCCATCAGCACTTCGGGTTCCACGATCGGCACGAGCCCCGCTTCCTGGCAGATCGCGGCATATCGGGCGAGCGCGTGCGCGTTCTCTTCGATGCAGGTTGCGCTCGGGATGTCTTTGCCGATCGTGATGACGGCGCGCCATTTCGCGAACTTCGCGCCGAGCTTCACGTACTCGGCGCAGCGTTTGGAAAGCCCGTCGAGGCCTTCGGTCACGAGCTCGTCGGCACAGAACGGCAGAGGCTTCGCGCCGCTGTCGACCTTGATGCCGGGCAGGATACCGTTCTTGGCGAGCAGATCGACGAACGACGTGCCGTCGGACGTCTTCTGACGAATGGTTTCGTCGAACAGGATGACGCCGCTGATGTAATCGCCCAGACCCTTCGTCGTGAAAAGCATGTCGCGGTAGGCGCGGCGGTTTTCTTCGACGTTCTCGACCTTGATGCTGTTGAATCGTTTCTCGATCGTGCCGGTGCTCTCATCGGCGGCAAGGATGCCTTTGCCGGATGCGACCATGGCCTGGGCGATGGATTGGAGATCTTGGGCGGGCATGACGGTTCTCCTGCGGCGAGGGGGTAAATCGGGGTGGAACGGCTGCGTCTATTCTAACGCGACTCTTTTCAACGCTGTGATCCCGGCGTACGGCGCGGTGGAGCCCGAGCGAAGGCGAGCGCCAACCCAACAAAGGAAAGGAGGTTACGGAGGAAACCCTTGCTTAGAACCACCCCTTATCGGTGAGCGGGGGCTGCGGAGCAGCGGGGGCCCCGCGAACCAAGCATTCCGGCGTCAGTCAGTATTTCCATCAATATGTGCGAGGCCTCCAGCAGAACCTGCGGGGCCGCGCGGCCAGGCCCGAGCCTTCAGGCGAGCGCCGCTTTACGGCTGGCGGTGTTCGCCGACGCGCACGATTTTCATCGTGTTGGTGCCACCCGCCTTGCCGAACGGCTCGCCGATGGTGAGCACGATGTAATCGCCGTTCTGGACCGCACCGCGCTTCAGCAGTTCGTCTTCGGCCATGTCCAGAGTGACCTCGGAGTCGCGCGTCCCCTTGAACCGGATCGGATAGACGCCGCGGTAGAGCGTCACCTGGCGGCGCGTCTCGGGCACCCCGCTCATGGCATAGATCGGCACGTGCGTCGCCAGGCGCGACATAAGGAGCACCGTCTTTCCACTTTGCGTCATGGCGGCCACGGCTTTGATGTCGAGACTGTTCGCGGTAAAGATGGTGGCGCGTGCGATCGCCTCTTCGACGTCGGCGGGAATACCCTGGCGCCGCCGCTCGACGGTCAGCACGTCTTCCTTCTCCGCTTCCACGCACACTCGCGCCATGGCGGCAACGGTCTCGACGGGATAGGTGCCCACCGCCGTCTCGCCCGAGAGCATCACGGCATCCGTGCCGTCGAGCACGGCATTGGCGACGTCGGAGACCTCGGCACGAGTGGGAATCGGATTGCTGATCATCGATTCCATCATCTGTGTCGCGGTGATCACGCCTTTGTTTTTCTCGCGCGCGAGCCGGATCATGCGTTTCTGGAGCGCGGGCACGACCGCGTCGCCTACTTCGATGGCGAGATCGCCGCGCGCGACCATGATCGCATCCGATGCGTCGAGGATTTCGTCGAGCGCGGTGACGGCTTCGGCACGCTCGATCTTGGCGACAACGAGGCTGTTGCCGCCGGCATCGTGCATCAGCTCGCGCGCCCACCGGATGTCGGCGCCCGACCTCGGGAACGAGATGCCGAGAAAATCCGCCTTCAACAGCGCGGCGGTTTCGATGTCGCGCATGTCCTTGTCGGTGAGCGCCGGTGCGGTGAGCCCGCCGCCGCGCCGGTTGATGCCCTTGTTGTTGCTGAGCACGCCACCCTGCTCGACCACCGTCATGATGCGCGCGCCATGCACCTCGGAGACGCCGAGCACGATGCGCCCGTCGTCGAGCAGCAGCGTGTCGCGCGGCCGTGCACGTCCTGCGGCAGATTCTTGTAATCGAGCCCCACCCCATCCTGATCACCGAGCTCGCGGTCCGCGTCCAGCACGAACTTTTCCCCGACTCCGAGCGTGATGCGCCCTTCGCGGAACTTGCCGATGCGGATCTTGGGGCCTTGGAGATCGACGAGCACGCCGACCGCCCGCCCGACCCGCCGCGCGATCGCTCGCACGAGATTCACGCGCTCCCCGTGCTCGGCGGCGGTGCCGTGCGAGAAGTTCATGCGCACGACGTCGAGGCCGGCCTCGATCATACCCTCCAGCGTTTTCGCATCGCCCGACGCCGGCCCGAGCGTGGCGACGATTTTGGTCCTGCGCGCTGTCATGCCCGCTGCTCGAGCACTTCGATCGCAGGCAGCTTCCTGCCTTCGAGAAACTCGAGGAACGCGCCGCCGCCCGTGGAGATATACGAGATACGGTCGGCAACGCCATATTTCGCCACGGCCGCCAGGGTGTCGCCACCGCCGGCGATCGAAAACGCGGGCGAGGCGGCGATCGCTTCGGCGATCGTCTTCGTCCCGCTGCCGAACTGGTCGAGCTCGAATACGCCCACCGGACCGTTCCACACGATCGTGCCGGCGGCGCCGAGCAAACCCGCGAGGTGGCGCGCGCTGTCCGGCCCGATGTCGAGAATCAGATCGTCGTCAGCCACATCGCTGCTGCGTTTCACCTCGGCGCGCGCGGTTGCCGCGAGCTCTTTTCCACAGACCACGTCGGTCGGCACGGGCACGCTGCCGCCTTTGGCTTCGATCGCCTTGCCGATCTTGCGCGCCTCGTCGACGAGCTCGGGCTCCGCCAGCGACTTGCCGATCTTCGCGCCCGACGCGAGCAGGAACGTATTCGCGATGCCGCCTCCGACGATGAGCTGGTCGACCTTTTGGGCAAGCGCGCCGAGAATCGTGAGCTTGGTCGACACTTTCGAGCCGCCCACGATTGCGACGAGCGGTCGCGCAGGATGCTCGAGCGCCCGGCCCAGCGCATCCACTTCCGCTGCCATGAGCGGTCCGGCGCACGCGACTTTCGCGAAGCGCGCAATACCGTGCGTGGTCGCCTCGGCCCGGTGCGCGGTGCCGAACGCGTCGTTTACGTACACGTCGCACAGTGCGGCCATCTTCTTCGAGAGCGTCTCGTCGTTCTTCTTCTCACCTTTGTTGAAGCGGCAGTTCTCGAGCAGCACGATGCGGCCGGGCTCGACTTCGACTCCGTCGAGCCAATCGCGCTTAAGGGGGACTTCCGTGCCAAGGAGTTGCGAGAGGTGCTTCGCGACCGGAGCGAGCGACTCCGACTCCTCGAAAACGCCTTCCTTGGGACGACCCAGATGGGACGTGACCATGAGGCGCGCGCGTTTCTCCAGCGCGAGCCGGATGCCGGGGAGCGCAGCGCGAATGCGCGTGTCGTCGGCGACCGCGCCGTCCTTCAGCGGCACGTTGAAATCGGCGCGAATGAACACCCGCTTTTCGACGAGGTCCACGTCGGTCATTTTGAGGATATTCACGGCGTGCGCTTCCGTGGAAGTTGTTGAAACTAGACGTCATCCCAATGACGAGCGAAATCGGCAGCGTGAATCGTCGGCGAGCTCGACCACGTCGTCACCCCGGCGGAGGCCGGAGTCCAGGCATCCGAACATACCGCTTGGCCGGTTCTGGATTCCGGCCTTCGCCGGAATGACGCCTTTGCCATGTCCGCAAGCATTGACGGCCTGACTTCGTGTGCCTCGCACCGCTGGCGTTAACTTGCGCTCGCGCGCAAGTTAGCCTACGTCGCAACGAGTGGGGCGCTCACGGGCCGCCACCTACTTCGCATTCATCAAGGCTACCGTCGTATCCAGCATACGACAACTGAACCCCCACTCGTTGTCATACCAGGCGAGGGCCTTGACGAGGACGCCGTTGGCGACTTTCGTGAGCGACCCGTCGACGATGCTCGAAGCCGGATTGTGATTGAGGTCGCTGGAGACGACCGGCTCCTCCGTGTATTCGAGAATGCCTTTCAGCTCGCCGTCCGCGGCGGCCTTCAGGATCGCGTTCACTTCTTTCACGCTCGTCTCCTTGCCGGACGTGAACGTGAGATCGACGAGCGACACGTTCGGCGTCGGCACCCGCACGGCGAAGCCGTCGAGCTTCCCGTTCAACTCCGGCAGCACCAGGCCGACCGCGGCCGCGGCGCCGGTCTTGGTCGGAATCATGTTGAGCGCCGCCGCCCGCGCGCGCCGCAGGTCTTCGTGATAGACGTCGGTGAGCACCTGGTCGTTCGTATAGGCGTGCACCGTCGTCATGAGTCCCTGCACGATCCCGAGCTTGTCGTTCAGCGCCTTTGCGAGCGGCGCGAGGCAGTTGGTCGTGCACGACGCGTTCGAGATCACGGTGTGGCTTCCCTTCAGCGTCTTCTCGTTCACGCCGTAGACGATCGTTGCGTCCACGTCCTTCCCGCCCGGCGCGGAGATGATGACTTTCTTCGCACCACCCTTCAAGTGAGCGCCCGCTTTCTCCTTGCTCGTGAAAAGCCCGGTGCACTCCATGACGACGTCGACGCCCATCGAACCCCACGGCAGCTCCGCCGGATTGCGCTGCGCGAGCACCTTGATGCGATCGCCATTGACGACCATCGCATCGCCGTCGACCTGTATCGTTCCGGGGAACTTGCCGTGCACCGTGTCGTGGCGGGTGAGATGCGCGTTCGTCTGGGCGTTGCCGAGATCGTTGATCGCCACGATCTCGATTCCGTGCTTCTTCCCGCTCTCGTACAGCGCACGGAGGATGTTGCGTCCGATGCGGCCGTAACCATTGATCGCCACTTTGATCGCCATGTGTATCTCCCGAATGTGTGGACGCCCGGCTGTGGGAAACGTCCTGCCTAAACGATCTGCCTCACCGCCTCTGCGATGTGGTCCGCAGTAAACCCGAAGAACCTGAATGCGTCCGCCGCCGGGGCGGACTCGCCGAAACGATCGATGCCCACGACCGCGCCTTCGAGACCGACATACTTGCGCCAGAAGTCGCTCACGCCGGCCTCGACGGCAATTTTTGGAACACCGGGTGGCAGGAGAGACATCCGATACTCCGCCGGTTGCCGGTCGAATATCGTCGTCGAAGGCATCGACACAACTCGAACGGGAATTTGTTCCGAAGCGAGCAGTTTCTGCGCCAAAACAGCGAGTTCGACTTCCGATCCCGTTGCGATGATAACCGCCTTTGGGGCTTCCGCGCTCGCTTCGGACAGGATGTAGCCACCCTGGCGGATCGCCTCGAGCTGCTCGTCCGTGCGCGGCTGGAATCCCACATTCTGCCGTGTAAACAGGAGACTGGACGGCCCGTCGCGGCGCTCGAGCGCCGCCATCCACGCGACGAGCGATTCGGCCGCATCGCACGGCCGCCAGACATCCATGTTCGGGATGAGGCGGAGCGACGACGCGTGCTCGATGGGCTGGTGGGTCGGGCCGTCTTCTCCCAGCCCGATCGAGTCGTGGGTGAACACGAACAGGACGCGCTGTTTCATGAGCGCCGCCATCCGCAGCGCGTTGCGCGCGTAGTCCGAAAAGGTGAGGAACGTCGCGCAGTAGGGGATGAGCCCGCCATGGAGCGCGATGCCGGTCGAGATCGCCGACATCGCGAACTCCCGAACGCCGAAATAGATGTAATTACCGCCGCCGTCCCGTTCGATCGCGCGCGAACCCGACCACATCGTGAGGTTGGAACCGGTGAGGTCCGCCGACCCGCCGATCAGTTCCGGGAGCACAGGCGCGAGCGCCTCGATCGCATTCTGCGAAGCCTTGCGCGTCGGGATCTTCTCGGCCTTCGCGTTGACCTTTTCGAGGGCGGCCGCACCGTGTTCGTGCCAGGCGGCGGGGAGGGCGCGCGAGACGCGCCGTTGCAACTCGGCGGCCTTCTGCGGATGCGCCTTCTCGTAGCGGGCGAGCTTCTCGTTCCACTCCGCTTCGAGGCGGGCGCCGCGTTCGCGAGCATTCCATCCCGAACGAATGTGCGGCGGAATCTCGAAGGGCGGATATTTCCAGCCGAGGCTCTCGCGCGTTGCCGCGATCTCTTCCGCGCCGAGTGGCGCACCATGTGCGGCGCCGGTATTCGCCTTCTTCGGCGCGCCTTTGGCGATCACCGTCTTGCAGCAGATGAGCGTCGGGCGCTGCCGTTCCGCTTTCGCTCGGACGATCGCCGCGTTCACGGCCCCCGCATCGTGGCCGTCCACATCGGGAATGACGTTCCAGCCATAGGCTTCGAACCGGCGCGGCGTGTCGTCGGTGAACCAGTCTTTGAGCGATGCCTTCTCGGAGTCGATGGAGATCCCGTTGTCGTCCCAGAAGACGATGAGTTTCGCGAGCCCGAGCGTGCCGGCAAGCGAGCAGGCTTCGTGTGAGATGCCTTCCATGAGACAGCCGTCGCCCGCGAAGACGTACGTGTGGTGGTCGACGATCTCGTGGCCTTCGACATTGAGCTGCGCCGCGAGCACGCGTTCGGCGAGCGCCATCCCGACGGCGTTCGCGAGCCCCTGGCCCAGCGGCCCCGTCGTCGTCTCCACGCCCGGTGCGATGCCGTGCTCGGGATGGCCGGGCGTCTTCGAGTGAAGTTGCCGGAAGCGCTCGAGCTCCCGCATCGGGAGGTCGTAGCCGCTCAGGTGCAGCACGGCATAGAGCAGCATCGAGCCGTGGCCGTTCGAAAGGACGAAGCGATCGCGGTTCGGCCACTGGGGATTGGCAGGGTTGTGCCGCAGATGGCCGTTCCACAGCACCTCGGCGATGTCCGCCATGCCCATCGGCATGCCCGGATGCCCGGAATTGGCTTTCTGCACGGCATCCATTGCGAGCGCGCGAACGGCGTTCGCAAGTTCGAGGCGGGAGGTCATGTGGAGGACTGCGGGAACGGCGGAAAACCGCGGATTATAACAGCGTGGTCAAACCATCCTTCCGGCGGATAGCCGTGCCGCGCCGCCCGCAGGGGCGTTCGGGCAGGCGGCGAGTCGCCGCCTCCTACAGCCCCGGATCGTCCGGCCGGCGCGTGACCTTGATGCCGAGCTGCTTCAACTTCCGATAGAGGTGCGTGCGTTCGAGCCCCACGGTCTCGGCGACGCGGCTGATGTTGCCGCCCTCCTTGCCGATGTGGTACTCGAAATAGACGCGCTCGAACGCGTCGCGCGCATCGCGCAGCGGCACGTCGAACGGCAGGTCGTGCGGCAACGGGCGGGCCGCACTCTGATGGGGCAGCACGCGCTCGACGTCCTCGAGCGTGATCTCACCCGCGAGGGCGGTGCGCGCGAGCGTCTGCACCGCCGACTGGAGCTGGACGAGATTGCCCGGCCAGTCATGATTGCGCAGTGCGTTCAGCGCCGCCATCGAAAACTCGCGCTGCGGCACCTCTTTCGCCTCGATCAGTTGCGAGAGCACGAAATTTGCGACGTCGGGCACGTCCTCGCGATGCTCGCGCAGGCTCGGGACCCGCAGAGCCGTACCCGATATCGCGGCATAAAGCCGTGAGTCGAAGCTGCCGGCCGCGACGAGCTCCGCGAGTTGCCGGGTCGCGCCGCACACGAGCCGCGTGTTGTACCGATCGAGCTTCGAGACGAGCAGCATGAGCCCCTTCTGTTCGACGCGGGAAAGCTCCGCAAGCTCGTGAACGAACAACGTGCCTTCGCGCGCCCTCTCCAGAAGCTCGAGCGGCGCGTCGGCGAGGGCCGCGTTCGACTCGAGAACGACCCACGGCGTGTTGCGCGCGTGCAGAAAGCGTGCGCAGAGCTCGATCCCCACGCCCGGCTCCGCCATGAGCAGCACCGGCGTGCGCAAATTGGAGATGCGCTCGAGCCGCTGTTTCAGTTCCGTCACGATCGGAGCGCGGCCGAGCGCCGCGAGCGAGAGATTGGCCTGCGGCCGCTCGCTGCCGTGCTTCAACGCGCGTCCCACGGTAGCGAGCAGTTTCTGGAGCGCGATCGGCTTCTCGAGAAAATCGAACGCGCCGATGCGCGTCGCCTGCACGGCGGTATCGATCGTGCCGTGACCCGACATCATCACGACCGGCATCGTGAGCAGCCCCGCGCTCGCCCACTCCTTGAGAAGCGTGATGCCGTCCGTGTCCGGCATCCAGATGTCGAGCAGCACCAGGTCGGGACGCACGCGCCCGCGCAGCGCGCGTGCTTCGCCCGCGTTTTCTGCAAGCCGCACCTCGTAGCCTTCCTCGGACAGAATCTCCGAGAGCAATTCCCGGATTCCCATTTCGTCGTCGACAACGAGGATCTGTTGCATAAGCGCGAGTGTACTCCGCGAATCAGGCTGCTGACTTGCGTGGCGCGCGCGCAGCCACCGTGCTCGGGAGCGTGAACGTCACGCGCGCTCCCTGGGGGGCGACGTTCGCGATGGACACCTGGCCGCCGTGCTCTTCCACGATCTTCTTCACGATGACAAGGCCCAGCCCCGTTCCGCGAGGTTTGGTCGTCACGTAAGGTTCGAACGCGCGCTTCATGAGATTTTCAGGGAAGCCGGAGCCGTTATCGGTAATCGCGAAGCGCACAGCGTGCCCGGCGGCTTCGCTGCTGATCACGATTCTCGGGGCCGCTGCTTCGGCGAGCGCGTCCTGGGCGTTCTGCAAAAGGTTGTGCACGACCTGGCGCAACTGTACGGCGTCGCCGGTGACGTGCGGCAGATCGTCCGCGAGCTCGAGCTTGATGCTGGAGCCCAGCGACTCGTACAAGGTGAGAACCTCCCGCACGAGCGCGTTCAGATCGAGCTCGCGCATGACCGTTTCGGGCGTGCGTGCATACTGGCTGAAGGCATCGACCATGCGTTTGAGCGCCGCGACCTGGTTCACGATCACGCGAGTCGAACGCGTGAGCATCTCGGCGTCGGGCGCCGAGAGCCTGGGCGCGAGTTTCAGCTCCACGCGCTCGGCCGAGAGCTGGATCGGTGTAAGCGGGTTCTTGATCTCGTGAGCGAGGCGCCGCGCCACCTCGCCCCAAGCGGCGTCCCGCTGCGCCTGCAGGAGATGTGTCACATCGTCGAAAACCACGACGTACGCGGTATCCGCGCCTTGCGGAAGACGCGAGCCGCGCAGGAGCAGGACCTGCGTGCCGTCCTTCGCCTGGCGCTCGACCTGCTGCTCCCACTCATCGGGCCGCCGCGTGGAGAAGGCTTCCCGAATGGCCTCCGATACCGGCGCGAGCGATGCATCGAGCGTGTCCCACGCGCCCAGCTCGCGTTCGATGAAGGTCGCGCAGCCGACACCCAGGACCTGGTCGGCGCTGCGATTGGCCGACGTGAGCCGCAGGCGCTCGTCGAACACGAGCACGCCCGCGGACAGATTGTTCAGGATGCTCTCGATCTGCGCTTTCGCGTGCGCGAGCTGCGCCTCCTTGTGCTCGGCCTGGGCGCGCGCATCCGCGAGCTGCACGGTCATGCTGTTGAAGGAACGCGTGAGCATTCCGAGCTCGTCGCGGCTCGGGTCGGCCGCGCGCTGACTGAAATCGCCTTGCGCGACGGCGCGCGTGCCTTCGACCAGCACGTTGAGCGGCGCGGACAGTCGCTCCGAAAGCAGAAACGCCGCCGCGAGCGCGGAAAGCAGCGCGAGCAGAAGCGCGAGCGTCAGCGTGATCCCGTACAGACGCTTCAAACCGCGCCGCGAGAGCAGCAGCTCCTGATACTCGGCGTAGCCCGCCTGCACGCCTTCCGCATCGCGTCCGATCGCTTCGGGCACAGGCTGCAGGAGCTGCACCGCGCGCGCCTCCTCCGACAGCGACACGACGTTCACCTGCACGATCGCGCGCAGATAGAGGCCGCGTTCCGGAATGGCTTCGATCGCGGCGTAGCGTTGCCTCAGGCGCAGCTCGCGCAAAGCTTCCGAAGTCGGCGCTTCCGGGGTCATCCCGGCGCGTTCGCTGCCCGAATAGGCGATCAGCCGCCCGCGCTGCGTGTAGAGACTCGCCTCGCGCACGCCGGCCTGCTCGCGCAGAGCGTTGAGCGCGGCACGGTGTTCCTCCGCCGGCTGCGTCGAAAGCGCGAGCGCCATGGCATCGGCCTTCGCCGTCAGATCCTTCAAGGCATTGTCGAGCGTATGGCGCGCGAGGTTGAGCCCCGCCTCGAGAGCCTTGTCGATGCGCGTCTCGAACCACGACTCGATACTCTTGCCGAGGAACTGCACCGAAACGCCGTAGATGAGCGCGCCCGGAAGCACTCCGATCAGCGCGAAGAGCAGCACGAGGCGCAGCCTCAACTTCGAGCCGAACACGTGCTGGCGGAGCTTGCGCCTCAATCCGAGCAACTGATAGGAGACCAGCAGCACGAGCGCGCCGGCGACGGCCCCGTTCAGCCCGAGCAGGAGCGGGTAGTGCTCCGCGAAGCGCGCCGTATTCGCGGCGGCGGTCGCGAGCAGAAACAGCGTCACGGCCGCGAGCACCACGATGACCACCAGCACGTAGCCCAACCACGCAGGTGCGCGGAGCGCCGCGGTTCTCTTCTCGAGCGTGCTCATGGCGTCACCGTCCAGCGCGCCCACTCGGAGCCGATGTTCCACTCCCGGGCTCCGAGCGCGTTCAACTGGAACGGCTTCGGCAGTTGCGACGTGTCCAGACGCATGCGCAACGCGGCCGCATAGGGTTCGCCGCGCCGGAACATGCCCGGTTCCATCTCTTCGCGGCGGCGCACGCGGCTCATCACCTCCAGCGCCTCGGCGAGAGAAGAGAAATTCTGGTGAAGATTGCCGGCGCCCAGCCGGAACTGGCGAGTGAGGGCATTGAAGGAAAGGCGATATTCCTGCTGCACCTGGAACACGCGCTCGTTGAACCAGTACCAGCGCGGACGGATCAGCTCGAACTCGAGCCGGAAATAGAGCGACACGCCCTTGCTCAGGACTTCCTCGAGCGTGTGCGTGAGTGCGATGTCGAAATCCGCACTCAGGACGAAAGCCTCGTCCACGAACGTCACGGTGGCGCGCTTCACATCGATGCCTTGTGCGCGGGCGGACGGGGCGGCGGCTGCGAACGCGATCCACAGCGCCACGGCCGCGGCGCAGAGCACGGCGCCGGCAGCGTGTCGGACTTCTGCACCCGACACGCGACCAAAGGAAAGGAGGTTACGGAGGGAAACCATTCCAGCGTCACTCGTATTCCATAAAAGCTGCGCGGCGAGGCCCGAGCCGAAGGCAAGCGCCGCCCCCTATGGCAACGCGCGAAATTTCTCCAACAGCGCGTAAAAGAAACCATCATGCGTGGCGTCCGGAAGAATCTGGCCCGCGGGCACTTGTGGATTGGAATTGAGCCCGGGAAGAATCAGGCGTCGCGCGTCGTGATGGCGTTCGAGAAATCGCGCGATCTGCTCCTCGTTCTCTTCGTGGAACACCGAGCACGTTGCGTATAGCAATTTACCATCAGTCCCGAGCAACTGCCAAAGAGCGTCCATGATGTCGCGTTGCCGCTCGGCAAAGGCCGCCACGTCGTCTGCGCGGCGCAGCCACTTGATGTCCGGATGGCGGCGCACCACACCGGAGGCGGAGCACGGCACGTCGGCGAGTATGCGTGCGAACGGACGGCCGTCCCACCACGCTTGCGGCGTGCGCGCGTCACCGCAGACGAGCCGCGCATCCAAGCCGAGCCGAGCGAGGTTCGAATGAATGCGCTCGAGCCGCGCCGCATCGACATCGACGGCGGTGACATCGACGTCGGCGCACTCGAGAATATGCGCGGTCTTGCCGCCCGGCGCCGCGCAGGCATCGAGCACGCGCAAGCCCTGCGCGCAGGTCCAGAAGCACTGCGGCCTGCTGGGCCGATCCATCCTGCACCGAAGCGAGGCCCTCGCTGAAACCGGGAATCCGTTCCACGGGCACGGCGCGTACGAGAGCGAGCGCGCTTTCGCCCACCTGCTCGTGCGCGAATCCGGCGTTGTCGAGCATCGCGCGATAGTCGTCGAGCCCGACTCTGCGTCTGTTGACACGCAACGTGAGCGGAGGATGCACGTTCGCGCTCTCCAGGATGCGCTCGTAGTGCTGCGGATACTGGCGCTTCACCTTGTCTATCCACCACTGCGGGTGCGAATAGCGGCCGACTTCGGTGCGCGCCGCCGCAACGAGCGTCGTCTCGCGCTTTCGCAGAAAGGTGCGCAGCACGGCATTCACCAGACCGCGCGCGCGCGCGTGGCCGAGCGCATCCGCGCTGCGCACGGCAAAGTCGACGACGGCGTGCGGCGCCGCCCGGGTGTGAATCAACTGAAAGAGCGCGATGCGCAGCAGGTTGCGCAGGCGCCGGCTCTCGAGCGGCCGATCGAGCAGCGCATCGAGCGCGGCATCGATCTCACCCAGGAAGCGCAACGTGCCGAACGCGATGTCCTGAAGCGCCGGGCGATCGCTGGCGGAGAGCGCGGGTTCACGCGCCCAAGTCGCCCGCAGTTCGACATCGAGGCTGTGTCCATCCAGCACGCGACCGAGGACGCGAGCGGCATGGCGCTGGATCTCCAGCATCAGCGCGTCGTCCGCGTGCGTGCGGATCGCACGTCCATGCGCAACGCTTGCAGTGCGCGCGCGTGTCTCACGCGCCGAGACGCTCCCCCGGCGCGAGCGACGAACCGGCGAGGAAGGCGGCGGCGGTGAGCCGCTTTCCCCCGGCACGCTGAAGCTCCAGGAGCTTCACCGACGTGCCGCCCCCCGCGGCGACAGTGATCGCGCCGCCGGATGTCTTGCACACCGTGCCGGGCGCGGCGCTCACGCTTTCGCCATGCGACGTGCGCCAGATTTTCAGCGGGGAGCCGTCGTGCAGGGTCCATGCGCCGGGCACCGGATTGAACGCGCGAACCTTGCGGTCGATGGCCGCGGCGTCTTCCGTCCATTCGATCTTCGCCTCGCCTTTGTCGATCTTGGGCGCATACGTCGCCTGCGAGTCGTCCTGGGGCGCGGGCGCGCACGGGGTCTCCAGCGCTGAAACGATCAGCCGTGCTCCGAGGGAAGCGAGACGGTCGTGCAGCGTTTGCGCGGTATCGTGGGATTCGATCGGAATCGACTCTTGTATCAACACAGGGCCGGTATCGAGACCGGCCTCCATCTGCATGATGCTGATACCGGTCCGCGCGTCTCCGGCGAGAAGCGCCCGCTGGATCGGCGCCGCGCCGCGCCAGCGTGGCAGCAATGAGGCATGGATGTTGAGGCAGCCCCGACCCGGCACCTCGAGCACCGCGGGCGGCAGTATGAGTCCGTATGCGGCGACGATCATCGCGTCGGGGGCAAGCTCCCGCAGCGCGCCCTGCACGGCGGCGTCCTTGAGCGTCTGTGGCTGCCGAACGGGGAATCCCAGGGCTTCCGCGAGCCGCTTCACAGGGGAGGGCAGGGATTTCAGCCCACGCCCGGACGGACGGTCGGGCTGGGTCAGCACGAGCGCGATGCAGTGTCCCGCCTCATGCAGGGCCTCGAGCGCCGGAGCGGCGAACTCGGGCGTGCCGGCGAAGACGAGTCTCATGGACGCGAGCAGACGGCCGCGCGGCGCGCGACGCCTAGGAGTCTGCGCGGCAGACAGCCGCGCGACGAGTTGAATGGTTGATACGGCTGCGCGAGCGAGCATTTTTGGGCGAACGTGCGTGTGGTGCCTTGGCGCAGGGGATCTCGAACGGTGCTCGCAGCATGACGGGCGTGATCAACAGGCGTTTTCTCTCGGATGTTGCGATCAGCCCGGCATCATGCGGGCCATTCTGCGCAGGTTCAGCGCAGTGCACACGAGCCGCCACTCGGCTTTGACCTTGGCCAATCCGCGCAGGCTGAACTGACGGAAGCCCAGCACGTTCTTCACCCAGCCGTTGGGCGGCTCGGAGAGCCACTTGCGGCGGCGGTAAGCTGCTCGCGCCTCATCCGTTTGCAGCTTGGCGGCTATCTGGGCGGTGTGCGGGTATTTCGCGCTATCGAGCGCGAGCTGCTGTTTACCTTCCTGCCCCAAGGCCACGATCAACTCCACGGCAGTCTCTGCAAGGTGTTCGAACTCCGCTTCCGAGCGAAACCCGGCATCGGCGAGCAGTTGTGTGGGAAGATCGCCGGTGCTGTCCTTGACCGCTTCCAGCAGAGGCGCCAAGCAGCCGCTATCAGCAGCGTTGTTGGTCAGCTCGGCCGCAACGATGATGTGTGCCTGGTCATCCACGGCGGCAAAGGCGTTATAGCTATAGTCGAAGCCGCCGCCCGCACGCTTCATCACCCGGCTGTCGCTATCGGTGAAACTCTCCTGCGCGTCGGGCTTAGGGGTGCCGAACTCGCGTTTGTAGCGCGGCCCCTTCGTGAGCGTGCCATCAGGCCCGCGACCCCGACGCTCATCATCGGGCGTTCGCCCCCGCGCCGCATCGGCCTCGCGGCTACGCTGCTCCAGACGTTCTTTGGCGGCACGGATCACCGCGAGCCGGTCCTCGTGCCGCGCGATCTCGGCCGGCACATCGAGCTCCGGTTCGTTCTTTTCGGTTTCATCCACCACACGCGCACGTGCCAACAGAGCGTCGATCTGCGCCGTGAGCTCCGTTTCGGCCTTTTGCATGCGCTCGTAGCTCATCGCCTTGTGCCGCGAGGCGTTGGCCTTGATCTTGGTGCCGTCCACCGCGATGGTGCCCAGCTTCACCAGCCCGCATTCGCGCGCGAGCTTCACGACCTGCACAAACAATCCGGACAGCTCTTCCAGGTGCAGTGCCCGAAAGTCGCAGATCGTCCGATGCGCCGGGTAGTTGCCCGCCGCCAGCACTCGAAACGCCACATCCTCGTGCAGCTTGCGCGCCAGCTTGCGCGAGGAGAACACTCCTGTCGCGTAGCCATACACCAACACCTTGACCATCATCGCCGGATGATACGGCTGGTTGCGCGCTCCGCCCTGGGCGTAGCGCGCGTGAAACGCGCTCAGCTCCAGGCTGTCGATCGTGTCGCTGATGAAGTAGGCCAGATGCCCCTCCGGCAACCAGTCTTGCAGCGCCGCCGGCAGCAGCATCTGCTGCCCCGGCGCATATGGAAGATAGCTTGTCGTCATCCCAAATCAACGTACCATGCGGTTTAATCGATGACAGCACACCTCAAAGTCTTCTGCCGCGCAGACTCCTAGGCGCGTGTCGGACTTGCTATCCGGCACGCGACCGAAGGAAGGGAGGTTAGGGAGGAACACCTTCCTTAGAACGATCCCTCATCGGTTAGCGGGGGCTGCGCAGCAGCGGGGGCCCGCGAACGAAGCATTCCGGCGGCAGTCAGCATTTCCACCAAGATGTACGAGGCCTCGAGCAGAAGCGCGGCGGCCGGGTAGCCGCGAGGCCCGAGCCGAAGGCAAGCGCCGCCCTCCGGCGATCGTTACATGGCCGCGCGTAGCTGCTTCCTCAGCTTCGCCGCGATGCGCTGCTGTTTGAGCCGCGACAGGTACTCCACGAATACCTTGCCCTCGAGGTGATCGATCTCGTGCTGTATACATACAGCGAGAAGCCCCTCGGCTTCGAGCACGAACGGCTCGCCGTCCGGACCGAGGGCGCGCACCTTCACGCGCTCGGCCCGCCGCACCTTGTCGAAGACGCCCGGCACCGACAGGCAGCCCTCTTCGGTTTCCGCCTCGCCTTCGGTTTCGAGGATCACCGGGTTGACGAACACGCGGAGCTCCGCGCGATCTTCGGACACATCGATGACAATCACCCGCTCGTGGACGTCGACTTGCGTCGCGGCGAGACCGATTCCGGGCGCCGCGTACATCGTTTCAGCCATGTCCTTGATGAGCTCGCGGATGCGGTCATCCACGCGCGCCACGGGGACCGCGCGCTTGTGCAGCCGCGGATCGGGGTAGTGCAAAATCGGGAGCAGAGCCATAAAACGGTTGCTGAGACAAATACCTGATAGGAAAATCTAAAGCATCACGTCAGGTCAGCCGCTAAACAGATACTGCGGCATGCGTCGACGTAGATGGGGGTCGCCTATGAAAAAAGCAATTATATCGCTGATTTTGCTGCTGACTTTCGCGATCCCCGCGCTCGCCGCAACCCCCCAGGACCTGCGCCCGGACGCGCCCGAGCGCTACACGGTCGTCCCCGGCGACACGCTCTGGAGCATCGCGACCCGCTTTCTGAAGAGTCCCTGGCGCTGGCCGGAGCTCTGGAAAATGAATCGCGCGCAGATCCGCAATCCGCACCGCATCTACCCGGGCGACGTGCTCGCGCTGGAGCGCGCCGGGGGCGAAGTCTTCCTGCGGCTCGAGACGACACGCCTGAGTCCGCGCGTGCGCGTCGAACCGCTCGAGCGCGACGCGATTCCTGCGATCGCGCCTTCGGCGATCGAGCCATTCCTGTCGAAGCCCCTGGTCATCACCGCGACCGAGCTCGACGGGGCGCCGCGGATCATCGCGACCGAGGAGGACCGGGTCGCTCTCGGCGGCGGCAACACGGCCTACGCGGAGAACCTCCATCCCGAGGATACGCAATGGCAGATTTACCGGCGCGGCGATCCGCTGGTCGACCCCGAGACCAAGGCGCTTCTGGGCTATGTCGCGATCTATCTCGGGGAGGCGCGTCTCGTGGAAAGAGGCGAGATCAGCACGATCGAGATCACCAAGGCGGCGCAGGAGATCTACCGGGGAGACCGGCTCCTGCCGATTTCGAAGGCGCCGCCGGTCTTTTCGTACATTCCCCACGCGCCGCAGACCGCCATCCGGGGGCGCGTGGTCTCGACCTACGCCGGCCTCTGGGAAACGGGGCCGCTTTCCATCGTCGCACTCTCGCGCGGCACTCGTGACGGACTGGAGGTGGGCCACGTCCTCGCTCTTTATCGGGACCCGCGCAGCGCGCGCTACGCGCAGCGAACCGAGCCCCTATGGGGCCGCACGGGGCCGACCGGGAATGACGATCGGATGGCGTACTATCCGGCGCCGCTGCCGCCGCGCGACAGTCCGCTCTACGATCGGGGAGAGCCCGTGCGCGAGGGCGATTTCGCGAAGCTGCCGGCCGAGCGCTACGGGCTCGTGATGGTGTTCCGCACGTTCGAGCGCGCGTCCTTCGGCCTCGTCATGCACGCGCGGCGGCCGGTCGCGGTCGCTGACGTAATCACGAATCCGTAGCCCCACGTTCTGTTCGAGGCCTCGTACATATTGATGGAAATACTGATTGACGCCGGAATGCCTCGTTCGCGGGGCCCCGCGGCTTCACGGCCCATTCGTTCCACTCTGAGCCTCGTACGCTCGGACGAGAGTGCTAACCATCGCCGGAATGTTTCGTTCGCGGGGACCCCGCCGTTTCACGGCCCCCGCTCACCGATAAGCGGCGGTTCAAGTACCCGCAGGCCCCCGCTCACCGATAAGCGGTGGTTCTAAACAAGGGGGTTCGCCCTGCCGTCCCGATGTCACTTCACGCCGACCTGGAACCCTGGCTCGTCTTAAGCCTCGCGCGGGGCTTGAGCGCGGAGAATTTCCGGCGGCTGCTCGTCGCTTTCCGCAGTCCCGCGGCCATCGTGAACGCATCCCGGGCCGAGCTCGCGCGCGTCGTGCCGGATGCCGCAGCCGCGGCCGTGGCGAATGGAACGCCGCGCGCCGAGCTCGATGCCGTGGCAGCGTGGCTCGAGGATCCCGCGAATCGGGTGCTCACGCTCGCCGACAGCGAGTATCCGCAGGCCTTCCTGCAGATCCCCGATCCGCCGCCGGTGCTGTATGCGAAGGGGCGGGTGGAGCTTCTGAACAGCCCGAGTTTCGCGATCGTCGGGAGCCGCAACGCCACTCACGCAGGCCTCACGCAGGCCGAAGCGTTCGCACGGGCGCTTTCGGACGCGGGGCTCGTGATCGTGAGCGGGCTTGCGCTCGGCATCGACGCGGCGGCGCATCGCGGCGGACTCGCGGGCCCCTCGAGCACGGTCGCCGTCGTCGGCACCGGCCTCGATACCGTTTATCCGGCGCGCAATCGCGAACTCGCTCACACGATCGCGCGCGCGGGCTGCATCATCTCGGAGTTTGCGCTGGGCACACCGCCCGCGGCCGAGAACTTTCCGCGACGAAACCGTCTGATCAGCGGACTTGCGCGGGGTTGCCTGGTCGTGGAGGCCGCACTGTCCAGCGGCTCGCTGATTACCGCCCGCATGGCGAACGAGCAGGGGAAAGACGTCTTCGCGATGCCGGGATCGATTCATTCGCCGCTTTCCAAAGGCTGTCATCGACTCATCAAGCAAGGCGCGAAGCTCGTCGAAAGCGCGGAAGACATCCTCGAAGAGCTGCGCATCCCGCCGGCGCGTGCGATGCCCGAGTCCGAGGACGGGTCGGCCGTCGAATCGCATCCGGTGCTGCACGCGCTCGGCTTCGATCCCTGCGATTTCGATTCGCTGCTCGAGCGCTCTGCTGTGAGCGCCGACGTACTCGCCGCACTGCTCACGCAATGGGAAATCGAAGGCGTCGTCGAGCGGCTGCCAGGCGGGCGCTATCAGCGCGTGCGCTAAGGCGGCGCTCGCCTTCGGCGCGGGCCTCGCACGTTCTACTCGAGGCCTCGTAAATCTGAGATGCGAAATACACGAGTGACGGCCGGAATGTTTCGTGCGCCGGACCCCACTGCGCTGCAGCCCCCGCTTACTGATAAGGGGTGGTTCTAAGAAAAGGTCGCCACCGTTTTTCCTTGAAGTATTAACGACGTAAGTGCTTCGCTTGCGTAGCGCGACCGTTTGTTCTTATTATCTGCCGCTCTTTTCAGGCACGAATGCATCTTGCGGAAGAGCCTGATGGCGCTGGCGCCTGCCGCGTGGTGCGCGCGGCTTCATCGAGCCCGTTCTTTTCGCGCACGCCTTTCCCACTCCGTTCTAACCTACGCGAGCGCATGGCAAAGAAACTGATCATCGCCGAGAAGCCGTCCGTCGCCGGAGACATCGCGCGCGCGCTCGGCGGGTTCAAGAAGCACGACGATTACTACGAAAGCGACGAATACGTGCTTTCGTCCGCGATCGGCCATCTGCTCGAGTTGACCGCGCCTGAGGAATACGAGGTCAAGCGCGGAAAGTGGTCGTTCGCGCATCTGCCGGTGATTCCGCCGCACTTCGATCTGAAGCCGACTCGAGAAAACGGAAGCGCGGTTGAAGCTTCTCACGCGGCTCATCAAGCGCAAGGACGTCGACGGCATCATCAACGCGTGCGACGCGGGGCGTGAAGGCGAGTTGATCTTCCGCTACATCGTGCAGCACGCCAAAGCGACGAAGCCGATCGAGCGGCTGTGGCTGCAATCGATGACGCCCGCGGCGATTCGCGCCGGTTTCGAGCGTCTGCGTTCCGATCGCGACCTGCTGCCGCTGGCGGATGCCGCGGTGTGCCGCTCGGAATCCGATTGGCTCGTCGGCATCAACGGCACGCGCGCGATGACGGCGTTCAATTCGAAGAGCGGCGGCTTCCACAAGACGCCCGTGGGGCGCGTGCAGACACCGACGCTCGCGATCCTGGTCGAGCGCGAAGAGAAGATCAAGCGCTTCGTCTCGCGCGATTACTGGGAAGTGCACGGAACGTTCGGTGTCGCGGCCGGCGAATACAAGGGCCGCTGGTTCGACGAGAGCTTCTCGAAGGATCAGCGCGAAGAAGACAGCGACTTGCGCGCCGAACGGCTGTGGGACGAGGCCCGCGCGAACGCCATACGCGAGCGCTGCTCCGGACAGCCGGGAGAGATCACCGAAGAGAGCAAGGCATCCACGCAGCTCTCGCCGCTCCTCTTCGATCTCACGAGTCTGCAACGCGCGGCGAACGGCCGCTTCGGGTTCTCCGCGCGCATGACGCTCTCGGTCGCGCAGGCCTTGTACGAAAAGCACAAGGTGCTCACGTACCCGAGGACCGATTCGCGCGCGCTGCCCGAGGACTACATCGACACCGTGCGCGAGACGCTCGAAACGTTCACGGGCGGCGGCAAGGGCAGGAAGGCCGACCATCCGTATGCCGCGTACGCCCGCAAGATCCTCAAGGAACAGTGGGTGCATCCGAACAAGCGCATCTTCAATAACGCGAAGGTGTCGGACCACTTCGCCATCATCCCGACGGCGCTCGAGCCGAAGCATCTGAACGAAGCCGAAGCCAAGCTCTACGACCTCGTCGTGCGCCGCTTTCTCTCGGTCTTCTATCCCGCCGCGGAATACCTCGTCACCACGCGCATCACGCGCGTCGCCGGGGAAGCGTTCAAGAGCGAAGGCAAGATCCTCAAGCAGGCGGGATGGCTCGAAGTGCATGGCAAGGAAGCGCAGGAGGAGGACGAAGGCAACCTCGTCGCTGTCGTGCCGGGCGAAACGGCACGCACGCTGGCCGTCGATGTAATCGCCACTCAGACAAAGCCGCCCGCGCGGTTCACCGAGGCGACGCTGCTCACGGCGATGGAAGGCGCGGGTAAGCTCGTCGAGGACGAGGAGCTGCGCGACGCGATGAAAGAGCGCGGCCTCGGCACGCCCGCGACGCGCGCAGTGATCATCGAGAAGCTGATCGCGGAAGAATACGTCCTGCGCAACGGGCGTGAGCTCCAGGCGACGCCGAAGGCGTTCTCACTGGTGATGCTCCTCAAGGGACTGGAGATTCCCGAGCTCACCTCGCCCGAGTTGACCGGCGAATGGGAATACAAGCTGAAGGAAATGGAGCACGGCAAGCTTTCGCGCCAGCAGTTCATGCGAAGGCATCGCCGACATGACCGAGCACATCGTCGCTCGTGCGAAGGCGCATGAGAGCGACACCGTGCCGGGCGAGTACGCGACGCTCGACACGCCGTGCCCCGAATGCGGCGGCGTCGTGAAGGAGAACTACAAGAAGTTCCAGTGCCAGAACTGCGACTTCGCGCTCTGGCGCATCCTGTCGGGCCGCCAGTTCGAGCCCGCGGAGATCGAAGAGCTCATCGAGCGCCGCGCAGATCGGTCCGCTGCAGGGCTTCCGCAGCCGGCTCGGGAAGCCCTTCGCGGCGATCATCAAGCTCACGCCGGATCTCAAGGTGGAGTTCGACTTCGGCCAGCAGCAGGCCGAAGGCGACGGCGAGCCGATCGATTTCTCGGGCCAGGAGCCGCTCGGGCGCGTGCCCGAAATGCGGCGCGCGCGTCTTCGCACACGGCTTAGCCTACGTTTGCGAGAATGCGGTCGGGACGCCGACGCTCGTGCGACTTCCGCTCGGGCAAGATCATCCTGCAGCGGCCGATCGAGCCCGAGCAGATGCGAAAGCTCCTGACCGAAGGCAAGACCGATCTTCTGCACCGGTTCATCTCGAAGAAAGGCCGGCCGTTCTCGGCGCATCTCGTGCGCGGCGCCGGAGGCAAGGTCGGCTGGGAGTTTGCTCCTCGTGCCGCCGCGAAGACGCCGGCGAAAGCTAAGACGACGACGCGCGCGAGAAAAACGGCGAGCTAAGGCTGCGTGCGCGGCAGCCCGCTGCGAGCACCCCCGCCCGCTTCGGTACAAGCCTCGGTACAATTGATGGAAATTCTAATTGACGCCGGAAGGCATCGTTCGCGGGGACCCCGCCGTTCCACGGCCCCCACTCACCGATTAAGGGGTGGTTCTAAATATCCAAATTGCGCGCCCCCAGCGCGTTCATCTCGATGAAGTTGCGCCGCGGCTCGACCTGGTCGCCCATCAAGGTCGCGAAAATCTCCTCCGCGGTGATCGCGTCTTCGATCTGCGTCTTCAGGAGCCGCCGCGTGCCGGGATCCATGGTCGTTTCCCAGAGCTGTTCCGGGTTCATTTCACCCAGGCCTTTATAGCGCTGCGTGCTCACGCCTCGAGTCACCTCGCCGAGCACCCATTCGATGGCCTCGCGGAAATCCTTGACCGGATGCACGTCGTCGCCGCGCTTAACGAACGCGCCCTCACCGAGCAGCCCCTGAATCACCTGCGCGGTGTGCTTGATCTGCGCGTAATCGCCGCCCTGCAGGAAATCCGCGTCGATATAGCTGTGACGCACGACGCCATGCTGCGTCCGATTCACCGCGAGCACGTAGCGCTCGAGCTTCTCGTCGAAGCGCGCGTCGACGGTGAGGTTCGCATCGGCGAGCAGGCTCGCGAGCGCTTCCGCGCTTTTCTGCGCCGCCTGCGCATCGGAGAGGTTCAGATCCGGTGACTGTTTGAGGAGCGCATACAAGACCTCTTCGTCGATCAGGCGGCTCTCGCGCTGGATCACCGCTTCGGCAATAAGATACTGTTCGGCGAGCTGCTCGAATGCTTCGCGAGAAAGCGCATCGCCCTGCGCCGAAGCGTGAAGCTCGGATTCCGAAAGCGCGAGCTTCAACAGGAACTGCTTCAGCTCGTGCTCGTCCTTGATATAGCGCTCCTGGCGCCCGTGCTTCACCTTGTAGAGCGGCGGCTGGGCGATGTAGATATGGCCGCGCTCGATCAGGTCCGGCATCTGCCGATAGAAGAACGTGAGTAGGAGCGTGCGGATGTGGGAGCCGTCGACATCCGCGTCGGTCATGATGATGACGCGATGGTAGCGCAGCTTGTCGGCCGAAAATTCCTCCTTGCCGATGCCCGTGCCCAGCACGCTGATGAGCGTTGCGATCTCCTGGGAAGAAAGGAGCTTGTCCAGACGCGCGCGTTCTACGTTCAGGATTTTGCCCTTCAGCGGCAGGATCGCCTGGAACTTGCGATCGCGACCCTGCTTGGCCGAGCCGCCGGCCGAATCGCCCTCGACGATGTAGAGCTCACACAGCGCCGGATCGCGTTCCTGACAGTCGGCGAGCTTTCCCGATAGACCGAAGGAATCGAGCACGCCCTTGCGACGGGTGAGGTCGCGCGCCTTCCGGGCCGCTTCGCGCGCGCGCGCGGCTTCGATGATCTTGCCGCACATGATCTTTGCGTCGGACGGCCGCTCCAGCAAATACTCCATGAGCTTGTGCGCGACGATCTCCTCGACGACCGGACGCACTTCGGACGAGACGAGCTTGTCCTTCGTCTGCGACGAGAACTTGGGCTCGGGCACCTTCACCGAAAGCACGGCGGTGAGACCCTCCTTCATGTCGTCGCCGGTCGTGTCCACCTTGGCTTTCTTGGCCAGTTCCGTGGCCTCGATGTACTGGTTGAGCGTGCGCGTCATCGCCGCGCGCAGTCCCGTGAGATGCGTGCCGCCATCGCGCTGCGGGATGTTGTTGGTGAAGCACTGCATCGATTCCTGATACGAATCGTTCCACTGCATCGCCACTTCGACCGTGATGCCGTCCTTCTCCCCGATCGCGTAGAAGGGGTTCGGATGGAGAACCGTCTTCGCGCGGTTCATGTATTCGACGAAGCCCTTGATGCCGCCACTGAACGCGAAGTCCTCTTCCTTGCCGCTGCGCTGGTCGACGAGCGTGATGCGCACGCCGTTGTTCAGAAAAGAGAGCTCACGCAAGCGCTTGGCGAGGATCTCGTAGTGATATTCGATATTGCCGAAAATCTCCTTCGCCGCGAGGAAGTGCACTTCCGTCCCGCGGCGCTCCGTGCGTCCCGTGACTTTGAGCGGCGACACGGCTACCCCCATCCGGAACTCCATGGCATGCGCCTGGCCCTCGCGCTTGATCGTGAGCCGCAGCCATTCGGACAAGGCGTTCACGACCGAGACGCCCACTCCGTGCAACCCGCCGGAGATCTTGTAAGAGTTGTTGTCGAACTTGCCGCCTGCGTGAAGCTCCGTCATCACCACTTCCGCCGTCGAGCGCTGTTCCTCGTCGTCCGGATGGATTTCGGTCGGGATGCCGCGGCCGTTGTCGATGACGCTGATCGAGTTGTCCGGATGGATCGTGACCGTGATTTCGTCGCAATACCCGGCAAGCGCCTCGTCGATCGCGTTGTCGACCACCTCGAACACCATGTGGTGCAGGCCGGTGCCGTCGTTGGTGTCCCCGATATACATGCCCGGCCGCTTGCGGACGGCGTCCAGGCCTTTCAGGACCTTGATGCTGCTCGCGCCGTAATGATGTGCGTCGTTCGGGTCCTCTTGCCTTTGGGTCATTCTCTCTCTCTGGCCTGTGGCTCAAATGCGCATCGGCATGACCACATAACGGTAGTCCGCGCGATCGGGCAGGGTGATCAGCATGCTGCTGTTGGCGTCGCCGAAGGCGCAGTCGACCTGGGCGCTGTCGACGTTATTCAGCACGTCCAGGAGGTAGGTGATGTTGAACCCGACGTCCAGCGGATCGCCGGGATAGGCGATCTCGAGCTCTTCCTGCGCTTCTTCCTGCTCATTGTTAGTGCATGAAATCCGCAAACTGTTCCCCGTCATCATCCAGCGGACGCCGCGGAACTTCTCGTTGGAGAGGATCGCCGCGCGCTGCAAGGCCTGGAGGAGCAGCGATCCGGTCGACCGTGAAATGCTTCTGGTAGTTCGTCGGTATGACGCGCGTGTAGTCCGGAAACTTGCCGTCGATGACCTTCGTCGTGAGCTCGACATCGCCGAAACGGAACTTCACCTGGTTCGCGTACACCTCGACCTCGACGCTCTCGTCGCTCTCCGCGAGCAGCCGTGAGAGCTCGATCACGGCTTTGCGCGGCAGGATGACTTCGCGTTTTTCGTTCTGCGCGCTGACCGTTCCGCTCGCATAGGCCAGACGATGGCCGTCGGTTGCCACCACCCGCATCTGCTCCTTCGTCGAGCACGAGCAGCATGCCGTTCAGGTAGTAGCGGATGTCCTGCTGGGCCATCGAGAACTGCACGAGGAGAAGCAGCTCCTTCAGTGCTTTCTGGGGCACGCTCACGTTGGCGAGCGCCGGGCCTGCATCGCCGAGCAGCGGAAAATCCGTCGCCGGCAAGGTCTGCAGATTGAAGCGGCTCTTGCCTGCTTTGACCTGAAGGCGATTGTTCTGCGCGTCGAGCGCGACGTTCGCCTCTTCCGGCAGCGAGCGGAGGATGTCCTGAAGCTTGCGCGCGGAACGGTGAGACTCTGGTCGCTGCCGCCCTTGCGCGATCGCGCAGCGGGTCAGGATCTGGATCTCGAGATCCGTTGCGACCAGCCGCAACTGTTCGTCTTCGCGTTCGATCAGCACGTTCGACAGGATCGGCAGGGTATGCCGTCTTTCGACGATGCCCGTCACGGCCTGCAGCGGTTTCAGCAGCGCGTCGCGCTCGATCTGGAGAAGTTTCATATATAACTTCTTTAAATAGTAGTTCTAATAAGCTCGGGCCTTGTCTGTGGACAGCCGAGTAAAGTCATTCAACTCGCGGGCTTGGAACGATCCAGGGTTGTGGATTCGCCTCGTTGGAACCGGGGATGAATTGTGGAGCGTTCGGGCGGATGAGGTGTTGGAGCGTGGTTATCCACAATCCGTCCAGTGGTTTTCAACTGCGCAGCACTTTCAGCAGCGAGTTCACGTCGCGCGTGACGTCGGTGCTCGTCGATCTCAGGGCGGCGATCTTGCGACACGCGTGCAGCACCGTCGTGTGGTCGCGGCCGCCGAAGGCGTCGCCGATGTCGGGAAGGCTCAGGGGCGTGAGCTCTTTCGCGAGCGCCATGGCGATCTGACGCGGGCGCGCGACGTTGCGGCTGCGCTTCTTGGAATACATCTCCGACACTTTGATCTTGTAATAGTCCGCAACGGTCTTCTGGATGTTCTCGATGGAGACCTGGCGGTTCTGGACGGCCAGCAGATCGCGCAGCGCTTCGCGGCACAGGTCGATCGACAGCTCGTCTCCGGAAAAACGCGCATAGGCGAGAACGCGCTTGAGTCCGCCTTCGAGCTCGCGTACGTTCGACTGGATGTGCTTCGCGAGGAAGAAAGCGACGCCTTCGTCGAGCTGGATCGATTCCGCGTCCGCTTTCTTGAGAAGAATCGCGACTCGCATCTCGAGCTCGGGCGGCTCGACCGCCACGGTGAGGCCCCAGCCGAAGCGCGAGATCAGCCGATTCTCCATCCCGGAGATCTCCTTCGGGTAGGTGTCGCACGTGATGACGACCTGCTTGTGCGATTCGATCAGGGCATTGAAGGCGTAGAAGAATTCTTCCTGCGTGCGGCTCTTTCCGCTGAAGAACTGGATGTCGTCGATCAGGAGCAGGTCGAGCGAGTGGTAATAGCGCTTGAAATCGTCGAACGCCTTGTGCTGGTAGGCCCGCACGACGTCGGACACGTACTGCTCCGCGTGGATGTAGCGGATCTTCGACTCGGGCGCGCGTGCCTGGAGCTGGTTGCCGATCGCATGGATCAGATGGGTCTTGCCGAGGCCCACGCCGCCGTAGATGAAAAGCGGGTTGTAAGCTGCACCCGGGCCGCTCGGCGACCTGCATGGCGGCCGCGCGCGCGAGCTCGTTTGCTTTGCCGGTGACGAACGTTTCGAACGTGAAATCCGGATTGAGCCGTGAGACGTCGCGCGCCGCCTTCGGCTGCGGGATGTCGGCCGCCGAAGGCACGGACGACTTCGATCGTCGGAGGTTCCTTCTCGGCGAGCAGCAGCCTGATGTCGACGGAGCGCTTCAGCTGCTCTGCGGCGAGCTCCTGGATGCGGCTGTAGAACTTGTCCCGTAATCCACTGCAGTACGAAGCGGTTGGGTGCGATCAGCGTGAACGTGTCGCCTTCGACTTCGAACTTGAGAGGTTTGATCCAGGTGGCGAATTGTTGCGCGGGAAGCTCTTTCTCGAAATGGGTCAAGCAATAGCGCCAGAAGCTGTTCATCGCGCATTGGTTAAGTTTTTTGGAAGCTGCGGAAGGTGGAGCGTGTTGCAGTTTTACGCTTCTGGATAGGGGTAATCCACAAGCGATGCGATGCTGTCCGACGCATCAGCCGACGCCGCGCGCGATTTGACACTGCGCCGTGCCGCACGTTGTAATACCGGGTTTTTCGGCCCGTCCAAGGCAGTCATCATGAAGCGAACTTATCAACCCTCGAAGACGCGCCGCAAGCGCACCCACGGTTTTCGCGTACGCATGAAAACCAAGGCCGGGCGCGCCGTCATCAATGCGCGTCGGGCGAAGGGTCGGGCGCGGCTCGCTGTTTGACGGCAGGGGCAAACCTCCGACAGGGGATACGCAGGCGAGCACTCGCGCGTTCTTCGCAAGCGTCTCGATTTCGAGAACGTCTTGCGCGCAGGCAGCCGTGCGGCGAGCCGAAACTTCGTCGTGCGAGCGGTTCCCAACACGGCAGAGCATGCGCGGCTGGGCATTATCGCGGGCAGGAAAGCAGCCGCGAGGGCGGTCGACCGCAATCGCGGCAAGCGGCTCGTGCGCGAGGTTTTCCGGAGCGCGGAACTTGGCCCTCATGATGTGGCAGTGCAACTGCGCAACGACTTGCGGGCTCAGACGAACGACGGCGCTGCGCGGCGAGTTACTGAGGCTTATGAAAGCCGCGGTCGGCGAGTGCGCGCGCCAGGCCGTGAACGATCGAAGACCGTAGCGATGGAATCCCAACGCCTCATTCTTTTTTTTATTTTTTCGTTCTCGCTGTTCATGCTCGTCGACGCATGGCAGCGCGATCAGCAATCCGCCGGCACAGAAGCCACCGGCGAGCGAATCGCCCACCGAAAAGAAGGATGCGAGCGTCCCGCCGATCCCGATCGAGAAGCTCGTGCCCTCGGCGCCTCCGTCCGCCACACAGGCGCCCGCCGCCCAGCATTCCACAGGGCAGCACAGTGCAGGTGGAGACCGACGTCTACCGCGCCGAGATCAGCCTGCTGGGCGGCGACCTGCGCAGGCTCGAGCTGAAGCAGCATCGCGGCGTCGAAAACAAGAAAGCGAACTTCGTCCTCTTCCAGCAGCGGCCGGATCATGTCTACGTCGCCCAATCGGGGCTGCTCGGCGCCGATCTTCCGACGCACCGCACGCCGTATAGCGCGGCCTCGACTGAATACAAGCTGCAAGAGGGCGCGAGCGACGCTGGAAGTGCGCTTGCAGGCGCCGGTCGCGAACGGCGTCAAGGTCACGAAGGTCTATCGCTTCCACCGCGCAAGCTATCTGATCGACGTGGCGTTCGAGATCGCGAACGAGGCGGAGCGGCGGTACAGCCCTACGCGTACTACCAGTTCCTGCGCGACGACAAGCCGCCGGCAGGCGATTCGGCGATGCTGCCGACATTCACGGGCGTCGGGCGTCTACACCGACAAGGAGAAGTTCCAGAAGATCGCGTTCAGCGACATCGAGAAGAACAAGGCGGTCCTGCCGAAGGACGTGAGCGACGGCTGGATCGCGATCTGCAGCACTACTTCCTCGCGTGCGTGGCTGCCGAAGAACGGCACGCCGCGCGAGTTCTACGTGCGCCGGGTCGACAACCTCAACGCAGCGGGCGTCATCGTGCCCGGCGGACGCCGTCGCGCCCGGGCAGCTCGGCCGTGGTGAGCGTTCCGCTCTACGCCGGGCCCGCAGGAGCAGGACAAGCTCGCGCAAGCTCGCGCCGGGGCTCGACCTGGCGGTCGACTACGGGTGGCTCACGATCATCGCGGTGCCGCTGTTCTGGCTGCTCTCGTGGATCTACCAGTGGGTCGGCAACTGGGGCGTCGCGATCATCATCCTGACGGTCATCATCAAGCTGATTTTCTATCCGCTGTCGGAGGCGAGCTACCGCTCGATGGCGAGATGCGGGTGCTGGCGCCCAAGATGCAGCGGCTGAAGGAGCAGTACGGCGACGATCGTCAGCGCATGCAGCAGGCGATGATGGAGCTCTACAAGACGGAGAAGATCAATCCGCTCGGCGGCTGTTTGCCAATTGTCGTGCAAATACCTGTTTTTATTGCACTTTATTGGGTGCTGCTGGCGAGCGTCGAGCTGCGCCACGCGCCGTTCATGCTGTGGATCGACGACCTGTCCCGCCCCGATCCGTGGTATCGTCCTGCCGATACTCATGGGCGCGACGATGATCATCCAGACGCGACTTGAACCCCGAGCCGCCGGATCCCGATGCAGGCGAAGGTCATGAAGATCATGCCGATCGCGTTCAGCATTTTCTTCTTCTTCTTCCCCGCCGGCCTGGTGCTCTACTGGCTGGTCAACAACATCCTGTCGATCGCGCAGCAATGGCACATCAACCGAGTGCTCGAACGCGCGAGTCTCGCGACGCCGCGGAAGTCCTGACGGGAGACGCTGGCTTGCGCGGTCGGCCGCGCCCGCACGCTGCTCGACCGCGTACGATGATTACTGCGACACCATGCTGCGATCGCGACCGCGCCCGGGCCGCGCCGCGGATACGGCATCGTGCGGGGTCTCCGGGACACGATGCGGCATCCGCGGCCGCTGGTCGCGCGAGGCTCGTACGGCGGACGCGAAGTCCTCACTTGCGCGCCCCGCCCCGCTACGCGTCGTCACCCGCTTCCGGGACGCAGCGCGGGCGCCGATCGATCAAGGCGTCGCGCTCTACTTTCCCGCGCCGCACTCCTATACCGGCGAAGACGTGCTCGAGCTCCAGGCGCACGGCGGGCCGGTGGTGCTGCGGCTTCTGCTCGAGCGATGTGTGGAGCTCGGTGCGCGCGTGGCCGACGCCGGGCGAATTCACCCTCCGCGCGTTCCTCAGCGGCAAGCTCGACCTCGCACAAGCCGAAAGCGTGATCGATCTCATCGACGCTACCAGTGCCCAGGCCGCGCGCTGCGGCAATGCGCTCGCTGCAGGGCGAGTTCTCTCGCGCGTGCAGGAGCTCGTCGCCCGCATCACAGAGCTGCGGACGCTGGTCGAAGCAACACTGGATTTTCCCGAAGAGGACATCGATTTCCTGGATCCGCGCGACGCGCTTGCAGCGCGTGGCCGCCGCGAAAGGCACGTGGATGCGGTGCTCGAAAGCGCGAGCAGGGGCGAATCCTGCGCGACGGGCTGCATGTCGTGCTCGCGGGGCGGCCGAACGTTGGCAAGTCGAGCCTGCTCAACCGGCTGGCGGGCGAGGAGCTCGCCATCGTCACGGATATTCCCGGCACGACGCGCGACACGATCAGCGAAGTCGATCGACCTCGGCGGCGTTCCGCTGCACGTGATCGACACGGCGGGGCTGCGAGACGTCGAGCGATCCGCTGGAGCGCGCGGGAATCGAGCGCACGTGGGCGGCGCTCGACCGCGCCGACGCCGTGGTACAGGTCTTCGATGCGAGCGCAGGCGAAACAGAAGCGGACCGCAGAGATCGCGACGCGATTGCCCGTGAACGTGCCGCGGATCCGGGTGATGAATAAGATCGATCTGGTCGGACAGGAGGCGCGGAGGAGTGGAAGCTCATCGGCGGCGGAGCTCGGCGAACCTGGTTCGAATCGCCGTGAGAACGCCACTGACGGCGGCGGAAGCCTGCCAACAGTGTGGCTTTCCGCCCGGACGGGCGCTGGCGTCGAGCTTCTGCGCACGGCGCTGCTGAGGGTGGCCGGCTGGCATCGGATCCGGAGACGGTGTTCTCTCGCGCGAGAGCGCCACCTCACCGCATTGCGCAATGCACGTGAGCACCTGATTCGCGCGGAGGGGCAGGTGACGCGACTCGAGCTCTTTGCAGAGGAGCTGCGCCTGGCGCAGAACCAGCTCTCGTCGATCACCGGCGAATTCACCGCCGACGACCTGCTGGGCGAAATCTTCTCGCGCTTCTGCATCGGCAAGTGACGTTTCACGTGGAACATCGACGGGCGGACAAGTCCAGAAGGGCCTCTAGGGAAACCAGGGTGTCCCTCTGTGCCGTGGGTGGCGAGGCCCGAGCCGAAGGCGCCCTTATATCCGACACTCTCGGGAAGGCAGCGTCCGGTTGTTCCTCGCGTGGACCGCACTTGGCGCTTCGCGCGCCGGAAATCGGCGGCCCCTCGTGCCGAAAAGTTACCGACCCCGTTACGACGCCTGGGGTACGCGCGTGGCGGGCACAGTAAGTTGCACTGATCCTAACCGTGTTTCACGTGGAACATCGGCGCGCCGCATTGCTTCTAAGCACCGCTGGAATGCGCTATCATGGGCGCCATTCGGCCCCGCCCTGACAATTATGCAACTAACTGAAAAATTTGATGTAATTGTTGTCGGTGGCGGCCACGCCGGCACCGAGGCGGCGCTCGCCGCGGCGCGGCTCGGGGCGCCGCACGCTGCTGCTGACCCATAACGTCGAAACGCTGGGGCAGATGTCGTGCAATCCGTCGATCGGCGGCATCGGCAAAGGGCATCTCGTCAAGGAAATCGACGCGCTGGGCGGCGCGATGGCGGAGGCGGCTGACGAGGCGGGCATTCAGTTCCGCATACTCAATTCGCGCAAAGGCCCGGCCGTGCGCGCGACGCGCGCGCAAGCCGATCGTGTTCTCTATCGGCAGGCGATCCGGCGGCGGCTCGAAAACCAGCCCAATCTCCGCATTTTCCAGCAGGCCGTCGACGACCTGCTGCTGGAAGGCGACCGCGTCGTCGGGGCCGTGACGCAGATCGGCGTGCGCGTTGCGCGCGCGCGCAGTCGTCCTCACGACCGGCACCTTCCTGTCGGGGCTGATCCACGTCGGGCTGCAGAACTACGAGGGCGGGCGCGCAGGCGATCCGCCGGCGACTCGGCCTGGCCGCGCGACTGCGCGAGCTCGAGCTGCCCGTGGGCCGCCTGAAAACCGGCACGCCGCCGCGCATCGACGGGCGCAGCATCGATTTCTCGCGGCTGACCGAGCAGCCGGGCGACGCTGCCGATGCCGGTGTTCTCTTTCATGGGCAGAGCGCACTCAGCACCCGCAGCAGCTCCCCTGCTGGATCACGCACACCAACGCGCGCACGCACGAGATCATCCGCGGCGGGCTCGATCGCTCGCCGATGTTCACCGGCGTGATCGAAGGCGTCGGGCCGCGCTACTGCCCGTCGATCGAAGACAAGATCCACCGCTTCGCCGACAAAGGCTCGCACCAGATCTTCCTCGAGCCCGAGGGACTCACGGTCAACGAGTATTACCCGAATGGCATATCGACGAGCCTGCCGTTCGACGTGCAGTACGCGCTCGTGCGCTCGATCCGCGGGACTCGAGAACGCGCACATCACGCGGCCCGGCTATGCGATCGAATACGACTATCTCGATCCGCGGGCGCTCAAAGCGCTCGCTCGAATCGAAAGCGATCGGTGGTCTTTTCCTCGCGGGTCAGATCAACGGCACGACGGGGTACGAAGAAGCGGCGGCGCAGGGCCTGCTCGCGGGCATGAACGCCGCGCTCTCGCGCGCAAGGACGCGAAAGCTGGTGCCCGACGCGCGACCAGGCCTATCTCGGCGTGCTGGTCGACGATCTCATCACGCGCGGCGTTTCCGAGCCGTATCGAATGTTCACCAGCCGCGCCGAGTATCGGCTCTCGCTGCGCGAAGACAACGCCGATCTGCGCCTGACGGGAGTCGGCCGGGAGCTCGGGCTCGTCGACGATGCGCGCTGGAGCGCGTTCTGCGAGAAGCGCGAGGCGATCGCGCGCGAGCAGGAGCGCCTGAAGTCGACGTGGGTGAACCCTCGAGTGGTCGGCGCGGACGACGCGACCCGCGTGCTCGGCCAGCCCATCGAGCGCGAGTACACGCTCGCGGATCTGCTGCGGCGACCGGAAGTGACCTACGCGGCGCTCATGACGCTGCCGGGCGCCGGGCCGGGCGTCGAGATCCGCCCAGGTCGCGGAGCAGGTCGAAATTCAGGCGAAATATCAAGGCTATATCGAGCGCCAGCGCGAGGAGATCGAGCGCAACGAACAGCATGAACAGGCCGCGCTTCCCCAGGACGTCGACTACCGCACGGTGCGCGGGCTCTCGATGGAGGTGCAGCAGAAGCTGAACCTGCACCGGCCGGAGACGCTGGGCCAGGCCGCGCGCATCTCGGGCGTCACGCCGGCCGCGATTTCGGTGCTGCTCGTCCACCTGAAGCGCGGTTTCGCACAGGCGCGCAGAAAGCGCATGACGCTGGCCGCGGATCTCGCTGCCGGCCTTCGCGCTCTCGGTGTCTCCCTGCGACCCTGCGGCGCCGGAGAAGCTTCTCGCCTATATCGCGCTCATCGCGAAATGGAACCGTGTCTACAACCTCACGGCCGTGCGGGAGCCCGAGCGCATGCTCGTCTCACCACGTGCTCGATAGCCTCGCCGTGCTGCCGCACCTCGAAGGGCCGTCGATCGCCGACGTGGGCAGCGGCGCGGGGCTTCCGGGCATCCCGCTCGCGCTCGCGCGGCCGGACTGGCGCGTGGCGCTGCTCGAGAGCAATCACAAGAAGACGGCGTTTCTGCAGTCAGGCCGCCATCGAGCTCGAGCTGGCCAACGTGGACATCCGCGAAGAGCGCGCCGAAGCCGTCCTGCCGCGCGCGGGCCTACGATTCGGTCATCTCGCGCGCTTTTTCCGACCTCGCCGAGTTCGCCGCGGCAGCCTCGCCGCTCTGCAAGCCCGGGGGCACCGTGCTCGCGATGAAAGGCGTTTATCCGTACGAGGAGCATCGCCGCGCTGCCGGCAGCCTGCCGTGTCGAGAAAGTCGTGGCGCTCGAAGTGCCCGGGGTGGCCGCCGAGCGTCACCTCGTCATCATGCGAAGCGAACTGATCGATGGCGCGCACGTTCTGCAATCACGAATCAGAAAGGCGGCGTCGGCAAGACGACGACGGGCGTCAACCTCGCCGCGAGCCTCGGCGCAGCGAAGCGGCGCGTGCTGCTGGTCGATCTCGATCCGCAGGGCAACGCGACGATGGGCAGCGGCATGGACAAGCGCGTGCTCCAGTCGACCGTGTATCAAGTGCTGATCGGCGCGGAACCCATTCACCGTGTGCGGATGCGCGCGCCGGTGGCGCGAGTACGATGTGCTGCCGGCTAACCGCGAGCTCGCGGGCGCCGAAGTCGAGATGGTCGATCTCGAGCGCCGCGAAACGCGTCTGAAGGAGGCGCTCGCCGAGATCGAGGCCGAATACGATTTCATCCTGATCGATTGCCCGCCCGCGCTGAATCTGCTGACGGTCAACGGGCTCGCTGCGGCGGACGCGGTCATGATCCCCATGCAGTGCGAGTACTACGCGCTGGAAGGGCTGAGCGACCTCGTGTCGACGGTCAAGAAAGTGCGCGCGCATCTCAATCCCGAGCTCGAGATCGAGGGTCTGCTGCGCACCATGTACGACCCGCGCAATACGCTCGCGCAGCAGGTGTCCGCGCAGCTGGTGCAGCATTTCGGCGAAAGGTCTATCGCACCGTCATCCCGCGCAACATGCGCCTCGCCGAAGCGCCGAGCCACGGGCTGCCCGTGCTGAAGTTCGACAAGACGTCCAAGGGCGCGCAGGCGTATCTCGCGCTGGCAGGCGAGATGCTGAAGCGCGTACGAACAGACCGCGCCGGTGGAGGCATCGATGGTGAAAGTCAAAGGACTCGGACGCGGTCTCGATGCGCTGCTGGGCGGAGACGATGCGGCGCCCGCGCAGCCGCAGGGCGCGATGCGGGACGTATCGATCGATCGAGCTGCAGCCGGGCAAGCTATCAGCCGCGCTCGCATATGCAGCATGAGGCGCTGCTCGAGCTCGCCGAATCGATCAAGGCCCAGGGCGTGATGCAGCCGATACTCGTGCGGCCGTCGTCCGAAGGCGGCTACGAGATCATCGCCGGCGAGCGGCGGTGGCGCGCCGCGCGCATGGCGGGGCTCGCGACCGTGCCCGTGCTCGTTCGAGACATCCCGGACCAACAGGCGCTCGCCGCCGCACTGATCGAGAACATCCAGCGCGAAGATCTGAACCCGCTCGAAGAGGCGCAGGGCATCCAGCGGCTCATCAAGGAGTTCGGCCTCACGCACCAGAACGATCGCCGAAACGCTGGGCCGCTCGCGCGCCGCAGTTTCCAATCTGCTGCGCCTGCTGGAGCTCGCGCCGCCCGGTGCGCGAGCTGCTCGCGGAAGGCCGGATCGACATGGGGCACGCGCGGGCGTTGCTCGCGCTGCCGGTCGCGCGCCAGATCGACCTCGCCCGTGAAGCGGCGCAGAAGGGGCTCACCGTGCGTGAGGTCGAGCAGCGCGTCGCGGCCGCTCTGAAGCCCGCGGCGCCGCGGCGCCCGCGTGTCGATCGCGACGTCGCGCGGCTGGAAGAGGAATGGTCGCGAGCGACTCGGCACGACCGTGCAGATCAAGGCGCGAGGCAAGCGCGGCGGCAAGCTCGTCGTCGCCTATCGCTCGCTCGACGAGCTCGATCAACTGCTGGGTCGCTTGGGGGGTAACGCGTAGCAGGCTCCGCGGCACGCGAGAGCGACGAATCCGCGACGCTCGGCTATGAACACGATGCAGCCCCAAGGCTCGCGTCGCGCGGAGCACGGTAAGGCCCGCCTCCATCGGCTCGCTCGCGAGCTCTTTTCGGAGGGGAGCCGGAGCGAGTCTCCCGCGAGCGCTCCATTTTGACGCGCTTACATGCGCCCACGTATAATCCCGCGGTTTTATTCGCGGGTGAACAAGGTGGCTCTCGCGATCGAGGGCAAACCGATCCGCACCGTCCTGAGGTGGCAGTTATATGCCACTGCCGCCTCGATGTTGTCAGCTGGATTCTGGCTGGGCCTGCACGGCGCGCTCTCGGCGCTCGCCGGGGGGCTCATCAATGTCGCGGCCGGCGCGGTGTTCGGTTGCGTCGCGACGCACAGCAGGAAGCGAACGGCGGGGGAAGCCCTGCGGGCGCTTTACGCGCGCGGAAGCGGGCAAGGTTGGACTCATCGTCGTGTAGCTCTGGTTGACGCTGCGCGAACTACGAGCAGCTCGTGCACGGCGCCGTTTTTCGGCACGTTCATCCTGACGATGATTTTCTTCAGCATGGCGATTTCGTGCGTACGCGACAGGTGATGCGGACAGGACTTTAAAGGCATGGCGCAGGAACTCACTCCGACTTCATACATCGGCGCACCACCTCGCGAACCGCACGATCTCGTTCGGCGATTCGCCGTTCTGGACGCTGCACCTCGACACGCTGGTCACCTCGGTCGTGCTCGGCGTGATCGCCTTCGGTTTTCTGTGGCTCGTGGTGCGCGGCGCGACGGCGGGCGTTCCGGGCAAGCGGCAGGCGTTCGTCGAGCTCGTGGTCAATTTCGTCGACGACCAGGTGAAAGGCATCTTTCACGGCAGACCGGCAGCTTCGTCACGCCGCTCGCGCTGACGGTGTTCGTGTGGGTGATCCTCATGAACGCGATGGACTTCCTGCCGGTGGACATCATGGCGTGGGTCTACGAGCACGTCTTTCAGCAGCACAACTGGCGGCAGGTGCCCGACGGCCGACGTCAACACGACGTTCGCGCTCGCGCTCTCGGTGTGGCTGCTGATGATCTTCTACAGCATCAAGGTGAAGGGTCTCGGCGGCTGGATCCACGAGCTGTTCTGCTCGCCGTTCGGCGCGCAACCCGCTGCTGTGGCCTGCCGAATTTCCTCTTCAATCTGGTGGAGTATCTGTCGAAGCCGCTGTCGCACTCGCTGCGGCTGTTCGGAAACATGTATGCGGGCGAGATCATTTTTCTGCTGCTGTGGATGTGGGCGGCCACGGGGCTGGCCGGCACGATTTTCGGCGCGTTTCTGGGCCTGGGCTGGGCGATCTTCCACATCCTGATCGTCGCGTTGCAGGCCTACATCTTCATGATGCTCACGATCGTCTATCTGTCGATGGCGCACGAAAGTCCATTGAAGAATTCGCACTTAACAACGGGCTGCTCCAGAAAGGAAACAAGATGGAAAAACTGCAAATGCTGGCGATGATCCAGGCGTACACCGGAATCGGCATCGGGCTCATGATCGGGCTCGGCGCGGCCGGCGCGTGCATCGGCATCGGCATCATGTGCAGCCGCTTTCTCGAAGCCGGCGCGCGTCAGCCCGAGCTGATCCCCGCGCTGCAGGCGAAGGTGTTCCTGCTGCTGGGCCTGATCGACGCGTCGTTCATCATCGGCGTGGGCCTCGCCATGTGGTTCGCGTTCGGCGAATCCGCTGCTTGCCGTCGATCAGCTAACTCGAGGCGCCCGTGACGCGGACGCTGGACGTATGAACATCAATCTCACAATGTTTGCGCAGGCGGCGACGTTCGCATTGTTCATCTGGTTTAGCGCGCGAAGTTCATCTGGCCGTATCTCATCCGGGCGATGGAAGCGCGCCAGAAGCAGATCGCCGAGGGGCTGGCGGCCGCCGAACGGGGCCGCCAGGACCTCGAGCAGGCAGCGGTGCGCACCGCCGACATGCTGAAGGAAGCGCGCCAGCAGGCGCAGGACGATTCTCGCGCAGGCCGATCGGCGTGCCTGCCAGATCGTCGAGGAAGCCAAAGGCGCGGCGAGCGAGGAAGGCGCGCGTCTCATTGCAGGCGCCAAAGCCGAAATCGAGCAGGAAGTCTCGCGCGCCCGCGAGACGCTGCGCGCCCAGGTGGCCGCGCTCGCGGTGGCCGGCGCCGAGCAGATCCTGCGGCGCGAAGTCGACGCGAACGTGCACGCGCGAGCTCCTCGACGGCATTCAGGGCCAGCTCTAGCATGGCCGAGCTCGTCACGATTGCCCGCCCGTACGCCGAAGCGGCGTTCAAGCTTGCGCGCGAAGGGAACGCGCTCGAACGCTGGTCGGAGACGCTCGCGCTGATCGAAGCCGTCGTCACGGACGAGAACATCGCCGCGCGCATCGGCGACCCCAACGTGGAGGACCGCGCGCTGGAGTCGCTTATCCTCGGCATCCTCGGCGAGCGCCTCGACGGCCACGGCCGCAATCTCGTGCAGGTGCTCGTCCAGAACGGGCGCCTCGACCTCGCCTCGCACATCCGCAGTCTTTACGAAGAGCAGCGGCGCGAGCACGAGGGCCTGATCGAAGCGCGCATCATCTCGGCGATGCCGATGAGCGATGACCAGGTGGCGCGGCTGCGCGAAGCGCTCGAAGCGCAAACACGGCCGCAGAGTCAACGCGCAGGTCGAAGTCGATCCCGCAGCTGATCGGCGGGGCGCGCATCGTGGTGGGCGACAAGGTGATCGACGCAACCGTGAGAGGGCGGCTCGATGCGATGGCCGTCGCGCTCACTCATTGAGACCGCACTTCAAGCAGGAGTTAACGCATGCAATCAACCCATCCGAGATCAGCGAACTCATCAAGAGCCGGATCCAGAACCTGGGCGGCACGCTCGAATCGCGCACGCAGGGCACGGTGATCTCGGTGACCGACGGCATCTGCCGCATCCACGGTCTGGCCGACGTGATGCAGGGCGAGATGCTCGAGTTTCCGAACAATACGTTCGGTCTCGCGCTCAATCTCGAGCGCGATTCGGTGGGCTCCGTGGTGCTCGGCGAATACCAGCACATCACCGAAGGCGATACGGTCAAGACGACGGGACGCATTCTGGAAGTGCCGGTGGGGACGGAGCTCATCGGCCGCGTGGTCAATGCGCTCGGTGAGCCGATCGACGGCAAGGGGCCGATCAACGCGAAACAGACGGACGTGATCGAGAAAGTCGCGCCGGGCGTGATCTGCGCGCCAGTCGGTGTCGCAGCCGGTGCAGACGGGATTGAAAGCGATCGACTCGATGGTGCCGATCGGCCGCGGCCAGCGCGAGTTGATCATCGGCGACCGGCAGACCGGCAAGACCGCGGTGGCGATCGACACGATCATCAACCAGAAGGGCAAGGATCTCATCTGCGTTTACGTGGCGATCGGCCAGAAGGCCTCCACCATCAAGAACGTGCTGAGGAAGCTCGAAGAGCACGGCGCGATGGACTACACGATCGTGGTGGCGGCCTCGGCCTCGGATCCCGCGGCGATGCAATACATCGCGCCCTATTCCGGCTGCACGATGGGCGAATACTTCCGCGATCGCGGGCAGGATGCGCTCATCATCTACGACGACCTGACCAAGCAGGCGTGGGCGTATCGGCAGATTTCGCTGCTGCTGCGCCGTCCGCCGGGCCGCGAGGCGTATCCCGGGGACGTGTTCTACCTCCACTCGCGATTGCTCGAGCGCGGGGCACGCGTGAATCCGGAATACGTCGAGCGCTTCACCAACGGCGAAGTCAAAGGCAAAACGGGCTCGCTGACCGCGCTGCCGGTGATTGAAACGCAGGCCGGTGACGTAACCGCCTTCGTGCCGACCAACGTGATCTCGATTACCGACGGCCAGATCTTCCTCGAGACGGACCTCTTCAACGCCGGTATCCGCCCTGCGATCAATGCCGGCATTTCGGTCTCGCGGGTAGGCGGCGCGGCGCAGACGAAGGTCATCAAGAAGCTGGGCGGCGGGGTGCGCCTGGCACTCGCACAATATCGTGAGCTCGCGGCGTTCGCGCAGTTCGCCTCGGATCTCGACGAAGCCACCCGCAAGCAGCTCGAACGCGGCCGCATGGTGACGGAGCTCATGAAGCAGCCGCAATACGAGCCGCTGCAGGTGTGGGAGATGGCGCTCACGCTCTTCGCGGTGAACGGCGGTTACTTCGACGACATCGACGTGAGGAAAGCGCTTTCCGCGGAACGCTCGATGCGCGACTACATCAAAGGCAAGTACTCGGACCTGGTGAAGCGCATCGAGGATACCAAGGACCTCTCCAAGGAAGACGAAGAGAAGCTGCAGCAGGCGATGAAGGACTGGAAATCGACAGCAACGTACTGGTACCTGGTGAGCGGCGCGCCTGGGACAGGCTGTCGCCGCGCTAAGCTCGCCGATTAGAACCCGCCCATTTCGGTGAGCGGGGGCTGTGGAACAGCGGGGTCCCCGCGAACGAAGCATTCAGGCGCTCGTGAGTATTCTCATCAATATCTACGAGGGTCAGTGCAGAAGGAAACGGCGCCCAGCCAAAGGACTACGCAATGCCAGGGTCAAAAGAGATCCGCACCAAGATCAAGAGCGTGCAGAACACGCGCAAGATCACGAAAGCGATGGAGATGGTCGCCGCCTCCAAGATGCGTCGCGCGCAGGAGCGCATGCGCACGGCGCGGCCGTATGGCGAGAAAATCCGCAATGTCGCCGCGCACATCAGCCACGCCAATCCGGAGTATCGCCATCCGTTCCTGATCGAGCGCGATACGGTGAACCGCGTCGGGATCATCGTCGTGACTGCGGACAAGGGATTGTGCGGCGGGCTCAACACGAACGTCCTGCGGCTCGTGCTCAATAAGGCGCGCGAATGGGAAGCGGCCGGCGAAGAAGTCGAGGCCTGCGCCATCGGCTGCAAGGGCCTCGGGTTTCTCCAGCGCCTCGGGATGCGAAGTCGTTTCGCAGGTCACCGGCTCTCGGCGATCGCCCGCACATGGAAAAGCTCGTCGGCGCGGTCAAGGTGATGCTCGACGGGTACATGGCCGATCGCTTCGACCGGCTCGAGATTTTCTACACGCGCTTCATCAACACGATGAAGCAGGAGCCGGTGATGGAGCAGCTTCTGCCGCTCTCGGTCGAGCACATAGCGGTCTCCGCTGAAAGCGCCGCTGCAACGCCCACCGGTACCTGGGACTATATCTATGAGCCGGACGCGCGGTCGTGCTGAACCAGGTGCTCACGCGCTACGTCGAAGCGCTCATTTACCAGGCGGTCGCCGAAAACATGGCCTCCGAACAGTCGGCGCGCATGGTCGCGATGAAATCGGCTTCCGACAATGCGGGGAACGTGATCGACGAGCTCACGCTCGTGTACAACAAGTCGCGGCAGGCGTCGATCACGAAGGAGCTGTCGGAGATCGTGGGCGGCGCGGCGGCCGTTTAAGAACATCGCGCCACGCGAGCAGCGCGAACGAACTTATCAGTCAGGAAACTACTATGGCAGAAACTCAAGCAGCAGGAACCATCGTCCAATGCATCGGCGCGGTCATCGACGTCGAGTTCGCCCGAGAGGACATGCCTCACGTATTCCATGCGCTCAAGCTGGACGCGCAGGATTCCGAATTGACGCTCGAAGTCCAGCAGCAGTTGGGCGACGGCGTCGTTCGCACCATCGCGCTCGGCTCGGCGGACGGCCTGCGGCGCGGCATGAAGGTGCTCAATACCGGTGCGCCCATTTTGGTGCCGGTCGGCCCGAAGACCCTGGGGCGCATCATGGACGTGCTGGGCCGCCCGATCGACGAGGCGGGTCCCATCGGCGCCGACAAGACGATGTCGATCCACCGCGAAGCGCCGTTGTTCGACGAGCTTGCGCCGTCCCAGGAACTGCTGGAAACCGGCATCAAGGTGATCGACCTGATCTGCCCGTTCGCGAAGGGCGGGAAGGTCGGACTCTTCGGCGGCGCCGGCGTGGGCAAGACGGTGAACATGATGGAGCTCATCCGCAACATCGCGATCGAGCACTCCGGCTATTCGGTGTTCGCCGGGCGTGGGCGAGCGCACGCGCGAGGGTAACGACTTCTATCACGAGATGAAGGACTCGAACGTGCTCGACAAGGTGGCGCTCGTATACGGTCAGATGAACGAGCCGCCCGGCAACCGCCTGCGGGTGGCGCTTACCGGTCTCACCATGGCCGAGTTCTTCCGCGACGAAGGCCGCGACGTGCTGCTCTTCATCGACAACATCTATCGCTTCACGCTGGCGGGAACCGAAGTCTCGGCGCTGCTCGGGCGCATGCCTTCGGCGGTGGGTTATCAGCCCACGCTCGCGGAGGAGATGGGGCGGCTGCAGGAGCGGATCACCTCCACGAAAGCAGGTTCGATCACCTCCATGCAGGCCGTCTACGTGCCGGCCGACGACTTGACCGACCCCTCACCCGCCACGACCTTCGGCCACCTCGACTCGACGGTGGTGCTCTCGCGCGACATCGCGTCGTTAGGCATCTACCCCGCCGTCGACCCGCTCGATTCCACCTCGCGTCAGCTCGACCCGCACGTCGTGGGCGAAGAGCATTACACGGTGGCCCGCGCGGTCCAGGCCACCCTGCAGCGCTACAAGGAGCTGCGCGACATCATCGCGATCCTGGGCATGGATGAGCTCTCGCCCGAAGACAAGCTCGCCGTCTCGCGCGCGCGCAAGATCCAGCGTTTCCTCTCGCAGCCGTTCTTCGTCGCCGAAGTGTTCACCGGGTCGCCCGGTAAGTATGTGTCCCTCAAGGACACGATCAAGGGCTTCAAGATGATCGTGGACGGCGAATGCGATGCGCTGCCCGAGCAGGCCTTCTATATGGTCGGCGCGATCGAAGAGGCGTTCGAGAAAGCCAAGACACTTCAGTAGCCCATGGCCAACACCATCCACATCGATGTCGTCAGCGCGGAAGAGTCGATCTACTCCGGAGAGGCCGAGTTCGTCGTGCTGCCGGGTGAAGCGGGCGAGCTCGGGATCTACCCGCGCCACACGCCGCTCATTACCCGCATCCGGCCGGGGGAGGTTCGCATCAAGCCCTCCGGCGGCGGCGAGGAGGAGCTGATCTTCGTCGCGGGCGGCATCCTCGAGGTTCAGCCGAAGGCGATTACCGTGCTCGCGGACACGGCGATACGCGGGCACGATCTGGACGAAGCGAAGGCGCTGGAAGCGAAGAAGCTTGCCGAGGAGGCCATGCAGAATCGTACTTCGCAGCTCGAAATCGCTCAGGCGCAGGCGGAGCTTGCGACAGCCGTGGCCCAGCTCGCGGCCATCCAGAAACTGCGCAAACGGCGCTGATCGGTCTGCTCATACGGCCGGCCTGACGACCGCTGCTCGTGCAAGCCGATCTGCTCGTTGTCGGAGGGGGCATCAACGGTGTGGGCATCGCCCGCGATGCGGCGGGGCGGGGATTGAAGGTCGCCCTCGCCGAACGCAGTGACCTCGCCTGTGCGACCAGCTCTGCCAGCAGCAAGCTCGTGCACGGCGGGCTGCGCTATCTGGAACAGTTCGAGTTGAGGCTCGTCGCCGAGGCGCTGGCCGAGCGTGAAGTGTTGCTGCGCGCAGCACCCCACCTCGTTCGACCGTTGCGCTTCATCATGCCGCGCGCGCCCGGGCTGCGCCCCGACTGGATGATTCGTGCCGGCCTGTTCCTCTACGATCGTATGGCCCGCCGTCAAACGTTGCCGGGGTCGAGCGCCATCGACTTGGGCGGCCTCGGCCTCAAACCGGAATATCGCCGCGGCTACAGCTACTCCGACTGCTGGGTGGACGACGCCCGACTCGTGATCGCGAACGCCCTCTGCGCCCAGGAGCATGGCGCTTTCATCATGCCGCGAACCACGTTCGTCTCCGCCCGGCGCGCGAACGGTGGCTGGCGGGCCGTGCTGCGCGGACCCGATGGAGAGGTCGATGTCGCCACACGTGCGATCGTCAACGCCGCGGGGCCGTGGGTCCTGCAGGTGCTCGGCGCCGCGGATACAAGGGCGTCGGGCGGCATCAAACTCGTGCAGGGCAGTCACATCGTCGTCGGGCGGCTGTTCGAAGGCGATCACGCCTACATCCTGCAGAACGACGATCGGCGCGTCGTATTCGCGTGCCCCTACGAGCGCGAATACACCCTGGTGGGCACGACCGATGTCGCGCTGGATGGCGATGCGGGGACTTGCACCGTCACGGACGAGGAGATCGCCTACCTGTGCCGCGCCGCGAACCGTTACTTCAGCCGCCAGGTCACGCCGCCCGACGTGAAGTGGAGCTACTGTGGCGTGCGGGCGTTGTTCGACGACGGCGAAACGAATCCCGCGGACGTGACGCGAGACTATCGCTTGAACCTCGACGAGACGGACGGAGCAGCGCCGCTCCTGTCGGTGTTCGGAGGCAAGATCACGACGTATCGGCGGCTCGCCGAGCGCGCACTCGCCCGGCTGGCGCCTTTCTTCCCGGAGATGCGCGCGCCCTGGACCGAACGGGCGCATCTGCCCGGCGGGGCGTTGCCGGAGGGCACGCCCGAGGCGCACCGAGCCGCACTCGCGGCCCGTTATCCCCGCCTCCCGCCGGATCTGATCGCGGTCCTCGTGGCGCGGCACGGCGCCCGGGCGGCCCAAGTGCTGGGAACCGCGAGCACGCTGGACGATCTCGGCACCGCTTTCGGAGCCCACCTCCATGCGCGCGAGATCGACTACTTCGTGGCCCACGAGTGGGCACGATGCGCCGAAGACGTGCTGTGGCGCCGGACGAAAGCCGGGCTCCATCTCACGCCGGAGGCGCGGGAGCGTGTTGCGACCTATGTTCGCAGCATTGCCGGGGGGTCATGAGATAATCGCCGGCATGTCGCTCAACGTCGTCATCCTCGCCGCCGGCCAGGGCAAGCGCATGCACTCGGACAAGCCCAAGGTGCTGCATTCGCTCGCGGGCCGGCCGCTCCTGTCGCACGTGATCGACTGCGCGCGCGCGCTCGATGCGACCCGCATCTGCGTCGTCTACGGCCACGGCGGAAAGCAGGTGCGAGAGGCCATCACTGGACGGGATCTCGCTTTCGTCCTCCAGGAGCCGCAGCTCGGCACCGGCCATGCACTTGGGAGGCGCTCGCCTCGCTCTCGGACGCGCCGGTGACGCTCGTCCTGTACGGCGACGTGCCGCTGGTAAAGCCCGACACGCTGCGGGCGCTCATCTCGGCGGCGGAAGCTGGAGTGGCAGTGCTGACCGCGGAACTCGACAATCCCACGGGCTATGGCCGCATCGTCCGGTCCGCCGAGGAAGCGGTCCAAGGCATCGTGGAAGAAGCCGACGCGTCCGCCGAGCAGCGTGCTCTGCGCGAAGTGAATACGGGCATCATGGCGCTGCCCACGTCCCGCCTTGCGGGCTGGCTGCGGCGGTTGACCAACGAGAACGCGCAGCGCGAGTACTATCTTGACGGACGTCGTGAAGCTCGCGCTCGGGGACGGCGTTCGCGTGACGGCGGTCAAGACGGCGGACGTGTCGCAGACGCTGGGTGTCAACAGTCGCAGCCATCTCGCGCAGCTCGAGCGCATCTACCAGCGCGAGTACGCCGAGCGGCTGCTCGCGCAGGGCGTTGCCCTCGCCGACCCCGCCCGCATCGACGTGCGCGGCGTCGCTCGATTGCGGACGCGACGTCGCGATCGACGTGAACTGCGTGTTCGAAGGCGCGGTGACGCTCGGCGATCGAGTGGAGCTCGGCGCCAATTGCGTGCTGAGGAACGTGTCGATCGGAGCGGGCACCCGCATCGAAGCCGTTCAGCCACATGGAAGACGCGTCGGTCGGCGAGCGTTGTCGCATCGGCCCCTTCGCGCGCCTGCGTCCCGGCGCACGCCTGTCCGAGGACGTGCACATCGGCAACTTCGTCGAAGTGAAGGCGAGCGACATCGGCGCGGGGTCGAAGGCGAACCACCTTGCGTACATCGGCGACACCAGCGTCGGCCGCAACGTGAACGTCGGCGCGGGCACGATCACCTGCAACTACGACGGCGCGAACAAACATCGGACGGTCATCGAGGACGACGTTTTCATCGGCTCTGACACGCAGCTTGTCGCGCCGGTGACGGTCCGCAAGGGCGCGACGATCGGTGCCGGCGCGACGATCACCCGCGACGTGCCGCCCGGCGTGCTCGCGCTGAGCCGCGCCAGCCAGACGATCGTCGAAGGCTGGAAGCGTCCCCGGAAAAAAGGGAGCTAAGGAACCTAACATGTGCGGCATCGTCGGCGCCGTCGCAGGGCGCAACGTGGTCCCTCTTCTTCTCGAGGGCCTGAAGCGGCTCGAGTATCGCGGCTACGACTCGGCCGGCATCGCCGTCGTCAACGGCCGGCTCGCGCGGTTGCGCAGCACGGGCCGGGTCGCCGAGCTCGCGCGTCGAGCCGATGAAGCGCGTCTCACGGGCCCGATCGGCATCGCCCACACGCGCTGGGCGACGCACGGCGTGCCGTCCGAGCGCAACGCCCACCCGCATGTCTCCGGCGGGCTGTCCGTCGTTCACAACGGCATCATCGAGAATCACGAGGAGATGCGCGCGCCGCCTTCAGGCGCAGGGCTACGAGTTCGCCTCCGACACCGATACCGAGGTCATCGCGCATCTCGTGCACTCGAAGATGGCGCAGGGCGCCGCGCTGTTCGATGCGGTGCGGCCTCGCGGTCGCCGAGCTGACGGGCGCTTACGCGATCGCCGTCGTCGACGAGAAGGATCCGACCGCGCTGGTCGTCGCGCGCATGGGCGCGCCGCTGCTGCTGGGGCTGGGCGACGGCGAGAATTTCGCTGCGTCCGATGCGTCCGCGCTCATCCAGGTCACGCCGCGCGTCGTCTACCTCGAGGAAGGCGATTGCGCCGAGATCCGGCGCGACGGCGTGCGGATCGTCGACGCGCAGGGCGGATCGGTCGAGCGTCCCGTACACGTGAGCAGTCTCACTGCGTCCGAAGTGGAGCTGGGCCAGTACCGGCACTACATGCAGAAGGAGATCTTCGAGCAGCCGATGGCGGTCGCGAACACGCTCGAGCTCGTGGTGAACGCGCGCGGCGTGACGCCCGCAGCTCTTCGGCGCCGAGGCCGAGCGCATCCTGCGCGAGAGTCGACAGCGTGCTCATCCTCGCGTGCGGCACGAGCTATCACGCCGGCATGGTCGCGCGCTACTGGCTCGAAGGCCTCGCGTGCATTCCCTGCAACGTCGAGATCGCGAGCGAATACCGCTACCGCGAATCGGTGCCGAATCCCGAAGACGCTCGTCGTCACGATTTCGCAGTCAGGCGAGACCGCCGATACGCTGGCGGCCCTGCATCACGCGCGATCGCTCGGGCAGGCGCACACGCCTCACGATCTGCAACGTTCCGGAATCGGCGCTCGTGCGGCAGTCGAAGCTGCGCTTTCTCACGCGCGCCGGCCCGGAGATCGGCGTCGCGTCGACCAAGGCATTCACGACCCAGCTCGCCGCGCTGGTGCTGCTCACGATGACGCTCGCCAAGCTTCGCGGATCGACTGACGCCGGAGCGCGGAAGCGCAGCTCATGCATGCGCTGCGACACCTGCCCGCGGCGCTCACGCACGTGCTGGGCGTCGAGCCGCAGATCGAAGCGTGGGCCGAGGTCTTCGCGCAGCGCGAGGACGCGCTGTTCCTCGGCCGCGGCATCCACTATCCGATCGCGATGGAAGGCGCGCTCAAGCTGAAAGAGATCTCCTACATCCATGCCGAAGCCTATGCGGCCGGGGAGCTCAAGCATGGGCCGCTTGCGCTGGTCGACAAGAACATGCCGGTGGTCGCGATCGCGCCCAAGGACGCGCTGTTCGAGAAGCTCAAGTCGAATCTGCAGGAAGTGCGCGCGCGCGGCGGCGAGCTCTACGTGTTCGCGGACCAGGACGCGCACTTGCGCGAGGCGAAGGCGTGCACGTCATCACGATGCCCGACCACGCCGGGCTGCTCTCACCGATCCTGCACACCATTCCGCTGCAGTTGCTCGCCTACCACGTCGCGCTCGCACAAGGGCACCGACGTCGACAAGCCCCGCAATCTCGCGAAGTCGGTGACGGTCGAGTAAGGCGGCGCTCGCCTTCGGCTCGGGCCTACGCGTTTACTTGTGGCGCGCTGCTCGCGCGCCAGTCGATAAGGTCTTCGAGGATGCGGATGACGCCCGCCACCGTCTCGCTCATGCCGCTGGAAGTGAGATAGCGGCCGTCGACGACGAGCGATGGCGTGCCTTTGATCGCATAGCTGCGCGTGAAGCGCCGGGACTCGCTCGACTTTTCGCTCCATGTCCGGCGAGTTGTAGGTCGCGAGCCAGCGCGCCGCGTCGATGCCATTCGCGCGCCGCCCATTCGGCCGTCGCCTCGGCGCGGAATTGAGGCTCATGCGCTCCTCGTGCATCGAGCGGTAAACGGCCTGATGCAGCCGCGGCAGCTCGCCGAGCGCTTCCAGCGTGTAGATACAGGCGCGCGTGCGGCACCCAGCTCTCGCGGAAAATCGCGGGGATGCGGCGCAAGCTCGACGTCGGCAGGCTTCGTCTTGAGCCAGCCTTCGAGCGGAGCCTGAAGCTGATAGCAGTAGGGGCAGCCGTACCAGAAGAACTCGACGACTTCGATGCGCGTCGCCGGTCGGCGACCGGCTGCGGCTCGATCATCAGGTACTCGTAGTCTGAGCCGTGCGCGCTGCTGCGCCTGCCGCCAGCGGGCTCATGGCGACGCGGGAGCAGCCCCCAGGGCGGCGAGAGATGCGCGGCACGAAGCGCACGGTGACCGGCATCTCACTTCGCGCTCCTGGTTTCTTGCGCGCCAGCGCGATCAGTTGATCGACGACCTTGAAGAAGCGATCGTAGTCGACGGGTCCTGTCGGACTCGTCATCATGGAGGCCGGTGAGATAGCGGCCGTCGACGACGAGCGCGGGCGTGAACGTCGACATTGTAGCGGCGCGTGTCGTGTCGACGAGCGCTTGCGTGCGGCTACTGCACGGTGAAAGAGTTGTAGCGTGTCCGTGAATTTCTTGCTGGTCGACGCCTTTCGACGCCACCCAGTCGAACAGCACCTTCGGGTCTTGCAGCTGGACTTTCTGCTCGTGGATCGCGGTGAACACTTCGTGGTGCAGCTTATCGACGAGCCCCATCGCCTCGAGCGTGTAATAGAGCCGCGCGAACGGCAGCCAAGGCTCCTGAAACACGGCCGGGACGCGCCTGAACTCGACGTCGGCAGGCTTGCGCTTCAGCCACGCATGAAGCGACGGCTGCAGCGAGTTGCAGTGCGGACAGGCGTACGAGAAAAACTCGAGCACCTCGATCTTGTTGCCGGTCTGGGTCGGCTGGGGCGGACTTGAGCAGGCGATAGTCCTTGCCCGCGACGAGCTGCGCGGAGGCGGCGTGGCGGCGGCAAGAAAGACGACCGCTGCAACGAACATCGCAGCCACGCGCGCAATCGTGCATTGATGACTCCTGCGAGTCTGAGACTGCTCAGCGCTCCGGCTCGCGCAGCTTCACGAGCGTCGTCTGAACGCCGTTCTGCTTCAGAGTGTCGCGCGTGCGATTGAGTTCTTCCACGCTCGTGTACGGCCCGATGCGCACGCGGTGCCAGACGCCTTTGTCGGCACTGACTTCGTCGTCTCGATGGTCGCCTCGAAACCAAGCAACGCCAGCCGCGCCTTGAGATTGTCGGCGTCGGGCGCGTTCTGGAACGCGCCTGCCTGGAGGAAGAACGCTTCCTTGCCGGCCGCGGTTGACGCGGGCGGTGCTTCGCGGCCCTGCTTCTCGGCCTTCGTTCCTCTGCGCCGGGCAGGATCTTGTAGAAATCGAAGCGCGGCTTTCTCCTCGGCCTTGGCCCCTTTGATTCGTCACCGCGGGTTGTTTGAGGCGGCAGCGCTCGCGGCGCTTCGGTTCTTGGCGGAGGTGCGACGCGCGAAGCGAACGGGCTCGGCATCTTGTTGATGTACCACGCCACGCCGAGCGCGACGCCGAGGCCGAGGACAAGCCCGATCAGTATGCCGACGAGCAGCGAGCTGCCGCTGCGGCGGCCGCCAGCGCGCGCGGTCGGTGCGCCTTGTAGTCCCTCGACATCGAGTTATCTTACATTTTTTCAGGTGCGGAAACACCCAAGCAGGGCGAGGCCGTTGCGCAGCACCTGTCGCACCGCGGTGGCGAGCGCGAGGCGCGCGAGCTTCACGTCTTCCTCCGGCACGAGGATGCGCGTCGCATTGTAGTAGCTGTGGAAGTCCGCCGCAAGATCCTTCAGATAGAACGCGATCAGGTGCGGCGAGAGCTCACGCGCGGCGTTCTCGACCGCTTCGGGATAAGCCATCAAGCGCTCGATCACCGCGAGCTCGTGCTCGTCGAGTGAGCGGTGCGAGGTCCGCCGCAGGGAGGGTTGCGCACTCGCCGCCCCACTGCTCGTGCACGCTGCACACGCGCGCGTGCGCATACTGGATGTAATAGACCGGGTTCTCGTTGCTCTGCGACTTCGCGAGATCGAGATCGAAGTCGAGATGCTGGTCGCTCTTGCGCAGGACGTAGAAGAAGCGCGCGGCGTCGTTGCCGACTTCCTGCCGCAACTCGCGCAGCGTCACGAACTCGCCGGCGCGCGTCGACATCGAGACTTTCTCGCCGTTGCGATAGAGCACCGCGAACTGCACCAGCGCGACCGTGAGCTGCTCCGGATTGAAGCCCAGCGCCTGCAGCGCGCCTTTGACCCGCGGGATGTAGCCGTGGTGATCGGCGCCCCACACGTCGATCGCGAGATCGAAGCCGCGCTCGAACTTGTTCAGGTGATAGGCGATATCCGAGGCGAAGTAGGTGTACTGGCCGTTCTCGCGCTGCACGACGCGATCCTTCTCGTCGCCGAACTGCGTCGAGCGAAACCACTGCGCGCCGTCTTTCTCGTACACGTGGCCCGCTGCGGCGAGCTGTGCGACGGCTGCCGCGACGCGCGCCCGAATCGTATAGCGAACGCTCGGAAAACCACCGATCGAACGTGACGCCGAATTCGGTGAGGTCTTCGCGGCAGTCCGCGAGCTGCGCGTCGAGCGCATGCGCGTGGATCGATTCGTAGTCGCTTCCGAGCAGCGCTTTCGCGCGCGCGATGAGGGCGTCGAGATGCGCCTCCGGGTCGGCCGCGACGTCGGGGATGTCCTTCGTCACCGCGCTGGCCGGGCGGACGTGTCGCGTGCCCACGCTCTCGACGAGCGAGCGTGCCATGTCCCGCACGTAATTGCCCTGATAGGCGTTCGGGGGAAACGGCACGTTCTCGCCCGCGAGCTCGAGATAGCGCAGCCAGGTCGATAGCGCGAGGATATCCATCTGGCGCCCCGCGTCGTTCACGTAGTACTCGCGCTGAACGTCGAAGCCGGCGGCCTCGAGCACGTTCGCGAGACTCGCGCCGAAGGCGGCGCCGCGGCCGTGACCGACGTGCAGGGGCCCGGTCGGATTGGCCGACACGAACTCGACCTGCACCTTCTTGCGCCGGCCCAGACCGTTCTCGCCGTAACGGGCCCCGCGCCTCAGGATCTCGGCCACGACCCCCTGCTTGAATGTGCGCTTGAGGAAGAGATTGATGAAGCCCGCGCCGGCGATTTCCGTCTTTTCGAGAAACGGCGCGCTCGGCAGCGCCTCGACGAGCGTGCGCGCGATCTCGCGCGGCGGGCGCTTCAGCTCGCGTGCAAGCTGAAGCGCGACGTTGCACGCGTAATCGCCGTGCCGCGCTTCCTTGGGTCGATCGAGCACGATACTCGCGTGCACGTGCTCCGGCCACGCCGCGGCGAGCGCTTGCTGGAGCAACGCTGCGCACACAGCCTTCGCATCGCTCAAGGAGGCAGGTTCCATTCGATCGCGCCGGAAGGGGGTTGGCGCTCGCCTTCGGCTCGGGCCTCGCCGCCCTCCGGAACGGAGGAAAACCAAGGTCTTCCTCCGTAACCTCCTTTTCTTTAGTGGGCACCGCTGCCCGAGCGGCAGCAGGCGGGGACCGGGGATTCTAGCATTCGACGCGAGTGTGATTTGCTCAGAGCTCCAGCGGATCGACTTCCAGCGCCCAGCGAACACGCGCGCTCTTCCTGCTGCGAGCCGCACGCGCCAGGTTTTCAGGAAGGCGTGCAGATCGGCGCGGGAGTCGGACTGCACGAGCAATTGCGCGCGCTCGCGACCGGCGAGGCGCACCAGCAGGGCCGGGACGGGATCGAAGAGCTGAACATCGCCGCCGATCTCGCGGCCCGTCTCGCGAGCGTTCTCCAGAAACTCGAGCGCCCGCGCGACTTCGCGTGCCTCGGCGCGCAGCAGAGCCTGGTGGACGAAGGGCGGGAAGCGCGCCTGCTTCCGCTCGCGGAGCAGCTCGTCCGCGAACCCGCGAAAGTCCTGACTGCGCAGCGCGATGTAGAGCGGATGATCGGGATACTCGGTCTGGATCAGCACTTCCCCCTGCGACTCGCCGCGACCGGCGCGTCCGGCGACCTGGGTGAGCAGCGCATAGAGGCGTTCGGCCGCCCGGAAGTCCGCGCTGTAGAGCATGCTGTCCGCGTTGAGCACGCCAACCAGCGCGAGGTGCGGAAAGTCGTGGCCCTTGGCGAGCATCTGGGTGCCGACCAGGATGTCGACGTCGCGAGAGCGAATGCGCTCGCGCATCTCGTCCCAGGCGTTCTTGCGGCGCGTGCTGTCGCGGTCGATCCGCAGCACGCGCGCCTGCGGAAAATGGCCGCGGAGCGCCTCTTCGATGCGCTGGGTGCCCTGCCCCATGGGCGTCAAATCCGGCTTGCCGCACTCCGGGCAGGCCGCCGGGACACGCCGCTCGTGTCCGCAGTGGTGGCAATGGAGACGCAGTTTGGGGATGTGCAGAACGAGTTGCGCCGAACAGCGATCGCATCCCGACAGCCAGCCGCAGTTGCGACAGGTGAGCACGGGCGCGTAGCCCCGGCGATTGATGAAAACGAGCGCCTGTTCCTCGCGCTCGAGGCACGCTTCGAGCGCGCGCAGGAGCCGCGGCGTCGAAGCCACCGGCCGTCTGCCGCCGGTCGAGAGGGATGCAGGCGATTCGCGGAGGCCGCGCATTGATGCGCTCCGGAAGATCGAGCAGCGCGTAGCGTCCGCTTTGCGCGTTGTAGTAGGTTTCCAGCGAGGGCGTCGCGGAGCCGAGCACGACGGGTATGCCGCGCTGATGGGCGCGCGTGACCGCGATGTCGCGCGCCGAATAGCAGAAACCTTCCGTCTGCTTGAACGAGCCGTCGTGCTCCTCGTCCACGACGATCAGACCCAGACGCGGCAGCGGCGTGAATACGGCGAGCCGCGTCCCGAGCACGATGCGCGCATCGCCCGACTGTGCCGCGCGCCAGTTCTCCACACGCTGTGTCTCGTTCAACGCGCTGTGCAGGCTGACGAGGCGGGTCTGCGGGAAGCGCGCCTGCACCATGGCTTCGAGCTGCGGCGTCAACGCGATCTCGGGCACCAGCATCAGCACCTGCCCGCCGCGTTCGAGAACGGTGTGCGCGAGGCGAAGGTAAACCTCGGTCTTGCCGCTGCCGGTGACGCCCATCAGGAGGAACGCAGCGAACGCATCCATCCTGCCGCACACGGCCTGGGTGGCCGCGAGCTGCGCCGGCGTCGGTCGATTCTCGGGCCCTGGTTCGTCGCTTCTGCGAACGCCCGCAGCCCTTGGTCGTGACGCCCGCCGCGCCGTGCGTCCGCGGCGGTTTCCGGAGCCGCAACGGAAGCGCGCCCATTACGGCCTGGCCGAGCGGATGGTGGTAGTACTCCGACGCGAATCGCAGGAGCCGCATATCGTCGGACGCAAGACCCGGTTCCTCGCGCAGAACGCGGGTGACGGATTTGAGGTCCGCGGGATCGACGTCCGACTCGCCGGCCAAGTCGACGATTACGCCGACCGCGGTGCGCTTCCCGAACGGGACGACGGCGAGACATCCACGGTCTGATTCGGACGCGTCTTCCAGGCGATAGTCGAACGCCTTGTCGAGCGGGACGTCGAGGACGATCCGCGCGACGCCGGTCATGATCAGATGCCGCCCCGCATGGGGTTTACTTGCGTGAGCTCACGTACTTTCTCGCAAACGTGCGCAAGCCGTTTTGTTGCAAACATAATCCGTTTTTCATGCACAGGCCGGTGTGGATAAGAGTGTTGATCGTTTTCGAAATGCTACATCCAGCGGATACGCGTTACCGTCCCGGAGGTGGGGCGCGATCTGCCAAGCGCTGGAAAAAACTGCCTAAGTTACAGTCAGTTAGCCTGTCCGCAGACACTGGCGCTCCGCCGATAGAGCAGCGCGGCACGGCTAAGCTCTTGCTGTGCATAACTTTTTTGCCACGCTCCCGGACGCGAAGGTCCGGCTATTGGTAGCGACGGCAGAGTGTATGAGCGGCGTCGACGATCGCGCGCACGTGCTCCGGCTCAGTGGTAGCGACGGCTGAGCGTGTGAACGGCGTCGACGAGCGCGCGTACGTGCTCAGGGTCCGTGTGCTGCGAGATGCCATGACCCAGGTTGAAGATGTGGCCGGGGCCGGTGCCGTAGGCGGCGAGCACTTTCGCGGTTTCCTGCTCGATGCACGACGGCGGCGCGAACAGGATCGCAGGATCCAGATTTCCCTGCAAGGCGACGCGGTCGCCGACGCGCGCGCGTGCCACACCCATGTCCGTCGTCCAGTCGAGCCCCGCGACGTCGCACCCTGTAGCCGCGATCTCCTCGAGCCATCCGCCGCCGCCTTTGGTGAAGAGAATCACCGGGATACGGTTGCCTTCGCGTTCACGCACGAGACGTTGGACGACCTCGGCCATGTAGGTGAGCGAATACTCACGATACGCCGCGTCGCTCAGCGAACCGCCCCACGTGTCGAAGATCATCACCGCCTGCGCGCCGGCTTCGATCTGCGCGTTGAGGTAGGCGGTCACGGCCTCCGCGTTGACCCGGAGGATCGAGTGCAGCAGGTCGGGGCGCGCGTACATCATCGTCTTGATCATGCGGAAGTCGTCGCTCGCGCCGCCTTCGACCATGTAGCACGCGAGCGTGTATGGGCTTCCCGAGAAGCCGATCAGCGGCACGCGGCCGTTCAACGCGCGGCGGATCTGTGCGACGGCGTCGATCACGTAGCGCAGGTGACTCGTGCGGATCGGGCGCTGTCAGGTTGCGGATCGCCCGTTCGTCGCGCAGCGGGCGCTCGAACTTCGGGCCTTCGCCTTCCGCGAAATAGAGTCCCAAGCCCCATCGCGTCGGGAACGGTGAGGATGTCCGAGAACAGGATGGCCGCGTCGAGCGGAAAGCGCGCGAGCGGCTGCAGCGTCACTTCGGTCGCGAAGTCGGGGTTCTTGGCGAGCGCGAGAAAGCTGCCCGCGCGCGCCCGCGTGGCGTTGTATTCAGGCAGATAGCGACCCGCCTGCCGCATGATCCAGACCGGCGTGTACGGCGTCGGCTCGCGCAGCGCCGCGCGGATCAGCGTGTCGTTTTCGAGCGCCATCTTTTGTTAGAACCACTCGTACCGGTAAGCGGGGGCTGCGGAGCAGCGGGGTCCCCGCGAACGTAACATTCCGGCACCGGTTAGTATTCTCATTCAAATGTACGAGGCCTAATGCAGAACGAGGGTGAGCGGGGGTCGTGGAACGGCGGGCCCCCGCAAACGAAACATCCTGGGCGTCAGTCAGTATTTCCATCAACACATGCGAGGGCTTGAGCAGAACGAGCGAGCCGGAGGCGAGCGCCGCCGTCAGCGGGGCAGCTCCGAGCAGCCCATCAGGAACTCGTCCACCGCGCGCGCGCACTGGCGGCCTTCGCGGATCGCCCAGACGACGAGCGACTGGCCGCGCCGCATGTCGCCGGCCGCGAACACCTTCGGCACTGACGTGCGATACGTCTCGGTGTCGGCCTGCGACGTTCCCGCGCGCATCTTTCGCGACGTCGAGCTCCGAGATGAGCCCTGCGTGCACGGGGCCGACGAAACCCATCGCAAGCAGCACGAGGTCGGCTTTCATCTCGAACTCGGTGTCCGGGATTTCGCGCATCACGAACTGGCCCTTTTCGTCCTTCTGCCAGGCGACGCGCGCGGCGATCAGCTTTTCGACCTTGCCGTCGCGTCCTTCGAAGCGCTTGGTCGCGACCGCCCAGTCGCGCTCGCAGCCTTCCTCGTGCGAGCTCGAGCTGCGGAGCTTCACCGGCCAGTACGGCCACACGAGCGGCTTGTTCTCCTGCTCGGGGGGCTGCGGCAGGAGCTCGAATTGGGTGACCGACCGCGCGCCGTGCCGGTTCGACGTGCCGACGCAGTCCGAGCCGGTATCGCCGCCGCCGATCACGACGACGTGCTTGCCCGTCGCGAGGATCTGGCCGGCGACGCGATCGCCCGCCACGACCTTGTTCTGCTGCGGCAGGAAATCCATGGCGAAATGAACGCCGTCGAGCTCGCGGCCCGGAACCGGCAGGTCGCGCGGCTGCTCGGCGCCGCCCGCGAGCACCACCGCGTCGAATTCTTCGACGAGCTCTGCCGGCATCGACGTCACGGCCGACGTGCTGGTTGACCCGGAACTCGACGCCTTCGCCCTGCATCTGCTCGATGCGGCGATCGATGAGATGCTTCTCCATCTTGAAGTCGGGAATGCCGTAGCGGAGCAGCCCGCCGATGCGATCGGCTTTCTCGAACACGACGACCGTGTGGCCCGCGCGCGCGAGCTGCTGCGCGCAGGCGAGTCCCGCCGGGCCCGAACCGACGACCGCGACGCGGCGGCCGGTTTTCGCCGCGGGCGGCCTGCGGTGTGACCCAGCCGTTTTCCCACGCCTTGTCGGCGATCGCGTGCTCGATCGACTTGATGCCGACCGGGTCGTTGTTGATGTTGAGCGTGCACGCCGCCTCGCACGGCGCAGGGCACACGCGTCCGGTGAACTCCGGGAAATTGTTGGTCGAGTGCAGCGTCTCGATCGCGCGCTGCCAGTCCTGCTTGTAAACGAGGTCGTTCCAGTCCGGAATGATGTTGTTGACCGGGCAGCCGCTCATGCAGAACGGCGTGCCGCAATCCATGCAGCGCGCGCCCTGCACGCCGGCCTGCTCGTCGGAGAGCCGCGCGACGAATTCGCGCCAGTGCCTGACGCGTTCCTGCGGCGGCTCGTACGCTTCTGCCAGCCGCTCGAACTCCATGAATCCCGTGATCTTCCCCATAACCCTGCTTCAATGAATTTTCATGAACCGCCAAGCGCCGGGCGGGCGACTATGCCCGCGGCAGCGTCGCGCTCCTGAGCGGGAGCGCGTCAGGCGGCGATACGTTTCTGACTTGCCGCGAGCTCGGCGAGCGCGCGCCGGTATTCTTTCGGAAACACCTTCACGAACTGCGTGCGGAACTCCGCCCAGTCGTCGAGGATTTCGCGTGCGCGGGCGCTGCCGGTGTAGCGCGCGTGCTTCTCGACGAGCGCTCTCAGGATCGCTTCGTCGGACTGTCCGAGGTGCCACAGCTCGCGCGGAAGCTTCGCCTCCTGCTCGCGCTTCGGTAGAGCACCGGCTCGAGATCGACCATCGCAGAGATTGCAGCGGCTTTCGAACGTGCCGTCCTCGTCGAGCACGTAGGCGATGCCGCCCGACATGCCCGCCGCGAAGTTGCGGCCGGTCGATGCCGAGGACGACGACCGTGCCGCCGGTCATGTATTCGCAGCCGTGGTCGCCGACGCCCTCCACCACCGCGTCCGCGCCCGAGTTGCGGACCGCGAAGCGCTCGCCCGCCACGCCGCGGAAATAGGCTTCGCCCGCGATCGCGCCGTAGAGCACGACGTTGCCGGTGATGATGTTCTCGCGCGGGTCGCCGCGGAACTTGGGCGAAGGCTGCACGGAGATGCGCCGCCGGACAGGCCCTTGCCGCAATAGTCGTTGGTGTCGCCGATCAGCTCGATCGTCACGCCGCTGGCGAGGAACGCGCCGAGGCTCTGCCCGGCCGAACCGGCGAAGCGGATGTGGATCGTGTCGTCGGGCAGACCTTCGTGCCCGTAGCGCTTCGCGATCTCGCCCGAGAGCATCGTGCCGACGGTGCGGTTGATGTTGCGGATCGGCATGTCGATCGCGACTTTCTCGCCGCGCTCGAGCGCCGGCTCCGCGAGCTCGATCAGGCGGTGGTCGAGCGCCTTGTCGAGCCCGTGGTCCTGCCGTTCGGACGTTGTAGCGCGCGACTTCGGGGCCGACCTGCGGCTGGTGGAAGACGCGGCTGAAATCGAGGCCGCGCGCTTTCCAGTGCTCGATGCCTTTCCTCGTGTCGAGCAGGTCGGCGCGGCCGATCAGATCGTTGAAGCGGCGGATGCCGAGCTGCGCCATCAGCTCGCGCGCTTCCTCGGCGACGAAGAAGAAGTAGTTGATGACGTGCTCGGGCTTGCCGGTGAATTTCTTGCGCAGCACCGGATCCTGCGTCGCGACGCCGACCGGGCAGGTGTTCAGGTGGCACTTGCGCATCATGATGCAGCCCGCTGCGACGAGCGGCGCGGTGGCGAAGCCGAATTCGTCCGCGCCGAGCAGCGCGCCGACGACGACGTCGCGGCCGGTCTTCATCTGGCCGTCGGCCTGGACGGCGATGCGGCCGCGCAGGCGGTTCAGCACCAGCGTCTGCTGCGTCTCGGCGAGCCCCAGCTCCCACGGCGTGCCCGCATGCTTGATCGACGACCACGGTGACGCGCCGGTGCCGCCGTCGTGGCCGGAGATCGTGACGTGATCGGCTTTCGCTTTCGCGACGCCCGCCGCGACCGTGCCGACCCCGACTTCGGACACGAGCTTCACCGAGATCGACGCGCCCGAATTCGCGTTCTTCAGATCGTGGATGAGCTGCGCCAGGTCCTCGATCGAATAGATGTCGTGGTGCGGCGGCGGCGAAATGAGCTCGACGCCCGGCGTCGAATAGCGCAGGAGCGCGATGTACTCGGACACCTTGCGGCCGGGAAGCTGGCCGCCTTCGCCGGGCTTCGCGCCCTGCGCCATCTTGATCTGGATCTGCTCGGCGCTCGCGAGATACTCCGCGGTCACGCCGAAGCGGCCGGAGGCGACCTGCTTGATCTTCGACTTGAGCGAGATCGCCCGGCTTTCAGCTCGATGTCGCGCGACGATGCTCGAGCGGCCGAGGCGCGAGGCGAGCGTTTCGCCTGCCTTCACGGGCGCGTAGCGGTTGCGGTCTTCGCCGCCTTCGCCGGTGTTCGATTTGCCGCCGATGCGGTTCATCGCGATGGCAAGCGTCGTGTGCGCTTCGGTCGAGATCGACCCGAGCGACATCGCGCCGGTCGAGAAGCGCTTGACGATCTCGGCGGCCGGCTCGACTTCCTCGATCGGCACCGGCGTGCAGCGGTCGAAGCCGGAACTCGAACAGCCCGCGGAACGTCATGTGCCGGCGCGACTGGTCGTTGATGATCTGCGCGTATTCCTTGAACGTGGAGTAGCTGCCGGCGCGCGCCGCGTGCTGCAGCTTGGCGATCGCGTCGGGCGTCCACATGTGCTCTTCGCCGCGCACGCGCCAGGCGTATTCGCCGCCCGCGTCGAGCGCGCCGGCGAGCACCGCGTCACGGCTGAAGGCGGCGCGATGCACGCGGATCGCTTCTTCGGCGACTTCGAACACGCCGATGCCTTCGACGTTGGACGTCGTGCCGGTGAAGTACTTCTCGATCAGCGTGCGCGAAAGACCGACCGCTTCGAAGATCTGCGCGCCGGTGTAGGACATGTAGGTCGAGATGCCCATCTTGGACATCACCTTCTTCAGGCCCTTGCCGATCGCCTTGATGAAGTTCTTGCACGCCTTCTTCGGCCGTCGACGTCCGCGCCGAGCAGCTTGTTGTCGGCGAGATCGTGGAGCGTCTCGAACGCGAGATAGGGATGCACCGCTTCCGCGCCGTAGCCGCCGAGCAGCGCGAAATGGTGCACTTCGCGCGCGGAGCCCGTCTCGACGACCAGCCCGGTGGACGTGCGCAGGCCTTTGTTGACGAGGTGCTGGTGGATCGCGGACAGCGCGAGCAGCGCGGGAATCGCGAACTGGTCGCGATGGACCCTGCGATCCGAGATGATGAGGATCGAGTAGCCCGCGCGCACCGCGTCTTCGGCCTGCGCCGCGAGGCTCGCGAGGCGCGCTTCGATCGCTTCCTTGCCCCACGCGAGCGGATAGGTGATGTCGAGCTCGAAGGACCTGAACTTGCCGTCGGTGTAGCGCTCGATGTGGCGGATCGTCTCCATCTGCTCGAAGTCGAGCACCGGCTGGGAGACTTCGAGCCGCAGCGGCGGGTTCATCTCGTCGACGCCGAGCAGGTTCGGCTTCGGCCCGATGAACGAGACGAGGCTCGTCACGAGCTCTTCGCGGATCGGGTCGATCGGCGGGTTCGTGACCTGCGCGAAGAGCTGCTTGAAATAGTGGTAGAGCGTCTTGTTCTTGTTCGAGAGCACCGCGAGCGGCGAATCGTTGCCCATCGAGCCGACCGGCTCCTCGCCGTTCATGCCCATCGGCGCCATGATGAACTTGATGTCTTCCTGCGTGTAGCGCGAAAGCCTGCTGCAGGTCGAGCAGCGATTCGTTCGCGACGGACCGCGCGCTCGGACGGCGGCGGCAGGTCGTCGAGCTTGATGCGGATGCGGTCGATCCACTCGGCGTAGGGCCGCGCGGAGGCGAGGCTTTCCTTCAGCTCCTGGTCGTCGATGATGCGGCCTTTCTCGAGGTCGACGAGGAACATCTTGCCCGGCTGCAGGCGCCACTTCTTGACGATGCGCTCTTCGGGAATCGGCAGGCAGCCGCACTCGGAGCCCATGATGACGAGGTCGTCGTCGGTCACGATGTAGCGCGAGGGCCGCAGGCCGTTGCGATCGAGCGTCGCGCCGATCTGGCGGCCGTCGGTGAACGCGATCGACGCGGGGCCGTCCCACGGCTCCATCATCGCGGCGTGGTACTCGTAGAACGCGCGCCGGCTGGCGATCCATCATGCGCGTGGTTTTCCCACGCCTCCGGAATCATCATCATCATGGCGTGCGCGACCGAATAGCCGCTCATCACGAGCAGCTCGAGCGCGTTGTCGAACGACGCCGAATCGGACTGCCCGTGGTAGATCAGCGGCCAGACCTTGTCGAGGTCCTTGCCCAGGATCGGGCTCGAGATCGCGCCCTGGCGCGCGCGGATCCAGTTCACGTTGCCGCGCAGCGTGTTGATCTCGCCGTTGTGCGCGATCAGCCGGAACGGATGCGCGAGGTCCCAGGTCGGGAACGTGTTGGTCGAGAAGCGCTGGTGCACGAGCGCGAGCGCGGAGGTGACGCGCGCGTCCTGCAGGTCCTTGTAATACGTGCCGACCTGGTGCGCGAGCAGCATGCCCTTGTAGACGACCGTGCGCGCGGACATCGACGGCACGTAGAACTCCTTGCCGTGCGCGAGCTTCAGCGCCTGGATCGCGTGGCCGGAAGCTTTGCGGATGATGTAGAGCTTGCGCTCGAGCGCGTCGGTGACGGTGACGCCTTTGCCGCGGCCGATGAAGACCTGGCGGATGACGGGCTCGATGCGCTTGACCGACTCGCCGAGTCCCGTGTCGTCGCACGGCACGTCGCGCCAGCCGAGAAGGATCTGGCCTTCGTCCTTGATGGCGCGCTCGATCTCGTATTCGCAGGCGAGCCGCGAGGCGGGCTCCTTCGGCAGGAAGACCATGCCGACGCCGTATTGGCCGACGGGCGGCAGACGCACGCCTTGCGCGGCCATCTCCTCGCGGAAGAGCCGGTCGGGAATCTGGATCAGGATGCCCGCGCCGTCGCCGGCGAGCGGGTCGGCGCCGACGGCGCCGCGGTGCGTGAGGTTGCGCAGGATCTGCAGCCCCTGCTGGACGATCGCGTGGCTCTTCTTGCCCTTGATGTTGGCGACGAAGCCGACGCCGCACGCGTCGTGCTCGTTGGCGGGATCGTAGAGACCCTGGGGTTGGGGCAGACCGGAACCGTTCACGGGGTTTCTCCAAGACGGACACCCCGCGCGCCGAAAGGCGTGATGCTGCGCTGCGTCAGCGCTTTCCGGGCGAGTGTGGGAAACCGGGGCGAAACCCGTTAAGTCTACCTCAACATCAACGAGTTACGACCACCCCGTTTCAAGTGAGCGGGGGGCTGCGGAGCAGCGAGGGGCCCCGATCACGAAGCCTTCCGGCGCCAATTAGCATTCCCATCAAAACGTACGAGGCTTCGGACAGAACAGCAGTCAAGCGCGCCCGGGCTGAAGGCGAGCACCGCCTACACGGCCTCGACGGCGAAGAGGCGGCGGTGTTCCAGCATGGCGTAGCGGTCGGTCATGCCGGCGATGTAGTCGGCGATGGCGCGCGCCTTGTCCTCTCCCGCCCGGGACTGAAACTCCGGGGGCAGCAAGTCCGGCTCCGCGATGAAAGCGCCGAAAAGGTCGGTCACGATGCGGCGCGCCTTGCTGCTCATGCGGGCGACCCGGTAGTGCCGGTAGAGGTTGCGGTTGAGGAAGCGCTTCAGCTCGAGCTGCTCGTCCCGGACGCCGTTGCTGAAGCCGATCAGCGCGGGCGCCGCGCGCGCCGCGTCGATGTCGCGGGGCGCGGCTCTGCGCGATCCGGGCCGCGCTCGACTCGATGAGATCCGTGACCAGCGTGTCGATCATGCGCCGGACCGTTTCGTGGACGAGGCGCCGCCCGGCGAGTTCCGGAAACGCCGCCAACGCGGCCTCCAGATGCCGCTGGAAGATCGCGACTTCGCGAGAGCTGGTCGAGCTTCGATCAGGCCCGAGCGCAGGCCGTCGTCGACGTCGTGGTTGTTGTAGGCGATCTCGTCGGCGATGTTGGCGATCTGGGCTTCGAGCGACGGACGGCGCTTGGCGAGGAAGCGCTCGCCGACGTCGCCCAGCTCGCGGGCGTTGCGAACGGAGCAGTGCTTGAGGATGCCTTCGCGCGTCTCGAACGTGAGATTGAGCCCGTCGAAGCCGCCGTAGCGCTGCTCGAGCAGATCGACGACGCGCAGGCTCTGGAGGTTGTGCTCGAAGCCGCCGTAGGGCTTCATGCAGGCGTTCAGCGCGTCCTGCCCGGCGTGGCCGAACGGCGTGTGGCCGAGATCGTGGGCGAGCGCGATCGCTTCGGTCAGGTCCTCGTCGAGCCGGAGACTGCGCGCGACCGAGCGGCCGATCTGCGCGACTTCGAGACTGTGCGTGAGCCGGGTGCGGAAGAGATCGCCTTCATGGTTGACGAACACCTGCGTCTTGTATTCGAGGCGCCGGAAAGCGGTCGAATGGATGATGCGGTCGCGGTCGCGCTGGTATTCGGTGCGCCCGCGGGGGGCGGTTCGGGATGGCGCCGGCCGCGGCTCTTGTCGGGATCGGCCGCGTACGGCGCGCGGCCGTGCTCACGCATGCACGGCGGGACCGCTCAGAAGCTCCGTTAACGCTGCGTTGCGGCGCCTCTCCGACGAAGGCTTCGCCCAGGCTGCGCAGGAGGATGAACTTCAGCCGCCCGCCCTGCACTTTCTTGTCGTGGCCCATCAGCTCGAGGTACTCGCGCGCGCCGAGATCGGGCGCTCGCACCGGGAGGCGCGCCCGCGCGAGCAGTTCTCGACCCGGTCCGCGTTCCCCGGCCGGAGATGGCCGAGCTGCTCGGAGAGCCGCGCGGCGAGCACCATCCCCACCGCAACCGCTTCGCCGTGCAGCCACGTGCCGTAGCCGGTCCCGGTTTCGATCGCGTGGCCGAACGTGTGCCCGAAATTGAGCAGGGCGCGCACGCCGCCTTCGCGCTCGTCCGCCCCGACGACCTCCGCCTTGTTCCGGCACGAGCGCTCGATCGCATACGCAAGCGCTTCGGCCTCGCGTGCGAGCAGCGCGTCCATGTGACTTTCCAGCCAGTCGAGGAACTCGGGGTCGCGGATGAAGCCGTACTTGATCACTTCGGCGAGGCCGGCGGAAAGCTCGCGCGGCGGGCAGTGTCGAAAGCGTATCGGTGTCGGCGAGCACCACGCGCGGCTGGTAGAAGGCGCCGACCATGTTCTTGCCGAGCGGGTGGTTGATCGCGGTCTTGCCGCCGACGGCCGAATCGACTTGCGCGAGCAGGGTCGTCGGCACCTGGACGAACGGGACGCCGCGCTGATAGACCGCCGCGGCAAAGCCGGCGATGTCGCCGACCACACCGCCGCCCAGCGCGATGATCGTGGTGCGTCGCTCGCAGCGGTTCTCGAGCAGCGCATCGAAAATCGTATTGAGCGTCTGCCAGTTCTTGTGGTCCTCGCCATCGGGCAGGATGATGCGCAGCGTGTCGACGCCGGCGCCCTGCAGACGCGCTTCAAGACCCTCCAGATACAGAGGCGCCACGATCTCGTTGGTGACGATGGCGGCGCGCTTCTGCGGCAGGCGCTCGACGATCAGCTCGGGTTGCTCCAGAACACCCGGGCCGATGTGGATCGGATAGCTGCGCTCGCCGAGCGCGACGTTCAGGGTGCGCATGTCTTCGCGCCCTCGTCGCGAACCTCGAGCGGCTTCGTCAGGAGCGCCTCCGAGCTGCGCGAGTTTCTGCTCGAGGCGATGCACGAGGCTCCCGACGCTTTGGTGGCCGGTGTCGACGATGAGGTTGGCGATCTCGCGGTAGAGCGGATCGCGTTCGGCGTGCAACTGGGTGAGCTTCGCGAGCGGGTCGGGTGTTTGCAGAAGCGGCCGGTTACGATCGTGCCGCGTGCGCTGCCACAGATCGTGCGGTGACGCGCGCAGGTAAACGACGGTGCCGTTGCGCGCGAGGAGCGCGCGGTTCTCTTCCGAGAGAATCGCACCGCCGCCGGTTGCGAGCACGATGTCATGGCCATGGGCGAGATCCGCGAGCATGCGGTTTTCGCGCAGCGCGGAATCCGTCCTCGCCCTCGATCTCGAAGATGACCGGGACGCGAACGCCGGTCGCGCGCTCGATCTCGTGATCGCAGTCGAAGAACGTCTTGCCCAAGCGGCGCGCGAGCAGCTTGCCGACGGAGGTCTTGCCGGCGCCCATCAGTCCGATGAGAAAGATATTGGCTGCGCCTGCCGGCGCTTGCGGCGCGGCGCGATCGTCGCTCTCCATCGGAACAATTTTAACAGCGTGTCGAACTTGCTATCCGGCGCTGTCTTCTGTTCCGTAAGCGACGAGCCCCGAGCTGAAGGAAGGAGGTAACGGAGGAACCTCGTTGCCTGGAGCCGCCGCTTATCGGTGAGCGGGGGGTGCGGAGCAGCGGGGCCCCGCGAACGAAGCATTCCGGCGCCCGTCAGTATTTCCATCAACCGGTACGAGGCCTCGAGCAGAACGTGCGGACGTCGAGGCCCGAGCCGCGGCGAGCGCCGGCCCCTACGGCGCGACGCGCAGGGTGTCCTTCAGGATCCGCGGCGTGACGAAGATCAGCAGCTCGTTGCGGTTGTCGAACTTGATCGAGTTCTTGAACAGGAACCCGACGTAGGGCAGGTCGCCGAGCACCGGCACTTTGTTGATCGTCGTGCGCTCGTCCTGCGTGTAGATGCCGCCGATCACGACGGTTCCGCCGTTCTCGACGAGCACCTCGGTCGTCACCTGCTTGGTATCGATGCTCGGGCCCGAAATCGTCTGCTGGCCGACGCTGTCCTTGTGCACGTTCAGATTCATGATGACGTTGTCGTCGGGCGTGATCTGCGGTTTCACCTTCAGCGAGAGCGTCGCCTTCTTGAACTGCACGGCGGTCGCGCCGCTCGAGGTCGCCTGCTGATAGGGAATCTCCGTGCCCTGCTCGATCATGGCCTCGACCTGGTCGGCGGTGATCACCCGCGGGCTGGAGATGATCTTGCCGCGGCCGTCGGCCTGCAGCGCGGAGAGCTCGAGATTGAGGAAGCGCGTGCCGCTCCTGTTGAACAGCAGGAACGAGAAGAGGCCGGGCTGGGCGCCGCCGATCGCCTGCGCGGGCAGGTTCACGCTGAGCGAATCCGGGATGAAGCTTTGCGGGTAATCCTGCGTCTGGCCGGTCTGCACGCCGGCGCTCTGGACGTTGCCGCCGATGAGCATGCGCGTGTTGCCAATGCTCGATCCCGGCTGGCCGAGGCCCTGCACGCGTGTCAAGTCGGTATGCCCGAGCCGCACGCCGAGGTTGCGGCTGAACGTGTCGAGCGCTTCCACGATGCGCGATTCGATCATCACCTGGCGCACCGGCACGTCGATCTTCTGGATCAGCCTGCGGATGTCCTCGAGTTTCGCCGGCGTGTCCTGAACGAAAAGCGTGTTGGTGCGCGGGTCGAACACCGCGCTGCCGCGCCTGGAAAGGATGCGCTGTTTGTCGTCCGTCAGGATCTTGCTGAACGCATCGGCACGCTGATAATTCAACTGGAACGTTTCGGTGCGCATCGGCTCGAGCTCGGCGATCTGCGCCTTGCTTTCCAGCGCGAGCTTTTCGCGGGTGGCGAGCTCGTCGCGCGGCGCGATCCACACGACGTTGCCGGTCTTGCGCATGTCGAGGCCCTTGCTCTGGAGAATGATGTCGAGCGCCTGGTCCCACGGCACGTCCTTCAGCCGCAGCGTGAGATTGCCCGTCACGGTGTCGCTGGTGATGATGTTCAAGCCCGTGAAGTCCGCGATGACCTGCAGCACCGCGCGCACTTCGACGTTCTGGAAGTTGAGCGACAGCTTCTCGCCGACGTATCCGGGACGCACCAGCCGGTTCGGATCTTCGACGACCGGTTTCACTTCGAGGATGAAGCGGTTGTCGGTCTGGTAGGCCGAGTGCTCCCAGAGGCCGCGCGGCTGGACGACGAGGCGCGCATTGCCGCCTTGCGCCGACGCTTCGATGGACTGCACCGGCGTGCCGAAGTCGGACACGTCCAGCCGCCGCTCGAGGTTGCGCGGCAGCGCCGTGTTCGCGAATTCGACGACGAGGCTGCGGCCTTGCGTGCGCACGTCGATGCCGATGTTCGAGTCGGACAGATCGACGACGATGCGGCCTTCATTGCCGCCGCCGCGGCGGAAATCGATGTCGCGCAGCGCGTGCCGGCGATCGCCGGGGCGCTGTTCGGCGAAATGCTGCGTGATGGGCGGGCCGGCGGCGCCTTGGGGCCCCGCTTCGGCGCCGCCGAGCGTGATCAGCACCGTGCGGCCGTCGACCTGCGTGTCGTAGCGCACCGGGCGCGTGAGCTCGAGGACCATGCGCGTGCGGTCGCCCGCCTGCACGACGTTGATGCGCCGCAGGTCGCCTTCGGACACATCCTGCATCGCGCGTTGCATGGCGCTCCCGGTGTCGGCAAAGTCGAGCGCGATGCGCGGCGGGTTGTTGACGGTGAAGCCGGCAGGCGGGTTCGCCGGGGGCTGCTTGAGCATGACGCGCACGATCACGCGCCCGCCTGCCTGCGGCGAGATGTTGACCGACTCGATGCTGTTCGTCTGCGCGAACGCGGGTGCGCACAGCGCAAACAGGGCGAGCACGAAAAAGCCGTGAAGCGCCCGAGCAAGGGAAATCGCCGTCGCAGTCATTTCTTGGCCTCCGCTTCCTCTTGAAGCAGTAGAACCTGTTCTTTTTCTTCCCAGTTGCCGCCGCTGCCCTGGTGTATCTCTCGCAGCTTTATGTTCGCTTCCGTGATGGCCACGATGCGTCCGAAGTTCTGTCCCATATAGTTGCCCTGCCTCACCCGGAAGATGCTGTTGTCGGGCGTCTTCACGATCGCGTAGATCTCTTTCTTCTGCTCGAGCGTGCCCACCATGCGCAGGCTCTCTAGCGGAAACGCTTCGAGCGGCTCTCGCCGGCGACTGAGGTCGGGCGCGCCGCCGCCCGACCCGCGCGGGGGCTCGATCTTGCGCGGCTTGAAGGGATCGATCGTGTCGAACGCGGCGTAGGCGGACGGCTCGTACGGCTTCACCTCCGGCAGGGGTGGAATCTGGCCGTGAGGAAGATTCTCGGATTCCTTGACGAACTGCCTCAGGTCGCTGTGCGAGTCGCCGCCGCAGCCCGCCAAACAGGCGAAGGCAAGCGCGAGAACGAGGCGGCGGCGCGCACTCACTTCGCCCCCTTCTTGTCCTTGGCGGTGGTCCGCTTCTGCGCGGCGAGTTCTTCCTCGTCGAGGTAGCGGAACGTCTTCGCGGTCGCGTCCATCGCGAGCGCGTCCTTCGTCGGCGCGAGCGCGATGTCGTTCAGCGTCACGATGCGCGAGAGTTTGGCGACGTCGGTCGCGAACGCCCCGAGGTCGTGGTAGCTGCCGGTGATGCGGATCGTGATCGGGAGCTCGGCGTAGAAATCGCGCATCGTCTCCTGCCCGGCCGGCTTGAAGAGCTCGAACTGGAGACCGCTCCCCAGTCCGGCCTGGTTGATGTCGGTAAGGAGCGCGTCCATCTCCGACTTTCCGGGCAGTTGCTTGAGCAGCGCGCCGAACTGCTTCTCGATGTCCTCGAGCTGCTTGCGATAAGCGGGCAGGTCGAGCGCCTGCTTTTTCTTGGTGACGAACGTCGCTTTCAACTGCTCTTCCTTCGCGCGCTCGGCATCGATTCGCGCCATCTGGTCGCTCCAGTCGAACCAGTAGGCGGCGCCGAGCAGGACCAGGAGTACGATGACGAGCGCGCCGATTTTCGGCCCCGGCGGCCAGCTGCCGATCTTCTTCGGATCGAGGCGTCTCAATTCGTCGAGTGTCATGGCTTCTTCGCGGCTCCGGGCTTGCCGGCGGCTGCCGGCTTCAAGCTCTTGCCGCCCTTGTCTTCGATCTCGTCCTTCGGGCGCGTGATGCTCACGTTCAGCGTGAACTCGTTGATGCGGGCGGGCTGGGTCACGGCCTTGATCTCGACGAGATTGGCGTTTTCCAGATGCGGCGAGCCTTCGAGATTGCGCATGAGCGTCGAGACGCGCGCCTGCGACTGCGTGTAGCCGTTGACCGTGACGCGGGCGCCCTGCTGCTTGATGCCTTTCAGGTAGATGCCGTCCGGCAATTGCCGCGGCAGCTCATCGAGCAGATGGACGACTTCGGAGCGGTTGGTCTGGAGCGTTTCGACGACTTTCTTGCGCGCGAGGAGCGAGGCCGTCATGTCTCTCAGCTTGCTGATGTCCTCGATCTCCTTGTCGAGCTTCGCGATCTCGTTCTGCAGATACTTGTTGCGCGCGAGCTGGTCCTCGTGCCGAGTGGTGAGCGTCGTGTGCACGAGCAGCCAGATGGCCGCGCCGAGCACGACGATGCCGCCGAGCAGCGTGAAGAACTGCTGCTGCTGGCGCCGCCGGCGCATTTCGCGATGCGGCAGGAGGTTGATGCGGATCATGGATCGAACCTCCGCAGGGCGAGCCCGCATGCAACCACGAGCGAGGGGGCATCGTGCGTGAGGTTCCGCGCCCTGATCCTGGGCGAGACTTCCATGACGGCGAACGGGTTCGCGATGGTCGCTGGAATCTGGGTGCGCTTGGCGATCGCCGCTTCCACGTTCGCGATCGCGGCACAACCGCCTGAAAGCACGATCTGGCTCACCTGGTTGTACGGCGTGGAGCTGAAGAAGAAGTGGAGCGCGCGCGCGATCTCGAGCCCCATCTTGTCGACGAACGGCTGCAGCAGCTCCGGTTCGAACTCCTCGGGCAGGCCGCCTTCGCGCTTCGCGCTTTCGGCCTCTTCGACGGAGAGACCGAACTTCGTCTGGATGTCCTGCGTGAGCTCGTTGCCGCCGAACGGCTGCTCGCGCAGGTAGATCGACTGGCCGTTGCGCAGCACGTTCACCGCGAGCGTTGTCGCGCCGACGTCGACCATCGCGATGTTCTCGTCGCGTTCGTCGGCGGTCGTGCCCACGCGCATCAGCTCGAAGGCCGTCTGTGCCGCGTAGAGATCGACGTCCATGACGGTCGCCTTGAGTCCCGCGGATTCCGCGGCGGCAATGCGGTCCTCGATCTTCTCCTTGCGCGAGGCGGCGATCAGCACCTCGACATCGTCCGGGTTGTTCGGCGCGGGGCCGAGCACCTGGAAGTCGAGATTCACCTCGTCGAGCGAGAAGGGAATGTACTGATTCGCCTCCGTTTCGACCTGGATCTCGAGCTCGTCTTCGCTCTGTCCCGCCGGCACGAGGATTTTCTTGCTGATCACGGCGGCGTTGGGCAGTGCGATCGCCACGTTCTTGATGTTGCTGCCGAGGCGTTTGTGGCAGCGCTTCAGCGTCTCGGCGACCGCATCGAGGTTGTTGATGTTGCCGTCGACCACCGAATCTTTCGGCAGCGGCTCGATCGCATAGCGCTCGAGCCGGTAGCGGCCCTGCCCTGTTTCGGCGAGCTCGACCATCTTGATCGCGGACGAGCTCAGGTCGGCGCCGATCAGTGGCGGCGCCTTGGGCTTGAAAAGGCGTTCGAGAACGGCCGTATCGAATCGCAGCTTCTTCACGTTCGAGCCCGTCTCTTTATCTCGATCAACGAAGCGGTCCAGATTTTACTTTAAACCACGGCACTAAGATTCGAAACTACAAGCGAATCTCTCTGTCGGCGACTTTGGACGTAATCGCCCCGTATAATGATTGACGGCAGCTTCGCTCGTCCCTTTAGGACTGGGAACCTTTGCGATCCCGCGCCATCGCACGTAAAGCTGCGTCTAGCCCTGAGCTCACATAGCCGCCTGGACGGAAGATGTTGAATAGGTGGTGGTCGTTTCCACTATTACTTGTAGTTTCGACGCTTCTGGTAGGCGTCATCCTCGCGGCTTTCGCCGCCGTGATCGTCTACCCGACGCTGCCGTCCCTTGAAGCGCTGACGGACTATCGGCCGAAGATTCCCCTGCGCGTCTACAGCGCCGACGGGGGGCTCCTTGGAGAGTTCGGCGAGGAGCGCCGGGCTTTCGTGGCGATCGGCAGCGTGCCGAAGCCCATGCTGTCCGCCATTCTCGCCGCGGAGGACGAGCGCTTCTACCAGCACCGGGGGGTCGACTACATCGGTGTCGCGCGCGCGGCGCTCTCGAATTTCGTTTCCGGCGGAGTGCGCCAGGGCGCTTCGACGATCACGATGCAAGTCGCGCGGAACTTCTTCCTGTCGAAGGAGCGCACGCTCACCCGCAAGTTCAACGAGATGCTGCTCGCGTTCAAGATCGAAGCGAGCCTCTCCAAGGACGAGATTCTTCAGCTTTACGTGAACCAGATCTACCTCGGCCAGCGCGCCTACGGTTTCGCCGCCGCGGCGCAGATGTACTTCGGCAAGCCGCTGGATAAGCTGACCATCGCCGAATACGCGATGCTCGCGGGCCTGCCCAAGGCGCCGTCCGCGTACAACCCGATCGCGAACCCCAAGCGCGCGCAGTTGCGCCAGCATTACGTTCTGCGCCGCATGCGCGAGCTCGGCATGATCACGACGCGCAGTTCGCGGAAGCGGAGAACCAGCAGCTTGTCGTGAAGCGCGGCGCGCACGAATTCGGCGTGCGCGCGGAGCATTTCGCCGAAATGGTGCGGCAGGCGGTGTACGAACGTTACAAGGAGGAGACGTACACGCGCGGCATCCGCGTCTACACGACGCTTGCGGCGCGTCATCAGGAAGCCGCATACCACTCGGTGCGCCGCGGTGTGCAGGAGTACGACCGCCGCCACGGCTATCGCGGGCCGGAAGGCTATGCCGATCTTCCCGCCGAAAGCGACCGAGGAGGCGCTCGAAGAAGCGCTGCAGGACGTCGCGGACAACGACGATCTCTACGCAGCCGTCGTCGTGGAAGCGAGCCCCAAGCTCGTGAAGGCCTATCGCCGCGGAGGAGAGACCGTCGAGATCGGCGAAGATGGCCTGAAGTTCGCTGCACGCATGCTGGGCGACAAAGTCAACGCGAACCAGCGCATCCGTCGCGGCGCCATCGTGCGCATCCAGAAGGACGACAAGGGACGCTGGCAACTCACGCAATTGCCTTCGGTCGAATCGGCGCTGGTCTCGGTCGATCCGCGCGACGGCGCGATCCGCGCGCTCGTCGGCGGCTTCGATTTCAGCCGGAACCAGTACAACCACGTGACGCAGGCGTTGCGGCAGCCGGGCTCGAGCTTCAAGCCTTTCATCTATTCGGCCGCGCTCGAGAAAGGCTTCACCGCCGCGACCATCATCAACGATGCGCCGCTCACGTTCTCCGCGGCGCAGACGGGCTCCGAGCCATGGGAGCCGAAGAACTACGACGGCAAGTTCGAAGGTCCGATGCGCCTGCGCACGGCGCTCGTCAAATCGAAGAACCTCGTCTCGATGCGCATACTGCAGGCGATCGGACCGCAGTACGCGCAGGACTACATCAAGCGGTTCGGCTTCGATCCGAAGCTTCATCCGCCTTATCTCACGATGGCGCTGGGCGCGGGCAACGTGACGCCGCTGCAGATGGCGCAGGCGTATTCGGTGTTCGCGAACGGCGGCTATCGCGTCGTTCCCTATTTCATCGAGCGCATCGAAGACAACCGCGGCAACGTAATCGCGCAGGCGAAGCCGCCGCGCGCGGGCGAGGGGGCCGATCGCGTGATCGACGCGCGCAACGCCTTCATCATGCAGAGCATCATGCGCGACGTCGTGCGCGTGGGCACGGCGGCGCGTGCGATGAAGCTCGGCCGCAGCGATCTCGCCGGCAAGACCGGGACCACGAACGATTTCATCGACGCGTGGTTCTGCGGGTTCAATCCCTCACTCGTCGCGATCGCCTGGATCGGGTTCGACCAGCCGCAGACGCTCGGGCGCAACGAGACGGGCGGTGTCGCGGCGCTGCCGATCTGGATGGGTTACATGGGCGTGGCGCTCAAAGGCATGGCCGAGCAGCCGTTCACGCCGCCGCAGGGTGTGATGAGCGTGCGCGTCGACCCGGACACCGGAATGAAGGCCGACGGCGCGGGCGGCATCGCCGATTATTTCTATCAGGAATTCGTGCCGCCCGAAGGCGGCAATTCGCGTTCGGTGCGAGCGCGGCGGGAACATCGGGCGGACCTTACCCCGGCACGGCCGATCGTCCGCCTGACGATCTGCGCCAGCCGCTTTTCTGAGGTTCCATGGGCAAGGCGCGAGGCCGCAACGACGAACGCAGCCGGATCGCGCATCTGGCCGCGCGGCTGATGGTTCAGGACGGGATCGAGGACTACGCCGTCGCCAAGCGCAAGGCGGCGCGCCAGGCGGGGCTCATGGACGCGAGGCAACTGCCGACGAACGAAGAGATCGACGTTGCCCTGCGGACGTATCAGACGCTCTACTGCGCGGATGCCCATCGCGAGCGGCTGCAGGCGCTTCGCTCGCATGCGCTCGAAGTCATGCGGGACCTGGAGCGGTTCAATCCATATCTCACGGGCTCGGTCCTGACGGGCAGCGCGGGCAAGTACGCGGACATCAACCTGCAGCTCTACACCGACGACGTGAAGGGCGTCGAGATCTTTCTGCTCGGACGAGACATCCCGTACCGCACCGGGCAATGCCGCATGTATTGCGGGACGGAAGCGCGCATCGTTCCGCTCTTCGTGATCGACGACGACGGGACGGAAATCCAGCTCGCCGTTCTTGCGCTGGACGATCTGCGGCTGCCTGTTCGGACAACGCCGGACGGCAAAGCCGTGGAGCGGGCCCGGGTCCCCGCCGTGGCCGCACTGCTGGCTGTGGATTAAGTTAACCCACATGGGCGGCGCTCGCCTTCGGCTCAGTCGCTTCTGCACTAAGCCTCGTACAATTGGACTGAGTGCTAATTCGCGCTGGACAGCTACGTTCGCGGGGACCCCGCTGCTCCGCAGCCCCCGCTCACCGGAAAGAGGTGGGTTCTACGACGCTCGGATGCGCCGCGCCGCGTCCAGCGCGAAGTAGGTGAGAATCCCGTCGGCGCCGGCGCGCTTGAAAGCGAGCAGCGCTTCCATCACGCAGCGCTCCTCGTCGAGCCAGCCGTTCCTATCGCCGCCTTGAGCATCGCGTATTCGCCGCTCACCTGATACACGTAAGTCGGCGCCTTGAACGTGTCTTTCACGCGGCGCACGATGTCGAGATAGGGCATGCCGGGCTTCACCATGACCATGTCGGCGCCTTCCTGCAGATCGAGCCCGACTTCCCACAGCGCTTCGTCGCTGTTGGCCGGGTCCATCTGATAGGTGTACTTGTTGCCGCTGCCGAGCTGCTTCGCCGAGCCGACGGCATCGCGGAAAGGGCCGTAGAAGCCCGAAGCGTATTTCGCCGAATAGGCGAGGATGCGCGTGTGGATGAAGCCGGCCTTGTCGAGCGCCGCGCGGATCGCGCCGACGCGCCCGTCCATCATGTCGGAAGGCGCGACACGTCGACGCCTGCTTCGGCGCATACGAGCGCCTGCTTCTCCAGGATCGCGACCGTCTCGTCGTTCAGCACGTAGCCGGCGCGATCGATCACGCCGTCGTGACCGTGCGTGGTGTAGGGATCGAGCGCGGCGTCGGTGATGACGCCGAGCTCCGGAAAGCGCTTCTTCAGCGCCGCGACCGCGCGCGGGATCAGGCCTCGGCGGTTGGCCGCCTCGCGCCCGTCGGCGGTCTTGAGCTTCTGCTCGATCGCCGGGAACAGCGCCACCGCCGGCATGCCGAGCTCGACGCACGTTTCGAGCGTGCGCGAGCAGGCGGTCGATCGTATAGCGCTCGACTCCCGGCATGGAGGGCACCGCTTCGGTGCGCGCTCTTGCCGTCGATCACGAACACCGGGTAGATCAGGTCGTTCGTGGTGAGCACGTGCTCGCGCATCAGGCGCCGCGAAAAGTCGTCGCGCCGCATGCGGCGCATGCGCAGGCCAGGGAAACGTACCGAGGGGATACATGATTGATATTCCAGAGTTTTTTTGGCGCCGGAGAGATGCGGGAACTATTCTCGATTATAGTCGTCTACATTGACAGACGATGTTTCATCGTCTCCCGCTTCTCCTCCCTGAGCGGGCGCCTTAATCCTAATTAAGGCTCTTTGCCCCCGGTTTTACTCCCCTTTAACCGGGGGCTCTTTATTTCAGCCAGCCGTGCAGGATGCCCTGCGCGGCTGCGACACCGGTGCCGGCCGTACCGCGGAGAAAAGCAGCGGCTGAGCCTTGCGGGTAGAGCCGCGCGAGCTCCGCTTTCGCGCGCGCTCAGCGCGGCGCCGGCCTCCTGCTGCCCAAGCTTGTCGGCCTTGGTGAGGAGCACGAGCACCGGCTGGCCCGACGGCGCGTACCAGCCGAGCAACTGCTGGTCGAGCGGCGTCAGCGGGTGGCGCGAATCCACGATGATGCACCAGGCCCTCTCAGCGAATCGCGCTCCTGCAGATACGCCGCTGATGAGCATTCCCCAGTGCGCCCGCTCGCGTCTGCGGCACCGCCGCGTAGCCGTAGCCGGGCAGGTCGACGAGTCGGCGGTCGTCGCCGCAGTCGAAGAAGTTGATGGTCTGCGTGCGGCCGGGCGTCTTGCTGACGAACGCGAGCTTTCTGCGGCGCGGTGAGCGCGTTGATCGCGCTCGATTTGCCCGCGTTCGAGCGGCCGGCGAAAGCGACCTCGCGCGCCGAAGTCGGGCGGCAGCTCGTGCGGCTCGTGCGCCGACGCGATGAAGCGCGCATTGTCGAAATATCGACATAGGTCGTTGTTATGGCGTCTGAAAGCGGCGACGTGGCATGCGGAGAGCCGGCGTACTATACAATGCCGCTTTTCCGCTATACGTCCAAAATCCCGAGGAGCAAGCATGGACGTACGCCTGGTTGCGGCGGCGCTCGCGAGCGCTTGCGTTCTCCGCCGCCGCGCACGGCGCAGGTTGCCGTCAAAGGCGACCCCGCCAAGGCCCAGCAGATCGTGAAGCAGGTCTGCGCCGCGTGTCACGGCGCCGACGGCAACAGCGCGATTCCCGGCGAATCCCGTCATCGCGGGGCAGCACGCCGAGTACGCCTTCAAGCAGCTCGCCAACTTCAAGTCCGAAGGCGGCAAGACCGCCGAGCGGCCGAGCCCCGTCATGACCGGCATCGTCGCGAGCCTCAGCGCGCGACGACATGGCAAATCTCGCGCTCTATTTCAGCGGTCAGCAGGCGAAGCCGCGCGATCGCGCGCGACGCCGAGCTCGTGAAGCTCGGGCAGACGATTTACCGCGGCGGCGTGATGAGCAGGAGCGTGCGCCGCGTGCGCGTCGTGCCACGGCCCGAACGGCGCGGGCATCCCGGCGCAGTTTCCGCGCCTCGCCGGCCAGCACGCGCAATACACCGACGAGCAGCTCAAGCGTTTCGCGTCGGGCGAGCGCGCCAACGACCCGAACCGCATGATGCGGCTCGATCGCCGCAGAAGCTGAGCGACGCGAGATCGCGGCGGTCGCGCAATACATCCAGGGTCTGCGTTGAGCTGCGAGGCGCGCGCTTCACGGGCGCCTGCGCTCGTTTCGACGCTTTCAGCGCTCTGCAAACGCGCGCAGCCGCCGCAGCGACCGTCTTCTCGATCTCGGCCTCGCCGTGCGCCGCCGATACGAAGCCCGCTTCGACAGCCGACGGCGCGAGATAGACGCCTTCCGCCAGCATCGCGTGGAAGAAGCGGTTGAAAAGCTTCGACGTCGCACTGCATGACTTCGGCGTAGGACTGCGGCGGGGTTTCGCGGAAGTAGAGGCCGAACATGCCGCCGACGCTGTGCGCCGAGAAGGCGATGCCCGCTGCTGCCCGGCGCGCGGTCAGCCGCTCGCACAGCGTACGCGTCGTGGCGGCGAGCGCGTCGTAGAAGCCCGGCGCCTGCACGAGCTTCAGCGTCGCGAGCCCTGCTGCGACCGCCACCGGATTGCCCGACAGCGTTCCCGCCTGATACACCGGCCCGAGCGGCGCGATCGCCTGCATGATGTCGCGCCGGCCGCCGAACGCGCCGACCGGCATGCCGCCGCCGATGACCTTGCCGAGCGTGGTGAGATCCGGCCGTGATGCCGTACAGCGCTTGCGCACCGCCGAGCCCGACGCGAAAGCCGGTCATCACTTCGTCGAAGATGAGCAGCGCGCCATGCCGCGTGCAGAGTTCGCGCAGCGTCTGCAGGAACGCGGGCTGCGGCGCGACGAGATTCATGTTGCCGGCGACCGGCTCGACGATCACCGCCGCGATCTCGTTGCCCTGCTGCCGTCGAACGCGCGCTCGAGCGCGATGATCGTTGTTGTAGTCGAGCACGAGCGTGTGCATCGCCGTCTCGGCCGGCACGCCCGCCGAGCTCGGCTGGCCGAACGTGAGCGCGCCCGATCCCGCTTTCACGAGCAGCGCATCGGCGTGGCCGTGATAGCAGCCTTCGAACTTGACGATCTTCGAGCGGCCGGTGAAGCCGCGCGCGAGCCGGATCGCGCTCATCGTCGCTTCGGTGCCCGAGCTCACGAGCCGCACCTGCTCGAGCGAAGGCACGAGCTTCACAGCAGCTCCGCCATCTCGACTTCGAGCTCGGTCGGCGCGCCGAAGGAAAGGCCTTGCGCCGCGGCGCGCGTGACCGCTTCGACCACCTCGGGATGCGCGTGGCCCAGCGATGAGCGGCCCCCACGAGCCGACGTAGTCGATGTAGCTCGCGCCGTCGGCGTCCCACACGAGCGCGCCTTTGCCGCGCTGGAAGAACAGCGGCGTGCCGCCGACTGCGCGGAAAGCGCGCACCGGCGAATTCACGCCGCCCGGCGTGCACGCGCTGCGCGCGGGCGAAGAGGCGCTGGCTGTTGCTTCATCGGCTCGCGGTCTCGAACAACGCGGCCGAACGCGCGCGCGGCGGCTGCGATGTCCGCCGCGCGCGAACAGCGCCGAGATCACCGCGAGCGCGTCGGCGCCGGCTTCGACGAGCGCTGCGCGCATTCTCGATCGTGATGCCGCCGATCGCGACGATCGGGACGTCAAGCGTCTGCGTCTGGCTTCGCGTCAGCAGATCGAGCGGCGCGCGCACCGCGCCCGGCTTGACGCTCGACGGGAAGAAGCTGCCGAAGGCGACGTAGTCCGCGCCGCCCGCTTCGCGCCGCGCGCGCGAGCTCGAGGCTCGCTGTAGCAGGAGATGCCGATCAGCTTGTCGGCGCCGAGGACGCGCGCGCGCGACCTGCCGTCGCCGTCGTCCGCGCCGAGATGCACGCCGTCGGCGTCGACTTCGCGCGCGAGCTCGACATGGTCGTTGACGATGAGCAGCGCGCCGTGGTCGTCGGCACACGCGCTTTGAGCGCGCGCGCCTGCTCGAGCCGCAGATCGCGGCGGGGCGATCTTGTTGCGATACTGGACGAGCGCGCGCCGCCCGCGAGCGCGGCGGTCACTTTACGCGACGAGCGCGCGCGTGTCGTACGTCGTCGGGCGTGACCGCGTACAGGCCGCGCATCGCCCGCGTGCGTTCTGCGGTTCACTCCTCGCGTGCGCTGCGGTCTTCCGCAGCTTCTTCCTCGCGCGCCCAGAACAGGCGGTCGGGAATGTGCTGGCCCATGCCGGGCCGGAACGCGGCCTTCAGCGTCTGCCAGGTGTATTCCTGCGCGTCCTTCACGGCGTCGCCGATGCGCAGGCCGTTGGCGATGGTCGCCGCGATGGCGGAGGCGAGCGTGCAGCCCGAGCCGTGGATAGGAGCCCGGCAGGCGCTGCCAGCTGTCGCTGCGCAGCACGCCTTCCTGTCCGTAGAGCGTGTTGACGACCTGCGGCGTGTTCTCGTGCGTGCCGGTGACGAGCACGTACTCGCAGCCGCTCGCGATGAGGCGCTGCGCGCACTCGGCGAGGTCGGGATCGTCTTCCTCGTTGCTGTCGTCGATCGCGAGCCGGCGCGCTTCGAGGCTGTTCGGCGTGATGATCGTCGTCTGCGGCACGAGCAGCTCGCGCAGCGCGACCACCATTTCCTCGGACGCGAGCTCGTCGCCGCGGCCGGAAGCGAGCACCGGATCGAGCACGAGCGGGATCTCCGGATAATCGGAAACGACTTCGGCGATCGCGGCGATGGTCTCGACGCTGCCGAGCACGCCGATCTTGAACGCCGCGACCGGCATGTCCTCGAGCACGCAGCGCGCCTGGTCGGCGACCCATTCCGCGTCGATCGGGCTCACGTCGTCGACGCCGGTCGTGTCCTGGATGGTGACGGCGGTGACACCGACAGCGGGTGGCAGCCCATGCTCGAGAGCGTCATGATGTCCGCCTGCAGACCCGCGCCGCCGCTGGGATCGGACGCCGCGAAGACGAGCACGATGGGAGGGAGGTCGGGCATTCGCGCGGGGGGAGCGCCCGCCTCGGCGTGCCAATGAGAAGGCAGGGCGAAATCGATTAAAATCGGATTTTAACCCAATTCCCTTCCCACTCTCTCGACGCACATGACCTCGGCGGACACCGAAGTATTCAAGACCTACATGTGCCTCATCTGCGGCTTCATCTACGACGAGGCCGCCGGGCATGCCCGACGAAGGCATCGCGCCCGGCACGAGATGGGAAGACGTGCCGATGAACTGGACGTGTCCCGAGTGCGGCGCGCGCAAGGAAGATTTCGAGATGGTGGAGATCTAGTTTGTTTCGCTCTGCCCAAGGCCTCGTACACTCGGATGAGAATACTAACAGGCGCCGGAATGCTTCGTTCGCAGCGCCCCGCTGTTAAACATCCCCCGCTCATCACTGAATGCTGGTTCTAAGGAGGAACAACCATGCGCATACTCCACACGATGCTCCGCGTCGGCGATCTCGAGCGCTCGATCGATTTCTACACGCAGGTGCTCGGCATGCGCGTCTTGCGCAAGAGCGATTACCCGGAAGGCCGCTTCACCAACGCGTTCGTCGGCTACGAGGACGAATCGCGCGCCGCCGTGCTCGAGCTCACGCACAACTGGGACACCAAGTCGTACGACCTCGGCAGCGGCTACGGCCACGTCGCGCATCGAAGTCGACGATGCGTACAAGGCGTGCGACGAGGTGAGAAAGCGCGGCGGCAAGGTCACGCGCGAGGCGGGGCCGATGAAGCACGGCACGACCGTGATCGCATTCGTCGAAGACCCGGACGGCTACAAGATCGAGTTCGTTCAGCGCAAGGACGCTAGTGACGTCTGACGCGCATCGCGAACCCAGGTCCTCCGAACCTCCTCCTTCGGCTCGTCGCGCTCGTCTGCCGCCTCGACGATCGCGCGTAGTCGCGCGATCGCGACGAAATCGTCGACGGCAGCGTCTGCGCCGCGCCTGAGGGTCGATGCCGAGTTTCGAAATCCGCGGCGGCGAGCACTCTCCCAAGCGTGTTGCGCAGCGTCTTGCGCCGCTGCGAGAACGCAAGCGCCACCGTGTCGCTCGAACACGCGCTCGTCGCGGGCGCGAAGCGCAATCGGCCGGCTTGCGGGATCATCCGGACCACCGCCGACTCGACTTTCGGGGCGGGGCTGAAAGCGGCAGGCCGGCACGTCGAGCAGCATTTCGATGTCGAACCGGTACTGCAGCATGACCGAGAGCCGGCCGTAATCGGACGAACCCGGCGCGGCCACGATGCGCTCCACCACTTCCTTCTGGAGCATCACGTGGATGTCGCGCAGCGCGTCCGCGCTTTCGCGCAGGTGAAACAGGAGCGGCGTGGAGATGTGATAGGGCAGGTTGCCGACGACACGCAAGCCGGGGCCGAGCGACGCGAAATCGAATTCGAGCGCGTCGCCTTCGTGCACGACGACAACGCGCAGGATCGAAGGCGCGCCGCAGCTCCGCGACGAGGTCGCGATCGATCTCGACGACGTGCAGCGGCTGCATGCACTGTGCGAGCGGCCGGGTGAGCGCGCCGAGTCCGGGTCCGATCTCGACGAGACGCTCGCCCGCCGCCGGTGCGATCGCGCGCACGATGCGACGTGATGACTGCGTCGTCGATCAGGAAATTCTGGCTGAAGCGTTTGCGGGCCCGGTGTTGCATCCGCGGCCTCCTCGACAGAGCGATGATCGAGCATTGCCTCCACGAGTAGCGTGTTTGACTTGCAATCCCACACGCCGCCAAAGGAAAGGAGGTAACGGAGGGAAACCATGGGTTGCCCTCTGTTCCGAGGGCGGCGAGGCCCGAGCTGAAGGCGAGCGCCGCCCCCTACACGCTGGCGACCGCGGATGACTTGCTTCGCTCGAGCGCATGCAGTGCGAGCTCCGCGGCGAGCTCGATCGCCGCGATGAGGCTTCCGACATGTGCGCGTCCGGTGCCGGCGAGGTCGAGCGCCGTGCCGTGATCGACCGACGTGCGCACGATCGGCAGCCCGAGCGTCACGTTGACGCCCGTGCCGAAGCTCGCGTGCTTGAGCACCGGCAGGCCCTGATCGTGATACATCGCGAGCACCGCGTCGGCCTCCCTGAGGCGCTCGGGATGGAACAGCGTGTCCGCGGGCAGAGGGCCGATCACGTCGTGACCGCGCGCGCGCGCGGCTTCGAGAACCGGCGCGATCACCTCGATTTCCTCCCGGCCGAGGTGCCCCGACTCGCCGGCATGCGGGTTCAGGCCCGCGACGAGGATGCGCGGACGGTCGAATCCGAAGCGGCGTGCGAGATCCGTTCGCAGCACGTCGCAGCGTGCGCGTGAGCGAGTCGCGCGTGATCGCCGCCGGCACGTCGTGCAGCGCGAGATGCGTGGTCGCGAGCGCAACGCGCATGCCGCCGCCCACGAGCATCATGACCACGTGGTCGGCGCCGGTGCGCTCCGCGAAGAATTCGGTGTGGCCGGTGAAGGGGACCCCGGCATCGTTGATCACCGCCTTGTTTACCGGCGCGGTGACGAGGCCGTCGAGCACGCCCGACGTGCAGGCGTCCGCGGCTGCCGCCAGCGTTCGCAGCACGTAAGCGCTGTTTGCCGGATCCGTCTTCCCGGGCTCCACGGGCGCTTCCGCCGGTATGTGCCAGACGAAAATCCGCGAGGCGCGGCAACGCGTGTCGGCCGCCCGCAGCATGCGCGTGAATCGAACTTCGACTCCGAGCAGGCGAGCGCGCTCCGCGAGCATGCGTTCGTCCGCGAAGATCACGACCGTCGCGGGCAGCGCGTCGAGCGCAGTGGCTATGCACAGATCGGGGCCGATACCCGCCGGCTCTCCCGCCGTGACGGCAAGGACCGGGCGAGGTGCGCCCGCCGCTGCTGTCGAACGTGTCAACACGCGAGCGTTCCCACGACGACAAGAAGGTCCGCTCGAAAGAACGCATCACCGCTCTTCGAGGCGCAGCTCGACATAAGCGCGGTCGCGCAGTTGCCGCACCCATTCCTGGTAGGCTTCGTCGGACTTGCGCGCGCGCAGCGTCTGGCGTGCGGCGAGGCGCTGGCGCTCCTTCGAGACATCCTGAACGCCGCGCTCGAGCACCTGGATCAGGTGCCAGCCGAAGGGTGAGCGGACGGGTTCGCTGATCTCACCGATCTTGAGCGTGTTCATCGCGCGCTCGAACTCGGGCACGGTGTCTCCGGGCAGGATCCAGCCGAGGTCGCCGCCCTTGCGCCGCGCTCGCATCTTCGGAATGCACGCGGGCGAGCTCCGCGAAATCGGCCTTGTTTTCCAGCCGCTCCTTCAGCGTGCGGAGCCGGTTGCGCGCTTCGTTCTCCGAAACGAGCTCGTTCGTCTTCAGCAGAATGTGCCGCACGCGCGTCTGTTGCACGCTGGACGGAAGCTGCGCGGCGCCGGGCGTGGTGCGCGCGCCGTTCGTTCAGACGAAGAATGTGGAAACCGTTCGCGCTTCGCAGGATCTCGCTCACGTCGCCCGGCTTCATGGATTTCAACGCGTCGTAGAAGAGCGTGGGCAGGCGCTCGCCGGCACGCCATCCCATGAGGCCGCCCTGCAGCGCGTCGGGCGCTTCGGAGAACGCGGCGGCGACCTGCCTGAAGTCAGCGCCTTTCTCGAGCTGCGCGCGCGCTTCCTCCGCCCGTGCGCGGCGGGCCTGCACCTGCTCGGGCCTCGCGTTCTCCGGCACGACCACCAGGATGTGGGAGAGATTCACTTCATCGCTTTGCATCGTTCCGCTCGACGCGCTGGCGAGCAGCGCGTCGATTTCGCTCTCGGTGACGACGATGCGGTTGTCGACTTCGCGCTCGCGCAGCCGGGTCATGACGATCTCGGAGCGGATGTCTTCCCGGAACTTCGCGAACGCCACACCGTCGCGCTCGAGCGTCTCCCGCAGTTGGGGCACCGTCAGCTTGTTCTGCTCGGCGATACGCCCGATCGCCCGGTCGAGCTCCGCGTCGTCGACGCGAAGCCCTGTCTCTTTGGCGAACTGGAGCTGCGCCCGATCGGCGACGAGGCGCTCGAGCAACTGACGCTCGACCACGGCGCGCGGCGGCGGTGCGGTGCCCTGCTGCGCGAGCTGCTTCATGGCGAACTGAGTGCGCTCGTCGAGCTCGCGTGCGGTGATCGCCTCGTCATTGACGACCGCGACAATGCGGTCGATGACCACGGTGCGCCCGGGCCGTTGCGGTTTGTCCGCGGGGAAGGCGGGCGAGACGGCGAGCGCCAAAGCGATTACGAGGGCCTTTTGCAAAGCCCCGATGATGGATAGAGATTTCATGCCTGGAAGCCGAACGGAGGTACTGTACACCCGATGTCGCTAAACATTATCGTGAGCGGGGGCTGCGGAGCAGCGGGGTCCCCGCGAACGAAGCATTCCGGCGCCGATTAGCATTCCCATCAAGATGTACGAGGCCTCGAGCAGAACGTGCGGGGCTGCGGCGGCGAGACCCGAGCCGAAGCGAGCGCCGCCTGCTACTCAGTGAACCGGGCCGTCCCCGGGTCGAGCCGAGTATAACCGCCGACGTTACGGCGCAGAACATCGGTGAGACTGGAGCCGATTTGCGATACGCCGCTCAACTCGAGCTGGAAGAAGATCGAGGTGCTGACGGTGTCCAGCGCCGTCGCAAAGCGGTGCGCAACGGCGCGGAAGGCCCAGCAGCCGCCATCGGTACTCGAAGCCCGCGAGCGCCTCCAGCGTCCGCTTGTCGCGCAGCGAATAATTCCATCGGGCGAGCGCCGTCCACTGCGGTGTGATGGGCCACTGGAAGGAAACATCGGTCTGCCGGACGAGATCCACCGTGTCGCGATAGGCGAGGTTCAGCACGCTGCCGGGTGCGGGCTGATAGCGCGTTGCGACGTTGAACTGCTGAAACTGCTGCTGTCGGTGTTGTAGCGCACGCCTACGTCGGCGGTCCACCTCGGGAGGATCGTGCCGCTCAGCGCGGCAAGGATGTCCGAGCTCGCCGCGGAGTCCGGGCGCGGCGCGACACCCGGCAACGTCACGCGCTGTTCCTGAAAATAGTAGCGCTGCGCAACGCGCCACGCGCAGCCGCTCGATGCCGCTGTCCGGATGGATGAAGCGCGATTTGACGCCCAGCGTGACCTGGTTCGCGTCGTTGATGCGGTCGTGGCCGCTGAACTGGTTCTCCATGAACATCGTGGCGAAGGTGACGTCGAGCGGACCGCTTTCGAAGTTCGGTATGGCGGTCTGGTCGCGAAACGGGATGTAGACGTAGAAGAGGCGCGGCTCGAGCGTCTGGATGAACGGCATGCCCGTGAACGAGGTATTGCGCTCGAAGACGAGGCCCGCATCGGCCGTGACGATCGGCAGCGTGCGCGTCTGCTCCCTCAGCCCCTGCGTGTTCGCGTCGACCCAGTAGCGCGTGACATGTGCGCCCACCTTCGGCGTGAGGAACGAGTACGAGGTCTGCAGCGGAAGCGAGAAGCTCGGATAGGCGACCGCGCGCCTGCCGTTCACCAGCGTCGGATGACTGAAATCGACGTAGCTCGAGACGAGATCGAAGTCGGCGCCCCAGATCTCCTGCCGGAAGGCGTTGAAGGTGAGCTGCGGCATGCGGTCGTAAGGCGGCGTGACGGGCGCGAGCGGGTCGGTCTGCAGCGTTTGCCAGTGCTGCGACCTGCGCCGTGAACGCGTAGCTGCCGGCGTCGCCCCACGGCGCCGACTTGCGCGACGAGCGCGTCCGCCGGCAGCGTCGTTCGCGAAGTCACCGCGACCAGGGTCGACAGGTCGGTGAAGTAGCGGTCGTCGGAGACGCGATTCACGTTGACCGCCGCCGCCCAGCCGTTGCGAAGGATTGCGATGTGACGCAAGAAGTAGGCATGGCGGCTGCGGCCGAGCTGGCGGTCGTCCGGCAGGAACTCGGCGCGCGCGTCCCCCGAGTAGGTGTGATCGAGGTAGCGAAACTCGGCGCCGAGCTGCAGGCCGCGCTTGCTCATCACGCGCGGATAGAACGTCGCGTCGCGGTTCGGCGCGATGTTCCAGTAGTACGGGACGGTCAACTCGAAGCCGGTATTGGACGAGCTTCCCACATGCGGCGTGAGGACGCCGGATCGCGCTGATTGTTCAGCGAGAACGAGATGTAGGGCGTGTAGAGGATGGGGTCACCGAGCAGCGCATGCTCGCGCCGCGCGCCGAGCCGATGTCGCGGTTCTTGTCGATGTCGAGCTCGCGCGCCCGGAGGAACCAGTCATCGTTGCCCGGCCCGCACGTGGTGTAGCTCGCCTGCTCGGCGCGGTACAGATCGGGTCCCTGGAAGAGGACGCGTGCGGCATTGCCGCGGCCCTGCACGGGGCGGGCGGTGGCTGCGGCTCCCAGCGGATGCGGCGCGGCGTGGCGCCGGGCGGCGACGGGCGTGATCGCGAAAGCGATGCGGGCTTCTCCATGAAGCCGCGCTGGGTGCCGATGTTGTAGCGCAGCCGGTCGCCTTCGATGAGGTCGCCGCCGTGTTCGAGGCGCACGTTGCCTTTTGCTTCGACCTCCTGCGATTGGCGTTGTAGCGCAGCCGGTCGGCAAAAACGGCCTGCCCTTCAGCGGCGCAGCCGCACGTTGCCTTCGGCTTCGGCTTCTTTCTCGCCGCGCGCCTCGAGCCGGTCGGCTTCGATGAAGACCGGCAGCGGGCTCGACGATGCGCTGCGCGGCAGCGAGAGCCGACGAGCGCTGCGGCTTCGGCACGAGCCCTTGCTGCAGCGTTCGCGCAGGAGCGGTGTGACGCAGAGCACGGCGAGCGTGATGCGCTTTATTCGAGTTCTGTGCATCGCGGGGCGAAGCGTGAGGGATGCTAAAATCGCACAATTCACTGCCGAAGGCAATTCGAAGCGTCTGTCGCACGTCCTGATACTGCGTTTGGACGAGTTGCGGCTGTGGATCTCCGCTCGTCTCGACGAACGTGAATTCGCGCTCGAGCGCGCGTCCGAGGATGCGAGCTTCCGGCGCTACTTCCGCGTACGCAGCGCACGGACGCACGTGGATCGCCATGGACGCGCCGCCCGAGCGCGAAGACTGCAAGCCTTTCGTGAAAGTCGCGGCCTTGATGCGCGCGGCGGGCGTGCACGTGCCCGAGGTCATCGCGCAGGACCTCGAGCGCGGCTTCCTGCTGCTCTCCGATCTCGGCACGACGACTTATCTCAAGGCGCTCGACGACGCGCGAACGCGGACGCGCTTTTCACCGACGCGATCGATGCGCTGTCCGCTGGCAGCTCGCGAGCCGGCCCGGACGTGCTGCCGCCGTACGACGAAGCGCTGCTGAGGCGCGAGCTCGAGCTCTTCCCCGAGTGGTACATGCGGGCGCCACCTCGGCGTCGCGCTCGACGGCGGCGCAGCGCGAGGCGCTCGACGACATCTTCGGACGGCTCATCGCCTCGGCGCTCGCGCAGCCGCAGGTGTACGTGCACCGCGACTACATGCCGCGCAATCTCATGGTGAGCGAACCCAATCCCGGCGTGCTCGATTTCCAGGACGCGGTCTACGGCCCGATCACCTACGACGTGGTGTCGCTCTTTCGCGACGCTTTCGTGTGCTGGCCCGAGGAGCGCGTGCTCGACTGGACCGTGCGCTACTGGGAGCGCGCGAGAAAGGCGGGGCTGCCGGTGCGATGCCGATTTCGGCGCCTTCTATCGCGACTTCGAGTGGATGGGCCTGCAGCGCCACTTCAAAGTGCTCGGCATATTCGCGCGCATCCATTACCGCGACGGCAAGCCCGGCTATCTCGACGGATACGCCGCGCTTCTTCGCTTACGCGCGGGCGGTCGCGGCGCGCTACTCGCGAGCTCGGCAGGCTCGTGAACGCCTCTTCGACGCGCTCGAAGCGCGCGCGCCGCGCGCCGCCTATACCTTCTGACGTGCGCCGATGAAAGCGATGATCCTCGCCGCGGGCCGCGGCGAGCGCATGCGCCCGCTGACCGACGCGACGCCCAAGCCGATGCTCGAAGCCGGCGGCAAGCCGCTCATCGCCTGGACGCTCGACGCGCTCGCCCGGGCGTGGCTTGAGCGAAATCGTCATCAACGTCTCGCATCTCGGCGAGCGCATCGAGCGCGCGCTGGGCGACGGGCGGCGAATGGGGCGTCGCACATCCGCTATTCGCGCGAAGCCGAGAGCGCGCTGGAGACCGCGGGTGGCATCGCGAACGCGCTGCCGCTGCTCGGCGCCGCGCCGTTTCTCGTCGTGAACGGCGACATCCATACGCGATTATCGATTTCGCATCGCTCATCGCACGCGCATCTGCCGCCGCCGGCGACGCTCGCGCACCTCGTGCTGATCGACAACCCGACGCATCATCCCGCCGGCGATTTCGCGCTCGTCGAGGACGCGTGAGCGACCGAGGCGGCGCTGCGCTTCACCTTCAGCGGCATCGGCGTCTACGATCCCGACTCTGTTCGCCGGCGTCGCCGCGCGGCGCCCGCTGCCAGCTCGCTGCCGCTGCTGAGGCCGCGAGATCGCACGCGGACGCGTCAGCGGCGAGCATTATCGCGGCCGCTGGGTCGACATCGGCACGCCCGAGCGGCTGCGCGGCGCTCGATCGTTCGCTTGCGCATCGAGAACTCTTCATCATGAAGCCTGCCCGATCGACTCCCCGGATCTGCGCCGAGCGCCGCGCGCGCCTTGCCGCACAGATGAAGCGCGGCGTGGCCGTCATGCCCACCGCGCCCGAGCGCGTGCGCAACCGCGACGCGCACTACCCGTATCCGCTTCGACAGCTATTTCTATTACCTCACCGGCTTCCGCGAGCCCGAGGCGGTGCTGGTCGTGGTCGCGGGCGAAGCGCCGCGCAGCATCCTGTTCTGCCGCGAAAAGAACGAAGAGCGCGAGATCTGGGACGGCTTTCGCTACGGGCCCGAGCGCGCGCGCGAAGCCTTCGGTTTCGACGAGGCGCACGCGATCGCCAGGCTCGACGAGCTCATGCCGGACTCCTGGCGCGATCAGCCCGCCGTCTACTGCCACCTCGGCGCCGACCCGGCTGGGACGCGCGCGTCGATGCGCTGGCTGAACGACGTGCGCGGCCGGGTCGCGCGCCGGCGTCGCCGCGCCGCCGACGATCAGCGACGTGCACGTGCTGCTCGACGAGATGCGCCTCGTCAAGGACGCGAGCGAGATCGCGCTCATGCGCCGCGCGGCCGAGATCTCCGCCGCCGCGCACCGGCGCGCGATGCAGCTCGCCGCGGCCCGGCGTGGGCGAGTTCGCGATCGAGGCCGAGCTCCTGCACGAATTCCGGCGCAACGGCGCGCAGGCGCCCGCCTACACGCCGATCGTCGCGTCCGGCGCGCACGCCTGCGTGCTGCACTACGTCGAGAACGACGGCGTGCTGGCTGACGGCGAGCTCCTGCTGATCGACGCGGGCTGCGAGCTCGATGGCTACGCCTCCGACATCACGCGCACGTTTCCGGTGAACGGCCGCTTCAGCTCGCCGCAGCGCGACATCTACGAGCTGGTGCTCGCCGCGCAGGCGGCAGCGATCGCGCGGTGAGGCCGGGCGAACGCTGGGTCGCGCCGCACGACGCGGCCGTGCGAGTGCTCGCGCAGGGGTTCGTCGATCTCGGTCTGCTCGAAGGCCGCTCGAACGAGGTGCTCGAAACCGAGAGCTACAGGCAGTTCTACATGCACCGCACCGGCCACTGGCTCGGCCTCGACGTGCACGACGCCGGCGAATACAAGCGCGACGGCGAATGGCGCGAGCTCGTGCCGGGCATGGTGCTGACGGTCGAGCCGGGCTGCTACATACGGCCCGGCGCAGGCGTGCCCGAGCACTTCGCGGGCATCGGCGTGCGCATCGAGGACGACGCGCTCGTCACGGAAAGCGGGCTGCGAGATCCTCACCGCGGCGGCGCCGAAGACCGTCGCCGACATCGAAGCGCTGATGCGTCGCGCGTGAGCGACCGAGCTGAGCGACCTCGACGCGTGGTCATCGGCGGCGGGCCCGGTCGGCGCGGCGCTCGCGCTGGAGCGCGGCGCGAGCGCGGCTTGCGCGTGCAGTTGCTCGAAGCGCGGGAAGCGGCGTGCGCGCGACCGACGACCCGGCCGCTCGCCTTGTCCTACGGCAGCCGGCTCATACTCGAACGCCTCGGCGTGTGGGACGAGCTCGAGCCGCGCCACGCCGATCGAGCGCATCCACGTTTCGCAGCGCGGCGGTTTCGGACGCACCGTGCTGACGGCGCGCGAAGCGGGACTGCCGGCGCTCGGCTATGTCGTCGATTACGCAGCGCTGCTCGCCGCGTCTCGACGCCGCACTCGAGCGATTCGAGCGTCTCGATCGTGCGCGGTGCGCGGGTGACTGTCGATCGCGCACGACGCGGCGACGCGCGCGCGTCGAGTTCGAACGACGATGGCGCCGTCGACGAATGCGATTGCTTCGGTGGTCGCGCTCGCGGACGGCACGGCGCGCCGCGGGCGATGTCGGCGTTCGCACCCTCGACTATGGGCAGAGCGCGATCACCGCGCGGCGTCGAGACGGCACGCGCCCACGCGAACATCGCCTACGAGCGTTTCACGCCGGAAGGCCCGCTCGCGCTGCTGCCGTTCGGAACCGGCTATGCGCTCGTGTGGACGCTCGCGCCGGAGCCGCGCAGGCGTTGTGTTCGGCACCCGCCGGACGCGTTTCTCTGCGCGCTGCAGGAGACGTTCGGCGAGCGCGTCGGGCCGCTTCACCGCGGTTCGCGCGCGTGTGCATCCGCTCACGCTGCGCGTCGCGGAGCGTCGACCGTGGGCCGCGCGGCGCTCGATCGGCAACGCGGCGCAGACGCTGCATCCGGTCGCAGGCCAGGGATTCAACCTCGGGTTGCGCGACGCATGGGAGCTCGCGCGCGAGATTGCGCAGGCGCGGCGCGGATGCGCCGGACGCTGCTCGCGGCGTACGCGCGCGCCGCCGCATCGACCGCGCCGGCGGAGTCGCGTTCACCGACGGCGCTCGTCGAGAATTTTCTCCAACGACAACTCGCCGCTCGCGCTCGCGCGCGGCGCCGGGCTCACGTCTCTCGACTGCTTCCCGCCCGCGAAGGATTTCCTCGTGCGCCGCATGATCTTCGGCGCGCGCGGTTGAATCGCCGCGAGACGTCGATGCGCACTCAGTCTCGTATGCGCTTCAGCACGCGCAGTAGCGATCGGCTAGCGTTCATGCGACGTGTTTTATCTTGCACAGCGTCGACGCGTCGTCGCGAACGCACCTATCGCGCGCCGCGGCGATGCGGCCGTATTTCTCTTTTCTTCGCGCGACGTGCGATTACAATGACGCCCTTTCCCAAAATTCCCCTCGGTACGCGATGCAGATCGGTCCTTTCAGCTGAAGAACAATCTGATCGTCGCGCCCATGGCGGGCGTGACCGATCGGCCGTTCCGTCAGCTGTGCAAGACAATGGGCGCCGGCATGGCGGTGTCCGAGATGGTCGCGAGCAATTCGCTCCTGTGGGGCTCGGAGAAAACACGCCGCCGCGCGAACCACGACGGCGAAGTCGATCCGATCTCGGTGCAGATCGCGGGCGCCGATCCGCAGATGCTCGCGGACGCCGCGCAGCTACAACGTCGACGAAGGCGCGCAGATCATCGACATCAACATGGGCTGCCCCGCGAAGAAGGTCTGCAACGTGATGGCGGGCTCCGCGCTGCTGAAGGACGAGCCGCTGGTCGCGCGCATCCTCGAAGCGGTGGTCGCGCGCGGTCGACGTGCCGGTCACGCTCAAGATCCGCACCGGCTGGGACCGCAACAACCGCAACGCCGTCACGGTCGCGAAGATCGCCGAGGCGAGCGGCGTGCAGGCGCTCGCGATCCACGGCCGCACGCGCGCCTGCGGCTTCTCCGGCGAGGCGGAGTACGACACGATCGCCGAGGTGAAGGCGGCCATCGCGCATTCCGGTGATCGCCAACGGCGACATCGACAGCCCGGAGCGCGTCGAAGCAGGTGCTCGAGCACACGGGCGCCGACGCGGTCATGATCGGCCGCGCCGCGCAGGGCCGGCCGTGGATGTTCCGCGAGATCACGCACTATCTCGAGACCGGCGAGCACCTGCCGCCGCCCGAAGTGGCGGAGATCCACCGCGTGCTGGTCGCGCACCTGGACGATCTGTAGCGTTTCTACGGCGAGCACACCGGCGTGCGCGTCGCGCGCAAGCACATCTCCTGGTACACGAAAGGGCTCGCGGGATCGGCGGCGTTTCCGCCACGCCATGAACCAGCTGCAGACATGCGCCGAGCAGCGCGCCGCGGTCGACGAGTTCTTCGCGGAGCTCTGCGAACGCGGCACGGCGCCTGCAGTACAGTGAGGAACTGGCGGCATGATCAACGACAACGAAATGGCCCGCGTGGTGCGCAGAGCCATCGATGGCTATTTCAAGGACCTCGACGGGGAACGCGCGCGCGGCGTCTACGACATGGTGATCAACTGCGTCGAGAAGCCGCTGCTCGAATCGGTGCTGCACCGCGTGCGGGGCAACCAGACGCACGCCGCCGAGATGCTGGGCATCAACCGCAACACGCTGCGCAAGAAGATGAAAGCGCACGGCATCAAGTTCTAGACGCGCGTCACCGGTGAACGCGTCAGCGGTGAACGCGTCGTCATCGGTACTCGATGCACCGCGCCAATCTCGGTTCGCGCGCTCACGCGCTGCATCGCATTCCAATGACGGTCATCAAGACACGCGCTGCTCAGCGTCTCCGACAAGACCGGCCTCGTCGAGTTCGCGCGCGGCTCGCGGCTTACGGCGTCAAGCTGCTCTCCACCGGCGGCACCGCGAAGCTCCTGCAGGACGCCGGGCTCGCGGTGACCGAGGTCGCCGACTACACCGGCTTTCCCGAGATGCTCGACGGGCGGGTGAAGACGCTGCACCCGAAGATCCACGGCGGCATCCTCGCGCGGCGCGACGTGCCGGCGCATGTGCAGGCGCTCGACGACGCCGGCATCGCGCCCATCGATCTCGTGGTCGTCAATCTCTATCCGTTCGCGCAGACGGTCGCGCGCGCCGACTGCACGCTCGACGAGGCGATCGAGAACATCGACATCGGCGGGCCGGCCATGGTGCGCAGCGCGGCGAAGAATTACGCGCACGTCGCGGTCGTCACCGATCCGGCCGACTACCAGCCGCTGCTCGAGGAGATGGCGCGCGCGAACGGCGCGATCAGCGCCGAGACGCGTTTCGCGCTCGCGCAGAAGGCGTTCTCGCATACCGCCGCCTACGACGGCGCGATCAGCAATTACCTGACGGCGCTCGACGCCCCGGACGCGACGCGCGCGGCGTTTCCCGAGCGGCTCAACCTGCAGTTCGAGCTCGCGCAGATCGCTGCGCTACGGCGAGAACCCGCATCAGAGGCCGCGTTCTACCGCGATCGCGCGCCGCCGCCGGGCACCCTCGCACGCTACCGGCAGTTCCAGGGCAAAGAGCTCTCGTACAACAACATCGCCGACGCCGATGCGGCGTGGGAATGCGTGAAGACGTTCGAGCGGCCGGCGTGCGTCATCGTGAAGCACGCGAACCCGTGCGGCGTGGCCGTCGGCGAGACGCTGCTCGAGCGCCTACCGCAAGGCGTTCGCGACCGATCCCACGTCGGCGTTCGGCGGCATCATCGCGTTCAACCGCGCGCTCGACGAAGACGCCGCGCAAAGCGGTGTGCGAGCAGTTCGTCGAAGTGGTGATCGCGCCGCGGCGTCGGAGCGGCTGCGCGTGCACGTGCTCGCGCGGCAAGCCGAACATCCGCGTGCTCGAGATCGGCGACCGGCGCGGCGCAGGCAACGCGCTGGACTTCAAGCGCGTGGGCGGCGGCCTGCTCGTGCAGACGCCGATGCGCTGAACGTCGCCGCGGACGCATTCAAGGTCGTCACGCGGCGCGCGCCCGACGAGCGCAGAGCTCGCCGACCTGCTGTTCGCCTGGCGGGTCGCCAAATTCGTCAAATCGAACGCGATCGTCTTCTGCGGCGACGGCCGCACGCTCGGCGTCGGCGCCGGGCAGATGAGCCGCGTCGATTCGGCGCGCATCGCCTCGATCAAGGCGCAGAACGCCGGCCTCTCGCTCGCGGGCTCGGTCGTCGCGTCCGATGCGTTCTTTCCGTTTCGCGACGGCGTCGACGTCGTCGGCGCAAGCGGGCGCGCGGGCGATCATCCAGCCGGGCGGCAGCATGCGCGACGCCGAGGTGATCGCCGCGGCCGACGAGCAGGGCATCGCCATGGTGTTCACCGGCGTGCGGCATTTCCGGCACTGAGATGACGCCTGGAGTGAGGCGTGAGACTGAGCGGCGTCAAGTCGAGCAGCCGCGTTGACGGCGGTCGTCAGCGCTCTACTCCTCACGTCGCTCCTCCGCCTCGCGCCTCCTCATGAAGATCCTCGTCATCGGCTCCGGCGGCCGCGAGCACGCGCTCGCGTGGAAGCTCGCCCAGTCGCCGCGCGTGTCCAAGGTGTTCGTCGCGCCGGGCAATGCGGGCACGGCGCGTCGAGGAAGGCGTCAGCCAACGTGCCGCACACGGTCCATCGCCGCGCTCATCGAATTCGTGAAGAACGGAAGGCGTCGCCCTCACGGTCGTGGGCCCGGAGGCGCCGCTCGCCGCGGGCGTCGTCGATGCGTTCCGGGCCGCCGGGCTGCGCATCTTCGGGCCGACGCAGCGCAGCCGCGCAGCTCGAAAGCTCGAAGGATTTCGCCAAGAGCTTCATGGTGCGGCACGGCATTCCGACGGCGGCCTACGCGACCTTCAGCGATGCGGCCCGGCGCACGCGTACATCGATCGCCAGGGCGCGCCGATCGTGGTCAAGGCCGACGGCCTCGCGGCGGGCAAAGGTGTCGTCGTCGCGGCGACGCGTCGAGGAGGCGCACGCCGCGGTCGACATGATGCTCGTCGACAACCGCATGGGCGCGGCCGGCGCGCGCGTCGTGATCGAGGAGTTTCTCGCAGGCGAGGAAGCGAGCTTCATCGTGCTCGCCGACGGCCGCAACGCGCTGGCGCTCGCGAGCAGCCAGGACCACAAGCGCCTGCTCGACGGCGACGAGGGACCGAACACCGGCGGCATGGGCGCCTATTCGCCGGCGCCGGTCGATCACGCCCGCGATCCACGCGCGCGTCATGCGCGAAGTGATCGATCCGACGCATCGCCGGAATGCGCGCCGACGGACTGCCTTACACCGGCTTTCTCTATGCCGGCCTGATGATCGGCCGCGACGGCCAGCTCAAGGTGCTCGAGTTCAACTGCCGCATGGGGGACCCGGAAACGCAGCCGATCCTGCTGCGCCTGAAAAGCGACCTCCTGGACCTGATCGAGCACGCGCTCGACGGCACGCTCGATCAGGCCGAAGCCGAATGGGACCCGCGCGTCGCGCTCGGCGTGGTGCTCGCCGCGTCGCGGCTACCCGGAAACACCGCGCAAGGGCGACGTGATCGACGGGCTGCCGGAACCGGGAGAGGATTACCGCGTGTTTCACGCCGGCACACGGCTCGACGGCGAGCGCGTCGTGGTGGGCGGCGGCCGGGTGCTGTGCGTGACTGCGCTCGGCCACAACGTGCGCACCGCGCAGAAGCGCGCCTACGAGATCGTCGGGCGCATCCGCTTCGACGGCATGCAGTACCGGCGCGACATCGGGCATCGTGCGCTCGAGCGACGCCGGGGCGCGCGCAAAGCCGGCCGCGCCGCCGGCGCGCGGCAACGTGACGCCTCGCGCGCCTCCGGCCTGCGACTTGTCCGCCGTCGGGCGCTTCCTCGAGAACCTTCAGGACACCATCGTCGCGCGGCTCGAGGCGCTCGACGGCGCGGCTTTCAGGCGCGACGCCTGGCAGCGGCCGCAAGGCGGCGGCGGCATGACCTGCATACTCGAAGACGGTGCACTGTTCGAGCGCGCGGGCGTCGGTTTCTCTCACGTCCACGGCACCGGCCTGCCGCCTTCGGCGTCGGCTACGCGGCCGGAGCTTGCCGGCCGATCCTTCCAGGCGATGGGTGTCTCGCTCGTCCTGCATCCGCGCAATCCGTACGTGCCCACCGTGCACATGAACGTGCGCTGCTTCGCGGCCGAGAAGAGCGGCGCCGATCCGGTGTGGTGGTTCGGCGGCGGCATGGATCTCACGCCCTATTACGGCTGGCGAAGAGGACGTGCGGCATTTCCATCGCACGTGCCGCGATGCGCTTGCGCCGTTCGGCGCGGAGCGCTATCCGCAATACAAGCGCTGGTGCGACGAGTACTTCTATCTGCGCCACCGCAACGAGCCGCGCGGCGTCGGCGGCATCTTCTTCGACGACGTGAGCGAGCCCGATTTCGCCACCTGTTTCGCGCTGATGCGCAGCGTGGGCGAACACTTCCTGCCCGCGTACGTGCCGATCGTCGAGCGCCGTCGCGATGAAGCCTACGGCGAGCGCGAGCGCGATTTCCAGGCTTATCGCCGCGGCCGCTACGTCGAATTCAATCTGGTGTACGACCGCGGCACGCTGTTCGGACTGCAGTCGGGCGGGCGCACCGAATCGATCCTGATGTCGATGCCGCCGTCGGTTGCGTGGCGCTATGACTGGAAGCCGGAGCCGGGGACGCCGGAGGCGCGGCTCTACTCCGAGTTTCTGTCGCGAGGGACTGGCTGGCGTAAGGGTCGGCGCTCGCCTCGCGTCTCACGCGATCTCCGTTCTGCACTGAGCCTGTGGACGACTCGGACGGAGTGCTGCGAGCGCTCGAAGCCACGTTCGCGCGACAGCGCTGTTCCGCAGCCCCGCTCACCAATAGGTACTCACTCTCCGAGGTACGCTCGCCTCACCTCCGGATTCACGAGCAGGTCCGCGGCAGGCGCCGACAGGGCGATCGAGCCGCTCTCCATCACGTACCCGCGATCGCACATCTCGAGCGCGAGCTTCGCGTTCTGTTCGACGAGCAGCAGCGTCACGCCTTCCGCGGCGACCGTGCGGATCGTCTCGAAGATCTTCTGCACCATGAGGGGCGCAAGCCCCATGCTGGGCTCGTCGAGCAGCAGCAGCTTCGGCCGGCTCATCAGCGCGCGCGCGATCGCGAGCATCTGCTGCTCTCCGCCCGAGAGCGTGCCGGCGAGCTGGCGCCGGCGTTCCGCGAGCCGCGGAAACAACTGATAGGCGCGATCGAAATCTTCGTGCGACCCGCGCATCGCGCCGCACGTAGGCGCCCATCGCGAGATTCTCTTCGACCGTGAGGCGGCCGAATACGCCGCGGCCTTCGGGCACCAGCGCGATGCCGAGCGGCACGAGATCGCATGATGCCGAGCCGGTGATGTCGCGGCCGTCGTAGCGAACACGTCCGCGCCGAAGGCCTGACGAGCCCGGCGAGCGCCTTCAGCGTCGTCGTCTTGCCCGCGCCGTTCGCGCCGATCAGCGTGACGAGCTCGCGCTCGCGCACCTCGAGGTCGATGCCTTTCACGGCGCGGATGCCGCCGTAGCGCACTTCGAGGCCCGTTCACCTCAAGCAAGCGCGCCTCCGAGATAAGCCTCGATGACGGCCGGATCGCGCTGGACGTCCGCCGGCACGCCTTCGGCGATCTTGCGGCCGTAATCGAGCACGGCCACGCGGTCGCACAGCCCCATGACGAGCTTCACGTCGTGCTCGATCAGAAGCAGCGTCGTGCCGTCTGCGCGTATGCGCTCGAGGAGCTGCGTGAGCTCGGCGCGCTCGGTCGCGTTCATGCCGGCGGCGGGCTCGTCGAGCGCGAGCAGGCGCGGCTCGGTCGCGAGCGCGCGCGCGATCTCGAGCCGGCGCTGGTCGCCATACGAGAGATTGCGCGCGAGCTCGTTCGCGTGACGCTCGATCGCCGCAATAATCGAGCAGCGCGTGCGCGCGCCGCTCGATGTCGTCTTCTTCCGCCCGCGTGCGGCTGCCTCGCAGCACCGCGCCGATGCACGCCCGCGCGGGTGCGCAGGTGGCGCCCGACCATCACGTTCTCGAGCGCCGTCATGTTCGCGAAGAGACGGATGTTCTGGAACGTGCGCGCGATGCCGTGTTCCGCGATGGCGTGGGGCTTGAAGCCCGCGATGTTCATGCCCGTCCAGCGTGATGGCTCCCGCGTCGGGCCCGTAGACGCCGGTGATCACGTTGAAAAGCGTCGTCTTGCCCGCGCCGTTCGGCCCGATCAGCCCGAATATCTCGCCGCGCGCGACCGACATGGACACGTCCGACAGCGCCGCGAGCCCGCCGAAGCGCTTCACCACGCCTTCGATGCGCAGCAGCGGATCAGCGGCGGACATCGGCGACCTTCGCTGCCGGCCGGCTGCCGTTCGGCGGCAAGCTCGCGGCGGCGGATCGACGAGGGCCACAGTCCCGCCGGCCGGAACAGCATCATGAGCACGAGCGCGAGACCGAAGAGCAGCATGCGCAGGTCCGACGGGTCGATGTAGACCGCGCCGAACCACGCCTGCTGCAACGGCCCGGCGTGCCGCAGCGCTTCCGGAAGCGCCGTCAGCAGCACCGCGCCGAGCACGACGCCCGCGACGTTGCCCATGCCGCCGAGCACCACCATGCACAGCACCATGATCGAATCGAGCAGCGTGAAGCTCTCGGGACTGATGAAGCCCTGGAATGACGCGAACAAGCCCTCCGGCAACGCCGCCGAACGTCGCGCCCATCGCGAACGCGAGCAGCTTTACGTTGCGCGTGTTGATGCCCATCGCCGCGGCGGCGAGCTCGTCTTCGCGGATCGCGACCCACGCGCGGCCGATGCGCGAATCCTCGAGCCGCCGCGAGATGAAGATCGAGGCGAGCGCACACGCGAGGAACACGAAGTAGTAGCTGTGCACCGGACGCGATCGTGAGGCCGGCGATCGTGTGCGTCTTGGCGAGGCTCGCGCCGCCGATCTGCAGCGGGTCGATGAGCGTGATGCCCTGCGGGCCGTTGGTGATGTTGTACGGGGCGGTTCAGGTTGTTCAGGAAAATGCGGATGATCTCGCCGAAGCCGAGCGTCACGATCGCGAGATAGTCGCCGCGCAGGCGCAGCGTCGGCGCGCCGAGCAGCACGCCGAAGAAGGCGGCGACGAGCGCGCCGAGCGGCAGCAGCGCGAGGAAAGACCAGTGGATGTCGAACTGCGGCGAGGCGAGCAGCGCATAGCCGTAGGCGCCGACCGCGAAGAATGCGATGTAGCCCAGATCGAGCAGCCCCGCGTAGCCGACGACGATGTTCAGCCCGAGCGCGAGCATGATGAAGAGCAGCGCGACGTCGACGATGCGCACCCACGTGCGCCCGAGCGTCGCGTCGATCAGGAACGGCGCGGCGAGCAGCAGCACGGCTGCCGCGAAGTAAAGCGCGATGCGTCGCGAGCCGACGCTGCGGTCGCTCATGCGCGCTCGCTCAACCGCGGGCCCATGAGTCCCGACGGGCGCAGCACCAGCACGCCGATCAGCACCAGGAAGGCGAAGATGTCACGGTAGTTGCTGCCGAGCACCCCGCCGGTCCAGTCGCCGATATAGCCCGAAGCGAGGCTTTCGATGAGCCCGAGCAGAAGGCCGCCGAGCATCGCGCCGGCGATGTTGCCGATGCCGCCGAGCACCGCCGCGGTGAACGCCTTCAGGCCCAGCATGAAGCCCATGAAGTAATGGCCGAGCCCGTAGTAGAGCACGACCATCACGCCCGCGATCGCGCCGATCGCCGAGCCGAGGACGAAAGTGAACGCGATGATGCGGTTCGTGTCGACGCCCATGAGGCCTGCGACGTCGGGGTTCTGCTCGGTCGCGCGCATCGCGCGGCCCGTGCGGCTCGATTTGATGAACCAGAGCAGTCCCGCCATGACGCCGCACGCGAGCAGGAAGATATAGGCCTGCATGTCGGTGAACTGGGCGCCTCCGAGCGTCACGTTCGTCGGCGTGACGATGGCGCGGCAGCGAGATGTATTGCTTGCCCCAGACGAGCGCCGCCGTGTACTGGATCAGGATCGACACGCCGATCGCGGTGATGAGCGGCGCCAGACGCGGCGCGCGCCGCAGCGGCCGATAGGCGACCCGCTCGACGGTCACCCCGATCGCCACGCAGACGAGCGTGGCGGCAGCGATCGCCAGGAAGACGATCGCGAGCGGCGGCAGGCCGCTGCCGGCAAGGAGCAGCGACGACCGTGAGCGCGACGAGCGCGCCGACCATCACGATGTCGCCGTGGGCGAAATTGATGAGCCCGAGGATGCCGTAGACCATCGTGTAGCCGAGCGCGACCAGCGCGTAGATGCTCCCGAGCACGAGACCGTTGATGATCTGCTGAAGGAAGATATCCATGCGGGTGCCACATCGCAAAAACGGCACCGCTGAGGGTGCCGTTCAAACTGGAGCTGCTATGTGCGGAGAGCGCCGGTGACGCGATCACTTCTTGTCGGGTGCCGGCGCGCTTTGCGGCGCCGCGGCGCTGCCCTGCCGGCCGGGCGCTGCCCGGCGTGACCGTCTCGAGCGGCTCCCACTTGCCGCCTTTCACGACGTAAATCGTGATCGGGCCGTTCTCGAGATCGCCTTTGTCGTCGAACGCGATCGGGCCGATGACGCCCTGGTAGTTCGTCTTGCCGACTTCCGGCAGGAACTTCGCGGGGTCGGTCGAGCCGGCGCGCTTCATCGCGTCGATGAAGACCATCACCGCGTCGTAGCCCATGGGGGCGAAGAGCTCGACTTCCTGGTTGAACTTCGCCTTGTATTTCTGGAGGAAGCTGTCGCCGCCCGGCATTTTCTCTTTCGGCAATCCGGGCATCGAGGCCATCACGCCTTCGGCGGCCGTGCCCGCGAGCTTGATGAAGTTCGGCGTCTGCATGCCGTCGCCGCCGATGTACTTGGCCTTGATGCCGAGCTCCGCCATCTGCTTCACCATCGGGCCGGCCTGCGGGTCGATGCCGCCGAACATGATGAGATCGGGGTTGCGGCCCTTGATCTTGGTCAGGATCGCCTTGAAGTCGGTGTCCTTGTCGGTGCGTGTGCTCGCGCGCGACGACCTTGGCGCCCGCCTGCCTTCACGGTCCTCTCGAACGCGTCGGCGAGGCCCTGCCCGTAGGCGGTGCTGTCGTCGATGACCGCGATCGTCTTCGCTTTCAGGTTGTCGAGCGCGAAGCGCCCGAGCGTCGGGCCCTGCTGGTCGTCGTGCGCGACGACGCGGAACGTGGTCTTGAAGCCCTGCTGCGTGTACTTGGGATTCGTGGACGAGGGCGAGATCTGCGGAATGCCCGCGTCGGAATAGATCTTCGAAGCCGGGATCGACGCGCCCGAGTTGAAGTGCCCGACGACCGCCGACGACTTTCGAGTCGACCAGCTTCTGCGCGACGGTCGTCGGCCTTGGTGGGATTCGCCTCGTCGTCTTCGGCGACCAGCTCGAAGCTTCACTTTCCTGCCGCCGATCTCGACGCCGGCCGCGTTGGCGTCTTCGATCGCGAGCTGCACGCCGTTGCGGATATCGATGCCGATATGCGCCTGCGGACCGGTGAGCGGCGAAGCGGCTCCGATACGCACCGTCTGGACTTCAGCCGCCTTCTGCGGCGCTTCGGCTTTCGGGGCGGCGGCCTCCTCTTTCTTGCCGCACGCACCCAAAACAGCCGCGAAAGTGACCGACACCGCGATAGCCAGGCTCTGTCTGCGCTTCATGCGCGCCCCCTTTGTGCTCGATCGATTATTTCTGCGTGAGAATCCACTTCACCAGCGTCTGGATGTCGTCGTCCTTCACGTGCGCGTTGGGCGGCATCGGTATCTCGCCCCAGACGCCTTTGCCGCCGGCTTTGACTTTCTTGAACAGAGCGCCTTCCGCGGCCTTGTCGTTGCCGTACTTGGCCGCGATCTCCTTGTACGACGGGCCGATCAACTTCTTGTCGACGCCATGGCACACCATGCATCCGCTCGCCTGGGCGAGCTTCTCGTTCGCGTACGCAGTGCCGCAGAGCGCCAGTGCGGCGCATGCGGCGGACGCGGCGATGAATCGCTTCATGAGAGTTATCTTTTCTTCCTGGATTAAAAGCCTGCGCATTTTACCTCAGATGTCAAGCGCGAGGCCGCGAGCGCCCCGGCGTCTTGCTCAAGTCTCGCGCTCCGGTTGCGTGAATACCGTGCGCATGAGCTCCGGCAGATCGCGGATCGGCGCAAGGCAGGCCGTGCCCTGACACACCCACGCGACAGGGCCGCTCGCATCGCCGGGTTTGTCGAGCGACGGCCGGCAAACCTGTTGCGTCCGGAGGAACGCAGATGATCAACGTGTCGGGCTGATAGCGTGCGGCGAGCGCGGCTTGCCACGGTCGCATCGCTTCGAGGCTCCCGCGCAGAACGACGATCCGCGGCGGGACGAGCACTTCTTCCAGCGCCGTGACGAGCGTCGTGTGACTGCTCGCGTTACGCTGCACGGCTTCATGGTAGAGCTCGATCGTGCGTTGCGCGGCCGAGAGATAGCGCGGTTCCCCGACGAGATGGCCCAGCCGCTGCAACGCGTACGCCGCGACGCCGTTGCCCGAAGGTGTCGCGCTGTCATGGCCGGTCTTGGGGCGATGGATGAGCGTCTCGTGGTCGTGGCTCACGAAGAAGAACCCGCCGTGCTCGCGATCCTCGAAGCGTTCGAGCAGCACGTCCGCGATCGTTCGTGCGAACTCGAGATCGTCGCTGCGGAAGTCGCTCTGCATGAGCTCGAGCAGCGCTTCGAGCAGGAACGCGTGATCGTCGAGATAGGCGTTGAGATGAGCGCGCCCGTCTTTGTAAGTCGCGAGGAGCCGCCCGTCGCGCCAGAGCGTCGAGCGGATGAATTCGAGCGACCGCCGGGCGGACTCGATCCACTCGGTGCGGCCGAACACGCGGCCGGCGCGCGCCATGGCCTTTGCCATGAGCGCGTTCCAGCTCGCCAGCACTTTCTCGTCGCGCCCTGGCCGGATGCGCCCTTCGCGCGCGGCAAAGAGTTTCGCGCGGGCCGAGTCGACGAGCGCCGTGCACGCTTCCAACGACACGCCCAGCTTCTCCGCAAGCGCGGGCAGCGGTATCGCGATGCGCAGATGCCAATGCCGTTCTTCGAAGTTCGGCCCACGCTCCAAGCCGAAATGCAGGGCGGCGGCTTCGTATTCGGTAGCGTCGAGCAGCGCGGCGACCTCTTCCCGCGTCCAGACGTAGAACTTGCCTTCGACGCCTTCGGAATCCGCGTCGAGCGAGGAGTAGAAGCCGCCTTCCGGCGACTGCATCTCGCGAATCACCCATTCGGCCGTTTCGCGGGCGACTTTTTCGTAGAGCGGCTGCTTCGTCGCGAGCCACGCGTCGCTGTAGAGGGCGAGCAGCGGCCCGTTGTCGTAGAGCATCTTCTCGAAGTGCGGGATCGTCCAGAACCGGTCGACGCTGTAGCGGCAGAAGCCGCCGCCCAACTGATCGTAGATCCCGCCTTCCGCCATTTTCGTGAGCGTGAGCCGGACGATCGCGTTCGAGATCTCGCCGCCGTCGAGCGCATGGCGCCGCAGGCAGAAGGCGAGCTCGTAAGGGTGCGGAAACTTCGGCGCTTCACCGATGCCGCCGTGCACGTCGTCGAAAATCTGGGCGAGCTCTCGAACGACGGCGTCGACGGGCCCGCGCTCGAGCGTCGCTTCTCCTTTCGGCGCCGGCACCGAGCGTTTCAATGCGTCGACGAGCGCCGTGTTCTGTTCGGCGATCTCGCCGCGCTTGTCGCGATAGGCCGTCGCGATGCGCGGCAGCAGATCCTTGAAGCCGGGCATGCCATAGCGCGGCGAGCATCGGGAAATACGTGCCTGCGAAGAACGGCGCGCCTTCGGGCGTGAGAAACATCGTGAGCGGCCAGCCGCCGGCGCGCTGCGTGAGCATGTGGTGCGCGGTCTGGTAGATCTGGTCGAGGTCGGGCGCTCCTCGCGATCGACTTTGACGTTCACGAAGTGCCGGTTCATCTCGGCGGCGACGTCCGCGTCTTCGAACGATTCGTGCGCCATCACGTGGCACCAGTGGCACGCGGAGTAGCCGATCGAGAGCAGGATCGGCTTGTCCTCGTCGCGGGCGCGGTTGCAGCGCTTCGGCGCCCCAGGGATGCCAGTCGACCGGATTGTCGGCATGCTGCTGGAGGTACGGCGAGGTCTCGTGGGCAAGTCGGTTGGTCATGCCGTGTCCTCGTGCAATGCACGGACCCAAGCGGTGCTGGCGGCCCCCGCCCCTCTACGACAATCGCGCGATCTTGCCTGCAGGTCGCGCAGTGCGTCGCGCGTGCGCTCGAGCTCCCGCAGCACGTCTTCGTGCGTCACGGGGTTTTCGAGCTCCTGGAGCTGCTCGATCTTGCTCGTGCTCGAGGTTGTTGATGACCACCGCGATGAAGAGATTGAGCACGACGAAGGTGCCGAGCATGACGAAGCTCACGAAGAAGACCCACGCCCAGCGGATGGGCTTCCATCGCGGATTCCATGACCTCGACCCAGCCTTCGAGCGTGACGAGCTGGAAGAGCGTGAGCAGCGCCGCACCGAGCGTGCCCCAGTGCTCCGGGTCGATTTCGGCGAAGAGGTGAAAGCCGCACACCGCGTAGATGTAGAAGACGAGGCTCATCAGCAGGATCACGTGGCCCATGCTCGGGATCGAGCGCACGAGCGTCGCGACGATGAGACGGAGCTGCGGCACGGCCGAAACGAGCCGCAGCACGCGCAGGATGCGAACGAGCCGCGCGACGAGCGCGAACTCGCCGGTGGCGGGAATCAGCGAGAGCACGACGATGGAGAAATCGAAGAGATTCCAGCCGTTGCCGAAGTACAAGCCGGAAGCGCGGCGCGACCGCGGTGATCTTGAGCGCCGCCTCGATGATGAAGACGCCGAGGATGACGTCGTTCCGAGATAGAGCCAGCCATCGTAGCGGGTCATGAACTCGTGCGAGGTCTCGAGCCCGATCAGCACCGCGTTGAACAGGATCAGCCCGATCATGAATGGCTCGAACCACCGCGCCTCCACGATGCGCGCGGCGAAGGCCTTCACCGGCCCGGGACGTGCTGCCGCGGCTGGCGTCCGCCATCAGTCCGTCACGGCGCCGCGCGAGGCGGTCGACACGAGCGCCGTGTACTTCGCCAGCACGCCGCGGGTGTAGCGCGGCTTGGGCTGCCGCCCATTTGCGCCGGCGCGCGGCGAGCTCCTTCTCGTGCACGTTCAACTGGATCAGGCGCTTGTGCGCGTCGATCGTGATCGAGTCGCCGTTCTGAACGAGCGCGATCGGGCCGCCGACGTAGGCTTCGGGCGCGACGTGGCCCACGACCATGCCCCACGTGCCGCCGGAGAAGCGGCCGTCGGTGATGAGGCCGACCGATTCGCCGAGGCCCTGCCCGATCAGGGCGCCGGTCGGCGCGAGCATCTCCTGCATGCCCGGGCCGCCTTTCGGCCCCTCGTAGCGGATGACGACCACGTCGCCCGCCTTGATGCGCTTCGCCATGATCGCCTTCATGCACGCGTTCTCGGAGTCGAACACGCGCGCGGGTCCGGTGATGCGCGGCGACTTGAGTCCCGTGATCTTCGCGACGCAGCCTTCCGGCGCGAGATTGCCTTTGAGAATCGCGAGGTGGCCTTGGGCGTACAGTGGATTCGACCACGGGCGGATCACGTCCTGGTCGGTGCGCGGCGCTTTCGGGACGCTCTTCAACTCCTGCGTCGAGCGTGCGCCCGGTGATCGTCATGCAATCGCCGTGCAGCAGCCCGTGCTCGAGCAGCATCTTCAGCACCTGCGGCACGCCGCCCGCGCGATGGAAATCGACCGCGACGTAGCGCCCCGAGGGCTTGAGATCGCACAGCACCGGCACTTTCTTGCGCATGCGCTCGAAATCGTCGATCGACCACTTGATGCCGGCCGCGTGCGCGATCGCGAGATAGTGCAGCACGGCGTTGGTCGAGCCGCCCGTCGCCATGATGAGCGCCACCGCGTTCTCGATCGACTTGCGCGTGACGATGTCGCGGGGCTTCAAATCGTTCTTCATCGCCTCGACCAGCACGTGCGCGGAATCGGCCGCGGAATCTGCTTTCTCGGGATCGGGCGAAGCAATCTGCGACGAGCCGAGCAGGCTCAGCCCGAGCGCCTCGAACGAGGACGACATCGTGTTGGCGGTGTACATGCCGCCGCACGCGCCGACCGTCGGGCACGCGTTCTTCTCGATTCCGACGAAATCCTCTTCGCTCATCTCGCCCGCGGCGAACGAGCCGACGGCTTCGAACGCGCTCACGATCGTCAGATCCTGGCCCTTCCACTTGCCGGGCTTGATCGTTCCGGCGTAGACGTAGATGCCGGGCACGTTCATGCGCACCATCGCGATCATGCCGCCGGGCATGTTCTTGTCGCATCCGCCGCACACGAGCACGCCATCCATCGCCTGGCCGTTCACGGCGGTCTCGATCGCGTCCGCGATCACTTCGCGCGACACGAGCGAGTATTTCATCGCCTCGGTGCCCATGCCGATGCCGTCGGTGATCGTGGGCACGCCGAATACCTGCGGCATCGCCCCGGCCTCGCGCAGCGCGGCCATCGCGCGATCGACGAGCGGCTGGATGCCGGCGTTGCACGGATTCATGTTGGAGTGGCCGTTCGCGACGCCGACGATCGGTTTCTCGAAATCGCTGTCGCCGAAACCGACGGCGCGCAGCATCGCGCGATTGGGCGAGCGTGCGACGCCGTGCGTGATGAGCTGGCTGCGTTTGTTGAGTGCCATCAGGGGATCTCCGGCGAACTTTCGAGCCGATTCTCGCGGCCGGCTCTTATAATCACGGCCGCAATTGTATCGCAACGACTTCAATCCCTGCCACATGTGGTACATCCCCAGTTCGATCCCGTCGCGCTCGCAGCTCGGCCCGCTCGCGGTGCGCTGGTACGGGCTCATGTATCTCGTCGGCTTCGCGTTGGTCTGGGCCGCCGGCCGCTATCGCATCAGGACGCGCCCCGACGGCGTATGGAGCACGAAGGATCTCGACGACGCGCTGTTCTACGGAATTCTCGGCACCATCCTCGGCGGGCGTCTGGGCTACGTCCTCTTCTACAAGTTCGGCGACTATCTCGTCGAGCCGTGGCGTATGTTCTACGTCTGGGAAGGCGGCATGTCGTTTCACGGCGGCATGCTCGGCGTCATCTTCGCGATGTGGTTGTTCGCGCGCAGGCGCAGGCAGGACTGGCTGCGCGTCACCGATTTCATCGCGCCGCTCGTGCCGCTCGGCGCTCGGCTCGCGGGCGCCTCGGCAACTTCATCAATGCCGAGCTGTGGGGCCGGCCGACCGACGTGCCGTGGGCGATGATTTTTCCGAACGTCGACAATCTGCCGCGCCATCCGTCGCAGCTCTACGAGTTCGCGCTCGAAGGCGTCGTGCTGTTCGTGCTGCTGTGGTGGTTCTCTGCCGAAGCCGCGTCCGCGCGGCGCGGTCTCGGGGCTGTTCCTGGTCGGCTACGGCGTGTTTCGCTTCGTCGTCGAATACACGCGCGAGCCCGACAGTTATCTTGGGCTCCTCGCGCTCGGCTTCAGCATGGGACAGTGGCTGTCGGTTCCGATGATCGCGCTCGGCATCGGGCTGCTGGCGTGGGCTTATCGCGGCAGGCCGCCGCGGGCGGCGTGAGGAGGCGCCGAGGCGGCAAGCGCGCCGGCCGACCTGCCGGGTCGTTTGTCTCGCTTCGGACGTACGGCTAAAATCGCGGCTCTTCGGGGTGGTAGCTCAGCTGGGAGAGCGTCGCGTTCGCAATGCGAAGGTCGGGAGTTCGATCCTCCTCCACTCCACCATAAATTCAATGACTTAGCGGTTTGTGCTCGCTAACCATCCCGTCGCTGATCGCCCATCGTAGGACCTACGCCCGGCCTCGGCGGCCTGACGTATGGGAACCCGGCAGATGCTCTTACTGCGCCGGGCACGCGACGAGCCGGTCGAAAATTCGATCGCCATCTGCGTTGTTCTTGCCTGCTATGCGGCGAGCGTTTACTCCGATGGTGCGGCTTCCGGGTGTCGGACAGTCATCGTGACCGCACAAGGGTTTGGGCGGGGATACACGGTCCGCGTCGCAAGTGCGAACAGCGACTTGGCTGTGCCTCCATCCGAGGCGTTTTGCCCTTGACGCGGGCGTATGCGTTTCTCTTCTTCGCCATGTAGGTGTGTGATCTAACGCAACGGTGCGGCCTCGGGGCCGCACAGTCCGTCGCATCACTTGAGCGTGTCGGCCATAGTCGTGAGGTCTCCATTGCGAGAGATCGGGACTTGGATTAGAACCACACGAAAACGCATGCTGCAGTCGCTCATGCGTCAGACCGGCGGGCGTAGCGATGGCGAGAACAAGCGGCGAGGAATTCGAATCGGTCATAGCCGAATTGGCGGCTTCACGGCCGGCCGCAAGGAGCTACCAACGTCTGTGCTTATCTGTTAGACGTGCGCGGCCGGGGCCTCGGCGCTAGCCAGTTCAATGAACTGATGCTCTACCTCGGCTACGAACGAGCACAGGTAGCGGTATCGACTCGCTACGGCGCCTACGCCAAGGTGTTGATAGGTTCAGGAAAATCGCCCTGCTATTTTATGGGAATGTTCGCTTTATCATCTAAGCGTTTGGCACACGATGTAGGTGAACTCGAAGAGTTCTTGTCAGTTTCGAGCCAACGCGAGCGAAAAAGCCTTTTCGAGAACGCCATCAGCAAATCCTTCCGCCTGATCCCATACCTGGCGTCAAAAGGGTAACACATGGGATATATAGTTGAGCGGGAACTTGAACAGCGACGGAAGGCAAATTCGCAGGATCCTGGTTTGCAAGCGGAATGGACGAAGCGGCAAGCAATTATCGAGAAGGGGCAAAAAACCACTATGCGTACCTGGTTTCCGACCACGCATGGACGTTTACATCGCAACGTCAATGCGCGAACGTCACGAGTATCAAATGGTCCACAAGATCACGAGGCAGATTTTCGAACACCCGCTTGTCGCGAAACTGAATCTCAGGTCCTTCAATCCGACGCAGGCACATTGTGTGGACCGTATCGATAAGGGCTTGGCAGAAGCGCTGATGTTAAAGCGGGCGAAGTGTACCGTTTATTTCCGCTCAGGAAAGCGACACGTTCGGCAAGGATTCAGAGTTGGCTTCCACTCTGGCGCAAGGTAAAACGGTCATCGCGTTCGTGCTACGCCAGCCGAAAATGCTGCACATACCGTCGTGAGGGATCTGATTCGGGACGATGCGAACGCAACACACAGGGAGATGGTCTTGAGGCAGTTACCACGTACAGATCCAGAGGCCGCATGGCACGATCCCGGTGTTCGGCGATGGATAAAGCAACCGACGTCCATCGTGAAAAAGATGGCGTAAGGCGGCTACAGCAGGCTATGTTGCGTCATTTTCAGAACGCGATCAAACGCTTCGTGAGACGCATCCGTTGGGAATTCAAGTGCATCTGGAAACCGGGGTTGCCGATGGCGTATGGTGGTGAACTGTAGCCCAATGCGCAAAGCTCGTGCGCTCAATTGTCCTCCGGGAACTTGAGTTTCGATTGGACTCGAAAGTAGTGGGGCAGCAGAAATACGTTTTCTTGCGGGAAACCATATCCGGTTGCATTTTCCGTGTCGTCACCGGCGACATCACCCTGATGAACGCATTCTGGAGTTACTACCTCGACCCGGCGGAATAGGAGGGCATTGATGGAGAGACCTGACTATAAGAAGGCGCGCCACAATCCCTACGACCTAAATACAGCAGGTTCAAAGGTGAGTTCAGATCGTAGCTCAACACCTACCAAAGTCGAAAAGGATCCCTACTCCTTAGATCGGTCGCGGGGCTTGGGCAATCACTCTCGGGCCACAAGTCGCCAACTCGAAGGTAGACGCCGGTTAGCGCTTAGGGCGATCGCGACGCGCTATTCGAGTGCGAGCTCACCCATCCACCGCGCGTTTGCAACAAATCAATGTATTTGACGGGCGCGGCACTGAACGATGACTGCGCGCCTCGTTGGGAAACGGCTATGAACCTCGACCTCGAAGGCATCGTCGCGAAAGACGGTAGATCGGCATACCAGGCGGGGCGCTCGACGTGGTGGCAGAAATTCAAAGCTGATCAGGGCTGAACACGAACGCCAGCGGCTTGACGCGGATGTCGAGGACGTGCAACACGCGCCGGCGGTCGTGATGGCACGCTGAGTCCTTGCATAACGAAGCGACCGACAGTTCTGAATAGGTTTCAGCGCAGACAGTGGATCTCGCCTGCTTCCAGATGCTCGCTCATTGTTTTGCAAGCAATGCGCCAAATGGGCCGAAGGTTGACACCGTTGCGCTCGGCATCCCCTATCTATCTTCGGCAGACGATCGGACACGATTGGACCAATCAAGTGATTTTCGAGCAGCATAAGGAAGTCAACCGCTCATTGCGTGATGCTCGCCGATTTATGAAGACGGGGGAGACTGCGCTTGACGACCGCTGGCGAAATCATGTGCGGACGATCCGCCTAGCCGAGTTACTGTTCAATCTGCAACACGTGCCCGGCATCTATGAGCGAGTCGAATTACTCGGGAGGGACAGCTTGAGTCGGTTTACAGCGATCTAGAAGACGGATCCTTTCTTATCGCAGAGGCGTGCCATTCGAGTATGTAACGCCCACCGGGATGAGGGGCTTCGATTACGACGCCAGGATTGTTCTGCAGGGCGGCGCGTTCATCCTTGTTGAAATGAAGTGCAACATCGAAAGCACTGATTTGACGCGGGGTGCCGTGCGTGGTGCATTGGAGACCGCACGTAAGCAGCTACCTAAAGGCGAGCCGGGTCTGATCTTCTTAAAGATACCTAAGGCATGGCTCAGAGAACCGATCGACACCGTCAAGTCGTACTTCAACGATTTCTTGCGCCGCACCTCTCGCGTTGTAGCTATCGTGGTCCGGTATGAAAGTGTGCTCGTGTCCGACACAGGTGCTTCGCTGCATCTATTTTTCTTCAAAGTCTATTGCGGGCAATCGGCCGTCGACCCGACAGTCGCGAGTGTGCTCGATCGCCTAGAAGGGAAGGAAACGGTGCCGTCGGCCGATTTGAATGCTATCGCTGATCACGCCGTTCGAGCGGAAAAAGTCCAAATCGGTGATCATCAATATGGACGCTCGGCGCACCGAGTATTCGTTCAAATGCGCGCCGTATCGGCTCGTTGGCGCGCCTTGACCCACTGCTCTATCTCGCCCAGCGATCTGAATCCGATGTTTGGCATGCTGGCAGAAATCCACCACCGGATAGCGCCGCCTGCAGAAAAGGTGGTCAGTCAACTTGCTCGCGGTCCATCTCACCACCAGGTCCTCGGGTGTGTCGATCCCGTTGTGACGAAGGCAATTGCGGACGCGAACGGACAAACCAGCAAACGCATCGGGGTCCCTGCGGCGCGCGTTGCGCTCGTTGCGCTCGATGATGTAGCGCACACGCTCGTTCGTCAGGCCCACCTTCCTCGCGAGGGCACGCAGGTTCATGCCGGACTGCGCATCGTCGTGATGCGCTCGTCACATGCGTTTCGGACGGCTCATTTCTCGTGCGTCGCCTCTTCGCAACCCGGTCCGCTCGTCGCTTCGTTGAACCTGGGATGCAAGCGTCCACTTTCGTGAGCAGCGCAGCGGCCTGGGGATCGTGAGGTTGTATCGAGTCGCGTTTGATGTAACTCACCCGTTCGCGGGCTCGTGCGCCGTCAACGCGATCGCGAGAGCACTCCACTCGTCGCCCTTCAAGCCGAAGAGCGGCCCCGGCGTCGCCTTCCGGCCTACCGCCTTGTCCTTCCCCGGCCCGAAGCGATCGATCAGCGCCGCCCTGATGTTGGCGTCATTCGCCCGCACCGACTCGCACAGGTGGAGCTTCACCTGCCGGCGGTAGATCAGCCGGTATTCCCCGCCGTGCGCCTGCCACGCCTCGATAAAGCGCCCGATCCACAGCGCGGTATCGAAAACTTCCCGGCCAACCGCCATGCCGTAGCTCGCGATCATCTCCACGGCCAACGTCGCGGGCTCGAACACGCGAGCCCGCAGGTCCGCGATCAGTTCCTCGTTCCGCACCTTGCCGCTGCGGATCGGCACGCCGTTCTCGACCAAACAGAAGGCGCTCAGTTCGTTGCCAGGATCGATCGCGAGAATCCTCATGCCGTCTGTCGCTTGACGTAGATCAGCCACGCTCAACGCGCCTCGATAAGCCGGTCATTTGTCCGTCACGCGCTGCGCGATCGTAGGCACACTCGCGGCCTCCCATTCATCCTCCTTCGAATGGTAGCCGCTCCCGCAACGGGATAGGCATTTGGCAGAGCCGGATTCATCCCCGGCTCTGCTTTTTCTCGCGCGTTATCCCACCTGCAGCGCCCATATTCCCATTCTGGTCCGCAAGCGCTCGCCCTCGGTTAGCTCGCGCTTCCATCTGGAGCCGCAGCGTTCGCACGTATACCACTCGTTCGCGCCGTGGCGCCGCCGCTCGGAGGGCGTCGAGCATCAGCGCACCGTGCGGCTTGACATCAGCCGACTTCGCCATCAGTGCGCCGCATGCATCGCAAGGCTGATTCACGCGATCACTTCTGTTGGCAAGCCGGGTGACCGCACTGGCATCCGCCGCCGCCTTGGGAGTGCCCTCCTGGCAGTTCGTTACTCGTGTCTGCGCCACTCGCGCGCGCGCAGTAGTCGCTGCAGTAGCCCTGGCTCGGCTCCACTGTGCAAGCGCAGCCTTGATGACCACATTTGCTCATGTGCTCCTGTCCTATGCCGGATTGCGCCATGTTCGGGTCTCCGCTGGTAAGAAGCGTGAAGTTGCAATGCCGGTGCCGTTCGAGACCGAGTCGCGCCCTCCCGGCACAGCTTCTGCAGGGACCGTTCACTCATTCACCGAGAGGCGCTCATGGCAAGCAATCGCACCGTCTACCACGTCGTCCCCGATGCGAGCGGCGATAAGTGGCTGGTCACGCAGGAAGGAAGCGACAGCATGCGCAAAGTGTTCGAAAGGAAGGCTGAAGCGGTCTTGACCGCGAAAGTGTGCGCCAAGAAGCAGGAGCCCTCACAGGTGAAGGTGCATAAGGCCGACGGCAATATGGAATACGAGAGCACCTACAGCAGAGAGCCCGGCGCGTAGCCCGGGTTGAGACGTGACCGCGAAGCTCGACAAGCCGCTCAAGCGCGAGGTGGCGATCTCGGGCCAGGTGTATGTGGTGACCATCAGTTCCGAAGGCATCAAGCTCGTGCTGAAGGGCAAGCGAAAAGGTACGAGCTGGATTGGGAATCGCTCGTGAGCGGTGACGCGGCGCTCGCGGCGGGCCTCAATGCGATGCTGGCGAAAGCCCCGGCGCCACCGCCTATGACTCCAACCACACCCACAGAGAAACCGAAGAAGGCGAGAGGCCTAATGCCTGCGCCACTCCCACGGCGGGCTCGGTTGCAACAGTAGCCCAGAGGCCGCGCCGCCTTGCTCGACGGGGGCAGAAGCAGGCGCTCGCGTCCCTATAGCGGGCACGTGCGAGGTCACGGTTCATCGCAATACGGGAAGCGCACGCAGCGCGCTGGACATCCAGCCGAGCGCGTAAACAGTTCGTAAGCGCGGCCCTAAGGGTTCCCGACGGCGCAGGCGGCCGTGAGCATAGCGGCTACAACAAAGCCTTCGGCGAAGTCTCGCTGGAGACGCTGATGGACGAGCTCAGGGACCAGTGCGGCGCAACCAGCAGAGGCGACTTGGCGCGGGGTGAGGCCATGCTGACGGCACAGGCGCACACGCTGGACGCCATGTTCGACCGCATGGCTCAGAAGGCGACCCGTTGCGAATACCTGAACCAGGCGGAAACCTACTCCCGCTTGGCGCTGAAGGCACAGGGTCAGTGCCGGGCTACCTGGGCCACCCTTGCTCAGATGAAAAACCCACAGCCGACCACCTTCGTGCGACAGGCCAACATCGCCCATGGACCGCAGCAGGTGAACAACGGCGCGGCCGCGCTGGCCGCCCCTTGGCTTCACCGAACTCGGAAAATGCTCAAAACAAACTATTGGAGCTGCAGAGTGGCGAACGGATGGACTTCCGAACGACGAGCGCGGCAAGCGGCGCTTATTCCAACTGGCAGCCATGGACGCGATCGACGGGACCCAGCACGGCCAAAGGTAAGGCACGCGTGTCCCGCAACGCCGACAAGGGCCGAACACAGATTGGTGTTTACGCGCGAGTTCTCGCGACTGATGCGAGAACACCGGCGAGAGCTCGCACGTTTTATGCGGATCGCTGAAGGCTCCGATCCACACCCGCTCAATTGCGCATTCGCACAGTTGCGTTCGGAATCGCCCGTGTAAATCGTCAAAGCCGGTAAGGTAAGCCTGATTGGCACACCATCCGCGCAAGGTGCATGATGAGCGCTTCTTGTGGAAAGAGCGCTTACTCAAGGACACGATGAAGTCGATCGAGGAGGCTCTCCGGGAGGCTTAGAAGCGGGAAGCCGACGACGCAAAGTTGCCAATTACCGAGCGGAGCACGTTCCGACACGCAAAACCCGTATTTCCACTGCTTGCTCCTGAGTCAACATCCATGGTGGCCAAAAGCCGCCATGTTCACCCAGGTGGGCCAGTTCTACTCCGACGTGCCTCAAGCACAAAACACAGTACCCCGAAACCGGGCGTGACCCGGTTAGGATGAACCGAACATCGGCATGCCTTGCATTGCCGCGTTGATCGTGTTTTCAGTCACATCGAAGCCGTGATGATCCGGTGCCGAAGGCAAACCATAATCTCTCATGCGCTAGTTCGCCTAAAGGGTAGGGGAAAATCGGATGGGCGGACTCGGTAGCGAGCCGCTGGCGCTACGGAGCCGCGTTCGATTCCAACAGAAACGCCCCAACCCCAGATCGCGTACACAGTTTAGTCGTGGGGTGCAATGCACCACATGAAGGACTGCACGTCGATCATGTCTCGTGGCCTCAGCTCAGAAAGTTGGCGTCTGAGGTAAGTGGCGAACTCCAACACACACTTGTAAGTCAACCAGTTCAACTGAGGACGATAGTTGATTTCGTAGTGCGACAGACCGGCAGCGTCCCGCGTGTTAGAAGGCTTCAGGAAGATGTTGCACTGATCTGGAAACATGATGAAAGGAAAGTAGGTCGCCGTGGTCCATTTGGCCGATTTCAACTCATCCAAAACCCTGAAGAACTGAGTGAACCTCGCTTGCAGCTCGTCGCCCCCAAAGAGTAGTTGATGGAGGGCGTCGCAGAACAACTGTTTGGACGCTGCGTCCCGAAGGCCATCTCTGAGCGCCATGTTCTCATTCGGGAAGATCAAATTGGTAGCGTGACAAAGCCGCAGAGAGCGCTTAGTAATCCCCGTAAACTCATTCTCCTTCAGCATTTGCTCAAATACTCGCCGCCCCAGCAACTCCACTGCGAGTTCATGAGCAGCGACCTTATAGTTGCGCTCCTGCTTGAGATACTTGTCGCCATAGAAGCCTTGCGGGAAGCGCTCAAGAATGCCGACATCGCCTGCCGAAGACTTATGTAGCGATGGCCGTCCCTTGCCGTGACGAGTGTGAGATTGTCCAGAAGAGGATGCTGTGCTGCTGTTCCAGTAGTGCGTTGCAGAGTCACATGCTCGAGCGACAACTGTTTCTCACCGGCTCCCACAAAAAACACCCGTACCGTTCGAGGAAGAGCTATCTTCGAGGACCTCTCCCAGTCCCCACTCCGGCTTGGCTGGATGTCGTTATTCGCTCGCGTTTGTCGTATTTCATACCACCTCCCCACATGCAGTGCTGCCCGCAAGCATAAGACGGCTAACGCTCATCTCAAGATTAGCGGAGCTTGGAACAGAGTGGCTCTTCGAATCGATGATTCTGAACCGTCCCGCAGCGACCGCAGTTCCCTTCCGATCGCATAAATCCCTCGCCCCTTACGGCGTAGGGCTCGCATCGTTGCCTCTATATGAGTGTTGACGC
>CAWEHH010000045.1:0-129033 GCA_963808765.1 uncultured beta proteobacterium
CGTGGCAGCAGCAGCGATGAATCCCGCGTGGCGTCCATGAGCTTCACCACGGCCACGCCATATCCACACTCCTCGCCTCGGTATGGGCGCTGCTGATCACACGCACCGCCTCTTCCACGGCAGTGCCGTACCCGAAGGTGCGGGAGACAAATTTCACATCGTTGTCGATGGTTTTTGGAATGCCCACCACGGACAACGCATGCCCTTGCTTCTGTGCTTCCTCGAACAATGCATTGCCCCCGCGCTGGGTGCCATCTCCGCCCACGGTGAAAAGCGTCTGGCCCGCGGCTGATGAGGAACTTCACCGCCACGCTGATATCGACCGGGCCCCTCGAGGTGCCCAGCATCGTCCCGCCTTCCTTGTGGATGTCCTCCACCGCATCGTCCGTGAGCTCAATCGGCGGCTTCCCACGACTGGGATCCAGGCCACGATAGCCACCGCGAATGCTGAGAACCGAGGTCACCCCATACCCACGCTCGAGCTGGCGTGTGACCGAGCGGATCACGTTGTTCAACCCAGGACAAAGTCCGCCGCAGGTCACAATCGCGGCAGGCGCGCGCCCATTTGGGTCGAAATGCAGCATGCGTCGTGGACCCGCCCGTTCAAACAGAAGCTGGTCTTCCGGCGCCCCGCCCGGGGGCCACTGCACGATCGATGGAATGAAAAAGTCCTCCTCGCCAATGACGGCGATGGGTGAAACGATCTTCCGCTCTCCCAGTTGGGTGATGGTTACTTTGTTCATGAGCAAAGGGCAATGGCAAGCACCTGGGCCGCCAGGATTCGTAGCAATGTGGTAAGCGGAAACACCGTAGCATAGGACACCGCGGGTGCATCAGATCCACAAATGTTTGAAGCAAACGCGAGAATGCCGGCGAATATGTCATGCTGCCAGCCACCAGTCCGCTGACATCCACAAAGTTCATCTTCAGGACTACGCGGGCAAATGTCGCCACCAGTAGCAACGGAATCACCGTGACGCAGCCCCCCGCCAGCGACCCATTGAATGCCGGTGGTGCTGAATACTGTTGCAAAGAACTTCGCTCCTGCGCTCAAGCCGACCGCAGCGAAGAAGAGGGCAATGCCAAATTCACGGAACGCGAGGTTCGTGTTGATGGGCATGTACCACACCTGCCGGCGGATGTGCCCGACTCTTCCGAGGATCAGCGCCACAAGCAACGGTCCCCCAGCCAGACCGAGCCTGATGGGATGCGGAAGGCCGGGAAAGGCAATGGGCAGCGTGCCAAGGGCAATGCCAAGAGCGATGCCGATGAAGAAGGGAATGAAATGGGTCTCGTTCAGTTCCTTGAGAGAATTGCCCACCGCCTCCGCGGCCTTCTCCAGATCATCCTCCCTGCCGACCAGCTGTATCTGATCTCCGAACTGAAAATCGCGATCCCGGCACGGCGGACATTTCGAGGTCCGCCCGCGTCACTCGCGTGACCGCGACACCGAAGCGATCATCAAGGTCGAGTTCCCCCACCGTCTTACCCAACACGTTCCGATCCGTCACCGCCACACGCCGGTAGGTCACTGCGCTCTTTTCAAGGACCAGATCTTCATCCGTGTGGTGGCCGATCACCCGCTCCATGGCTTCGAGCCCACTGGGTGGACCGACGATCGACAACAGGTCGTGGAGACAGAGGATCACGGTGGCATCAGTGGCCGGGTAGGTTTCCGCGCCGTGCTTCACCCGGGAGATGGTGACCTGCGCTTCAATCTCCAGGAAGATCCTTGAGCGGCACTCCATCGAGATTTTGATTCGTCACCAAAAAAGTGCGACGCTCCAGGGGAACGGTCTGGCTGCGGTGCCTGGCAGCGAACTCCTCCGCCTCACGCACCGGGTCGATGCGGAATACCTGCTTCAAGAGCAAAAGCGTTCCGATGATGCCCACGATGGCGGTAGGATACGTCACGGCATAGGCCAGCGCCGGTAGAGTCAGTCTGTCGGGTGTCATGCCCGGCAAGGTGCTGATGGTCTGCGTTCCCGCGCCCAGCGAAGGCGTATTGGTGGAGGCCCCTGAGAAGATGCCCAGCACGGCCTCCGAATCGAAGCCCGCCATCCAGCCTGCGAGCGCCGCGCCCAACGCGCCCAGAACGACGACGGCCGTTGCAAGCACGTTCAGCTTCATCCCTTGCTGCCGAAGCGCGGCAAAAAAGCGGGACCCAGCTGCAGACCAATGGTGAAGACAGAGAGCGCCAGCCCAAAGGTACGCTTTTCACCACGAAGTCGAGCGTGTGATGCTCCACCACTCACCAAAGTGTCCCACCAGGATTCCCGCGAAGAGCACACCCGCCGTGCCAGAGTTCCTGATCCACGGAACTTCAGGCTCCCAAGCGTCATGCCCAACACACAGACAAACGCAATCAGCCCTATCGCGTGAGCGATGGGCTGTGTCTGGTGAAGTTCAGTGAGCCATCTCATATCCATCAGTGGCGGCGGCACGTTGACGCCGCTCTTCAGGTATCACACTTGCGGTGGGCGCGTGAGATCCAGGGTGATGTGGATCACGTCGTCCACGCGTTGAAATGTCATGGGCCAGCCACTCGCGGAAAAGACACGCCGCATGGCCTGGTTGTGCGGCAGCACCTCCGCCTCAAAGCGGACGAGCCCGCGCTCCCGGGCAATGACGCCGAGATGCCAGAGCAACCGGCGTGCCATGCCCTGACCATGGTAGTCCTCCTCGACTAGGAAGGCGATCTCGGCCGCATCCGGCGCTATGCGGCTGTAGCTCCCTGATCCGATGACGATCTCCCGTCCGCCCTCCATGAGGGTGACGGCGGACCACCTGGGTGTCGAAATCCAATTCGCGTATCAGGCGATGCTCCCTCTCGCTCAGGCCGCTTCTTGAAGCGAAGAACCTCGCACGAATGGAATCTTCTTCTAGCTTCTCAAAAGCCTCGGAGATGCGTTCACCGTCATCTGGCCGGAGGGAGCGGATATGCACCTCCACACCATTTCGTAATGTCTCGTGTTCGGAGTAGTGGCGGGCGTCAATCATGCGGCTGGCTGGCACGCCGCAGGCAGACCCGGCGGTTCGCGTCTGGGAGGACTCGGGCAGTGCTGTCATGCATCAGGATCGAGGGGCAGCGGCCTTCACTTCATCGCTAGCGCCGTCCGCATAGGTGTGGAAGTTCTTGTTAAAGAGTCCGGCGAGCTTCTTGGCTGTTGCCTCGTAGGCGGACTTGTCCGCCCATGCTTCCCGGGGGCACAAAATCTTCGAAGGGACTCTGGAAGGCCCTGATAATGTCGAAGCCGAACACCGGATCCCGTTCTGTCTTCGGCCTTCTCAAGAAGCCTCCGTGAATGGCATCAATGATGGCCCGAGTGTGTTTGAGGCTGATGCGCTTCCCGACACCGTAACCGCCGCCGCCCCAACCGGTATTCACCAGCCAGACGCGGGACTTGTGCTTACGCATCTTTTCCGCGAGTAATTCGGCGTACTTGCTGGGATGCCAGACGAGGAAGGGCCCACCGAAGCACGGGGAGAACGTCGCCTGAGGTCGGTGATGCCCATCTCGGGTCCGGCCACTTTCGCAGTGTAGCCACTGATGAAGTGATACATCGCGTGCGCGGGCGAAAGCGCGGCGACGGGCGGCAGGATGCCAAAGGCGTCAGCACGTAAGGAAGATCACGTCCGTCGGGTGTCCGGCAACATGGGAACTTCGCGTTCTGGATGAACTCGATCGGATACGCCCCGCGGGTGTTCTGCGTGATGCTGGTGTCTGTATAGTCCACGCCGTGCCCTTCATCGAGCACGACATTTTCCAACACGGCACCGAAGCGCAGGGCCTGGAAAATGTCCGGCTCGTTCTCGGGCGTGAGGTTGATCGCCTTGGCGTAGCAGCCGCCTTCGATATTAAAGATGCCATCGTCACTCCAGCAGTGCTCGTCATCGCCGATGAGATGCCGCTTCGGGTCGGCCGAGAGCGTTGTCTTGCCCGTGCCGCTAAGGCCGTCATGGTGTTCCTCTCCGCGTTCACCACCAAGACGGCCGTCTACGTCCTGCTGCGCGGCTTCCCGGGCGTCGAGCTGCTGGTGTACGTGGGCGCTTCATGATCTTCTACGGCATCATCTACGCGCTGCTCGAGAACGACATGCGGCGCATCCTCGCCTACAGCATCGTGAACCAGGTCGGCTTCATGGTGACGGGCATCGGCATCGGCACCGAGATGGCGCTGAACGGCGCCGCGGCGCACGCGTTCACGCACATCATCTACAAGGCGCTGCTGCTGATGTCCGCGGGATCGGTGCTGCTCATGACGGGCCGGCGCAAGTGCACCGATCTCGGGGGGCTTTTCCGGAGCATGCCCGTGACGGCTGTGTGCGGCATCGTGGGCGCGGCTGGCGATCTCCTCGTTTCCGCTCACGTGGGCTTCGTCAGCAAGTCGATGATCTCGCAAGGCGCGGCCGACGAGCATCTCTTCTACGTGTGGCTCGCGCTCGCCGCGGCCTCGGCGGGCGTGTTCCTGCACGCGGGGATCAAGTCCGTGGTTCGTGTTCTTCCAGAAGGATTCCGGGCTGCGGCCGCCCGACCCGCCGCGCAACATGCAGGCTGGCGATGATCTTTTTCGCGGCGCTGTGCATCGCGATAGGCGTTGCACCCGGTCCGCTTTACGCGCTGCTTCCGTATCCGGTGGACGTACGTGCCGTACACCGGCGCGCACGTGATCACGCAGTTGCAGCTTCTCTTGTTCTCCGGGCTCGCGTTCTTCGTGATGCTCACCTACCTGCGGCGCACGCTTACCATCAGCCTCGACATGGACTGGCTCTATCGCATCGTGCTGCCGGCGCTCGCGCGCGCCGCCCTTCGCTCGCTGGCGGGCGCGTGCAGCCTCGCCTCGGCCATGCTCGACCGGGGACGCCGCGCCGCGCTCCGGCTCTATCGCGACCGCGGCCTCGACCTGCTCGCCCGACCCCGGCCCACAGGTAGCATGGCGTTGTGGATCATGGTGATGCTGCTCGCATATCTGCTCGTATATCAGGCGTGACATCCGGCCGGTGGCATCATTCAGTGCCACCAGCGGGAGGAGCGCTGCAGCGAGCCGCGCATGCATCCAGCGCGCGGCGGCGAAGAGCACGCGGTCCGCGCCGGGGGCGGCGACTCAGCTGCGCACCCACCGGCAGCCCGTTCGGTCCCCGGAACACGGGTATGTTCATCGTGGGGGTGTGCATGAGCGTCCAGGGTGAGGCGAGCGTCGAATCGCCGGTGTTCCAGCCGATCGCCGCCTCACACGTCGTCGCGCGGGACGCGATTGCGCGGACGATCTCGAGCGCGGACAATTCGTGCAAGTTCGTTCGAGGAACCGGCGAGGATCACGATGCTCAGGAGAATGGTGTTCATCACGGGTATAGCGCTCGCTGGCGGGAAGTTACGCCCACCACGGCTGGAGCGAATACGACTATAACAAGCAGTTGAATCTCGAAGGCATGATCAAGGAGTCGGGCTACGAGCATCCTCACGGCCACCTCCGCCTCGCGACACCGGACAAGACGTGGTATGTCGTGCTCGCGCCGCCCTCACGCATGGAGCGTCGCGGCTTGCCTGCCGCGGAACTGAAGCCGGGGAACAAGGTGACCGTGTTCGGCTATCCGAACCGCAATAAGCCGGACGAGATGCGCGCGGAGCGCATCACCTTCAGAGACAAGACCGTCGAACTGCGCTGATGGCGCCCCACGGCGGGCCCGGCGCGCTGGCGGCGCTCGAGGGCAGCGGCCTCGCGGCCGCGATGCGCAACGATCTCTGGCTGTATCCGATCGTCGAGATTTTCCATATCTCAGGCTTCGTGATCCTGGTGGGCGCGGTCGTCATGTTCGATCTGCGCGTGCTCGGGCTCTCGCGCGGCATGTCGATGCGGGCGCTGGCGCGTCATCTCCTGCCGTGGTCTGCGGGGGCGCTCGTCGTAATCGTGCCGACGGGACTCATGATGTTCTCGGCGCACGCCACCGACTTCATCGACAATCCCGCGTTCGTCACGAAGATCACGCTGATCCTGATCGCGTTCGCCAATGCCGTCGCCTTTCACGTCGGCGTCTTCCGTGGCGCCGAAAGCTGGGATACGCACCGGGCGGCGCCCGCGGCGGCCAGGCTGCACGCAGTCGCTTCGCTCCTCCTGTGGTTCTCGGTCATCACGTGCGGCCGCCTGATCGCGTATGTGTAACCCGCGCCTGGGGAACCTCTGAGTTGCTGCTTCGGACGTTGGCATAACCCGCACACGCGCTTCAGCACTGCTTCAGTCGTAGACGGTCTGCGAATAGTGCGCCGGATCGACGAACGTTTCGATGACGGTCGGGCCGCGTGCCTGCAATGCATCCGTGAGCGCGTGTTCCAGAGCTGCCGGATCGCGTGCTGCGACCGCGGGCACGCCGAAGTAATGCGCGGGCGGCGCCGGTGCATCGACGGGAACCGCGGTGGCATAGTGCGGAATCGAGCGGCGTTCCTGTTTCACCTTGATCAAGCTCAGCCAGCCGTCATTCAGAACGACGAACGGGATCGCAAGGCGTTCGCGTTGTGCGACGGACAGCTCACCGCACGTCATCTGGAAGCAGCCGTCGCCCAGGATGCACACGACCGGCAGGTCGGGCCGTGCGAGCTTCGCCGCGATGGCGGCAGGCAGACCGAAGCCCATCGACGACCAGCCGTTGGTGATGAGGAACGTGCGGGGCGCGTAAGCTGTCCACTGGCTTGCGATCTGGTGCGTGTGCGCGCCGACGTCGAATGCGAGGATGCCGTCGCGAGGCAGCAGGCGGCGCACGACATCGATCGCTTCGTGCGGGGTGAAACCTTTGGCCGACGGACGCAGAGCACGCTGAAACGACGCACGGTGCGCTTCCACTGTCGTCATTCCCTCGCCGGTCGGAATATAGGCGCCATCGGGCGTTGCGTCCGGGATCCCGGACCGCTCGCGCGGTGCGCGTCCGGGATGACGGTCGTTCAATGCCGCGATGGGCGGCGTTGAGCCCACGTGTTTTCCAATGGCTCGAGCGCGGCGAGCGCCTCGATGGAGGCATCGAGATCACCGATCACGGAATGCTCGAGACGCACCGACGCGTCGACGTCCGGCGCTTCGCGGTCGATGTGCAGAACGGGGCATGGTCCGACCCACGTCTCGTACTCCACTTCCACGGTGTCGTAGCCGACGCCCACGACGAGGTCGGCGTGCTCGTGAATGAACCGGCGCTGCATCTGACGCATCGCACGTTCGATGCAGCCGACGGACAACGGATGCGTTTCGTCGATCAGGCCCTTTGCCATCGTCGTCGTGGCGAACGGGATGGCATGGCGGTCGACGAACGCGCGCAGCGAGTCGATGCGCCGCATGCGCATCGCGCTCGCGCCGATGACGGCGAGCGGGCGGCGGGCGTTCTGGAGGAGCGCGGCCGCACGTGCGAGCGATGCCGGATGGACGCGTGCCTCGCTCGCGTCGTCAGCAGAGGCGAGGCGTTCCCGTGTCACGGCCACAGACCGATCCGCGCCCTGCACGGGCGCGAGCGCGACGTCCTCCGGCAAGTCGAGATGAACCGGTCCCGGCGGTTCGCTCGAGGCGATGCGCAGCGCCTTGCTCACCGTCTCAACGATCTCTCCGCTACGCAGCACGAAGCTCGCCTTGGTGATCGGCCTGAACAGCGCCTCATGATCGATCCACATCTGTATGCGGCGGCCAAGCTGCGCTTCGTTCAACGTACACGTGATGGCGATCATCGGCGAGCGATCGAGATACGCGCAGCCGACGCCCGTCGCGAGATTCGTCGCCCCGGGTCCGAGCGTCGCGATGCAGAGGCCCGGCACGCCGGACATGCGTGCAGTCACGTCGGCTGCGAAGCCGGCGGAGCCTTCGTGAGCCGTGAGCACGAAGTCGATGCCGCCTGTGCGCATGGCTTCCATGAGAGGCAATACGTTCCCGCTGGGGACGCCGAAGCCGCGGCGGATGCCGGCAGCCCTTAAGATGCAGACGATCAGGTCGGCGTTATTCATGAGCTTTGGTTTCCAGGTTTCTCCTCCCCGACCGCTCCGCTCCCTATCCCTCTCCCCACTTGCGTGGGGCGAGGGAACGTATGGTCATGAGCTACCAGTTCGACCCGCAGCGACGCACGCACCACCCACGAGCCATCAGTCACGAGCCACGCGTCACCCCCGTCACTCGTCACCGAGTAGACCGAATGGACATAAGTTACCATTTGCCCGTACCGTCCTGCGATTACAGGAGCCGTCATGCCGAGCACTCTCGTGCGCTTTGCTTCGACCCACGGCCATGAGCTTGCAGCCCGCCTCGATCGCCCTGCCGGAGCCGGCGCGCGCCTATGCGCTCTTTGCTCACTGCTTCACCTGCTCGAAGGACTCGAAAGCGGCGGCGTTCATCGCCCAGGCGCTCGCGGGTCGCGGCATCGCCGTGCTGCGCTTCGACTTCACCGGGCTCGGCATGAGCGGCGGCGAATTCGCCGATTCGACTTTCAGCTCCAACATCGACGACCTGCTTTCGGCTGCCCGCTATCTTCGCGAGCACCATCGCGCGCCCGCGATCCTGATCGGTCACAGCCTCGGCGGCGCGGCGGTGCTCGCGGCCGCCGGGCAACTCACCGAAGCGCGGGCCGTCGCCACCCTGGGCGCCCCGTTCGAGCCGGCACACGTGGAGCATCTGCTCAAGGGCGGCAAGGACGAAATCCTGTCGAAGGGCGAAGCGGAGGTCGACATCGGCGGCCGTCCGTTTCGGGTGAAGCGCGACTTCATCGAAGATCTCGAGCGTCACGATGCCACCAAAGCGATCGGCGCGATGCGCAAGGCGCTGCTCGTGCTGCATTCGCCGCGGGACACGATCGTGCCGATCGAAAACGCATCGAAAATCTTTCTCGCGGCGAGGCATCCGAAAAGCTTCGTGTCGCTGGACGATGCGGATCATCTGCTCACGCGGCGGGAGGACGCGGCTTACGTCGCGGAAGTGCTGTCGGCCTGGGCGTCGCGGTATCTCGAACAGGACGCGCAGATCGTGTCCGAAGCCGGAGAAGGCGTTCGCGTCGTCGAGGCCGGTGAAGGCAAGTTTGCTCAGGACGTCACCGCGGGACGCCACCGCCTGCGGGCGGACGAGCCCGTGTCCGTGGGCGGCGGCGACAGCGGTCCCAATCCATACGAATTGCTGCTCGCGGCACTCGGCACATGCACGGCGATGACCGTGCGCATGTATGCGGATCTGAAGAAGATTCCGCTCGAACGCGTGAGCGTCGAATTGAAGCACGAGAAGGTGCATGCGAAGGATTGCGCCGACTGCGACACGCGCGAAGCGAAGCTCGACCACGTCGATCGCGTCGTGACGTTCGAAGGCGCGCTCGACGACGCGCAGCGTGCACGACTGCTCGAAATCGCGAACAAGTGTCCGGTGCATCGCACGCTCGAACGGGGCGTCGAGATCGCCACGCGTGCATCCGGTGCGATCGCGCAGATGTGACAAGGTCGAGAGGCACCGGTAAATTCGACTGCGCTTCGAAGAGGGAGACGCGCACGTGATGCAACGCTCAGGGCTGCTGCTTCTGGCGGCCGCATTGTTCATGCAGGCCGGCATTGCCGCAGCTCAATCGTACCCGGCGAAGCCGATACGCCTGATCGTGCCGTTTGCGCCGGGCGGCTCCACCGACATCGTCGCGCGGCTGCTTGCACCGCGCCTTTCCGAGAATCTCGGACAGTCGGTGGTGGTCGAGAACCGCGCCGGCGGCGGCACGACGATCGGCATGGAGCATCTCGCCAAGTCTCCCCCGGATGGCTACACGCTCGGAGTGGCGACGCTTACGTTTGCGTTGAACCCGAGTCTCTTCGCGAAGCTGCCGTACAACACCGAGAAGGATTTCGCACCGGTGAGTCTCGTCTCGATCGTCCCGTTCGTGATGGCGATTCATCCTTCGATTCCGGCGCGTTCGGTGAAGCAGTTCGCCGCCCTGGCCAAGTCGCAGCCGGGCGCGCTGAACTATTCATCGTCAGGCATCGGCAGCGCGTCGCAAATGGCCGCCGAGTTGTTCAAGTACATGACCGGCACGAACATCGTGCACATTCCCTACACGGGGGGCGGGCCTGCCATGGTGGCGCTGCTGAGCGGACAGGTTTCGCTGTTCGTGATCAGCATTCCCGGCGGCCTGCCGCATTTCAAGTCGGGCAAGCTCATTGCGCTGGGCGTCACCAGCGCGAAACGCGATCCGACGCTACCCGATGTGCCGAGCATCGCCGAAGCGGGTCTGGCCGGCTACGAGCTTCTCGAATACCAGGGCGTCGTCGCACCCGCCGCCACGCCGCGCACGGTCATCACGCGACTGAACCAGGAGATCGTGAAAGCGCTGGCATCCGCCGATCTCAAGGAGCGCTTCACGACATCCGGCGCTTACGTCGTCGGCAGCAGCCCGGAAGAGCTGGCGGCACACGTGAAGACGCAGATCGCCGCATGGGCGAAGGTGATCAAAGCCGCCGGGATCAAGCTCGAATGAAGACGCCCGATCACGTTCTGCGCGCCTCGCCCGAAACCGTGGTGTGGGGCGCCATTGCGGCCGAGCGTGCGCCTGTCCTGCGTGTGCGATCGGGCGATACCGTGCGCATCGAGACCGTCTCTCAGCAGCCACTCAACAACGAGGATCCGGCGACGTTCTTCGCGTCTGCGGGCATTGAACCGGCCGACATCCTTCCGGAAGCGATCGCCATCTATCGACAGGTGAAGAAGTCGCCGCCCGGCGGGCCTCACGTGCTGACCGGGCCGATTTACGTCGAAGGCGCGCGGCCCGGCGACATGCTCGAAGTGCGCGTGCTCGACGTCGCCTTCCGCGTGCCGTATGGCGTGAACGGGATCGGACCGGGCTCGGGCGTGCTGCCGGATCTTTTGAGCGCGCGCGTCGCGCCGACGATCCGGCTCGATCTCGAACGCAACGTGGCGCTGTTCGCGGGCGGCACCGAGATTCCGCTCGCGCCTTTCATGGGCATCATGTCGGTGGCGCCGCCGCCCGAGCGCTCGCCGGCGAGCACGAAACCGCCGGGCGAGTGGGGCGGCAACATCGATTTCAAGCACGTCGTCGCGGGCTCGACGCTTTATCTTCCCGTGTTCAACGAGGGCGCGCTGTTCTACACCGGTGACGGACACGCTGCGCAAGGCGACGGCGAAGTGGACGGCGCGACGATCGAAATCTCGCTTGCGCCCACCCTTCAGTTCATCGTGCACACGAGCGCGGGCAAGGACATGAGATGGCCGCGCGCCGAAGACGCCCCGAACCACTACGTGATGGGAATGGACGAGGACCTCGATGTCGCGCTGAAGGAAGCGGTGCGGGAAGCCGTCGAGTTCATTCAGCGCCACGCCAGCGTGAACGCGGCGGAGGCGTACGCGATCACGAGTTTCAACGTCGACTTCCGCATCGGCGAGGCGGTGAATCTCGTCAAGATGGTGTACGGCGTCATTCCGAAGAAGCTGTTTCCTCGAGGGCGCCAGTCCGGGTTCTGAGCGCCGGCCCTGAACGTGCACGGCAGCAGCGCTTCGCGCGCGGTGATCGGTGCTGTCTTCATGCGGCGAAGAACGCCCGAGCTGCCGCGGCCGCCGGATCAAAGCAAAGGGGTCAGACCGCTCGCGCGGTTCTGACCCTTGTGACGGACCGATGGAGGTTAAGTGTTGGGCACGCTCCGGTGACACGACGCGCATGTAGCGAAAGCGCGCTTTCCGTTATGGCAGCCGAAGCACGCCTTGTCCGTGCCGTGCTCGGCCATGGCGATGCGACCTGTTCGTTGGGTCGCGAAAAGCGCCGAGTGGCATGCGGAGCAGGTCAGTCCCTGGGCGGCGTGTAGCCGGCCATCGAACACGACTTTGCCCTGCGCGCCGCCGCGGTAGACCAGTGTGTCGCCCGGCGTTGCAATCGCCGCGGAGCTCAAAGCCGCGAAGGCCGCGGCGGCCAGCAGCAGCGAGCGCGCGGTGTAGCGTCTGATGGGGATCATGACGCACCCGCTATACGACGATGCCGCGCGTGATCGCCTTCACGTTCGCGCAGCCGGTCAGGACCATTGCATCGACGAGCTCCTGACGCATGCGGTTCATGAGCAGTGTGACTCCCTGTCTGCCGCCACCGTGCGCGCCACGCACGATATGCCGCCCGACCATCACCGCATCCGCCCCGAGCGCAACGTATTTCAGGACGTCGAGACCGTACTTCACCGTGCCATCCGCGAAGATGAAGACCTTGCCTTTGAGCTTGTCGGCGATCGCCGGAAGCACTTCCGCGCTGCCGGGCGTGTGATCCAGCACGCGTCCGCCATGATTGGACACGACGATCGCCGCGGCGCCGGCGCGCATCGCCATGACTGCTTCCTCCACCGTCATGATGCCTTTCACGATGAACGGCAGGTTCGTGGCCTTCACGAGCTCGCGCAGCTTCGCGACGTCTTTCGGTTCGACGGTCTGTCCGGGCAAAGCGCGCGCGCCCGGCCGGCCGAGTCGATGTCCATGCTGATCGCAATGGCGCCCGCGGCTTCGGCCTTCTTCATGCGCGCGATGATCTCTTCCTGCGTGCGCGGCTTGACGCTGGCGATGGCCTTGAAACCAAGCTCCGTCAGCTTCGCCAGCCTGCGCTCGTAGACGTCCAGCGGATCACCGATACCGTCCGCGACCGATCCGACCGTCCCCGCCGCCGCGCACCCGCCGATCACGGCTTCGACGTACGCGTCCTCGGTCATCTTCTTGCCCATGTTGTACGTGGTCCCGCCGGTGGGGGCCCCGACGGCCGGCAGCGCGATCGTGTGGCCGAAGAAGTCGATCGACGGGTCAGGCTTCGTGACGGTGTGTACCGTGCGCATCTTGAGTTGCACGCGCTGCAACGCGTTGTAATTGTTGCGGAACGCGGTACCCGACCCGATGCCGCCCAGGCCTGGCACTTCGCCCGCACAGGCGACCCCATTGCATTCCGGGCAGACGCGGCAGACCGGATAGAGCACTTCACGCGCTTTCGTCATGACCTCCGCATAGGTGAGGGCAGCCGGTTTCGCAGCCGGCGCCGCGCTCGCCACCGGCGGCACGGGCGCAGAAGCGGCGGCCTGTGCGTGTACTTCGCCCAGGCTGGCCGCGGCGATCATCCCCGCACCGAGCTTTATCGAGTCACGAAGAAACTTTCGACGTTTATTTTCTACATCGACGGCGTACTTAAACTCAGGTGTGCCTTGCGGATGCATGGCGTTTCTCCACAGTGGAAATGCAGTGGAAAGCAGTGTGCGCGCCGGTCACCGTAATCACATTGATGTGGCTTACATCTTCTGGACCGGATGAACACGTTGGCATGTGCGGTTCGCGCGGCCGTGCTCGATCTGAAACGACTTCAGCATTCCGTCACGGTTCGAATTGACGGCAATCAGATGACGCCGTCAGCAGCGCAGAGCGCGAGCTGCCCTGACCGGAGCGAACCGCCTATTTCGGGATTGAGCTTCGCGATCGGCGCAGCCGGCGTGCCGCGGGGACCAGCCAGGGGCACGAACAGGACGAGCGCTGCCGCGCAAGTCAGGAATCGGCAAGACGGCACGGGGTCAGCACGTTCGTCATTTTGCAGCTAGCATATGAAAGTTCGACCCCGGAGGAGATAGGCGATGGGAGAGATTCTCGGTCTCGGCATCACGCACTATCCGAATCTCGCCACGAAGCTGAACATGAGCTGGCGATTCCAGAAGACGCTCGAAGATCCGGGGGTGCCCGAGCGATTCCGCTCGATGCAGAACTGGCACCCGACGATGCGCGAGCAGTGGGGGAACGACAAGGGCGCCGCCCACTCGGAGCGGCATCGTGCGGATCTGATCGCTCATTTTCGCAAGGCGCGCCTCGAGCTGGACGCGTTCAAACCCGATTTCGTGCTGATCTGGGGCGACGATCAATACGAGAACTTCCGCGAAGACTGCGTGCCGGCGTTCTCGATCCTCGCCTACGACGCGGTCGAGGTGAAGCCCTGGAAAGGCTACAGCCGCGGACCCAACGCATGGGACGAGCCGGAGGATACGACCTTCGTCGTAAAGGGACATCGCGCGGCGGGCAAATACCTCGCGACCGCACTGCTCAAGCAAGGCATCGATGTCGCCTACGGCTACAAACCGCTGCACCATCCGCTCGGACACGCGTTCGCGAATTCCGTGCTCTTTCTCGATTACGATCGGAAAGGATTTCCCTATCCGGTCGTGCCGTTCGCAATCAACGCCTATGGCCGCTGGCTGATTTCGACGCGCGGCGCGCCGCGGTTGCCCTCCGAGGCGGCCGGTGAAATCCCGCAGGAGGAGATCGATTGGGATCCGCCGGCGCCGCAGCCGTGGCGGTGCATGCAGGTCGGCGCCGCGGTCGTGCGCGCGCTCCTGGAGAGCCCATGGCGTGTCGCCGTCATCGCTTCGTCGAGCTGGAGCCATGCGTTCCTCGTGCGGAAGAACGGGCTGATGTTCCCCGACGTCGAGGCCGACAAGCGCTATTACGAGGCACTGCGGGACGGCAACTGGCAGATGTGGCGCAACACGAGCATCGAAGAAGTCGAGGATCGCGGCCATCACGAGCTGCTCAACTGGTTCTGCCTCGTGGGCGCGATGCACGAGCTGGGCCGGCTCAAACCGGACGAGTCGGTGTTTCTCGAATCGTGGATCACGAACTCCGACAAAGTGTTCGCGGTTTACAGGCCGGCGCAGCGTTGAGCGCGCGACGTCGGGTCACCTCCGTTCCCGGATAGACGTCGCGAGTGTGAACGCGGGCTCGTCCTGCAGTAGCATGCAGCGAGCGCCACGGCGGAACGGCGCTTCGATAGAGGACGCACAGATGGCTCTTACGTTCACCCCCGTTCATCCCGTGTTCGCCGCAGAGTGCTCGGGCGTTGACATCGCCCAGCCGCTGCCGGCCGCGGCCGCCGTTCAGATCGAGGACGCGATGGACCGCTATGCCGTGCTCGTCTTCCGGCGCACGGAGCCGCTCACGACCGAGCAGCAGATCGCGTTTACGAAAAGCCTCGGCGACCTCGAAGGCCCGTACACCAAGATCAATCCGGACCAGGGCGCGCGGCTCGATAACGCCGGCCTCTCTGACCAGTCGAACCTCGGGCCCGGTGACACCATTCTTCCGCGCGAGGACCGCAAGCGGCTCTTCATGCTTGGGAATCGCCTGTGGCACAGCGACAGCAGCTACAAGACCATCCCGGCCAGGTATTCGCTGCTGTGCGCTCACGTCCTTCCGCCCGAGGGCGGCGACACCGAGTTTGCCGACATGCGCGTCGCGTGGGACATGCTCGATCCGGCGACGAAGGGGCAGGTGAGGGATCTCGTTGTCGAGCACAGCCGCATCTACTCGAAGGGTGTGCTCGGCGTGCCGTTCACCGAAGAGGAGAGGCGTGCCTTCGCGCCCGTACGTCAGCCGCTCGTACGCTCGCATCCGCGTACCGGCCGGCACTCACTGTTCCTGTCGTCGCACGCCGGCCGGATCGTCGGCTGGCCGGTTGCGGAAGGGATGCTGCTCCTGCGCGAGTTGATGGAACACGCGACGCAGCGCGAGTTCGTGTATCGCCACAAGTGGCGCGTCGGCGATCTCGTGATGTGGGACAACCAGGTCACGATGCATCGCGCGAGGCCGTTCGACGACACGCGCTATCCGAGGGACTTGCGGCGCACCACGCTCACGACCGGCATGCCCGCGATCCCGATGTCGCAGTTACAGCGGCAGACCGCGTGAGGGCGAGGGGAAACGCCCAAACGCATTCATCCCTTCGAGACGGTGCCTGGGTGCGCCGCCCCCCGGGCGAACGGAAGAACATTCTTGCTGCACGATTAACCCTCGGTTCCCTCTCCCCGTGGGAGAGGGCGGAGGGTGAGGGCGGCTGTTCGTGAAGGAACGGGAGTATCTCGAGCACGAACAATCCGTGATCAGATTCGTTCGGAGGTGAGCGGTTGATCGAGGCGGCGATCGTCGGCCTGGGGCGCTGGGGCAGGAACCTCGTGAATGCGGTGCAGGGCACGAGCGACAAACTGCGTTTCGTTCAGGCCGTCGTCAGGGATCCCGAAAAGGCGCGGGCGTTCGCGGTGGAGCACGGCCTCGAGCTTTCGACGGATCTCACCCGTGTGCTGGCCGATGAGCGCATCCGGGCCGTCGTATTCGCTACACCGCATTCGCTGCATGCGCAGCAGGTCGTCGACGCCGCCGCGGCCGGTAAGGCCGTATTCTGCGAAAAACCGCTGGCATTGACGCGGGCTGACGCAGAGCGGGCCGTGCAGGCTTGCGATCGCGCGGGCGTGGCGCTCGCTGTCGGCCACGACAAGCGCTTCTGGCCTTCAATGCAGGCGCTTGCGCGTGTGGTGAAGAGCGGCGAGCTGGGCGAGATCCTCCACGTCGAAGGGCATTTCAGCAACGAGAGCACGGGCCGTTACTATGAAGGTTGGCGTGCCTCCGACGTGGACGCGCCGGGCGGCGGGCTCACGGCGATGGGCGTGCATGTTCTCGATGCGTTCGTCGGGCTGCTCGGAGCCGCGAAGCTCGTCCAAGCGCACGTGGTGAGGCATCCCTCCGCGGCGGCGCCCGTGGACACGCTCACGCTGTTCGTCGAGTTCGAGAATCGGGTGAGTGGTGGCATGTGCGGCGTGCGCACGAGCCCGTCGTACTGGCGCGTGCACGTATTCGGGACGAACGGATCGGCCGAAGCGGTGGGCCCGACGACGCTCACCGTCAGGCGCACCGACGCGCCGCCGGAAGTAACGAGCTTCGCGCCCGTAGATTCGTTGCGCGCCGAGCTCGAAGCGTTCGCGGACGCTGTGGCGGGAGTCGCGCCGTATCCGATCACGCCGCAGCAGATGATCGACGGCGTCGCGTTACTCGAAGCGGCGATCCGCTCGTTCGACTCGGGGGAATCAGTGCAGGTGGAAGGCCGGCCGTGCAGAGGATAGCCGCGCCACTCGCGGTGAAGACGCAATTTGCGGCGTCGTTTAGGAGGCTCAATGATTTGGCAAACGGTTGTTTATCCTGGCTTTAGCCGATTACCATGTCTCAAACGACGCTTACTCAGCGTCGTATAGAGTTGCGACTTCTTGTTAGTCATCTAGACCATCGTGCTTACGCATTACACGAGCAGTGCCGCAGCGGTTCTGAATATCCTGACCCACGGCTTCGCTTGGATCCCGAATCGGCGCAAGCTCGCGGAACTCCTGATCCCCCAACACAATTATTCCCAGCGTGAACCGCAGCAGTTCGGGATGGTTTCGTTTACTGAGCTGGAAGTATCAGCGGCACGAGCCCACCGCCATAACTTCGGCCATTACGGCATTATCGTATCGAGCGCCTGGGCTTTGCGGCACGGCGCCCAACGGGTTATCTACGTGGACGATGAAGGCCCAATTACGGTCGCCCTAAGAATTCTCTTCGAGATTGGCTACTCGGACGTGAGTCGTCGCATTGACTATCCGGATGATGCTATGTGGCTAATGGCCTATGAAAATAAGAACGCAATACTAGTTGTACCTGTGTCACGCGCGCACCGCGACCGCTCCGCAGCACGGGCATCGTCGAAGTCGACGCGCGATTTCGGTGCTCACGAGATGGCGCAGCGTGGGAATCGAATCCGGCACATGGCGCTGCGCTCGGCCGGCTGCCGCGAGGTCTGTAATCTTCGGGTAGGGCAAGCGCCGTTGGTCGATTGGAGTTTTTTTTGGAAGCATTCTGCAGTCGCTGTGCGAGTAGAAAGCCGTAGGCGGCGATGCACACCGTTGCGTGATGGTGAAAGCCAGTCCAGCCGCGGCCCTCGTAATGAGACAAGCCGAATTCGGATTTAAGCTCGTGGTAGTCCTGTTCGATGCGCCAGCGCATCTTCGCGGTGTTCACCAATTCGGTGATGCTGATATCGGCAGGCACGTTGGACAGCCAGTGCTTCGTGGGCTCGGTCTCTTTGAGCGGCCATTCGATGAGTAGCCACTGCTCGTCACGCAGCTTGGTTCGCAGGTAATCACGATGCGCCGCGCGCACACGCACTCGTGCAAAGCGCGAAGAGAGCACTTTATTCGTACCTTCACGCCAAGCGACTCGCTTCCACGCCGAGCGCTTCAGTGTCAAGGCGAGTTCCTGCACACTGAGCGGCTCGTGGCCTGGGCCACGGCGCAGGCGTTTGCTCGGACGGCCCATGCCAGGATATGGCGCATTCGGCAGCGGCCCGCTACCGGGTGCCCACACAGTCGTGCTCGAGCTCACGCCTACTGCATAGGTGAGCCCCAGCTCATCCAAAGCTTCGCGAAATGCCGTGTCTCTGCCGTAACCCGCGTCGGCCAGCACGATACCCGGCGCAATCCCGCGTTCCTTGGCGGCGCGGATCTGCTGCAGCGCGATCTGCGACTTGGTCGCAAAGCGCACCGTCTCCGGTACCTTTGCTTCGCGCCTGCGCTTCACATCGCTCGCCCAATCTTGCGGCAGATACAGCTGGTAATCCACGGGCACACTGCCTTCGGCAGTGGCCAACGACAAGCTCACCGCCACCTGACAGTTGTCCTGCTTGCCGAGCCTGCCGCAGTATTGCCGTGCGACGCCTACCGAGTGCCGGCCACACTTCGGATGCGCAGTGTCGTCAATGATCCAATAGACGCCGTGCTCCAGTTCCAAGTGCGGCTCGACGTATTGTCGAATGCGCTCCAGCAGTACCCGATCCGACCAGCGCGCATTCGCCACGAAGTGATGCAACGCCTGATGTTTCGCAGGAACGTTCAGCGGATCGGCATGCGCCGCGAGCGGTTCTACGCTCTTACGCTGGATCGGCAACATCAGTCCGCTGCAATATTCAAGGAGGCTCTGATGGCGCATCGAGTTGCCCAGCCCTTCGCACAAATACGCCATGTAGCGATCAAACTCAGCCAGGTCGGCCATGAATCTTCACCTTCAGCAATGAAGATTCCGACATCATGGCATTAACCGTGACACAGTACCAACTAGGGTCACGGCTTTGGGCGCATCTTCTGCAATTGTGGGAATACTTAGAACCGGGATCTTCCGCAGCGCAGCGGGAGTGGCGAATCGTGAATCCTCATCCATTGTATTCGCTGAGCGAAAACAAATCTGAAGCCATTGCTCACGTGTCACCGCCGCAGAACTGGGTCAAATTTACGAACGTAGTTCCGATTCAACCATCGGACGTAATGTACCTCATTGCCCGGAAGCCCGAAGTCGAGACGCTGCGCTCTAAGCTGCCACGCGGCTATGAAAACATACGGATCGTCGAAACAGATGACTAACCCCGCGTTCGAGTCGGACGCGGTTCAGCGCCGCGCGCTTCACGGCGCCGCTCAACGCGATTGTTAGGCCGCACAAGCCCATGTCACAGTTGGAAGTGCACGCGCAGATTGACAGCTACCGACAGCACTTCGATGCGATGTACGTCGGGGGCATTCCCCACCTCCTCAATGACAATGGCGCTTTCCTTTCGTTCTTGGCGGTGTTGGCTGGTACCGAGGCGCTAGCGGGTCTATGTGAGCCTTCCAATGGAACTGGCGAACGATTTCGGAACTTCGTCGCGAAGTACTTCCCTGCCGAGTACTCAGCCCACGTGAGCGACCTTTGGTCTCTGCGCAACGGCATTGTTCACTCCTTCAACCCGGGGCCGTTCGCGCTAACGCATCACAACTCCCGCCTGCATCTCCAGTCACCACACGGGCAGCTTGTCCTCAACGCCGAAGACTTCTACGCCGCACTTCTACTTGCCTCCAGGTCGTACTTCTCCGCGCTCGCCGTCGACCCTGCGCTCCAGGCAAGTTTTCTCCAGCGTATCGCTGCCAAGGACGGCGGGGCACCACAAGTTTGGCTCGTCCAACAAGCTCCGCAGTAGTGCAACGAGCTCTAACCCCGCGCTCAAGCGCGTTTCAGCGCTGCGCTGAGTCGCGCCGCACAACATAGTGTTTGGGCGTCATAGGGAGGTGACATGTCCCACCGCGACCGCAGTCCTCGTAACGTCGCCTCTCCCCGATCGACGATCTCGAGGCGCCGATTCCTGACCTGGGCTGCCGCTGCTGGCGCGAGCACCTCCCTCACAGCCGTCGCCCCACGTGCGCGCGCGCAATCCGCCGCGGGAACAGGAATGCTAATCGACGTTCATCATCACGTTTTCCCGCCTGCTTTCCTGAAAGCCACCGAGTCGTTCGCCATCGGGGCCTCGCGCGCGCAAATGCTGGACTGGAGCGCACAGCGATCCATCGCCGAGATGGATGCTAGCGGCGTCGCGACGGCGCTCCTTTCGGTCACGAACCCCGGAATCTGGTTTGGGAATGCGCAAGCCGCCGCCAAGTTGGCGCGCGAATGCAATGACTATTCGGCACAGCTCGCGAAAGAGAATCCCGGTCGCTTTGGTTTCTTTGCCGCGATTCCCTTGCCCGACACCGAGGGGAGCCTTCGCGAGATTGAGTATGCGCTTGATGTCCTACGAGCCGACGGAATCGGCTTGATGACCAACTATGGAGACAAGTGGCCTGGCGATCCCGCGTTCGCTGCAGTCTTTGACGAGCTCAACAGGCGTAAGGCCGTGGTCTACCTGCATCCCATCGCCGCGAATTGCTGTCGCCAGCTTATGCCGGGCATACCCGATCCATTGGTCGAATTCCCGCACGATACGACGCGCGCTGTAGTCAGTCTTCTGTATTCGGGGACGTTCGCGCGATGTCGGAACATTCGATTCGTCTTTTCCCACGCAGGCGGGACGATACCCATGCTGTCTGGGCGGCTGACTGAGACCGGAGCGCTGTTCGGGATCGACAAGACACTTCCGAATGGAGCGGAGTATGAGCTAAGGAGGCTCTATTACGAGATTGCCAACTCCGCACATCGGCCGGCCGTCGCAGCGCTGACGAGCCTCGTGCCTACCTCGCAGATTCTGTTTGGGACCGACTATCCGTTCATTCCGATACGTTCGACAGCCGGCGGCGTGTCCAATCTGGGCTTATCGCCCGGTGATCTTCAGTCGATCACGCGAAATAACGCGATCGGACTGTTCCCGAGGATGCGGGTCTCATGATCTCGACAGGCAGGTCGAGCACGAAATATCCGCGCCCACCGGCTGTGCAAGGCCAATGACGCCCAACCACCCGATGCAGCGGACCACTTCGCAGTGGGCTTGCGCCCACTGCTACGCGGCCGTTGATCGGGAGCGGTTAGGCGTCGATGAGGAAGCCGCGCGCTATACTGAGACCGATATTTGCGGCCGGAGCATTGCCATGAATAAGCAGCTGATCACCGTCGATCCGGAGGTCCACAGTGGAACCCCCGTATTCGCTGGCACACGGGTTCCGGTCAAAACACTCTTTGATCACCTGGAAGCGGGAGACTCACTCGAGGTCTTTCTAAATGGCTTCCCGTCCGTAAGTCGAGAACTGGCCGTAGCGGTGCTTGAACAGGCCCGCGCTGCACTCGTCGCAGATGCGCATCCTGCTTGATAGGATCTCCCGCATCGTCTCGCAGACCTGCTCGTTGGACATCAAGTGTCCACCGTGCAACGCAGTGGATGGTCTCGCCCCTCGCAAGTCGAACGTTTGCGCTTGGTCGATGTCGCCATCACGCGACCTTGCCACCTGCCGGTCACTGGTTCAACATGCGACGTCGCGCAGCACAGGGGTGGGAGATGACCCCCGCGATACGCGAGTTTTGATCCAGCAACCAACATACCTCACTCAAAGGAGCAGATGATGGCTATAGACAGGTGTCAACCAATCCGGGACAACATTCGCAAGACCGAAGAGTCCGTGCGCGAAGCCGAAGCTCTTCTGCCGGAACTCGTTGGTCCAGTCAAGGCAGTCATCCTGAACTTCATCAAGCGCGAGAAGGCTCACTTGACGCAATTGCGTGCCGCATTGCGAGCCTGCCAGTCCACCAAGTGAGTAACACCTTGCGGCCTCGTGGTGAGGTTCAAGAACTAAGGCCTAACCCTACGCTCAACCGGAGCGTCAACGGCACGGCGCCCGGTTAGCTCCACGTTAGACTTCACAGGTGACGACGCCTCAAGTGAACATGGATCCGGACACGAACGAGTCTATGATCCTGCGCCGGTACATGGACCTTACCAAGGTACTCGATCTTCTTCACTCGCGATGTCTGCACCTCCGCCAGGCGATGTCCCCGAAATGTGTTGAACGGTTAAGTTGAGAGGGTGGCGGCTCCTTTCCCCTGTATGCCACAGGAGATAGCGATGGGTCCTTCGATACTCAGCCTGCTCCTCCTGGCTGCGCCAGTCCTCGCGCAGTCGATTGCCGCTGCGCCCGAGGGATGCGGCGAAGTGGTAAAGATCGAGACGCACGGCCGCACGACGACACGCTACGCGCTCGCCTATCCCCAGCCGGCGCCCTCACAGGACGCGCGCGGTGCGCTCGTGCTGCTCGTGGGGGGCGGGGGCCATCTCGATCTCGACGACAAGGGTTGCCCGCGTGCTCTCAGGGGCAATTCGCTCGTCCGCTCGCTCCCGCATTTCCACAGCGCCGGCTTTGTTACCGCCCTGGTCGACGCGCCGTCCGACCATGAGGGAGAGGATGGCTTGGCGGGATTCCGGATTGCGGCCCAACACGCCGAGGATCTGGGCAAGGTGATTGCCGATGTGCGCGCCCGCATCAAGGGACGGGTCTGGCTCGTGGGCACCAGCCGGGGGTCAATCTCGGCGGTTAACGCAGCCGCACGCCTCTCCGGCGCATCTGCACCTGACGGCCTCGTCCTCACCTCCGCGTTGATGTCGGGCGGTGTCGGTAAGAAGTCGTGGGTGGCCCATACTGTGTTCGATCTGCCACTGGAGGCGATCCGGATGCCGATCCTCGTTGTCGGCCATGCGGAAGACCGGTGCATCCGCTCGCCCGCGAAGCTGATGGGCAAGATCACGGCACGGACCAACAGCCCGCGCGAGCAGGTGTTCACTGTCACGGGCGGGCCCGGCAGCGCTGGTGCAGCGAGCATTGAAGCGTGCGAAGGCCGGTCGCCGCACGGCTTTCTCGAGCAGGAGGCCGAAGTCGCCGCCGGTATCGCGCGCTTCATAGGCGGGGATAAGTTTTGAGCGCAACTGCGGGAGAGGAGAACGGAATCTCGTATGGCGTGGCTTCTGGCTGGCACGTATTCTGTGTCACGGCGCCTCCACGAGCTGGATAGACCGATGGCCGGTTCGATCCGGCCATCCTCGCGAAGGGGCCAGCTTGCCCGCAACGTCCTGCGTACCGTATCTCAGCCAGGGAGTCATATGATCGACCCACGCATCATCGGAACATGGAAGTTGAAGAGCACCAAAGCGGTCGACGACGCCGGCAAGGCGCTGGACCCGCCTTATGGTCCGGTGGCCGACGGGCTCGTATGCTTCGAACCGGACGGCCGCATGTTCTGTGTGCTGTGCGACGGCCGCAGCGAGCTTCCGCCAGGCCAGCCGCGTCAGTTCATGTCCTACGCCGGCAACTACACGTTCGATGGCACGACACTCTCGACGCGCGTCGATGCTTCATCCGATGCGTCGCGAGTGGGCGGCGATCAAGTGCGCACTGTGCGGTTCGAGAACGGCGGCATCGTGCTGGCGCCGCCGCGCCGGCTGTATCTGGGATCCATGCAGCACCACGAGCTCTACTGGGAACGCATGGAGGCGTGACGTTCGAGGTCGAGGTCGGTCACGTCTCGTGTGCAGGCAAGTCGGTGTGCGCGAAGCCGAGGCGCTCGCGGCGTTTGGCCCTTCCGAAGGCGCCCCCGGCGCAGCGGCGTCGATCGAGCGCAGTCAGTCGCCGGCGCGCGTCAACGTCGGCGCCCTGTTTTCGGAGGCAAGGAACCGATGTGCCTCGTCCACGCCGATCGCCCTGAAGCGCAACGATTGCCCCGGCCGCGTCTGCCCGATACGCCCGATGTCGAACGAGCACACGGTCGCAAGCTTCGTGTAGCCGCCGGTGGATTGACGATCGACGAGGAGCACGATCGGCTGTCCGTCTCCGGCGACCTGCACCGAGCCGAGCGCGATGCCGTCCGAGACGATGTCGTGCCCGCCCGCGTGGGTGATCGGCGCGCCGTGCAGGCGGGCGCCCATGCGGTCCGATTGCGGCAGCATCTCATAGGGGCTTCCGAGGAACGCCGCGATTCCTTCGTCCGTGAAGCGGTCGGCCTGCGGGCCGAGGATCACGCGGATCTCGGCTTCGTCGAGGTCGCCGGAAACCGCATCTGATCCCACTCGCATGCGCTCCGGCAGCGGCGCGGGGAGCAGCGCGAGCCGGTCGCCTTTGCGCAGCGCGCGGCCTTCGAATCCGCCGAGTCCGCCACGCACGTAGGTCGAACGCGAGCCCATCACGAGCGGCACGTCGAGCCCGCCGCCGAACGCGATGTAGCCGCGCACGCCCGAACGCGCCGCGCCGATCTTCACCGTGTCGCCGGCGTTGAGAACGAGCGTGGTGCATCGCGGCGCTTCCGCACCGTTGATCGCGATCGGCATGTCCGCACCGGTTACCGCGATCGCGCAGTCCGCGTGCGCGCGCCAGCGCGGCCCGATCAGCGTGCATTCGAGCGCCGCGGCTCGATCCGCGTTGCCGGCGAGCCGGTTCGCCAGCGCGAATGCCTTGCGGTCCACGGGGCCGGAAGGCGGAATGCCATGGCGCAACTGCCCGAAGCGGCCGAGGTCCTGCACGGTGGTGAGCGGGCCCGCGTCCAGTATCTCGATCATGCGGTCACCGGGGGCTGCGGGGTTCTGCGTAGCGTGAGCAGCGCGCGCCGTCGGGTATCTCGATCATGCAATGGCGGGCCGATAGGCGCGCGCGGCCACGGCGGCACATACGTCGTCGAATTCGCGGCGATCGATTGCACGGAAACGCAGACGATCTCCCGTGCGAAGAAGGATCGGATCCGCGGCTGTGCGATCGTAAATCGGAACGGGGGTGCGTCCGAGCACCCAGAAGCCGCCGGGGCTCTCCACCGAGTAGATGCACGACTGGGTACCGCCGATGGCGACACTGCCGGCGGGCGTGCTTGTGCGCGGCGTGTCCAAACGCGGGATGACGAGGCGCTCGGGCGTGCCGGTGAGATACGGCTGGCCGGGCGCGAATCCGATGAAGTACACGAGGTATTCGGCGCGGCTGTGCAATGCGATCACTTCGGCACGCGAGAGATCGAGGCGCTGCGCGGCGGCGTCCAGTTCGAAGCCGAGCGCGGCATCGTCGTAGCAGCAGGGCAGCTCGATCACGCGCGACCTGGGCAAGGCGGTGGTGGACGCGCGCGGTGCAAGCTCCGCAATCGCGTCGCACAACGCTCGATAGCCGATCGCGGGCGGGTCGTAATAGACGAGCAGCGAGCGAAATGCGGGAACCGTTTCGCGGACGCCCGGGATCGTGCTCTGCACGAGCATGTCCAACGCACGCAGCCGCGCACTCAGCGCGTCTCCGATTTCCCCCTCGAGTTCGACCAGTACCGCAAGATCGCCGGCGGGTTGGAACGCAACGCTCACAGCGCCGCGAGCGCCGAGTTCGGCATATCGGTCACGAACATGTTGCCCGGACTGTGGGTGATCATGAAGGGCGGCTTCGATTCGAGGGCAACCGCCTGCGGCGTGACGCCGCATGCCCAGAACACCGGAATGTCGCCGGGCTCCATGTGCTGCGCGTCGCCGTAGTCGGGCTTCGCGATGTCCGCGATGCCGATCTGCGCCGGATCGCCGACATGCACCGGTGCGCCGTGCGCCGCAGGGAAGCGTGCGCTCGCCGTGACCGCCTTCGCGAGATCGGAGGGCCTGATCGGCCGCATGGACACGACCATCGGGCCGTGAAAGAGGCCCGCAGACGCGCACTCGATGTTCGTGCGCCACATGGCGACGGCCTTCCCGTTCTCGAGATGCCACAGGCGCACGCCTGCCTGCACCATCGCCTGCTCGAACGTGAACGAGCAGCCGATGAGGAACGCGACGAGATCGTCGCGCCAGTAGCGTGTCGCATCCTGCACTTCATCCACGAGCGTGCCATGTTCGTAGATGCGGTAACTCACGATGTCGGTACGCAGATCGGCGCCCGGCGCGACGATTTTCGGCTCGGCACTGCCGACATTCGTCACTTCGATGAGCGGGCACGATCGCGGATTGCGCTGACAGAACAGCAGAAAATCGTACGCCTGTGCCTTCGGCAGCACCGCGAGATTCGCCTGCACGTAATCGGGAGCGAGGCCCGCTGTAGTGCGCGTGAGCGTTCCACTGCGGATCGCGGCGCGAATGGCTTTGGGATCGCGAGGATCGGGTGTCATCGCGCGATTGTACTGCGGCCTGCATAATGGCAGGCGTTCGAACGTGGAGCATGAACGATGCGAGCGGTTGTGTTGCGTGAATACGGTCCTCCCGAGAACCTGACGTGGGACGAAGTGCCCACGCCGCGGCCGCTGCCTGACGAAGTGCTGCTACGCGTGGGCGCCGTGAGCGTCGATCTTTTCCAGATGGAGTTTCGCAGCGGGCGTGCCTTGAAAATTCCGCTGCCGCGCATCATCGGCAACGGCCCGGCTGGAACAGTGAACGAACTCGGCAGCGACGTCGCAGGCCTTCGCATCGGCGAGCGCGTGGTCGTCGCGAACAACGTGAGTTGCGGCAACTGCCGCTTCTGCCGCATCGGCCGTGAGACGCTCTGCGCGGGCCTCAACAATCATCGCGGCGGAATGATCGGCGCGCACCGCGACGGCGGCTACGCCGAGTTCGTGGCCGTGCCGGCACGCAACTGCATACCTTTGCCGGACTCGATTCCATTCGAGCAGGCGTGTCTCGTTCCGAACACCATCGGTCCCGTCGTGAAGGCGTGCTCGGGACGAGCCGGCATACGTCCCGCTGAAAACGTGCTCATCATCGGCGCGGGCGGTGGCATGGGCATCCACGCGGTCCAGGCGGCGCGGGCATGCGCAGGTCGCGTCATCGCCGCGATCCGCTCGATGCATGCGGCGGATGCCGTGCGCAGCGCGGGTGCGGCCCTCGTTCTATCGACGCGCCAGCAGGATTGGCGTGAACAGGTGCGGGCGCAGACAGATGGGTGGGGCGCGGATGTCGTGCTCGACTTCGTCGCGACGAAGGAGACGCTTGCGGACGGCCTCAGTCTGCTCGCGCCTGGCGGACGGCTCGTGATCATGGGTTACTTCCCGCGCGGCAGCGTGCTCGAGACGCCGACGTGGGTGTTCACCGAGGAGCGCACGGTCACCGGCAATCGTTCTGCTGGCAGGCAGGACGTGGCCGATGCCGTTGCGCTGATCCGTGACGGCCAAATCCGACCGATCGTGAGCCGCGTGTTCGCGCTGAAGGACGCCGTCGCCGCGCACAGGGCGTTCGAGGCGGGAGAGATCACAGGGCGCGCGGTGCTGGTGCCGTGAACCCTCGGTCCTTCAGGCCACAAGTGAAAGCGCAGGCCGGGACGCTGAAAAGAAGCGAGCGCGGACAAGATGAGCGATGGAACCGATTGGAAGGCAATCTATCAACGCTACTTCCAACTCGAGCGCGCCTGGTCTGTCGCCGAGGCGCCCACGCCGGTGGCTCGCCAGTTCTTCCGGCGGATCGTTCACGGTCGCCGGACCGAGTCCGCGATCATCCGTGAGTTCCGTTCCTTTCGACTCGAGCCGCCTGCGCCCTCTCTCCTGAGAGAAGCATTCTTTCTGCAAAGCGTCCTCTACCCGTCGGATCGCGAGCGCCCGGGCGGGCGGCATCCGTACGATCCGATGGAAGACGTCTATGCCGCCGCGCTGTCCATGCTGCCTCATGGATTCTGGATCGAGTCTCCGGACCGCGCCCGACTCTATCGTGGGCAGCGCGATACGAGGTGGCCAACGATCCCCAGCTTGTTCCGAAGAGGGGATATCGATAGCGCGATGAACCAACTTGCCCAGGCAATCCCGCGCATTCAAGCCTGTCTGCCTTCCGCTTCGGAGGAGCAAGCCGTTGCAGTAGCGCAGCACTACTCGAAAGAACTGGAGGTTGCAACGTGGCTGCTCGACATGACCTTCGAGCCAAGGGTCGCGCTCTTTTTTGCGAGTGACGGTGGCGTGACGGGGGACATCGGCGCCGTCGTCTGCGTCGTAGAGAAAGAGTGGAGAAAGTTGAGTGCCAATGGCACCAATCGCCTGGGACGGTTGCATGCGATCGATGTTTCCGGCGTCTTGCGCATCGAGAACCAACGTGCATCCTTTCTCGACACTTCCCATCCCGAACTGTTCGATCAATATGTCGCCCACACTGTGTGGTTCAGGCAGGTAAGCGGCACGCGTTTCGAGGATCCTTCCGCCGATTTTCCAGTTACCGCCGCAAGAATCTATCCGTCCCACGATCCGCTGAAAGCGGCGCTCCTTCGCGTGCCACCGGCGGTAAAGGGTGTGCTGAATATCGCGCCGGCGGGCGATGCTCGCGGGCCGCTCGGCAGCGCGGCATACGGGGAAATCGCTCGTTCGTGGTGCCGGCAGGCGGGGGTCGAGATCGACGCGTACCGGGAAGATACGTTGAAAGTCGTGTGCGATGTACACGCCCGCCTGCAGTCGCTCCGCGATCAGTTCGCGTTGCCCGATCGAAGCCTGGCTCGATTGCAGGACGCGGTGAACCTCATCATGAATGCGCAACGCAGCGGCACGTTCATCCCACCAGGAGAAGCTCTCCGCTGGAGTCTGTCGCGCCTGCCCCCAGGCCCTCGAAAGGCGCTCGAAGGGATCATTTCAGAATGCGCCCGCGCGAGGGATCTGTGCTGACGACACCTGCACGGCTGCGAGACGAACTGCTTGCCCTGATGCTGTATGTAGTGGCCGTTGGCGCGCGCTCTTCGGCAGAGCTTCCGTAGCTGCTCGAACGGATCGACTTCAAGGCGTTCGTCAAACCGCCCACGTAGATGTCGTGTGGGCACCGAGGACACCGCGGCCCCCCTGTTGCACAACGCCTCGGTGCCGGAGGCGACACGCAGGCCGCGGTTTCGAATGTTAGATTTCCGGACGCCGCTAAAACCCTGACGCGCGTCAACTTCCCTTTGCTTAAGCGGGTTACGCCGCTTGATGTAGGTCAAGGATGCGCCGGCTGCCAGTCCGTAGGCTTCGAACGGTGTGGGGCTTCACGCGTTATCTGCGTCCGAAGAAAAGACTGCGATGTTGGATCTGAATGAGCGTCGCGCCTGCGGCGGAAACGAAGCGGTCGGGGCGCGACAGGTTGCGCCCAGTTTCGATTGCCGAAACTGTGGGGTCTATTCGCTGTGCGTGCCGCTCGGACTGCATGATGCCGACATGTCGCTGCTCGACCGCGTCGTGCGGAGAAAGCAGCTCTACCGGCGCGGCGAGATCCTGTTTTGCAGCGGAGAGCCGTTCACCTATCTCTATGCCATCCGCAGCGGATCGGTCAAGACGTTCGTCGCCACGGAAGACGGGCGCGTGCAGGTGACCGGCCTGCGCGTTCCGGGTCAGGTTCTCGGATTGAGCGCGATCGAGCCGAAGGCCTATACGTGCGGAGCGATCGCTCTCGAATCGACGTCGGTGTGCAAGATCGTGGTCGAGCGTCTCGACGAGATCGCGGCGACGGTGCCGGGCATCCACTATCAGATGATGCGCATCATGAGCACCGAGATCATGCATGACGAAGAGCTCATGCTTCTACTCGGGGCGCGCAGCGCGGACGAACGCTTCGCCGCGTTTCTAATGGAGCTGTCGGCGCGATTCGCGAAACGGAACTTCTCCGCTACCCGCTTCAATCTGACCATGTCGCGCGGCGACATCGGTAATTATCTCGGGCTTGCCGAAGAGACCGTCTGTCGTCTCTTCGCGCGCTTCCGGCAGCAACGGATGATCACGGTGAAACGCAGGCAGGTCGAGTTGAACGATCTCGACCGACTCCGCGAGTTGGCCACGCGAGCGGAAGTCGCGGCTTCGCGCAGCACCAGATCGTCCACCCCGTTCATTCGCATTCGCGCTGTCGGCTGAAGGGCCGTGATCGGGTTCGAGCGTCCGGGGCGACCGCCCGCGTTACTGCGTGTGATACAACTCCGCGCCCTTTACCACGCGGGCCCATTTCTGCGTTTCGGATTTGATCCACGCGGCGAATTCTTCGGGCGACTTGCTCGGAGACGGTTCGGCGCCGAGGGCTGCAAGACGTTCGGCGATCTCGGGCGCCACGACCGCGCGCGACGTGTCTCGCTGCACTTTCTGAATGATGTCCGGCGGCGTGCCCGCGGGCGCGAGCAACCCGCCCCAGCCCAGTGAGATCACGCCCGGAAAGCCGGATTCGACCATCGTCGGCGTGTCCGGGAACGCGGGCGAGCGCTTGTCTCCGGCGGTCGCGAGCAGGCGCAGGCGTTGCGACTTGACGAACGGCGTCACACCCGCGGACGGAGAGAACATGAGCGCGACCTGCCCGCCGACGAGCTCGGTGATAGCCGGCGTCTCGCCCTTGTAGGGCACGTGGAGCATCTTGAGTTTCGCCTCCAGCCGGAAGAGCTCGGTCGTGAGGTGCGTCTGGTTGCCGATGCCGAACGAGCCGTACAGCAACTCGCCGGGACGCGAGCGCGCGAGCGCGACGAGCTCCTTCACCGACCGCACGGGCAAATAGGGATTCACGACCAGCGCCATCTGATTCGTCACCGTCTGCGATACGGGCGCGAGGTCGCGCAGCGTCTCGTAAGGCAACGCTTTGTAGACCGACGGATTAATGGTCAGCATCGACGTGAAGCCGTAGAGATAGGTGTAGCCGTCGGGCTTGGATTTCACGACGGCTTCAGCGCCGATGATCCCGTTCGCGCCGGCACGGTTATCGACGATGACCTGCTGGCCCCACATCTCCGAGAGCCGGGAGGCAAGCGTGCGCGCGACGGTATCGGTGCCGCCGCCGGCCGGTTGCGGTAGCACCATGCGGACTACGCGATTCGGGTAGTCGCCCGCCGCGGGCTTCGGCTGCGCGGACGCGGGCGGAGCTCCGCAATGTGCGGCCGCGATCAGCAACCCGAAAGATATGGCCGGGATTCTCATGCGCTCCTCTGTCGTTAGTATGCGAGTCGCGCTGCGATGCTAGCACGTGGGGGTCGGCGCGCCTTTCATGCACGTGCGCGCAATCGCGGTTAATCTAAGGGCCTACCCAGCCCGGGAGGAGCCCCATGGACCAGTCGCCGAAGATCGCTTATTCCGTCGTTGAAGGATGGGAGCAGTTGCCCAAAGACTACGCGCATCGCGACGTCGCGGGTGTCGCGTGCGACCAGGAAGATCGTGTCTATCTCATCTGCCGCGGCGACCATCCGGTCATCATCTACGACCGCGAAGGCAACTTCAAAGGCTCGTGGGGCGAAGGCGAGTTCTCGTATCGCACGCATGGCATCTATGTCGCGCCGAACGGCACGATTTTCTGCACCGACGACGGCCAGCACACCGTGCGCCAGTTCACGCCCGAGGGTCGGCTGCTCATGACGATGGGCACGAAGAACACGCCGTCCGACACCGGCTACAACGGCAAGGGGGACCTGGACACGATCACGCACGGGGGTCCGCCTTTCAACCGTCCGACCAACGTCGCCATCGGGCTCAAAGGCGAGATCTACATCACCGACGGCTACGGCAACGCGCGCGTTCACATCTTCTCGCCGAAGGGCGAGCTGATCCGTTCGTGGGGCGAGCCGGGCACGGGCCCCGGAGAGTTCTATCTGCCGCACGGCATCGCGGTTGCGGCTGACGGACGCGTCTTCGTCTGCGATCGCGAAGGCGACCGCATCCAGATCTTCAGCCCCGAAGGCGAGTACCTGAGCGAGTGGACCGACACGCAGCGTCCCACTCATCTTTGCTTCGACGGCAAGGGCAACGCCTACGTGACCGAGCTCGCGTGGCACGAAGGCGACAAGAACTACCGCGAAGGAGTCGTGACGAAGCAGTCCCGCCACGCGCGCATGAGCATCTACGACAAGGACGGCAAGATGCTCGCCCGCTGGGGGACGCCCGAGTGCAGCGCGCCGGGAAGCTTCGCGGCGCCGCATGGGCTCGCGCTCGATTCGAAGAACGATCTCTACGTGAGCGAAGTGACGTGGACGTTCGCGGTAAGCCGCGGTCGCGCGCCGGCGGATTGCCACACCTTCCAGAAGTTCGCAGTGAATGCGTGAGCGTAAATGCGTAAATGGGGTCGGGTAAGCGTAAATGGGGTCAGTGTGAGTTTTCCGGCGTGATGCGGCCCCTGTTCGTATATCAACATGAGTAACGCACCTTTCCCGCGGGTGGTCAGTGCCCTGCTCAACATCGGGCACGGCATCGATCACATGTTCCTGCTGATCTTCGCGACGGCGGTCGCCTCCATCGCCGCGGAGTTTGGCTACGCGAAGTGGGAAGATCTGATGCCGTATGCGGTCGGCGCGTTCGCGCTGTTCGGTCTGGGCGCGCTGCCCGCGGGTCGCCTCGGCGACCTGTGGGGCCGGCGCGTGATGATGATCGTCTTCTTCGTCGGCATGGGCGTGACGGCGATCCTCACAGCGCTCGCCCAGAACGCGTGGCAGCTTGCCGCGGGCCTCACGCTGCTCGGTGCTTTCGCGTCGATCTACCACCCGGTCGGGATCCCGATGCTCGTGCAGAACGTGCCGAATCCAGGCGCCGTGATCGGCTTCAACGGGCTTGCCGGCAATCTCGGGATCGCGGTGGCGGCGCTGGTCACGGGCTTTCTCGTGAAGTGGTTCGGCTGGCGCGCGGCGTTTGCCGTGCCGGGCGCGTTCGCGATCCTCTGCGGAATCGTTTTCGCGATGGTCTGTCCGAGGGAGACCGAGGCGCCGTCCAAACGCAAAGGCAAGGCGGCGGTTGTCCTGTCGCCTGCGATGCTGATTCGTGCCTTCACCGTGATGACCGCCGCAGCGGTGACCGGGAGCCTTCTTTTCAACTTCACCACGAACGGCAACGCGCAGCTTCTGTCGGAGCGCTTCCTCGGCGTGCTCGAGGATCCCGCAATGCTCGGCGTGCTGCTCGCGGCGGTTTACACCATCGCGTCGTTTGCGCAGATCGTAGTGGGCAATCTCATCGACCGCATGCCCTTCAAGCCGCTGCAACTGGGGATTTCGGTCGTCCAGGTGCCGATCCTGATCGTTGCAGCGCATACCGAGGCGTGGGGATTCTTCTTCGCCCTGGTGGCCGTCATGGTCTTCATCTTCGGCGCCATCCCCTTTACCGACGCGATGATCGTGCGCTATGTCGACGATCGCTTGCGCTCACGCGTCTCCGGCATGCGGCTCACCGTCGCCTTCGGCATCAGCTCGGCAGCGGTGTGGCTGCTCGGGCCGCTCGTGAAGGGGATGGGATTCACGGCGCTCCTTTGGCTGATGGCAGTGATCGCGGCCGTGCGCGCGGCGATCGTGCTCCTCCTGCCCGACGAGCGCACGGCGGCGCAGACGGCGACAGCGCCTTAGGGGCGGTGCCGCGCCTTCCACTGACCCCGCTTCCATCTTCTGCCCTAAGCCTCGTACTGATGATGGAAATACTAACGGACGCTTGAAGGCTTCGTTCGCGGGGACCCCGCTGCTCCGCAGCCCCCGCTCACCGAAATGGGGTGGTTCTAAGATCACGTCACCGCTCGATCGGCACGCCGACGAGATTGCCCCACTCGGTCCACGAGCCGTCGTACACACGCACGTTCTCATAGCCGAGAAGTTGCGTGAGCGCGAAGTAGAGCACCGTGGCGCGGTGGCTCAAGCGGCAGTAGGCGATGATTTCGTTCCCGTTCGACACGCCGCGCTGAGCGACGATCGATGCGAGCGCCTCGCGGGGCTTGAAGGACTTGTCGGCGTTCAGCATGTCCTCGAAATGGAGATGCTTCGCGCCCGGAATACGGCCATAGCGCATCGCTCCGTTGTCCGGGCCGCCCGGGGCGCCGACGCGCTCGCCCCGATATTCTTCCGGGGATCGGCCGTCGAGTATCAGCGTTGCGGGCGCGTCGAGGGAGTGCAGCACTTCATCGCGCAGGATGCGCATGCGCTCGACACGCGGGCGCGGACGGTAGGCACGCGGCGGGCGCCGCGGCGGCGCGTCTTTCGCGAGCGGCCGATCCTCCGCGATCCAGCGCGTACGGGCGCCGTCGAGCAGGTGCACGCGCTCGTGACCGCAATACGTGAACACCCACCACGCATAGAGCCCGAACTGAACGCCCTCACCGTAGAACACGACAGTCGTGTCGTTGTCGATTCCGGCGTCGCCCATGCGGCGGGCAAATACCTCGGGAGAGGGGAAGTCGCGCATGTGGCTGTCCCACAGCATTTCCTGCCACTTCCACGAATGCGCGCCCGGCACATGCCCCGCGCGGTAGGCCTCGACGTCTTCCGGACGCAGGCCAGCCACTTCGACCAGGCACAGGTTCGGATCGTTTGCCCGCGCGGCGACCCACTCGGGGCTCACCAGCGCTGCCGGCCTCTCGGACGCTTTCTCAGTCATGGTCTGCCTTTCGTTGAACGCAAGATCATCGAGTGACGCGCCTCTCGGGCGCTGGAGGACGCGCGGTGTTTCCGGGATCACACGGTCGAGCCGCCGATCCTCAGCTTGCCCTGAACAGATTGAGTCCGGCCTCGGGCCGCGCTGCGAGATCCGCCGTGTCTCCGTGTGCAACGATGAGCCAGCGCGGGTCGTCCTTCCGATATTCCTCGGCCAGCCAGCGCTTGAGCGCGGCCTTGTCGCGCACCATGAAAAGCGGCGCGATCCTGTTGTAGTGCAGGCCCGGGCCGTAGAACACGTTGAAGATGAGCCTGAAGAGCGGGTTCGCCGGAGGATCGTTCACGTTGACGACGATGTCGGTCAGATACCATGCAAGACCCTGTGAGCTCTGGATCCGCACGAGCGTCTCGCCCGTCCTGTAGTACGGCATGTCCGTCAGCTCGACGCGGCCGCGCGTGAGGGCATTTGCGTCCGAGATCGGCCGGATGCCGGAGAGCCCGGTCTTGCGCGCGACACCCGCGATCGACTGCGCGGGCGCGTATACGGTCGCGCCCGGAAAACGTCGCTTCCATTCCGGAATCCCCATGTGATGGAACGCGTTCGATGCGGCGAGCCCTCGCACGGGCCCATACCGCTCCAGGTTGTCGAATGCCTCCTGACGGGCTCGATAGGGCGGACTCACCACGATGAGACCCCCGTCGCAGCCGACCGCGAGCGCGTTCACGCGTGCGGGCCCGAAGGGGTATTCGTAGGTGAGGACCGGGATGTCCGGATCGAAAACGGTCCAGCCACGCGAGGTGGGTTCCATCGTGGATCTCCAACGCAGCTCGCTTCGGAGCGCTCACAGTGTACGGGATCCCGGTGCTAGCATCCCTCCTGGCGCGAAGCCAAAAGGCGGCGAGGCCCGAGCCGAAGGTGAACGCCGCCTAACTCGAGGAGGAGGAAAACGCGAATGAGGACACCAGCACGCGTGTTGGCGGCCGTTGCCGTGCTTTGCACGGCCGGCCTGGGACCCGCCGCAGCTCAGCAGTGGCCCGAGAAACCGGTGCGGCTGCTCGTGCCGTTTCCGCCCGGCGGCGGGACCGACATCCAGGCGCGGCTTTTCGCCGCGGCCTTCCAGAAGAGCACCGGCCAGAACTTCATCATCGACAACCGCACCGGCGCGAGCGGCCTCATCGCGACACAGCTCGCGATCGAAGCGCCGCCGGACGGCTACACGATTCTGTTTACGTCCGCAAGCCTGTCCGTCATCGTCACGCTCAATGCCAAGAACGTGAAGTTCAACCCGCACATCGATCTCGTGCCCGTGAGCTGGATCTCTTCGACGCCGCTCGTGCTTTCGGTGCATCCGAGTCTGCCGGCGAATTCGGTGAAACAGCTCGTTGCGCTCGCGAAGAGTCAGCCGGGCGCCCTGAACGCCGCCGGCAACAGCTCCGGCAGCACCTCACACTTGAGCGCCGAGATGCTCAATCAGGTCGCGGGCATCAAGACGACGGTCCTGACTTATCGCGGCGGCGGGCCGGCGGTGCTCGCATTGGTCTCGGGCGAAGTGGGTTACAGCTTCGCGACGGCGCCTTCGATCATGCCGCACCTGAAGTCGGGCAGGGCGAAGGCGCTGGCCGTTACGACGCCCAAGCGCTCCTCGACGCTTCCGGACCTGCCGACGATGAACTCGATCTATCCGGGATTCGAGTCGGACAACTGGTATGCGATGTTCTATCCGAAGGGCACGCCGCGCGCGATCGTTGACCGCCTCCATGCCGAGATCCGCAAAGCGCTCGATACGGCGGAGCTGAAAGCGTTCATGCCGAGAGAAGCGCTCGATGCGGTCGCAAGCTCGCCCGAAGAGCTCGCGGCGCTGCTGAAGCGCGAGATCGACAAGTACGCGAAAGTCATCAAGCTCGCGGACATCCGAGCCGATTGAGTTGCCGGTGCGGCGAGGCCCGAGCCGAAGGCGAGCGCCGCATCACTCCGACAGCTTGATGCCCGCCTCGGCGATGATCTTGCCGAACTTCACCGACTCGCCGCGTATGAACTCGCGGAACTGCTCGGGCGTGTTCGGGGCGGGCTCGAAGCCGAGGCCTCTGAACTTCGCGGCGAGATCGGGCATCTTCATGACCTGCACGGCCGATGCGTTTAGGCGGCGCAGGATCGGGTCGGGCAAACCCGCGGGCGCCAGGAAGCCGAAGAAGTTCACGAGCTCGAAGCCCGCAAGCGGCGCGTGTTCGGCGATCGCAGGAACGTCGGGCAACGCGGAAACCCGCGAAGTCGACGTGACCGCGATCGGGCGGATGCGCCCGCTGTCGATGAAGGGCTTGGCGGCGCCGATGCTGACGTAGGTCATCGTCACTTCACCGCCGGCCAGTGCTGCGAGCTGAGGGGCGGCGCCTTTGTAGGGAACGTGCCGGATCTTGACGCCCGCCATCTTGTTGAAGAGCTCCCCGGTCAACTGCTGAGGATTGCCGACGCCGCTCGACGAAAACGTGAGAGCGTCGGGGTTGCGCTTCGCATGCGCGATCAGCTCCGCCACGGATTTCACGGGCACGTCGGTATGGACCGCGAGCACGTTGGCGACCTTGACGAGCAGTGTGATCGGCTGAAGATCGCGCTCCCAGTCGTAGGCGATCTTCGGATACAGATGCGGATTCAGCGCGAGCTCGCCGGATGCGACGAGCAGCGTGTGCCCATCGGGCTTTGCCTTCGCGGTGAGCTCCGTCCCGATCATTCCGCTTGCGCCCGTTCGATTGTCGACGACGACGGGTTGACCAAGCATCTTCTGCAACTGCTCGCCGAGAAGGCGTGCGGTGAGATCGGTGCCGCCGCCCGCGGGAAACGGGCAGATGATGCGGATCTGCTGAGCGGGATAGGTCTGCGCGGCGGCGGGTGCATTCGCGAGCGCGAAAACGCAGACGAGTGCAGCCGCGCACGATGCCGTATTCACGATTCTCATCACGCCTCCTCTCGCGATGCGGGGTCTCCCCGGATCATGCGTCGTTAGATCGTCAGCAGCCCGACGATGCTATTCGCGACGCCGACGATCAGGAATCTCGCAGGCGCCGCGGGCCCAGCACAGCGTGCTCGTATCGAGTGGAGACCCGTGTCGGTTAAGAGGAGGCTAGTCTTCCCGCCGTCCCAAGGCGCGCTGAATATGAGCCGCGGTCCCCCGGCTACTTCGCCGCCTTCCGATTTTTCTCCACCCACTCGTCGACGAGCGCGGCTGTCTTGTCGACTTCCGCGTTCTGCATGCCTTTCGATTTCGCGATGATCTGCACGAGCCGGTCCACACGCTCGATGTTGGGCGCGCCATTGGCGAGCGCACGCGCGGCCGAAGAGGGCGTCAACAGCGAGAGCGCGGCGTTCGCGTACTTGTCGAATGGCACGAGGTCTCTCGGGTCCGCCCCGAGCTTCGTGCAGAGCTCGACGACCCAGTCGTAGACGGAGCGGGACGCTTCGATGTCGCTATGCACCGCCTCCTTGATCGGGCGCATGCCGTCCTTCTGCACGCAGCGGTAGTTGCCGGCGAGCAGCATGCTCCATTTCGCGAGCGGAACGAACACCGACTCGTGCACCTTCAACTTTACGGGAAGCTCGATCTTCGTGCCGTCGCCCGCATCGAAGCGCGCCGCTTCGACGCCCGCCTCGAGGTCGCGCAGGATCTGCGTGTGCGCATCCGAATCGAAGCGTGCGGACTTGAAGTTCGTCGGCAGCCGCACCTGCAGCACGTTCACCTTGTCCTCGGGCGGGCGGAACGCCTGCGGGTCGGGGCTGCACAGCGTCATGTATTTCGGATCGAAGCTGTCCCACACGCTCGCATCGGTGTAGGCGGCCCTGCACGCATCGAGCGGCAGGGACGGGACGCGGGCAAGATAGGGCAGCGGCGGCATGTTCATGATCGACATGCACGGGACCTTCGCTTTCGCCACCGCATCGAGCAACTCGCGCACGCCGGCCGAACGATACTGCGGCTCCTGCATCGCGAGCGCGACGAGGTCGTAGTCCTTGGGATCGGCAGACTGTGCGCCGCCGGCCGAGAGTTTGCCGGGCAGCTTGCGCGTATCGATTTCCACCAGACCCTGGCGACCTTTCACCGGCATGCGGATGCGCGCACCTTCTTCGTTCATGAGGTTGGCCTCATCCGGCAGGCAGATCAGCTTGACCGTGTTGCCGGCGGCCAGCAGTTTGGTGCCGAGGAGCGAGCCGTAGGATGCGCCCATGATGAGGATCTTGTACGTAGCCGGCATGAAGGTCTCCGTCGGAAAGTGGAATGGGAGTGGCCGAATGGTTCTCTACTTTCGCACGTCACTCGTGAAGCGCGGCACCTCGCTCCACGCCACCTCCCATAGAGCGCCGCAAGCCGCCTAAGGGGAGTCGTTGCGCCCGCAGGCAGCGCGGCGCGAGCCGCAACGCCGGAGGAGCGGCGTAAGATGTTATTGTTGCGGTCCTGCATTTCCACCGCGTCGCCAAAGGCGCTCTGAGAGACGGAGGGGAAAGCATGAGTGGCAAAGACATCCGTATCGCGTCGAGCACCGGCGCGGGACAGTTCGATTGTTATCTCTCCCTGCCGAGCGCGACGGGCAAGGTGCCGGCCATCGTGCTCGCGTCTGCGGTGCACGGCGTAGACCCGGACATCCGGGACATTGCGGACGAGTTCGCATCGCACGGCTACATCGCCGCGTCGCCCGATCTCTTCTGGCGCACAGTGCCGGGCCCGTTGGGACGCGACGACGACCGCACGAAGACGCGCTCGCAGCCGCGACTCCAGCGGATCAAGGAAGGCGAAACGGACCTGACCGACACGCTCGCCGAGCTGCGCAGACAGCCGCAGTTCAACGGACGCGCGGCGACGATCGGCTTCTGTTACGGCGGTCCGTACGCGATCCTGGGACCCAAACGCCTCGGCTTCGAGGGCGGCATTTCCTGTCACGGCACCCAGATGCTCGATTACATCGGGGAACTCGATGGAGTGACCGCCCCCGTGTGCATCATCTGGGGCGATCAGGATCATCAGGCGCCGCCGCCGGTGCTCGAGGCCTACCGCGAAGTTCCGAAGCGCATGAAGAACGTGGAAGTGCATATCTTCCCGGGCGTCCAGCACGGCTACATGATGCCGTTGAGCGCGAAGGCGTTCGACCGCAAGACGCGCGACTTCTCGATGGAACGTGCGCTGGCGATGCTCAACGGGCTGCGCGAAGAACCGCTGCGCAAGGCGTCGTAGGGGGCGGCGCTTGCCTCCGGCTCGGGCCTCGCCGCCCTACGTAATCACCTTCCTATAGCCGGCTGTCGGATCAAGGTCCGTGTTCCCGAGGAGTCTCATGAGATCGTGCAGGAGAGTGTTCGCACGCGCGCTGCTCGCGTGCGCCGTGAGTGTGTCGTCCGTATCGGCGTTCGCCGCCGAGGCGTCGTGGCCTACGAAGCCGATTCGCATCGTCGTGCCGTTCGCGGCCGGAGGCGGCACGGACAACATCGCGCGGGCGCTCGGTCAGAAGCTCACGGAGACTTTCGGCCAGCAGTTCATTATCGACAACCGCGCGGGGGCGGGCGGCACCATCGGCGCGGAAATGGTGGCGCGCGCGAACCCGGACGGGTACACGCTTGGCATGGTGTCGGCGAGTTACAGCGCGAACCCCGCGCTCTACAAGCTGCCGGTACGATCCGGTGAAAGGCATCGCCCCAATCAACCTGCTCGCGTTGGGACCGCTCGTGCTGATCGGCAATCCCAAGGTGCCGGCGACCGATCTCAAAGAGCTGATTGCAGCGGCGAGGGCGAAACCGAACAGCCTCACGTATGGCTCGACCGGCGTCGGCAGCCTCGCCCACCTGGTCGGCGCGATGTTTACGCAGATGACCGGCGCCGAGATGCTGCACGTGCCGTACAAAGGCGTTGCGCCGGCGCTCGTCGATATGCTCGGGGGCAACCTGAATCTCGGTTACTACACCGCGGTCGCCGTTGTCGCGCACGTCAAGGCGGGCCGGCTGCGCGCGTATGGCGTGACGACGGAGAAGCGTATCGATGCGTTGCCGGGCGTACCTGCGATCGGAGAAATCGTGACCGGGTACAGCGCCGAGCACTGGTACGGGCTATGGGGTCCTCACGGCATTCCGCGGGATATCGTGACGCGTCTCAATCAGGCGGTGAACAAGGCTCTCGAAGTACCGGAAATCCGAGATCGCATCGTAGCCGATGGATTCGTCCCGACTAAGTCAACGCCGGAAGACTTCGGGACACGGCTTGCCCGCGACGTCGCGCGCTGGCAGGACGTGGTGAAGCGCGCGAACATCAGGATCGACACGCACGGGTAGAAAGTTTCTGTTCCGTTCGCCCTGACGAGGCACGGGCAAGGGCGCCGTCTCGAAGGGCAAACCTGGTCGTTCGTGGTTCGAGACGCTCGCGCTCCTCACCCCGAAACGGATGTGTCTCACAGGCACCCCGCCACACAGCGCCCCTTGCCGTCGAACTCCATCGTGCGCTCGCTGATAGCAGGGTGAACGAACACATTCGCGAGCTTCACGAACGCCGCCGTGCGCGAGTTCGCACGCAGCTTCCCGCCTTCGGTCGCGGCTTCGTTTACGTGCGAGACGATGACGGATTGCGGACCCCCTTTCGCTGGCACCTGCCTGCCGGCTGCAATGAGTATCGCTGAACGAGAGACAGACCAACTATATCGGTGTTGACGATCTCCGGTGTGCCGTAGCGGGCAAAGACCCGTTCGATCACCTCGGCGGCGTGAACGGCCCCCAGCGTTATCGCCACCTTGTGCGCCAGCACACGACGTGAGGCCACGTCCGCCACCCGCGGTGAGGTAGACGAAGCCGCGCGTCATCGGAACGTACGGGGTATCCAATGCCCAGACCTGATTGGAGTACGTGATCGCTAGCCAAAAACAGGAGACCCCCCGGCTCTGCCGGGGAGGCAGTAGCAGTTTGACATTTGCAGGAGTCCATCAGTGAAACTCGCAATCGTGAGCCGCCAAGCACCACGAAAGGAGTTCCACGATGGACGAGCAAGGGAGCCTAAGCCACACGAAGTGGGAGTGCAAATACCACGTCATTTTCATCCCGAAGTACCGGCGCAAGGCGTTGTATGAGCAGCTGCGTAAGGATCTGGCGGAGGTATTCCACAGATTGGCTGCACAGAAAGAGAGCCGCATTGAGGAAGGGCATCTGATGTCGGATCATGTGCACATGATGATTTCGATCCCACCGAAGTATGCGGTGTCGCAGGTGGTGGGATTTATCAAAGGCAAGAGCGCGATTCATCTGGCACGGGTATACGGCGAGCGCAAGCGTAATTTCGTGGGCCAGCATTTCTGGGCCAGAGGTTATTTCGTGTCAACGGTCGGTCGCGATGAAGCGGTGATTCGAGAATACATTCGGCACCAGGAGCATGAAGATAAGCGACTCGATCAGCTGAACCTGTGGCGCTAATGGGCCACCATAAGGTGGCCCGACAACCGTGGGGTCGCGTTAGTTGGCGACCCCGTATAGCCGCTTCGAGCTGCTCACAAATTAAAGCCTCCGGCTCTGCCGGAGGATGGTTACTTTGCGTAGCAGATACGGGTAGACCTTGTGGCTCGGCGCCCCTGACTGGTGCCCGGCGCCCACAGTTCAGTCATTCCGTACCAGGAGCGCATCAACCACGCGCGCGCCAGCGCCGCGCTCCAGCACGATGACCGGATTGAGATCGATCTCTGCCACATCGTCGCCGAAGTCGTGTGCGAACCACGACAGCCGGACGATCAGGTCGACAAGCGCGTCCGCGTCGCGCGGGGCCATCCCGCGTACGCCGTCCAGGAGCCTGGCGCTGCGCAGCTCACGCAGCATGTCGCCCGCCTGCGCTGCACTCACCGGCGCGGCACGGTATGCCACGTCCTTCAGCACCTCCACGTAAATGCCGCCAAGGCCGACCATCACCACGGCACCGAAGATCGGGTCGCGTACCGCGCCGACGATCAACTCCACTCCTCTGGGCGCCATCTCCTGCACGAGCACGCCATTCAACTTCGCTTCGGGTGCGTAGCGGCGCGCTGCCGCCAGCACGTCGTCGAACGCGGAGCGCACGGCGTCGTCGCCGGACACATTCAGCCGGATCGCGCCCGCCTCCGTCTTGTGTGCGATGTCCGGCGAATCGATCTTCAACGCGACCGGCCCGCCGATCTCGCGTGCGCGTTCGATCGCTTCGTCCGCGCTCGACGCCAGATGCTCCCGCGTGACCGGCAGGCCATACGCCGCGAGCACCGCTTTCGCCTCGCGCTCGGTGAGCCGGTCACCGGCTCGGCGGAGCATCGCGGCTGCGCGCTCGCGGTCCAGGCCCTGCGGACGCTGCGGCGCGGTCGCGCCGGATCGATGTGCAGTGACGTACACGCCGAAATCGTAAGCCGCGCGGAATGCGCGCATGCACGGCGTCGCGTTGCGGTAGACCGTCACCCCGGCGCTCACGAGATCCCTGCGCGTGAATGAACGCGTCGTCGGAGCAGCCGCCAACCCACAGCATGGCCCCCGCTTTCCCACAGCCCTCCACGAAGTCCGCGCCGCGTTGAAGATCGTTCTTCGAAACGCTCGCGTAGATGGGCACGACCATGTCTACGTTCTCATCGCCTGCAATCGTGTTGAGCGCCTGGCGGTAAAGAGCCTGCTCACCCGTCGCAAGCGAAGTCATGTCCGTCGGATTGGAGACTTTGCCATAGCCGGGAAGCAAGGCGGCGAGCGCGTCCTGCGTCTTCGGCGAGTACTCGGGCCAGGTGAGCCCGTATCCGGCTGCGGCGTCGGCGAGCTGCACGAGCGTGCCTCCGGTCGGCGGACGCGGCAGCCACGCCGCGTCCTCGCGGCCAGTAGCGCCGCCGCAGAAACACGGCGGTCTCATACAACTCGTCGCACTCGTACACACGGATCACGCCGAACTGCCGCAACACCGCATCGGCGATCGCGTCATCGCCCGCGATCGCGCCCGTGTGCGAGGCGGCCGCGCGGCTTCCCGGCCTCCGTGCGCCCGAGTTTGAGCAGGACGATGGGCTTCTCGAGCTCGGCTGCCTCCCGCGCGAGCGCTTTGAACTTCTCTCCGTCCTTGATGCCCTCGATCGCCATCAGCACGATGTCGGTCGCGTGCGAGCGCAGCATGAAGCGCGCAAAATCCAGGGTATCGAGGTCGGCTTCGTTGCCGCAGCTTGCCTCGTAGCTCACGCCGAGTCCGATCTCCTGCGCGCGCCACATCACGCTGATCTGACCGAGCCCGCCGCTGTGGCTGACGACACCGACGTTGCCGGGCGCCGCGCGCGGCCCCTTGATCGCCATCGTCGAGGTCATCGCGAACGCGTCGACGAAGTTGATGAGGCCGTTGCAGTTCGGCCCCATGATGCGCATGCCCTGACTCGCGGGCAAACGCCACGAGACGTGCCTGGCGCTCGCGTCCTTCCGGCGTTCCCGTCTCGGCGAAGCCTGCGGTGTAGACCGTCGCGAACGGCACACCGATCGCCGCGCAGTCGGCGAGCACGTCGAATACACGCTGGACTGAAATCGTGATGCCGACGTGGTCGGGCGCTTCCGGCAGATCGCGAACGCTCGGATAGCACTGAAGGCCCGTTGATCTCCTTCAGCCGTGGATTGACCGGATAGATCTTTCCCGCGAAGCCGAAATTCGACATCTGCTGGAAGACGCGGCCGCCGAAGGAGGTCGGGTGATCGGTTGCGCCCACCAGTGCGGCCGAACGCGGCGCGAAGAGCCGGGTGAGATCCGTTTGCGGCGTGAGCGTTGCAGGACTGTTCATTCGGGCTCGTCAGCTCTCGAGGCCGCTTGCCGTGCCGACCATGGTCATCACGCCGTCCTGGTTCTCGCACGAGACCTCCACGGTCACGCGGGTGCGATCGCCTTCGGGTTCGCGGCTTTTCACCCGGCCTCGCACCGTGAGCGTGTCGCCCACGATCACCGGCTTCGTGAAGGAGACCGACATCCGGCCGCCTTTGATGTAACCCTCGCCCAGGAACTGCACCATGAGCTGAGAGACGTAGGCCGTCGACATCATCGCCTGTGCGAGCGGCGCCCTGAAGCCTTTCTTGCGCGCCCACTCCGCATCCGTGTGGATGGAATTCGGGCGCACGCCGGAAAAACAGTCGATCTGCCGCTGCTGGATGGTTTTCGTGAGCGGCGGCAGCTCCTCGCCGACCTCGAGCCGCCTAGCGGTTTGTCGTGTCACGGTGCACTCCTGATTCCGGGAAGATCATCTGCGTGAACTGGCCGCGCGTGTAGACGGTTCCGGTTTCCTCGTCACGCGTTTCGAACTGCGTCACCATGTAGTGGCGGCCGCGCTTTTCGTACTTGTCTATGACCTTTCCGTACGAACGCACTCGGATGCCGGCGCGAATCGGCTCGAGAAATTCGAACTGGACTTTCGCGTGCAGTCCGGCCGGGACGATGTACTTGCTGTGGCGCATGAGGAGCGCCTGGTTTCCCAACAGCGTCGGATGCGCGATCGGACCGTCGAACGGGGAATCTTCGAAGTACCACGGGTTGTGATCGTCAACGGCGTAGGCGAAGGTCTCCACATCTTCCGGCTTGATCAGGAAATCGTCGGACTTGAACTCTTCTCCGACGCTCACCGCTTCATATGAGATCGTCTTGAACTGCACCGGCATGGGCTGGCTCCTCTCTGTCTCTCGAACGGTTCAGCAGGTCAGCGGCTTCACGAGATCTCGCGCGATGTCTGTCGAGCGATCGAGCTCCCAGACTGCCTTCACGACCGCGTCACACTGCGCTTGTGAAAGCCTCCGTCCGGCCATGCTGCGAAACTTCCGCTCGACGTCCGCATCGCTCATCGGGTTCTTCGCATGGCCACGCGGGTAGGTGAGCTCTTTTACGTGCGTGTCGCCAGACTGAGTCCGGATCGTCACCCTGCCTGGCGCGCCCTCCGGATAGCGCGCCGAAAGCGCCTTGTCCTCGCGCACTTTCACTTTTCGCATGAGCGCCGCGATCTTTGGATCACGCAGCCGCGTGTCCGCGAACGACTCGCTCGTGACCTCCCCGTCGAGCAGAGCGACGGAAACGCAGTACGGCAGGCTGTGGTCGGCGGTTTCGTGGGTGGTCGGAGCCCAGCGCGACGCGTCCGCGCCCATCATCATCACGGCGGCTGCATACGTGTCGATCTCGATCGACTCGATGCGCTCGGGATCGACGCGCTCACGCAGCTCGAGCGCAGCCCAGACGGAGGACTGACCGTGATAACAAACCGGCAAACCCTTGATATGGGTATCGCCGATCATGTGATGGCCCTCGGGCAGCACCCACTCGAAGTGGCAACCGGTCGCCTGCCACAAACCGCCATCGCCCTCGAATACCGCAGTCGGGCCGGTAAAGCCTTCTTTCGCCAGCATCGCTGCGAACACCGCGTTGCGCGACGCGTTGGGCCCGGCGCAACCTTTCCACGTCGAAAGGTCGTCCGCGGCGGCTTTGCGCGAGAGCCATGTTCGGAGCGAGCGCAAGCGAAAGCGCGTGGCCCGTCTGCTCGTGCGTAAGATGCATGAGCTTCGCAATGCCGAGCACGCAACCCATGATGCTGTAGACCGGCTGATCCCAACCTCGGCTGTTGAGATCGACCGCGTCGCAGAAGCTGCAGTACACGTCATAGGCCAGCACGACGGCGTTGATGAGCGACTTGCCGTCCGCGCGAAGCGATTCCGCGACCGCGATCAGGCCGGAGCTCATGTCGCTCGGATGACCGCGGCTCTTGCCGAGATAGGTGTCGCTGATGTCGAGGAGCCTCGTCATCACACCGTTCGCGAACGCCGCTGCCTCGGGCGTCGTGCGGATCGCGCTGCCCCACACGCTCGCCTCATCATCCCCGCGCACACGTGCGGCGACTGCCCGGGACATCTCGCTCACCGGCGCGTCGTAGGCGCCGAGCGCGCATGCGAACGTGTCAAGGAGCCGGCGCTTGCATTCGTGCACCGTCTCCGCCGGCAGCGCGTCGTAGCGGGCGTGCTCGGCATACGTGACCAGGCGCTGCGTCGTGGCGTCTTGTTGTGGGTCTTCGTTCACGTTTCCTCCTCCACCTCGTACGCTTATGTCCTTGTGGATGTCGGACAGACTGTGTGAGTGGACTTACACATAGCGCGACAGATCCGGCGCACGCCGATGCCAATCCGTGACACGCTGGTAGGCGTCGGCGCCCCGTAAAAGCAACGGTTCGGAAAACGGCCTGCCCATGAGCTGAAACGCAACCGGGAGGCCATTCGACGAGAACCCCGCCGGTACGCTCATGGATGGGATACCGAGGAAGTTGGCAGGCCGATTGTTCCGCGATATAGCCTGGACGCGCGGGATGTCGCTGGGCGAGCGCGGCGTGGCTTCGGCGATTGTCGGCACCGGTTTCGCATACACCGGCGCGTGCAAAAGATCGACGCGGCCGAAGACCCCATCAACAAACTCGCGTATCAGCCTTGGCCGCGCCATCTGCGCTTCGAGGTAACTCGGCGCCGGGACGACCAGCCCTGGCTCGATGGCTGCTCGCCAGATCGAGTAGTCCTGCGGCCGCTCCCGAAGCCACTTGGCGTGCACAGCAGCGACCTCCGGCTGCGAGATCACGTTGGACAGGTCGAGCAGGCGCTGCGGGTCAGGCACCTCGAGCTCGATCAGTCGCGCGCCGAGTGACTCGAGTGCTGCGAGGCTTTCTTGCATGCGGCCGCGGACGTCAGCGCTCGAATGGTCATAGTAATAGTTCGTGGGGACGCCGATCCTGAGGCCTTTCACATTGCCGGCAAGCTCTTTTTCATAGTCGGGCACGCGCTCGCTGCTGCATGTGCCATCGTTTGAGTCCGGGCCCGCGATTACCCGCATGAGGCGCGCACAATCGCGTACGGTGCGTGCAAGCGGCCCCACGGTATCCAGCGACCACGAGCGCGGCAGCACGCCGAAGCGACTGACACGGCCGTATGTGGGCTTCAATCCGACGACGCCATTGAACGCGGCCGGATGGCGTATCGATCCGCCGGTGTCCGATCCGAGCGCGCCGTAGCACACGCGGGCCGCTACGGCGACGCCCGAGCCGCTCGACGAGCCTCCGCTCACGTGCTGCACGTTCCAGGCGTTGCGGCAGTCCCCGAAGTGCTCGTTATGGCCCGTCGGGTTGCCGGCGAACTCCGACATGTTGAGCGTTCCGAGCCAGATCGCACCGGCGGCCTGCATCCGCTCGACCACAGTCGCGGTTACTGACGGTCGATAATCGCGCAGGATCTTCGCTCCACCGGTTGAGACATGTCCCTTCCGGTAAAAGAGGTCCTTGTGAGCGAGCGGCACGCCGTGCAGGAGACCCAGCTTCGCACTCCGTGCGAGCGCGCGATCCGCAGCACGTGCTGTCTTCAAGGCGGAATCCGCCTCGATCGATATGAAGCAGTTCAGATGAGGTTGCAGGCGCTGTGCACGGTCGAGACACGCACGTGTCGCCTCATACGACGAGACCTTCCGTTTACGAATCGCCGCGGCAAGCTCGGTCAAGCCGAGGTCGAGAATGTCCTCGCTCATCGCCGCGGGGGCGGGGCCTGAAGCTGCGCGAGGATTGAAGTGAAACGCGCGGGCTCGTCGTTGAAATCGGTCTCCTTTGCCGCTGTCAGCGCGGCGTTATTGAGACGCTCGAGGTTCGGTGCAAGCGCCTGCGCGAGCGCCGGAGTGATCGTCGTGTTCCTCAGGTTCAGCGCGATAGATTCGACCAGCTCCGCCGTGACCATAGACTTACGCCTGCTCTTGTTCATCGCATGCCCTCCAGGAGATGCCCCCGTGATATAACCTAACATCCCCGCCCGCATCGCGCCATCACGGAGATGCCATGCACGTAAGCACGCACCTGCACATCGGATCGCTTTTCTTCGCCTCTGCAGTATTCCTGACAGGGGACGCACTCGCGCAGACGTACCCGGTAAAACCGGTTCGAGTCATAGACGGCTTTGCGCCCGGCGGCTCGTCGGACATCGTCGCGCGCGTGATCGCGCCGAAGTTCCAGGAAAGCCAGCAGCAGCCGTTGATCGTCGAGAATCGGGCGGGCGCGCAGGGCATCATCGGCGCGGACGCGGTCGCGAAGGCCACGCCTGATGGATACACGCTCTTCGTGATGACTGGCACGCACACCGTGCATCCAGTGATCTACCGCAACATGCCATACGAGTTTCCCAAGGCGTTCGCGCCGATCGCGCTGACCTCGAGCATCACGCAGGTGCTGGCCGTGCACCCGACGGTGCCGGTGCGCACGGTGAAGGAGCTGATCGCGCTCGCGAAGACGAAACCGGGGCGGCTGAACTTCGGCGCAGGCGGTACCGGGCCGCAGATGACCGGAGAGCTCTTCAACAGCATGGCTGGCACGAAGATCACGTTCATCGGCTACAAGGGCGGGGCGCCGGCCGTGCTGGCAACGGTCATGGGCGAGGTGGATGTCACGTTTGCGACGATGCCCACGGCCATCGCGTATGTTCGGGACGGGAGGCTGCGCGCGCTGGGCGTATGCACAGCGAAGCGTTCAGTCGTGTTACCTGCAGGTGCCGACCGTTGCCGAAGCCGGCCTGTCCGGGTACGAGGCGACCAATTCTGTCGGAATGCTGGCTCCGGCCGGCACGCCGCGCGACATCGTCGCGAAGCTTCATCAGGAGATCGTTCGCATACTCGCGCTGGCTGACGTGCGGGACCGCCTTCTGCTGGCAGGCATCGAGCCGGCGCCGCCCATGACGCCGGAACAGTTCGGCGACTATCTCCGCACTGAGGTCGTGAAGTGGGGCAAAGTTGTCAAAGCCGCGCACATCAAGGTAGAGATGCTGTAGTGGCGCGATCAGGTTCAAGCCGTCCGATTCCTAAACAACATTCCGAGGGATTGATGCGCCGTGTCACGATGGCAGCGGCTGCCGCTCGTTTCTTGTTCCCGTGCGGATGACAACCAGCCTGGAGCGGCCCGACTACATCAGGCGCGCGGCACGCTTCATCGCCGAGACACGGCTGGAAGATCTCTCGCCTGCTGCGTGCGATCGCGGTCGCTGGGTCATAGCGGACTGCATTCCCGTAATCGCCGCCGGCATGGCGATGCCGGAAATGCGCGAGTTCGTGAAGCGACATCTCGAGAATTCCGCAACGGGCAATGGGTGGGTGATCGGCACCGGACTGCGCTCGAACCCGCTGGATGCCGCGTTGCTGAACGGCACGGCAGGCACATGGCTCGAGCTCGACGAGGGCAACCTGTTCGCAAAGGGGCACCCGGGAATCCAGGTCGTGCCTGCAGCACTCGCCGTCGCGCAGGAGTTAGGCGTTTCGGGCGCCGAGCTCCTGCTCGCGGTCACGTTGGGCTACGAAGTATCGGCGCGGATCAGCCGCGCGGCAAACGTACGGCTCGCGGTGCATCCTCACGGCACGTACGGCGTCATCGGCGCGGCGATAGCGGTCGCCAAGCTGAAGAGGCTCGGCCCGGCACTACTCGAAGAGCTGCTCAACGTGGCCGCAACCATGGGCATGGCTTCGAGCCGCAATACGCTGCTCAAGGGCTCGACCGTCCGCAACATTTTTACGGGTCATTCGGGGTACATGGGCCAGATTGCGGTCCGACTGGTCGAGTCCGGCTTCACGGGCGAGCCCGACGGCATCGGCTTCGTTTATGGCGGCGGCGTGTACTCGGAGAAGTTCGATCCCGACGCCATGGTCCGGAATCTCGGCGAGGAGTGGCTCATCACGCAGAGCTATTTCAAACTCTACTGCACGGGGCGTTACACGCACTCAGCCATCGATGCGCTGCTCGACGCTCAGGCGAAAGCGCAGGGCGGCCGGCATCGATCCTTCTCACATCGAGAGAATCGACGTCGACGCCTACGGCCTTTGTGCGTATCTCGGGGGCAAGAACATCACAACGAGTTTCGGGGCGCGGTTCTCGGTGCCTTTCGCGCTGGCCACGATCCTGCATCACGGCCACGGAGGCTTGAGCGCTTTCGACGACACCGCCGTCGCGAACGAGCGCGTGCAGGATCTCGTGTCGCGTGTATTCGTGACTTCGAATCAGAAATACACCGATGCATTTCCCGAGAAGCAGCTGGTGGATCTGAAGATTACGCTGAGAGACGGCACCGTGATTACCGGCCACTGTGACGTCACCAAAGGCGAACCCGCGAATCCGCATAAACCGGAAGAGCTGCGCGGCAAATTCTTCGATCTCGGCACGCCCGCCTGGGGCGAAGCTGTGACGCAGAAGCTGTTCGACGGGTTCATGACACTCGAGACTATCGATAACTTCCGCGACTTCGCCGAAGGCTTCAAGCTATGAGTGCGCTCAACGGCAAGGTCGCGGCCATCAGCGGCGCCTCGAATCCACGAGGCATCGGTGCCGCAATCGCGAAGCGCTTCGCCAAGGGCGGGTGCCTCCCTATTCGTGATCGCCGAACCCGGTAGCGACGAGCAGCTCGCGACTACGGTGAAAGGTTGCAGCGCGGGGTACCTCAAGGGGTAACTGGTCGACGACCTGCGCGGTTCGACAGTGTGACGAGTCTCTGCTAGATTCGCGCCATGCGCAAAGCGCCGACCATTTTCGTGCTTGTGTTTTCGTTGCTGTGGCATACGTTTGCCATGGCAACGGGCGGGTGGGCGTATGTTCACGGTGAAGGCATGGAACATGCCGCAATGCATCTCGACAACGAGCCGCATCATCACCATGACGACGGTTCATATCATCACGATGACAGCGACGAGTCGCTGAAGCACGTTTATGCGGACGGTTGTATGAACGCCGCCGGCGTTCTGCCAGCATGCACGGCCTCGCTGCTTGCGCGATGTTCAAACTGAAGAGCAATTCTCCCCTGCGTCGCCGGCGCACGATTCTCCCTTCCTCGAAGGTCCTCGACGACCTCCCCGACTCCTCGTCTGACGTAAGTCACGGACTCCGCTGCCGTCTGGGCACGGAGGCATTCCTCGCGTGTCGGACGCGGCGGTTCAGAGCTTAAGCAGCCGTCCCCCGACACGTCAGTCGGGAGAAAGCTGTGAAGAGTCTTGTCTGGCTCGTGTTGTCGGCTTTGGCCGCCACCGCGTTGCCGAGTCTTGCGCAGGCGCAGGTGTTGCCGGCCCGCGCCACATGCCGCGCTCTCGCTTCGAGCGGCGGTCGACGCTGCTTGGCAGCGGGCTGTCCAGGCGACGGAGGCGGATGGACGAGTGACGCGTGCGCGCGCCGACCGCGCGGTCGCGGAGAGTCCGTGGGCCGCTCCACCGTCTCTCGAGCTTTCTCACCGTGATGAGCGCGTAATCGATAGTTCCCGTGGCCGCGAGACCGAAGTCGGTATTGCTTGGCCGATGTGGCTGCCGGGGCAGCGCGCCGCCCGCGGCCGTACGGCCGACGCCGAGCTCAGCACCGCGGAGGCCGGTCAGCAGGCCGCAAGGCTTCGCATTGCAGGTGAAGTCCGCGCTGCGGCCTGGGATGTTGCGGCTCGTCGAGCGGAAATGAAGCTTGCCGAGGTGCAGGTTCAGTCGCTCGATGCCTTGGCGAAGGACGTGGAGCGGCGGATCGCGGCGGGCGATCTCGCCCGGGCCGATGGCCTCGCCGCGCGCTCGGAGGTGCTTGCGGCGAGGCTCGGCATCGGCGGACGCGCGACAGCGCCTGCAGGGGGCCGAGATGCGCTGGCGCGTGCTGACGGGGGTTGAGCCTGTCGGAGATCCGCAGGAAACGCCCCAGGCAGCGCCCAGCGCGCAACACCCGGAGCTTGCGCTTGGCCGCGCTCAACGTTGAACGGGCGCGGAGTCGCCTCGATCTCCTGCGCGTGTCGCGGCGCGATCCCCCCGAGCTCATGGTGCGGCTCCGCGAGGAAACGGCGGGTAACGGGACCGGCGGCCAGCACAGCGTGGGCGTCGCGGTGCGCGTCCCCTTCGGAACCGCGGACCGCAACGTGCCGAGACAGGCTGCGGCGACGACCGAGCTCGACCTTGCGCTGGCCGAAGAACGCCGCCTGCGTGAGCGGCTCGAGGCGGAGGCTTCGACCGTGCGCTCCGCGTTGGCGATGGCCGAACAGCAGGTGTCTGACGAGCAATCGCGCGCGGCGCTGCTGCGCGAGCGCGCCCAGCTCATCGATAGATCGTTTCGCGCCGGCGAGTCGAGTTTGCCCGAGCAGCTGAGGGCGTTGAGCGCTGCGGCGCAGGCGGACGCCGCCAGCGCACGCGCACGGGTAGCTCTTGGACTCGCCCGCGCGCAGCTTCATCAGACATTGGGAATCCTTCCATGAATACCTTCTTATCGAACATCACGGCGACCTTTCTATTGGTTCTGGCGGCTGTCGTGGCGAACGTTCCGGCAGTCGCCGGCCCCGGCGCCCATGGTCCAGGCGGCGAACATCTGGACGCTCCGGGAGCGACAGTCTCGTCCGCGAACACCCGGCCCCGCATCGAAGCGAAATCGGAGTTGTTCGAGCTCGTGGGCCATCTCCACGCCGACGAGCTCTCGGTGATGATCAATCGCTTCGAGACGAACGAGGCCGTCCTCGATGCGAAGGTGGACGTGTCCAGCGGAGCGGTCACAGCCGTCGCCAAATTCCACTCCGATCATGGCGATTACGCTGTGGACGACACGGCGCTTGTCGAGTTGTTGTCCGCACCCGGCGAGCATCCGCTGATTTTCACGATCGTCGCCGGCAGTGACAGCGATTTGCTCGAGGGCACACTCGCGGTGAGCGCAGCGCAGGCGCAAGACCACTCGCACGGGCACAGCCACACGCTCGACTACGTGCTGGCGAGCCTCGCCGTGCTCGCCGCCGTCGTCGGCGTGGCGCTGCTGCTGCGGCGCCGCCACTTGCGAAGCCGCATGCGTTACGCGGGTTCCGGAGGTTTGTCATGAAGGGTGCGCGACTTTTCGTGATCGGCATTGGCCTGTTCGTCTGCGTCGGCGCTCAGGCACTTCCAGGCGCACATGGACCCGGCGGGGAGCACCTGGAAACCCCCGGCGCCGCCGGGTCGTCTTCGGGACTTGCGCGACTGCCGGACGGCAGCGTGAACGTGCCGATGGCCTCGCAGCGCGTGATGGGTATACGAACGCGACTCGCGCCGGAGACGGAGACCGCCGCGACCATCGAGCTGCCCGGGCGCGTGGTCATCGACCCCAACGCGAGCGGGCGTGTGCAGCCCATCCATGGCGGCCGCGTCGAACCCGCAGCGAACGGACTGCCTGTTGCCGGCCAGAAGGTGCAGCGCGGGCAAGTGCTGGCGTATCTGCGGCACCATGCGGAGCCTTACGCGCAGGCAAACCAGCAGGCGGAGCTCGCCGCGCTGCAAGCAAGCCGGTCGCTCGCGGAACAGCGGGTGAAGCGCCTTGAATCCCTGGAGGGCACGGTACCGCGCAAGGAGATCGAGGCCGCACGCGCCGATCTCGTGAGCCTGACGCAGCGCGAGCAGACCATCGGGCGCAGCCTCGCTGTGCGTGAGACCCTGGTTGCGCCAGTCGCGGGCGTGATCGCGCGTGCCGATGTCACTGCCGGCCAGGTCGTGAATGCAGGGGAGACGCTGTTCGAAGTCAGCGACCCGGCGCGCGTGCTCGTGGAAGCGACCACCGTCGACGTGGCGCTTGGCCAGCGCATCGGCGCCGCGAGCTTGAACGGCGTGCCGGGGGCCTCGCTGCGCTTCATCGGCGCAGCGCGCAGCCTGCGCGACGGCGCGCTGCCGCTCACCTTTCGCGCGTTGCCCGACAAACCCGGCGTGAGCCTGCCGCTCGCGATCGGGCAGCCGGTGACGGTGGTCGCGACCCTCGACGAGCGCATCAAAGGCATCGTGCTGCCGGCGCAGGCCATCGTGCGCAATTCTGCCAACGAGCCCGTCGCGTGGATCAAGGTCGGCGCGGAGCGATACCTCCCGCAGCGTGTAACGGTGCGGCCGATCGATGCCGAGACGGTGGTGGTGACACAGGGACTCGCTGCCGACAACCGCGTGGTCGTCGCAAGGCGCGTCCGCTGCTCGCACAGATTCGCTAGGCCGGAGACGAAGCGATGTTCAACTGGATCGTTCGTTACAGCCTGGCGAACCGGCTTTTCGTCGTAGCCGTCGCCGCACTCATGATGGTGTACGGCGCGATCACCGCGTGGCGCACGCCGGTGGACGTGTTCCCCGATCTCAACAAGCCGGTCGTGACCGTGCTGACCGAAGCGGGCGGCATGGCGCCCGAAGAGGTCGAGCAGCTCGTGACCTTCCCGATCGAGACCGCGCTGAACGGCATGCCGGGCGTCTCCCGCGTGCGCTCGACCTCGGGCATCGGACTCTCGCTCGTGTATGCCGAGTTCGACTGGGATACGGACATCTACCGCAACCGCCAGCTCGTCGCAGAGCGGCTCGCGCTGGTACGCGAGCGCCTGCCGGCCGGCATCACGCCGATCATGGGACCGGTCTCGTCGATCATGGGCGAGATCATGCTGATTGCGCTGCCGCTGGGCGCGTCCGGCACTTCGGGCGCGGCCGACGCGGCCACGCCGATGCAGGCCCGCGAGTACGCCGACTTCGTGCTGCGGCCGCGGCTGCTCTCGATCGCCGGCGTGTCGCAGGTGATTCCGATCGGCGGCGACGTGCGGCAGCTGCGGGTGGAGCCCGACACCGCGCGCATGGCGCAGTTCGGCGTCTCGCTCACGCAGATCGAGCAGGCGCTGCGAGGCTTCGCCAACAACGCGGGCGGCGGGTTCATCGATCTCAACGCGCGCGAGTACCTGATCCGCCACGTGGCGCGCACGAACCGCCTCGAAGACCTTCAGGGCCTCGCCGTCGCGTGGAAGGACGGCCGGCCGATCCTGCTCGAGCAGGTCGCCGCGGTGCGCTTCGCGCCCGGCGCTCAAGCGCGGCGACGCCGGCTACAACGGCGCGCCCGCGGTGATCCTGAGCGTGCAGAAGCAGCCTGCGGCGGACACGGTGCGGCTTACCCGGGAGATCGACGCCGCGCTCGCAGAGCTGAAGCCAGGTCTGCCGCGGGCAGTCGCGGAGCCGCGCGTCCTCTTCCGGCAGGCGGACTTCATCAAGGACTCGATCGGCAACGTCGCCGAGGCGCTGCGCGACGGCGCCATCATGGTCGCGATCGTGCTGTTCGCCTTTCTCCTGTCGCTGCGCACGACGTTCATCTCGCTCGATCGCGATCCCGCTCTCGCTTGCCGTGACGGCGCTCGTCTTCCAGCTCGCTGGGCCAGTCGATCAACGTCATGACGCTGGGCGGCCTCGCGATCGCCATCGGCGAGCTCGTGGACGATGCCGTCGTCGGCGTCGAGAACATCGTGCGCCGTCTGCGGCAGAACCGCAGCCGCCGCGCAGCCGCGTCCGGCATCCGAAGTGATTCGCGACGCGACGCGTCGAAGTGCGCTCGGGCATCGTCTACGCGACTGTCATCGTCGTGCTGGTGTTCGTGCCGCTGTTCGCGCTGCCGGGCATCGAAGGCCGGCTCTTCGCGCCGCTGGGCGTCGCCTACATCGTGTCGATCCTCGCCTCGATGCTGGTTTCGATGACGGTGACGCCGGTGCTCTGCTACTACCTGCTGCCGAACATGAAGCGGCTGCACCACGGCGACAGCCCGCTCGTCGCGCGGCTGAAGGCGTGGGACGCGAGGCTGCTCGCCTGGTCGTTCCCGCGCGCCGAAGCGCTGCTCGCGATCGCGGCCGTCGGCGGTCGCTGCTCGCCGCGGCGAGCGTGCCGTTCTTCCCGCGCACGTTCCTGCCGCCGTTCAACGAAGGCTCGCTCGTGCTCTCGCTCATGTTCAACCCGGGCACCTCGCTCGCCGAAGCGAACCGCATGGGCGCGGTCGCCGAGCGGCTCATCGCCAAGGTGCCCGAGGTGCAGCAGGTCGGCCGCCGCACCGGGCGCGCCGAGCTCGACGAGCACGCCGAAGGCGTGCACTCCGCCGAGATCGACGTCGACCTGAAGCCCTCGGATCGCGACCGCGAGGCGGTCATGGCCGCACATCCGGGCGCAGCTCGCGGTCCATGCCGGCCGCCGTCGCCATCGGCCAGCCGATCTCGCACCGGCTGGATCACCTGCTGTCGGGCGTGCGCGCGCAGATCGCGCTGAAGATCTTCGGCGACGACGTCGACACCCTGCGCGGCCTGGCCGAGCAGATGCGCGGCCGCCTGGCCGGGGTGCCCGGTCTCGTCGACCTGACGGTCGAGAAGCAGGTGCTGATTCCGCAGATCACGGTGCGGGTCGACCACCGCAAGGCGGCGCAGGCCGGCATTTCGCCGGGGGAGGCGATACGCATTCTGCAGGCGCTGACCGACGGCGCGCACGGCGCCGCAGATCGTCGACGGCGCGCGGCGCTACGAGCTGGTGCTGCGCCTGCCCGACGCGCGGCGCACGCCGCAGGACCTCGCCCGGACCATGATCGACACGCCTGCCGGCCGGCTGCCCGTGTCCGCGTTCGCCACGGTCGAAGAGACCGACGGGCCGAACCAGATCGGCCGCGAGAACGGGCGCCGCCGGATCGTCGTCTACGCGAACACCGACGGCTCCGACATGGCCGCGGATCATGGAGCAGATCCGCGCCGCCGTTGCGTCCACGAACGCTGCCGGGCGGCACGTTCGTGAGCCATGGAAGGCCAGTTCCAGGCGCAGGAGCAGGCGACGCGCCTCGTCGGCGCCTTGTCGCTGCTTTCGCTGGCGATGATCTTCCTGGTGCTGTACTCGCGCTACCGCTCGGCGGTGCTGGCCGGCGTCGATCATGGCCAACATCCCGCTCGCGCTGATCGGCAGCGTGGTCGGCATGTGGATCGCGGGCGTGAGCCTGTCGGTCGCCTCGATGGTCGGCTTCATCACGCTCGCCGGCATCGCCACGCGCAACGGCATCCTGAAGGTCAGCCACTACATCAACCTGTGCCGGTTCGAGGGCGAGACGTTCGGTCAGGCGATGATCGTGCGCGGCTCGCTGGAGCGGCTGACGCCGGTGCTGATGACGGCGCTGGTCGCCGCTTTCGCGCTCACGCCGCTGCTGCTTGCGGCGGACGCACCCGGCAAGGAGATCCTGCATCCCGTCGCGGTCGTGATCTTCAGCGGCCTGATGAGCTCGACAATTCTCGACACGCTGCTGACGCCGCTCATGTTCTGGCTGGTCGGCAGGAAAGCCACGGAGCGTCTTCTCCAGGAGCGTGGCGAAACGGCCGTGACGAGCGGTCAGGAAGCGTACTGAAACTGATCTGCGCTTGAAACGTTAATTGAAGCGTGCGGCTCGCGGTGCGCCCCGGAATTGCACCCGCAAGTTGATTGGAGACGTGAAATGATCAGGAGCTTTTTGGGTGTCATTGCGCTCGCCCTGTCGGTTCTCGCGTTCAACGGTGCGCTCGCGCACACGGAGAAGCCGAAGCACGGCGGTGTCGTGCAGGCCGCGAGTGACTTGTCGTTCGAGCTGGTTTTCAAAGGCGATGTCGCAACGATTTACGTCGAGGACCACGGAAAGCCATTCTCTACGGCCAGGCATGAGCGGAAAGCTGACGGTTCTCAACGGCACCGAGAAGTCCGAGGCCGAGCTCAAGCCGATGGGCGAGAACAAGCTCGAAGCGCAAGGCGTTAAGCTCGGAAAAGGCTCGAAGGCAATCGCGAGCGTGACGACGCCAAAGAAGAAGACGATCAGCGTACGATTCGCAGTGAAGTAAACGCCAGGCTAGACCAGCAGGTGTACCAGGCGAGGTGCTCAACGTGCTCGGCGCGCGCGTGAGCGTGATCCGCCGCGCGCTACAAGTGGAGCCGTGCTGGCGTTACTGACTTCGGGGTTTGCCCTCACCGTGGGGAGCGCCTCGCCGCCTTGCTGCTGCGATACCGACTCGATCTCGAAGCGGCCGGACTTTTCTGGATCGGCCCCGCCACCGCGATCGTTTTCAGCACGTGCAGCCTGGGACAGGGGCTACCTATCTTCTGCGCCAGCTTCGCATCGCGCCTGCGCAACTACTGCGCTCCGGCGGGTAAAGCAGGGGCTACTACTGTTGCAGGGTGCCCTTCTCCTGCAAATTTCCAGCAACCTCAAGACTTCACCGCCGTCAGCACTGGCCTGTTCAATGGTCGTGCCGATGGTGCGCATCCGGATAATGCGGGTGTGAGTGCGTTAACGGGTCATGACGATGCCAATGCGTGTGTGGACCGGACACCGGCCCGGCATGCTCGTGCTGATGATGCTCGTCGTGGACATGCTCGTGCTCATGTTCGAGCGGTTCGTGCCTATGCTGGTGTTCATGGTGCTCCGTCAGATGAAGCCACACGCCTGCGGCCATTAACAGCCCGGCGATGACGAGCGTTGCCGTGACGGTCTCTCCAAGCAGCGGGATGGCAATCAGTGCCCCGGCAAACGGGGCGATTGAGAAGTAAGCACCGGTCCGCGCGGTGCCAAGGTGCCGCAGTGCCAGCACGAACAGGACGAGGCTCAGGCCATAGCTGAAAAATCCGACCGCGCCGGCAGCCAGCAGAACTTCAAGTGCCGGAAAAGTGGCGCCGAGCGTCAATGCGATCGCGACATTGGCACTGCCCGCGACCAGGCCCTTGGCCATCGCGATGAAGGTCGCGTCGGCGAGCGCGACCTTGCGTGTCAAGTTGTTGTCGAGAGCCCAGAGAAAACAGGCTCCGACTACAGCGAGTGCCGGTAGGACGCTGCCTACGCTCGCGTCCCCCGGCCACGACAGCACCACTGCGCCGCCCACGATCAGCGCCATACCGAGGGCGATGCGCCGGTCGAAGTTCTCGCGGAATACGAACCACGCCAGCAGCGCCGTGAACACGCCTTCGGCGTTCAACAGAAGCGACGCTCCGGACGCGGGCATGCCCGACAGGCCCCACATCAAGAGCACCGGCGCAACGACACCACCCGCCAGGATCGCGGCGGCGAGCCAACCGGTTTCCCCGTGCGCGAGATGAGCCTGCGGGGTGCGACGAAGCGTCCGCAACAGAGCGAGACCGAGGCCCGAACCGAGGTAAAGCAGCCCCGCCAGCAGCCACGGACTCAGCGGGCCGAGCAGGAGCTTCGCAGCCGGCGTGCCGGCCCCGAACAGCAGGGCCGCGCCCAGCCCGGCGAGAACACCCTGATTGCGCCAAGCGTTCATGCCGGCTGCACCTCCACTTCTTCGCCAGCGAGTGCGACGGGCACGAGAACGAGTCCAGTCGCAAGCGCCGTCATGAGAATGGGCACGAGACGTTCCGTCGCGTCATGGCCCTGATGCGCACCCACGCGCGAACACGGCTGGCATGTTGCGCTGCGTTTTGGAGGTTCCCTCTCAATACTCGCTCCGGCAAAGATCTAGAAGTAGAGATGGAACGTTTTTGAAGCCAATCTGCGGTCGCCCGCATACAGCTCGAAAGTATATGTGCCTGGCTGCGGCTCTCGTTGGCAGTGGTTTTCATCCTGAGATGCCGGAAAACGCGCTCCAATGTGCCGTACTTGCCCAATACGGACGCTCAGAAGGGAATCATTGTGGAAGACCACCTGTCCTGACGTCTTTAAAACACATGGATTCGAAGATCGTTGCACGGCCTTGATCTTGATATCTTCCGTGACCGCACCCTTCACTACGAATGAGATGCCGTAGGCAAGTCCCGGCCGGATTGGGATGCGGTCAGTCTGCGCAGCCACTCGCAATCCTCGGGCTTGTCCGAGTTTGGCGCCGATGCTCGAGGTCTCGTCGGCTGCCATTCTGACCTGATCATATTCGAGTATTCCGAAGTCAATGATCTGCACTTCAGGCATTGACTCCTCCTGCCGAGCGTCACAAGCGCAAAGCAGGACTGTTGCAACAGCGATAGATGAGCTACGGCAAAACGAGTTCACACGCGCGTTCGATGAAATGACCTCAGTTTTTTCGCAACGTAGCCGAGCGTTAATGGCGAGAGATACGAGACAAGAACTGCACCTAGCGAGGTGACAAAGTGCGAGCTTCTCGCGAGGAGCCGAGCCAACGACTGAACAGCGGATACATGTTCGGTCGGATCTTCGATCTGATGAACGAGTTTTGCCGCACCTGTGCTCTGCAATTATCAGCTTGCGGGTTCCACCGAAGGTCTCCCGACGATTACGCGCTCTCTGGCGGCGCTGCAAGCAAGTACTGGTAATGCACGCCGGCCAACAGCGATTTGACAAGCACGAGTGTATCCGCCGCTGAAGTTACAACGCACAATGATCTGATTCAGCTGCGCACAGCAGACCGCCTGTGACGTCGGGATGGAATAGCGACCTCGTCACCGCTCCCGCTTCTCACCGTTGACGCCCGAACCACACGGCTGTTAACCTGAAGCTGACGTGGGGATTGCAGCCTCCCCGCATGCAAAGACGCTTTCGCGTCCAAGGGCTTGCTCTGGTGGCGTTCGTCCATAAGGAGCTTGCTTTTGTCTAGTTCACACAGTATTGATCATCACCGCACCGGCACCCTGTCGGTGGAGGAAGGCGGCGCCAACGTCCCGCACGAGCCGCTCGGTCGTCTTTTCCTGGAGCCATCGATCCGCCAGGACGTGACCGCCGATGCGGTGCACCGCGCGAACGATCAGCGCCGCTACCGCCGCCTGAACCGCTGCAAAGACCGCGGTTATCGTGCGCGGCGCTGATGCGGGGCGGCTCGACCTCGCGCCGCAGGCACCTGGCCTCGCGACAATCTCGCTGGGGCTCTCCCGCAACTTAGCCGACGATCATGAGATGCTGAAGCACGGGATGGTGATGTACGACGCGCTCTATGCATGGTGCAAGGAAGGCCGGGACGAGCTGCACACCTGGAATCCGATCGCATATGTGTAGGTGAGCCATGGCGCAGGGGGCGCGGTGTACTTCGAGACACAGGAGGCGCAGATGGGGGAGCAACAGACGACGATAAGTCGGTTGGCGGAAATCGCACGCGTGTTTCTGAAGCTCGGCGCGCTGAGCTACGGCGGCCCCGCGATCATGGGAATCATGCAGGCGGAGACCCAGGAGAAGCGCCGGTGGCTCACGAAGGAGAAGTTTCTCGAGGGCATGGCGCTCGTCAACATGCTGCCGGGACCCGTCGCAATGCAACTCGGGATATATCTCGGCTACGATCGCGCGGGGTGGCGCGGCGGCCTCGTGGCGGGGCTTTCTTTCATGCTGCCCGCGTTCGTAATTCTGATGCTGCTCACACTTGCTTATTCCGCGTACGGCACCGTGCAGCTCGCGCGCAACGCGTTCTACGGCATCGGTCCGGTCGTGCTCGGGGTTTTTTTCGTCGCGGTGTATCGCCTGGGGAAGGCCGGCATCAAGACGCTCACGCACGTCGCGATTGCCGTGGCGAGCGCTTCGCTCCTGATATTTGCACCGATCTGCATCGCGGGGGTTCTGCTGCTCGCTGGCTGCGTCGGTGTCGCATTATTTCATTCTCGGAAATGGGGCCTGATCGGCCTCGCCGTGATGGTGGCGCTGATTGGGGCCTCGCACGTGCTGCTCGCAGCGTCGCCTTCGATGTTCATCACACATGCCACCCAGCCGGGACTCACGGAGCTGGCCGTATACTTCGTGAAAGTTGGCGCATTCACCTTCGGGGGCGGTATCACCGTGCTCGCCTTCATGCAGGACCAAGTGGTAAACCAATTTCAGTGGCTGACGGCGCAGGAGTTTCTGGACGGGCTCGCGCTCGGGCAGCTCACGCCGGGGCCGCTGCTGATGCTCGCCGCGTATGTCGGCTACAAGACAGCCGACGTGTGGGGTGGCGTGGTGGGCGCACTCGCGATTTTTCTCCCGGCGTTCGTCGTGATGCTCTCGATCTTGCCGGTGCTCGCGCGCTTCAAGCGCGTGGTGTGGCTCAAAGCGGCGATGAGCGGCATCACTGCGGCGGTGCTCGGCGTGCTCGCGGTCTCGCTGCTGAGGCTGGTGCCGCACGCGGCGGCGGATGCGATTGCGTTCGCGCTGCTCGTGCTGACGATTGCCGCGATGATGATATGGCGGCTTGGGCCGCACTCGCTGATCGCGAGCGGCGCGCTCGCGGGGGTTGCGATCCGTATCAAATCACTGAAGGGCCTCAAAGATCTTGCCTGAACGAACGCATCTGTTTTGTCGAGGCGCCGCAGCACGATCGAAGTCTTTGCCTGTCGCTGCGGCGTGTAAACGTATGGAGGCGCCGGTCGGTGGACGGTTTGCCGCTTGGGTCTAAGCGGCGGCTACCGTGCATCGTGAAGTAGCGCTCTTCCATAGCGCAAACCGGAGCAGCGAGGCGAGCGGAGATCGTCAGTGAAAGCGCTGCGCGATTCAATGGCCGAAGTCCCGGGGTAACTTGACGGGTAACTCAGTCCGAGACAGCGAATGAAACGCCGCGGCATCAGGGGGTTAGGCGCCGAATTCGGTTGAGACCCCCGCCTCCAGTCAGATCAAGCGGTTAGTAACGTGTCATTTCCCGTCGGCGTCGTTTTTTGGCGAAAGTACTTTTCGACGGGGTGCGATTACCATACGGCGATCGCTGGGTTGTTTGTCTAGAACATTCCTGCCTCCGCCTCCGCGTGGAACCTGTCATTGCGTGCTAAAACCGTCAAAAAGATGACGTGCAGGCGGAACGTTGTCGGGTTGCTCCGAAACCATTAGTATTCTAGTGTATACACGAGTACAAACGGACCCTGGCCGGCAGAATCCGAGGCTCTCGCGAAAGGACAAATTTGCGGCAAGACCTTCATCAACTCACGATTACGCAGGCCTCGAAGCTTATCGCCGAGCGGGAGATCTCTCCGGTGGAGCTTACGCGAAGCCTGTTGGAGCGGATCGCATCGCTCGACCCGCAGATCAACTCCTTTCTGACCGTGACGGCAGATGTCGCGATGACGCGAGCCCGGCTTGCCGAACAGGAAGTGACGTCGGGCCGTTACAGAGGACCGCTGCACGGCATTCCCGTCGGTTTGAAGGACATCTATTACACCGCTGGGATACGCACGACCGGCCATTCGAAGATCGGCCTCGCGCACGTGCCCAGCGTGGATGCCACCACGACGAAGAAGCTCGCCGACGCAGGCGCGATACTCATGGGCAAGCTCGCCACCCACGAATTCGCGCATGGCGGGCCATGCTTCGACCTGCCCTGGCCTCCCGCGCGCAATCCATGGAATACCGCGCACTTTACCGGCGGCTCGAGCAGCGGCTCTGCGGCCGCGATCGCTGCAGGCTTTGTCTTCGAAGCACTAGGCACCGATACCGGCGGCTCCATCCGCAAGCCCGCTTCGTACTGCGGCGTCGTGGGGCTTAAGCCGACGTACGGCCTTGTGAGCCGATACGGCGTCATCCCGAACTCCTTTTCTCTCGATCACTGCGGTCCGCTCGCGTGGACGGTCGAGGACTGCGCGATCGTGCTTCGCGCGCCATCGCCGGGTTCGACCCGCTCGATCCGGCAAGCGCAAACGTGCCGGTTCCCGACTATCGCGCAGCGCTGGTCGGCGGTGTGAAAGGCATGAAGATCGGCGTGTTGCGCCACTTGTGGGAAGACGACGTACCTGTAACCGCCGAGCTCGCACGCGCGACGGACGAAGCGATCGCCGTGCTGAAAGCACTCGGCGCTCATGTGGAGACGGCCAAAATATGTCCGGCGCAGGATTATTACGACGTGAAAATGATCATCGGCGAAAGCGAAGCGTTCGCGATCCACCAGCGCGATCTCTCTCGCCGCCCCGAGGATTACGGTGCGCATTACATCGGCCGTGTGCTCGTCGCGTGCCTACTTTCAAAGCGCCGATTACGTGCGAGCGCAGCGCCAGCGGCGCCAGCTCGCGAGATGCAGCCGCTCTACGATCGCTACGACGCGCTCATCACGCCTGGAGTGGATGCTGCGCCGCTGCTCGAGCCCGATAAAAAGGGATTCTGGGACACGTGGCAGAAGCCGAACATATCGACCGTGTTCGACGTCACCGGTGGCCCCGCGGTGGTCGTTTGCAACGGCTTTGGCGTGACGGGCCTGCCGCTCGGATTGCAGATCGCCGGCCGTCCGTTCGACGAGGCGACCGTTTTACGCATCGCGCATGCCTATGAACAGGCCACAAACTGGCGTCTCGCCCGGCCGGCGCTTGCACCAAGCGCGCCGCCATCCGCCATAGAGCCTCCACAGCACGCGCACACCGCGCAAGAAACGGATGCGGAGACTCGAACGTGGGTGGAGGTTCTCTGCAGACGCGCAGGCCTCAAATTGCCGGAGCACCTGTTGCTGCAGCTCTGCGAAGCGGCGCCGTACGCGCTCGCGATGGTGAATCGCATTCCCACGCATGCGTGGGAGGACGAGCCTGCCAACATCTTCGCGCTCGCTCACCCGACTCAAGCCTCAGCGTCACACCACCAAGGCCCAGTATGAGCCAGCTCACTCGTCGCAAACGTATAGCACCATCCGATGTTCCGCCGCACGGCACGCGCAGCGAACACGCCTATCGCAAGCTGCGCGACGCGATACAGGATGGCACCCTCAAGCCCGGCCAGCGTGTGATGGAGCTCGAATTGGCAGAGTGGCTTCAGGTGAGTCGCACCCCTGTGCGCGACGCCATTCGCCGTCTGGAATCGGAAGGCATGCTCCACCATGAGGCGCGGCAAGGGCTTGTCGTGGCCAAGCTCGACCCTACGGCGCTCATGGAGCTATATGCAATGCGGGAGGTGCTGGAAGGCACGGCCGCGCGGCTGTGCGCCCGTCACGCATCCGACATGGAGGTGCTGGAACTGACAGAGCTTGTGCGCATGGAGCGGGAGCTCGCCGGAAATTATGAAACACTCGCGCGTCACAACAGGCGATTTCACGAGGCGCTCTACCGCGGTGCGCACAACAGGTATCTCGAGAAAAGCCTCGTTGCCGTCGACGATTCCATGGGCCTCCTCGGCGCCTCCCAGATGCTGATGCCGGAGCGTGCGAAGAGCGCGGCCGCGGAGCATGCCGAGCTCGTGCGTGCGATCGAGAAACGCGATGCGGATGCGGCCGAGGAGGCCGCCCGCCGTCACGTGCGCAGCGCGCAGCGCGAACACTTCAAGATGTTGTTTCCGGATACCCCCGACGTGTCGCGCAAGACGCTCAACAGGGAGAAATGAAGATGGGTTCAATTCGAAACGGCACGTCCGAGGTGTCACTGCTTGCGACCGGCGATTGTGGCCCGGTGCACGGGCCGAACGATGGCTTTCCGCTGGAGCGATATACGGAGCTCGTGCGTCCGACGCTCGCATCGGTCGATTTACGCGTCGGGCATTGCGAGCGGCAGTATTCGGCGCGCGGGGAGTACGATGTACGGCGAGTCGCCGCACGGCCGTCAGCCGCCCGAGATGGCGCAGATTTTCACTGAATGCGGCTTCGACGCGGTGACGATAGCAAATAATCACATGTACGATTTCGGCCCCGAGCCGCTGCTCGATACCCGAGCTCTGCTACTCGAGCAGGGCATCCAGGTTACCGGCGCGGGAAAAAATCTGGAGGAAGCCCGTAGCCGGCCATCGTTGAGCGCAAAGGGATCAAGTTCGGCTTTCTCGGTTATTCCTCGATTTTCCCGCGGGCGGCGCGGCGGGCGCGACAAGGTCGGGGTCGCGCCGTTACGCGTCAAAACCTCTTATGAGCCCAGCGGACCCCATGCGCCGGCGCGCGTGCGGACCAAGCCCGACGAACGCGATTTGAAATGATCGTGGATGACATCGCTGCGCTGCGCAAGCGAGTTGATATCGTCATCCCTGTTTTTCATTGGGGCGTCGATATGGGTGCCGCGGGTCATCGCGGATTATCAGGTCACGGTCGCGCATGCCGCAATAGACGCCGGCGCCGACCGTGATCGGACACCATCCCCACGTGCCGAAAGGGATCGAGGTATACAAAGGCAAGGCGATCTTTTATTGCCTCGGCAATTTCTGCATGACGAAGCCGGCTTTCCAAATGCCGCGTGGCATGAAGCGCCGTGGAAGCATGGGGCTTTGCGCAACCACAGGGACCAGGATCCCGATTATCCGTTGATGCCATACGGCAAGGATTCGAAGAGCACGCTGCTCGCTAAAGCGGTCTTCTACTAAGAGTGGCGTCAAACGTGTGTCATACCTCCCGATGATGATCGACAAGATGTATCGACCCGAACCCTTGCGCAGCGGCGACCCGCGGTTTACGGATATCACCGATTATATGGAATGGGCTTCGGAAGGTTTCCTGCACCGCTTCACCATCGACGGTGACGAAGTCGTGATCACCGAATCCTGAGGCCGGGGGCTCGGCTATGAAAAACGTAAGTGCCCTCGCGCTCGGGCTGCTCGTGCTGTGCGCTGCATTCGGAGCGCTTTCACAGCCCTTGGCGTATCCCACGAAGCCGGTGCGCGTGCTCGTCGGGAATGCACCCGGCGGGGGCAGCGACATCAGCGCGCGCAACATTGCGCAGAAGCTCACCGAGCTCTGGGGCGGCAACCCGGTGATCGTGGACAACCGCCCGGGGGCGAGCGGCATCATCGCGTTCGAGCTCGTGGCCAAAGCACCCGCCGACGGCTACACGCTGCTGGTTGCCTCCAGCAGCTCGCTTGCAAGCGCGACGGCGCAACGGAAGCTATCGTTCGATCTCCGCAAAGACTACGCAGCGATTACTCAGCTCACGTCGCAGGTCCTGCTGCTGGTTTCCGGCCCCGCAATGCAGGTTGGGTCCCTCAAAGAGCTGATTGCATACGCGAAGACGAACGCGGGCTCGCTGAACCTCGGTTCGTCCGGCACAGGATCGATCGCGCACGCCGCTCTCGAGCTTTTCAATACGATGGCAGGCGTAAGCATCGTGCACGTGCCCTACAAGGGGATAGGACCGGCTCTTAGCGACATGCTCGGCGGGCAATTGCAGCTCGCGTTTCCGACTTCCGTATCCGGCATGCCGCATGTCAAATCTGGAAAACTCAAGGCGCTTGCCTCTACGGGCGCGGCCCGGCTGCAAGCGCTGCCCGACGTTCCCACTTTCTCGGAATCGGGCGTGCCGCTCGAGCTCGACGACTGGTTTGGTGCATATACGACCGCAAAGACACCAGCCTCGGTCGTGACTCTCCTGCACGGCGAGATCACCCGCGCCCTTTCCAGCCCCGACGTGAAAACACGTTTCGGTGCCACGGAGGTCGTGCCGTCAACGGCGCCGGCGGAGGCCGCCAGGAAGATTGCCGGCGACGTTGCCCGATGGGAGAAGATCGTCAGGATCCCGAGCTTCGCGAACGCTCTGAAATAAAAGCCGAGTCCGAGGAGCGCCCCGGCTCGATATGCAGGAGACGCTTTATGGCAAAGCACGGCTACAGGATTTTCGATTCCGACACGCACGTCGGACCCTACATGGAAGTGCTGGACAAGTACCTGAGCGCGGACGACCGGTCGCGCCTCGCCGGCTGGGAACAATACAAGACGCTCAACAAGCGCGGACAGGATGACCTACACAAGAGGCCAGCGCCTTTACCGACGCCGACTTGGCGACGCCAAGGCGGATGAGGCGCCGCCGGCTACATGGCGGGGTTTACCGGCGTGAAGCGCGAGCGCGAACCGTCGCCTCGCGTCGACGACGATCCCGTCGGAGCGCATCAAGGACATGGACTACGAAGGCGTCGACGTCAATCTGACGCTGCCCTCGGGCTGGTTCGGCACGTGGACCGCCGGCGATGACGTCGCGCTCGAAGTGGGCATGTATCGCGCCTATCATCGCTGGATGGAGGACTACTGCGGCGCTTATCCCGAGCGCCTGGGCGGCGTCATCCTCGCCTGCGCGCGCGACGTCGCGGGCAGCTTCGAGGAGATCCGGCGCTGGGGCAAATCGCGCTGGGCCTGGGGCGTGATGGTGTACGCGCCCTACGGCATGCCGCTCGACCATCCCGACCTGGAGCCGATCTGGGCCGCTGCCGCGGAGCACGATCTGTGCGTCGTGCTGCACACCTTCACCGTCATGCCGCCTTACGCGCCGGGCGGGCTCGACACCTGGGAAAATCTCTTCCTCCAGCGCTCCGCGGCGCACCCGTGGTGCGGCATGCGCAACATGGCGGCACTGATCGGCAGCGGCGTCATGGACCGCTATCCGCAAGCTGCGCATCGGCACGCTCGAGGCGGGCCACGGCTGGCTGCCGTTCTGGATGACGCGCCTCGACGAGCATGCCGAGACGATCAAGGCCGCGCTGCCCGCGCTGAAGATGAAGCCCAGCGAATACGTGATGAGCGGCCGCTATTTCCAGAGCATCGAGATCCCGAAGGCGGCGGCATGACCAATGCGGTCGATGGATCTCGTCGGCGAGACGTGCTCATGTACGCGTCGGACTATCCGCACGGCGAGAGCCATTTTCCGGAGACGGTGAAGATCGTGCTTGGGCTGGGAGATGTCGGAGCAAGCGGCGACGCAAGCTGATGTGGGACAACGCGGTTCGACTCTACGCGCGGGCTGGATTGCAGTGAGTGCTTCCGGGCGGATCGAAATACGAAGGGCGCGGCTCACGAAGCATTGCGGTGCATGGCTTCGCGCGATCACGTGCTGCGGCCTCGCATCGCACGCGTCTGCACAACCTGCCGCCGAATACCCCGTCAAACCCGTGCGCGTCATCGTCGGGCAGGCGCCCGGCGGCGGCAACGATATCCAGACGCGTTTGTTCGCGCAGAAGCTCACCGAGGCGCTGGGCCGCGCTTTCGTCGTCGAGAATCGCACGCGGGCGGCGGCGTACTCTCATATCGCACAGTCGCGACTGCGGTCGCCAGACGGTTACACGCTGCTCGGAATCACCGGCGGATTCACCATCCGCCCGCCGTTCACGCCGAATCTCGGCTACGATCCCGTGAAGGATTTCGCGCCGATATCGCTGGTCGTCCAGGCGCCATTTCTCCTGCTCGTGCATCCATCGCTGCCGGTGAAAACCGTGCAGAGATTGCTCGCTCTCGCAAAAGCGCGGCCGGGCGCGATCGCGTATGGATCGGCCGGGCAGGGCTCGTCGACGCACCTCGCGTTCGCGCTCTTCACGACGCTCGCTCGCATCGACATGACGCACGTTCCATACAAGGGTACCGGGCCTGCGCTGATCGACACGATGTCGGGACAGGTGCAGATGCTCGATGGGCAACGTGCTCTCGAGCCTGCAGCACGCGAAGATCGGCAAGCTGCGCGCGCTCGCCGTGACGACCGCCAAGCGCTCGCCCGCGGTGCCCGACCTGCCGACAGCTCGCCGAAGCGGGCGTGCCGGGTTACGAATCGAGCACCTGGCACGCGTGGTTCGCGCCGGCCGGCACACCGCAGCCGATCGTCGACAAGCTCAATGCCGAGCTCGCGAAAGCCGCGAAAGCGCCTGACGTCATTGCGCGCTTGTCTCCCGACGGCGCGCAGCCGGTCGGCAGCACGCCGGATGAATTACGGCAGTTCATCGTGACCGACATCGCACGCTGGCGCAAAGTCGTCAAGGACGCCGGCATCAAACTGGAATGACCATGGAAGCCAACTGAAAAAACCAGCGCGTTGCTGCAGCAGCTGATCCATCGCAAAGACAAAGTCCTCGCCGTGCTGCATCCGCCGACCGCCGCGCACGCGCGCATCATGGAGAAGGCGGGCTGCGAAGGCGGGATTCGTCGGCACCGGCGGCGTCGTCGGCGCGTACACCGGGCTGGCCGACGTCGGCACGCTGACGATGACCGAATGCGTGCAGGTCGCGGGCTGGATCGCGCAGCGTCAATTTTCCCGTCATGATGGACGGCGACACCGGCCACGGCGGCGTCATGGCGGTGCGGCGCATGATCCGCGAATGCATCCGCGCGGGCATCGCGGGCATCCGCATCGACGACCAGCCGATCGAGGGCAAGCGCAGGACGCAGAGCGCCGGCATGGAAGTGGTGCCGATCGAGCAGGCGATCGCCCGCTATCGCGCGGCGGTCGACATGAAGAACGAGCTCGATCCCGAATTTCGTCGTCATGGCGCAGTGCTATGCGCGCGATGCCGCGAACAGCGAGCCTCGACGACTGCATCGCGCGGCTTGAAGGCTTATCGCGAAGATCGCCGGCGTCGACTGGGTGCAGCTCGAATCGCCGCATTCGATCGACGAGATCAGGCGCGCGCGCGCTGCCGTCGAAGGCCCGTTCTCGTTCATGAAAGGCAAGCTGCCGCGCTATCTCGGCCTCGACGAGCATCTCGCGCTCGGCGTCAACATCGCGTGGTATCCCGGGCTTCACGCACCACGTCACGTGGGCGGCGCTATGGGATTTCATGCAGGAGTTCCAGGACGCGCGGCATCGCGGCGTGGGAAGAGTTCGTCGCGAGCCGCAAGGACCGGCCGTATCCGATGCCGGAAGTCGGGCCCGAAGGCGAAGGCCTCGACAAGCAGCGCGAGCTCGAAGAGCGCTATTTCTCGGGTGCGATGCTCGAGAAGTACCGCCAGGGGAAATCATGAATAAGCCGCTGGACGGCACGATAGTCGCCGCTTGCGACTCTATCCAGGACAGTCTCGCGGATTACGCCTGCACCTTCGGCTATGACGCGCTTTCAACCGACGCCATACACGCGGCTAAAGTGCGCGTGATCGACACGTTCGCGGCACTGTTCGGGGGCTTCTTCGACGAGCCGTGCCGCATCGGCCGCAGCATGGCGGCACGCGTGCCGGATGCGCAGGGTGCGACGATCGTCGGCACACGCACGAAAACGACACCCGATATGGCGGCGTTCGTGAATGCCACGACCTCGCGCTGCGTTCGAATTGAACGATACCTACCACGGTCCGCACAGTCACGGCGGACATCCAAGCGACGTCGTCTTGCCGGTGTTCGCTGTTGCAGAGCATGGCGCATCCAACGGGCGCGACTTACTTGCAGGCGTCATGCTCGCGTATGAAGCTTACCTGCGTGTTTCCGATCAGCTTTCCGTGCCGACGGGTTTTGACTGCACGACATTCAGCACGCTGGGTATTGCGCTCGCGGGTGCGAAGCTGCTGCGGCTCCCACGCTCACAGGTTGCACATGCCATGGCGATGGCCGTGGTGCCGAATAACGCGCTCAACCAGGCGCGCTCGGGCCATCTGACGATGTGGAAAGCCGTGGCCGCTGGACAGGCGGGACGCGCGGGCGTTTTCGCCGCGCTGCTTGCGCGCGAAGGCATGGAGGGGCCGCATCTCCCGTTCGAGGGCAAGGCAGGGTGGTGCGAGCACGTCGCCAAGAAGCGCTTCAAGCTCGAGGACTTCGGCGGCAACGGCAATCCGTTCAAGATAGAGGAGACGTTGCTCAAAAAGCGCGCGTGCTGTGCCACGTCAGTCTCGACACTGCTCGCGGCTGAAAACGTCGCGCCGCTCATACCAGATCTGCGAGAAGTCGAGCGCATCATCGTCGAGACTTACAAGTGGTCTCAGATCGTGTGCGGAAGCGGCGAGCACCATTGGCATCCGACCTCCCGGGAAACTGCGGATCACAGCATTCCATACGGAGTAGCGGCTGCGTTGCTCGACGGGACGGTGACGCCCAGCTCGTTCGATGATGGACATATTGCGAATCCGGAGCTGCGGGCATTGACGCAGAAAGTGGAAGTCGTGGTGAACGACGAATTCACTGCAGCATACGAGCGTCACCCGGTCGTACACCGTTCGCGTGTAACCGTCGTCATGCGCGACGGCAGCCGCTTCACCGGAGAAGCAGGAGGCGATGCTGACGATCTTTCGACGCCGATGAGCGACGAGCAAGTGGGCGACAAGTTCAGGCGCTATGCCGACCCGCTGCTCGGCACGCGCCGCGCGAGCGTGCTGCTCGATCAGCTCTGGCGGGTGGAGACTTGTCCGGACGTCGCTGCGATTCCGCCGCTCTGCGTCTTCGCCTGATCAGGCGCCTCGGTCGAGGCTGATGCGCGTGTTCTTGAGGAACTTCTCCCACATGGCGACATCGCGCGCGACGAATCGGCCGAATTCCGCCGGCGTGTTCGGGGGCGCGGCTTCGACGCCATCGGCTGCGAGCTTCGCCTTCATGTCAGCACTGTCCATGACGCTCGCAACTTCGCGATTGATCGTCTGAACCACGGCGGCGGGGGTCTTGAGAGGCGCGAATAGCCCGTACCACGCCGTGAGCTCGTATCCGCTGATACCTGCCTCGGATACGGTCGGCAGATCCGGAAAGGCGCGGGCGCGGCGCGCCCCCGTTACTGCAAGCGCACGAATCTTGCCGCTTTTCACGAGCGGCGTGGCCGTGAGCGAATTGGTGATCGCCAACTGCACGCAGCCGGCCATGAGATCGACCATGGACAAACCGCTGCCCTTGTAGGGGACGTGTGTCATCTCGATCCCGCCCATGGATTTGAAAAGCTCCATTCCGAGGTGAACGACGGAGCCCGTGCCGCTCGAGGCATAGAGAAGGGGTTTCTGCTTGGCATAGGCGACCAGCTCCTTCACGGATGTGACGGGCAGGGCAGGGTTGACCACCAGCAGAAACGGAAGATTGCTCATGTGCACAACAGGCGTGAGCGCGTTCGGGATGTCCACCGCGATCGTCTTGAGCAGCATCGCAGTGACGCTCTGACCCTGTCCGATCACCAGCGTGTGGCCGTCGGGTGCCGCGCGCCCCGCGAGCTCGAACGAGATCGCGCCCACTGCGCCAGGGCGATTGTCGACCACCACGGGTTCACGCCAGCGCTCGGTGAGCTGCTGCGCCAACAGGCGCGTAATGACGTCCGAGCCGCTGCCCGCCGGCGCCCCAACGAGGATCCTGACAGGCCGCTCTGGATAAGCGGTCGCGCGCGCCTCTGCTTTGTGTTGTGCATGAGCCTCTGCGAGCGCGCCGCAGACGGCGAGGCCGAGCGCAGCGCGCACGCTGCCATAAAGCAATCGTCGAAGTGACATCTAACGGTCCGTAAGCAACCGCACGATCTCGCTTACGTCCTCGAGCTCTTCGAGGTTTCGCATGCGCTCGATCGCGGCGTCGATATTCGAGGCACGCAGGGGCACGCGCGAGAACGAAACACAATCGCGGAACTTGGTCTCGAGCAGGCGCCAATCGACCGGGTGCTGCGGATCGCCGGGCACGCCATCGGGCTCGCTCATGAGCACGCGCCCGTCACGCGTCCTGATTTCGACCGCAGTCTTTCCGATCGACGCACCGGAGGAACTGCCCTGGATCGGCGCGGACTCTGCGCTCGCTCGATAGCTGATGCGGTCTGCCATCGCGAGCACTGCCGGATCGCGTAGCCCCTCGTCAGTGTAATCGCGGAGCGTCACGTTGCCTTTCACCATCATCACGGCCGTCGTGAAAGGAATGCTGTATTTGCCATCGATGCTCGCCTGCGGGCCTGCGCTTGCTCTCGAGCGGCTCGCACAGCAGGCGCGTGCCGCCGGTGCCGCCGATGATCGTGATGGTCTCGACTTCTTCCGGTTTGAGGTCGTGTTTCTGACGCAGCTCGAGCATGGCGGTATTGGTAGGACGTGTATAGGCGCACGCCGGCCACACCTTGAACCCGTGCGTTCTGAGCAGCGGAAAGTCCGAGCCGAGCCCGTCCAACAGTGCATCCCAGTGCGGCGTGTCGGTGCGGACGTAATTCTTGAAAAGGCCGTAGCGGCCTTCGATCACCTCTTTGCAGCCGATCATGCCGCGGCGCGCAAGCTCTGCCGCCATGACCGCAGCTTGACCGGAGAAGCCGGCCTGCATCGAGCGCATGTGTGTCGCGGCGCCGACTGCCATCTGCCGGCTGCCGCTCAATCTGGTTGAAGCCGATGCCGAGCGCGTTCTCCATCTTCGATGCGTCGAGTCGAAGCAGCGAGCCGGCCGTGGCCGCGCCGGATAGAAAGCCGAAGAGCTGCGTGGCGAACCAGCCTTCGGTCATCGTCCAGTCGGGAATATCGATCGAGAGGTCGAGCCGCGTGTGGAGATCGGTGCCGGCGGCGACGGCCGCGAGAAAATCGCGCCCGTTCACATTGCCTTGCTTCTCGGCCATCGCAAATGCAACCGGAATCGTTGCGATGCTGACGTGACCGCCGTCGCCGACGTCATCATAGTCGAGCATGTGACCGAGGCTGCCATTGACGAACGTCGCCCACGGCGCCGGCGCCTTGCCGCCGAACCCTAGCAGCGTGCTTTCAGGCTTGCCGCCGAGATCGACTACGTAATCCCTGACGAGCTCGGCCTCGGGCGCGAGCGTGCTCGCGCCGATGGCCACGCCCAGCGTGTCCAGCACGCACTGCTTGATGAGCTCGACCAAAGGCGCGGGTACTGCGTCATAGTGCAACTCCGCTGCGTGCGCGGCGAGCTTACGGGTCGCGCGCGCAGGCATTGTCCCAGGATCGGCTGCGCTCGAAACCTCGTCCGCCGCACGCGCAGATAGAGTAGTGGACGCCATCGCGCCTCCATTGCATTCATTTGTATACATAGGTATATTACACGATCGAAAACGACTGGAATACAAGCGCAGGGAAAGAATCGCGAATGGACCTCTCGAAGGACGACATTCTCAAAATCATCAAAATCATCGAAGAATCGTCTTACGATGAGGTCCGGCTGGAAGTCGGCGATTTCAAGCTCCATGTGCAGAAGCACGGCGCGGGTTCGGCGTCCAGCGTGGACGAGGGCGCCCGTGCTCCAGAGCTACCGGGTGCCGCGCGGACCGAGCCGAAATCTGCGCGAATGCGGGTCTCAGCTCCCGTGCCGGCCCAGAAGGCCGAGCACGAGGCGATCCCGGAAGGTCTCGTCGCGGTGCGCGCGCCGATGCTCGGCACGTTCTATCGTGCGCCGTCTCCTGGCGAAAAACCGTTCGTCGAAGCCGGCGATCGCGTCGAGGCCGAGACCATCGTGTGCCTGGTCGAAGTGATGAAGCTCTTCAACTCTGTCAAAGCGGGGGTTGCCGGCACCGTTGTGAAAATCCTGGCCGAGAATGCGACAATGGTCGAGTACGGGCAGCCGCTGTTGCTCATCGAACAGGAGCTCGTCGCAACGCCCGGCGACGAGTAGTGGAAGCGAAGCCGGCAATGCGCCGCGTGTTCGTGGCAAACCGCGGGGAAATCGCCGTTCGCATCATACGCGCATCTCGGAAGCTCGGCCTGCAGGCGGTGGTCGGCGTCTCTGAAGCCGACCGCAGCTCGCTCGCCGCGACCATGGCCGATCGCGCGGTGTGCATCGGTCCGGCCCCAGCCGCGCAAAGTTACCTCAACATGAACGCGATTGTGGCCGCAGCGCTGGGCACCGGCTGCAACGCAATACACCCCGGGTACGGTTTTCTCGCGGAGCGCGGTGCGTTCCAGCGCCTGTGCGTCGATAACGGGCTCATCTTTGTCGGGCCGAGTGCCGCCGCCATCGAAGCGATGGGAGACAAGCTGCAGGCGCGACGCACGGCGGCCGAGCTTGGCATTCCGACGGTACCCGGCACGGATCATGTGAGGAGCGCTGCCGAAGCACTGCAGTTCGGCTCTGAATCAGGGTATCCCTTCCTGCTCAAGGCGAGCGCGGGCGGCGGTGGACGCGGCATGCGCGTCGTGCGCACGCCCCACCAGGTGGTGACCGCATTCGACGGCGCGAGCGCCGAGGCCCGCGCGGCATTCGGTGATCCCACGCTGTACATCGAGCGCTACATCGAGCGCGCGCGCCACATCGAGATCCAGATCGTTGCGGACGCTCACGGTGCCGTCATCCATCTGGGGGAACGAGATTGCTCGACGCAGCGCCGCCACCAAAAGCTCATCGAAGAAGCACCTTCGCCCGTCATCGATGAGGCGTTGCGCACGCGCATGGCCGAGGCCGCCGTGCGACTCGCGCGGCACGTCGGGTACCACAGCGCCGGCACCGTCGAGTTCATTTTCGACCTCGACGCACGCGAGTTCTATTTTCTCGAGGTCAATACGCGCATTCAGGTCGAGCATCCGGTGACGGAGATGGTCACTGGCGTCGATCTCGTTGGGGAGCAGCTACGCATCGCCGCGGGCGAGCCGCTTTCGATCACGCAGCCGGATGTCACGCTTTCGGGACATGCGATCGAGTGCCGTATCAACGCTGAGCGGCCCGACCGAGATTTCATGCCGAGCCCCGGCCATCTGACGGGCTGGACGGTGCCTTCCGGGCCGGAGGTGCGCGTGGATTCCCACTGCTATGTCGGCTATTACATTCCGCCTTTCTATGATTCGATGATTGCGAAGCTCATCGTGCGCGGCACGGACCGCAGCGAGGCGATCGACGGGATGGCGCGAGCGCTTCAGGACTTTCGCGTCGAAGGCATACACACGACCATTCCATTCCACCAGTCGGTGCTTGCGCACCCGGACTTCATTCACAACCGCGTGACGACCCGCTGGGTGGAGGAAACATTTATGAAGCAGCGTTCGGAAAAGGAGCTCGGTGCATGAAAGAGATCAGGATCGTCGACCAGACATTCCGCGATGCGCACCAGTGTCTGTGGGCCTCGCGCATGACAACGGCAATGATGCTGCCCGTCGCCGACCAGATGGATCGGATCGGCTTCGAGGCGATCGATCTCGCAGGGCCCGTGCACTTCGACGTCGGCGTGCGCTATCTCAAGGAAAATCCCTGGGAGAAGCTGAGGCTGCTGCGTCAGAAAATTACGCGCACGCCGCTGATCGGCGTCATACGCAGCACCGGCGGAATCGGCTTCGCTGTGGTGCCCAACGATATCTCGATGCTGTGGATCGAGCGCATGATCGTGAACGGCATGCGCATTTTCCGCGTGTTCGACCCGCTGCTCGATCTCGACAACAACATTTATCAGCTGAAATACGCGAAGGAGCTCGGCGCCTACACGGTCGGCGTGCTCGCCTATAGCCACAGCCCGATCCACACCGACGAGCTCTACGCAGCCAAGGCGAAAGAGCTGATGGACCGCGCGAAGCCCGACGCGATCATGCTCAAGGACGCGCCGGGTCTGCTCACGCCGGACCGCGTGCGCACGCTCGTCCCGGCCATCAAGGCAGTCATGGGCGACACGCCTCTCGAGCTTCACACGCACTGCACGACCGGCCTCGGCCCGATGACGCTGCTCGAAGGCGTTAAGGCGGGTGCGGACCAGGTGCACACCTCCATCGCGCCGCTTGCGAATGGCGCCGCTCAGCCTGCGATGCAGACGATCGTCCGCAACTTGCGGGCGATGGGCTACAGCGTGAACGTCGACGAGGATCTCGTCGATCAAGTGAGCGAGCATTTCCGCAAGGTGGCCGAGCAGGAAGGCAAGCCTGTCGGTACGCCGCAGGAATACGACGGATTCCATTACGAGCATCAGATACCGGGCGGGATGATCAGCAATTTCAAGGCGCAGCTCGCGCAGGCGGGCCTGTCTCATAAACTGCCGGGAGTGCTGAACGAGGCCGCGCGCGTGCGCTCGGAGCTCGGCTGGCCCATCATGATCACGCCGTTCTCGCAGTTCGTCGGCACGATGGCGGTGCTCAACGTCGTGAACGGCGAGCGCTATCGCATCATTCCGGACGAGATCAAGAAATACGCGCTCGGCTACAACGGGAAGCTCCTCGCGCCGATCCAGCCCGACGTGCTCGACCGCATCATGGAGAACGGCAACCCGAATATCGGCCCCCCACCGCCCACGCGCGAGCTCGGCGTCGAAGCGCTGCGCAAGAAGTACCCGAACATGAGCGACGAGGAGCGGCTGCTGCGCCAGGCCTACGCGGGCACGCAGGTGGACGACATGTTCGCCGCCGGTCCCATCAAGACCGAGTACGAGTTCGAGACGCCGATCGTTCGCCTGGTAAAGGAACTGACGAGTCGGCCGAACCTGAACCGCGTTTACATCGAGAACAAGGATTTGCGGCTGGAGCTCAACAGAGCAAACCCCGGGAAGCTCTGATCAACGCGTCGGCTTGATCAGAGCTTCCTCTAACTTCGGGGATATACAAGGGGTTCGCCCCCTTGTTCAGAATTTCCCTAGAAAGTCCCAAGTGAGGAGGAGTCGTAGATGAGAAGCCAGCAGTGGACGGGCGCGATGCTCGTCGTTTCTGCGCTCGCCGCAGGCGCGGCGCATGCGCAATCGACGCCCGCCGTTTCGGGTGCGTATCCGTCGAAGCCTGTGCGCGTGCTGGTCGGCGCGCCGGCCGGCAGCGGCAGCGACGTCATCACGCGCATCACGGCACAGAAGCTTTCGGAGCGATGGGGCCAGTCGGTCGTCGTCGACAACCGCGCGGGCGCGGTGGGCGCCATCGCGCTGGAACTGGGCACGCAGGCCGTGCCGGACGGCTACACGCTGCTCGCTCTGAGCGGACAAAACCTCACTGCGATGCTGCTGAAGCTGATCAAGGTCGACATTCCGAAGGCGTTCACACCCATCGCTCAGATGACCTCACTCCCGTACGTGCTCGTCGTGACGCCTTCACTGCCGGTCAACTCGGTGAAAGAGCTCATCGCGCACGCCAAGGCGAAGCCGCTCATCTACGCTTCCAGCGGGACCGGTTCGGTGGTGCACCTCGGCATGGAGCTCTTCAAGTCGATGGCCGGCATCGAGATGACTCACGTGCCCTACAAGGGCAGCGGCCAGTCGATGGTCGACGTCATGAGCGGGCGGGTGCAGCTCGCGATCACGAACTCGCTGACCGCGACGCCGCTCGTCAAAAGCGGCAAGCTGCGCGGGCTCGCCGTCACGACGCCGCGTCGCTCGCCGGCTTTTCCGCAACTGCCGACGATTTCCGAAGCGGGGGTGCCGGGTTACGCGCTCGACAGCTGGTACGGGTTGTTTGCCCCGGCCGGAACGCCGCCGAAGATAGTCGCCGGGCTGAATCGCGACGTAACCGACGTCGTCAACGCGCCGGAGACGAAAGAGAAGCTCGCAGCCAACGCGGCGGACGCAACGCCGCCGCACACCCCGGCGGAGTTCAAGAAGGCGCTCGATCAGGAAATCGAGCGGTGGCGAAAATTCCTGAGCACCGCCAATCTCAAGCTCGACTGATCACTAGCTTTTTTCTGAGGAACCGATGCCAAGATTCTCGAATCGGCACCTGTGGGACGCCGTGTTGCTCGTGTTCGCCTGCGCTGTGCATGGCGAAGTCTTTGCGGCTCAATCGGCCTCGTACCCGACGAAGCCGGTTCGGATCATCGTCGGCAACGCGCCCGGCGGCGGAACGGATGCCGTGGCGCGTCTCGTCGGCCAGAGACTCACGGAACGCTGGGCGCAGCCTGTCGTGATCGACAACCGCGGCGGCGGCGTCGGCGTGATCGCCATGGAGCTGGCGGCGCGCGCCGCGCCCGACGGGCATACGCTGCTCCTGTCGAACATTCAGATGACGATCAACATGCTGCTGAAGAAAGTAGCCTTCGACATTCGGCGGGCCTACGTGCCGGTGGTCGAGCTTACGTCTCAGCCGTATGTGGTTACAGTCAATGCCGCGATGCACGTGAGCTCGGTCAAGGAGCTCATCGCCTATGCGAAGGCGCGACCCGGTGCGCTGCGTTTCGGTTCGCCCGGCAGCGGATCGCCTTCGCATATCGGCATTGAGCTCTTCAATTCGGTCGCGGGTCTGGACATGCTGCACGTGCCCTACAAGGGCAACGGCCCGGCGATGATCGATCTCATGAGCGGACAGATACACATGGTGTTCGGCACCGTCGTGTCAGTGGCGCCGCAGGCCCGCAGCGGCAAGCTGAAAGCGCTCGCCGTCACAAGTCTGCGGCGCAGCCCCGCGCTGCCCGAGCTGCCGAGCGTCGCGGAGGCGGCGCTGCCCGGTTACGAATTGAGCAACACGTATGGATTCTTTGCGCCTGCAGGCACGCCGGCGCACGTCGTGGCGACAATAAATCGCCACTGCAACGAGATCATCGCTGCCGCCGATTTCAAGGCGCGGCTTACGGCTGACGGCGTCGACGCTGCGCAGCCGAATACGCCGGCCGACTACCGCGCGGCCATCAACGGCGAAGTCAGCGGTTTGCAGAAGTTTTTGCGACTCCGGGGCTTGCGCTGGAGCGCTTTCACTGAGCGGTGAGCGTGCCAACTCGGGGTCGACACCTCGTGCCCTCCGCACGTGTTGCGTCAGCGCTCCTGCTTCAGCACTTTCGCAACCTGGGTCCAGCGCTCGACATCGGTCGTGATAAGGGTACGCAAGTCGCGCGGCGTGCTCGGTACGGCATCGGCGCCTTCGTTCTCGAAGCGCATTCTGACGTCCGCCATCGCCAGGATCTGGCGCACCGCGTCATTCAACCGCGCGATGATCGGCTGTGGGAGGTTCGCGGGACCTGCCATCGCGTACCACGACACCACCTCGTATCCCGGCACACCCGCTTCCGACGCGGTGGGCACATCGGGTAGAAGCCGCGACCGGTCGGCTGTCGTGACGGCGAGCGCGCGCAACTTGCCGCTGCGCACGTGCGGCAGCGTCGGTGGTATCGCCCCGACCGTGAACTGAATCTGGCCCGAAAGCAGATCGGTGAGCACTTGCGATGTGCCCTTATAAGGCATGCTTCTCATAGGGAGGCTTCCCAACAATCCGCCAATTCGCGCGCCAATCGAAGGCACGTGCGATCAGTCGCTGCGGCGAGCTTCTGCGCCCCCGCCGAGAGCTTCTTGTCGATGCCGAGCTCAGCGAGTGTGGCTGGCGACTCGGGTCCTCTTGTGGAACCGAGTTCTTTGCGCGTCCCCGCCGTTTGCCTTCGACGTTGCTTCCAGCAACTGCCCGAGCCGCCGCTCTGCGCGGGCCGCGTCGCGCGTTAAACGCGTTCTGAGCGCTCGCTACGGCTTCAGGCCAGGTCGGTATGCCCGAGGCCTCGCCGTGCGCTTGTGGGCGCGCAGAACGCGTCTGGCGCGGGACTTCTGGCCGCGATCCGGCTCAGGGCGCGGCGGCGGATAGGGGATCTCACGCAGGAGTTGGAGCGGGCGCCGAGCGGCAAAGCGGCGCATTCACTTCCCAGGCCTGGGAAGTCAAAGCTCGAAGCCATAGCGGCAGCGAAGCTCACGAAGATCGAGGCGCACCGCTGCGAGCAGTTGGCGCGGGTCCCGGAGGAAGAGATCGAGGCGTTGGTCGCCGGATGCCGTTCGCATCGGCGATGCGGGGCCCGCCGCACCACGCGTCGAGCAGTATCAGAGCCGCACGAAGGTCCGGTGTCGGCCCGGGAATGCGTCGCAGCTTGTCGACCAGCTCGCGCGCGTCGGCCACTCGGCCGTGGCGCGCTAGTTCGAACGCAGCAGACACGGCCCACGACGGACTGATTGCCTTCGCTTTGCGAATCATTGCTTCAGGCCTCCGTGTAGTTGCCGGCCGCGGCGCCTAGGAGGAGCACCCGCCGGCGGTCAGACGTTTTTTGTAGCGCGACACCTTCTGACTGGCCGCGCCGGGGTATGGACGCACGAGAGGCTCCCCGGAAACGAACATCACTCGCCGATGCGAAACGCGCGCAGCAGCGAGGCCACGTCGTCGCTGGCCGCTTCGGCCTGGACCTCCGCGCGGTAGGCATCCACCGCCGCGGCGAGCTCGCGCGCACCGCCCAACGCCCGCTCGTCGCTGAGGCCGTTTTCCAGACCGAGCAGATACCACTCGCGCTCGCTCGGACACTCGCCCTCGCGGACCCTCGCCTGGACGTTCTCCCACGCCGGGCGCCACGCCGCGCCGCGCCCCGTGCTGTCGGCGTAGACGCGCGGCATCAGCCTGAATGATCCTGGCATAACGCCTCCTTAGGTTGCCGGCAAATCGGTGTTCTTGACGAGCGCGCCTGGCCGCAGGGTGGCAAGGCCCACACGTTCTTCACCGAGCGCGGTGACGAGGTTGTGAACGAAGTTCCTGTCATCCTCCCGGCTGAACTCGACACGCGCCTGCTCCCGATCGAGCACGACCGCGGCTTGCTGGAAGTCGCCGACGAGAGCCGTATCCACCGTCATGCTGGTCGTTGTTACGACGGGCACGCCCCATACTCGGGGAGGATTCGACTGGATCGGCGGCGTTGCGGAGGGATTGCCCTGGATGTAGTCGCCGACCGAGCTCTTCGTCAGCTCCATTGCGGCCCAATCCGACGGATGGAGAATGACGCCCGTTGCCTCGAAGTCAGCCAGCTCGAGCTGCAGGATCATCAGCCGCAGCGTGTCGATCTTTGTCGGCGTCGGGACCGTGATCGGTGCACTGTAGGCGGTGGCGAGTGTGTAGAGCCCTTCCAGGTTGTTGCCGATGCCGGAGCCCTTGAGCAGCTGGGCGTCCTCCACGAGCTTCACGCCATGTCGCAGCTCGCTCTCGAGGAACAGCTGCAACGCCGGCGTGTCGGCGAGCACTTGCAGGCTCGCCTTCGTCCAGTGCGCGATCGTGATGATGTTGGCCGTCTTCAGCTCGAACTCGTACGCCGATTCCGGTTTGAGGTTGCCTTCCGTGACCGGCGCCGCGGCGTTGGTGCGGACCGTTTGGCGGCTGTACTGCAAGCTTCCGACAGAGACCGGAATCGACGTCAGCAGGTCGCGGACGTGGAGTCGGCGCTGCGGCTTCGCGACGATGCCCGGATACGTGCCCGGCAGCGAAAGCCCCTCGTTGGCGCCGGTGAGTGTGGCCGCCTGCGGGGCGAAGAATCCGCCCGGCAGGTCCATGACCGTGCGCCGCAGTTTGCCGTCGGCCACGGCGCGGATTTCTGCGTTCTGCTCGAGCGCCGCACGCAATTCGAAGCTCAGGCCAGCGCCGCTGTAGGTGCCCGAGCCGCCATGATTCGGCCGGCTCAGCTTCTGCTCGATATCGAGAATTTGCGCTCGGAACTCGGCCTGATTCGCCTCGACCTTCTCCCGGCGCTCCTTTTCCTTCGCGATAAAACCCTGCACGTCGCCGCCGATTCTCTGGAGCTCGGTTTTCAACGCATCTGCCATGTCAGTCATCGCGTCACCTCATTGGAATGTGCGAGGCGACGCGGAAATCGCGCGTTTGGCGCAGATCGTCGTTGAATGAGCATCGGGCCTCGCGAGTAAAAGTCGCCGCCACGCTTTGAGAAGCGCGGCAATCCTGTCCTGCATGCGACCCTCGCGGCTGTCGGCCCTGCCGTTGCGATCGTCCCCGATCGCGGCAGTTGAGGCAGCCATCCCCGCGGCATCCTCCCGGAGCGCGGCGAACGACTGGCATGCGAATCATAGCACTCCGTCATGCGCTCAGTGCGCGTGCTCTGGGCTCTCGCGGATCGTCGCCAGCACACGCCGCTCGCCCGCAGGCAGTAGCGCGGTCAGCGAGACGCTTGTACCGCCTGCGCGCTCGGGCGCGACTTCGAGCACGAGGCGCGCACCCGCCTTTTTCAGCCGCCGCCCTTCGTCCTGCGCGGCAGCGCTAAATCCCGCGGCCGCCAGGTCCGCTTGCAGCATCGCCGACGCCAACTGAATGAACATGAAGCGCCCCTGCTCGATCAGCCCTCTCAACTCTGCCGCGTCTTCGTGTTCCTTACTCATCGTCTTACCCAGTCCTTTCTATAGGCAAAAACTCAGGATCCGACGTAAGGTCGGATCAGGCGCGTCTGGCATCGGTCAGTTCCTTTCTAGCCGCCAAAGTCGTCTTTTTAGGGAAGAAAATCTGCGCATGCGGCGACGGGCGGTCCTGGCCGCTCAAGCGTTCGACCTTTCGATCCCCCCGGCATCGCCTCTGCTCTCGCGTGCCGTCTTGTCGCGATGACATGGCGCACAGATCGCAGCCAGGTTGCTCGGGCTGTCGCTACCGCCTCGGGCCTTGGGAATCTTGTGGTCGACCTGCGTTGCCGCTGCCACGCGCCCGACACTGGCGCACGTTTGGCAGAGGTAGTCATCCCGTCGAAGGATCAGCAGGCGCAGGCGATCCCATGCCGTGCCGTAACCTCGCTCGTGGCGAGAGCCTCGCCTCTCGTCCGACTGCCAACCGTGCCGCTGGGGCTCGAGCGAGGCGATGCGGGGCTTTAGCGTCTGAAGGCGCGGCGGTTTGCGGCTCATGCGTAAGCGTCCCGAACACTATCCTTTGCGGGCACCATTCGCCGCGATGTGGGGCAAATGTCACCGTGTCCTTCTGAGAAAGAGCCGATAGTCACGCCATGACCGTGACGCTGTGGTGCCTCGCGAGTTGGTGCTGGACGGCTGAACAATGGCTGGCGTACTCGATCTCGCTTGCAATCAGCGTCGGCTTGGTTGGTTGGGCGTATTGGCCGGCGATCTCGTGGCGGTCTCTTTGGGTGGCGCGGCTTACCCGAGTGTCGTTTAGGCGATCCATCCGCACGGCTAAGGTCGGGCTCCATTCGTTCTTCTCAGCTTTGCGCCGCGTCTAAGCGCCGCAGCTCGGCCTGGGCTGCGGTGAACTCGGCCAGCGCGGCGTCGGCCTGCTCCGACGCGTCGGGTTCCCCGCGCAGCACGGCCTCGGATGCCGCAGTCATGCGGGCCTTGGCTGCCTCGAAGCGGCGCTCGGCACGCTGCCGCGGATCCGGTGCCCACAGCGCACGCAGATCGGCGAGCGAACGGGCGATCTCGGCATCGGACGCGTGGAAGCGTAGGCGCCCGAAGCGCTCGCGGCGGGGTCGGTCGGTCATGCCTCATACCCCTTCGCCAATTGACGCAGAATGTAAGCAACCGTCGGCCGGTCATCCTTCTCGCCCCCATAGCGCCCGAATTCCAACTCGATCGCCTGCTCGATACGCACTGAGGCCTCGATCGGATTCCACTTGCCGGGCGCGGGAGCGGGCAGGCGCTGGCGCGGCTTGCCAGAATCGAAGAGGTGACGCACGCTTGAAAAAGCTACCGCGGTAGCCTTTTGATCTGCGGCTTTCATGTAACGCTTTGCCGTGCTGTATGCGAACTCGCAACTCGACGCGATCCACGGCTTGAATTCGCCGTGCTTCAGTTGCGCCTTCGCCTGCAACAGCAGCTCGCCGCAGCGGATCGCGTGCTGAACCGCACTCTCCGCGTTGCCGCGCGCCAGCCGGTGCGCGTCGTTCACATCGTCGGCCGTCGGCATCTCGCCCTGCTTTAGCGCAACGACGTTGGCGCGACGTATCAACTGTCCCTGTTGCGATTCGGTCATGCTTTTCCTCTCGCGTGTCGGTGGCAACGGACCTTGATGCCGTAGGTCTTGCAGCCCGGCCACGAGCAGCGCTGCATCTTCGGCGGCCGTCGCAGGTCAGCGAACGCTTTTGGCGCCGAGCGCTCCGACGGCAACAGCACGCCCACCTCGCCGCGCTGCGGACGTTTGGAATAGCGGCGATCGAAGCGGTCGGTCATAGCGGAGTCGCCGTGCCGATCTCCGCCTCCAGCATGGCGTCTTTCGACGGGTAGCCGAGCACTTCCCAATGCCGGTACTTCTCGATAGTCGAGAGCTCGTCGCGCACGAGTTTCTCGTCCATCTTCACGGACTCGATGTAGCGCCTGAGCAGGTTGACGGTTTGGATTGCGGTACTCACGCGAACGCGGGTCCTTCAGGTCGCGCGGGCCGACACGAGCGCGCGCAACTTCCCGCTTGTCGAGGATGCTCTGTGGTGCCTCGACGCGCGGCGCGAACACCATGTTCGGATAGCGCCGAGCGAGCGCCGTTGTCAGTTGCTCGACATCGGCCGGCGCGCTCCACGTCTTGCGGCGGAAGCCCGCCTGCACCGCGGCGGCATGCGCCGAGAGTGCGCCCGCCACGACCTGCTCCGCGAGTTCCGGCCGGTCGCGCTTCAAGCGGCGCAGCGCGTAGCTGGCATCGTTCTCAGTAAAGCTATTGGCATTACCAATGGCTTTGTGCCCACGTCCGCCTTTCGCCCCAGCATCAGCGTGCGTCGGCTGCGGCTTGACCTCCGCCTTGATGAGTTGCTGCACGTCCGGCGCGTTCTTGCAGAAGAGCAGGAGATCGGCAATGGTGCATTCCAGCCCCCAGTACCAGCGGGTGCGTCACGAACGCCTCGAAGGTCGGAAACGGCATGTCCTTCCGATCGACGCAGCGCGCCCATATCTGCTCCTTCAGCACGGTGCGTAGAACATACGGCGCGACATCGAAGAGCTTCGTCCCGCCCTGGCCGATGGCGCGCTGCAAGCCTCGGATCTCATCAGGCGGGCGGCTCATCGCGAGGCCTCCCGAAGCTCAGGCGATAGGTGTCCGCCGTTCATCATGTCTGCCGTCCGGTGTCATTGCCGCTCATCGTCGCCTCCTCCTGCGCGCGTTTCTTCTGCATGTGCTCCTGCCGCGCATTCAGGATTCGCAGTTGAAACTGACCCTCGTGCTCACCTGGCGCGCGTGTCAGTCCCAGGAAGTCGGCCCATTGGCGAAGGCTTTGCGGAGCAGCCGGCTCGCGCGGCGGCTCGCTTGTTTTGGTCTGTTCCTGAGAGAAAGGAAAAAAAGGTTCTGCGCCGTTAATGCTGTTTTTCTTGTTTCTTGTATTGATCATTACATTGTTAGACTGACCGTCCGTCAGCACGATATTGTCGTCAGGGTAAGCACCATGTGCGTCAGGGTCAGCACCATCGGCGCCAGGGTCAGCACCATCGTGCGAAACAGAACGCTGTCGGTCCTCGGTATCGCTTCGTGCTGAACGTCCGTCAGCAGCATCGCGGGCATTTGGTGCTGACGCAGGATCAGCAGGAAACGCGAGCTGATAGACGTTCAGCCGCCAGCCCTTTCCGCTCCCGTGCTTCGCGCAAATGAGCCATCCTTCGGCGAGCGCGATGCTGATGTGCTCGAGCACGGCGCGCTCGCTCAATGCCGTTTCCGCCGCGAGTCTGCGCAGCGACGGCCAAGCGCAGCCGCGGACATCGCTGTGCGTCCCAATCGTGAGAAGCACATGGCGCGTGGTGGGGCTATTGGGTCCCATCGCCGAGGCGATGCGGCGTTCCCATGTGAAGCGCGGGCTTCTTGCCATAGCTATCGGCCGGCGCCGGTGCGCTTCACTCGTTCAAGTCGCGAGAGCAACGTGTGGGCACTCATGCGGCGGCCTTCCCTCGCGGCGCCAGCGCGGCAATCCTATCCGCCGCATGTTGCCGGTGAGGTTCGCTGACTTCTCCGGCCGCTGTGCCGTCGATGCGGTATCGCTGCGCTCCGGGTTTGGCGAGCGCCTCCAGATACTCCGCACGTGACGTGTGGTCGCGTAGCCAGCGATCCAGTTCCGCGCGCCGCTTTTGCAGCCAAAGCGCATGAGCATGCGAGATTGCGAGAGGCAGCAGGGCGTGCAGATCCCTCCGGATGCCGATGGCAAGAGGAACGATCTCGCCGCAGAAAACCGGCGGCAACCGATCCTGCCGCAGAAGCCAGCGTAACGCGCTGCGATGGCCTGCCCGTGGCGGTGCGGGCGGAGCCGCAGGTTTGATGATCACGGCCACGTTGATCACGGCCACGGCAGGCGGGTCGTCAAGCATCCCCCGCAGCCTGCGCAGCGCCATATCTCGCCGCAGCGTGGTCAGGCTCGGGTCGCGTTTCACGCGCTCCATTGCGGCGAGAATGTCCGCGCGACGCGCTGATATACTGGCGGGAGAGAGTGTTTTTTCTGTGCCGCTTGGGTCAGCGCCCGGCGGCATTTTCTTTTCACGCTCGGCGAACCTGGACAATCCGGTTCCCGCACCCCGCGCCTGCGATCGCAGGTTGAGCCCGGCGCGTTTTTGCCGCGCGTATGTGAACGCGATGGCCTCAGCAGTGCGCCGCTGTGCTCGGTCGGTTTTGGCGCCCATCATGCGGCCTCCGCTTTTGCCCGACGCGCAGCCGGCGCGCCTTCATGTGCGGCGCTTGCGTTGCGCAGCCGTTTAGACCCGGGCTTACCCGATCGCGCCTTTTCGTCGAGCCAGGCGCGCAAGTCCTCGGTTCGCACGAAGAGCCGCCTGCCGATCAGGAACAGCGGCGGCGTGTCGCCTCTGGACTTACACGCCACCCATAGACTCGGCGGAATGCCGATCGCGTCGGCGATGTCAGGGTCGGGAATGACGGGCGCGGTCCACAAAGCCACCCGGCGTTGCGCCTGCGCTGCGTCCGCCGTTGCGAGCAGCGCGGCCTCGCGATTGGTTTCGGCCTGCTCGATTGCTTCGGTATACATCGTGCCTCCGTGCGTGATGGAGGCATTCTCAGGCGGCGCCGGAAGCGTGCTGCCAGCACGCCGGCGTACTGGCAACTATTTTTGCTTGGGTGGGTAGAGGCCCGCTTTCACGTCCGCGATGAAGGCCCGAACAGCACTCGTGCCGCGCGCTTTTCTTCTAGCGGTTGCGGTATGAGGGCGCACCAGCTCGGCGATGTTGAACTCCGTCTTGCCGGCGTCGATCAGCCGGCGCACGCGCTTGTAGACGGTCTGCTTCCAGGCATCGGCATCGTCTCTCTTCCCGCGGTTCGTCTTGTCAGCACCCTTCTTCGAGCGCGTGCGCCCTTGCATACCCTGTATCGCGGCCGCTTCCCATGCAAACTTCATCCGTGCCTGCTCGGCGAGCTTTCCGACCTCGAGCGCAATCCGTGCGGCGCAGTCGGCGTTCCCGCGCTTGATCAGGCCGTTTGCCATGCCGATGTAATGGTCCAGCCGCCGCGCATAGCTTTCCGGCGTGTCATCGTCCCACGCGCAGCGCCGCCGCTCTTGCTTCGCCTTCTGGAGAACCGCCTTGGCCCAGGCTGCGGCAGGTTCAATGGTGTCCGCGAACCAGAACGCATCCGCGCCCACGGCCGCGAGCCATTCATCGCATGATTTCTGGTCGTTCAGGTCGAAGATGCGCTCTTCGCGGGCCGTGATACCGCTGCCCTTCGTCACGACCTTAGGCACGCGCCACCTTCACGACCTGCAGCCGCGGCGCGGTGCGCTCGACGATGTCGCGCTGCACGTGGGCGATGACATGGGCGTAGAAGCGCTCGAGCATGACCGCGCTGCTGCCGACGTTGCGCGAGATCACCGTCAGCGGCTGGCCGCGCTCGATGGCGCGGCTGACGTGCGAATGGCGCAGCGAATACGGCGTCGCTCTGGGGCTCAACTTCGCGCGCTTCAGCGCTTCCTGGAACGCGATGCGTTGCGCGCTCGCGTTCCACGCGGAGCCGTCGCTTCGCAGCAGCAGCAGATCGTCGTCCGCCCGGCCTTTCGCGAGCCGCTCGAAGAACTGCGCCGCCTGCGCGCCGACGATCGTGAAGCGTGCGCCGGTCTTGCCGCCGCGGATGTGCACCTGGCGCTCGGCTGCGCTGTAGTCGCGCACGCGCAGGTTCGCCACTTCCGAGGGCGGCCGCGCGCCGAGGTGGTAGATCGCCTGGAAATAGTCGCCCGCCGCGGGGTCGATGGCATAGGCCGCCTTCAGCAGCTGGTCGAGCTGCTCTTCGGCGAAGTGATGGATGCGCCGCTCGACCACGCCGCGGAACGCCTTCAGGCCGCGGCGCCAGGCGTGATCGTTGTCGATGCCGTATTCGGGCCGCTCGTACAGGTAATTCAGCGCCGCCCGCAAACAGGCGACGTTGCGGTTTGCGCTCACCTTTTTCATGCGCGCGGTGAGCGCGCCCTTCCACTGCTCGAGCTCCGCCGCGTTGAGCGAGGCCACCGCGCGGCTGCCGAAGCGCGGCAGGACGTGCAGTGCGATGCGCCGGCGCGCGTCGTGCTCCGCGCGCTCGCCCTTCTCGTCGACGAGCCATGCGAGATAGATCTCGGCGCCGCGCGCGACCGTGATGCCCTTGCCGGCGCCGCCCGGGGCCCACGCTGCGGCCGCACTCATCGCCTGCGAGTACGACAGGACGTTGAACCCGTCCGCCGGCCCGATATCGTCGGCGAGCCCGACGGTTGAGCTCCGGTGCAGCGCCGAGCCGGTTTCGTTGCGACCCACTTCCACCTGCACGATCCAGCGGCCGGTGCCCACGCCCGCGCGCACGTAGCCGAGGAGCTTGCGCGGCTCGAGGGTGACGAAGACGGCTTCGCGCGCGGCTTCAGCCGCTTGCGTGTGGCGGCCGTGCGTAGGTCGGTATTGGCTTTGCGGCCCATTGGTTTCTCCCTTGGTGGCGTCGCGTGGCGGCCATCCGCCAAACGCGCGCCAATCTAAGCAGAAACCAATACTATCCTAATGGCGGACTAACCGCCGGTTATCGAGAGGAAATTAAGGCACGGTAGAGGGAGCTTTGCCCCTGCCGGATGCCCTTGTAAGGCACGTGCGTCACATCGATTTGCGCCATGAGCTTGAGCAGCTCGCCCGCGAGGTGCGAGATCGCGCCCTGACCGCTCGAGCCGTAGTTGAGAGCGCCCGGCTTGGAGCGCGCCAATTGCAGGAAAGCCGGCAGGGAGCTTGCCGCGACGCCGGGGTGCACCGCCATTAGATACGCGCTCTTCGCCGTCGTGCTGATCGGCGTGATCGCATTCACCGGATCGTACGAGAGCTCGTAGAAAGCCGCATTGACCGCGTAACTGTTCGTCGGCATGTACAGCGTGTACCCGTCGGGTGGCGCGCGTAAGGCGAGCTCCGTGCCGATCGTGCCGCCCGCACCCGCGCGATTGTCGACCACGACGGCCTGGCCGAACATGTCCGACATCCTGGTCGCGATCACGCGGGCCATGGAGTCGGTGCCCCCGCCTGGAGCGAACGCAACGATCATCCGGATCGGTTTGGTTGGATAGGCTTGGGCCTGGACGTGAGCGTTCGAGCAAAGAGGGGCGCCAAGGAAGGTCAGGACGCGTGCGGAGTACATGGCCATCTACGCGGATCGGACGAGCACTTCGTCGCCCTCGCGTACGAAGCGATGGTTGAAATCCTCGGACACCCATTCCATGAACTGCACGGCATCGTCGAAACGCGGATCGCCGTGTTTCAAAACTTCGGGTCTCAAATCCCTGTCGATGAGCACTGGCAGAAACGATACAGTCTTCACGCCGCTGCGGTTTAGCACAGCCTTGGCGATGAGGCTGCGCTTAGCGTCCGTGCCGTAGCCGAGGTGCGGATAATCGGGATCGAGGGGCACGCCGTACTCTTGCTGAAAGCAGCCGCCTTGGTCGGCGTGTGGGCGGGCGCTGACATGATGAAATTGCTGAGACTGTAGAAACAGATCTTGCCGTCATGAACGCCGACCGCCTTCGGGGCATGCGCATGATGGCCCAGGATCAGATCGGCACGCAGCGAATGCGGCTTTGGCCGCGACCGGCTGATAATCGGCGATCATGCGCGGGATGAAATGAATGCCCCAATGGATCGAAACGATGACTGCATCCGCCGTTTTCCGGGCGAGCGCGATGTCTTCTACCATGCCCTCGAGATCTTCGTTATAGGGCACCGTCACGACATGCGGCGGCACACCCGGCTGATAGTCGTGTGCTTCGTAGTATGTATGTACGCGCAGCGGCGCCACGCCCGGTGATTGCGGTCCGGCTGCGTAGCCTTCGCGCAGAACCGAGCAATACGCGAGGAAGGCGACGCGTGTGCCTTTCCGCTCGATAAATGCGGGCTCGCGCGCCTCTTTCAGGTTCGCGCCGGCGCCGACGACGGCCATCCCTTTTTTCCTGAAGAGCTGCACCGTGTCGAGCATCGCGTCGGCACCCCAATCCATTGCGTGATTGCTCGCGACGGAAACGACATCGAAACCGCAATCGCCGAACACTGAAGCCATGTGTGGCGCCACCCGGCTGTGTGCACCGCCCGAATGGATTTGCAGCGATCCGCGCTCGGAATAGACACGCTCGACCTGCGCAAAACGGATGTCGGCGGACGCAAGCGTCGGTTTTGCAAGCGTGCTGTAGCGCTTGATGGGCTCGTGTATCGGTCCAACGTCGCCGCACGCCAACAAAACCACATCGTGCTGTTCGTTCATGAATGTCTGCTCCTCAAGTAAAGACGCATGCGCATCAGCCGCGCAGCAACGGACTCAGCGCCCGCATGTCGAGCGTCTGCTCGATTGCCAGGATCGCGTTGAGCAGCTCATCGACCGCTGTCGTCTGCAGCACCGCGCCTGCGGTGCGCGTGAACTTCTCTTCGAGCTCGCTGCGCGACAGCGGGTGCTGAGCGCTTCCGCGACGCTGTTCGACGTATTCGCGCAGCACCTCGCCGCTTGTCGTGCGTGCTTCGACCTTGACGGCATGTCTCTTGGCTGCGCCGCCGACGTCAAGCTCCGCATCATGCCTGAACTCGATCTTTTGGATGAGGTTCAGGATTACGGGGTCGGCGATCCGCTCCTCGCGGTACTGCTCGATAAACGCGCGGCCGTCGAGAAGCTGAACCGCGGCTGCGAATGCGCCGTTCATTTGCGCGCCTGTGACCGACGTCGGCTTATAGCACCACCCGACGTTGTTCATGCCGACCTCGGTTGCGAAAACGGTCAACTTTTCGAGATTGCTCGGCGTCAGACCCCGGTTCATGAGCGCGCCAACCGCGTCGATCGTCGTGTGCGCGCTCGCGCAAGCCGCGTGAGCCTTGAACCCCACCTGCGACGTCTCCCACTCGCTGCCGAGCGTCGCAACGAACGGCGTCAGGTCGGCGTTCTCCGCGAGCGTGCTCAGGTAGCCTGCGTGCGGCGCTTCGAGAATATCAGGCGATCCGGTATAGCCCTTCTGCGCAAGGAGCGCGGCGAGCACACCCGCTTGGGCCGCGCGACCCGCGTGCATGCGCTTGGTCATCGCGCCCGCTTCGACCGCGCAGGTACAGGCCTGCCGCCTGTGTCGCAGCGATTGCGAGGGCGTGTACCGTTTGCGTGTCGGATAGTTCGAGCACGCGCGCGGCCGCGGCTGAGGCGCAGAGGCACCCGGCCGTGCCTGTCGGATGATATCCGCGCATGACGTGCGGAATACCGCTGCATATGCTGACTCGCAGTCCGACTTCGTAGCCGGCGACGAGCGCGACAAGCACAGCGCGACCGCTCAGGCCGTTTGCCTCGGCGAGCGCGAGGACTGTCGGTATCGTGACAGCGCCAGGATGGATCAGGCCGCGCAGGTGGATGTCGTCTATTTCGTAGCCATGGATGGCCGTGCCGTTGACGAAGGCCGCGTCGGTGACGCTCGCTGAAGCGTTTTTGCCCCAGAGGCTCGCCGGACCGCCGCCGCTCAGTCCGAGCGTCACACTCGCCGCGATAGCGGTCCACGGCTGAGTCGAGCCGAACAAGCCGCAGCCGAGCCCGTCGAGAAGGCACAGCTTTGCATGGTCCAGGACGGGCTGCGGTATGTCCTCGGTCCTGAAGATTGCATGACCATTCGGCGAACCGTGCGGTGGCGCCGCCCGGTTCGACCGCCATCGGTGTCGCTTCGCTGCGTGTCATTCGACTCGGATCTTGGACTGCTTCACCACTGTTCGCCAGCGCGCGATCTCTCTGGCGATACGCTGTCCAAGCTCTTCGGCAGCGCCACCGAGCGGCTCTGCCCCATTGGCGACGATACGGTCTTTCACCTCCGGCGCGCCGATCATCTTGTTGATCTCGCTGTTCAGACGCTGCACGATCGGTTGGGGCGTGCCGGCGGGGGCAAGCCAGCCGTACCAGCTTACGACCTCATATCCGGGGACACCGGCTTCCGAGATCGTGGGAAGCTCCGGCAGCGCGGCGGAGCGCTTCGAGTTGCTCACGCCCAGCGCCCTCAACCTTGCCGATTGCACGTACGGCTTAGCGGAAAGGATGTTTGCGAACGTGAGCTGGACCTGCCCCGCGAGGAGGTCGACCAGTGCGGGCCCGGTTCCCTTGTACGGGATATGCGTCATAGCGATACCCGCCATGCTGCTAAACAGCTCCGTCGCGAGATGCACGGCTGTACCCTGACCCGCGGATGCGTAGTCGAGATTACCGGGCCGTGCTTTCGCCAGTGCGATGAGGTCTTTCACTGACTTCGCCGGCAGTGCGGGGTGTACGACCAATACGAATGGCGCCTGTGCAACCAGCCCGATCGGTGCGAAGCTCTTGATCGCATCGAACGGAAGCTTCGCAACCACCGCGGGATTGATCGCGAAGCTGCTCGAGGTGGCGAGCAGCGTATAGCCGTCCGGGGCCGCACGCGCGACCAATCCATCGCCGATCACGCCGCCCGCGCCCGATTGATTGTCGACCACGAACGACTTGCCGAGCGACTCCGTAAGTTTTTGTGCGACGACGCGCGCCATGATGTCGGTCGCGCCCCCTGGCGCATAGCTCACGATCGTGCGCACCGTCTTCACCGGATAGTCGGCGGGTGCGGCCTGCCCATACGCAACCAGCGGCTGCACCAAAGCGGCTGAGAGCAGCCACCGCGCCGGATAAGCCCGAGCCACTGTCATTTCAGCATTTCTGAGAAGCCCGGCAATGCCATGATCTTTTGCCACTTCACGACTTCCTTTTCGAGTAGCGCCCGCAAATCGGACGGTGCAACAGAATAGGCTGCTTCGGCGCCACTGGCAGCGAATCTCGCCTGCAGGTCAGTGCTCTTGATCGCGTCCGTCGCAAAGCGGTGGAGAGCGGAGATGACGGCCGGAGGCGTGCGCGCAGGTGCGAACAGGCCGTACCAGTTAGTCAGCTCGAATCCAGCCACGGCCTCCGCCACGGCTGGAAGCTCGGGATACGCCTGCGCGCGGCGCGGGCTCGTGACTGCAAGGGCGCGCAGTTTTCCGCTGCGTACGTGGGGCGAGCCTGAAATCGTCGTAGCGAAGGCAAGCTGTAACTGCCCGGCCATCATGTCGGTCAGCGCCGGCGCGATGCCCTTGTACGGGTACGTGCACGATGTCCACACCTGCGGTCGATTTGAGATATTCCAGGCCGGCGTGTCCTGTCGATCCGATGCCTGCCGAGCCGAAGCTGAGTGCGCCCGGTTTCGCTTTCGCGTAGGCGATAAGCTCCGTCACGGATTTCGCGGGCAATTGCGGCGCTGCGAGCAGCAGGTAGTACCTGCGAAGTGATCTGCGTGATCGGCGTGTAAGCCTTGCGCACGTCGTACGCGACTTTCTTCTGCACGTATGCGGACGCGAGATCGCCGCCGGCTACGACGAGCAGGCTGTAACCGTCGGGCGTAGATTGCGCGGCAAGATCCATTGCGATGATCCCGCTCGCGCCCGGACGGTTCTCGACGAGCACGGTGCGGCCCAGATCTTCGGTGAGCTTCTGGGCGATCAGGCGTGCGGTGATGTCGCTTCCGCCGCCCAACGCGTTGCCGACCAGGACCCTCACCGGCTTGCTCGGATAATCGCGGGGCAATGCGGTCGATCTGTCCTGACTGGTCGCGCTCGCCGAAGCGAGCGCGAGTAAAACGCAGGTGACACGCGCAATACGAGCGCGGAGCACTGTGCTCATGAGCCTGCCTCCTCGTTGAAAATTGTATTTTCTTGAAACGACATTCGTGCAGCGTATTAGAATCAAGCCTCGCATGCTCTTGTATACACGAGAATACGCATAAGGCGCATTACAAGTCAACGGAGACACAGCGCATGATCGAACGCATCGAAGTATTCGTGACCGAGCTCACCGTGCGGGTGCAGCGCACCGTAGCGAGCGGCAGCTACGACAGCGGACCGCGCGAGCGCGAGCTCGGAAAGCCCGTCCTGGTGAAGATCCACGCAGACGGCGTCACGGGATACGGACAGATCCGTCCCATCAGCCCGGGACATTTCGTTGCCGACACGACACAGGGCGTCGTCGCCGCGATCACCGAAGTGTACGGACCGTCACTCCTTGGAAAACAGCTTTTCGACGTCGAGGCGATCAACGACGCGCTCGATCTGCGCCTGCATGGCAATCCGGCCGCACGCGCGGCGATCGACATCGCATTGCACGACGCGATGGGCAAGGCTGTCGGCGTTCCGGTGTACAAGCTGCTCGGCGGCGGCTGCCAGCTGCGCATCCCGCTCGAGTGGTCCGTCGGGATGGCGGATGACGTGACCGCGATGGTCGCCGAAGCTCGCCGCGCGGTGGAGGCGTTCGGCATGCGTGTGCTGTGCCTGAAGGCGGCCGATCGCCGGGGGTGGCGTCGGGACGTCGAGAACTTCGAGGCCGTCCGGCGTGCGGTCGGAGATGATGTCGTGATGGGCGTCGATCCCAACACCGGCTGGACTGTGGCCGACACGATCAGCGCCGTGGACGCCCTGCGGGAGCTCGGACTGGGTTACCTCGAGCAGCCGATCGAGCGGCGCGATCTCAGGGGGCTTGTGGAAATCCGGCGGGCAGCCCGGGGCATACCGCTCATGGCCGACGAAAGCCTCTTTACGCTGCAGGACGCCTTCGCGCTTGCGGAAGCCCGGGCCGTCGACGCCTTCTGTATCAAGCTCTACAAGCTCGGCGGATTCACGGCCGCGCGCAAGATTGCAGCAGTGGCGGAAGCCGCGAACGTTCAGCTCAATTGCGGGGGACTGGCTGTCCAGTCTCAATTGGAAGCGGCAGCAGGTGCACATTTTTACGCGAGCGTGCCCGCCCGGCGGGTGCTCGGCGCAGGCGAGTTCGTGTTCGGTCTGAACACGATCGGGCCCGATCCGATCGTTCCCGAAACCGATTTCGTCGTGCGCGACGGCTACGCTGATGTGCCGAGTGGTGCAGGCCTGGGCGTAGTTGTCAGCGATGCCGCGCTGAAGAAGCATACGCTCAGGCACGAAATCGTCGAGTAGCGGCGCGCTGGCAGCGCCCACGGCCGTTGACCGAGAGGGCGAGATCGCGTATCCTCGTGTATACACGAGAATCCTTGAGAATCCAGTCGTGACTCAAAAATCGTTCGATGTCATCGTCGTCGGCGGCGGCAATGCCGCGCTGTGCGCCGCGCTATCAGCGCGCGAGCAGGGCGCCCGCGTGCTCGTGCTCGAACGCGCGCCCGGAAAGCATCGCGGCGGCAACAGCGCCTACACGGGCGGCGGCTTCCGCATGGTCCACAACGGCGTCGAGACCGTCAAAACCGTCGTGCCGGATCTTTCTCAGGGCGAAATCGAGAACACCGATTTCGGGGAATACACCGCCGAGCAGTATCTCGATGACCTCGGGCGCGTCACGCAGTGGTATTGCGATCCCGATCTCGCCGAAACCGTCGTGCGCAATAGCACCGAGACCGTGCAGTGGCTGCACGGCCGCGGCGTGCGCTTCGTTCCCCGCTTCGGGCGTTATGCCTTCAAGCACGAGGGCAAGTTCAAGTTCTTCGGCGGCACCGTGGTTGAAGCAGCCGGCGGCGGCCGCGGGCTCGTGCAGGCGGAATACACCGCCGCCGAGAAGCACGGCATCGACATCCGTTACAACGCGCAGGCCATCGCGCTGTTGCGCGAGCGCGGCGGCGTGCAAGGTGTGCGCATCGTGGCCGACGGCGTCGAGGAAGAGATACGCGCGAAAGCGGTCGTCCTCGCGGCGGGCGGCTTCGAAGCGAACCGCGAGTGGCGCACGCGCTATCTGGGTCCGGGCTGGGACATGGCGAAAGTGCGCGGCACGCGCTACAACACCGGCGACGGCATCCGCATGGCGCTCGACATCGGCGCGCAGCCGTACGGCCAATGGTCGGGCTGCCACTCGGTGTCCTGGGAGCGCTACGCCCCCGATTTCGGCGAGCTCGACCGGCCGATCACGGCGAGCCGCAACGGCTATCCGTTCAGCATCATGGTGAATGCGGAGGGCAAGCGCTTCGTCGATGAAGGCGCGGACTTCCGCAACTACACGTATGCGAAGTACGGCCGCGTGGTGCTCGAGCAGCCCGGAAGCTATGCGTGGCACGTGTTCGATGCGCAGGTCGAGCATCTGCTCCACGAGGAATACCGCTCCAAGGGAACGACCAAAGTGCAGGCGAACACGCTCGAAGAGCTCGTCGCGCGCATGGAAGACGTGCAATCCGCAGCAGTTCCTGAAGACGGTGCGCGAGTACAACGCCGCGGTCAAGCGCGACGTTCCGTTCAATCCGAACGTCAAGGACGGCCGCTGCACGACGGGCCTCGCGATCGAAAAGTCGAACTGGGCGAACGCGATCGAAAAGCCGCCGTTCGTGGCCTACGCCGTCACCTGCGGCATCACGTTCACCTTCGGCGGGCTCAAGATCGACACGACGACGCCGCGTGCTCGATATCGCCGACAGGCCGCTTGCCCGGCCTCTATGCGGCGGGCGAGCTCGTCGGCGGCCTCTTCTATTTCAACTACCCGGGCAGCTCCGGCCTGATGGCGGGCGCGGTCTTCGGCCGGATCGCGGGCCGCGAAGCGGCTGCGCATGCGCTTTCAGGTTCGACGGCTGCTGCTGCGTAATGCCTTCAACCGCTCCGATTTCGCCCGTCCGTCGTGTCGCGCCACAGCTGCGGCCGAAGAGGTACTCCTCGCGCAGCGAGCTCGTGTATCGAAAGCTTCGGCAGGCGATCGAGCGCGGCGAGCTCAAACCCGGAAGCGCGTGATGGAACGCGAAGTCGCAGAGCGGCTCAAGGTGAGCCGCACGCCGGTGCGCGATGCGCTGCGCAGGCTCGAGAGCGAAGGCATGCTCGCGTTCGAGCCCCGCATCGGAATCGTAGTGGCGTCGATCACGCGCCAGGCGATGCTCGAGCTTTACGTGGTGCGCGAAGTGCTGGAAGGCACCGCCGCGCGGCTGTGCGCGCGTCACGCTTCGGACGTCGAAGTGATGGAGCTCGAGGAGCTGGTGATGCGTGAGCAGCGGCTGCAGGGTAACCACGATGCGCTCGCGCACCACAACAAGCTCTTCCACCAGGCCGTGCACCTCGGCGCGCACAACCGCTATCTGGAAAAGAGTCTGGCTGCGGTCAACGACTCCATGTCTCTCCTGGGCGAAAGCCAGATGCGCTTGCCTGCGCGCGCTGAGCTTGCGAGGAGCGAGCACGCGGCGCTTGTTCGCTGCGATATGCGGCCGGGATGCCGACCGCGCCGAGGAAGCAGCGCGCGACCACGTGCGTTCCGCTCAGAAGCAGCGTTTGAGACAGCTCTTTCCAGAGCCGGAATAAGCGAGGGTAGCTATGGAACAGACGATCGCCGAGAAACTCTTCTCGCGCCACAACCTCGCCGGCGCGCCCGTGCACGCGGGCGACATCCTCGAAGCGCGCATCGACGGCGCGATGGTGCATTACCACGCGAACGAGCCGATGCACGATCTCGCGCTCCAGGCGGGATTCAAGGACGGCCTGCCGCGCGTGTGGGACCGCGACCGCGTGTTCGTGCTGCGTCGACCATCACCAGCCGACGCTTTCACAGAAACAGGCCGACGAGAACGCGCTCATCCGCAGAGAAGTCGAGCGGCTGGGCATCCAGTGCTTCCACGATTCCGAGCCCGGCATCGCGCACCAGATGATGGCCGACTACGGCCTCATGCGCCCGGGCGAGCTCGTCGTCGGCAACGATTCGCACACGATCAGCTACGGCGCGCTCAACGCCGGCGGCATCGGCATCACGCGCGCCGACATGCTCTACGTGCTGCTCTTCGGCGAGCTCTGGTTCCAGGTGCCGCAGTCGATCAAGGTCGATGCTGAACGGGCGTCAGCGCGACTACCCGATCGCCAAGGACATCATCCTCTACCTCGCCGGGCAGTACGGCGACGATTTCGCAGGCAACATGTCGATCGAGTACGGCGGCTCGCTCGTCGCCGCAGCTTTCGATCGACAGCCGCATGTGTCTGTCCGCGCACGGCGTCGAAGTCGGCGCGAAGCTCGCGATGTTCCCCTTCGACGAGACGACGCGCGAGTTTCTTGCAAGAGCGCACCGACAAGCCGTACGAGCCGCTCGCGCGCCGACGCCGGCGCGCAGTACGAAAGAGAGATCGTGCTGGACGTCGACACGATGCCTTTCGTCGTCGCGAAGCCGCACCAGTTCGGTAACGTCGCGCCGGTCGACGAAGTCGCGGGGCAGCGCATCCAGCAGGCGATCATCGGCTCGTGCGCGAACGGCCGCTTCGAAGATATCGAGATCGCGGCGCGCGTGCTGAAGGGCCGCAAAGTCGCCAAAGGCGTGCGCTTCATCATCTCGCCGGCGTCGCAGCAGGTCTATCTGCAAGTGCATCAAGGCGGGTCTCATCGAGACGCTGATCGAAGCCGGCGCGCAAGATCGTCACGCCGGGATGCGGCGTGTGCCAGCCGAAAGTGGGTTTCCTCTCCGACGGCGAGGTCTGCATCACCGCGACCACGCGCAATTTCAAAGGCCGCAAAGGCAGCATGAAAGCGGATATCTATCTCGCCGGCCCGCTCACGGTCGCCGCCGCCGCGCTCGCCGGCGAGATCGTCAACCCGAAGGAGGTGTTCGATGCGCATTGATCTCGACCAGCCGATGCGCGGCCGCGTCTGGAAGTTCGGCGACTCGATCGAGACCGATGCGATCAATCCGTACTACCGCTATCCGACGATGGACGAGCTGAAGCAGCACACGATGGAAGCGTACCGGCCCGAGTTTCCGAAAGAAGTGAAGGCCGGCGACATCCTCGTCGCGGGACGCAATTTCGGCTGCGGCTCGAGCCGTCCGGGGCTCGTGCTGCGCGAAGTCGGCATCGTCGCGATCATCGCGGAGTCGGTCGCGCGGCTGTTCCTGCGCAACAGCATCGCGCGCGCGATCCCGATCTTCATGGCGCCGGGGATCACGGGCATCGTGAAGACGGCGAGACGCTCGAGGTCGACTACCCGAATGCGATCGTGCGCAATCCGGCGACGGGCGCAAGCGTCGAGCTGCGCAAGTTCCCGCCGCTCATCGAGGAGATTTTCTCGGCGGGCGGGCTGCCGGAGTTCGCATACGAGCGCTACATGCGGGAGTCCGCTGGGCGAAAAATCTGAAGCACGCTCACAAGAAATCGAGGAGACACATGAAAAGAATCGCGATGGCCGCCCTCGCGGCAGCAGCCTCGCCGGCGCTGCATACGCGCAGGAGCCGGCCTACCCCACCAACCCGATGCGCTTCATCGTCGGCCAGGCGCCCGGGCGGAGCAACCGACATCATCGCCCGGCTCGTCGCCGAGCAAGATGAACGACGCGCTGGGGCAGAACGTCATCGTCGAGAATCGCACCGGCGCCGCCGGTTCGATCGGTGCGGCCACGGTCGCGAAGAGCCCACCCGACGGTTACACGATTCTCGTCGTGTCCAGCAGCTACTCGATCAATCCCGAGCCTGTATTCGAGCCTGCCTTTCGATCCGCAGAAAGATCTCGTGCCGGTATCGCTGCTCGCCGAAGCGCCTTTCCTGCTCGTCGTGCATCCTTCTCTGCCCGCGAAAAGCGTGAAAGATCTGATCGCGCTCGCGAAGGCGAAGCCCGGCATTCGCTCACCTATGGATCGGGCGGCAACGGGAGCTCGGGCCATCTTGCGGGCGCGCTGTTCGAATCTGCTGCCGGTATAAAGCTCGCGCACGTTCCGTATAAAGGCGCAGGCCAGGCGCTGGTGGACGTGCTCGCCGGCCAGATCACGTTCATGTTCGCGAGCGTGCTTTCGTCTACGCCTCACGTGAAGCAGGGACGGCTGCGCGTGCTCGGCGTGACCGGCGTGAAGCGCTCGAGCGCAATGCCGCAGGTTCCGACGATCGCCGAAGCGGGCGTGCCGGGCTATTCGACGACCACGTGGTATGGACTGCTGGTACCCGCCGGCGCGCGGCCAGCCGATCGTCGACAAATTGTCGGCAGCAGCCGCGAACAAGACTGTCATGGCGCCAGAGCTCCGCGAGCGCATGCTGAGCCGACGGCGCCGAGCCTATCGGAAGCACACCTGCAGCCTTTCAAAAGCACCTTGCTTCCGAAATCGCCAAATGGCGCAAAGTTGTGAAAAGCGCCGGCGTCAAAGCTGAATGACGGGTTCGCCGTGAGGACGCTTGCGATCACCGCATGCGTGCGACGTCGTGCTCCGGCATCGCGCAGCTTGATGAACATCGTTCAGGCCCGGATCACCACGATCCGGCCCCCAGAGGAAGACATCACGTGAGCATCAAAGGCAAAGCCTATATTGCGGGCATCTATGAGCATCCCGCGCGCAAGATCGAGGACAAATCGGTTGCCCAGCTGCACGCTGAAGTCGCCAAGGGCGCTCTCGAAGATGCTGGGCTGACCACGAAAGACGTGGACGCTTATTATTGTTCCGGCGATGCCCCGGGGCTCGGCGGTCTGAGCATGATCGACTACATGGGCCTCACCGTGAAGCATTCCGACTCGACGAACACGGGCGGGTCGTCCTACCTCTACCACGTTGCGCATGCAGCCGAAGCGTTCGCCGCCGGCAAGTGCAACGTTGCGTTGATCACTTGCGCGGGGTTCGGGCGTCGTGGCACGACGGTCCGCGATCGAGGCGGCGACGTTCCGGAGACGCCGTTCGAGACGCCGTACGCGCCGGTGACGTTGAACCTGTACGCCATGGCGGCTATGCGCCATATGGACCAGTACGGCACCACCAGCGAACAGCTCGCCTGGGTCAAAGTCAGCGCTTCGCATCACGCCCAGCACAACCCAAACGCCTTGCTGAGGAACGTCCTCACCGTCGAAGACGTTGTCAATTCGCCGGTCATCGCCAGTCCGCTGCATCGCATGGACTGCTGCGTGGTGACCGATGGCGGTGGGGCGGTCATCATGGTGAGACGGGAGCTCGCGAAGAGCCTTAAGCGCCCGCCGGTGAAGCTCATCGGCGCCGGTGAATCGCCCAAAGATCAGATGGGGGGCAGGGTGGACCTGACCTATTCCGGGGCGATCCGGTCGGGTCCGATTGCCTTCGCCGAAGCCGGCGTCAAGCCCTCGGATATCAAGTACGCGTCGATCTACGACAGCTTTACGATTACCGTCCTCATGACGCTCGAGGACCTCGGCTTCTGCATGAAGGGGGAGGGCGGCAAGTTCGTCATGGACGGGAACCTCATCTCGGGCGTTGGCAAGCTGCCGTTCAACACAGACGGGGGCGGCATGTGCAACAACCATCCGGTAAATCGTGGCGGCATCACCAAGATCATCGAAGCGGTGCGCCAGCTGCGCGGTGAAGCCCATCCGAGGGTACAGGTGAAGAACTGCGACATTGCGCTCGCGCACGGCACGGGCGGTTCACTGGGCACTCGCCACGGCAGCGCGACACTGATCATGGAACGGGAGTAGATCGATGGCCACACCCTACCAGGACAGGAAGATCGAGAGCCCGCAGCCGAACGAGGGCGATGAGCCGTATTTCGAAGCGGCGACGCAGGGGAGGCTGTTGGTCAAGTACCTGTAACGACTGCAACGAATACCACCATTATCCTCGCGCGCTGTGTCCGTTCTGCTTCAGCGACAAGACCGAGTGGAGGCAAGCGAAGGGTACCGGGACGGTATACAGCTTCAGCGTCACGCGCGTCCCCGGACGCACGCCCTATGCGATCGCGTATGTAACGCTGGACGAAGGTCCATCGGTTATGACCAACATCGTAGATTGCGATCTGGACACGATCGCCTGCGGGCAGAAAGTGCAGGTCACGTTCAAGCCGACCGAAGGCGGTCCCTCTATACCGATGTTCAAGCCCGCCTGAGGCAGCGCTTTGTTTCAGGAGAAAGCACGATAGCGACGCAGCGTATCGCTACTCGCGTCGGCATGACTGACAATCATCAAGGAAAGCGCGCATGGACAAGGTCGTAGCTTCGCCTGAACAGGCTTTGGCAGATATTTCCGATGGCGCCACCGTTGCGTTCGCGGGCTTCGGTCTTGCCCACCGCTTCCCAAATAGCCTGCTGCGCGCGTTGAGAAGCAAGGGGACCCAGAACCTGACGGTGGTGTGTAATTCTCCGGGAGCACCCGGTGAAAAGGGCCAGCTGCTCGTCGAAAACAAGCAGGTGAAAAAGCTCGTCGCCGCTTTTTCTGCAAGGGTCGGCATGACGACGGCAGCCGAGCAACAAATCATCAGCGGAGAGCTCGACGTGGAGCTCGTCCCTCAAGGCATCCTCGTCGAGCGCTGCCGCGCCGGTGGCGCCGGCATTCCCGCGTTCTATTCGCCGACGGGTGCCGATACCGATCTCGCTGCCGGCAAGGAAGTCCGCGACTTCGACGGCAGGCCTCACGTTCTCGAACATGCGATACATCTCGACTTTGCGCTGCTCAGTGCGTATCGCGCCGATCGCGCCGGCAATGTCCAGTTCCGCGGCGGTAGCCAGAATTTCAACCCCAGTTTCGCCAAAGCGGCGCGGGTGGCGATCGTCGAAGTCGACGAGATCCTGGAGATCGGGGAGTTGCCACCGGAGATGATCGACCTGCCGGGCATCTTCATCACGCGCGTGGTAAAGAAAACCGAGCAGATCGATGGACGCACGTTGTCGCGCACAGGCAAGCGGCCTGCCGACAGCGCGCGCCAGTACAACGGCAAATCGGCGCTGACCCGGGCCGGGATCGCCAGGAACGCGGCGAAGCTCGTCAAAGACGACAGTTATGTGAATCTGGGCACAGGCATCCCGACCCAGGTGTCCAACTTCCTTGAAGGACGAGGCGTGTGGCTGCATGCCGAAAACGGCGTGCTGGGCTATGGACGGACAGTTACGGGCGATGACATCGATCCGGACGTCTTCAACGCTGGTGGCCAGTTCGTTGCCACCGTACCTGGTACGTCGTTCTTCGACAGCGTGACTTCGTTCGAGATGGCCCGCGGCGGCCGGATCGATACCGTCATCCTTGGCGCCTACCAGGTTGACGAAGACGGCAATGTCGCCAACTGGAGTGTCGCCGATGCCAGGCGAGGCGGCATAGGCGGCGCGATGGATCTGGTCGGCGGGGGCGCAGAGTTGATCATCGTGATGGAACACGCCGACAGCAAGTATCGGCCGAAACTACGGCGCGAATGCACTTACCCGCTGACCGGGCGGCAGTGCGTAGACTGGGTCGTCACCGATCTCGCGGTGCTGCACTGGATTGATGGCCGTTTTGTTCTCGAAGCAGTGGCGCCAGGCTTCACTCCGGAAGAAGTCATCGCGCTGGCGGAAATGAAAGTTGCCGTCGCACCCCACGTCAAGACGATGGAGTGATGCTGTCCAGAGACCTCAGTTTCGTCGGCGCGTCATGTAGTTTAGGCGGATCGGGACAGCTGCGGCCGTGACGTTGCGGCGTTGCTGCAATGACGCTGGGTGTAAGAGATCGGAGTCGCCACCCCAATGGCCGCCTGAATCATTCTGGGGTGCAACTCGGGTCGGCAGGCAGTTGTTACCACTTACGGGATCAGGGACCCATTGGGGATTCGACGAATCGTTGTGGGGATTTCAGTGCGTGTTGAATCTGTGCACCGGCTCGAAAGCCGTGACCATCGGTTGCCCGAAATCGCTTTCGCCACGGCTGCGCAATCTTTGATAAACAAGGCGCTTTTAGACCGATTTACGACCATTTGGCGAAAGTGAAATCGTCCGAAGTGCTTGATCTGATGTGAAACTGCAGATGCCTGCAAAGCCGTGGACGCCGGTTCGATTCCGACCCCCGCCTCCAGTGACCCTCTGAAGTAAACCGACCCCCGACACAATTTCACTCGCATCCACAGTGCAAATACGTCCTTGCACGTCCAAGGGAACCCAAGTAATCTGGTGGTAAGGGAGAGGTGGTAACCGTTTATCGAACCATCTCCGCGCTACTGAGGCCGGAATCTGTTACCACCACATTAGCCCGTGCCAAAGCACTTACTGACAGATCGCAAGATTCGGAATACAGCGCCGGGTGAGAGACAGCGTCTTGCTGACGGAGAAAATCTCTACCTCTACACGCCGGCAAGTGGTGTGTTTAGCTGGCAGTTGCGTTATCGGCTCGGTGGAAAGCCGCAGACGTACACGATTGGTAAATGGCCGGCTATAGGTCTCGCGGAGGCACGCGAACTTGCCGACCGCGCACGCAAGCGTTTTGCCCGTGGTGAGCATCTCACCGAAGCAAAGCGCGCCGAGAAGCGTCAGCGCGTCCTCGATCGAGCGAACACGTTCGAGAAGGTTGCCGCTGACTGGGTGAAGCGCGAAGCTCGCGCGCAAGACTGGACGCCTGACTATCGTGCAGAAGTCGAGGCGAGCATCCGGAACCACCTTGGCGATCTCAATCGCCGCGCGATTACGGACATACGCGCGGTCCATCTGGCTCCTATTCTCCGGAGCGTCGAAGAAAGTGCACCGCAAATGCTCGAAAAGGTGCGTCGCAGGTTAAATGGCATCCTCGATTACGCTGTTGAGCACGCGATTATTGTGGGCAACCCTTTGCCTGCAGTCAGACGACGAAAGAAGCGCGAACGGCGGCACTATCCGGCCGTGACGGCGCTTGCATCTGTGAGTGAGATCCTCCGGGACGCGCGAGCGTCCGATCCGTGCAAGGGAGTGATGCGCGCCCACCTGTTGCTCGCTTTCACGGCCATGCGCATCTCCGAGGTAGTCGAGTCTAGGTGGGATGAATTCGATCTTGATGGTGTTCGGACTCAGACAGGCAGTGGACTCGAAACCAAGCTCGATCTACGCGCCGGCAATTGGACGATTCCCCGTGAGCGCATGAAACAGCACCGAGATATCGAGCGCGGCCCGCACGTGGTACCGCTACCGTCGATGGTGCTGGCATCGCTTCGCGAGTGGCGTGCTGCGGATGGCCAGCAGAGCATGTACGTCTGCCCGGCGCCCGCAGACGCATCCAAGCCGATCACCGCTGAGGCGGTAGAAAAATTTTATCGCCGGACACTCGGCCTTGGAGGCAAGCATAGCCCGCATTCTTGGCGCGCCACTTTCAGTACGGTTTGTCGCGAGGCCGGTAAAGATGGCGACACGATCGAGGCGCAGCTTGATCACGTCGTCGGCAATAAGGTGGCATCTGCTTACGATCGTGCGAAGCGGCTCGAGCTGCGGCGTCAGCTCATGAGTTGGTATGAGGCGACGCTCGTTTCTGTACGGGATGGCGCGACCGTTCTGCCTATCCAGCGGGCGAAGGCGTGATCATTTTTCGCACCCGACCTCGCGCAAGCTGCGTACGACGGCAAATCGCGCGCTTGCGGGCCGTGCGGTCCGGCATCTTCGATGCGCCGATTTTCTTCCTGATCCGCAAGGTTGCGCAGGAGATCTCAGCAGCGGTAACGGCGGCGAGAATCGAACTCGCGAGGCGATTCTCCTATGAAGAAGATGGTCGGAAGAGGGGTCGTATTCCGGCCGTTACCCGGATCGTTACCCCGTTCCTCAGCTTGCGGTGTCTTGGTTGTGAAGCGCGGGCACCCCATATAATCCTGGGTGCCCACACGGGCCGCTTTAGCCCGGCGGCCCGCCTACCCGATGTCAGACCTGCGCGACCTTCCACAACCGATCTGCCATCGCGACCTGATGTTCGCGACGCCCGGCAAGCTGTTCTCGGCGCCGGGCTTGGATCTACGAGCTGAAATACGACGGCTTCCGGTGCCTAGTCTGCAAACACGGTGACGTCGTGCGGCTGGAATCGCGCCGCGGTCGCGACATGAGCGCGCTGTTCCCTGAGCTCGTCGCCGAGATCCGGCCGATCCCGCACGACTTCGTGGCGGATGGCGAGCTCGTCGTCCTGGACGCCCAAGGGCGGCCGCAATGGGACCGGCTGCACCGGCGCCACGCCATACGTGACGCTGTGCGCGTCCAGCGCGCGGCGGTTTCTGACCCGGCCGCGATCTTCGCCTTCGATCTGCCGTGGCCGAACGGCGCCGACTTCCGCCCGCGGCCGCTGCTCGAGCGGAAAGACGCGCTACATCGCACGCTGCCGGCAAACCGCCGGATTCGCTATGCGCGGCACCTGAACGACGATTGCGCGCCGCTGTGGCAGATGGCTTGTGAGCTGGAGCTCAAGGGCATCGTCGCGAAGGATGCGCGCTCGCCGTATCAGGCTGGTCGCTCGACGCGTTGGCAGAAGATCAAGACACCGATTGGCGCCGAGCGCGAACGCCTACGGCGCCCGGATTGAAGGCTTCATCCATGACGCGGTTGATGTAGATCAGCGCTCCGCAACGCGCCTGCCCAAGCGGGCGAACGCCCGCTTGTCTCTGCGTGAGCTCGGCACAATCGCGGCCATTCACTTTGCTCCCTATAGAAAGTGGCCTATTCGCAAGGAATAGGATTGAGCCGAGCCCTTGTCGTTCCTCTTCGTCGGCTCAGGCTTTTCTTCTCCGCTTCCCTCTCGCGCTCTTGATCCATGGTTGCTTCCGCCATAGGCGGATCAACTCGATCCTGACACACTCCGCGCCGGTCGCGCTCTTCTCCCCTGTCGGAGCGGCTTCTGTGTGTGGCCTCCGGGGCGCCTGCTTGCGTCAGCAATCGAGCCCCGGAGCCTCTTTCATCAGAGATCGAGTCGGTGCCGCCCTCGCACGCTCAATAACCCGTTGCCATCGTGGTCGCCCGCGGTCTGTTTTTGTGGTGCGCTTGCCAGGCTTATCTAAGGAGTCCATGCTCTGCGCGCGAGCTGAGTGCCGGGATTGGTGCTGGACTTTGCTCATGCGAGGAAGCTGGCCGGGGCTGATCGCCTGGCCTTGTGTCATCGCGGGTTTCCTCCTGAGAAAGAGAAAGCAACCATGATGAACAGAAGACCTGTTACGCCGCAGGCGGCGGGCGCTTTCGCACTTGCGTCCCGAGTGCGCGCTCGGGGTGAGTTATTTTCCTATCGCGAGAGGAGAGATGAGCATGAAGAAATGGTTGAACATCGCAGTGCTTGCAGGAACGTTCTTGGTGAGCTCGCAGCAGCCGAGCCAGGCGGAGCCTCTGAATCTCTCGGGATTTGTATGTAATGTCACTCTCTTTTCTCCGGAGCAGAACTCTGGCGGCGGAAAATTCGGATTCCTGAGCGGGCGTCTTTTCACCGAACCTTTTTGCCAAGGGGGCTTTATCAGTTTCTTCAGTCTCTACAGCATCGGGCAGACGTTAGACCCCACGAATCGCGCTTTCACACAGGCGCAGCTCATGCGAATATTCCAGATCCTGCAGTCGCAGATGATCGCGGGATTACGCGTGAACATGTTCAGCATTGACACGCCAGTTGATGAGGGCTTTCGCGGCATGAGCTCGGTGGGCGTGCAGCACAATTGAAAGCGCCCAACTCTTATCCCGTCGTAGAGAAACATGCGCACGCTCGCCAATTCCAAGCGCCGGCGGGAAAAGGGTGCGACTGAAATTTGAAATCAACTCGCCGGGCTACAACTGCATATGAATCTCGGCGTCGGCGGCCGTGGTGAGCCAGATAATGAATGTCTGGCTGGCCACGCTTCCATGAACCGGCGGGCCGAAACCGATCGCGCCCATGCGGACGCAGCTTCTTGGCTGCGAACGCTCAAGTTTCTGAAAAGACACCTCGGCGCACCTATGGCCGAAGCCGTAACAGCAGCGGCCCGACCGCAGCAGTAGCACGTGCAATTACAACTACACCATGGAAGGAGAAAGGTTCATGGCAAAGCAAGGCTTCAAAGTTATGGACAGCGACATTCACGTGGACGAGCCACCGGATCTGTGGGAGAGATACATCGATCCCAAGTTCCGGAATAAGGCGCCGAATGTCAAGAAATGGGTCCAGGAGTTTGGACTGATCGGATGGAACTTCGATGGAAAACGTTTCCCGGCTTTCATCGACAACCCGGACCGCGCACACGCTGCCGAGATTCGGCGCGGGAAGATGAAACTTCGCGATAAGGAGCTCGGTCGAGGTCCAGACTATCGAAAGGGCGAAGATCCTAACGCGATGCTGAGAGCGATGGATATGGAGGGGGTGGACGTCGGGATTGCGTATCGCTCACAAGCAGGCCACCTCATCGCCATCGACGGCCTCGAACCGGAACTCTCGGCAGCGGTATGCCGCGCCTATAACAATTGGCTGGGCGATTATTGCAAGACCGACCCTAAGCGGATCAAGCCGGCCGCAATGGTGCCTACGCAAGATGTAAACCTGGCCGTGCAAGAGGCCCACCGCGCCGTGCGCGAGTTGGGGGCGGTAGCTCTGGTACTCAACTCCCATCCCGTCAATGGACGCCCTTGGTACGATCGCTACTGGGACCCCATGTGGACTGCGGCCTCGGACCTGAACGTTCCGGTGACGTTCCATGGTGTGCACACGGCTTATCAAAGCGGACAAATCGGCCAACGGTACATGGGAAGTATCCCCCTCGCTCGGCTCGGCGGGCAGTGTATCGAACTCATACTGGCACTTGGTAGCCTTCTCGCCGGTGGCGTTATCGCACGATTTACAAACCTTCGAGCTGGATTCTTCGAGGGGCACTGCAGTTGGTTGCCTTGGTGGCTATGGGCGCTGGATGAGCACTGGGAGAAGTTCGGAGACGAAGAGCAGTTCAAGCTGAAAATGCCTCCCAGTGAGTACTTCCGGCGTCAGTGCTACGTCTCGGCGGATGCCGACGAAGAGCTTGTCAAGAACGTTATTGAAACAATCGGGAACGACAACATCGTCTTTTCCACAGACTGGCCGCATTCCGATGGGAATCATCCGATAGCCGTACAGACCTTCCTCGGCATCGAAGGGATTAGCGCCGAGAGCAGGCGCAAGATCCTGTGGGATAACTGCGCCCGCCTCTATGGACAAGCCTAGCGTGTCCGCAGTGGGACGAAACGAAGCGCCGGGGACGATACAGCTTCTAGTGCCATGAACGACCCTGCCCGGCGCCTCCCTGGAGCCGCTAGCGACCGCGCATGCCAACGTTCGTCTGGAGCTCCGGACCAAATGGAGGAGGAGTAGCCATGACACTGGCGGGGAGTCGGCCGCGTACGTTGCTTCTGCTGGCGAGGACCGTCTTTCTTTGCACCACCGCGGGCTCGGTGGCACCCGTGACGGCTGGCGAGCCGCCCGCTGGCGGGCCAGTGATGCTCGTGGTGCACGTCAACCCCGGCTCGGGAGCGGACGTCTTCGCGCGCTTTGTTGCCGAGACGATCAAACGCGAACGCCTGATGCCGGCAGGGGTGGAAGTGCTCAACAAGGCAGGCGCGGGCGGCGCTGTGGCGCTAAGCTACATGGCACCGAGGAAAGGCGATGCAACACACCTGTTGAGTGTCACCAGCTTTATCATCTCTACGCCCCTGCGGAACAAGGACCTGCCTTCGTACAAAGAGTTTCAGCCCGTAGCCACCATGGCAACTGACACCAACGGGATCTTTGTGCTCGCATCCGGCCCCCACCGCACCGTCCAGGACTTGATCGAAGCCGCGCGGCGGAAACCCAAGTCGGTCACGACGGCGTTCAGCGTGTGGGGCGGGACCAACCACATCATCGCTCACCAGCTGGGCAAGACGACCGGGGTCGAGTTCGCCTATGTCATTTTCAAAGGGGGTGCAGAAGCCAGTGGGGCGCTGCTCGGCGGACACGTCGATTTCACCTCTGATAATCCAAGCGAGGTCCGCGGTCATGTGGAAGCAGGAAAGTTACGTCCGCTCGCCGTCGTAGGCGATCGGCGGCTGCCGATCTTTCGGGATGTGCCCACACTCGCGGAGTTAGGCTATAACCTGGGGCCGATCGTTCCGACGTTCCGAGGCTTCGTTGCTGCGCCGGGTGTATCGAGGGAAGTCGTGGATGCTTACGCCGCCGTCCTGCGTAAAGTGATGTACACGACAGCGTGGAAACGTTACGTAGCCGACAACCAGCTCGAGGAATCATTTCGCGGCCCATCTGAGATGATGGCGTTTCTGGACCACATCAGCGGTGTTTACACGCGCTTCAACGCCGAGGTCGGGCAGCAGAAAAAGTGATGTAACGCGTGCCGCCCGTGCCGTTGCTGCACTTGAATCCCGGGCGGATCCTCGAGACCGGCGGTGGCGCATTCACAAGCTTCGGCCGGCGAGCTGAACGATCGATTTCGGCGATCGTCTCAAATCCGGTTGTCAGCAAGCGCGCGCCCTTATTACGATCCACCCGACAACCACTCAGGGAGCCCGCCATGAAATACATCCTTATCATCATGCTCGGGACAACCGGCGCAAACTGGGAACCGCGAGGCGTCACGACGGCTGAATTCGATGACTCCGTCGCGTGCGAGGCTGCCGCGGCGAAGTTTCAGTCCCGAATCACTGCGGACACCCCACCTCGAGCAGGGATCATCGGCATCTGCATGCCAAAGGGCACGCCACAGAAATGAACCCGGCCGGCCTGCCGACATGGTTTCCAGTGGCTGGCGGGCGAGGAGAAAGACACCCACCCAAAGATACGGAGGAAGCTCCAGCCAAAAACGACCGAAAAACTTCCAGGGCAACGCCCCCGTGAAAAGTCGGCGCACTGTTGAAAGCCACACCCGCTCGTTCGACGAGGGCGGGGCAGGGGGGAACATAACCCCCTCGGGTCGTGGGCAAGGGCGACCGCCCGTCTGGGAGTTGTCCCTTCGGCCCTTTTCTGGCACGAAAGGGGAAGGCCTTGCGGGTGCCCTTCGGGGTAACAGAAGGGGTAACGGGCGCCAGCGAACCTTGTTCTGGAACGTAGGCGCTTGATCGGTCGCGAATAAGGCGGTCGAGTTCGCTATCGGTCCTGTCTACCGACCGTGATCCGGCGCGCAGCCTGAGAACATCGCTTTGAGCTCGATGCTGAGACCCCCTTTTCAGGCGGCTCACAGTCAAGAAGTCTGCACTCCAGATGCCGCGAGGGCCAGGCCGGGCACCGCCATACCCCCGGTGCCTTCGCAACCTGGAGATGGGTTGAGGCCTGGGCCTCGTAGTCAAAGCGGACGCCGGCCCGCCCGAATGCAAGCTTGATCGAGGGCGCATTTCTGGGTAAGGGGCCGAAACCCGTGCTGTAGCGCGTAGGTAGGCGGAGAACTTCTCCGCTTCCGTATCCGCTACCCCCAAGACTGTAAGATATGAACGGGCTTGTGTCCTTCGTTTCGAGTGTAGTCCCGTCCCACGACGTCCGGCGTAGTTGCGAACCAGACAAACACTCAATTCTGACGAGACTCTCTCCAAGACCTGCCCTGTTCTCTGCCCATGCTTATCAATGTGACCGAATGAGCCGAGTCCACGAGAGTCGCGAGCCCCAAGAACTGATGCGCTCCAAAAAGAGCTCGCCAGTCGTAACCCTTCTACTCGGCTCCGAATGGGCCCGCTTATACCGAAGCGTATCGCCTAAAAGGGTGGTCGCCATAGCCGGATTAGTGGCCGAGCGGCGCCGGAAGAAGGAGCTTGCCGCGAAGGGCAGGCAGTTTACGCCACGTGCTCGGGCGATGTGGTTGCGCCGGTATGCACTAGAGGCGATGGCGACGGTGCTTATCGAGAAGCTCAATCTCACGAATAACTGGTTCAGTTTCGATCCTGCCGATCGAACGAGACGCCAAAAGGCGATGGTAAGGGGACGTGCCATTTATCTACTTTACGAGGAACTAAAACGCCCCACTCGGCGCGGACCGAAACACAAGAAACCGTCATTCGCATACCGTCCACTCATCGAGGGTGCAAGGGCTCGAGGGCGTCCGCGTAAGTACCCGACACATCCGGCCAATCTCTGCTCCAGAGAGTGGATTGGTACAGAGCAGGCATGTGGGCGTGGCGCGAAGGCTATTTGCTTCGTGATCTGCCGGAACTGAAGGCGTTTTTGAGGACGGGACCCAGCGACGAATGGGCTGAAATAAAGAGACTGCCGAAAGGCGAAGCTCTGCGTTGCATTGCGGGCGACGACTCCGATTTTGTCCGTTACTTAGACCGAAACTGGCCGAGACTTAAGCGGCGTCAATGACGCCAAGTGGGGGGTAATTCAAGCGGTTTATGTACTACCCTCCAGCAAGAACTCCAGAAGACTTGGCAGCATCCCTCTGTCTACTTTCGGATACAGAGGGACGAGGATGAACAGCCATTCGCTTCCATCAACAGGATTTCTTCGGCTCCCACACATCATCGGCGATCCGGGTCATCCCGGAGCCAAGCACGCACGACCGGCTATACCCGCAATCATCCCCGTGAGCAGGTCGGCTTGGTGGGCCGGCGTTAAAGCGGGCCGCTTTCCCAAGCCCTTAAAGCTCGGCCCGAATACGACAGTCTGGCGGGTCGAAGACATCATGGCTCTTGTCGAGCAGTTCAGCCGGTAAACCAGCCGCGCAGTTGGAAAAGCTGCTTGGACAATGTCCAACTCGATCTACCGCCCGGTGTCACTTCAGCAAGAACAAGCCCGGAAACAATTTGGGGAGTTCGCTATGTTTCGGAGGCAAGGCTTGCCCGATCCTGGCAGCTACTACTCGCAACAAAAACTCAAGTTAAGCGGGTGTGGGGAGTGGCGAAGCACAAACTGCGTGTTTCACGACGATCAGCAGCCGAGTCTCAGCGTAAATGTGGTCTCAGGTGGTTTTTTTGTCATGCATGCGGGGCAAAAGGCGGCGACGTGCTGGCCTTCCATCGACTGCGCTACGGCTTGGGATTCGTCGAGGCTGCTCAGGCGCTGGACGCGTGGGAAAGCCTCAAATGAACGAGGTGACTGCAGCAGCACTCATGCTCAGGGCCAGCGGATATGCCGTAGTTCCGCAGCTTGGAAAAAGTGCTTACACGCCAGGGTGGAACAAACAAGAGCTCGATGAGCACACGCTGTGTGCAGAAACAAGCAAGCAAGGCATCAACATCGCCGTCGTGACGGGCCTTTCGCGGGTTGGCGACGGGCAGCGCTTGATGGTGCTCGACTTGGATGTGCGCGGCGGAGCGGAGTGGAAAAAAGATGCGTACGGAGCCACACGCGCAATCGTGGGAACCGCTAACCCGACAACGAAAACCGGAGGCGGCGGTGCGCACTGGTTTTACGCGGTGCCCGAAAGCAGGCTGCCACCGGAGAACAGGCTTGTACTCGCGCAGGGACCGACGGAAGAGATCGACGGCAAGTCCCGACCGGTCTGGACCATAGAACTGCTTGCGAACGGTCACGCCTGCACCGTTCCTCCTTCGGTCCACTCGAGCGGACAGCGTTATCAGTGGATAAACGGCGGCCCCGCATGCGGAGCCCGCGCCTGAATCGCTTTATCAAGCAATCGAAGAAGCTCGCAAGCAACGGCCGGCAGCGCACGCCCCCGTAGAGCCGGTTACGAGAACCTGGCCTGAACCACAGTCGCTCGGTGTAAAGACCGCCTCTGAGCCGTATCCCATCGAGGTACTCCCTGACGCCCTCCGGGCGGCCGTCCTAGAGGTTCAAGGGTTCACGAAGGCGCCCCTTCCGCTGGTCGTTGCATCGGCCTTAGCTGCGTTGGCAGTTGCGAGCCAAGGGCATGTAGATGTACAGCGGGCTGAAAAACTCAGAGGACCTGTCAGTCTCTACCTGCTGACGATAGCGCCCAGCGGGGAACGCAAAAGCACGAACGACGGACTATTTACGGGTGCGATAACAACCCATGAACGCGAGCAGGCAGAAGCGGCGAAGCCATACATAAAGGAGTATTTGGCTAAAGAAAAAGCCTGGAGGGCGGAACATGACGGAGTTTGCGCCGCCATAAAACAGGCAGCGAAATCGGGCAAACCACAGAAGGGAAAACTGTACTGCAGCTGCGCGATGAGCTCTGCGATCTCGAGGGTCAGAAGTCGAAACAGCCGCGTGTGCCGAGGTTCATGCGTTGTGATGAAACGCCCGAGAACCTCGCGTGGGCTTTGGCGAAGGAGTGGCCCTCCGCAGGATTGTTGTCCGCCGAGGGCGGAGTTGTGCTCGGAGCTCATGCGATGGGCGAGAACTCACTCATGCGAAACCTGGGACTCTTGAACATCTTGTGGGACGGCGGCGTGCACTCAATAGGTAGGCGCACGTCCGAGTCGGTACTCGGTTCGCGGCGTTCGACTCAGCGTTTCGATACAGGGGCAAGAGGAGACGCTGCGCGCTTTCGATCTGAAATCGAATGGTCTCCCCCGCGGGATCGGATTTTACGCTCGGTTCCTCGTTTCTTGGCCAGAGTCGACCCAAGGGTTAAGGCAGTTTACGGAACCACCGCCGCAGTGGCCGGAAGCTCGAGCGGCTTAACGGCCGAATCGGCGAGATTCTGAAGATACCACTGGATATGGACGAGGACGGCGCGCTGCGACCGGGGGTGTTGACCTTCTCGCCGGAGGCGAAGATCGAGTGGGTCGGCCTGCATAATGCGATCGAAGAAGAGTTGGCTCCCGGTGGTGAACTCACTGATGTCCGAGACGTAGCGAGCAAGGCCGCGGACAACGTCGCACGGATGGCGGGTCTATTTCATGTCTTGGAAAGCACAGCGAATGATTGGGGCGCTCGCTCGATCTCGGCGGCCCACGTCCGTGCAGCTGGCATGATCGTCATGTGGCACCTCAACGAGGCGCTGCGCTATCTAGGCGAACTTGCGCTATCAGCTGACCCCGCCGATCCAGCGCGGCTTTCCGACTGGCTCGTAAAAGTCTGCCGCACGAAGGGCGTCGACCTCGTGTCCCGGAGCGATGCGATGACACGCGGGCCGTTGCGTAAGAAGGCGAAGCTTGAGCCGGCGCTGCGCGAACTCGGGGCGCATGGTCACACCCGGCTCGAACAAGTTGAAAGAGCAACGATGATTCGAGTCAATCCTGCACTCTGAAATTGACAACATGAAACTATCGAAACTGATTCGCGGTGACTGGGGCACCAACTCCTGTGACGCTGCTAATGCTAAAGGTGCTAATTCTGCTAATTGCGAACCTTCGTTAGCAGATTTAGCAGAATTAGCATTAGCACGACGGCAGAAACCACATAGAGTGCAGGAACCGCATTTAGCTACCTCGATTTCTCAGGTAGGTCGCCGGTGGGGCTTCTCGGAAGAGGATATTACTTGGGCACTTGAGAATGCGATGACGGACCCTGACAGTGCTGCAAGGTACTGGCAGGCGCAGCTCCTGACTCAACAGTCTCCCGAAGCTGCTGTGCTTGAGAATAGGCGGTCCGCGGCGACAATTGACAACACAGCCTCGATCGCACGTCGGGATGATCCTCCGCTCCCAGCGTGCTCGCTGGGCGACCAGAAAGGGGTCGAGTGTGGAAGCTGCAGAAACGTCCAGATGGAACTCGGACCTGGTCCCACCGGAAGAAGAACATTCCAGTGGACGTGTCGTAAGGGTCACCGCATCCTTCGCGCGGGGTACGGTCTTGAGGACGTGCTGATTGCGAGTCGGGAATGCAAGGACTACGACGATCGAGCACTGCCAGGGCTCGGGGTGTTCCACTGAGCTCAACAAGCTCCGGATCGTCGCGCCTAAACCAGGTTTGGCCCGAAAGCACCTCTTTGAACAAACGCTCAGATATACACGTCGCTTGCATAGCAAAGGCCCAGCGTGAGGCTTTGACGAACAAGTCGCTCGCACTGAATCTACATGCGCACGGCAGTGCCCTTGCCGGCACCCATGATCTATACGCTGGTATCGAACAGAAGCGCGCTGCGGCGCTCGCAGAGGTTGGGGAGATCGAACTTGGCGCTGGCTGCGAAGTGATGCCGGAACTCGCCGACGCGTCTCGAGCGCATATGCGGGACACGCTACGGAGCCCAACGGCTTTGAACGTAGGCGCATCGCTTGAGGGTCTCGATCTCGCAAACGACGCTGGCGTCTTTGCCTCGGCCACGGACGCTGCTGAATCGATGCAGGCAGGGAATAGTCTGGAACGCATGCTTGCGCATCAGATGGCGCTCACGCACAAGTTGGTCATGACAATCGGAGCTCAAGCGGCAACCCAACAAAACACCCTCGAGCAGGCTCGGCTCGTGAATTCATGCACTCGGCTCATCCGCACATACCAGAGCGGAATGCTCGCCTTCCAGCGTATTCGCGGAGGCGGTCGCCAAATCGTCACCGTTCAGCACGTGACCGTTTCGGACGGTGGTCGGGCCGTCGTGGCCGGTGCAGTCAGGGCAACCGGGGGGCAACGGCGGGGTCGAATCGAGAAATGAGGAAGAACCCCATGCACAGTGCTCACGATGCACCCCGCTGTGGAGCTCGAACACGCTCGGGGGGCGCGTGTGGGGCGCCCGCGATCAAAGGGAAGCGCCGCTGCCGAATGCATGGTGGACTCAGTCCTGGCGCTCCGAAGGGAAACCAGAACGCGTACAAGCATGGCGGCTATTCGGCACAGAGCATCGAACAACGCAGGCAGGCGCGCGCGCTTATTCGCGGGCTGCTTGCCCTCGTTGCGGAGATAAGGGACGCAGGGGATTGAGCTTAGAAAAGGGGCGCTCGAGCGAAGGCAAAGGGTTAGGGACTGGTTCCCCCCGTTTCACGCGTGCACACGGCCGTGATTGCTCGAGCCGTGGGGTGGGCTTCGCTGGGCCCGCGTGATGGCGATCAAGCTCTTGGCAGACGGTGAACTGCGACCTTCACAGTTGGCCGTAAGCGGCTCGACTCGGCGAATCGATCGCAGCGCTCGTGCGCGCAGGTGCGAGCAGCGAGCTGCGCCCGCACCTGCCGCCTCGTTGCTGAGCGCGCCTTCCGCACCTGACCTGATCTGACCCGAAATCCGCGCGCACAAGACACATGGCAAAGAAGGCTGGAGGGAAGAAACCCGAAAAGATGGCCCCAGAGAATCCACGAGCGTTGAACGTGCAAGGTAAGCCGGGCGAATCCAAGGCCGATGCAATGGCTCACACATCGCTCCGTCCGACTGTCCAAGCGGCACTCACATTGATGGAATACAACAGCAAGGTGTTCGGAGAGATGTCCATGAACGCCTTGGTAGATGATCTGGAGCAGCAATGCAGCCTTGCCAATGGGGCCGATCTGCGGCGCGCAGAATCATTGCTCATTGCTCAGGCCCACACGCTCGACGCGATATTTAATCGCATGGCAAGGACGGCGCTGAGCGGTGAATATCTGGCCCAGACCGAAGCTTGCCTGCGTCTCGCTTTGAAGGCGCAGGGCCAGTGCCGTGCGACGCTCGAGACACTGGCGGCCATCAAGTACCCGAGATCAATCGCGTTCGTGACTCAGGCCAATATCGCGCACGGCCCTCAGCAGGTAAACAATTCCACGGGCGAAACATCACCGCCCGACGCCCCACAGCCCGCCTCGCGCGCGCGGGAATCGGAAAAGGAGCAGAGCAAACTATTGGAGCGTCGTGATGGCAAACGGTTGGACGGCGCAGCGCCGAAGACGGCAATCGCGATTGATCCGGCAATGGCGGCCTTGGGCACTGTCGACGGGCCCTCGAACAGCAGAAGGTAAGCGGCGCGTTGCGCGGAACGCTTACAAAGGCGCCGTCAGGCAGACGCTTCGTCGCCTGCGCCGCGCGCTGAAAGCACAAGGTCGACGGATCGATAGCCTGCTAAAGGAGTAATGGTGGGCCATGCGTTGCGACATGGGCATAACCCCGGCACGAAGACAAGGCAGGGGCCGCCGGACGTGTGGTGAGGTGCCGCAGTGCAGTAGGCGCGGAGACGCGGCACCTCGACCTCGGGAAGCTCCCTCCGGCCGCCGACGTCATCGGTGAACTCGCAAGCCAGGTCGTGTCGCTCTGTTCGGACGGGGCAACCTTACACTGCCGGTGGTTTATCGTAGACGGCGGCTTTATTGCTGGTGAATCCTAGCACCCTCCAAGTCGAAATGATTAGCCGGCGTTGGCTCACCCCTGCAGCGGGCGATTACTCGGCCATCCCCGAGAGGCTTGAAGGCACCGAAAGCACCCGCAGAAGTCTCTGACGCAGCCGGAACTAATCCTGCTTCTCCAACGCGTCATGGGAATAGCGGTGCGGTCGTTTTCGCCGGAGGCTTCGGTGCTCTGGAGGAAAGTTCGAAGGGCCTCGACCATTTGGTTCCTGGCTTTATCGCTCATGGCGCCACAGGGTTGGGCGGAGATTTTCTCGCACCGGGAAGGGGCCGAGCACTTCGAAGCCACAGTGAGCGCCGAACGCCTGGTGGTGAAGGAACGATACCAAGGTACCACCACGATCTACGGCGATCTCTCCTGCCCGCTGGGGCCCGCCGTGCGCGCCACGATCCTGCCGTCAGCGGGTGGCCGCCTGTGCTTTACGTTTGCTCCCGATCGTTGTGAATACACCCGGTTTCAGGATGGCTCAGCGATACATACCGAGGAGCTCGCGAGCGCGCGCACGCCCAGAATGTGTATCGCGCTGGCCAGCATGGACGAAGCTCAGCGTCTCGCGGCGCACGTCAATATGGGGCCTCAGCAGGCGCGCATAGCCGCCTCGGACAACGCGGAAGAGCCGAAATCGAGGGTTCCTCCGGGCGTGCCCGACAAACGTGCGGACCCCTCAAAGCGTGTGCCCCCAACACCGGAACCCGCTCAGCGAACAACGCAACCCGCTTCAGGCGGCACCCATACTGCGGCGGAGCGCGTGCAGGTGTACTCGTCAGACGACAGTGCCCGCGGGGCACGCGCCGAGTCCGCGCGGCCGCGGACCCCCGTCGGCGCACCGCTCGCCCTTTTCGTTCACGTACGCAATCACCAACAACGTGCGGAGGTCGAGCGTCTGATCGAACCGCTGTCCGCCCGCGGCATTCGAGTGACGGGAATCAAGCTCATGGACGCGGGACCGCTGAGCACGGATCTTCGCTACTTCTACCCGGATGACGCGCGGCAGACCGGCGAGGTCGTGAGGGCGCTGCGCAGTGTCGGGCTGCCTTTGCCCCGCCTGAAGCACATCAAGGGTTTCGAAAACCGAGCCACCCCGCGGCAGTACGAACTCTGGCTCTCACCAACGGACCGACCAAGCAAGATCTCCGCTGGACGTACGCGCTAACCCTAACGAGAGACGGATGTGACTGCTGAGCAGTGTCGCTCAACGCGGAAAGAGACGGAGCTACGTCACAGCCCAAGGTGACGCAGGCGTCGCCGTAAGCACCTGATCAGCGCAACTCGGATGGGTGCGTCCCTTGCAGGCACCCTCGAAGCCCATATAAGAATCCATGCAACCAGTCGTCAAGATCGCGATCGCCACCGTAGCCTACGGGCTCGTCCACAGTCTCTTCGCAAGTCGAGCGGTCAAACGGGTTGCGACTGCGCTGCTTGGAGAGAACAACTACCGCGTCCCCCTCACCGGGGTGGACGGCATGTTCTTGCGGCAACGTGGGTTGCCAGTGCCCTCAGCTCCCGCCGCTCAGGGGCCCGAAGAGGACATTGCGACCGGACGACTTAGGACGGCAGGTCCGTTCGCCTGGAGCCGACATCCGCTGAATTTCTCCGCGGTGGCGCTGTTCTGGCTTACGCCAAAGCTCAGCACTGGCCGTCTCGCGTTCAACGTAGTGGCGACTTTGTACCTGGTCCTGGGCTCGTTGCACGAAGAATCGCGGCTCAGTCATGCCTACGGGCGCGTGTACAAGATCTACGTGCGAAGTGGTGTCCCGTTCTTCGTGCCGCGGCGTACGTTCCGCTTGAACTCTACTGAAACAACCGTGTAGGCAGTGAGCGGATGGAGCGCTCCCATGCCTGATCCTACCATGGGGCACCCAGGAGCCGACTGGCGGAACCCGGACCGCCCCACGTGTGATGGTGGCTCTTCCGCTGCGTGGCTGAGTTGGCGACTGTAAGCAGCATCTCGTCGTCGGGTACGCTGCCGACGATACTTGTGCCCGGGGCTTAATCTAAAACTCTTTCTCTTCCTGCTACTGCAGCGTACCCGAAAGGGAATCTCAAGGCGGATCGCGACCTCCAAGCTGCCTCTCCGGCTATGGCGCGACTGGTATACGAAAAACCCTCGTTGGAACCTATAAGAAAACTTACAAGAAATCAGACACCGGCGAACTCTTCTTTCGGTCTACGGAAAACAACCGTTAAAGTGACACCGGTAGCAGGACAACGAACATGGAAGGCAAGCCGGGCTGCGAACCGTGGCACTCCCCTACGCATATCTCATTTCACTCCCTGCTGCTCGCCCGCGGCTCCCTGCAACTAAAAGGCTCCTCTGGGGAAGGACGGACCGCGGCTCCAGTCGTATACGGTCTTCGCCCGCGCGGTACCGACGAGTCTCATCGCTACTAGTTCCAGTATTCGCGCTTGACACCATGCTGGACGCGCCCGCGGGGGCGGAGCGCTATAAGGTGCTTGCATCCCGAAAGCGCGCGTGATCGGTAAAGTCTAGCTCATGGGTCGCTAGTCGACGCAACCCGCTGAGATCGAGAGGCTGCCATGGCCAAAAGGCACACCCGCATGGACCCGGCTGGAGGTTCACCGAGCAAGCGCGAACGCACTGCAGTAACGGGCAATGTGCAGCTAAGGCGATGGAAGTTTGACCGGCGTCTGGTGTGGAAGCCAAATTGGCGGGAAGCGCCGATGGTCGCAACGCGATCCGCCTCAAACCGGAGCTGCTGACACGGGCTCACCCTGGCGGTGGCTTCACTGTTGGTTCGGGCAAACGGTGTTGGACGCGAGGGACACGCGACTGGCCTGTGACGAGTATCACGGGGCGCTACTCTTCGCGCTCTAATAGAAGGCGCCCAGTTGCGTTTCGCGTGCGATGCTTATCAGGCAGCTTGTAGAAAGCAACGATCGGCCAGCCCGAGAGTGAGAAGGATCTTCGGCCTCGTGCGGCGCCGCGAGCGCAGCAGGCTGGCGCCGTGCGAGGACCGTTTCGATGAGAATACTACCTGTGCGCTGGTCCTCCACAGTATTGCGCTATGCGCCTCTGCTTCACTGGGTTGAACCAGACAGGATTCTGAAGATCGTAGACCTGCGGCTTCAGGATATCGGTAGGATCCGTGTGGTTGCGAACGGCAGGCCAGAACTGTCTCGGAAAGCCCGGCCACGCAACGCGAGTCTGCTCCATCAACTTCAGCTGCTCGAGGGAGCCGGAGTATGTACTGCATCCCGGCGGCAACATCCACGGTGTGCCGATGGTCAGGGTCTTCGGCCGAATCGCCTCTGTCCAGTAGACATGATCGCGCCAGGCGTTGTTGTCCGTGTTGCCGGAGCTCAGCGTCGTAAACAGCAAGTCCGTATTGGGCAACGAGCGAACAAGATTGAGGAGCCGCTCGCCGTCCGCCGGTGTGCCCTCCGGCAGGTTACTGCCTTTGCCTTCCTTTAACGCACCGACCGAAGCGTTGAACATGACTGTGAAGTTATAGCCTGAGCGCACGATGAACTGATAATTGATCTGGTCAGCACGGCCCGGCCCGGCGCCCTGCCGCAGGGTCCTGCTGCCCCGGCTGACGCGGATTCGGTAGGGATGATGCAATACTCCGGGGCGGGAAGCCACTTCCTATCGTTGGGATCCGGCGTGTCGACTACCTCAACGCATGCCCCAATCCGGATCTGCCGGAACGCTGACGGAATGCAGCGCACGATATCCGAGGATGCACCAACGGGTCCAGCCGCCTCAATCGCACCAGTTCTGTAGCCGGCAATTCAACCCGCAGTCGTCACGCCGACGCAATTAATTTTCGTGTTCGGCGCGATCGCGAAGAAGGGGTCTGCGTGCATAAATGGATCTGCCTTCATGCGTGCAAGTGCAGTCTGCGCGGTTTCGCATGCCTCCGGCGACATGTGCAGCGTCGCTCCGGTTTTGGCAGCGATGAACGCGGCATTGTCAGCATGGTCGCCATGGCCGTGCCCGATGAACAAGGCTTCAGGTCTCATGTCCACGACAGCCTTGATCACGATCGGTGTGCGTCGTGGTCGTCACCTCAAGCCGGGCAATAAACGAATCCATCATGATGACGCGTCCCATGAAAGAGACCGCACCCGTCATGCCCAGCTCACCAGAACACGACCTTATCTCTCGGGAGCGCACCCGTCGTGCCGTGGACGTGCTCGATTCCGAAGATCTTCTGCCGTGCGGCCACCAACTCGGCATCTTCCAGATTGACAGCATAGGAGGCACCAGAGAACGAACAGCACAGGGCCGCGCATACGATTCCCGTCTGCTTCATGATTCCTCTCCTCTCTGTTGAAGATCAGAGACCAGCGCCACCAAGCAACCTGCGCTATCAGAGGAACCGACTTCCCACACACCATAAAGAGCACTTACCCGCTGATAGAGCAGACGGAAGTATTCTACGCCCGGCTCAGCTTAACATCCTGAGCGCGCGCGTCAGCATAACTGGTGACGAACGCGCGAGCTTGAGGCGCCTGGTGCCCTTCGGTCGCTACGCAATGATGGCGCAGGAGGGAAGCTTGCAGAGGTCGATCATCGCTCCTCATCTTCGTCGTCATGACGACGGCGGTCGATGATGTCGAACACCAGGTTCTCGCGCGAGGGCCCGAAGGAGGCCCACGGCTCCGCCTTTACTTGCCGCACGCCCCGCTTGGACCAGTCGCACACGCCTTTCGGGAAGATGGACTCGAGCCGCGCGCGCTGCTCCGACGTGAACGCCACGTTGTAGTCCGACATATCGATCGGCTTCAGACGGCACTTGATGACGTCGAGCTCGATCGGCGCGCCCGCCACGAACTCCGGCGGCAACCGACCGGAAAGAGCTGGTTGCACTGACCCGGGCCCTCCAGGGTCTGCCGCTCCACGATCTTCACGCCCTCGGTGGTCCAGCAGGCGTCGACCATGTCGGCCGGCTTGTTCGCCACCACCTTCTCGGCGAGCCGGCGGCGCGAAGCGTCGGCCTTGATCGCCGTCAGCCAGTGACCCATCTGGTCGATGAGCAGCTCACTCGGCGCCAGGTTGCCGACGATCACCTGGTTTTCAGCGTGCCCGTTCGCATTGATCAGCCGCTGCCGGATCGATGCGCGTGGTAGCGCAGATGAACGTCGCCTTGCACGACCAGGTCGCCGCCGCCCATGCGGGTGATGATCGGCATCCTGGAGAGGCCGTTGCCGCCGTAGAGAATGCGGCCGCCCTGATAGGCGCGCTTCGTGGCGCCGGGGTAATGCACCGTGCGCTGCGGGACATGGTTGAAGTCGATATCGACGCCGCCGATGTTGGCGTTCATGTCGAGGAAGTCCTCGACGCTGATGGCGCCGCGGTTAAGGGCCCGCAATCCGTACTGCACGCCGACGTTGTCGAGCGGACGCTGCGCGAACTTCGCGGCGCCTTGGAAGGGCGTATTGGGGATCACGCCGTACACGTTACGGTGTGGTCGTAGACGTCGCCGCGCGCGCCGTAGGGGTTCGTCACCGGGTGATAGCGGAACTGCGGCCCCACGCCCGGCAGGATCTGGTCCGGGAAATCGATGCGTGGATCCATCCGGTCGCCACGCACCCGGCTCATTTCCTGGATCTGACCGGGGATCGAGAGGTAGCCCGTGATCTCCTTCTGCTGTTCGATCGTGTAGCGGCCCGGGCGCGAAGCGAAGTAGAGCTCGAGCAGCCGAGAGCTGTGCATCGGGACCATCCCGGTGGTGACATCCGGGAAGCTGCTCGTCGTGACGATGCCGTCGAACGTTCCGGGATAGTTGTCGCCGGTCTGGTTGCTCTGGTAGGCGCCGCCCGAGCCGCCGGTACCAATCGTGAACTTCGGCACGCCATAGCTTTCGATGAAGCGCTCCTTCACCATCAGGATCGTCTCGGAGGAAAGCAGGTCGTTACAGTTGTTGCCGAACGTGTTGAGGCTCGCGGAAGCGACGCCGTGGCCTTTGCTCAGCCAGTTGTTGTCGAGGGGATTGACGAGGCCCGAGCCCTGGAAGTACCAGCCGCCGATGCAGCCGCCGCCGAGCGGGTAGATGAGGCGCCCGTTCCACCCCGCGGGCGGGGCGTGCGGGCTCGGCGCCGCGTCGTTCGGGTTGTGCAGGATCGCGGTCTGGTAGATCGCGCGGTTGATCGTTCCGGTCTCGAGCCGCACGATGTAGGGCACCGTGGCGCCGGTCACCGTGGTGGTGTGGGCCAGATCAGCGGGCAGGGTCGAGTGCGGCTCCGGCAACGACCTGAACTGGTTGCCCGTCGTGCGGTAGACGTATTCCACGCGCCGCTCGACGTGGCAGTTGGGATCGGTCGGTCCGAGCGGTTCGCTGCCGGCAAAGGGCACGAAGTCCTGCGCGGTGCAGGCGTAGGGAGACTCGTGCGGCCCGGAGATGATCGGCCCGGTGATTGGGTAGTTCACGAGCGTGAGCTCGGCCTCGCCGCGACCAGACCGCTTGCCCCTGGATTCGACCTCGAGTCGTTCTCGCCCTCGCGCAGGCCGCTGACAAGCCCAGTGAGCGTGCGCGCGCCGGAGTCGGCGACGAATGTACCGGTGATGTCTGCGCGGTTGAGCTCGACGCGCACGTCGCTGAGGCGCACGTTCTTCTTCACCGTGACGCGCACCAGCGCGTCGCCGCCCGAGACCATGTAGGGCTTGCTCGACAGGACCTCGATCCTGAACAAGCTCGAGCCGGGATGGCCGCGGTCGCCATCGTTATCGTCGTCGTGGGCGTTAGGCAAAACAGGGGCGACGCAGACCAGTGCGCAGGCAAAGTTGCGAAGCCATTTACGTGAAACTTCATGGAATCCTCCTCCGTTGAAAACATACCAACCGGCCCGCAAGCGGCCATTTCAAGATGCTTCTACGTTGAGTAGCGCCAGTCGTGAATCGAGGCGCGGAGCGGACTTTGCAGCAGCGATAGGAATAGCCAATCTGCCTCTCAATTCCGCCGCGCCGAAGCGGCGCGCCGGGAGTGAGTCCCGGAGCACTCGTCGGGTGGGCATAATTGGTCATGCTGGCTTCCACCTCCCCAAGGCAAATTGCGACCCGGGCAGATCGCGATAGGATCCAGCGATCAATTGCCATGCAAATCTATTCCAACCGCGAGAGCAAGGCAAGCTCTTTTCCGTCCCTTCTGTGTCGCAGGGGAGCGGGAACCTGCGTGAGACGGGCAGCACACGGAACTCGGCGGAGCGACATATCGCAGGGGGTTGCGGCACAAGACCTCCGCCGAAAGGAGCCGCGTGCCGAGTCGTTCAGATACCGCTCTGATACGCGCCATAATCCGCGGTCGACCCCCGCGCTAGCGAAACCGCCGGCTGTGAATCACCCGTCCTGAGTTCTCCGGCAAAGGCGAGGCGGTTCAAGACGGCAAATTCACCCGCCATGATGGAAGGCGCAGAACCCACTCCCTTCGTTGCACGACCTCTGCGTTCTCCGGTTAGCGGCGCATCGCACCCTTCGTGAGTCGCGCTCTTTAGACCTTTCTGCCTCAAGCCGTAAATGCGGCAGCGTGGGTTTTTCGGTGTGCGCCATTCAGGCAAACGCCTTCCGTCCCCGATGCCTTGCAACCCACCCCAAGTCGCCCGGCACCGCAGTTCCGTCGCTACTTCTGAAGGCGTCGCATCTCGACTGTCGTGACAATAATCTCGCCGCTCCGCCGTACGTTGGAAAAACGCATTTCATAAGCCCCATTGCCTCTGTCTTGGAATGTGATCGCCCGCGTATCGCCCTTCGCTACGAATCCTTCTACTTCGGAGTATCGCAAAGCAACGCCCGCACTGTTAACAACATCGTTCAGCACGCTTGCAGAGCCTAAGGGAAGCAGCCTATATAGATTGTCTCTGCGATGGTGAAGGATGAGCATTGAATTACGGCCACCTGGGCATGCACTGAGAGGAATATACACTGCATTTTTTTTCTGCGAGACCTGTATATCACCCTCGCCGAATCGCACTCGTGCTTTCGGCCTTTGCGGATTTCGGCGATAGCACATTGAACGTTCCATTCACCGATCAGCGCCTTTAGCGGAGCTAACTCGCGCGAACAGGCAATGAGAGTGAGCACACCGAAGAAAACGAGTGCGAACGAAGGATTCGAGCCCACTCTAAATTTTCCATCCGACTCTGAGAGATCGGCGGTCGCAGGTAACGACGGCCTGAACTAAGGCCGCCATTGGCAACTGACTCGTTGATGAGAGACGACGCCTCCAAGCTCCGCCGGCGGGATCTTACCGATGGGTTCATAGCAGTCGACGATGGTTGAACCAGTCGCCCCATTCTAGGGTCGCGTATTCCACCGCTTCCATAAAGTGATTTGGCTTTCCATCCTGTGTAAGCGCCATCCAGACCGCCAACAGCAACCTGCCCCCCGGTGTGCTGCAGGGGCCTACAGCCGCGGGCCGTGCGCGGACGTGCATGGATTAATACATGGCCAAGAGCGGACGGCGGATCAACCTACCAGGCACTATTGCACCTCCGTCTGCGCGAGAGTAGATTCGGGCCACGAGGGTGAGGATCGCCTTTTTCACCACGGGAGGAGTCATGAGATCAATCGCCGGTTCTGGCGTTATTGAACGCTGGTGGCACGGGCTTTTTTATTGCGCTTCCTTAATAACCAACTCGCTTCATAGAGCACGTCAGGGCACTACGATCCGCAGCGACTTAGCTTGTAGGGTTTCCTGCGGCCTTGCTGTCGGGTTCGTGGTAGCTGCCATTTTCGCGAGTAGTGCTACGCCGGCGAACGCGGGCACGGATTCTGGCACGTGCGGAACCACGAACCTTTGCCGGTCAAAACGCGGGAACACAAGCAGAGAGGTAAGGACGACGACATCCGGATCACGACGGTTTCCGCACGCAGTGACATGATTAGTGGCGGCGACGTGCTCGTGCGCATCGACGTTTCCCCGCGATCCCGCTCAGGGGACTACGGGTCGAGCTGAATGACCGACGTTACCAAGCGCCTTCAAGGCCATTTCTGGCACCCGTTACACTGCTCGGACTGACCACGGGCCTTAAGGATGGTGAGAACGTACTCAGCGTGCGTGCAATAGGAACGTGGCACCGGGGAGACGATTCCGCGCGCCTGAAGCTTACGAACTGGCCGATCACGGGTCCGATCTTCTCGGGTCCTCATCAGCGGCCGTACTCTCCGCATGACGCACCTCTTCAACCTACCAGTCACCGGCGGGAATCTGGGACCCGCCCTGGATGAGAACTGCTGATCGAAACGCGCGTAAATTACATCTACCGCAACACGGCCGATCAGTTTCGTCCGTTGCCCGACCCCACTGTTCGTCCGGCGGATCTCGCACAGACGACAACGAACGAAGGTCGGACCATCCCTTACATCGTTGGATTGAAACCGGCACCGTTAACCGTGAATCACCAGACCTCGATCCTGCATGATCCGCTCAGCGATAAGCCGGTCGATCCATGGACACGCCCTGCCGGTTGGAATGGCAGATTGGTGTATCAGTTCGGCGGCGGCTGCCCAGGCGGGTGGTACATCCAGGGAGCCAGTGACCGGCGGCGTACTCAATCACGAGATACTGCGGCACGGCTTCGCCATGGCGTCGGCGACGCTCAACGTGTTCGGTAATAATTGTGATGACCTGCTCGCGGCTGAAACGATGATGATGGTCAAGGAGCGCTTCGTCGAGCGGCACGGCTCGCCTGCGCACACCATTGGTTGGGGTTGCTCAGGTGGCTCGGACCAGGTGCACCAGATCGGTGACGCTTACCCGGGTTTGCTGGACGGCATCGTTGCGGCGTGCAGCTTCCCCGACATCCCCTTCGCCTGCTACGATCATCTCTTCGGCGCACGCCTGTTGTACAACTACTTCCAGAAGAATGCCGGAGAG